>JAZBLF010000003.1:0-334553 GCA_037033105.1 Bacteroidota bacterium
GTCTGATAAAAAGATTGCAGCGGATAGCCCGGTCTGCAAAACAGCTCGGGCATAGAAATGGCGGGTTTGCAGAATTGCCAAAAGTAGCATTTTAGAACCTGTAGCCGAACGAGATGCCGGATCTGACGCCTAGCCAGCCGGAGTCTAGCTTGATTACAGCGCCGGAAGAATTGGTGGTAACTTCGTAATCGAACAGAGAGATGTCCAGATCTTTAATATCTTCGTTGAGCTGATTTTGTTCGTACTGGGTGAGTGGCCTGCCCGACTTTCCGGTGATGGTCCCGCTGGCGCCGCCGTAATGGCCACCGATAAACCAGACATCTAGCACCCAGTTGTCATTCCTGCCCAACAGCCATTGGGCTCCGATCATCAATCCTATATTGTTTGAGTTGGTCTTCCCGGTAAATGAGATGGGAATTTTCGCACCTGCAGCTGCGGGATCATCCGAAGTGTAACGGTACGTCAGGTTGTCTATATTAAAATGTGAATATCTGTAGTACGGCGCGACATAGAATCCGTGGCCATAGCCTCTGCCGAGATAAAACCTTGGTTCTATCGTAAGATTGCTGCCGCCTAATTTGATATTATCTACATTTTCATCTTTTATGATCTCATCTATCATCGGAACCTGTCCGGCAGGGATGACACCGTATGAGACCTGAACGGAAAATCTCTTTGTAAACAACCGTTCGTAGGCAAACTGATAATTTCGGAAGGCAATGGATGTCAGGTTGACTTTTACGAGGTTCATCTTTTCACCACTCTCCTGCTGTGCTTTGGTTGCAAATGAACAAAGAAGCAATATTGTAATTAATAACTTATTCATAACTTATAGTTTTTATCAAATATATAAAATATCTGACTTATGAATAAGAATAATATCGTAAAATTACTTTTTCTGAAGATATGTGAAGTAGGCCTGAAGTAATTCTCTCTGCTTTGTGGTAAGATTGGCTTTGGGATGATACGGTATATAGGAAGGCAGCGGCATCTGAAGATCTTTGACTGTAGCAATTGTCTTTTCTAATGCATTTTCTTTGAGCTCTTTGTTATATGTGCCCCATTCTGAAAAATTGAGGTGCTCCCGACCTTCATTAATATGATCTTTCACCGTCCAGGAAACTGGAGCGATGTAGGCATAGTCCGGATATTTCGTTTCGTTGGAATGGCAGTCGTAACATGCATTCTTCAAAATAACCGTGATATGCTGCGGTGTTTTATAAATATCAATGAAATTGTCTTTAGCGTTGACAGCTTTATTTGTTCTGTCGACAGGAATGAGCTGTATTCCTACAAAAACGGCGGCGATCCAAAAAATTATCTTTTTCAATTGGCGGATTGTTCTTCTTTTGTAAGATCCCAATTTTCATTGATTTCCCACATCGGGCGGATATTGATCTTGCTCATTAATTCCTTATCTCCGGATTTTCTGAATAGATAAGCCTCTTCACCTAAAACTTCATTTTCGAAATCTGAACTGTCCCAGACGCCGTTCTCATTATTATCTACCAAAATTCTCAGCCTGTACGCACCCGGTTTTAAATTGACAAATTTTACATCTGCGGAGTTGGTGTATTGCTGGTAAGCGGTTTCATTTTTCTCATTTAGAAGCTGAATCCAGAATTTCTGCGTTGGCGGATTGATAATATGTGCTGCAAAACTTCCAAAATCTTCCGGTTTTGCTACCTCAAAATCAAAACGGACACTTTCACTGGACCTATTGTAGAAAGAGCTCAACGTATTTTTGGGAACTGTAAGCTGGTATTTCTTGCCGGTAATAAAGTTGGATTTTACAATCACCTGTGTAGAATCTAGCTCAGAAATGCTTGCTGTAAAACTCTGTGCAATACTGTCGGCTGCCAGTTTCCAGTTTTCCGGCTGGATTTTATTAATGATATAATTGGATGAAAATCTGAAATCTGTTTCCGGAGCCAGTTTGTTGGTGAAAGGATTGGAAATAGTCATTTCATCTTTCGCCGGTTTTTTGTAAAAGACAGACATCGTGTCCTGCTTGGCACCTGTGTCGTAGGAAAACCTGATATTTTCACTTACCGTGGCGCCGATATTTTCTTTGGCGGCATCAAACCAGATCTTTACCGAGTCTGATTTGGATTTGTGCGTCACTTTATAATCTGAAGGCTTATCACCAACGGCTTTTACCACGACTTTTTCAGGATTACCTTCAAACAGCATTGTAACGCCTCCGGTAGAAACGGTCAGTTCTTTGTATCTCACTGCTTTTTTGGACGGGAAAGATTTCAACTTCAAACCAGAAATACTTGTTGAAAGGTCTATCTCTTCTTTTTGAAAGGCCACATTTTCTTTTCCGATATCATAAATGGAATTGGAATTCTCATCATCGAAGCCCACAACCTTATATTTCCCGGGCGTCAGGTAATTCAATTCAAAATAACCGTCGGGATCGGCTTTTGATATATAGTACGGCTTTTGACGGTAGTTCATCGTATCTTTGACCTGATAGAGGCCTACTACGAGATTTTTGTCTTTGCCTTCAGGATTTTTTTCATTTCCAAGCGCATCTATAATAGAACCGCTGATGTAAAGATCATCCAGCTTCTCACCCGTTGAAAAAGCAAAGTTGAAATAAGGCAGCGGATTGCTTTCATTAAGGTCTACTACAGAATTTCCGAAATTGAAATTATAAGTTGTATTGGCCTGAAGCGTATCTTTCCACTGGATTTCCAGATATCTGTTGCCTGTAGAGGAAGGAATAATCTTGGTATAATTGATGGGCGGCGAAATAATAAGATTTCTGCTGACATCCTTGAGTTGGATATATTCGTCAAAATCTATTCTGAGCTTTTTGATATCTCTCGGGACGCCGACTCTGGTGGTGTCTATATTGGAACCGATCATTTTTGGCGGGATCGAATCCTTGCTGCCACCCACGGGAGAGCCTACCCTGGCACAACTTGCCAAAAGCAATAGTGTAAAAAGACACAGAAGAAACTGCTTCATTATTATATATAGAGGTTAAAATTAGATTCCAGAACAGTCTGCCGAAATCGATGAATGCAAAAATAAGCAAACTTTGACACAAAACAGTTTTCCGAAACCTGAAAGGCAGCCAATTTTATCTTAAAAAAAATGAGTTTTAAAATTAAAACTCATTATAGATATATTTCAGAATGTCTTTGTCATACTCTGTCAGCGGGATTTTTCTGCGATCCATTACTTTTCCTGCTACTTCGAATGCTTTATCCGGACGGAATTTCTCGTCACCCTTCATTCCGCCCCAGGAAAAATTGTCTACCAAATTGGGAGGGAAACCGGGTTTGAATATATTGGATGCCACCCCAACAACTGTGCCTGTATTGAGCTGCGTATTGATGGCAGTTTTGGAATGATCTCCCATAATCAGACCGCAAAACTGCAATTCTGTGTCTATGAAAATCTCTTTTCTGTAATTCCACAGTTTTACAGAGGCATAATTATTTTTTAAGTTTGATGAATTGGTGTCTGCGCCCAGATTGCACCACTCTCCAATCACGGAATTGCCGAGAAAACCGTCGTGGCCTTTATTAGAATAGCCGAAAATAACAATATTGTTTACCTCGCCTCCAACTTTAGAATGCGGGCCAATGGTAGTTCCGCCGTAAAGTTTGGTTCCGAGATTGATTTTTGAATCTTCGCAAAGTGCTAATGACCCTCGGATATTGGAACCTTCCATAATCTCGGCATTTTTTCCAACATAGATTTTTCCGGTTTTGCAATTGAGTGTTGAAAATTCTATCGTTGCACCTTCTTCGATAAACAGATTTTCTTTTTCGCCGATGAAACCGTTGGTAGAAGATAATACCTGAGATGTTTTTCCTTTCGTCACCAATTCGAAATCAAAATTGATGGCAAAATCGTTGTGAGAAAAGATATCGGTGGGTTTTTCGATAAATAACAACTTCTCTGTAATATCAGTCATTTTACTGATTTGATTGAGAGAAAAATTGTCCATATTGATGTTAGCCACCAAAACTTCATTGTCATAAACCAAAGCTTCGCCTGGCTGAAGATCTTTAATCTGTCTTAAAACCTCATCGGACGGGAAAAAGTTGGGAACGATGAAAAGACTTTGCTTGGGTTCCGGTTTTTTGAATTTGTCCTGAAGATAGTTTTCTGTGATGTAGAAAACCTCATCGATGTCGAGAAGTCTCTTCCATCTTTCTGAAAAAGTCAGGATTCCCATCCGCATCTCTGCAATAGGTTTTGTGAATGTAAGCGGAAGGAAATCTTCCCAATATTGTGCGTCTGAAAAAACGAGCTGCATTTTTTTTAGTTGTTAGAGGTTAGAGGTCAGAGGTTAGACAGAAGCAGGAAAAATCTAATTTCTCACTTCTAAAGTCTAACTTCTAAGGAAGCAAAAATAACAAAAAAACCTCTCGGAAATCCGAAAGGTTTTTATATTTCTAAAAATCTGCTAAAATTATTTAGCGAATTTTTTGTATTTGTTCATAAACTTGTCAACTCTACCTGCAGTGTCAACCAATTTGGTTTTACCAGTGTAGAAAGGGTGAGAAGTAGAAGAAATCTCCATTTTAATTAATGGGTATTCAGATCCTTCGAATTCGATAGTATCTTTTGTATCAGCAGTAGATTTGCAAAGGAAAGTTTCCTCGTTACTCATATCTTTGAAAACTACCAATCTATAGTTACTTGGGTGGATATCTTTTTTCATTTTCAGAAGTTTTAAAATTATTGTTTAAATATATGAGCATCGGACTAATGGATCCAGCAACTCTGGTTTTGAGGATGCAAAAATAGGAAATATTTTTTATTCTGCAAATTTTATCTCGTAATTATCGCTATTTATTCTTAAATTGATTGATCGCCTGAACTGTAAAATCCGAAAGAACCAATTTTCCGCTGATTTCCGCACGCTCAACCAATAGCTCATCCCAATCATCGGTGCCTTTCCAGAATATTTCTTTCAGTTTCTGCATTGCTTCCGGATTGGACGATGCTAACTTTTCTGCTAGAATTTGAATTTCGGCATCCATTTCCTCTGTCGTTTCGTACATATCCTGAAACATATTTTTTTCTCTCGCCCATTCTGCAGAATAAAATTCGGTAGCATTAATCGCCAATTGTGCAAAAGCCGAAGTCCCGATTTTCTTTTCGACAACCGGTCCGATGACGAAAGGTCCAATTCCTACCGCCAATTCACTTAGTTTTACAGAAGCATTTTCTGTCGCAAAAGTATAATCTGCAGCACAAGCAATTCCAACGCCGCCACCAACCGCTTTTCCGTGGATTCTTGCGATGATTAATTTCGGAGATTTTCGTATTGCATTGATGACATTGGCGAATCCTGAGAAAAACGTCTTGCCTGTTTCGAAGTCCTGAATGGAAATCAATTCGTCGAAAGACGCGCCTGCACAGAAGGCTTTTTCGCCACCACTTTTCAGGATGATGACTTTTGCATCGTCATTTTTTCCCAATTTTTCAATTTCTTCTACAAGATTTTTAAGTTGCGAACTTGGCATCGAGTTGCTTTGCGGATGGAAAAACTCGATGGTTCCAATTCCGTTTTCTATGGTTGATTTTACGTATGCTTCCATTGATTATTTATTGTGAATCTTATTAATTTTCTCTTCTTCCATCCCATACGGATTGAATAATAATTTCAGTTTTGTTAACCTCATAGAAAATCAAATAATCTCGTACGATTCTTACTCTGGTATTGTCGTCACTGGTTTGTCTTCCAATATTTGGATGTTCAGAAAGTATTTTCAGAGATTCGATGAATAATTTATTGAGTTTGATGCTATAAATTTTGGATTTATTTTTATTAATCCAATATTCGAAAATATCCTTACGCTCAGCATTCGCTTTCTGAGTCCAGACTATTTTTCGTTTAGCCATTTTTCAATATCAGAATTTGCTTGTTTTTCAGATAAAATCTTCCCATTTGAATATTCTTCTTTAGCTTCGGCAATTCTATCTATTTGTAATTGATTTAATTCGAAAATATCTTCATTTAATTCAAAATCAATCAGTTTTTTGATTTCTTTGATGATTCCGACTTCTTTCATTTCAGAAATTTTATTGATTAAATCTAATTTTAGTTCAGCAGTACTCATATCATTGTAGTTTATCCAAATTTATAAAAATTTATTCTTGATTAAGTTTTTTTACCATCGTCAAAATCGTAGCAATCGCGACAGTTTCTCCGGTTTCGTCATAAACATCCACGAGCCAGCGGACGATTCCTTTGGCAATATCATCTTCATCCCGTTTTTCCTGACTGATTTTTTCTTTGCAGGTAAACTTCACGCCAATCGTCATTCCGGGATAAACGGGTTTGACGAAACGGCATTCATCCAAGCCATAATTGAGCAAAACCGGACCTTTTCTCGGGTCAACAAATAATCCCGCGGCTTTGCTGAGAATGAAATAACCGTGCGCAACTCGACCTTCGAAAATCGTTCCTTCCAAAGAGGTTGCGTCCATATGCGCATAAAAATTGTCGCCGGAAACATTGGCGAAATTGGTAATATCTGCTTCTGTGACCGTATGTTTTGCCGTGATGTAAGTTTCGCTGACCTTCAACTCTTCAAAATGTTTTCTGAATGGATGAATATTGTCCTCAAACTGTTTTCCGCCGTATTGATATTGTTGCGTAATGTTCGTCAAAGTCGTTGGCGAACCTTGAATCGCCGTGCGTTGCATATAATGAAGAACGCCACGTTTTCCGCCCATTTCTTCGCCACCGCCAGCTCTTCCGGGACCGCCGTGAACCAGCATTGGCAAAGGCGAACCGTGACCGGTGCTTTCCTTAGCACAATCGGAATTAAGGATCAAAATCCGTCCGTGCATTGATGCGGCTCCAATGACAAATTCTCTTGCAAAATCGTCATCAGCCGTCACAACCGAGCAGCAAAGCGAACCTTTTCCCATTCTCGCCAACTCAATCGCTTCATCGATATTATGATAAGGAATAATCGTGCTGACTGGCCCGAAAGCCTCAATATTATGACAATCTGTATATTTAAAAGGGTCTGAATTAAGGAATAGAATCGGGGAAATGAACGCGCCTTTGCTTTTGTCTGCACCTTTCACGTTGAAATCATCTAGATTTCCGAAAACGATTTCCTGAGTTTTGGATAATTCCTGAACTTTCTCGGAAACTTCTGTCACCTGATCTTTATTGGCCAAAGCGCCCATTCTCACACCTTCGACATTTGGGTCTCCGATGATAACGGTGGAAAGTCTTTGTCCAAGTGCAATCTGGACATCTTCAACCAAATTAACAGGCACTAAAATCCTTCTCACTGCCGTACATTTTTGCCCGGCTTTGGTCGTCATTTCACGAACGGCTTCTTTGATGAACAAATCAAATTCCGCTGTTCCAGGTTTTGCATCTTCGCCTAAAACCATTGCATTTAGAGAATCGGCTTCCAAATTGAAAGGCACAGATTCTTCAAGAATTCTTGGATGAGACTTCAGCATTTTCCCTGTGGTAGCCGAACCTGTAAAGGTTACAATATCTTCGCTCGTTACACTTTCGAGAATTCCGTTGGCTGAACCGCAAATTAATTGCAGACTTCCTTCAGGTAAAATTTGTGAAGCGATAATTTCTTTTACAACCACTTCAGTCAAAAAACTTGTTGCTGTCGCAGGCTTTACGATTGCCGGAACGCCAGCCAAAAGGTTGACCGCAATTTTCTCCAACATTCCCCAAACCGGAAAATTAAAGGCGTTGATATGAATCGCAACCCCACGTTTCGGCGTACAAATGTGATGACCTATGAAAGTGCCTTCTTTGGAAAGCTTCACCGATTCGCCATCTATATAATAAGGTAAATCCGGAAATTGTCTCCTTAAAGAGGCATTCGCAAAAAGATTTCCAATGCCTCCTTCGATGTCAACCCAGCTGTCAGCCTTGGTTGCGCCGGTTGCCCAACTTACTTTGTAGAATGTTTCTTTCTTTTCCAAAAGATGAAATGCGAGCTTCTTCAGCATCAATCCTCTTTCTTGGAAAGTTAATTTTCGAAGAGCCGGACCGCCAACTTTTCTGGCGTAATCCATCATTTCCGCAAAATCCAAACCTTTGGAAGTTGCCGTTGCCACCAAATCACCGTTGATGGAATTGTATAAAGCCTGCCCTTCTCCCTCTCCTTTTGTCCATCTGCCGAGCGCGTAATTTTCTAGTTGCATAGTATTTTTTGTATTTATGTATGATGTAAAATGTATTAATGAATTAAAATAAGTTCAATGTAAATCGTAAATACTTTTTACATTAATACATTTTACAATTCACTAAACTTTCTCAATAATCACCGCGAAACCTTGACCCAAGCCAACACACATTGTTGCCAGGGCATATTTTTTATTTTGGTTTTGAAGTTCATACATTGCGGAATTCAGGATTCTTGCACCACTCATTCCAAGTGGATGCCCGAGTGCAATCGCTCCACCGTTTGGATTGATTCTGGAATCGTTGTCATCCAATCCCCAAGCTCTGATGCACGCCAAACTTTGTGCAGCGAATGCTTCATTCAATTCGATAATATCAATATCCTTAAATTTCAATCCTGCTTTTTGTAATGCTAATTCTGCTGCTTTTACAGGGCCAATTCCCATCAATCTTGGTTCTACACCGACAACCGCGCTTGAAACTATTCTTGCTTTTGGCGTTAATCCAAATTCTTTAATCGCATTTTCCGAAGCTAACAAACAAACCGCGGCGCCGTCATTCAGTCCTGAAGCATTTCCTGCTGTGACTGTTCCATCTTTCTTGAAAGCGGTTCTTAATTTTGATAAGCCTTCCAGAGTTGTGTCGTTTTTAGGAAATTCATCTTTATCAAAAATCAAATCGTCGCCTTTTCTTTGAGGAATATTTACGGGAACGATTTCCTGAGATAACCTCCCGTTTTCCTGAGCAATTTTTGCTTTCCGTTGAGAATTGAAGGCAAACAAATCCTGGTCTTCACGGGAAATATTATCTCGTTCAGCCAAATTTTCTGCTGTTTCTCCCATCGCATCTACGCCGTACATTTCTTTCATTTTCGGATTAATGAAACGCCAGCCGAAAGTGGTATCGTATATTTTTGCATCACCGCCGAACGGGTTTTCAGATTTTGAAATCACCAATGGTCCACGCGTCATATTCTCAACACCGCCGGAAATCATCAAATCGGCATCACCAACCTGAATGGCTCTAGCCGCATTAATTGCAGCCGATAATCCGGATGCGCAAAGTCTGTTGACCGTTTCGCCAGGAACGTGATAGTCCAAACCGGACAGCAAAGCCGACATTCTTGCAATATTTCGGTTGTCTTCGCCAGCCTGATTGGCGCAACCTAAAACGACATCGTAAATTTTACTTTGGTCGATGTTCGGATTTCTTTCCAACAATTTTTTGATGACAAAAGCCGCCATATCATCGGGACGGACGGAAGATAAGCTTCCTTTTAGTTTTCCGATCGGCGTTCGGATGCCGTCTATTATATATACTTGATTCATTATTTAGTTTATAGTTCTTGGTATTTGGTTTTTGGTTTTTAGAATTATTAATAAAAAGCTTTATTCTGTTTTACTACTAAGTTTCTGATGATTGGACTGCATCTGTAGCGGTCTTCATGGTAGAAATTATAAAGTTCGTCGAGTTCATTCTGAAGGTTTTCCAGTCCAAATTCATCTGCCCATTTCAATAGGCCTTTTGGATAATTCACACCTTTTGTCATTGCCAAATCGATGTCTTCCGCAGAAGCGATATTTAAGAAGTACGCATCTGAAGCTTCGTTCATCAGCATTACTAAGATTCTTTTAAATATTAATTGAAGTAATTCAGGATTCTCATTTGGTTTGATTTGTTCAGCATTTTCAGAATAATCATAAAATCCTTTCCCCGACTTTCTTCCGAAATACCCGGCTTCAAATAATCGCTTTTGTGTAAAAGACGGTTTGAATTTCGGGTCATAGAAAAATTCTTTGAAAACGCTTTCTGTCACTCGGTAATTCACGTCGTGACCAATGAAATCCATCAATTGAAATGGTCCCATTTTGAATCCGCCCAAACTTGTCATTGCAAAGTCAATCGTTGCGCAGTCTGCAATTCCTTCTTCCAAAATTCTAATCGCTTCTCCGTAAAATGGTCTTGCGACGCGATTCACAATAAACCCAGGTGTGTCTTTTGTAATCACAGGAAGTTTTTTCCAACTTTCTACTAAGTTTTTCACTTTCGAAATCAAATCTTTATCCGTCTGGACGGCAGGAATAACCTCAACCAAAGCCATCAACGGCGCCGGATTGAAAAAGTGAATTCCAATCACTCGTTCAGGCTTGTGACAAGCAGATGCAATAGATGCAATGGATAATGATGACGTATTAGTCGCCAAAATACAATCTTCGGAAACCAGACTTTCCAGTTTTTGAAACAAATCTTTCTTGATTTCCAAATCTTCAACAATCGCTTCGATGATTAATTCTGAATCTTTTAATTCCGATAATTTATCGCTCAATCGGATATTATCGAAATAAGTTTCTGCTTCTTCGAAGGTCATTTTGCCTTTCTCAGCCAATTTTTGGAATTGCGCTTCGAGATTTTGTCCTGCTTTTTCTACGGCAAGTGGATTGCTGTCATACAACAAAACTTCGTTTCCGGCTGTTGCCAAAACCTGTGCTATTCCGCTTCCCATTGCACCACTACCGACTATTCCTATTTTCATTCTTTATTGTAAAATGTATGATGTAAAAAGTACAATGACTTCTTTTACTAATATAATTTTAGTGGAAATTAATTATTTACTTCCATTTGCCTCTTAACTTGTTCCACTCATTCCAAAACACTGGATATCCAATTACATTCATTTCATTTTCTTCCTCAACTATCTTTGGTTTACTTTCATTGTAAAAACTTTCAATTTTATCTGCAAAGTCTAAAACAATCTCTTTATAGGTTTTAAAATTCATTTCTGCCTCCGTTCCTTTTTCGGTTATTAATTTCACGTTGCCATTTGTATGAATAATTATCCAATCTACTCCACTTGGACAACCTAAAACATTGACAAAATCATCTTCCTTACTTTCTGCTAAGAAATTAAATCCACAACAGGGAAGAAGTTGACCTGCATAATCTCCACTTCTATAATCTTCTTCTAAAGTTCTCAGAAGATATAATGCGGTTGAACTAACGGTAACTTCTAAAGCATCTTCATCGCAAATTATTTCATCTCCAATTCTTACCAATAATTTTCCGTGCGCACATAAGTCAACCTCTTCTCTTATATTCTCTAGCCAATATAAACTCAGCAGTTTTAATTCAAAAGTTTCATTCATTTGTTTTATTAATGGCATTTAAAATAATCAAAAGGCTCTTTGCAATCATCGCATTGGTATAATGCTTTGCAGGCTGTGGAACCAAACTGACTTACCAAATGCGTGTGTTTTGAACTGCAAAGCGGACATCCGACCTCATCTGTTTTGGAAAATAGTTCGTTGCTATTTTTTGAATAAACGGGTGGCGCAATGCCGTAAGCTTTCAGTTTTTGTTTTCCTTCTTCCGTCATCCAATCGGTTGTCCAAGCGGGACTCAATTGGTTTGTTATTTTGATGTTGTTGAAACCTTTTTCAATCAATTTCAGTTTAATTGACATATTAATCATTGATGTTGCGGGACAACCGGAGTAAGTTGGTGTCACTACAACTTCGATTTCGTCACCATTGAACTTCACATCACGGATGATTCCCAAATCCAAAAGATTGAGAACGGGAACTTCCGGGTCGGGAACTTCCTTGAGGATTTGCCATATGTCGTTTTCTGTGATTGTCATTTTTTATTTTGATTTCCTTTTGAACGCAAAGTCCGCAAAGATTTTTTATCATTATTGAAAACATTTTTAAGTTCGCAAAGGCGTAAAACTCAGCTAAGAACTCAAAAATACTTTTATTATAAGTTAGTACTTTATCTTACCATTCCATATTTGGATATGTGCGTTGCATTATTTGCATTTCTGCTAAGATGTAGCCCATTTTCTCGGTGTGTTTTCCGTCTTTTCCGCCTGTGAGTTTTCTTGATTTTTCGAAGTCGATTGACAATGTGGCTTCGTTTAGGATTTCCAGAACTTCGGTTTCCCATTTTGGTCTGAAGGTTCTGATGTCGGGGATGATGTTTTGTTCGATTAATTCTAATTCCCAGTTTGACGGAATGAACATTTCGTCTGTGAAATCCACCAAATCATTGACTGACTTTTGGATTTTATTATGACTTTCCTCTGTACCATCGCCCAATCGAATCATCCATTCACTACTCCATTTCAAATGATAAGTGACCTCTTTCAACGACTTCTCGGCGATGGAAGCGAGTTTCAAATCTGAATGGTGTTTCAGTTCGCTCAATAATAAATGATGATAGGCATCAAAGAAAAACTGTCTCGCAATGGTGTCTCCGAAATGGCCGTTATCTTTTTCTACCAACAATATATTCTTGAATTCACGCTCGTTTCTGAGGAACGCCAAATCGTCTTCGGTTTTTCCTTCATTCTGAATCTCGGCGGCATATTGGTAATAGTTGGAAGATTCTCCCAACAAATCCAATGCGATGTTTGACAAAGCAATATCCTGTTCCAAGACTGGACCTTTTCCGCACCATTCACACAAACGCTGTCCGAGAATGAGGCTTGTGTCTGCGAGATGCAGGAGATAATTGAGCCAGTTGTTTTTATTGTTTTCCATTGTTATATTGAATTTGAACGCAAAGCGCGCAAAGTTTTATTTACTACTATGTTTTAAAGTTCGCAAAGACGTAAAACTCATCAAAGAATTAAACTTCTTAGCTTTCTTGTCATTCCGTAGGAATCTAGACTGTTGAGTTTGACATCGTCGAACCACTTCGTTAGGTTTCCTACGGAATGACAATATTGTGTTTTTAGGATAAATGTTGTTCTATGCCGAATCTGCAGCCCGACTTGAGTGGAAATCCTTTTTTGTGGCTGGAAAAGCCAAGGCAAAAAGATTGGGAACGGAAGGCGGAAATAGCTGCCATAATAATTACATTACATATTCTTCACCTCCTCCGGAACGTGGTAAAACGTCGGGTGGCGGTAAACTTTGTCCTCGGAAGGTTCGTAAAACGCTTCGGAATCGTCGGGGTTTGTAGCGTGGATATGCTTGGATTCTACGACCCAAATGCTGACGCCCTCCATCCTTCTGGTGTAAACATCGCGTGCGTTTTGGATTGCCATATCAGCATCCGCAGCGTGGAGACTGCCGACGTGCTTGTGGTCGAGGCCTTGTCTGCTTCTGATGAAAACCTCCCAAAGTGGCCATTCTGTATTTTGCATAATTCTTATTTTATTATTTCTCGCAGATTTAATTGATTTTGCAGATTTTCAGTTAATGATTTGCTCAATCTGAATAATCTGCGAGAGTATATTTTGCATCACAAAAAACATTAAACTGTTTTTCTGTTTTGTTCTTCTCTTAATTTTCTTTTTTCGTGGTAAGCGGTTGCGGCTTCTCTTACCCAAGCGCCGTCGTCGTAGGCTTTTTTGCGGGTTTCGACACGTTCTTTGTTGCAGGCGCCGTTTCCTTTTACAACTTTCCAGAACTCATCCCAATCGATTTCTCCGAATTCGTAATGTCCGGTTTCTTCATTGAATTTCAAATCCGGGTCGGGAATCGTCAAGCCCAGATATTCTGCCTGAGGAATGGAAACGTCTACGAAACGCTGTCTCAGCTCGTCATTGGTGAAGCGTTTGATTCGCCATTTCATTGAGAGTTCTGTATTTCCGGATTCGGCATCTTTGGGTCCGAACATCATCAAAGTCGGCCACCACCAACGGTTGAAGGCATCCTGAGCCATTGCTTTCTGCTCCGGCGAACCTTGTGCGAGTTTCATCATCAGCTCGTAACCTTGTCTCTGGTGGAAACTTTCTTCCTTGCAA
This sequence comes from Bacteroidota bacterium, assembly GCA_037033105.1. Classification (GTDB taxonomy): domain Bacteria; phylum Bacteroidota; class Bacteroidia; order Flavobacteriales; family Weeksellaceae; genus Epilithonimonas. The sequence continues at coordinate 13,902 of JAZBLF010000003.1, forward strand.
ATCCGAACCATCGCTCTGGCGTAAGGTCCGTACGAAGCGCGACAAAGTGGCACCTGATTCAGAATCGCAGCGCCATCTACTAGCCAGCCGATTGCGCCCATATCTGCCCAAGTGAGCGTCGGATAGTTAAAAATGCTGGAATATTTGGCTTTTCCGGAATGCAAATCATTGATAGTTTCGTCCCTTGTTACGCCCAAAGTTTCAGCGGCACAATACAGATACAAGCCGTGACCAGCCTCGTCCTGAACTTTTGCCAAAAGGATTTTCTTTCGGTTCAAAGTTGGTGCGCGCGTAATCCAATTGGCTTCCGGCAACATTCCAACAATCTCGGAATGGGCGTGCTGAGAAATCTGACGAATCAGGGTTTTTCTGTACGCGTCTGGCATCCAGTCTTTTGGTTCGATGCGGATTTCGCTGTCTATTTTATTCTGAAAATGTTCTTCTAAATTGATTTCTGTTGTTTCCATAATGTTTTGTTTTAACAGATTATAATCTTCCAACCTTAATTGCGAGATTTTTTCATTGTTCCATCGTCATTTATAAATCTAAACTCATAATCTTGATTTATAATTTCCCCTCCAGAACTTAAAAAACTTCCAAATAGTCCACGCCAATCTTCAGTATCGTCTTCTTTATCTGTGTCCCAACGGATTTGTCCATAGTTATCATCATCAGATTTTTTTTCTATAACTACACCAAATTCTGCATTCAGTGAAACTTTTGTACCGTTTACAAAATCTTGGTTTCTCTTCCATTTATCAGTTATGCGAAAAATATTAGTCCTTAATTCACTTCCTTCTTCTCCACAAAACAATTCCCATTCTTTTGCCGATTTAAACCATTCCCAAATCCTAGTAAAATCTGCAACATTATCTCCTTCAATTTCATACAATTCTTCAATAAAATCATTTTTAAATTTTATAAAAGCTTCATCGTTGTTTTTAATATCATTAATGATTGCTTCAGATTTATGTAAGTCATCAAATAATTCATACAGTTCCCACTTTTTCCAATAATCTACTTTGGAAATTTTTTTTGAATTTTGTTTTTGAAAAAATCTTTTGAACATCCAGTTTATTCTTTAAGTCACTTGATTAGTAATACTTTGAATACAATTTTATTTAATATCAAAATTCACAACCACTTCCTCCGACCTCGGATGTGCTTGACAGGACAAGATAAATCCTGCGGCAATCTCGTCCGGTTCCAAGGAATAATTGATGTCCATCACGACTTCGCCTTTTTCCAGTTTGCATTTGCAAGTGGCGCAAACACCGCCTTTGCAGGCATAAGGCAAGTCGGCTCCGTTTTGCAAAGCGGCGTCCAGAATGGTTGGGCCGTGGTAAGCTAAATCTAATTTCAGAGCGCTTGCATCCAACTTGACTGTGACTTTGCTGAATGTGTCATCCGATTTATTGATTGCCGACTCGTGTTCTTTTTTCTTTTCGGCAGAAGCTGCGCTGAAGAATAATTCGAAGTGAATCTTCCTGGCATCTACGCCGGAACTGACCAAAGTGTCTCTCACGCCGAGAATCATTTCTTCCGGTCCACAAAGGAAAACCTCATCTATTTTCTCTGCCGGAATGATATTATTAAGGAATGATTTTGCCTTGTCTCCGGTAATTCTGCCACTCAACAAATCGGCATCCGCAACCTCGCGGCTGAGAATGTGATAAATGCTGAGGCGTTCCATAAATCGGTTTTTCAAAGCTTCGATTTCTTCTTTGAAAATGATGGTCGCTTTATTTTTGTTTCCGTAAATCAGGATGAACTGGCTTTGAGGCTCATTTTTCAAAACTGATTTGATGATGGAAATAATTGGCGTAATTCCACTTCCTGCTGCAAAAGCAACGTACTTTTTTTTGTTCTCGGGATTCAGTTCTGTGTAGAATTTTCCCATTGGCGGCATTACTTCCAGGATGTCACCTTCTTTCAGGTTGTCATTCATAAAAGAAGAGAAGAGACCTTCGGGCACTTTTTTCACAGCGACTTTCAATTCGTTTTCGTGCGGACTTGCGCAAATTGAATACGACCTACGAAGTTCCTCGCTGCCATTGATTTGTCGGAAAGTCAGGTATTGGCCTTGCGTGAATTTGAATTGTTCTGCCAATTCTGCAGGCACATCAAAACTCACGGAAACACAATCCTGCGTTTCTTTCTTGACTTTTTTGACTTTTAATTGATGAAAATTTACTGACATTTTATTTAAACGCAAAGTGCGCAAAGTTTTTTTGATTTACTTTATGTTTTTAAGTTCGCAAAGCCGCTTACGCTTAGCAAAGATTTAATCTAATTATTTAAGCCTTTCATTAATAATGTTTTCAAATCATCTTCCAGTTCCTGTGGTGTGATTTCTCGGCTTGGTTTGTACCAGAGTTCTATCCACCTTAATGAAGATAACATTGTGAAAAGTGCGACGGAAACATTCATTTTTTTGAATTCGCCGTTTTGCATTCCTTGTTCTATGATGTTGGCAAAGCTTTTTTCGTAGGACTTTCTGGTTTGTTTGTATTGTTCTTTCTTGTCATTAGACAAATATTTCCAATCGTTATTCGCTACAGAAACTGATGCCGAATCCTCGATAATCAGTTGAACGTGAAGTCCGATGATGGCGTTCAGTTTTTCTTGAAAAGTCTGGTTGGTCTTTTCAATTTCCTGAAGTTGGGAAATGTATTGGTTGGCAATTTTGAAGCAAATCAATTCGAGAATTTCGTCCTTTGACTTGATGTGATTGTACATACTTGCGGCTTCCATTCCTACTTTCTCGGCAAGGTCGCGCATACTTGTTCCGCCGAAACCTTTCTCCTTGAAAAGCATTGCGGCCTCGGACAAAATCAATTCTTTTTTATTGATTTTTATTTTGTTTGGAATTATTTCTGTTTCCATATTTTTAACGCAAAGTGCGCAAAGATTTTTTTGATATTATTGAAAATATTTTTAAAGTTCGCAAGGGCGCTAACTCTCAGCTAAGAAAACTAGCTTAATAATAATTGAAAGCTAATTGCCAAAAGCCATTTGCTAACAGCTATCTTAATATTTCAACAGTTGTTCTATTTCTTTAATTAATTTCTGTGTGTTCGGCAACATTTCCTTTTCTAATTCGGAATTGATAGGAATTGCCGGTAAATCCTTGGCACCAACTACTTTTACCGGAGCATCCAGATGTCTGAAACAATGGTCACTGATTCTTGCCGCCAGACTCTGAGCAAAACTATTATTGACAGGTTCTTCTGTCAAAACAATGCAGCGGTTATGTTTTTTAACGCTTTCAAAAACCCGGTTTTCATCTAAAGGCGCGAGCGTTCTTAAATCAATGATTTCAATTTGATTATCAAACTCTTTTGCTGCGTTCGAAGCCCAATAAACGCCCATTCCGTAAGTAATGATGGTCAACGTTGGTTTGTCCTGCCAATTTTCGCAAAGCAAAACTTCTCTGGCTTTACCAAATGGAATAATGTAATCTTCGTCCGGCTCTATGGTTTTTGCATTTTCTGTGCCTTCGATTTTTGACCAATACAATCCTTTGTGTTCCAACATTACAACCGGATTCGGGTCGTAGAAAGCGGCTTTCATTAATCCCTTTAAATCAGCACCTGTTGAAGGATAAGCGATTTTGATGCCTTTGATATTGGTCAAAACACTTTCCACTGAACTTGAATGGTAAGGTCCGCCACTTCCGTAAGCGCCAATCGGAACGCGGAGAATCATTGACACCGGCCATTTTCCATTGGACAAATAATAACTTCTGGAAACTTCGGTAAATAACTGATTTAAGCCTGGCCAAATGTAATCTGCGAACTGAACTTCGACAATTGGTTTGAGTCCAACCGCGCTCATTCCGACTGTTGAACCTACGATAAATGCCTCCTGAATTGGTGTATTGAAAACTCGCTTTTCTCCAAATTGTGCCGCCAGCGTAATAGCTTCACGGAAAACGCCGCCTAATCTCAATCCAACATCTTGCCCATATAATAAGGCTTCCGGATGTTCGGTCATCAATTCTCTGATGGCGAAAAGCGCGCAATCTACCATTACTGTTGGGATTTTTCCACTTGGGGAACGTTCGCCTTTTTCTTCGGTGATTGGCGTTGGAGCAAAATCGTGTTTGTAAGTATCTTTCGGTTTTGGATCTTCAGCCAGAACAGCATTTTCAAAGTCGGTTCTTACGAGTTCGGCGACTTCTTTTTCTATGGTTTCGACTTCAGAATCTTCTATGTTGAATTCCGAAAGTTGATTTCTTAATTTTATTAATGGGTCATTCTTCGCACATTCTTCCAAATCATCTCTGTACCATTCTTTTCTTACGCCGGAAGTATGATGATTTAATAATGGAACTTTTGCGTGAATTAGCATTGGTCTGCGTTCTTCACGAATGATTTTGATGCATTCTTTGACGGTTTCGTAAGATTTGATAAAATCGGTTCCGTCGATTGTACGAGTTTCAATGCCATTGAAACCTTGCATATATTGCGTGATGTCCTGCGCTCGGATTTCGTCTGCGCTGGCAGAAATATCCCATTCGTTGTCCTGAACCAAATATAAAATTGGCAATTGTTTCAAGGCTGCCATTTGGAACGCTTCGGAAACTTCGCCTTCTGTGCAACTGGCGTCACCGAGTGAGCAGACTGCAATTGGTTTGTCATCAAGATTTTCGGCGATTCCGGTTTCTTCTTTGTACTTCATTCCCATTGCAATTCCTGTAGTTGGAATCGCCTGCATTCCTGTTCCGGAACTTTGGTGGATGATTTTCGGGAAATCGTCGCGTCTCAAACTTGGATGGGCGTAGTAAGTTCTTCCACCAGAAAATGGGTCGTCGCGTTTTGCTAAAAGCTGCAGCATCAATTCGTATGGCGTGATTCCTATTCCAAGTAAAATTGAATCGTCTCTATAATAAGGACTCACGAAATCCTGTGGCAGCAACTGCATTCCCAAAGCGAGCTGAATCGCCTCGTGTCCGCGGGAAGTGGCGTGAACGTATTTTGAGGTTATCTTTTTTTCCTGCTCGTACAAATCGGTCAGCGATTTTGCCGTAAACATCAGACGATACGCTGATTTGAGCAAATCAGTCTGTGAAATTTCTTTGTTTAAAAAATGTCTTTCGGTCATTTCCATATTTAAACATTTGACATTCAGATAATTAATTGAAATTTTGAATTATGAATGTGATTTAAACAAACTTACGCATTTTTATTTAACTAACAAATGTTAGTTAGTTTTTTTAGTATACTAAAAATTAAAATGAAAACTTTACTTTTGCGATAACCTATTTAACCAACATTTTAGCAAAGAAAGCTTATGAAAAAAATATCTATCTTTTTGATGATCGTCGGAATAACAAGTTTTTTAAAATCTCAAACCGTCAATATTCCTGATGCAAATTTTAAAGCTTATCTGATTGGTAATCCGCAAATCAACACCAACAATGACAGCCAGATTCAGGTGTCTGAAGCTGCTGCTTTTACAGGCACAATATCTTGTGGCGGCAGAAATATCGGCAGTCTGGCGGGAATAGAATCTTTTGTAAATCTTACGAATCTTTCCTGCACTCAAAATCAAATTACTAATTTGGATGTAAGTAAAAATACAGCATTAACTTCTTTAGATTGTAGCGTCAATCAATTAACAATATTAGATATTAGTAAGAATTTAGCTTTAAAAAATCTAATCTGTTTCAATAATCAACTCACAAATTTGGATGTGACTGGAAATAGCAATCTGACACAACTAGCTACGTACAAAAATCCATTAACAACTTTGAATGTATCTCAGAACTATGCTCTGCAGACTCTAATTTGTTATGAAAATCAATTAACAACTTTGGATGTCAGTAAAAACTTAGCATTGAAGGAATTGTACTGTTATAGAAATCAAATCATTATTTTGGACTTGAAAAATAATTTGCAATTAACTAAGCTATCCTGCGATGAGAATAAAATTGAATTCCTGGATTTGAGCAAGAATACAGCTTTAACAGATGTATGGTGCGACAAAAACCTAATACGAATATTGAATTTGAAAAATGGACAAAATCCAAAGATTATCAACCTGGAAGCTACTAACAACTCAAGTCAAACCTGTATCATCGTAGACAATGTTGCCAATGCATATTCCTACAGTGGCTGGAAAAAAGACATCACGGCTTCATACAACTTGGATTGCACTTTGTCCGTTAATGAAAATTATAAGAAGGGAATCTCGATCTTCCCAAATCCGGCAAAAGACATTATCAATTTCTCCGCAGAAGTTTCTGATATTAGAATATTAGATCTTTCCGGAAAAATAGTTATACAAACTGCAAACGCTGCAAACGCAGTAAATCTTTCAAAACTTACAGGAGGAACTTACATTATTACTGCAACTGCGAAAACAGGCGAAACAATTAATAAGAAATTTATAAAAGAGTAACTAATCTTATCAAAAATTTAAATCCTTTCAATATTCAGTTCATTGAAAGGATTTTTTGTTTAATATCATTAAAATATCGTCCTCACCATAAAATAAAAATTTAAATTTTGTAGTTTTGAAGATTAAACAAGATCAATGAAACATCTTTCTGCAAAATCTCTTTTTATGGAGAAACAAAATGGGTGTTCCATCTGACCTAAAAAAAATTTAAATAAGAACAGATGAAACTAAAAATATTCCTTGGCATTGCATTTTGGTCCCTTTTACTATTAGCAGGATGCAACCGCGACGATATTTCGTTCGAATCGCCAACGCAGCTGTTGAGATTCTCTACCGATACCGTCTTTTGCGACACGGTTTACAACCAAATGCGTTCGGAAACCTACGCCGTAAAAGTTTTTAATAATGAAGACAAAGACGTTCTGATTCCGAGAATTTCTCTGGAAGGCGGAAGCGGATCGCTTTACAGAATCAATGTAGACGGGAAAGTCGGAACAAGTTTTGAAAATGTGGCGCTGAGAAGCAAAGACAGCCTTTATGTTTTTGTAGAAATTGCGCCGGTTGCCAACGCACCGGAAGCAATTGCGGAAGATAAGGTCGTTTTCAATACGCCGGCTGGAGAACAAAAAGTAACATTGTTTTCAGTCGTTCAGGATGCGGAATATTTTATTAAAACCGATACAAATCCAAATATTATTTCTAACAATACAACTTGGACAAATGATAAAGTTAAAGTCATATTCGGCAATTTGACAGTTGCTGAAGGTAAAACTTTGACAATGGAAAAGGGCACGAAAGTCTACTTCCGAAAAAACAGCGGCATGAATTTCGAGAAAAATTCCATTCTCACTGTCAACGGTGTTTTAGGACAAGAAGTGATTTTCCGGGGCGACAGAAGTGACACCAAATATGATACTTTGCCAGCCAACTGGAACGGAATCAAAATGGATGAAGCAACGGTTCTGAATATGAATTATGCACGACTTTTCGGTGGCAACGTAGGCCTTCAGCTGAAAGAAAATACGGCAACAATCAATAATACAATCATCCATACCTTTCAAAATGCCGGAATCTATGGAATCAATGCCAAACTTACCGCCAACAATCTGGTGATGAACAACTGCGGTGAAGCTGATCTTGCCATTGCTGCCGGCGGAACTTATGACCTCAATTATTCGACTATTGCCAACTATTGGAGCCTCAACTCATCTTTGCCTGCATTGGGAATCTTCGCAACAGATGTCTACGAAGATGATGATGAGAAAATCAGTGGAACGCCGATTCTTAAAGTCAGAAACTCTATTATCTATGGCGATATTCCTGATATGATTGCCTTTAAAAAATCTGACAACGGCAGTTTCAGTCCAACCATAGACAACTCAATTTTGAAGCAGGTTGCAACTACCGGATTTACAATTACAGGGCAGAATATCTTAAAAGACGATCCCAAATTCCAGAATTATTTTACTCAGAAAATGAATCTGAGAGTTAAAACCGGTTCTCCAGCAATCGGGAAAGGTATTGCTAATCAAGTGGTTATCCCAACCGATATTGCTGGTAAATCTAGAGGGAATTCTCCGACATTAGGCGCTTATCAGTTTTAAGTAATGGAAATCACAACGCTCCAAAGTCAGGTTGATGAATGGATAAAAACCATTGGCGTCCGCTATTTCAATGAATTGACCAATATGGCAATGCTGACGGAAGAAGTGGGCGAAGTGGCCAGGATCATCGCCAGAAGATATGGCGAACAGTCCGAAAAAGAATCTGACAAGTCCAAGGATTTGGGTGAAGAATTGGCTGATGTTCTATTTGTAACGCTTTGTCTAGCCAATCAAACCGGAACTGATCTGCAAGCCGCTTTCGACAAAAAAATGAAAGTAAAAACTGACAGAGACAAAGACAGACATCAAAACAACGAAAAATTAAAATAATTTGTACAAACTATTAATGTAAGATGTTTCACGAATTTACATCATTAATACTTTAATACTCTTTACATTAACACAAAATAATGCTATTAAAAAAATCTGAATTAATCGATAATCAAAACATTCAAATTACCGGTTCGAAAAGTATTTCGAACCGTCTTTTGATTTTAGGGAAACTCTTTGGGAACATTGATATGTTCAATCTTTCCAATTCTCAGGACACGACTTTGCTCAAAAAAGCTCTGGAATCGGATTCTGAGATTGTGGACATCCACCACGCCGGAACTGCCATGCGTTTTCTGGCTTCTTATTATTCGATTTTTGAAGGTAGAAAAACAATCCTGACAGGCTCCGACCGGATGAAAAACCGCCCCATAAAACCTTTGGTGGATGCACTTCAATCTCTCGGAGCAGATATTACTTATCTGGAAAAAGAAGGTTTTCCGCCACTACAGATCATTGGGAAGAAATTGGAAAATAATCTGGTTAAGATTTCCGCAAATGTCTCCAGCCAGTTTTTGACTTCATTAATATTGATTGGCGGAAAATTGGAAAACGGATTAATCTTAGAATTGGAAGGCGAGATCACCTCCCGGCCTTATCTGGAAATGACTTTGAAAATCCTGGACGAAATTGGCATCAAATCTCATTTTGCGGAGAATAAAATCGAGATTGTCTCACACAAAAACCATTCAAGAACAGAGCGTTATGAAGTGGAAAGCGACTGGTCTTCAGCCTCTTATTTCTATTCTCTGGCAGCAATTGGCAGAAAAACGATTACTTTGAAAAGTTATCACACACTTTCCCTGCAAGGCGACAGCGTGATAAAGGAGCTTTACTGGAAATATTTCGGAATCAACACAGTTTCGGATTATGCGGAAAATTCGATTTCGCTTTTGCCGGAACCTGCTTTTGAATATCCGGAACTGATCACTTTGGACATGAACGATTGCCCGGACATTGCCCAAACGCTTTGTGTGACGGCAACCGCTTTGAAAATACCGTTCGAAATCACAGGGCTTCACACACTAAAAGTAAAAGAAACCGACCGATTGGTTGCCCTTCAAAATGAATTGTTGAAAATTGGCGCCAAAACGCATATCACGGTTGAGAAAATAGAATCTTCGGAATTTATAGAACCTGAAGAGAACATTTCCATTGCGACTTACAATGATCACAGAATGGCGATGGCTTTTGCACCGTTTGCATTAATCAAAGAATTGAATATCGAAAATGAGGACGTTGTTGAGAAATCTTATCCTGAGTTTTGGGTGGATTTTGCGAACGTGACTTCCAACTAAATTTAATCAAATGAAAAAAAATCTTCTTTTTCTTTTGTTTCTGATTCCACTTTCGTTTTGGTCCCAATATCTTCTGCCCAATGAGGAAATCATCTATTCATTTGAAACAAAGAACGGAAAGAAAATGTCTTTGGTGAAGGATAGAACTAACAAATACATCCAATACCGCTTTGGCAGCAAAAGCAAAGTCGATATGGAATTCCCGGCAGAAAGAACAACCGAAAGTTGGAAAAAATTTCAGTACAACTCGTACTGGCGCGGTGGAGGCGTTCAAAATGCAGGTATGGAAATAGACAATCTTCAGTTTACCAACAATGGCTACACCTATCTTATCTTCAGAACCGACCACTCAGAAGGGGAAGATTATTCTGCAGGCATCATCATTACTGATAAAAAAGGAAAAGAAAGCCGCATTTCCGGAAATTACAAAACCGTCAAAGGCTGCATCTGCAATCTGCAGGACACCGGAATGATTGAAATAGAAGATATTGGATTAAGTTTTTAAAATTGATCTCAATGAAAAAAACAGTATTTTTCTTCGCCCTAATATTTTTCTCACTTCTACAATCTCAGGAGTTGAAAGATTTCACAATTCCAAAAAGTTACAAGAAGATTCTGGAAACGAAAGGCGATCTGGACAAAGATGGAAAAGACGAAACCGTCATCATCTTCAATACTGATAAAAAATCAGAATCGGAAAATGGTGGTTTTGTAAGAAAACTTTACATCCTGAAAAACGTCAATGGCAAATTAAAAATCTGGAAGGAAAATTCTAATTTGACATTTGACAGCAGTGAGGGATTTTATCCTGAAAGCAATGAACTGGAATTGACCATCAAAAATAATTGTCTGGTGATTTTGCAATCCTACTTTTCCAATTCCCGGCACACAGTGACATCAAAAAATACCTACAGATTTCAAAACGGCGATTTTTATCTGATTGGCGCGCTGCTTAACTTTGATGATACCTGCGAATTTAATTTCTCCGACGAAATCAATTTTTCCACCGGAAAAGTGATCGTGAGTGAAGAATACGCAGATTGTGACGACGGCAGCAACAGAGAAATACCGAAAAACTACTATAAAGAATTTACTTACAAACTTCCCAAATTGATAAAAATGGACGATTACAAAATGGGCAATAACGAAATCAAAATTCCTAATTCAAAAAAATCCTTTAATTTCTAAATGTCAAAAACCATCATTATCACAGGCACATCGTCCGGAATCGGATTTGCACTGGCAGAATATTTCGGGAAGAAAGGGAACAAAGTTTACGGACTGAGCAGAAAATCTGTGAGCTCGGATTATTTTGTATCAATTCCGACGGACATTACCGAAAAAGACCAAATCGACAACGCCATTTCTGAAATCCTGAAAACAGAAACCAGAATAGATGTTCTTATCAACAACGCCGGAATGGGAATGGTAGGCTCGGTTGAAGATTCTACGAAGGAAGATATTACGAAATTATTTAACCTCAATTTGATTGGCTCTGTCCAAATGATGACGGCAGTTTTACCGAAAATGCGGGAACAAAAATCAGGAAAAATAATTAACGTTTCCAGTATCGGTTCCGAAATGGGATTGCCTTTCCGCGGTTTTTATTCTGCTTCCAAATCGGCTTTAGATAAAGTGACGGAAGCCATTCGCTACGAAGTTTATCCTTGGAGTATCCACGTTTGCTCGCTTCATTTAGGCGATATCAAAACGAATATTGCAGAAAATCGTGTCAAAACAAATATTTCCGAACCCTATAAAGATGTTTTCGACAAAGTTTACGCGTTGATGAATTCCCACGTTGGCGACGGCACAGAACCATTGGATGTCGCACAGTACGTTGATGCACTTTTAGGCAAATCAAGATGGAAAGCACATTACTATTTTGGGAAATTCGGGCAGAAGATTGGCGTTCCACTGAAATGGATTCTGCCGCAAGGCACGTATGAGAATCTGATGAAGAAATACAATAAAATGGACTAACTTCGGTTTTAGTTATAACCTAGAACTTATAATGTCTTTCGACTCCGTTTAGACTGACATCGCTTAAATGAAATTTTCGTATTACTGACATCTATGAAATAAAAACATTTAGTATTAGAGGTGTCACACTGAGCGGAGTCGAAGTGCTTTCCACAAGATGAATCAATATTATGTTTACATACTAAAATGTTCCGATAACTCTTACTACACAGGAGTTACAAGCAATTTGGAATCTAGATTTATCAAACATCAATCAGGACATTTTCCTGAAAGTTACACTCATAATAGAAGACCGGTTCAATTGGTTTATTACAATAAATTCAATGAAATAGAGCAAGCAATTGCTTTTGAAAAACAAGTAAAAGGTTGGAGTAGAAAGAAAAAAGAAGCAATAATCAATGATAATTGGGAGAAACTGAAAGAATTTTCTATTTGCAAAAATAATAGTCATTCGGATAACATCGACAAAGGCTTCGACTCCGCTCAGCCTGACAACTTAAATAATTCACTCTCAAATTAGACGTAAACTCAAATTGATTCGCTTCATTTTCATATTAGCCTTTTTCACTTCTTTTTTCTCCAACGCGCAGAAAAAAGAATACTGGCTCATCGACAAAGAAACAAACTCAAAAAAAATTGTCTCCGACTCGGCAAAAGCGGTAAAATTTCTGGATTCATTGACTGAGAATTCCTATTTTTTTACAGAATTGAAAGACGTCAAAAAAATAGAAAACCGCACGGAAATCTATTACGACAAAGGCCCGAATTTCAACAAAGCCAATGTTAAATTTTCAGATTCATTAGTTTCTGATCTGAAACTTCAAAAGAACGAACTCTACACCAAAAACCTCGATTCTCTCAAGAAAAATATCAATCAAAAATACAGGAATAAAGGTTTTGCTTTCAACCGTGTGAAAACTAAGTTCCAGAAAATGGAAAACGGAATTCCGACCGTGAAAATTTCTGTTGTCACAGCATCACAAAGAAAAATTGACGGCATCGTTTACAAAGGTTACACGCGTTTACCGAAACAATTCGTTAAAGCTTTGAACAAAGAATATGTCGGGAAAAATTACGAAGACAAAAACCTGGTTTCGATGAATCAACAATTGCAGAATCACCAGTTTGTGACTTTGGAAAAACCGCCTCAGACCCTGTTCACCAAAGATTCTACCCAGGTTTTTCTCTTTATGCAAAAAAAGAAAACCAACACTTTTGACGGAATGATCGGCTTCGGAAACGACAAAACTGAGAAATTTACCGTCAACGGAACTCTGAATGTTCAGCTCAAAAATATGTTCAACAGCTTCGAAAGCATCGGCGTTTACTGGCAAAGAAATCCGGACAAAGGTCAGACTTTCGATATGCAGGCAGACATTCCGTACACTTTTGGAAGCAATGTTGGCTTGAACATCAACGTCAATATCTTCCGTCAGGACTCTACATTTGCGAATGTAAAATTGCTGCCCGCTGTCTATTATCATCTATCGCCACGACAGAAACTGGGTCTCAAAGGGACTTTCGAGTCATCTGCGATTTTGGATTCACTCTACACAGGAGGTCGCGATTACAGTAAAAAAGGGATTGGAATTTGGTACCAATATCAGGAAGGAAGCGACATTCCGCTGTTTATCAACAAGAGCAATATTCGAGTAGAGGCCGATTTTCTCAAGACAACTTACGATGCAACACAGGAAAAATTTGACCAAATCCGATATTTCCTTTTTGCCGAACACAACTTCAATCTCTCCGGAAACCACTTCCTGAACGTCAAAGCCGAGTCTGCGTTACTCAGCGCCAAGAACGAGCTTTCCACAAACGAACTTTTTAGGTTTGGAGGTTGGAACTCGATGCGGGGCTTCAACGAGCAGAGTCTTATCAGTGATTTTTATGCATTTGCGGGTGCGGAATATCGCTATCTCGTCAATGACCAAGCCTTTTTTGACCTCTTTGCACAGTACGGACAAATGTCCAACAAAGCTTTGGGGATTTCGCCAAAACTTTATAGTTTAGGTTTGGGTTTCAACTTTTTCCTTCCCGTCGGCTTGATGAGTTTCCAGATTTCCAATGGAAATCAGTTTGGCAATCCATTCAAATTCAACGAAATAAAAATCCACTGGGGAATCCTGAGCAGGTTTTAATAAATGATAGTTGATAAGTGATAATAGATAAAAAAATCATTCATAATTCATTTGGAGCTATTTCCCGCTATATCTTTTTTGTTTTACGCTATTTGGTCATCAATAGAAATCGAAAAGAAAAACAAAAAAGGATGCCGCTTCTATCGGGGCTATGGATTTTCACAATCATCATCACGTTTCTGAATATTAACTATTTATCAAATAAATTATGATATTTTCAAATTCAAAATAAATAGCTTAATTTTGCACAGAAAGTAAAGATGTCTATTCATAACAAAATTGTAGAGGCAGCCATCACTTTCGATGACGTTCTATTAGTCCCTTCTTATTCAGAAGTTTTACCAAATCAGGTTTCCCTAAAATCCAGACTTACAGACAAAATTTCGCTCAATGTTCCCATAGTTTCCGCAGCGATGGATACCGTGACAGAAGCAGATTTAGCAATTGCACTCGCCAGAGTCGGCGGTCTTGGATTCATCCATAAAAATATGACAATTGCGGAACAAGCCGCGCAGGTCAACAGCGTAAAACGTTCCGAAAACGGAATGATTGCCGACCCGGTCACACTTTCCAAAGACCACACATTGGCCGAAGCGAAAGCATTAATGGCAGAATACAAAATTTCCGGACTTCCTGTGGTAGATAAAAACAATTACCTTATCGGGATTATTACCAACCGTGATGTGAAGTATCAGGAAAATCTGGAAGCCAAAGTGGAGGAAATAATGACCAAAAATAACCTCATCACTTCCGACAAAACCACCAATCTGGAAACAGCGAAAGAAATTTTGCTCAGAAACAGAATCGAGAAACTTCCTATCGTAGACAAAAAGAACAAACTGGTAGGATTGATTACTATTAAAGACATAGACAATCAATTAGAATATCCTAACGCGAACAAAGACAAAAGCGGCAGATTGATTGTTGGCGCAGGAGTCGGCGTTGGCGAAGACACGATTGAAAGGATCACAGCCTTGGTAAAAGCTGGCGTAGACATCGTCGCAATTGATTCTGCTCACGGCCATTCCAAAGGTGTTTTGGACAAAATTTCGGAAATCAGAAAAACATTCCCGGATCTTGATATCGTGGGTGGCAATATCGTAACGGCTGAAGCGGCGAAAGACCTCATCAAAGCTGGCGCAAATGTCCTTAAAGTGGGTGTTGGCCCAGGTTCTATCTGTACAACGAGAGTTGTTGCCGGTGTGGGCGTTCCTCAGCTTTCTGCCATCTACAACGTCTACGAATATGCTAAAAAGAAAAACGTTGCCGTCATCGCGGACGGTGGAATCAAGCTTTCCGGTGATATTGTAAAAGCGATTGCAAGTGGTGCCGGCGCAGTAATGCTGGGTTCTCTTCTTGCCGGAACGGATGAAGCTCCCGGAGAAGAAATCATTTTCCAAGGCAGAAAATTCAAGTCTTACCAAGGAATGGGTTCTTTGTCTGCAATGAAACGTGGCGGAAAAGAGAGATACTTCCAAAGTGAAGCTAAGAAATTTGTACCGGAAGGCATCGAAGGACGAGTGCCTCACAAAGGAAAACTGGAAGATGTAATTTTCCAATTGACTGGCGGTCTACGTGCCGGAATGGGATATTGCGGCGCCAAAGATATTGAGGCTTTGCAGAGAGATTCAAAATTAGTAATGATCACAGGAAGTGGATTGAAGGAATCTCATCCGCATGATGTCATTATCACGCAGGAAGCGCCAAATTACTCTTTCTAGGAAGGCTTAATCGCTGATTTTCCTGAATTGGAACTTAGGTTTGATCACTTTGTTCAGAAAAGTTCCTTTGGAAAAAGCCGATTTAAATTCATCAAAAACGGTCTGTGAAAGATTCAGATAATCATAAACTGCTCCGGATTGGTAAACGATCCGGAGTATTTTTTTATCTTCATCATAAAAGTAACTCTTGATAACAGACGACGGCATATTTTTCAAGTGCAAATAATATTCCTCTAATTGCTTAAAAAATAGCACTTTGGTTTTAAGTTTGATGAAAGTTTTTTTATACTTTTGCAACTCAGTTCCTGCCATGAAGAAGTCCACCATTTTTCCCCTTTTATTTTTATCATTTTTTGTATTGGGTATGATGTCCTTTACTTCCAACAAGAAAGTGATAGCCGTCGTTTTCACAAAAGAAATGACAAGAAAAGACCTTTTCAGTCTGCAGAAAAATCTGAAGGAGAAAAACATCATTCTGGTCTTCAACAAGATTAGATTTTCAAAAAACAAACTCAGTTATATCGATTTCAGTGTAGATTTTGGGGACGGATTTTCCGGAGCGTCCAAATCTGAAATCACAAAATCTAAAGAGATCGGTTTTGTTCGGGATTATAATGAAGATGCCGAAGAGCCTTTTGTAGTAGGCGATTTAAAATAGAAAAAGCTTCCGAATTCGGAAGCTTTTTGCTTTTTAGCTATTGCCGTCAAGTTTTCGCTTTTTACGAATCTCGAGGTCATCTTTGAAATCGTCAATCCGGTAATCGGTAAGAAAATCACTCTTCGATATTTTTTCTCTGGAATATAATTTGAAATCGTTTTCTGTCTTTTCCAGGAGATAATCATACGGTCCTACTGCGGAAATCAACTTGATCAAAACGGGTGAAATCTCCAGACATACGAACAGTCCCATGATAAAACTAGCTGCCAGAGCGATGATCGCAGAATTCTTGCCAAGCTCATCCAGAGCCTGCAATCTTGCTGCGAACCCATTGAATTTGTCTTCAAAAGTTTCTGTAGATTTCCGTTCTGTTTCCAGATTTGTGTAGACTTTGGAGATCTCTGTGTCCAGATACTGCAGTCTAGGTTGCTGCTGTTTCTGGTAATTTTCAAGATCCAGACGTTTCTGCTCTTTTAGTTCGGCTTTTCGTTTGGCGTTGGTTCCGAATCCTACTTTGCCGCTCGTAAGACCGGATTGTTTGCCAAGAATTTCCTTTTCCAACTCCACGGAGGCTGAGTCATAAGAAATCTGATAATTTTTGATCTGATTCTGAATCTGCTTTTTTTCCTGATCAAAAGGCCCGGATTGCTGCAAAATTCTGCCGCTCATTTCTGCCTGCAGTTGTTTCTTATTTCTCTGAATGATTGTGTTCAGTTGTTTATTTACTTCCTTCTCAAAAATCTTCAGTTCCAAAGGCTTTGAAATGATGATGCCAAGAAAAGTAGCAAGAATCAATCTGGGGATCGTCATCAGAATCTGATTCCACCATGTTCCGGTTTTTTTGATAGACGATACGATATATCTGTCCAGGTTGAAGATCATCAGTCCCCATAAAATCCCAAATCCAACGGCAGTCCACACATTGTCGAAAACGGTAAACATCGCATAGCCGGCGGATAATGTTGCAAATATAGCCGTAAACAGGACAATGCCGCCGATGCCAGCAAACTTGTTCCATTCCGTGGGAGATTTTTTAAGCAGATGAATATTGCCTCCGGAGCATATCATCAGAAAATGCTGGAACCAATTCATTTTATAACTGTTGGTATTTTTCATTTCAATTAATTGATTATAAAATATGTATTGTAAAACGTTAATTTGTTACAAATAGTATTAGGTTTTACCTATTATCGAAATGTGTACCAATTATAAAGATCTTTATTAATTATTTTAGGTCTTATTTTTGATACGACCATTCAAAATTTAGTTATGAAAAATATTATTGCTTTAAGTATAGTTTCCGTCCTCGCACTATCCTGCAAACCGGCCTATACAGCAGATAATCTGCCAAAACCATTGCCTGAAAGACCAGTCAAAGAAGCTGAAAGCGGAATGATGACCACCGAAGAATCCCAAGAAATGGAAAGTCTTCGAAATGAAATTACTCAACTTGCGGCCAGTGAAAAATGTACCGACCCTGCTGATTGGAAAACAGTGGGACTTGGCGTAAAAGCCTGTGGCGGCCCTGTAAGTTACATCGCCTACTCCGGTAAAATAGATGAAGCAGCATTTCTTGACAAGGTGAACTTATACAATCAGAAATCAACAGAATATAATAAAAAATACAACCTGGTATCAGATTGTATGCTGGTAATGCAGCCGGAAAATATCGTCTGCGAAAACGATAAACCGGTCTTTAAATAAATCAGCTCTCCTGAGGCACAAGCTGATTCTTTTCCGCTTCTGCATCTCTGTAAAGCTTTGATTTACTCCATTTTGCATGTTTAGAAGGGACAATTTTGTGTCCCTTTTTGTATGCATATATTTTGGTAAATTCTGCGCCGAAGAATATCAGCTGGCAGGAATAATTGATCCACATCATTAGCAAAATCACCGTTCCAGCCGCTCCGAAGACAGAAGTCGGTTTGGAAACATCGAAATAGAAACTCATCGCCATCTTTCCGATGTTAAAAAGCAGTGCAGTCACAACAGCGCCAATCCACACAGATTTCCACTTGATTTCCACATCTGGCAGAACTTTGAACATAATTGCAAACAAAACCGTTACGACAGCAAATCCCAAAATAAAATTACTACCCTGAATAAGAGCATACGCCTCCAGACCAAAATACTTCGTAATGAGATCATTTGCCAAGCCAATCACGGAAGAAAGAATCATACTGATGAGAAGCAAAAAAGCAATCACCAGGATCATCCCCAGTGAATTGGCACGGTCCAGAATGAACTTCTGCCAAGCCTTTTTTGGCGACGCCTCTACATCCCAAAGATTGTTCAGCGTGGTCTGCATCTGGAAAAACAAACTTGTAGCACCAAATACCAATGTGGCCACACCCAGCGCTTTCATCCAGAAATTCTCCTTATCAATCATCGCACTTGCGATAATATCCTGAATGCTTTTTGCGCCTTCATATCCCATAATACCCTGGATCTGACGTCTCACCTCACCGTTTACAGCCTCCTCACCAAAAAAATGGCCGGCAGTCCAGATGATGATAATCAAAAGACCGGGCAGCGCAAAAATAGCGTTGTATGCCATACTCGCACTGTCTTTGGACGCAGAGGAAGCAGTCCATTCGCTAAAGGTTTCCTTCAGAATTCCCCAAAAAGATCTAAGTTTTGTCATAGTGGATATTTCCCTTCCAAAACCAATCATTGTACCAATCTACTCCTGCTTGTACCAGCTGGAGTACTTTACGTAATTATTGGCGATCCTGTCAATCTCGCCCTCAATCAGACTTTGAGAGATATCCTTTACTTTTCTGGCAGGAACGCCGGCCCATATTTCGCCTTCCCGAATCATCGTATTTGCAGTGACTACAGCGCCTGCAGCGACGATAGAATTACTCTCCACCACGCAGTCATCCATCACGATGGCACCCATACCAATCAGCACATTATCCTTGATGGTGCAGCCGTGTACGATTGCATTGTGCCCGATAGATACATTGTTCCCAATCGTAGTAGGACTTTTTTTGTAAGTACAGTGGATCATCGCATTATCCTGAACATTCACTTTATTGCCCATTTTGATGTAGTGTACATCGCCTCTCAAAACGGCATTATACCAGATGCTGCAGTCGTCTCCCATCGTCACATCACCTATAATTACTGCAGTTTCTGCCACAAAAGCATTCTCACCAAACTGTGGTTTCTTGCCCAAAAGTTCTCTTATAATTGCCATTATTTTTAAGTATTTAAATTAATATTATTTGGGCGCCTTTCTTCGTCCTCCACTCCCGCTTTTTTATTTTTCGAAAAGAAAAAATAAAAAGAGCTCCGTTCAGGCCGGGGCGCAGATTCGTCATTATTTCGGGTTTTGTCATCCGAAACTCCCAAAATCAAACCAATAGAAAAAATCGAAAATCCGTAAACCCACTCATAATCAAAACTTAACATAACATTGGGATTAAGCGCCTTTTTTGTTCCACCAAATTACGATATTTTTGTAGTTCAATTACTTTAAAATGAGACAAATCATTATAGAACCAACAGAGAATCCAAAAGTGATGAAGTTTGTGACAGACTACAATCTGATTCCCGGATCTTTGGAGCTGGAAAGAGAATCTGACATTTCAGAAATTCCGCTGGCACAGGAACTTTTCAATTACCCGTTCGTCAACAGAATTTTTATCACCGCCAACTTCATTGCGGTTGCAAAAGAAGACTCAGTAGAATGGGAGCACGTGACCGAAAGTCTGAAAAACATTATAGAGGACGAGCTTTTGGCCAATCCAAGAATCTATCTTCAGAAGAAAAAAGAGCATTTCCAGGTATACTCTGAGATGACGCCCAATCCCGCGGTGATGAAGTTCATCTCCAACAAAATGCTGATGGATGGCTTCATAGAAGTTAAATCCAGAGAAGAAGCTGCGGAAGTTCCTCTTGCAGCAGAGCTTTACCAGGCTTTTGATTTTGTAAAAGAAGTCTATGTGAGCGATAATTTTGTAGCCGTCACAAGAGACGGCCAGTTTGAGTGGCACGAGATTATGAACCAGGTGCGCTCTTTCATCGCAGAATTTTTGCAGGCAGGCAAAGCAATATCTACCGCAGAACCTCACAAGCACGAAAATCCGATGCTGAAGATCATCAACAGAGAATATACCAGTGATGAGCAGAAAATCAGCGATATCCTGAACGAATATGTAGCGCCAGCTGTAGAAAACGATGGTGGTAAAATATCCCTGATAGAATACGATCAGGAAAACAAAACCGCAAGAATGCTTCTGCAGGGTGCGTGCAGTGGCTGCCCGTCTTCTACTGCAACTTTGAAGAACGGAATTCAGAATATTCTGAAGCAATTTGTTCCGGAACTCGTAGAAAATGTAGAAGCCGTCAACGGATAATATGAAGGCTCTTTCTCTCTGCTTCATCGCCGTATTCATCTTATCCTGTGCCAAAGAACCGCAGCTGAATGATGGGATCCGCGAAGATCTGGTAGATTCCGGACTGGCAAAAGACAGCCTTCAGAAGATGGATATCATCCTGGATAAACTCAACCGCCGGAATACGACCTTTCTGGATTATTACGTGCAATATTATTACGGATTGGATCAGAAAGCAATAGAGCAATTTCATAAAATCTACGGCGAAGATATCTATTACGGAGACAAAGATTATATCAGTAAATTCGATTCTCTCAGCCATATACTGAGCAACAACTACAACAAAGAAATTGGTTTCTCTTATGATGATGAGATGCTCGCAAGGGAAGTTTATATCAATCATCTGAAATCAAAATATAACCCGACTGTAGAAAGTCAAATGCAATCTATTTATAAATGAAAGGAATTCTGTTAGTCAACCTGGGATCTCCGAGGTCTACAGCTGTAAAAGATGTGAAAGAATATCTGGACGAGTTCCTGATGGACGAAAAAGTGATTGATTACCGTTGGATTTTCCGCGCACTTCTCGTTCAGGGAATTATCCTCAAAACACGGCCCAAGAAATCTGCCGAAGCTTACAAAACCGTCTGGACAGACGAAGGTTCACCACTCATTGTGATCTCAAAACATCTTCAGAAAAGACTTCAGGAAATTGTGGATGTTCCGGTCGGTTTGGGAATGCGTTACGCCGAACCATCGATTAAAACAGGCATTCAGGAGTTGGTAGACAAAGGTGTGACAGAGATTTCTCTTTTCCCACTTTATCCGCAATATGCGATGAGTACTACGGAGACCGTCATCGACAAAGCGGAAGAAGTCCGACTTAAATTCTTCCCGGATATCAAGATCAATTACGTGGAGCCATTCTACGACCGCGAGATTTACATCGATGCTTTAGCTGAAAGTATCAGAGCAAAGCTGCCTGCGGATTTTGATTTGCTGCAGTTTTCGTATCACGGTGTGCCGGAACGTCATATTTACAAGACTGACCCTACGAACACTTGTAATATGAATAACTGCTGCCAAAAGGAAGATAATCCTTCGCACAAATTCTGCTACAGACACCAGTGTTTTAAAGTAACCGAACTGGTGTGCAAAAAACTGGGATTGCCGAAAGAAAAGGTAATGGTCACTTTCCAGTCCAGACTGGGAAAAGACAAATGGATGGAACCCTATACAGACGCTACTTTGGAAAGTCTTGGCAAAAAAGGAATCAAGAAACTGGCCATCGTTTGCCCGGCTTTTGTTTCCGACTGTCTCGAAACTTTGGAAGAGATCTCTGTCGAAGGAAAGGAGATTTTCCTACACGGTGGCGGCGAAAGATTTGATTATATCCCGTGCCTGAACGAGGAACAAAGCTGGGTAAATGTTGTGAAAACGCTTTCTGAAGAAAAGCTGAATGATTTTTACTTTCATTAATATTACAGTCAAATGATCTCCCGATAAGCAAGCATAACCAGAATCTCTGGCAGCTGATCTTAGTTTTGAGTTTTTAAATCACTAAATAATTAAACGACCTCAATAGAAATTGAGGTCGTTTATCTTTCGTAAGGCTGTTACAAAATGTTCTAGAATTGTAGCTCGTAGTTTTAGTTATATTTGCAAAAAAACTATATGCCTAAATTCAAATTTGCCCCTCTTCTATTGCTTCTGATGCTTCTGGTAGATTGTACTTTCATAAAAGATAGTTTTACTTACAAAGACAAAACCAAAGATTTTGTAGAATCTTTGATGAAACAAGATTTCGATAAATGTGTTTCCCAAATGGCCTTAGAGAGCAAAATGGGTAAAAACACCAATATTGATACTTTAAAATCAGGTTTATTCCAGTTCAGAAGTGTGATTGAGCAGAATTTTGGAAAGAATAAATTTGAATTCACTTTAATGGAAGCCGGAAAAAAACGTTCAACTATTGCAAGCCAAAATACACCACCGAATACAACACTCGCAATGATTCAGTTTTCTAATGACAGAGAATTTTGGTGTTTTTCGTGTTTTATTTGATGATCATACAAAAAAAATAATGCACATCAATATGCTTGAAGTCAAAGAGCCCAAACCAAATATGTTGTTATTTTGGTTGTTCGGAATATTTCCTTTGGCCGTTCTACTATTCAACATTTATGTAATCTTAAAAATTAAGAAAAGTAAACTTTCCAAAAAGTGGCTAAAATATTTAGCGGTGCTCTTTTTCAATGTTCCTGCTATTACTTATGCCGCAGTTGGAGGGCTGTCTTTCAAATTGTTAAGTTTTCAAATTTTTTTCGGTATCGGTTTCACCATGATGGGTTATCTAGGTAGTGTATGGACTTTCGGAATTCCTTTAGGTGGCATCTATTGGCTTTGGAAATTAAATCAGCATAAGGAAAGACAGATTGTTACGGATAAAGCCGACTCTGCACTTACATAAAAAGTAACAAGCTCCACAATGCTGTTTGAAATATCTTAGTGCGACAAATCCCTAGTCCTGATGGTAGCGGCATCCTTTTTTGGCTTTGGTATAAAATGATTTGTAGGGCGAAGCGTCTGAAAGCCAAAAAAGATACAGCGGACAGCAGGTTCCCGACTCCCTAAAATAAAAAAACCGCTTCAGTTATCTGAAACGGTTTTTTGATGGTGTGATGTTATCTTATTTCTTGTTGAAATCTCCGGCGTAGATGGAAGTGACTTTGTCCAGAGAAATATACTTTTTCAGGACAGAATTGACTTCCGCAAGTTTCAGATTCTGAATCTTGGTGTTGAGGTTGTCATAGTCTTCCAGCGGAACACCGAAAAGCAGTTTGTTGTTTTCCAGATTGATCAGCGTATTGTCTGTGCCGAGATTGGTAGTCCTGATGTTGGCGTAACTTTTCTTGTTGGAGTCCAGTTCTGCCTGCGTGAATCCCGCTTTGACGGCTTTGCTTACCTCATCTTTGACGGCCGCTTCTACGGCATCGCGTTTTGTAGGATTGAGGTAGGCATAATAATTCCAGGAGGAGACGTCATTGGTAATCGGCACGCTGAGGTAGGACCCGACGCCATAAGAGATGCCGTCTTTTTCCCGCAGTCTCATAGGCAGCCTTGCGGACAGGAATCCACCGCTTCCCAGGATCTCATTTGCCAGAACCAATGCCGGATATTCCGGGCTGTCCTGCTTCATAGTGAAGCTGGATGTTCCGATGGCCACTGCATTTTCTTTGTCTGGCGTTACAATATTTTTATCGACCTTTTTGGTTTCGAACAAAGTTGGTTTTACTTCTTCGAATTTGGATTTTGCGGTGAACTTTCCAAAGGTCTTTTCCAGTTCGGCTGCTGTAGATTTTGCATCCAGGCTTCCGATAATTGTGCCTACGCCGTTGGAAGCGCCCAGAACATTGCTGTAAAAATCGACCACCTGAGCGCGCGTTACTTTTTTGTTGTCTGCAATCTCTTCTTCCAAAGTTGAGGTGTAGAAAATACTGTTTTTAGGATAAGGTGAAGAGAGTCGGGAAAGTTCGTTGTAGGCGATGGCTTCAGGATCTTTGAGCTGGCCGTCCAGATAGGTATTATTTTCTGCGATGGCTTTGGTCAGTTCATTTTCCGGAAAGACAGAGTTGGCCAGCACGTCCTGCATGATTGCCATTACTTTTGGAAAATCATTTTTGTAGGTAGAGAATTGCACGATCAGATTCTGACCGGATGTGTAGAAGTTAAGGGACGACTTCATCTCATCCAACTGATCCTGGATCTGCTCTTTGCTTCTGGTTTTGGTGCCGGCTTTCAGCAATGAAGCGGTCATCCCGGCCACTGCAGATTTGCCCTGTAGATCCTTCTCATTCCCGATTCTGAAACGGAAAGAGCCCTGAATTTTATCTCCTTTAAGTTCTTTGTTGATCAGGCCGTACTTCATCCCGTTGGAAAGTGTGCCTTCGGTCAGGTTTTTTTTCACATTGGCGATGCTGGCTTCGAATGGCGCAGGTTCTTTCTCCAATGCTCGTCCTTTGTAATGCTTGGTGAGTTCAGCAATCTGCTCGGCTCTGAATTCGGTCGGCAAAACGCGTTCTTCTGTGGTAGAAGGCCGGAAAACACCCAGCGTTCTGTTGTTATTTTTGAAATATTTGGCAGCCACTCTTTTGATATCCTCCAGAGTGAGATTTTCAACATTATCTCTGTAGACGAAGGCCAGTTTATAGCTTCCTGTTCCTACAATTTCTGTAAAACCGATGGCATAATTGATGGTGTTGTTTTTTTCTGTCGCAATGTCTTTCAGAAGTTTGGATTTGGCTCTGTTCAGGTCTTCAGTGGTGTAATTGATAGTCGGAATCCTGTCCAGCTGTGCCTTTACCAATTTTGTGGCTTCATCCAGATTTTTCTCTTTTGAAATATCGAAATTATAATAGATGATTCCCGGATCTCTTGCCGGCACATAATACGACCAGACAGAAGAAGCGTTTCCGCCATCTACAAGACCTTTGTACAGATAGCCGGAAGGATCAGAAGTCAGAATCTCATTCAGCGCATTGAGCGCAGCAAAATCCTTATCGGCATAGGCTGCAGCGTGATACCCTGCTGCAATGATCTGCTGATCATTGTTTCTCTTGATTTCAAAATACTTCTCACCATTCTGTGCAGGCTCTACTGTATACGTTCCTCCCAGTTCTCTGGCCGGTTTTGGAATGGCAGAGAAATAATCGGAGATGTATTTGAGCGCATTATTTTCATCAAATTTCCCTGCAATAATCAACGTCGAGTTATCGGGTTGGTAGTATTTTTCGTAAAATTTGCGAAGCGTTGGCGCCTTTACTCTTTCTATATCCTCTCTGCTCCCGATGGTAGAATTGCCGTAATTGTGCCACGTGTAAGCATTGGAAAATACGTTCTGAATCATCACTCTGGTAGGATTGTTTTCCCCGATTTCAAATTCATTTCTTACTACAGAAAACTCTTTATCCAGATCCGTCTGCAGAATCGTGGCATTGATCATCCTATCTGCTTCCATTCCTAACGACCATTTAAGATTTTCGTCACTGGAAGGGAAAATCTCGTAATAATTGGTTCGGTCGAAATAAGTAGTTCCGTTTGCGGCGCCACCTTTGTCAGACAGCTGCTTCTTTATATCGCCCAGGTTTTTGGTGCTTTTGAAAAGCATATGCTCCAGAAGGTGCGCCATTCCTTTTTCGCCGTAGCCTTCGTCTTTCGAGCCAACATTATAGATGATATTGACCACCATATTGCTTTGCGACTGGTCTGGAATCAGGAGCACTTTCATCAGGTTGTTCAGGGCATATTCCTTGATGCCTTCTATATTTCCGATGTATTTGGGTGTTTCGGTTTTCTGAGCGAAAAAAGGTGTGTTGTAGCCGGTATAGAAAACCACTGCGGCAGTGAGTAAAAGATTCTTCATGTTTTGACAGTTATAATTTTAGTTTGATAAATCTAACACCTTTTCTTTAAAAATATAACTAAGGTTGAGATCTTTATGAAAATCTTAACGTATTTTTGTGCCTATGCAAGTGGAAAAAATAATTTTGGGAATAGACCCCGGAACTTCTATAATGGGTTTTGGGATCATCTCTGTGAAGGGCGGAAAGATGGAACTGATTGTGATGCACGAACTGGTCCTGAAGAAATATGAAAATCACGAAACCAAACTCAAAGTTATTTTCGATAAAACCTTAGCCTTAATCGATGAATATCATCCTGATGAAACGGCTCTGGAAGCGCCTTTCTTCGGGAAAAATGTCCAAAGTATGCTGAAGCTTGGCAGGGCGCAGGGTGTTGCCATCGCAGCCAGCCTCCACAGGAATATTCCCATCACAGAATACTCTCCCAAAAAAGTGAAAATGGCGATCACCGGAAACGGAAATGCCAGCAAAGAACAGGTCGCAGGAATGCTTCAAAACCTTCTCAAGCTAAAAGAATTTCCCACGAAATATCTGGATGCGTCTGATGGATTGGCAGTTGCCGTCTGTCATCATTTCAATTCCGGAACTGTGACTGCGGATAAATCCTACTCCGGCTGGGACAGCTTTCTGAAACAGAATCCTGATAGGGTAAAGTAGATCGTTGTTGATGGTTGGTAGTTGACGGTTTAGAAATTACGCTTCTCATTGATTCTTGTCTCTTGACTCTTTTTTCCTTATTTTTGGACCGATGAATGATTCCCTTTTTGACCTGATCGAGCATACCAACCGAAGTCTGTTTCTGACCGGAAAAGCCGGAACAGGAAAGACGACTTTTCTCAACGATTTCGTTAAAAAAACCAAGAAAAAACACATTGTAGTAGCACCTACGGGAATCGCTGCTATCAATGCAGGCGGCGTTACGATCCACTCTATGTTTGGACTGCCACTGAGAACTTTTCTCCCTACCACAGAGAGGATTGACCAGAATATGGCAAACAATATTGCCGATCTGATGGTCCATTTCAAATACCGGAAAGACAAACTAAAACTCCTTCGGGAAATCGAAATTATCATCATTGATGAAGCCTCGATGCTGCGTGCAGATGTGCTTGATATGATGGATTTTTCATTGAGACACGTCCGGAGAAACCAGCACAAGTTTGGCGGCGTTCAGATCCTGTTTATCGGCGATCTTTATCAGTTGCCACCGGTGGTGAGGGATGAATATGTATTGGCCAAATTCTACAAATCGCCTTTTTTCTTTCACGCCAAAGCTTTGGAGGAAGTCAAATTAATAACGATTGAACTTACAAAAGTTTACCGTCAAACCGACGAAACGTTCCTCGAAATCTTAAACGCGATCCGGAATGGAATTTCAGAAGATATCGATTTCGAACTGTTAAATTCCAGATACCAGCCCGATTTTGATTCTAAAGATGAAGCTTACGTCTATCTCTGCTCGCACAACAAAATGGCGGACGACATTAATCAAAAAAAACTGAAGGAACTCGGCGGCAGATCGCATTTATACAATGCCGATGTGGTGGGCGAATTCAAGGAAACACAATATCCGAACGATGAAGTTTTGGAACTGAAAATCGGTGCACAGATTATGTTCATCCGAAATGACACCTCGGCAGACAAGAAATATTACAACGGAAAACTGGCTCAGATTTCCTATCTGGATGAGGACGAGATCACCGTAATCCTGGACGGAAGCGAAGAAGAAATCACGCTGAAAGCAGAAACCTGGGAACAGAAAAAATATTCGCTTGATGCTGATAAAAATATTAAAGAAGAAGTTCTGGGAAGCTTCAAACAGTTTCCGATCCGTCTTGCCTGGGCAGTTACCATTCATAAAAGCCAGGGTCTGACATTTGACAGACTGATTATTGATGCAGGGAAAAGTTTTGCTTCCGGGCAGGTGTATGTGGCGCTTTCCCGTTGCCGGACTTTGGAAGGCATCATTTTGAAATCCAAGATCACACCTGAAGTTATTTTCAGCGACAAAAGGGTTTCCAGATTTCAGGATGAGACGCACGCCAATTCAAAGATGGAAGAGATCATCAATTCTGAAAAATACGATTACAGCATCCAAAAAGTCATCAGAAGGATTGATTGCGTCTGGTTTCTTACGGCTCTGGAAAAGTGGAATATCGATACGAGGACAAGCAAATTCATTGAGAAAGACCGTTCGCAGAAACTTTATCTAACCCTAAGATCGGAGATAGAAAATCTGACGGTTATCTTCCAGAAATTTGAAAGAATCCTGATGCAGAAAACGCAGAAATTCCTGAAAGGTGAAGAAGAATGGCAGGAAGTTGAGGTGAAGGCCAAAGGTGCCGTCAATTTCTTTTTCTCAAATGTGAATGAGAAGATCTTCTCTCCGCTCAAGGATTTTTATGCTGAGACTAAAGGCGTGAAAGGGTTGAAAGCTTTCAACGAGGATTTCCGCGTTTGGCTGGATGATTTGGAGGAATATTTGAAGGATCTGAAAGACGTCCATCTTCTGGAAACACCGTTGTTTGACAAAGAAAAAGACAAGGTCATCTCGATGTCGATCAATAAAGTTCCGACGCATGTTTTGACCTATCAATTGTTCCAGAACGGAAAGACTGTTTCTGAAATTGCTAAAGAACGCGGCCTGGTCAGTTCCACGATTTTTGGTCATTTATCTAAATATGCTGAGCAAAATCTGCTTGATAAAAGTGATCTGCTGAGAATCTATCCAAAGGAAAAAGTCACTGCTTTCGAAAAGGTTTTCAAAGAAAGTCCAAAGGAGAACATCAATGATTGGAAGGCGGCTTTGCCGGCGGATTTTGATTATGGTGAGATCCGGCTGATCTGGAATTATTATTTGAATTTGAAGAAGTAGTTTTAAACTACAAGCCGGCATATATTTTACCGTTAAATTGTCATTCAGGAGGAACACAGACTGCTTAGAATCCTCCGGAATGACAATATGATGTTAGATTGATCAAAACAAAAAAGTCGCAAATTTAAATTTGCGACTTTTAAAACCTGTATAAAAAGAATTTTCCGCTTTTGCGTTAATTCTTTTTTGAATTAATTAATCAGTTCAAACTTCGCATATTCTGCGATTTTCTTTGGCAACTTGATTCCTTCCTCGGTTTGATTATTTTCCAGCAAAGCGGCCATAATTCTTGGCAGAGCCATGGCAGAACCGTTCAGCGTGTGAACCAATTGTGATTTTCCGTCAGATTTGTAACGGCATTTTAAACGGTTGGCCTGGAAAGTTTCGAAGTTGGAAACAGAACTTACTTCCAGCCACTTTTCCTGCGCTGCACTCCAAACCTCGAAGTCGTAAGTCATTGCTGCGGCAAAACCTGTGTCGCCACCGCAAAGTCTCAAAATCCTGTATGGCAATTCCAGATCTTCCAAAATGGATTTGATATGTTCCACCATTTCTTCCAAAACGGCGTAAGAATTTTCTGGTTTTTCAAGTCTTACAATCTCCACTTTTTCAAATTGGTGAAGACGATTCAAACCTCTCACGTGCGCGCCATAACTTCCCGCTTCTCTTCTGTAGCATTGTGAAAACGCTGTATTTTTGATTGGCAGATCTTTCTCATCCAACAAAACATCACGGTAAAGATTAGTCACCGGAACCTCAGCTGTTGGAATTAGATATAAGTCATCTGCATTGATGTAATACATTTGTCCTTCTTTATCAGGCAATTGTCCAGTTCCGTAGCCAGAAGCTTCGTTGACAACGTGTGGCGGATTCACTTCCAGGTAGCCGGCATCAACATTCTTATCTAAGAAATACTGGACTAAAGCTCTCTGCAATCTTGCACCTTTCCCGAAATAAACAGGGAAACCTGCTCCAGCGATTTTAACGCCCAATTCGAAATCAATCAAATTGTATTTTTTAGCTAGTTCCCAATGTGGGATTGCACCTTCGCCAAGACCTTCAACCGTTGTAGATTCGTAAATAATTTCGTTATCATCGGCAGAAACACCCGCTACGACTTTCTCATAAGGCACATTTGGGATTTGATAAAGAATGGTGGTCAATGCTTTCTCAGCTTCGGCCAGTTGAGATTGTAATTCTTTGCTCGATTCTTTGTATTGCGAAGTTTTGGATTTTGCGGCTTCAGCCTCCTCTTTTTTCCCATCTTTCATCAGAATTCCGATTTCTTTCGAAATTTTGTTCATCTCGGAAAGTTGTGAGTCCAGCTCAAACTGCAGTTTTTTTCTCTCGTCGTCAGCGTTGATAGCTGCATCGACCAAATCTAATTCCTTGAAGCTTCTTTTCTTCAAGCCTTCCAAAACGCGCTCTTTGTTCTCGCGCAAAAAATTAACCTGTAACATAGTTTGGTTGTTGGTTGATAGTTATTGGTTGTCAGAAACTAATGCTCTGACTGTCGTTGCAAATTTAGGGATTTTATTTCACGATTGTGACAATGTTTGGCTTGCCGGGAATTTTCGTGAACTTCAGCTCATCATTGTACCAGAGTTTTGAGATCTGAAAAAGTGAAGGTGTAGAGATGTATTCTACCTGAATCGTGTCGTCATCTCTGACCAAAGCAGAATTGACTGTTTTCTGCAGGCTGATGACAAATTTAGAGTAATAGATCTCGCGATCTTCTGTGCTGACAGAGTCTGCCTTCAGCCTGATAGCTCCGGCAGGATAATCCATATAAGTCACGGTGTCTGCATCTTTCAGCAGGCTGAATCCGGAAATGGGGATCAGATCTCTCTCGCCCAGAATATCTAAAAGACTGACGCTGGTGTACGAACCCGGTATTCTGGCATTTAAAAGATCCTGACCAGCCGCATTCTGCATGTAAAGTTTCAAAACCTGATCTATGGCCTGCGTCTCCTCCTCGTCTCTCTGGCAGGAAAGAAGCAGCAGCACGGCAGAAAAAATTATGGATAGCTTGAGTTTCATCTTTGCAAAGATAAATCTAATTATTCTAAACTGATGATGGAAGCTTGCGAAGATAGTTCCTAAAAAAGAACATATATGCTAAACCTTCAAAGACTATGACCAAAGATAATGTGACGCCCATTCCTAAAACACCCCAAACAGAGACAAAAAAATAAGATATTACACTAAGTAGCCCCAGCGAAATGACCGAAACCCACGTATTGACTTCTATCTTGCCAACCGCCGGCAGCAGATTTCCATAGAGGTTTCTGGAAAGCATTCCAAAAGTGAATCCTAAAAGGAGTATCATCATAAGATCGGAGTTTTCAACATAATTGGCTCCGAAGAATAGTCTGATAAGCCAATTTTTGGCGCATAAAAAGAAAAGAATGATAACGCCACATACAGGAATAAATATTTTATAATAATTCCTGACGTATGAAGTGAGAAAATCTTTGTTGAGGTAATTTTTGGATAGCAGCGGATAGTCGCTCTGCATAAAACTGATGGCTAAAAATGGAATATTGGAAGGCAGCAGTATTGCAACTTTGTAGTTTGCCACAGCATTTTCATTCATCAAAAATCCCAGCAATAAAATATCAAGAGCAAATAACGTTTCTGATAAAACCGAGGTGCTCGCAGTAAATATTCCAAACCGCCACATCTCTTTCGTATTGACGGGATTTTCAGATTTTGTAGAAAAAATCTCTTTCCGAAGCCAGAATAATGAAATGTACGGCACAATAGCAATGGCGAGAAGATAGCCATAAAAATTCCAGAAGTATGTGAAAGCTACGAGAATGACGAGCCCCACAATATTGATGGTATTGTTGACCTGTGCAAAAACATTGTTTTTACCGGTTATTCTGTAGTAGGTCTGGATATGATTGGACAGATAAAACCCCAGTAGCCTGATCCCACAAAATAAAAAGATAACATACACATTATCATACTTATGATCATATAAGAAAGAGAATCCCAGAAAGATTGCAATGAGTATAAATTCGTAAAAAAAACCTTTAAAGAAGAGGTAAGATGAAAGTTTCTGCTTGCCTTCATCCTCAGAAATAGAACCGTATCTAAGCAGGATCTGATTGCTTCCCAGGCCCGAAAAGGGAAGAAATATAGCAAAAACAGCCATCACTACGCTTAAAATTCCGTAATCATTTTCCGGCAAAAGCCTGATTATAACGATTGAACTGACAAAACCACAAATTTTTGCTATTAAAAAAGACAAGAAAACATGATGCCCCTTATTCCTGAAAAAATTATGGATGAAATCTCTTAGACTATTCATTTACGAGTGGGACGCAGTGGTCAGGATATCGTTGTAAACGTCTGTGAATTGTCTGCAGATACTCTCTTTAGAAAAATGATCTGTGACGAACTGTCGCAAACTCCCCGCATCTTTAAGCTGCAGTTTTTGAGTTGCGAAATTTTCCATAGCCTCGTAAAGTTCATTTTCGTTCGCTTTTTCGATAAGGATTCCAAGGCCTGGTTTGACAAATTCCGGTACGCCGCCCACTGCCGTTGCAATGACGGGTTTTCCGCAGGCATAAGATTCCAGAATTACGCAGCCTTGCGTTTCATTGTCGCTGAAAAGGATAAAACAGTCCGATTTCTGCATTTTTTCCGCTACTTCAGCATAACTTATTTCATCAAAAACATTTATAAACGGCTCAGCATTGTATTTTTTTACAAGGTTTTTTAAGGTCTCAGTATCTCCATCTCCACCGATTTCTAACGCAACATTGTATCCTTTCTGTTTCAGTTTAAAAACTGTTTCTATAATTTTATCAGGTCTTTTTCTCGGGATGAGGCTAGAGACGTGCAGAAATCTTGTGGTCCCATCCTCATCTCTTTTTTTGATATCAAATATTTTGGTATTCACCACATTTGAAACCACTTTCATCGGCGTTTTAATTCCTATTAACCGTAGGCTATCCAAAAGATTTTCGCTTACTGGAAGGATATAGCCCGCATTTTTCGCGATGTACTTTGCAATTCTTTTAATATTTCCAGATGTATTGGGAAGATTTTGATGTTGCAACGCTGTCCAGTGCTCCGTAACCAAAAATGGTATTTTGTATTTCTTTTTCAGATAAACAGCGAAAAGCATATTGTTGTGCAGCACGTTGGCGTGTACCAGATCCGGCATTTGCATCTTAAGAAATCCTAGCCTGTACGACTTCATTCTTCTGTAAAAATTCTGAAGCGGATTGTTGGAATTTTTATAATAAATGATCAGCGTTCTAATGCCGTTGATCACTTTGTCATCGTAAATATACTTTTCAGTCTGATCAAAATTACCAATACAATGAAGAATTTCTACCTCGTGCTCAAGAGCAACCGCTTCTGCGTGGCGCTGCACAAAATTGCCGTTGGTAGGTTCTAGCTTGTTAGGAAACCATGAGGAAATAAAAAGTACTTTCAAAATGCAGCTTATGTGTGGTGGACAAAGATAAAACTAATAAAAACAATTGTCTCGCTGATTGTTTTTGTTTTCAGTGTTGCAAAATAAGAAATTAATTATATATTTCGCTGTATAACAAAAATGATGAAATATTTAAAAGGATTGGATACACTAAGAGCTTTGGCAGCATTGATTGTGGTTTTTGATCACGTTGAGCTGATAAAGCAGTCTAATAAAATCTACAATCTGGTAGACCATCCTACTGTCATATATCCTGACGGTCATCTTTCTGTGATCCTGTTTTTTATAATAAGCGGATTCCTCATCACCTATTTGCTTCTGATTGAAAAAGCTAAAAATGGTTTTATTAACATCAGAAATTTTTATATGCGCAGAATATTAAGGATCTGGCCTGTTTATTATCTTGTTCTGTTTCTGTCTTATTTTATTTTCCAGCCCGACTATTCCCTGCTTCGGATCAGCTTACCCCTTTTTATTCTGCCAAACGTGGCTTATGCTGTCAATGAAGTATGGGACGTGAGTCCGCAGATCTGGTCCATCGGTGCAGAAGAACAGTTTTACATTTTCTGGCCGTTTCTATTTCTCATTGTCATCAAAAAGAAAACGGTTTTGTCATTTATTTTCCTGATAATAGGATTCACAATGTTGCCTTTTTTCGCAAAATTTCTCAATCAAATTTTCTTCCAGAGTGCAGATTTTTATACCGTGATCAGCAGATTTTTTTATGGAACAAAATTCGGCAGTCTTATGTTAGGTACCTTAGCAGGATTTCTTTATTTTAAAAATAAGGATAAATTAGAAAAACCAAGGTACAACATTTTAAAGTTGATCATCGCTACCTTACCATTTATACTGTGGTTTTTTAAATTCAGAGTAGCACATCTGAATGACGAGCTATATTCGCTTTTATTCGCCTATTCTGTTTATCAGATCATCAAAAATCCAAATATTCAAATAGACCATCCAATATCAAAGTTTCTAGGCAGGATTTCCTATGGAATATATCTTTATCATTGGATAATTATTCTTTTAATGATCAAATTAATCCCAAAAAATCAGAATATTAACTATTACAATTTGTCATTATATTCCGGTGTCCTGTTCATTACCATCTTCTTCTCGTGGCTCTCATACGTGACGTACGAAAGATTTTTTCTGAATATTAAAAAGAAATACTAGCCTTCCTACGAAATTGAACTGGCCCAGCTCCTGTTGAAGGGTTGAACGAAATGGCTCAGGAAATCCAGATAAGTGTTCTTGGAAAAATCGAAAACTTCAATATCTTTTGACAGCTCTCCAGCTCTGACTTTAGCTTTAAAATCAGACAGTTTCAGGGTTTTCACCTCACCGTTTTCTATATAACAGGCCTTCATTCTGTCAAACAATCCCAGGTTAAACTCCGAATCCAGTTCCCGCATCACTTTTCCCAAAGCATCAATACTGCAACCGGAAGCCGCCTCTTTTTCTTCATCTACACAGATGATGATGAACTGGTTTTTTTCAATTTTGAAAGAGGAAGATAATTCCTTGCCATGCGCTGCCCAGTCACCTAGGAAATCATAGAGTTTCTCGGCAATAGTCTTGCTTTCTTTAGCAGTAAAAGGTCTGGAAGCGGGATATATGATGACGCGGTAATCGTTGGTTTCAACAATGTTAGATTCTTCGATTTTCATTTTTGATAATTTAAAGATATAAAATTACGGATTTTTATTCAATTGTCTAAAAAACGAAAACCCGGAATTGCCCGGGTTATATTTTAAAAAGTGATGAAGATTAAAGATCTTCCGCTTCTGCCAAAAGCTCCACAATATCTTTAACTTCTACCTCGGTGTTTTTATTAAAATGCTTCACACCATCTGTCATCATCGTATTGCAGAAAGGACAGCCAGTTGCAATTATTTTTGGTTCAAAGGAAAGCGCTTCTTCCGTCCTTTCTATATTCACGTCTTTGTTACCCTTTTCTGGCTCTTTAAACATTTGAGCGCCTCCGGCTCCACAGCAAAGACCATTGGTCTTGCAGCGTTTCATTTCTACCAGTTCTGCATCCAGCTTTTCAAGCAGCATTCTAGGTGCTTCATATTCGCCATTGCCTCTTCCCAGGTAACAGGGATCGTGGAAGGTGATTTTTTTACCTTTAAAACTTCCGCCTTCTATTTTCAGTCTGCCGTCATTCATCAGGTCCTTCAGGAACTGCGTGTGGTGCAGAACTTCATAGTTGCCGCCTAAACTTGGATATTCATTTTTCAAAGTATTGAAGCAGTGCGGGCAAGCCGTAACAATTTTCTTCACTTCGTAAGCATTCAGAACTTCTATGTTGGTCAAAGCCATCATCTGGAAAACAAATTCGTTTCCGGCTCTCTTCGCAGGATCGCCAGTGCAGGATTCCTCCTGACCCAGAACAGCAAACTCAACGCCGATTTTATTGAGAATTTTGCAGAATGCTTTGGTTATTTTTTTGGCTCTGTCATCGAAGCTTCCGGCGCAGCCTACCCAGAAGAGAACTTCAGGAGATTTGCCTTCAGCAGCGTAATCTGCCATTGTTTTTATAGTGAAATCCATTATTTATAAAAGATAATTGCTGATTGATAAATGATATTTCGAATTTGGATCTTAATCTTTCGCCCAATTCAAACGATCTGCCTGATTGTATTGCCAAGGCGCTGCATTGTTTTCTACGTTTGTCATCATCAGGTTTAGTTCCTGTGGTGCTGCAGACTGCTCCATCACCAGAAATCTTCTCATTTCGAAAATGATCGACAAAGGATCTATGAGCACAGGACACGCCTCTACGCACGCATTACAAGTGGTACAAGCCCAGAGTTCTTCCTTAGTAATATAATCATTCAGAAGTTTTTTGCCGTCATCTACGAATTTCCCACCATTGCTATTGATGTTTTTCCCAACTTCTTCCAGGCGGTCTCTGGTTTTCATCATAATCAATCTTGGTGACAACTTCTTACCGGTAATACTTGCCGGGCAGGAAGCGGTACATCTTCCGCACTCTGTACAGGAGTAAGCACTCATGAGCTGATGCTGATTGAGATCGAAAATATCTTCTGCACCAAATTTTGAAGGCATTTCTGCATCACCTTCAGCAGGAACTGCGTAAGGATCTGCATTGTGATCCATCATCAATTTGATTTCTTTTGTGACAGAATCTAAATTATTGAATTTCCCTTTTTTCTCAAGATTAGCAAACCAGGTGTTTGGGAACGCCAGAATGATGTGCAGATGTTTGGAATAATAAAGATAATTCATAAAGAACAAAATCCCCACGAAGTGAAACCACCACGCAGATTTTTCTATGATATGAAGTGTTTCTAAATTTAAATTCTGAAAGAATGGAAACAGATGTTTTGAGATCGGAAAATTGTGCCCAAACCGGTTGGCATCCGCATAATAATCGGCGCCGTTCATCGTAAAGAAAGCAACCATCAAAGCAAACTCGATGATCAAAATCCAGTTGGCATCATTCTTTGGCCAGCCAAATAGCTCTTTCATATTGAGCCTTTTCACTCCGTAGAAATTTCTTCTGATAAAGAAAACCACAACAGCGACTACCACTAATAAGGCTAATATTTCTAGAAATGAGGTGAAAAACGAGTAAAAAGATGTCCCTAGAAATCCAAACAAAACACGGTGCGTCCCGAAAGTTCCGTCTATGATGATTTCCAGCAATTCTATATTGATAATAATAAAACCAACATATACGAATATGTGTAAAATCCCGGCAATCGGGCGTTTTACCATTTTACTCTGTCCGAGCGCAACGCGGGTCATGATTGCCCAGCGTTCTGCTTTTCTGTCCGTTCTGTTGATTTCTTTTCCCAACCTGATATTGCGGTAGATCTCTTTCAGACTTTTGAAAAACAGTCCGAAACCTACGACCAAAAGAATCAGGAAAATAGCATTATCGATATATTGCATCTATTACTTTTTTTCTGCGTTTTTACCAAAAACCGAGAAGTTCACGTATCTTTTAGGATTAGCTTTGAAATCTTCCACAAGCTCGTTGAGGTTGTTTGAGGTCTTTGTTAGATTATTGTAAAGCTCTTCATCTTTTGCCAATTTACCAAGAGAACCTTCGCCGTTTTGTATGCCGGAAATAACGTTATTGAGTTTTCCTGCAGTCTGGTTGAACTGGTCGATGGTGCCATTCAGCTTATCGATATCTACACGTTCTGCTACAGAACCGTATTTGTCTAATGTTTTATTAGCAGTCATCATCGCCGTATTAGCGTTTGCAACAACTTCGTGAAGGCCTTTTTCGTTATTGGAAAGGATCGAGTTCGTTCTGTCAGACGCGCCTTTGAAAGACTCTATTGTTCTGTTGAGATTAGAAAGCAACAATTTGATTTCTCTTCTGTTTTCCTCATCCACAATCTTATTTGTACTTGCTAATGTAGAGTCCAGCTTTAACAATACATTGGATAATTGATCTTTAACCGGCTTTACCTGTGAAGACAAAGAGTTTAGCATAGACAGCTGGTAATTTCCGGATAAGGTGTCACCATCTTTGGCTGTTTCGCCCCCGTAAAAAAGGTTGACTCTCATCTCCTTTCCGGACATCAATCCAGGTTCAAAAACCTCAACGGTTGATCTTCTGGAAAATTCAAAGGTATCATCGATAGTCATCTTAACGATGAAATGCAGCTTTCCGTCTTTGGATGTGATTGGTTTGATTTCGTCTACCTGGCCTACTTTTAATCCATTGATTGATACCGGATTGGATACGGCAAGACCTTCTACGTTGTCATATTTTGCATAGAAGACATTATCTGTTGTGAAAAGGCTTTTGCCCTTCATAAATTGGTAGAGTACGATGAAACCTATAATGGCAAAAATGGCAATCAGCCCTGTTTTTAATTCTTTACTTAACTTCACTTTTTTGGTTTTAACTAATTAGCAAATATATGAATATTGGATTTATAATAGATATAAATAAAAAAACAACAAAAGCGACAATTATGCCGCTTTTGTTTATTGTAAAATATTTTGAAACTATTGCTTCGGATTTTTATCCCAAACTTCAATTCTATAATCATTGATCTTCGCATTATCCTGCAGACTCTTCAGGAATGACCCTGTAAACTGCTGCGAATTCTGCTGTGTAATAGACTCTGTGATCTGTTTGATGTCACCAGCCATTTTGTTGGTAGTAACCGATTTTTTAACTACCAGATATACGCCTGTCATCCCTTCTACCGGCTGAGATAGTTTGTTTACAGCAACGCCAAAGGCAGCACCTGCAACTCTAGGCTCCATCGCACCATTCACAGATGGATTGAACACATTAACCGTTGCGCTGGCTTTTGTTGTACCAAACGCTTTAGCAGCCTGATCCAAAGATGAATATTTTCCTGCATTGATCTTTTCTAGGATTTTCTTAGCAAGAACTTTATTTTTTACAATCGGCTCAATCTGGTCTCTTACAGTTTCCGGATCAGCAAGACCTTCATCCTGCTTTCCTACAACATAAGCTACAATTCTGTCGCCGGTACCTTCTACAGTGAAGATATCTGTATCACCTATTTCTCTTTTTTTATCAAATGCCCAAGCGATCACTTCTGCATCTTTATCTGTACCGATACCAGGAAGTGTACCCTGGAATCTGCCTACAGTTTTTGGATTGTCAAATCTGTATTTGTTTTTCTCTGCCAGATTTTTAAACTGATTAAAGCTTTTCCCTTGAGTCTGCTGGATAAATCTTGTAGCCTGCGTCAGTACCTGATTTTCAGTTTTGTCAGATGCTTTGATATTCTTGGCAAGGTGTGCAATTTTATAAGTCATTGCACCGCTTTTTTTATCTTCAATATTGATGATGTGATAACCGAAAGCTGTTTCCTGTAATCCTGTAGTTCCTTTTGCATTGTTTGCAAGGAAACTAAGATAGCCGGGAGCAAACTGACTTGCAGGCGTTGTCCAGCCCACACTTCCGTTTCTTTCTACGGCGTTTGGCTCGTCAGAAAGTTTAAGTCCTTCAGCAAATTTTGCAGGATCTGCTTTGATAACGGCCAACAGACTATCTGCAGTTTTCTTAGCTGCTTCTTTAGTTCTGGTTGCTGTAGATCTTTCTGCACCTTTGTAAGCGATCAGGATATGTTTTGACAGCGTAGAATCAGAAGTTTTTTTATCCAGTAATTTTGAAACCACATACAAAGACTGCTCTTTGTAAGGACCAAAAGTCTGACCGATAGTTGCTGTTGCAATTTTATCCTTAAGTCCTTGCGGCAATTGTTCCGGACTTACGTATTGTGGAATAAAAGGAATATCAGAATTAAGTTCTACGAACATAGAATCATTCGTTGTATTCTGGAAATTTTCTGCGCCGTTGGAAGCATCGGTTCCTTTAAGGAAAAGTTTATTGATTTCATTAAGTGTTGCCGCATCGTCAGAAGCACTTGGTGCTGCTGGGAAATAAGCATAAGCAATATTTCTGCTTGCTGTAGCTTTGAATCTTGTTGGATGCAGTTTGATATAATCTGCAAGATCCTGAGTGGTTACCTTAATATTATTCTTCTTTGAAAATTCTAAATAGTCAACTTTAACAAAGTCGATATTAGCAACCTGATCACGGAATTTCACCATCAATTCAGCTTCTTTTTTGCTGGTTGTGATTCCCGCTGTGACGTTTCCAAACAACATTCTGGCCATCATTCTGTATTCCATAGCCTTTCTGTTTTTCAGCCAGAAAGCATAGTTTTCAGGATTTGTAGCCTGGGATTTCTCGATTTCCGATCTGATTTCTTTAAGCTTGAAATTACCTTTTTCGTCAAAATACTGCTGATTCTGAGCAAAAATAGGATCATACTGCAATTGGCTCCAGAAAGTTTCATCTGAAAGCGTCAATCCTGTTTTTTCAAACTGTTGCTTGATCAGTTTGGACTGTACCAGAATTTGCCAAGCCTGCTCCTCCAGGCCTTTCGTAGGCTGACCTTGCTGCTGAGCCTGCTGCTGCATAATAAACAGCTGGTCGTTGAACTCGTCTCTGGTAATATCTTCGCCATTTACTGTCCCGAAAACATTTGGATTTTTCTCAAATATCTTATCGAAAGTGTCTGCGTTGAAAAGAAATGCTAACAATCCTAAAGCTATTACGCCTAAAAGGAGCCAAGATCTTTTTCTAATTTCGCCTAAAATTGCCATTTATAGTATGTATTTATAATCAGTGTGCGAAAATACATATTTTTAACAGAATAGGAAAATAATTTACAGACAATTGCAAATGTGGCAGATAAAATAAAAAAAACCTCCGGTAATTGGAGGTTTGAGAACTATTTATCGTTTTTTTTATCAAGCATTTTGTCCCGCATTTTACCTTCTGTCTGGAAGAGTGTCAGAACTTGTTGCGGCGTCAGAATTTTCAAAAATTTATCTGCATAAGTCCTTCTGTTGTTGAGGAGCTGCTGCCCGACTTCGAAACTTTGATTTAGGCGTTCCGTTGCTTCATTATCAGAAAGGTTGTCCAGATTTTTGTCGATGTGGAACTTCTCCTTTATCTGCTTCTGATTGTTCTGATATTCTGCGTACAGAGATTTAAACTCATCCTGTTTTCCTTTCGGAATGTCGAGATCATCAATTACAATGTTTTCTTTGATATTCTGAAGAAAAACCGTTCTGTCGCGTACAGACATATTGCTGACGGCCTCCTTCTTTTCTTTCATATTCATCGTTCTCCATTCTGACGTCCTTGGAATGGCCTTCTGTCTTTGCATAGAGCCGGATGGCGCCAGTGAATTTGCGGATCCACGGAAGCTGGGGCTGGATGTGCTGTTCCTGCCAGCTGTATTTCCTGAATTTCTCTGCTGCCCTTTTGCGGTATGCGCACTGGAGAATCCGGCAATCAAAATAATTAATAAGAATCTATTCATCGTTCTGATTTTAAATTAATTGTAAAGGTCTAGATAGACATCCTGCTCACTGTTTCTGTCAATATCTTTCAATTGGTCCGGCGTGAAGGCGGCCAGTACTTTTTCTACATCCAACTCAGATTTGGGAGTATTCTTGGCAGTATAATCCTGTCTGTCTGCCATCGCATTAACCTTTGAACTGTTATCAATAGAAGTTGCTGCATTGGCAGTAGCGTTCTTCTGCTCTGTTTTTAATGTTTGAGTTTCTGGAATCACATTATCATTTTTCGCCATCATATCTGTGGAAGTATTCTGGATAGGCTTTTCTACTTCGTAAACACTATCAACTATTGGAGCCTGCTGAGCCATAGAAACTTCAGGATCGTTATTGAGGCTAAAGAAGGCCGTAAGGCCGCCAATGAGAACTACTGCAGCCGCAGCCATCCAACTGAAATTGAGAGAAAAAACTTTAGCCTCTTTTTTCACCGCCAAAGGTTTTTTGGCAATAGTCTGCGAAATAACATTGGCCTGCATTTTATTGAAAAAATCATCCGTAGGTTCCGTATACGGCATCTTTCTGCTGAGTTTTTCTATATCGGTTTTCATCTTCTTTTATTTTTTTATTGGTTTAAGGATCGCCTGCAGATTAAAACTCCTGCGAATAGTTGTCCTTAATATATTGTTCTACTTTCTCTTTTGCGTAATGATAATTGGTTTTCAACGTCCCGACAGACATATCCAAAATCTTTGAAATCTCCTCATAAGGCAGATCATCATAATATCTTAGGTTGAATACCAGTTTTTGCTTCTCGGGCAAGGTCTGGATCGCTTTCTGCAAAAATACCTGAATCTCCTCTGCATCCTGACCCGCATTATCCGCTACGAGATTTTGCATATGGTATTCGGCATCTTCATCGGTTTTCTTCATCCTGTTCATTTTATTCAGCGCCTGCAGAGCCTCATTGGTGGCAATCCTGTATAGCCACGTGTAGAGCTTGCTGTCGTTTTTGAACTGGTGCATATTCTGATATGCTTTTATAAATGTATCCTGCAAAACATCCTGAGCACCGTCGTGATCTACAATCAAACGCCGGATATGCCAATAAAGACGACTCTGATAAGCATCCATCATTGCACGCAAGCCTTTCTCTACCGTTTGTGGTGTAGCGAAGAGATTTACAATTTCTTCATCCTTAAGCTTCATTCAGAGGTTTCGTAGTTTTGATTAAATTATAGGACCAAAGTTAAATTATTTTTTCAATTTCCCGATTAATCCTCAATCTAAAATCGCGCCTTTCCCTATTTTTAGCTTAATGAGAATCATCAAATCCTTATCTTTGTTAGATGCAAACAGTAATTATAGGCTCCGGAAATGTAGCGTACCATATGGCTAAAGCTTTTATTCAGAACAGGATAGAAATTCATCAGATTTTCGGTAGAAATGAGATTGAACTATCCAAAATCTCGAAAGAACTGGCGATCCCGTATTCCACCGAAAATCTGGCGGAAGCTGATCTCTACATCATCGCTGTTTCTGATTCTGCCGTAGAAAATGTTTCTGAATTCATTAAAAATGACAATGCACTTGTAGCCCACACTTCGGGTTCTTTACCGAAGGAAATCCTGAAAGGCCATTACCGGAAGGCAAGTTTCTACCCGCTGCAGACTTTCTCGAAGACAAAAAAACTGGATTATTCCAAAATCCCATTTTTTATTGAAGCCGATGATCAGATTGACGAAAAATTGCTCTTTGAAATGGCTTCTGTTATTTCGGACAGTGTAGAAATTTCGACTTATGAAAAACGAAAATACATCCATCTGACAGCGGTTTTCGCCTGCAACTTCGTAAATCATCTTTTTGCACGGGCGAAGGAAATTTCTGATTCTCAGGCGTTAGATTTCAATTATTTCATTCCATTAATTAACGAAACCGTGGAGAAGATCTCTCATATCGATCCTAAATCGGCGCAGACCGGCCCGGCTGTACGAGGCGACGAAAGAGTTCTGAAACTGCACGAAGAATTATTAAAAAATGAAGGACAGCTGCAGATTTACAAAACAATGAATGAATCAATTAAAAAAATGTATCAATAATTCTGTAACATTTTCTTTAATCCTGCACTAATTATTCAGAAACAAAAAATATTAAATATGAACTCTCTCAAAAAATTATTCATTCTTCCGGTTTTGATGCTAGGCTCCATTGCATTTGCCCAAACAGCGTCCAACCGTTTTTTTTATGAATTGACTTTCAAACCTAAAAAAGACTCGGCAAAAGTTGAAAAAGTGATGACAACGCTTGATATCACAAAAGAAAAATCGCTTTACAGAGATTTCACTTGGGTTGCACAGGATTCTATTATCAAGGTAGAAGTGGAAGCCATGCAGAAGGCAGGTGTTTTCAAGGATATGTCCAAGTCTATGAGAATGCCAAAGTTTGCTTATAAAGTTGAAAAAGTGTATCCCGATATGAAAGTTGTTTTCGAAGAAGGCCTTCAGAACGGAATGACACCAATGAAGCTGGGCTACGTAGATCCTACAAAATTCAACTGGAATATTACTTCTGAAAAAGTAAAAATCGGAACTTACAATACGCAGAAAGCCACAACAGATTTCGGCGGCAGAAAGTGGAACGCATGGTTCACAACAGATCTGCCGTTCCAGGACGGACCGTATAAATTCTATGGATTACCCGGGCTGATCGTAAAAATTGAAGATGACGGCGGCAACTATTCCTGGGAACTGAAGGGAAATAAAAAAGTTGATAATTTTGAAGAACTGTCTTACATCGAAAAGATATCTCCCGGAGGAAGTGCAAAGCGCGTGGAAGTCTCCAGAGATAAGTTTGAGAGTACAATCGCGGACTTTAAAAAAGATCCATTTGCTA
The DNA here is from genome assembly GCA_037033105.1 of Bacteroidota bacterium. GTDB lineage: Bacteria > Bacteroidota > Bacteroidia > Flavobacteriales > Weeksellaceae > Epilithonimonas. The sequence continues at coordinate 57,873 of JAZBLF010000003.1, forward strand.
CTATCAGACCAATGCTAAAACCAGAAATGATGTCTCAGAAGCTGCCCGGCAGTGATGTAAGCATCGGTGAAATGGTAAAAACTCAGGAAAAGATGCTGAAAGATTTTTACAGTGCTAATGACAATCCGATAGAATTGCCAGTTGTAAAAGACAAAAAGAAAAAATAAAATCAAAACCGCCTCAATTAAAAAGGCGGTTTTTTTTATGATTAAAATCCTTATTTAGATTAATTTAAAACAAGTTATATTTGCACTTCTAAATAGATGAATTTTGCAAAATAAACATCCTGACAAATTGTGCTGCTTTCCTAAGAATATACTGGGCAAAATCACGGGTTATGACAATGACCTGCTGCTAATGCCTACCAAGATACTGGAAATGGGACTGCTGCCGGAAACCTCCTTCAAAATACTCTACCAGGCGCCATTTCGCGGTCCTCTTTACATAGAATACGGATCAGAAAAAACCAGGGTAGCACTGAGAGAGCAGGAAGCAAAATTCATCAAAGTTGAAGTTTTGGGATAATGCATGATCAGAAAAAGCAGAAGCAGATCTTATTGGTTGGGAATCCAAATGTCGGGAAATCAACGCTTTTCAATAGTCTGTGCAACAGAAAACAAAAAACCGGAAATTACGCAGGTGTCACCGTCGCCAGCCTTTCCGGAACTTACACGTATAAAAATGAAGAGGTGGAAATTACGGATCTCCCGGGATCGTACAGCATCTATCCGACTTCTGAGGATGAAGCCATCTTTACCAGATACCTGATTCAGGAACAGGAAAATTACGCCGGCGTACTATACATTGCAGACGCAATCAATATGAAGCGCAGTCTGCTGCTCTTTCACCAGATTCAGGATCTTGGAATACCTATTCTGATGGTGGTAAACCAGATTGACGAGGCCGAGAAACGAGGCATTAAGATCAATTCTGAAGCGCTTTCCGCTAAGCTGAACGTCGATATTCTGAGAACCAACGCCAAAGAACATTTAGGAATAGATGAAGTCCGTGAAGCCATTTTTAAAACACAATTTAAAAAAACTTTACAAAGCACTTTTGAGATTCCGATAGAACAGAAAGGACTGGTTTATAAAATAGCAGAAAAAACAAAAGACCACAATCTTTATAAGATCTGGACGCTTCTGGCGGCAGACACGTACCTCGGAAAGATTGAAAGAATCAATGAAATCATCTCGCAGGAAGATGCGAAATGTAACGTTCCGAAACGGCTGCAGATACAGGAAACCGTCCGCAGATATCAGAATATCGACAAAATCATCTCGGAAACGACAGAAAAGATCCCACAAAGAAAACAGCTTTTGACAGAAAAACTGGATAGAATTTTGGTTCATCCTGTTTGGGGCTATCTTGTTTTCCTTTTGATTTTATTACTCATATTTCAAAGTGTATTTTTCCTGGCAGAATATCCGATGAACTGGATAGAAGGTGCTTTTAGCTGGCTATCAACCTTTTCAGCAGAGCAGCTTCCGCAAGGACCTATCAACTCACTTATATCAAACGGAATCGTTCCGGGAATTGGTGGTATTGTGATTTTTGCGCCACAGATCGGGATTTTATTATATTTCCTTTATTTGCTGGAGGATTCCGGTTATATGGCGCGGGTTATCTTTCTGATGGACAGATTCTTACGACCATTCGGGCTTAATGGTAAAAGCATTGTCCCGCTCGTCTCCGGTACAGCGTGTGCTATTCCCGCAATTATGTCTACACGGAATATCGAAAACATCAAGGAAAGACTGATTACGATTCTCGTGACGCCTTTTATGACCTGTTCTGCAAGACTTCCGGTTTACAGTATTATCATCGGATTGATTATTCCTGATGAGAATTTCTATGGTATCAAATACCGGGCGATTGCTTTGATGGCAATGTATCTGATTGGTTTCGGAATGTCATTATTTGCTTCATTAATTCTAAAAAATATCATCAAAACCAAAGTCAAAAGTTTCTTGGTAATGGATCTTCCGACGTATAAAATGCCATTGTTCGGTTATGATTTCAAACTGGTTCTAGGCAAGGTCTGGGAGTTTATTTCCGGTGCAGGAAAGGTGATTTTCACAGTCAGTATTATACTATGGACACTCAGTTATTTCGGGCCATCTGAAAAGCAGAATCAAAGTGTAGCTTCTGACGTAAAGCTGGAACAGTCTTATCTCGGAAAAATCGGACGAGGCATAGAACCAGCAATTGCCCCTTTGGGCTACGACTGGAAAATGGGAATCTCGATTTTGACGAGTTTTGCAGCAAGAGAAGTCTTCGTAGGAACATTATCAACACTTTATAGTTTGGACGATGAAGCTCCGGAAGGCCGACTGATCGAGAAAATGAGGCTGGATACACATCCAAATGGTGAAAAAGTTTTCAGCTTTGCAACCGGCGTTTCGATCTTGTTTTTCTATGCTTTTGCAATGCAGTGCATCTCAACAATCGCCGTAGTTTACAGAGAAACGCAGAGTTTGAAATGGACTTTGCTGCAGACTTTCGCTATGACACTTTTGGCATATTTTTCGGCACTTGTAGCTTATCAGATCCTTAAATAATTGATCCGAAAACCAAACGGGAAAAATTTAAATAAAATGGAAAACTCAATTATTATACAATATATCATTATCGCGATACTGGTTGTGGGAGCACTTTATTTTACGGTTAAAAAATTTTCTAAAACGTTTTCCAAAAAAAAAGACGGCACAAACTGTGGTCCGGATTGTGGCTGCTCATAATAGGAAATGTTTTGCTATTTTAGCATTATAAAAGACTACAGTTGCGAATTCTTATTATTATCCTGATCAATTGTTGCATATTAACATCTGCACAGAATGACAGCGCTAATAATCAAACCATCTCTTATGATGACAAAATCATTCTCCGTTTCAATCTGGATACGAATATTGATAATTATGTCATCTCTTCGAAGGCGCTAAATGTCAAACCAAGGCTCGAAATCAACAATCAGGTCAACACTACTTTTGGGGTGGATTATAAAATTATAAGTGCTTCGGTCTCGTTTGCTCCAAAATTTTTTCCGGGAAACAACAATGAGCTTAAAGGGAAAAGCAGCTTTACCAGTTATAATTTCCGGTTTTTTCCGAAGAATATCATTCAGACACTTTCCTACACCAACAGCAAAGGTTTTTACATCACCAACACCCGTGATTTTATAAGTGGCTGGCAAAAAGGCAAAGATCCTTACCTGACTTTCCCCGATCTCAGAATCCAGAGTTTTGGTGGTTCTACCTCTTATATCTTCAACAAAAACTTTTCCCTAAAGGGCATTTACTATCAAAAGGAATGGCAGACAGAAAGCAGCGGCAGTTTTGTGCCCGCTCTCAATTACAGCTACCTAATTTTTTCGGACCACCAGAATTCTGTAAAGTCTAAAGAAAACCAACTGAACATCAGCTTCGACGGTGGCTATTATTACAATTATGTGGTGACGAAACATTTCAATATTGCGCCTTTTGTCTACGCCGGATTAGGAAAAAAGTGGAGCAGATCTAAAGATGACGTCCCAAATAATGCGCTTGAAAAGCAAAATTATTTCACTCAGAATTTTGGCGGCGGCATCCATCTGGGCTACAATACCGAGAAGTTATTTTTTGGCTCCAAGTTCAACTACTTTGGTAATCATTACAAAGACGATGGTTCAAATATCATCAATAATAATTTTTATGTTCTGTTTTTTCTGGGTTACCGACTCAGTCCACCTGCTAAAGTGAAAAAGATGTATGATCAGATTGAGGAGAAAATTCCTGCGCTTTAATATGGAATTAAAATGAAAACAACTTCTTTTTAATACATTTGCAGTCTAAATAAAAAACCTTAAAATTCAAACATGTCATTAATAAAATCAATCTCCGGAATCCGAGGAACTATCGGCGGAAAAGTAAACGATAATCTGACGCCTCTTGACGTGGTGAAATTTGCGTCCGCATTCGGAACGTGGCTTCAGAACAACAAAAATAAAAAGGACCTTACCCTAGTAATTGGGCGGGATGCGAGGATTTCCGGTCAAATGGTTTCCTCTCTCGTTGCTTCAACTTTGCAGGGATTGGGAATTCATGTGGTTGATTTGGGACTTTCTACCACGCCAACTGTAGAAATTATGGTTCCTGAACTGAAAGCTGACGGCGGAATAATTCTGACTGCGTCTCATAATCCAAAACAGTGGAACGCTTTGAAATTATTGAATGACAAAGGCGAATTCATCAGCGGAGAAAACGGTGCAGAGGTGTTGACTTTGGCAGAAAATGAAGATTTCAATTATGCAGAAGTCGATGATTTGGGAAAATACGAAACTAGAGACGACGCTTTTGATATTCACATCAAACAAATTTTAGATTTGCCAACCATAGATGTTGAGGCTATAAAAGCTAAGAAATTCAAAGTGGTTTTGGATGCTGTAAATTCTACCGGCGGCATCTCTATCCCACCACTATTGGAGAAACTGGGCGTTGAAGTGGTCAAATTGTATTGCGAACCAAACGGGCAATTCCCTCACAATCCGGAACCTTTGAAAGAACATCTTGGCGATATCTGCGAACTGGTTATCAAAGAAAAAGCGGATATGGGAATCGTAGTGGATCCGGACGTAGACAGATTGGCTTTGGTAGACGAAAAAGGCGAAATGTTTGGCGAAGAATACACGTTGGTTGCCGTGGCAGATTACCTGTTGAAAGATAAAAAAGGCGTCGCAATTTCTAACCTTTCTTCCAGCCGGGCGTTGAGAGATGTTGCGAAAAACTTGGATTCAGAATATTTTGCAAGTGCCGTTGGCGAAGTGAATGTGGTGACATTGATGAAAGAAAAAAATGCCGTCATTGGCGGCGAAGGAAACGGTGGAATCATCTATCCTGAGCTTCATTACGGACGTGATTCTTTGGTGGGCGTTGCGCTTTTCCTGACTCATTTGGCTAAAGAAAACAAAACTGTATCTGAGCTGAGAGCCACTTATCCAAGTTATTTTATGGGTAAAAAGAAAATCGAACTGACACCGGATATTGATGTGGATGCTTTATTAATCAAAGTTCAGGAAGAGTATACTAACGAAGAGATCTCAACAGTTGACGGCGTGAAAATTGATTTCCCGGAAAACTGGGTTCACCTGAGAAAATCTAATACAGAGCCTATTATCAGAATTTACACTGAGGCATTTTCTCAGGAAGAAGCGGATAAATTGGGCGACGATATGATTGCGAAGATCAGAAGTCTGATATAAAATATTTAATTAAAAATTGAGCTATGACAATTATTGGGGAACCTTATAAAAAAAATTTCGTAAAAAAGATTGAAAAATCAAGAAAAGAAATCTCAAAAGGGGAAACAAAAAAAATTGCTATCACCGACCTATGGAAATAGTTTTTTAAAAAATATCTAACAGGTCATTATTAAAACAAAACTAAAGGAAGCACAATCTGCTTCCTTTAATTTATAATGATTTTTTAATTATTTGTTTTCTTCATCAAATTGTTTTGTCCATTCTTTTACAAGTAGAGGAATCCTAGTAACAGCTTCTTTTCCAAAAATAACTTCGGTAACAAGCCCCATATGCAACATATCACAAATTCTACATAAATAAGATTTCCCCATTCCCCACCAAGTATTATGATCGTCAATCATTAAACAGTGATGTATTTTTCTGCCTAATTCCTCACGAACAGCTTTAAGTTCATAACCATCCAATTGAGTTTCATAAACTCCATCAGCAACACGGCTTCCAAACGTGGTAGTATAATAATATTCTTTGATTTCCCATAAAGCAATTGGATTTATAACATTTGGAAAAGAGCCATCAACCCTTCGGGACAAACTGCGAACTGGAAAACTATTATGCGTAAATGCTGATAATTCTTTAGGATCATAATTACAATCGTAGCCTTTTGAATTAGCTTCAATTAACATATTTATAATTGAAGTGAAATATGCAGGACCTTGTTTTTCACCTTTCTGTTTATTCAATGGTTCAGGGCAGGCCGGTTTTAGTTCAGCTTTAAGTTTTGTATATAAATCCTTTGCTTGAGCCAGATTTTGAAGATTTGGTTCGATATGATGTGTGAGAAAATTAGCTCTAAACTGAAAATATTCAATCAGTAAAACACCAAATTGAGTAACTTTATTTTTCAAGACAATTTTACTCGAATTTAGACCAAGCTTATTGTAAGCAATTTCAATTTCTTCAATAGTTGGAACTTTAATCGTTCTTAGTCCTCTGTTCGTATATCCAATTTTTTGACTTATGAGTTTTACATTAGCCCAGAATTCTTCTGGTTGTTTTAAAAATTTATTTTCTGCCTGCATTTACTTTATTTTCAAATTCGATTAAAAATTCCATCACATTTGTGTTGTAGCACTTTAAAATTTCACGAAGCTCAATAAAATCAATTCTTCTTTCTCCACTTTCAATTTTGCTAATAAAGGATTGAGGTACTCTAAGTAATTGTGCGATATCAGATTGTCGCAATCCAGAATACACTCGAAGTTGATATAACATTTCGAGCAAAATTTTATTTTCCCTACTATTAAGTGACTTTTTCACAATTCCAAAATTATATCCTAAAATAACATATCCCAAAATAGGATAATGACACAAATTTATTATCTTTGAAAAATCAATTATCATTTATATGCAACTAACATTAGAAGAAAAATACGCTACTTACTATCCCCCAAAATCACAATTATTAAAATGGGTTGGTAATAAACAAAAATTTGCCGCTGAAATTACAAGAAGTTTTCCTACCCAATACGGAAGATTTTTTGAACCATTTCTAGGAAGCGGAGCAATTCTAGCTACAGTTGCACCGCATAATGGATTAGGATCTGATACATTTGAACCATTAATGCAAATATGGAAAATGTTAAAAGCAAATTCAAATGATCTTGTTTCTTGGTATGCTGAAAGAAGGAATAGAATAGGCGAAGAGACAAAAGAAGAAGTTTATAAAAAAGTTTTAGCTTCTTATAATGCAAAACCCAATGGTGCGGATTTTCTTTATTTAACACGTTCTTGTTATGGGGGAATTATCCGCTTTCGTAAGGCAGATGGATATATGTCAACACCTTGTGGCGCTCATAATCCAATTCCTGTTGAAAGTTTTGCTAAAAGAGTTAAAGAGTGGAAAAATCGTTTAAATAAGGTTGATTTCGAGCATTGCGATTATAAAGAAGCGTTTTCACAAGCAAAATCTGGCGATTTAATTTATTGCGATCCACCATATTCTCATAGTCAGACCATACTTTACGGTGCTCAAGATTTCCAGTTAGAGGATTTATTATTAGAAATTGATAAAGCAAAATCAAGAGGTGTTCGTGTAGCACTCAGTATTGACGGACATAAAAAATCGGGGAATTTACTTTGCGATTTACCAATTGAAAACGGTCTTTTTAATAATGAATTGTATATAAATTGTGGTGTTTCAATGCTAAGACGTTTTCAATTAGAAGGACAAACTTTAGAGAACGAAAATGTTTCTGACAGACTATTACTAACTTATTAGTTAAAATTTTATTTATAAAGGAAGCACAATCTGCTTCCTTTTTTATTGATGATGAAATCTGTTTCTGCCTAAAGTAGTCGGCATTTTGTCACAAACAATCTAGTTTTAAACTACCTGCAACTGCATTTTGTTTCAAACAAGTTGCGGGAGACTTCCGGCGTTCGTCTTTGGTTACAAACAACCTTGTTTTAAACCAACGGAGATTGCGGTTTGTTTCAAACAACTTGCGGGAGACTTCCGGCGTTCTTCTTTGGTTACAAACAACCTTGTTTTAGACCAACGGAGATGGTTTGTGTTGAACAATTTGTTTTGTGAATTATATAATATTAATCAAAAAGCCTCTTTATAATAAGCCACAAATTCCCGAAAAATTGAGTAAAAATCCCTCCATTCAAAATAATCCGGACTTGCACTTTCGATATCATCAAATCCTTTATTTCTAAATAACTTCTTGGTTCTGGTCTGGTGAAAATACTGAGACACAGAAATAGCGCTTTTGAAATTCAGACTGTCCATTATTCTTATCGAATTCTCAACCGTTTTCTCAGTATCATTGCCGTAGTTGTCAACCCATATTTTTTCTGCGGGGATTTTATTTTTAATTAAATAGTCCTGCATTTTCTTTGCTTCCAAAAAGCCTTCTTTCCCCAAACCACCGCTGACGATAATGGATTTTACTCTTTTTTGATTGAACAGTTCGATGCCTTTATCCAGCCGCGCTTTCAGCCTTTCCGAGAGGCTGCCGTCTTCATTCACTTTATTTCCAAGGACAATTGCAACATCGGCATTTGTATGTTTATCAGTCAATCCGTCCACCGTAATGTAAATGGAATGAGCCACAAACCAAACCATTACAATGATAAAAACTGCCTTAATAAATGTGAAAATTCTTTTCATTAAAAATCAAAATTATCTATAACTCGATCCGAAACTAAATCAATCTAATACTCCATTTTTCTCAGTTTTTTGGAAGTAGATCCAATAAATAAGGCTGTCAAAACCGTCATGGTTCCGCCAAAAACCACAGATCGTACAACGCCCATCAACTTTGCGGTGAGTCCGCTTTCAAACTGTCCCAATTCATTGCTGGACATAATGAAAATCGAGTTGACACTCAAAACCCGTCCGCGGATTTCTTCCGGCGTTTTCAACTGTACAATAGTTCCACGAATCACGACGCTGATCCCGTCCAGCATTCCGCTGAGAACCAGGAATGCAAACGACAGCCAATACATTTTCGACAATCCGAATCCGATGATACAAAGTCCAAAACCCGTCGCCACAAAAAGCAGAATCTTCCCTTGGTTCTTTTTCAGCGGAACCAATGAAAGTGTAATGATAATCAACATCGAGCCAATATCAGAAGCCGCATTCAAAAGTCCGAAACCTTCGGAGCCAACCTTCAGAATATCACTGGCAAAAACCGGAATCATCGCCACTGCGCCTCCAAAAAGCACCGCAAACATATCCAGCATCTGCGCGCCCAGGATTTCCTTAGTTTTATAGATATAAGCCAGGCCTTCCTTCATACTTTCGAAAACATTGACATCTTTATTTTTATTCTCAGAAAATTGTTTGTTGATGGTCCAGAAAAATAGAGAAGACAAAACCATACAGCTCACGATGACCACCAAAGTCCATTTTATGGTAATCAAAGCGATCAGAAATCCGCCCAAAGCGTGGCCGGAAACCGACGCAATCAGAAATGTAGCCTGATTCAGCGTTACCGCATAAGGTAGATTTTCCTGCTTTACAATCCTAGGAATCATACTTGGAACCAGCGGTCCTAAAAACGAACGGCAAATGCCCGTAAAGAAAATCACGGCGTAGATAAAATAAGTAATCTCGTGACCTGTGAAATGCAGTTGATGGCCAAGAAAAGCCGGAATCAAAAGCAGACTTATCAGAACCACATACGCATAATTGCAAATCAAAAGCAACCGCTTCTTCTCGTTCATATCGATGACGTGTCCTGCGTAAAGTGCGCACGAAACTGCCGGAACAACCTCTGAAAGCCCGATCAATCCAATGGAAAACGGATCTTTTGTCAGCTGATAAACCCACCAGCCCAGCAGCGTTGCCAGCATTCTGAATGCGATAATCAGGAAAAATCTCCCTGTGAGAAGGTTACGAAATTCTATATTTTTTAAAACTCGAAGCGGCGTAAAAGAAATCATAATGCAAAAGTAGTGGATCGCCACTAATTAGCCATTAATTTTCAAAATTTTATCTTTGCAGCATGAATTGGATTATACTCATCATCGCAGGACTGTTCGAGACCGGATTTGCCGCCTGTCTCGGAAAAGCACAGGAAACATCGAGCAGAGAAAGCATCTATTGGTGGATCGGTTTTTTTGCCAGTCTTTTCGTCAGTATGTTTTTGATGTTCAAGGCCATCTCGGGTCCAAACGGGTTACCCATCGGCACCGCTTATGCCGTCTGGACGGGCATTGGCGCAGTCGGCGGCGTGATTGTCGGGATCCTAATTTTCAAAGAACCGGCAACTTTCTGGCGCCTGTTTTTTGTCTCCACTTTAATCGCTTCCATTGTAGGTTTGAAAGCTGTAAGCCATTAATTTTGTTAGGAGCTATTTCCCGCTATCCGCTATATCTTTTTTGTTCATCACGTTTTCCCAGACTGCAGGTTTCAAGAAAAACAAAAAAGGATGCCGCTACTATCGGGGCTATTACATGCTTTGCCTTAAAAACAATTTTCTAGTACAAAGAGAAGCCAGTCCACTACTGAGGATACTGAAAAGCATCTCCAAAATCTCTGATGGCTTCTACCATTATCTGATATTTTCCTTAGCAAGCGCAACATTTCGATTTTTTGCCATTCCGGATATACTGTCCTGTGTTATTTCTGACACTTTGAAGTCTTGCTTCTCCTTCTGGTAGCCATAAAAAGTATAAACTTTGCCCACTTCCAGTTTTGCAAAGTTATTTTGATCGATCTTGTCTTTGTAGACAGAAGTTTTGCACGATTGCATTATTAGCAAAAGAAAGACAATTAGTAAGGTAATTCTCACAGTATATTCAGTTTTTCCAAATACAATGCTATTTTTCTATCATTTGCCAACCTCGGTATTTTATTTTGACCACCCAATTTCCCTTCAGATTTTGCGTAATCCTGAAAAGCATTTTTCTTCAGTTTTGTGATTACCAAAGACTGCAGAATATTTCCCGAAATCAGATCGTCGTAATAAGTATTTCGTTTTCTGAGTTGCAAATCCAATTCAGATTTGAAAACTTCAAAATTTTCCGGCTCTTTTTCAAATTCTATGAACCATTCGTGGTACGGCAAACCTTCCGCCGGATTCACTTGTGGCGCAAGATGGAATTCTGTGATCTGGGCTGGAAATTTCTCAACTGTAGCTTTTAACGCTTCTTCCACTTCGAATGCAATGACGTGTTCGCCAAAAGCAGATGTGAAATGCTTGGTTCTTCCAGAAACCAAAATCCTGTAAGGATTTTTATCAATAAACCTTACAACATCGCCAATTGAGTAAGCCCAAAGTCCGGAATTGGTCGTCAAAATCAAGGCGTAATCTTTATTCAATTCAATTTGATCAAGCGTCAATCTATGACTGTCACACTGAGCGGAGTCGAAGTGCTCCAAAGGAACAAACTCATAAAAAATCCCGTGATTGGTCAAAAGCAACAATCCTTCTTTTGTATAATCATCCTGAAATGCAAAAAATCCTTCAGACGCTGGAAATGTCTGAACAATATCGACCGGTTTCCCCAGCAGTTCATTCATCTTGTCGCGGTAAGGTTCGTAGTTGACGCCGCCAGTAATTATCAGTTGAAGATTGGGGAAGATCTCTGTGATTTTTTTCCCTTTCCGTTCAATCAGTTTTTCGAAATACATAATTAGCCACGGCGGAATCCCGGAAATCAGGGTCATATTTTCCTTTTCGGTTTCTTCTACTATTTTATCGATTTTGGTTTCCCAGTCTTCGATACAGTTGGTTTCCCAGCTTGGCAGTCTGTTTTTCTGAAGATAATTCGGAATGTGGTGTGCAACGATTCCGGACAATCTGCCGTTTTTGATGCCGTTGATCTCTTCCAACTCGGGCGAGCCTTGCAGGAAAATCATTTTTCCACCAACGAAATCGGCGTTATTTTTCTTTTCGATGTAATGAAATAAAGCACTTTGGGCGGCTGCAATCTGAAAAGGCATTGCTTCCTTGGAAATCGGGATGTATTTGGCGCCGGAAGTTGTTCCCGAGGTTTTCGCAAAATATTCCGGCAAATCCGGCCAAAGGATTTTGGATTGTCCTTTTTTCATTTTTTCGATGTAAGGTTTCAGATCTTCGTAATCTGCAATGGGAACCCTGGCTCTGAAATCTTCTATATTCTTTATCGTTTCGAACTGATGTTCTCTTCCAAAAAGCGTTTTTTCAGCGGTTTTGACGAGTGAAAGCAATAGCTCTTCCTGATTTTTGACTGCATTGGCTTTGAACTCTTTCGTTTTGGCGGTATGTTTTCTGGCCCAGATGAGCGCGATATTTTTCTTGATAAAATCCAGCATCATTAAGAATTTTCGGTTGTCAAATTTATAAGTATTCTTTTATATAATAGATGTTAGAGGTTAGAATTTAGAGGTTAGATTGAATTTCTTTTGCAACACACATCTTAAAGGTAGAACTTTCGACTGTTTAGATTCCTGCGGAATGACAAAATTGTGTTAAAAGATAAAGATTCAGCTTTGCGAAGCGCAGCCCGACTTGAGTGGAAATCCTTTTTTGATTGGACTTCGGGTTCTATTAATGACAAATCTTGGACAAAAAAGATTGGGAGCGGAAGGCGGATAAAGCTGCCCAAATTATAATTATTGAAAAGTTTGCTATAAGTGTTTGTGTTTTAGAAAGTAAATATGTACTTTTGCACCTCGAATAATATAAAATTTATAAACAATGTTTGCAATTGTAGAAATAGCAGGGCTTCAATACAAAGTTGAGCAAAACCAAAAGTTGTTTGTGAACCGTTTGAAAGGAGACAAAGGGACGAAAGTTTCTTTTGATAAAGTTCTTCTTACTGTAAACGGCGCAATCACAATTGGTGCCCCGGCTGTAAGCGGTATTACCGTAGATGTAGAAATTCTTGACCACGTTCAGGCTGACAAAGTAATCATCTTCAAAAAGAAGAGAAGAAAAGGTTATGCTAAGAAAAACGGTCACAGACAATCTCTTACTCAGATCATCGTAACTGGTATCACTGGTTTTGATTCTGATAAAAAAGAAGCTAAAAAAGCTGCTCCTAAGAAGGCTGCTAAAGCTGAAGTAACAGAAACCAGCGAAACTGCTGAATAATTTTTAACCACAAAGTTTTAATAAAATGGCACACAAGAAAGGAGTTGGTAGTTCCAAAAACGGTAGAGAATCTCATTCCAAAAGATTGGGCGTGAAGATTTTCGGAGGACAAGACGCTATTGCTGGTAACATCATCATCAGACAAAGAGGTACTCAGCATCACCCAGGTGAAAATGTTGGGATGGGTAAAGATCACACCTTGCACGCTCTTGTTGACGGTAAAGTTGTTTTCAGAAAGAAAGCTAACAACAGATCATTTGTATCTATTGAACCAAACGCATAGTTTTAATTAACTTAAGAGCGTTTTATAAAATAAAAAATCCCGACTTTTCAGTTGGGATTTTTTTATGTGCTATTTATTTCTCTCTTATAGAGATTCCAGTTGCTCGTCTGTGAATTCCATATTGTGGAATACATTCTGGACATCGTCGTCTTCTTCGAAACGCTCCAGCATCTTCATATTGGCTTTGAACTGGTCTTCTGTCATTCCTTTCGTATTATTGGGAATTCTCTGCAGTTCTGCGCTTTTAACTTCTATCTTGAGCTCGTCTAGCTTATGTGACATTGCACCGAAATCTTCGAAGGCTGTTGTGATAAGTACTTCTGTGTCGTCCTGATCGATTTCTTCTGCGCCGCCATCTATCATCTCCATTTCGAAATCATCCCATTCGGATTTGATCTGAGCTTTATCGATGGTGAAAATTCCTTTTCTGTCGAAGATGAAGGCTAGCTCTCCGTTTTTCCCCAGACTGCCGTCAAACTTGTTGAAAATTGCTCTTACGTTGGCAACAGTTCGTGTAGGATTATTGGTGGTACATTCTACAAAAAAGGCCACGCCGCCCTGGCCGTAACCTTCGTACGTAATCTCTTCATAATTCTCTGCATCCGCACCACTTGCCTTTTTGATTGCTCTTTCTACATTATCCTTTGGCATATTGGCACCTTTTGCATTCTGGATGCATCTCCTGAGTGCAGGATTGGCTTCAGGATCGGAACCGCCGGCTTTTACTGCCAGTGCTATATCTTTTCCGATTTTTGAAAACGTTTTGGCCATCTTGTCCCATCTGGCCATTTTCGAGGCTTTTCTATATTCGAATGCTCTTCCCATTACAAGTTTTATTTTATGATACAAAAGTACAGAAATCTGAAAACAAAAAAAATACCTCCAATGAAATTGGAGGTATTTATATTTAGAAATTAATTACTAATTATTTTCTTTTTTTAGTAGATTTTTTCTTAGTAGATTTTTTCACTACTTTTTTCTCTACTACTGGAAGATCTGATTTTTGAAGAGCTTCCCAAGCAGCGCCGTTTACAGCCTCTACTACTACTTTTCTATCAGCTTGTCTTTCAGCATCTGAAGCTTTCTCAGAAACTTTAGCGTCTCTTTCTCCAACTCCTACTGATTTCAATTGTGAAGCACTTACACCTTTCGCTTCTAAAGCAGCAACTACAGCAGCAGCTCTTTGTCTAGAAAGTTTCAAGTTATAAGCTTCTGCACCTTTAGCATCTGTATGACCAGTTACTAAGAAAGTAGCATCTTTCGCTCCGTTAAGAATTGTAGCAGCTTGTTCAATTTTACCAGCAGATTCTGCTCTTACAGTTGCTTTGTTGAAATCAAACAAGATGTTTGTAAGTGCTCCTGTAGCCTCGTCAGCATAAGCTGAAGCTGGTTTAGGACAACCTTGATATTGAGCAAGACCGAATACTGTAGGACAAGCATCATCTTTATCTAATACACCGTCTCCGTCTGTATCTGGCCAAGGACAACCTTTGTTTTCTACTGGACCAGGAACGTCAACACAAGCATCATCTTTGTCTAATACTCCGTCTCCGTCTGTATCTGGCCAAGGACAACCGTTGTTTTCTGCAGGACCTGCAACATCTGGACAGTTATCTACTTTATCGAATACACCGTCTCCGTCAGTATCAGGACAACCGTTGAATTCTGGATCTGTAGAAGCAATACCAGGTACATCTGGACAAGCATCATCTTTATCTAAGATACCATCTTTGTCTTTATCTGTGTTTCCGAATCTAAATAAGATAGATGCAGAAGCTTGCCAGAAATTAGCAATTCCAGACTTATCAACTGGAGTTGTTACGTAGTCACCTTGAATACCTAGACCGAAATTTTTAGTAACCCAGAGGTTAACACCAGCACCAGTACTTACTGTAAAGTGATTGGCTTTTCCTGTCATATCACCATCTTCGTTGTATGCGCCGTAAACACCTCCACCTCTTGGCTTAGCGTCTGTTACAGGAAACTGTACGCCAGAATAGTCGTGTCTAAGGTAGTTAGCACCAACTCTCAAGTACGGGTCAAACCAAGATTCTTCATCCCAGATAAGACCTGCTGCTTTGAATTGAACACCAAGACCAGTCATCAAGAAGAATTCTTTATCCATCCCGATTCTTTTGTTATCCACATTACCTACAGTTGTCTGCCAGTCTAGTACTAAACCTTTTCCAAGGCTTCTAGCTACTGTCAATTTAGAAAGTGGCGGTGTGATGGAATACTTAGATACTCCAAATAAATTTTCTTTAAAATTGTTGAATGAGAACGTATTGCTGAAATTGTTTCTTTGAGCAACGTGATTCACTCCATGAGCACCTACGCCTATCACCCAAGGATTGGTAGTAGTTTGCGCAAAAACAGAAGAGGCAACAGTAAGTGCCAAAGCTGTAATTCCTAATTTTAGATTTTTCATAGAATTAAATGATTAAATAATTGATAATGCAAAATAAATATAATTTTTCGTTATAAACAAAGTTTTTTTAACTTTTCTTTAATAAACGTTGGATATTAACCTTATTCTCCCGGTCTTTTATAGCCTCGCGTTTGTCGAAAAGTTTCTTTCCTCGCGCCAGTGATATAAGCAGTTTAGCCTTGCCTTTATCATTAATGTACAGCTTCAGAGGTATTATCGTATTGCCTGCATCTTTTAACTTTTTTTTAAGTTTTTGCAATTCGTAATTATGCATTAGCAATTTTCGTTCCCTTTTGGTTTTATGATTGTAAAAAGTACCTAGTTTATACTCATCTATCATCATATTAATGACATACAGTTCATCATCTATAAATTGGCAGAAGCTCTCTGTAATAGATGCTTTGGAAGATCTGAGCGATTTTATCTCTGTCCCGGTCAGTACAAGACCTGCCTCGTATTCGTCAAGAATTTCGTACTCGAAACGGGCACGTTTATTAAATATATTAACAGTTTTTTCTATTTTCATAGTGTTAAATTATTATAAGGAGAGGGCTTTCACCATCCCAACTTATTTTCGTATTTTTGCACAAACTTACAAAACAATATGTTAACAGTATCTAATTTATCATTACAGTTCGGGAAAAGAGTTCTTTTTGACGAGGTCAACATAAAATTTACAAAAGGGAATTGCTACGGTATCATTGGTGCAAATGGTGCAGGTAAATCCACCTTTCTTAAAATATTAAGCGGAAAACAGGATCCAACTTCCGGCCACGTGTCTCTGGAAAACGGCAAAAGAATGTCTGTCCTGGAGCAGGATCACTTTGCTTACGACACTTTTACGGTTTTGGAAACCATTTTACGAGGCAACAAAATGCTTTACGAAATCAAAGAGGAGATGGATGCGCTCTACGCAAAAGAAGACTTCTCCGACGCTGATGGAATCAAAGCTGGCGAACTTGGCGTTGTCTACGACGAGATGGGCGGCTGGAACTCCGAGGCCGACGCACAGACACTACTTTCCAACGTTGGCATCTCTGAAGATATGCATTATCAACTGATGGGCGAGCTGGAAAACAAAGACAAAGTAAGAGTCCTGCTTGCACAGGCATTATTCGGTAACCCGGATGTTCTGATTCTGGATGAGCCTACCAATGATTTGGACATCGCGACCATCGCATGGTTAGAGGATTTCCTTGCAGATTATGAAAATACGGTAATCGTTGTTTCGCACGACCGTCACTTCCTGGATACCGTTTGTACACACATCGGCGATTTGGATTATGCCAAATTAAACCTTTATACCGGTAACTACTCTTTCTGGTATCAGGCTTCGCAATTAGCTACAAGACAGAGAAATCAGGCTAATAAAAAAGCCGAAGACAAGAAAAAAGAATTGCAGGACTTCATCGCGAGATTCAGTTCCAACGTTGCAAAAGCAAAACAGGCTACTGCCCGTAAAAAGATGATCGACAAACTGAATATCGATGATATCAAACCTTCTTCCAGAAGATATCCTGCCATCATTTTCGATACAGAAAGAGAAGTTGGAGACCAGATTCTGGACGTGAAAGGCCTTGAGAAAACCAAAGAGGGCGAATTATTATTCTCAAATATAGATCTCAATCTTAAAAAAGGAGACAAAGTCGCAGTAATCTCAAGAAACTCTTTGGCTATCACAGAATTTTTCGAAATATTGGCTGGAAACCTACCGGCCGACAAAGGAAATATCGCTTGGGGCGTTACCACAAACCAGTCTCATATGCCTTTGGACAACACCACATTCTTCCAGGATGACATCAATCTGGTAGACTGGTTGAGACAGTTCACAAAGAATGACGAAGAACGTCACGAAGAATTTATGAGAGGTTTCCTTGGAAGAATGCTATTCTCGGGAGACGAAGCTCTTAAATCCTGTAAAGTACTTTCCGGAGGAGAAAAAATGAGATGTATGTTCAGCAGAATGATGCTTCAGAAAGCGAACGTCCTTCTTTTGGATGAGCCTACAAATCACCTGGATTTGGAAAGTATCACCACTTTGAATAACTCCTTAAATAACTTTAAAGGAAACATCCTTCTATCTTCTCATGACCACGAATTGCTTGGAACAGTATGTAACAGAATCATAGAGCTGACGCCGAAAGGCATTATCGACAGAGATATGACATACGACGAATACCTGTCTGACAAGAAAATAAAAGAATTGCAGGAGCAGATGTACGCTTAAAGTTATTGGGGCGCCTTTATCCGCCTTCCGCTCCCAATCTTTTTTGCAGGCATTTCCCAATTCAATACACGGGAGTAAAAGCAAAAAAGGATTTCCGCTCAAGTCGGGGCGCGGTGTCAACAACAAAATAAAGCTTTGTCCCAAAACAAAGCTCCTCATACAACCCTTTCACAGCATGAACTTTGAAAGGGTTTTTTCTTGTCATAAACTCATAAAAAATGACTTAATACACTATGATATTTTGAAATAAGTTTTAGAAAGTCAAAAAGTCTTTTTATTTTTAAGCAAATATAAAAGCCTTATGAATTCATTAAAATACCTTTTTATAATCCTGATGATTCCATTCTTGGGACTATCTCAGACCAAAGATCCACGCTACCAGCCGAAACCTTACGTAGAACTCAAACATCCAGAATGGAGCAAAAATGCAACAATTTACGAGGTCAACATTCGCCAATATACCAAGGAAGGCACATTCAAAGCATTTGAAAAACATCTGCCAAGACTCAAAAAAATGGGAATTGACATTCTCTGGCTGATGCCTATTCATCCAATTGGTGAGGAACATCGGAAAGGCAAATTGGGAAGCTACTATTCCGTAAAAGATTTCAAAGGTGTCAATCCTGACTTTGGGACTTTAAAAGATTTCAAAAATCTTGTGAACAAAGCCCATTCAATGGGAATGTACGTCATCCTGGATTGGGTAGGCAATCATTCTGCGTGGGACAATCCACTGACAAAGGAGCATCCGGATTGGTACACAAAATCCAGAGAAGGGAATTTCCAACCCACACCTTGGTATGACTGGGACGACGTCATCGATTTTGATTACAACAATCCCGACTTCCGAGAATATATGACCGGAGCCTTGAAATATTGGGTAAAAGAGGCCAACATTGATGGCTACAGATGCGATGTTGCAGGCTTCATCCCGGTAGATTTCTGGGAAAATGCTAGAGAAGAAATGGATGCTATAAAACCCGTCTTTATGCTGGCAGAATGGGAATCGCGGGATCTTTATAAAAAATCATTTGACGCCACCTATTCCTGGACGCTTTGGGATAAAATGAAACTCGCAACCACAGGTGGAAAAGGCGCAGGTGCACTTTACGAATATATGGCGCACGACGTCGGCAGTTTCCCGCTGGACTCCTACAGAATGCTGTTCACAGATAACCACGACAAAAATTCCTGGGAAGGCAACCAGTTTTCAAACTTCGGGAAAGGCCTGGAAACCGCAATGGTTCTCTGCAGTACCGCCAACGGAATGCCATTGGTCTACAGCGGTCAGGAAGCCGGCCTGGACAGAAGTCTTGAATTCTTCGAAAAGGATGAGATCATCTGGAAAGATCACAAATTCTACAACATTTACAAAAAGTTATTTGATCTGAAACATAAAAACCAAGCCCTTTGGAACGGAAAATACGGCGGCGAAATGATAAGAGTGACCAACAATCAAATGGCTGATGTCCTGTCCATCTATCGGGAAAAGAATAATGATGCGGTTCTTTCGGTCTACAACTTTTCAGACAAAAGCCTTGCAACTTCCGTAGACACAAAATATTATGCCGGCACTTACCGTGAACTCTTTACGGGGAAAATTTTTAACATTAATTCGGAAAAAACCGATTTTAATCTAAAGCCGTGGGACTATTTAGTTCTAGTGAAAAACTAAAAAAAGCAGCCAATCGGCTGCTTTAATTTTTTTATTTTGTAAGTTTTGTAGTTGGTAATGAAACAGTACCCGGATCTTTCCAGAGCCCGTCTTTCTCAGCTCTTTTCTTGATAGCTTCTGCTCTTTTGTTGCTGTCAGGATGCGAGTTGAACATCTTCTGGAAGCCTGACTGTGCCGCGCCGCCTTCTGATAACAATGCCAGTTTTTTAAAGGCCGTATAAGCTCCAACAACATTGTAGCCATTAGCTTTCATAAAATCGTAGGAATAAGTATCTGCCTGTGACTCTTGTTTTTTGCTGTGACTGGCGTCCAGCATGGCATTGGCCATCTCTCCGATCTGACTGTTGCTGAGCGTTGCCACTGTATTGGAAGACGCAGATGCGGCGTCCATAGCTGCCGCTTTCAAATAAGCAGATTTAATGGCGTCTTTGGTATCTTCGTTTTTCACGTGGCCGATTTCGTGCCCGATAACAGCTAGAAGTTCGTCATCCGTCATAATATCCATCAACGAAGAAAATACCCTTACGCTGCCGTCTGCACATGCGAAAGCATTGATATCTTTCACTTTGTAAACCTTGTAATTGAGATTGAGGCCGTCCTGAGATTTATGTTTTGCAAAAAGCTTGTTGAGCCTTACTGTATAAGGATCTTTGGGACCCGCAACAGCGTTGTTTTTGTCCATATAATCGACGGATTCTTTGGAAAGTGTAATGGCATCTGCGTTTGAGAATGTCATTGCTTTTAAACCTTTTCCCGCAATATCAGTCGCTTTTCCAAGACTGATTTTTTGAGCCTGAGTTGTGCCTGCACCGCCAAGGATGATTGCACAAAAGATAATTTTTTTCATAAGCTATTATTTGATTGTCCCTCATAACATCAAATTAACAACCAAATCTAACTTATAATGTAAATTTTATGTAAAAAATGTAATTAATGCAATTTAACACTCAGAATTTCACGACTAAACAAGACTGTTTTTGTCTGCATAATTGAGCTTAAAGAAGATAAATGTCATAATGGAAAATGCCAGAAGTGAGCTGCCACCATAGCTGAAGAACGGCAGAGGAATCCCAACTGTGGGAAAAAGTCCCATTACCATTCCAAGATTGATGGCAAAGTGAATCAGTAAAATAGAGGCAAAGCAATATCCGAAAATTCGGTTAAATGTAGATTTTTGATTTTCTGCGAGGTAATAGATTCTGCCAATAAAAACTGAATAGCAAAGGATCAAAACCGTACTTCCGAGAAAGCCCCACTCTTCGCCAACTGTACAGAAAATATAGTCTGTCTCCTGCTCCGGTACGAATTTCCCCTGTGTCACCGAACCTTGCTTATATCCTTTACCAGTAACGCCGCCGGAACCTATTGCTGTTTTGGAATACAGCAAATTATAACCGGATGTATCCCGAAATGCTTTTTCACCTTTGTATAATACTTCTATCCGTTCCCGTTGGTGCTTGGGAAGCTTGGTTAGGATATAGCCGGAAGAATATGATAAACCGCTCAAAATCCCAATTGTGAAGACAATACCGATAATCAACATCAGGTTTCCCTTGATTTTATAAAAATTGAGGAATATCAGAACTGCTGCAATGAGAATAATTGCAATTGTAATATACAAAGGATCTACGGCAATAGAAACCAAAAAGGTAGTTGCAAAAATAAATATAATCCCAAACAGCCAGCCCGAGAGACCTTCCCTGTAAAGTGCAATCACAAAAGCAAAGAATACGAGCAGCGATCCCACATCGGGGATCATCAGCACCACAACGCCCGGGATGGCAACGATGGCCAGCGCCGTGTAAAGAATTTTTCTGTTGTTAATATTAAAATCGGGGTTTGAAACATAATTGGCCAGCATGAGTGTTGTCCCAATCTTTGCAAATTCAACAGGCTGCATTGTAAAACCACCGAATTTATACCAGTTTTTCTGCCCGAGAATCTCTGTCCCAAAAGGGAAAAGCCCAATCAATAGCAAAACACCACCAACATAGATGATGCCTGACATATTTTCAAAAAACTTGGTTCTCATGAAAAATATCATCATCCCAGCAAACAATGAGATTCCGAAGAACATCAGCTGTTTGCTTCCCAACTTTTCGTCCACACTATTAATATTAATAATGGCGAAAACGCAAAGCATGAAGTAAAGTCCCATTCCCAATTTGTCTATCCCTTCTGCCCACTTCATTTCTTGGTCGATTTTTGAGGTTTAACTTTGGAACTGTCCTTTTTTAATTTCTTATTTTCAATGGCCTGAAGGCTGTCTTTGATTCTTTTCATTTTTACGGAGTCTTTAGGTGGCTCTTTGTACCAGCCTTTCCGCTTCATCTCAGAAATATACTGTCTTCTGTACTCCGGCATAAAGCTGGATGTGATCATTTTTTTATAAAGATTTTCCCTTTTCAGTTCGCCTGTGATATATTTCTCGGCAATCACTGTACACGCAGGACCAGCCCAGGTGGCGCCAAAACCGGCATGTTCCATCACAGCTACCACTACGATTTTTGGCTTATCAGCCGGTGCAATCAGTACAAAAATAGAGTTGTCTTTTCCCTGAGGAACCTGCGCGGTTCCCGTTTTTGCCAGTTGCGTGAAATCTTTGGATCTCAGACTCCGGCCTGTTCCTTTGATCATTACCGCTTCCATACCCTGCAGAACTACGTTGTAGTAATGTGGATTCTGAATCATCGTCATATGCTTCTTCTTGAATCTGGGATCCGGGTTTGGTTTTCCATCAATACTTTTTACAATATGAGGCGTATAATACCAGCCTTTGTTGGCAATTGCACCCACAAAGTTGGCCATCTGCAAAGGCGTCAAAAGTACATCACCCTGCCCCATTCCGTTGTAGAGCGCTCCTGTCGGCATCTCGTCCCAGTTTTTGAAATCTGTCCTTTTGGAACCGCTGGCTTTGTAGATAGATTTCATTCTTTTCTCGTAGAATTCGCCGGAAGGAATTCTTCCTTTTGCGCCGACTGCCAGATCATTATTTAGGAATTCTCCTACCCCGAAACTGTTGATGATTTTTTTCCATTCATCTACACCTCTGGAAGGATTTCCCGGATATTTTTTGATAATTGCCAGATAAGCATAGGTGAAATAACAGTTGCTGGAAACCTGGATAGATGGTATCAGCGGATCGGCACCACCGTGACCTTTGATACTTTTGCCTCTGTAAAAAAAGCCTCTTCCGCAAGGGAAAATCGTCTGATCTGTCATCACGCCCATTTCCATCGCAGCCAGTGCCGTCAATAGTTTGAACGTAGAACCGGGCGGATAAGCGGCCTGCACAGATCTGTCAAAAGTCGGTTTGTTTTCAAATATAGTATCGTTGGCCAGTCTGTATAGATTTCTAGATTTTTCCGGACCGGTGAAGAGATTCGGATCAATATCTGGGCCGGTTGCCATCGTCAGGATTTCACCGTTGTTAGGATCCAGAGCCACTACTGCGCCGTGCTTGTTGACGAGCATTTCCTCGGCCATTCTCTGCAGATCATAATCTATCGTAAGCGTCAGATCTTTTCCTGTAACTACTTCTTTATCAAGTTCGCCGTTTTTATATGAACCGATGCTTCTCTGGCGGATATCTTTCTGGATGTACTTTATACCCTTTTCCCCGCGAAGCACCTTTTCGTATGACTTCTCTACACCACTTTTTCCGGCTATATCGCCTGGCAGATAGTAAAGTGAATCTTTCTTGATATCGTTGTCATTGACCTGATTGGTATAGCCCAGAAGATTTCCGGAGGTGTTGATCTCATATTGTCTCTGCGGACGCGGAACAATGCTGAAGGCTGGATATTTGAAAATAAGTTCCTGAATTCTTGCCATCTCCTCGCGGCTCAGATTCTTCATAAAAGTCATCGGCGTCAATCGGGAAAAGTATTTTTCTTTCTCGATATGCTTCATTGTTTTAACAAAATCCACTTCAGTAATGCCTAATAATCTACAAAATCCAATGGTATCGAAGTCGGCTTTAAGCAATGCAGCGGTATAAGAAATCTCAAATGACGGTTGATTTCCTACCAGGATTTTCCCGTTTCTGTCGAAAATGACACCTCTTGGCGGGATCACATATTCGGTTTTGATGGAAGTATTGGCTGCGTTTAGCGCATATCTGTCTGTAAATAACTGCAGATAGGAAAGTCTTGCAATAAAAATTAAAGCAATGACCGTGAGTGCGAGAGTGATCTTGAGATATTGTGGTTTCAAACTTTTTGCTTGATTTTAAATGCTAATGCATAGGCTAATATAAATACAAACGAGATTATACTGGTAACTATTACATTAAATAAAATTTCAAAAAATCGGTCGAATTTAAAAAACTCGATGTACTGAACCAAAAGCTGATGGATGAAAATACTGGTTACGATAAAAAATATGAATTGCGTCCACTGGATTCCCTGAAACGAGAAAAAATCCGTGGTCGTATCTGTAGAAGTTCTGAATATGATGGTCCTGAAATAAGCGACAACTGTAGTCGCAAACGCATTGATTCCCCAGGTTCCCAGAAAAGCATCTACGCACAATCCCAGAATAAAACTCAGCGCCAGGAAATGAAATCTGTTTCTGAAGAAAGGGTAAAACATGACAAAAACAGGATACAGGACAGGAATATACTGCCCAAACAGAGCCACTCTGTTCAGAATGAAAATCTGAAAAGCCGTCAATAATGCGATCAAAACAAGATCTGACACAACGTTTCTACTGATCATCCTTTTTAATTTGAACTTTTAATGAATCATCTATTTTCTGCACTTCCGATTTTTTAAGATTTCGGACCACATAAATAGTGCTTAGTTTCCCTATTTTCTCGGTCAGCTCTACAGAGATATCCCAGAATCCGGTTTTGCTGTCTACCTCGTATCCTGCAATAGTTCCCACCAGAATCCCGGCAGGGAAAATGGAAGATTTACCATCTGTAACTACGGTATCTCCTACCTTCAGAGGCACATATTTGGGAATATCCGACAAGGTCATCGTTCTCGTGTCATCACCTTTCCAGGAGAGCGTACCGAAGTATCCGGACTTCTTCAGAGAAGCACTGATTTTAATCTTATTGACACTCAGAATCGATTTTACTAAAGAATAGTTGTCGGTAGAATTGATGACAATCCCGGCAATACCTCTCGGCGCTATAACACCCATATTGGATGTAACGCCCTGAAGACGTCCACGATTGATGGTATAATAATTATCCCGTCTGTTGATACTGTTGAAGACCACTTCGCCATCTACGAATGTGTAGATCTGTCCGCCACCGATGGTGTCGTAGACTCTTCGGAAATTGGGTTTTGCCACCTTGTCTTTTCCGTAGAGCTCCAGCATCAGGGCTTTGTTTTGGGCCACAAGATTTTCGTTGATCTGTTTCAGCTTCAGGTAGGAAGTTCCTTCGTCTATGTATCCGGAAACCCAGGAATTAAATGCTGCCGTTCTGGCTGCAATGAAACTCTGCTGCATTGTGTTTTTGCTGAAGATCAGTACAATTGCGACCAATTGCAGGAATATGAAGAACACAAACAAAGCATTCTTAGAAAAAAATCTCAGCAAAGCACCCATCTAAAAACTTGAGAAAAATCTTAATTATTTGATAAGGAAGTTGAATTTGTCCATATTTTTAAGCGCAATACCGGTTCCTCTCACCACTGCTCTCAAAGGATCTTCTGCTACAAATACAGGAAGACCTGTTTTTCTGTGAAGCCTGTCCGCAAGACCTCTAAGAAGGGCACCACCACCAGCAAGATAAATACCTGTTTTGTAAATATCGGCAGCCAGTTCCGGCGGGGTAAGAGATAATGTTTCCATCACCGCATCTTCGATTCTGATAATCGATTTATCAAGTGCTTTGGCAATTTCCTTGGAATTGACCATAATTTCTTTCGGCTTACCGGTGATCAGATCTCGGCCTTGAACGGGAATATCATCGATAGGAACATCCAGCTCTTCCACTGCAGATCCTACTTCAATTTTAATTCTTTCTGCCGTTCTTTCTCCGATATAAAGATTATGGTGCGTTCTAAGGTAGTAGGCAATATCATTGGTGAAAACGTCACCTGCAATTTTTACAGATTTGTCGCAGACGATTCCGCCAAGTGCAACAACAGCAATTTCTGTTGTTCCGCCACCTATATCGATGATCATATTCCCTTCCGGTTTCTGAACATCTATTCCTACTCCTATTGCAGCAGCCATTGGCTCATAAATAAGGCGGACTTCTTTGGCATTTACCTTTTGTGCAGAATCTCTTACAGCTCTTTTTTCCACCTCAGTAATCCCGGAAGGAATACAGATTACGATTCTAAGTGCCGGCTGAAAAAACTTGCCTTTAATCCCCGGAATCTGCTTGATAAATTCCTTGATCATATGTTCCGACGCATGGAAATCGGCGATAACGCCATCCTTCAGCGGGCGTACGGTTTTAATATCTTCGTGGGTCTTTCCCTGCATATGTTTTGCTTGTTCTCCCACCGCAATTGGCTTCCCTGTTGAGCGCTCTATTGCAACAATAGAAGGCTGATCCACAACTATTTTGTTATTATGAATGATAAGTGTGTTCGCGGTTCCCAAGTCAATCGCAATTTCTTGCGTAAACATATCCAATATACCCATTTTGTTCAGTAATTATTAAGTTGACAAAGATATAAATTTACACGCGTTTATGAGATTGAATTATAAATTAATTTGGTTAAAATTTTATTAAAATTTGCTAAATTTTACATCCTCAGATTTTCCGGAATGCGAACTTAAAATCAAATATTATTACTCCTTCAGCAAAACCTGCCGAAAATTATAATTAATACAAGCTTATCAGATTTGTATATTGATTTTATCAATGCCTGAAAATGATATTCGGAAACAGTATTTGTATTAAATATTGTAAATTTGCACTCTGAAAATGAGCACTAAAAATAAATTTCATCAAACATCAGATTTCGCCGTTCTCAGCATCAGTTATGAAAAAGCAGATGCAGAAACACGCGGCAGATTTGCCTTTTTTGATGATCATATAAAAGCATTTGTAAATAAAATCCACGAGCAGGATTTCGGGGACGCCTTTGTGGTTTCTACCTGCAACAGGACGGAAATCTATTCCACCACCAAGAATTACCTTCACATTGCAGAACTCTACTGCGACACGGTAGGCGTGTCTCTGTCAGAATTTCTGAACTATGTAAATGTCATCCAGAGAGAAGATGCACTGTTCCATCTTTTCCGCGTGGCAGCAGGTCTGGAAAGCCAGATTATCGGTGATTTTGAAATCGTCTCGCAGATCAAAAATGCGTACCACAGATTCAAAACTTATAAGGATTTTTCCAATCCATATCTGGAGCGCGCCATCAATTCATCAATCCAGATTTCCAAAAAGATAAAAAATGAAACCGGCATCAGCACAGGCTCTGCCTCAGTATCCTATGCTGCAGTACATTATATTTTAAACAACACAAAACACATCCACGAAAAAAATATTTTGCTTTTGGGCGTCGGCGAAATCGGACAGAACACGATTGAGAATCTGGTAAAACACATCTATCAGCCAAAAATCAAAATAGCCAACCGTTCATTCGAAAAAGCCGAGAAAATTGCTGACAAATACAGCATTCCACAAATCGATTTCGAAACCTTTCCGGAGGAATTAAAGAAAACCGATGTTCTGATAGTAGCAACCGGCGCGCAGAAATATATCATTGATGAAACTAATTTTCCGAAAGACAAGGAAATGCTCGTCATAGATCTTTCTATTCCCAACAACGTCCAGAAAGAAATCGGAAATATGGAAAATGTGACCTTGATAGATGTAGATCAGCTTTCGCAGAAAATCAAGGAGACGATGGATCAGCGAAAAAAAGAAATCCCAAAGGCGGAAGCTATCATCAAGGAAATGGCGAAGGAATTTGTAGATTGGGAAAAGAAAAGGAAACTGGCACCTCAAATCAATCATTTCAAAAATTCTCTCAAAAAAATTGAGGAAAACGAAATGCACAACATCCACAAAAAGTTCCAATACGCCAAGATAGAAGATATGGAACTGTCTAACAATCTGGTGCAGAAGCTTACCAACCGGTTTGCAAAATATATTACGGAGAACCCATCCCGGGCAGATGAGATCACAAAACTAATGGAAGAAATTCTTGACATTCATAAACAGGAAAACGATGACGACAATAAGAATAGGGACCAGAAATAGTCCGCTTGCCCTCTGGCAGGCTCACGAAGTTGAAGCTAAAATTCAGAAACTCGGATTACAGACTGAAATTGTTCCAATCATCAGTTCGGGCGATAAAAACCTGAACCAACCGCTTTATGCCCTTGGAATCACCGGTATTTTTACCAAAGACCTGGACATTGCTTTGCTGAATGATGAGATCGACATTGCCGTGCATTCACTGAAAGACGTCCCTACGCAGCTTCCGGAAAACGTGCAGATTTCGGCCGTTTTGGAAAGAGATTTTCCTGAGGATGTTTTGGTAAGGAATAAAGATGCGGAACCGCTCAACCTGAATGTTCTGAAAATTGCAACCAGCAGTCTGCGAAGACGTGCATTCTGGCTCAAAGAATTTCCTGAAACTGAATTTACGGACATCCGTGGAAATGTTCAGACACGTTTGAAAAAACTGGATGACGGCGTGGCCGATGCGACTATCTTTTCTCTGGCCGGACTCAAAAGAATGAATCTGGATGTGGAATATGAGCAAATCACTTTTTTGGTGCAGGCGCCTTCGCAAGGAGTCGTTGCCATCGCCAGCAAAATTGACAATCAGGAACTTAGCGGTATTTTGAAGTCGATTTCTCATAAGGAAACAGAAATCTGCATAACTATTGAAAGAGAATTTCTGAAAACTCTGGAAGGCGGCTGCACGGCGCCAATTGGTGCTAAAGCTGAATTAATCGACAATCAAATCCGATTTGTTGGGAGGCTTTGCTCGCTAGACGGCAAAAACTGCATTGAAACCGACGAGATCTTTGACTGGAATGATTCTGAGAATTTTGGAGAAAAACTGGCTCTGAAAGTTCTGGAAAACGGCGGACAGGAATTGATGGATGAGATTAGAAAAAGCTTGTAAAATACTTAACCACAATAGACACGAAGGATTTACAAAGCACAAAAATTAAATATAAGCCTTGTGGTCCTCGTGAAAAAAACTTAGTGAACCTTGTGGTAAAACGCTCCACCAAGAATTCAAAGATTAAAACCTAAACAGCGCTGTTGAGATTCCCACAGAATAACAAAATAATGTTTTAGTAATGTCGGTCTGAGGCTCTCGAAGACTTTAAAAATATGAAAATCCTTTTTACAAAATCACTGGACCGGGAAAAAGTTGCTGAGAAATTGGGAACGGAAGTGTCGGTTGATTATGTAGAAGTCATCAGCACAGAAGTGATTAAAACGAAATCTTTCGGTTTGAAAAATTATTCGCTGATTTTCACCAGTGTAAATGGTGTGAAAGCATTTTTTGACAACCACTTTGCTGCGAATGAGAATTTTGCAGAGATGAATTATAATAAAATTTACGCTGTAGGTTCGCAGACCAAAAAGGAACTCCGGAAACATAACTTTGGGACTTTTAAACTTTGCAAAAATGCGGCAGAACTCTCCCAATTTATCACAGAAAATTCTGCAGACGAAAAATTTCTGCACTTCTGTGGCGATCTGGCGCTGGATGTTCTGGATGAGAAACTGCCGTTGCAGAATATTTCTTACCAAAAAATCCCTGTTTATAAAACCCAATTACTTTTTCCGAAAATCGATGAGAAATATCAGGCTGTGGTTTTCTTCAGTCCGAGTGGAGTTCGTAGTTTTGCGAAGTTCAACAGTTTGGAAGGTCTGACTATTTTTTCGATCGGAAAAACAACGACTTCGGAACTGGAAAAACTGAATGAAAATAAAATTATTACAAGCCACAAAAATACGTTAGCGGATTTGTTGAATTTGATTCTAAGGATGCTTCGACAGGCTCAGCATGACAATTTTCATGTGATTTGAAAGACTAAAGTTGGAACTTTGCGAAGCGCGCCCCGACTTGAGTGGAAATCCTTTTTTGTGGCTGGAAAAGCTAAGGCAAAAAGATTGGGAACGGAAGGCGGAAAAGGCGCCCAAAAAATTAAAAAAAATGATAAAGAACGACCTATACCTGAAGGCCTTGCGAGGCGAAACCGTGGAGAGACCGCCGGTTTGGATGATGAGACAGGCGGGAAGATACCTGCCGGAATTCATTGCGTTGCGTGATAAATACGACTTTTTCACAAGATGCCAGACGCCAGAATTGGCTTCGGAAATCACGGTTCAGCCGATTAGAAGATTTCCTTTGGACGCGGCGATTTTGTTCTCGGATATTTTGGTAGTTCCGCAAGCGATGGGCATTGATTTCAAAATGAAGGAATCTGTTGGACCCTGGCTGGATGAACCTATCAGAACCGCCCAACAAGTGGATGACGTGATAGTTCCGGATGTGAACGAAACATTGGGTTACGTTTTTGATGCGATAGAAATGACGCTGGAAAAGCTGGACAATGAGATTCCGCTGATTGGATTTGCCGGTTCGCCCTGGACGATTTTCTGTTATTGCATCGAGGGAAGAGGTTCTAAAGATTTCAATATCGCGAAGTCATTTTGCTTCCTGCAACCGGAAGCAGCGCACAAATTATTGCAAAAAATAACGGATACAACAATTGCTTATCTGAAAAGAAAAGTGGAGAAAGGTGTTTCTGCGGTTCAGGTTTTTGACAGTTGGGGCGGAATGCTTTCGCCTGTGGATTATCAGGAATTCTCATGGCAGTATATCGATCAGATTGTAGAAGCTCTGGCACCGCTGACGCACGTTGTGGTTTTCGGGAAAGGCTGTTGGTTTGCGTTGGAAGATATGACGAAATCTAAAGCGTCTGCTTTGGGTGTTGACTGGACAATTACTCCGGAACTGGCTAGACAGTTCACGAATAATTCTATCACGCTTCAGGGTAATTTTGATCCTTCGAGATTGCACTCTACGCCGGCGACGATTCGGAGAATGGTTCATGAGATGATTGACCGTTTTGGAAAAGACCAATATATCGTGAATCTCGGTCACGGGATTTTGCCCAATATTCCGGTTGAAAATGCGGAAGCCTTTATAAAGGCCGTTGTAGATTGGAAAGCATAAAACAAAAACCAGAGTATCGTCACTCTGGTTTTTTTATTCCATCTGTTCCGGTGCTGGCTGCGCCGGTTTTACAGCTTCATTGTTGAGGCCGTCTTTCTGCGGAACGGCTTGCCTTTGCAATCTGTTGTCTTCCGCTTTCTGTCTTTTTGCAATATCGGCAGTGTCTACCGTCCTGTTCATTCCGTTTGGCTGGACTGGCGTCTGAAGTTTCATCTCTGTCTCCCCTGCAGGTTTCTCCGGCATGATTATTTTATTATCTTTTGTCTGAGTGGTCTGCGCCATGACAGAAACCGTCCCTAAAAACAAGAAAGCAGCTGTTGTGATTAATGTTTTCATAATCTTTTATTTTTGATTTGAATTGTTAAGGTCAAATATCAAACCAAGCTTGCCAGATGGTGAAAACAGGATCTTGATAAATCACCAAATTTGCTTCCGTCAAAGCACAAAAAAAACCAGAGTTAAGTGACTCTGGTTTTTGTTTAATTTTAGCGGACTGGCTGTCCGTTTGGACTCACAGGACTCACAGGTTGTACCTGTGGGTTGGCAGTAGAGTTGTTTGGCATTGTCGTATTTGGATTCTGCATAGTTCCGTTGTTCTGCATCGTTCCATTGTTGGTTCCGTTGTTTGGCAATGTCTGATTTTGCTGCATCCTGTTGTTATCCTGATTCATTTGGCCATTATTAATTTTGGCTGTGTCTGTCGTTCCGTTCATTCCGTTTTGACCGGATGTGTCTGTCTTAGTACTACTTTTTTTCATACTTTTCTCCGCCTTTGTTCTGGTGTTTTCTTTTTTAGGCGTTGTCTGCGCACTGACGAACAATGTTCCGAACATCAAAAATGCGGCTGTTGCGATTAACTTTTTCATAACGATTTATTTTTAGTGATTTGATTATGAGCAACAAACCTCAAACCAAAAAAAGCATCTCTTAAGAAAAAGTAAGAATTTTAATAGAAATTTAAGAAGTTACTTCTCCAGCACTTTCCTCAATTTTTCTACAAAAACGTAAGTTGCCGGACAGATCAGCGTGTTTTGAATGGTGAGATTATTAATCTGATAAATCTTCTTCCGGTCTGTGTGCGGATACTCTCTGCAAGCCTTGGGACGCACATCATAGATAGAACAGGAGTTATCCTGATCAAGAAAAAAGCAAGGCAGATTCTGCAAAACTTTGTCCTGATCTTCATCCGTACGCAGAAATTTAGATTCAAAATCGGCAGGTCTCATGCGGAGATGCTTGGAAATCCTTTCTATATCTTTTTCTGTATAAAGCGGCCCGGTAGTTTTGCAGCAGTTGGCACAGGACAGACAGTTGATCTCTGCAAAGGTCTCATCGTGGGTTTCCTGCGTGAGGTAATCCAGATTCTTTGGCGGTTTCTTTCTGAGGCCTTCCAGGAATTTTTTATGTTCTTTCTGCTTCTGGAGCGCCTGTGTTTTATAAAATTCCAGATCCATCTGACAAGTTTAGTTTTGGTAATTCGGTAGAATAATGACTGTTGATCTTATCCAGATTGAGGACGGTGAACTGGTTGCTCTCATCGGCGCCGTACATTTTCTCGAATTTGGCGCCATAGACGATCTCGGCGGACGTATAACTGGTACGCTGCACCACATCACTGGAAAAAATACTGTCAAAGGCTTTGACGTGCACGATAATCTCTATATCAATTGCTTTGAGATCTTCTGCGGTGAGTCCGAAAAAAGGTGAATTTTCATCGATATAATGCACAATTGTCCAGTTCAGAATCAGCGAAGTAATTTTTTCAACTTCAAGTTTCAAGGTGTAGAAAGAACTTCTGGTTTCACCATTTTCGGTGACTTCAAATGATGACAAAACAGTTATGCCCGCATCTGTGAGCGAGGTGTTTTTGAATGGTGCCATTCTGAACATCAGTGCCGTTTTATCTTTATGCGGTGAAATAAGGGCAACATCACTGAACTGTAGAAAGGCGCGCGGTCTGGAAAACCGGCCATAAAAAAGTCCCGTGGCAATAGCAAAAGCCAATAAACCTAAAAATGCTTCGAAAGTGGCAACAAGACTGGCCAGAAAACCAACCGGCGCAATCCTTCCGTACCCAACCGTGGTGAAAGTCTGGGAACTGAAAAAGAAAACATCCGTAAACTCATTGCTGAAGGTGCTTTTATCGATTCCCGTCAGATGCTCGATCCCGATCAGATAATAAATTAATGCAAAAATAAAATTCGCAATAATGTAGCTGCCAATCAGCATTCCGATGAATTGCCAGCGCTTCAGATCCAGCATCGTATGATACCAGCTGTAGCGGTTCAGGATATTGACGCCTCTTTTACGGACGTTGGGACGCCCATCTTTGTTGATGAATCTGCCGGAAAAATTGTCGCCATAACCAGTGTCGCTGACAGATTTTAACCTAGAAAAACTGACTTTTCCCATAACTGCAAAATTACGTTTTAATTTGTTTTAATTTTGTACTTATGAAAGACATTGCCAATAGAGAAGATATAGAAATTCTGGTTCAGAAGTTCTACGAAAAACTGGTCAAAGATGATTTGATAGGGTTTTTCTTTACTGATATTGCAAAGATAGACCTCAGCAGACATCTGCCTAAAATGTATGATTTTTGGGAAAGCATCCTTTTGGGAAATCCTGTCTATGATGGTTTTCCGATGTCGAAGCATTTCCCGCTGAATGATGTTGTGGCCATGGAAGAAAAACATTTTAACCGCTGGCTGCAGGTTTGGGAAGAAACGGTTCATGAGAATTTTGCCGGTGAAAATGCCGAAACCGCCATTACAAGATCTTTGAATATTGCCAGAATCATGCACCACAAAATGGTGAATGCGAGAAAATAGCTGCAAGATGCTTTTGGGTTTTAGAAGCCCGCAGCCCGGCCTGAGCGGAGCTCTTTTTCTTTTTTTGAATAAAAAAAAAGAAAAAAGCGGGAGCGGAGGACGGAAATAGCTGCCCAAATCTTTCAACACCTACATAATCAGCTGGAAATCAATAAAGTCTGTGAGCATATGGAACAGTAATCCAACGCCAACCATTCGCGGAATATCTTTGAAAAACAGAAGCAAAACGTAAAATCCCATGGCCCAATAGGTGTGCAGAAAATGATAGTTGATACTGAACCGGTCTGGCGCAAAAATAGGATTGCTGAGCAGATGATCTCCGTCTACAAGCATCGTTGCAAGCATAACAAGATAGGCCTTGCGCCACTCTTTCCTGAAAAAAATGTACGCGATAGCAGCCGGAAAAATCAGGTGTAAAAAATAATGGATTGCAATCCTGAACGGGAAAAAATGTACGTGTTCCATTCCTTGGTTCCTACGCTGTCATCTGAGGATGAGCGGCAGTTTTTCTTTTTTAAAATTGAATTTCAGATAGTGATCATCTCCCTTGTTGCCGTAGAACAGAAAATCCAATGCTCCGATCTTCTTCTTTTCTGATGGGGAAATGCTTTTAAAAGAATCTAATAGTAACGGATTATTTTTAATAAAAATATAATTGCCGGATAATTTTTCTCCAAAAGGGACTTCTTTACCTTTCGATTTTATGGTAATCTCTGCTGCATTTTTAGTGACAGTATTTGGCTGAAAAGGAATTGGCGTAAACTGATCCTGTGCGTTGATCCAAGCTTTTTGCTGAAAATAGGACCATAATTTTTCGGAATCCCCACTTTGAATATTGATTTGATAAAAAGGCTGCACAATCTTCTGATAACTGACTTTCTCCACCTCGTTGAAGTTATCATCATAACTGTAGCTGATGATGGTATCATTTACCGATTCGAGATTTGAAACAGCTGAAAAGTTGCTTATTTGAACTGAATCGCTGAGATCTTTATTGAAAATTTTAGAGACTTTACGGGTGTTTTCTGCGTCGAGATCAGCCTTCAGAAATGACACCGTGTTGTCGAGTTTTGCAATGACAGAAGAAAAATAATCATCGGTAGTTTTGCTTTTGATCTCGATATCGTGATCGTTGAGATAGACTGCCAAATTGTGAATTTTTGTTTTTGCAAGATAAGAAACGCTGGCCACAGAATTATTGATAAGCTGGTCAGCGTGCAGGTTCCTCATCCCAGAAGTTAAAATAGCCGTCGTCCTGCTTTCAAAATCTTTTGCTGAAAAACCAATCACGCAACTGGACTGCCCTACTTTAACCGAAATCTGATCTTTTGTGTAAAGCTTATTTTTTGCTAATACAAAACCTTTTTCCTTTAAAGAATGCAACAATGCCGCCTTGTCCGTAATCCGGAAAATGCTGTACCACTCTTTGTAGCTGGTATTTTTCAAGTGGAAAATCTGAATAAAATCGGGGATTTCAATGCCGTTCTTCTTTCCTGACACCTTGGATGTTTTGAACCATAACGACGGATGCTTTACCAAAGTTAAAACATATTGCTCGGACACGGCTTTTACATCAATCAAGACTACAGCATCGGCATTTACAGGTACTGATTTCAAATCTTTGTCCCGGAAAGACCACACAAAATAGCTGACAACTGCCAGCAGAAACAGGCCGGATAAAACGATCACAAATCTTTTCATCTAAAGTGCAGCAGGCGTTTCCGGTTCAGCAATTTTGATCAGATCATTGCAGAAATCAAAGAAGTACATCAGACTGTTTTCGGAGGAATTAGGCGTGGTGTAATTGATCTCCGTTTCCAAACTTTCGCCTTTGACGTCGGTTTTGAAATAAATATCGCCCACATTTTTTCTGAAAAGATCTAGCGCTTTTTTCTCCGAGGTACTTTTGAATTCTTTTTCGAGACCTATCAGAAGTTTCTGCGTGTTCCACTTGCCGGATTGTGTGTGTTTAACGGCATCTTTAGCCCATTTTGATGAATCACCGGCCTGTTTTCCGGGACCAAGTTTTTCCAGAGATGTACCCAGATACACAATGCCGTCTTTGACGGTGAAGAATAACTGATCGATATAAGTACTGTTTTTAGGATCTTTTTTCAGATAATAAATATCGCCGTTTTTAGAGAATTTTTCTGAAAGTTCTTTGTTGGTAGTCAACACATCGAAAACGCGTTTCCAGTAGTTTTCATTATCTGTCGCAAATGCAAAAGTGAAATCCGGAACTACCACGTCTTTGGTTTTCTTCACTTCTTTGTCATTATAGTCGTCGTCGTATTCATAATCGGTATATTCTACTTTTTTCGCATTCAGATTGTTGAGTACAAAAATACCGTTTCCGGGTGCAATTTTCGAAATAGCGTCTTCATCCAGAACTATTTTTACAGTTTCTACGATCAGCTCCAGCTCCTTCTGATATTTTCCGCTGTCTGTGCTGCTTTGAAACAGATTGTACATCATATCAAAATACTTGGAGCCATCTACATTGATCGCATAATATCCGATATTATCATCGTTAATGAGCGACATCAGTTTTTTATTCTTCTTGCCCTGGTATACTGCTGCCAGGTTTTTTTGAATCTTCGGATCTCTGTGTTGATAGTTATTCACCAGCCTCACCTTGTCCTTATCAAAATAAAGATTATAGAAAGAGTTTGAATTGTAGACATTCTGAAAGAAATCGCCCATATTGTAAAGATTCATCATCCGATCGTAAATGCCGTTTTTGAAGATCTGTCCGTAATTGGTATACATAAAGACATCGGACTTCGGATCCTGAAATCTGATCAGCTCCTTTGGCACCTCGACTGTTGCGTCTGATGCAAAATAGCGGTCGAAATCTTTCTCAGCAAAGGTTTTCAAAATCTTAAGATTTTCTGCCTGAAGAGAGTCCGTTTCCTTTTGATATGCCAATTCCTCCGCCGCTTCATCGTACTCTTCTGTAGGCATTGCAGAAGCAATTTCTTCAGTTTCGGCTGACACTTTTGGTTCTTTTTCCTCTT
Source organism: Bacteroidota bacterium (assembly GCA_037033105.1). GTDB lineage: Bacteria > Bacteroidota > Bacteroidia > Flavobacteriales > Weeksellaceae > Epilithonimonas. The sequence goes on from JAZBLF010000003.1 coordinate 94,300, forward strand.
GATATTTGTGGTGCTTTTCCAGATATTTGATATCCTTCTGCATTCTGGCAATTTCTGCATTATGCTCTTTGATATCTTCTTTCTGATATTTGATTTCGTCTTTCAGATATTGGATTTCATCCTTGTAATTGAAAGGTTTAACTTCTGTGTCGGCATAGTCGGTTTCCGCATAGGCACTGTCTACTACGGCATCCGCGGCATCTACAACTACCACAGTACTGTCAGCGGGAAGATCTTCCCAATACTCTTTCGGGAGTTTTTTGGTATAATCTATACCGGTAATTACAGCTCTTTTACCATCCCAGGCCACAAATGTATCATTGTTGAGATTGGCGTATGAATATTTGGCTTTTTTTGTAATCTCAAGTTCTTTCTTAGCTGAAATCTTTACAAAATCAAGGAATTTTGCAGCGTCTTCCAAGATCAGGTGCGCTGTATAGGTTTTTACAGAATCATTGAAAGTGACATAATGGTACTGTTTGGCATCTTTCAGAATTCCTGTTTCGGAGAAGTCTTTCCACGTCGGTTTTTCGACACTGTTTTTATTCAACTCCTGCAAAATAGGATTCAGCTGCTGCCAGTTGATCTTGTCGTTTAGCTGTTTCCCATTGACTTCCATAAAGAAAACGGCTTCAGCGGGAACTTTGATTTTGTTTTGAGCAAGGACAAAAATACCGCACAATACGGAGAAAAACAGAAGGTGTTTTTTGAGTAAAATTGATTTCATAGTTTGATAGTTTCTCTGGATTAGTGGAGCGAAATAGTATTCTGAACTTGTTTTTTCTGAAGGATAAAATCCAAAACACTGCCGCTCAGCTTCACGGCTTTCTTGTTTGGAGACATTGTGTAGGAGCTGTTGGTCTGCGATTTTATAATATTTTCAAATTGTAAAACAGAAGTATACGTGGCATTACTGAAGACCTCTTTATCTGCGCTGCTGAGTTTGTCGTAATCGCTTTTATAACTGGCAGTTTTGTTCCTTACAAACACTTTTTCGGCCGGATTGTTTTTATAAAGTTGGGTCGGAATGGTCTTTCCGATGATTTTTTTCGACTTCAACAGTTCGAGGCCGGAGTTGATATTTTCTATCTTTTTGAAATTGCAGCTCAGCTTTACGATGAAATTCTCGAAATCCAAAGAGGTTTTGACATTGCTGATTCCCGGAACACTTTTGAAGACCGCAGTTGCTTCTTTGAGTTTGCTTTCAATTTCGGCTTTTTTAGGAACTTTTTTACCGTTTACAGTTTCCATTTTCGAAATGGACTGTAGACGCGTTTTGCTTTTACTGGCATTCAGGATGAGAGAATATTCTCCGCTGCCATCGGCCTTCAGACTTATCTTATCGATAATATCGAAACAGCTCGTGAGTGAAAGAAAAGTGCAGAGAATAAATAAATACTTAATCGTGGTTTTCAAATTTTTGCTATTAGTTTAAAGTTTTTAGTCGTTGCGATATTTTGTTTTAATCACTAATTTTTTCAAATCCATTTCTGCGCCAAGAATAGGTTTAAACGCTATTTTCATAAAAATTTAATATCGCCTATTCTTCCTTTCAGATAATCCTGGCGTATGCTTTCATCCAGTTTTTCGATCGCATATCGCAGGCAGGTTCTTGGCATTTCTCTGTAATGCTGATTGAGGAAATTCACCAATTCTGTTTCATTTTTGTTTCCCATTTCGCGAAGAAGCCAGCCGTTGGCTTTGTGCATCAGATGGTGAGGATGGCAAAGATTTCTTTTAACTAAGTTCTTGGTGAGTTCAAAACTTCCGTTTTTAATATAATGCATCGTTCCCACTACAGCGATTCGTTTTTCCCACATTTTATCAGAATCCGACAACTCCATTAACAGCTTTTCCTGCTGATTTTCAAAACAATACCGCCCCAATATCTTGTAACACGATGTATCTACAAGATCCCAGTTATTAACATAATCGATATGTTTCAGATAAAAATCGACCATTTCTTTTTGAGAAATTTTATCCTTCGACTTCTCAAATTTAAAAATCAAAATCAGCAAAGCAGTTAGTCGGTGCTCGTGAATCTCTGACGACAAAAGTCCGCTGAGTTCCCCGAGCGAAATTTTGTTGTAAAATTCTTTTGCCACTTTTCTCTGATCCGGTACGGTGACGCCCATAAAAAGATCGCCTTCGCCGTATTCACCTTTTCCGGTTTTGAAGAATCTTGGGAAATATTCTGCTTTTTCCGGAATAGCTAGAAAGTCCAGCGCTCCTTTTATTTCATTTAATACGGTCACTATTCTCTATTTAATTCATTCTGAAATGCTTCCAGATACTTTGCGATATGAAAACCGTCCATCAAACCGTGATGCGCTTCTACGGAAACAGGCAACATTTTTCGTCCGTTTTTCTCAGAAAATTTTCCGAAAACAATCTTTGGAATAGACTCTTTCGGATCGAAATCTGTCGGATGCAGCAAACCTGTAAAATGTGTCCAAGGCATCGTTGAATGCCGGATATGATTGGGTGGCAACGATTCATTTTTGATCCTTAAGCCAGCTGAATTCTGAACGGCCTCTATCTCATCTTGCAAATGATGGTTAAAGACTTTAAAATCCTGATCAAATTCAAAATAAGAGAAGCCAAAAGTACCGTCACTTCGTCCAATCGTAGAACCAACATGCACAACATCGAATGCTATAACTTCATCATTTACAATTCGATAACCAAATTCTTCAACTGAATTTACAGCTTTCATTGATTTGTGAAGATAATGCGCGAAAAATGATTCCCTATTATCTTTTGCCAACTGAAAAGTTTCCGTACAATCCACTTCGGTTACGATGCCGAAATACGGGCTTTTCATTCCGGAAAAGAATTGGAAGTGTTCTTTTCTATTCCAGGTTTCGATATCTATAATCTTCATTTTAAAGCTATTAATGAACTTCTTCCAGTATTTTTTCCTCTGTGGCAATTTTTTTAGGATTTGCTACTTTCCCAATCGTAAGGCCTTGTACTACAATAGAAAACACCACCACACAATAAGTGATACTGATGATGATTTTATTATATTCATTCTGGGGAATTGATAAAGCCAAAGCAATGGAAACACCACCGCGGATGCCGCCCCAAACCAGAACCTTAACCGTTTGCGGACTAAATCGGTATCTCAATGACATAAACTTCGTCGGAACAAAAATTGCGACCCAACGCGCCAACAAAACAATCAAAATACAAATCCCACCGGCAACTAAATATTCATTTAAGTCCTTGATTAACAGCAATTCAAAACCGATGAAAAGGAACAGAACAGCATTCATGATTTCGTCAATCAGCTCCCAGAATTTGATCAGATAATCCTGTGTCTCGGATTTCATTTTGAAACTTTCGCTGAAATTACCCATAAACAATCCTGCAGCTACCATTGCCAATGGCGCAGAAATATGCATCTCGTGCGCAATCAGATAGCCACCCATTACTACTGATAATGTGATTAATACGGAAATAATATAGTCATCGACCACACGCATAGCTCTGGAAGCAGAAAATCCCAGAATAATACCCAAAAGTAAACCACCACCGGCTTCTTTAAGGAGTAATAATCCGATGCTTTCCACATTCAGCTCCACTTCGCGGCCGATTGCGAGCTGCAAAACCACTGTAAAAACGACAACTGCCATACCGTCATTAAACAATGACTCTCCCGCCACCTTGGTTTCCAGTGATTTGGAAACATTAGCCTGCTTCAGAATACTGAGAACGGCCACAGGATCTGTCGGCGAAATTAAAGCTCCGAAAACGAGACAGTAGATAAACGGCATTGTGATTCCGACATAAGGCAAAAGATAGTAGGCACCCAATGCCACTGCAAATGCAGAGATGATCACGCCTACGGTAGAAAACATCAGCACCGGACCAAACTGTTCCCGGAGATCCTTGATATTAATATGAATTCCGCCCGCAAAAAGCAGAAAGTTAAGCATCGCACCCATCAGAACTTCGGTGAAATCAAAGTTGTTGATAAGGTCTGTCAGATGCGTGGTAGTTTTAGGCAAAAAATTGTCGCCCGATGCCACCAAAGTGACAGAGACGACAATCGCAATGACCATAATCCCAATTGCGCTGGGAAGTTTCAGAATCCTGTGATTGAGATAAGCAAAGACAGAAGCCAAAACGATAAGTACTGAAAATGAGTAATATAACTCCATTAATATTGAGTTGTTGGTTGACAGCTGACCGCTTCTACGACAACCGGATTTGGATTATTTTAAATTATAATTAAGCTTCCTCTTCATCCTCAAAATATTCGAACAGAAGATCGTTGTAAGGGAAACGGGAAATGTGAATTCTGTGAACCTCATCGTAAATCATTTTCTTCATCTCCGGGAAGTTTTCTTTGGTCAAAGCGGAGATAAAAACGGTTGGAAATTTCGATTTCGCCATCCATGTTTTTTTCCATTCGTCCAGAGAGATATTTTTGTGAGAACCGGGCATCAGATCGTCTTCATCCTTTTTCTCGTAACTAAAATCGTCGATTTTGTTGAAAACCATAATCATCGGTTTCTGATGCGCATCGATTTCCTGAAGAATATCATTCACAGAATTGATGTGATCTTCGAAACTCTCGTGCGAAATATCAACAACGTGAATTAGCAAATCCGCTTCACGAACCTCATCCAAAGTAGATTTGAAACTTTCTACCAACTGTGTCGGCAACTTTCTGATAAATCCAACCGTGTCCGTCAAAAGGAAAGGAAGATTTCCAATCACAACTTTGCGGACTGTGGTGTCGAGCGTTGCAAACAGTTTGTTTTCAGCGAAAACATCAGATTTCGACAAGGCGTTCATCAGCGTTGATTTGCCGACATTCGTATAGCCTACGAGTGCGACACGCACCATTTTTCCACGGTTGTTGCGCTGTGTACCCATCTGTTTGTCTATCACTTTCAGCTTTTCTTTCAGCAAGGTGATTCGGTCACGGATAATCCTTCTATCGGTCTCGATTTCAGTTTCTCCGGGTCCACGCATCCCGATTCCCCCTTTTTGTCTCTCGAGGTGGGTCCACATTCTCGTAAGTCTTGGCAAAAGATATTGGTATTGCGCCAGTTCTACCTGAGTTCTTGCATAGGAGGTCTGCGCGCGCTGTGCAAAAATGTCGAGAATCAAATTGGTTCTGTCCAGCACCTTTACTTCCATTTCGCGTTCAAGATTTTTCAGCTGAGACGGCGAAAGCTCATCATCAAAAATGACCGTTCCTATTTTCTGTTCCTTCACGTAATCGCGGATTTCCTCCATTTTCCCTTTTCCGACAAATGTCTTGGAATCCGGTTGAGTCAATCTTTGGGTAAAACGTTTATCAACCTCAGCACCGGCTGTGAAAGCCAGAAACTCCAGTTCGTCCATATATTCTATCAGCTTGTCTTCGCTTTGATGCTGGGTGATTAATCCTACCAAAACGGCTTTTTCGTACTGATGTTCTTTATTTTCTATCATTAAATTAATTATATTCTGATTTTGACAAGATACTATTTTTCGGCAAAAAAACCAAAGACTGACTTTGGTTTTTTCTATCTGCTTTAAATTTAAAAGTGGATTTTTCTGACTAAGCTAAAGTTGCCGTCAAAGTTTTTTCGAAACTGAAAGCCTGACTTACAGGGCAGTTTTCTTTGGCATCCTTGGCTATTTTCTGGAAATCATCTTCTGAGATTCCCGGAATCTTGGCCGTCAATGTCAATTCGGACATTGTGATTTTCCCTTCCTCCAGGCTGATTTTGCAGTCAGTTTCCAGGGTTTCCGGGTTGTAACCGGCCTCTGAAAGCAATGCTGAAGTTTTCATAGTAAAACATCCTGCGTGGGCAGCGGCCAGCAACTCTTCAGGATTAGTTCCTACGCCGTCTTCGAATCTGCTTTTGAAGGAATACTGTGTGTTGTTCAGCGTTGTACTCTGGGTTGTCAAAATACCGCTTCCATCTTTTACTGTGCCTTTCCAGACAGCTTTTGCACTTCTTTTCATAGTTGAATATTTATTTGGTTAATGATCTTATTATTTTAAAAAAGAAAAAGAATAATTATGGAGCTGAAAAATCAGTGATCTTTTATAATTATTATTCTAGTCCCAGTCTGCAGCCACAAACTTCATCTGCTGCCCCTCAACGTTGGACAAGGTCAAAAAATGGCCTTCGATTTTATACTGCGTCATTGTCGGCAGAGTTTTACCGAATGATTCTTCCAGTTTCATCCTGCCATCGCAGTACATCATTGTAGAACCCAGGCCGGAGAATTTTGCTTTTCCGTCATTAAATTCAGACGTGAAAAACATTCCGTTGCAACCCATTTTTGCGGTGTAGCGGTTGGGCGCATCGGCTATTTTCGTAAGATCCATATAAGCTTCTAGTTTTACCAGCTCCGGTTTTGAGAAATCTTTGTACTCAACAAGCATCCATTTTCGGTGAATATTTCCCATTGATTCTGTCATATTTTTTGTTGATTTACAAGAAACTGTTAGAAGTAATATTAATGCTAAAAAGCCGATTCTGTTTAAGAATTTCATTTTCGTGATTTTAACTGAATGTATTAGCCAAATTCATACCATTAGATTTAAAATAATTGTTAAATTAGCCCTGTAAAATAATTTTACTTTGGAATCGCTCCGGGCTCTGTCATATCAATATTAACAGGGCATCGGAACCTTATCAAGAAACTTGTAACAATCAATTTTTACTTATGAAAAAAATATTTTTAGCGCTCACCTTTCTATTGAGTTTTGCGCAGATGAGAGCCGATGAAGGCATGTGGCTTCTGATGCTTGTAAAACGTCTGAACGGCGTAGATATGCAGAAAGAAGGTCTGCATCTGACACCGGAGGAGATCTATTCTGTGAACAACTCCAGTCTGAAGGACGCCATCGTAAGTTTCGGTGGTTTCTGTACCGGCGAAATGGTATCTAACCAGGGATTGATTTTTACCAATCACCACTGTGGTTATGATGCTGTTGCAGCTGCCTCTACACCAGAAAAGGATTATCTGAAAGATGGCTTCTGGGCAATGAAACCGAATGAAGAATTCAATGCGAAAGGACTCTACGTAAGATTTCTTGTAAGAATGGATGATGTCTCTGCAAGAATCAATGCAAAACTGAATAACAATATGTCTGCTGCAGACAGAAAAGCAGTGATAGATGCAGAATATAAAGCAATCCAGACAGAAAATTCCGAAAACGGAAAATACACTGTTGTGGTAAGAGATTTCTTCAACGGAAATGAGTTCTATTATTTTGTATATCAAGACTATAAAGATATCAGACTGGTTGGCGCACCGCCGTCCTCATTAGGGAAATTCGGTGGCGATACAGACAACTGGGAATGGCCGAGACACACTGCAGATTTTACGGTTTTCCGTGCTTACGCAGATGCCAACGGAAATCCTGCAGAATATTCTGAAACCAACGTTCCTTTGAAACCAAAACATTTCCTGCCTGTTTCCCTTAAAGGTTACAAACCTGGAGATTTTACTATGATCCTTGGCTATCCGGGAAGAACCAACCGTTATCTGACGTCTTACGGCATCGAGCAGATGGTGGACAAAGATTATCCGGCTTGGGTAGAATCTTCCAAAGTAGCGATGGATGTAATGAAAAAGTATATGGACAAAGACAAAGCGACTCAGCTTGATTATGCTTCCCAGTACGCAAGTGTTGCCAACTACTGGAAAAACAGACAGGGAACAATAGACGCTGTAAAGAAAAACGGAACAGTTTCCGAAAAGCAAAAAACAGAACAGATCTACACGCAGTGGGCAGCTCAGTCTCCTAATGAAGCTACATACTATAAAGTGTTGCCAGAAATCCAAAGCTACTACAAACAGATCTCCGGAAGAAATGTAGAGCGTAATTACGCTTCTATTCTTCAGAGAAATGCGCATTATATCGGGACCACTTACCAATTGGGAAGCTTGTTCAAATCTTACGGAGATCAGGACGATGCAGGAAAAGCAGCCATGAAAGCGAAAGTGGTAGAAGCTGTAGAAAAAGCCTATGACGGCTTCCACGACAATGTGGAAGGTGATATGCTGGTAGCGTTGACATCTCTTTATAAAGTGAGAGTTGCTAAGGAATTTGCTTCCCCGACAATTTTGGCAGCAGATGTAGACAATCTTTCTACCTTGGCTTATGAATCTATTTTTGCCAATAAAAAATCTGCAATGGCTTTCGTAGAAAATCCTGACAGACTGAAAATTGATGCCGACAAAATGAGACAATTTGCCAGCAGTATGGTGGAAGAGCAAAAACTAAGCATGGAGAAATATGCTAAGATTGACGAAAATTTTGCCAAAAACAGCAGACTATTCCTAGACGGACTTAGAAAAGCACAGCCGGAAAAAGTGTTCTATCCGGACGCTAACTCTACAATGAGACTGACTTACGGAACAGTGCAGACACTTCCGGAAAGATCTGACAGAAACTACAAAGGCATCAAAGAAAATTACTATACCGATATCAACGGAATGGTTGCCAAATACAAAAAAGGTGACGAGGAATTTGACCTTCCAAAAAAAGTTCTGGATCTGGCCAAGAAAAAAGATTACGGACAGTACGCCGATAAGAAAGACGGTTTTATGCCAATCAACTTCTTGTCCAACAATGACATTACTGGCGGAAACTCCGGTTCTCCAATCATTGACGGAAATGGTAACTTATTGGGTCTTGCTTTCGACGGAAACAGCGAAGCTTTAAGCGGTGACATCGTTTTCGAACCTAATTTACAAAGAACCATCAACGTAGATGTACGTTACGTGCTTTGGGTCATTGATAAATACGCAGGCGCTACAAGACTGATCAGCGAACTGACTCTGGTAAAATAATTTTTATCGGAACATTATAGACAAGCCACCATATTTTGGTGGCTTTTTTGTTGCATAAAATTCCCGGAAGCTTCCTGACAGGAGAAATATCCGTTTAACATAATTTTTTGTAAATTAGAGAAATCATTTTTATGAATTTAAAATCTTTACTTCACTGGTCCTATATTTTTCCACTTTTATCCCTTGCTTATTATTTTTTCGGCATCGTAGATGACAATGCATGGCTGGCCGCACTAGGCAGTCTATTGCTCATCTCATCAGTATTAGCCGCAGTACATCATGCAGAGGTGGTGGCGCACAAAGTTGGCGAACCCTTTGGAACCATTATCCTGGCTATTGCCATCACAGTTTTGGAAGTCGGGTTGATTGTTTCATTAATGGTTGCAGGCGGTAAAGAAACCAGCACTTTGGCCAGAGACACCGTTTTTGCAGCCGTCATGCTGATTCTTAACGGAATTCTTGGCGCCTGTCTTCTGGTAGGAGGAATCAAATTCAAGGAGCAGTTTTTCGCTAGGACTTCCGGAAACATGGCTTTAATCAGCCTCGTGGCCATCGTAGTTATGACTTTAATTTTACCAAATTATACGACCAGCGAACTTTCTCCAACCTTCAGCAAAGCACAGCTGATCTTCTTCTCAGTAGCTTCACTCGTCATTTACAGCACTTTTTTGATGGTTCAGACCGTGAGACACAGAAACTATTTCTTACCGGAAAACGACGATGAGCCTCACGCAGATCCGCCAACTAATTTTATAAGCATTATGAGCCTTATCTTCCTTCTCATCTGCCTTGGCGTGGTTGTGGTAATGGCCAAATCGCTATCTCCTACCATAGAAAGTGTAGTCCATAATCTGGGCGCTCCGCAGGCATTAGTCGGTGTCATCATTGCAGCAGTTGTACTTTTACCGGAAGGAATGGCGGCCATCAAAGCAGCGCGGAGAAATCAGTTCCAGACAAGTCTCAATCTTGCTTTAGGATCTGCAATTGCCAGTATCGGACTTACAATCCCGTGTGTTGCCGTGGTCTCCATCATTTACGAAATGCCGCTATTGCTGGGTCTCGATATCAAATCTATGGTTCTCCTGGCGCTCTCACTTTACACAGTAATGCTGTCTCTCAGCCGTGGCAAAACTAATATTCTCTATGGTGTTGTACTGCTGGTCAATCTATTTGCCTACATTTTCACAGTGATTGTACCGTAAAATTTTATTATTTTTAATCAATGAAAAATTACGAGACTGAAAGATTAATTCTTAAGCCAGCTGATCTGGAAGACGCCGATTTCTTCCTTAAACTTTACAATCTGCCCTCGTTCATCAGATTTATCGGCGACAGGAATCTTCGCACGAAAGAGGACGCTGAAAATTACATTTCCAACAGATTTCTTCCTCAGATCGAAAAATTGGGCTTTGGAAACTGCGTTGTGATTCACAAAGAATTGAATGAGAAAATTGGCGCAGTAGGTGTATTTTCCAGAGATGGCATTGATGTTCCCGATATTGGATTTTCGTTCCTTCCGGAGTTTGAAGGGAAAGGTTTTGCGTATGAGTCAGCTGTGAATCTTATGGAAATTGTCAAAACTGAATTCGGGATAGAAAAACTTTCAGCGATGACGACGGATGAGAATATCTCTTCTCAAAAACTGATTGAAAGACTGGGACTACAATTCAAAAAATATGTGATTTTCCCGGATGATAATGAGGAATTGCGGTATTATGAAAATTAAAAATCCACTGATCCACAGAGTTGAAGTCATCGAAAGTAAAAAGCTGACTGGTTTCAGCCTCAGCACGTCTTTTCGTGACGATAAAACTGCAATTTTGTGGCAGAAATTTATGATCCGGAGAAATGAGATTTCCAATAGGATTTCAGACAGATTGTTCTCACTTCAAATCTATCCTGAGAATTTTACTCCGCATCAATCTTTCACAAAGTATGCGCTTGCAGAAGTTTTTGATTTTGACAATATTCCAAATGACTTCGAAACTTTCAACTTAGAAAGTGGGAAATATCTGGTTTTCAGTTACAGAGGAAAAGCGGAAAATGGACCGGAACTTTTCGGCTATATTTTCAACACTTTTATTCCTGAAAATAATTTTGAGCTAGATGACAGACCGCATTTTGAGATGTTTGGCGAAGATTACAATCCTAAAAACGATGCTGCAGAAGAGGAAATTTGGATTCCAATAAAATAATCCATCATTTCCACTCATAAGCAATGGAATTTACAATCTGCTTTATAGCTTCATCAGTAAATGGCGTGTTATTCTTTAAATAGAGAGTTGAGTTTTTGGCGCCTTCAGATAAATCTGAAAAATTCCACAATTCAAATTCCGAAGCATCTTTATAAATTTTCGAAAATTCATTCTTTTCTTTTTCAGAAATCTGTGGATTATTGATTACATATTTATAGAAAGTCCAAGGTCTTCCCCATTCATTAAAGCTCTCAATTATTAATGAAGCATTATCCATAAAATTGAGTTTATTCCAAAATCTGCGCAGCGTGGTCTTTCGTTTTCACTTTATCAATGACCTGGATGCAAATTCCGTTTTCATCAAAAACAAAAGTCGTTCGTACGATTCCCATAAACTCTTTGCCCATAAACTTCTTCAGCTGCCAAACTCCGAATTTATTGATAACGTCGTGATCTTCATCGGCCAGAACATCAAATGGCAATTCGTATTTCTCAGTGAAATTCTTCTGACGCTTTTCTGAATCCGCACTAACACCAATCAGTTGAAAACCATTTTGTTGCAGCACAGAATAATTATCGCGCAGATTGCAGGCTTCTACCGTGCAACCTGGCGTACTTGCTTTTGGGTAGAAGAAAACCACGAGTTTCTTCCCTTTTAGATTTTGAGAATCGATCTGTTCTCCGTTTTGATTTGTTCCGATAAATTCCGGTAAAGAATCGCCAACCTGCAACATAATTTTTAATTTTACACAAAATTAGTTCATTATTACAGATTCCCACCGAGAATTTGATTTGAAAATGGAACTAATGCTGAACGTGCAGCCCGACTTGAACGGAAATCCTTTTTTGTGGCTGGAGAAGCGAAGGCAAAAAGATTGACTTCGTCGAACCACTTCGTTAGGTTTGGGAGTGGAAGGCGGATAAAGCTGCCATAAAAATTAAAAAATATGACCAAAAAACAAAGAGCCAAAATAGTGCAGGAAGAACTGGAAAAACTGTATCCCGAACTTCCGATTCCGCTGGATCACAAAGATGCGTACACACTGATGGTTGCGGTGGCTCTCTCTGCCCAGACGACGGATAAAAAAGTGAATCAGATCACGCCGGCACTTTTCGCAGCTGCCGATACGCCGGAGAAAATGGCAAGACTGAGCGTTGAAGAGATTAAGGAACTGATCAAACAGATTGGTCTCACCAATGCCAAAGCAAAAAACCTGAAAAAGATGGCGGAAGTGCTTGTGGAGAAGCACAATTCCGTAGTTCCGCAGACTTACGAAGAGCTGGAAGAGCTGGCCGGCGTAGGCCACAAGACTGCTTCTGTGGTGATGAGTCAGGGTTTTGGATTTCCGGCATTTCCGGTCGACACGCACATCCACCGCCTGATGAAACAATGGAAACTAACGGAAGGAAAAAATGTGGTGCAAACCGAACGCGACGCCAAAAGCCTGTGGAACGAAAGTGTATGGAACAAACTGCACCTCCAGATTATCTATTACGGCAGAGAATATTCGCCGGCGAGAGGCAGCCAGGAGAAGGATTTTCTGACGAAAATGTTGTTTGAGAAGTAATTAAATATCCAGAAGTCGCCGTTGATAATTGATTTGACCGAGATGATAATTCAAATGGGCCAATAAATGGATCAGGAAATATTCTGTTGTCATTTGGTAACCCAAAGCTTCTGTCGGATAATCTTTTTTCAAATCTTCTTCGGACAAGTTTGCAAGTGTAGAATCTACGATTTTTATCAGAGAATCCAGTCTTTCCAAAAGTTCGGTTTTAGGAATATCTTTCAGTGAAAATTCCAGATCGCGATGTCTTACATAGCCGGATTTGCCCAATTCTGCGCCGATGTAAGTATTGAGATTTCCAAGCAAATGAAGACAGAGATTGCCACCGGAATTCAAAATATTATTATCGATTTTCCAAAGTGATTCTTCATTTTGATAAGATTCAATTTCAACTTTTAATTTTTGCAAATCCCGATTGTAAAGCGATTTTAAAATTTCGATTGTCATAAATTTTAGTTTTTCTTTTTGAACATTCTGCGCATATGCACATATTTGGATTGCCGGACGTGGTGCGGATATTTTCTGCCTTTGGGAATATTATTAAAAATTAAAGCCACAATCAATAAAATGAGAGCGCCACTGAGAACCGGTGAAAGCGCATACCAATATCCCAAAGCCTGAATCTTTTCTGACGGCAGAATTGCAATCAGCGCTGTTGCGCCACCTGGCGGATGCATTGTTTTTGTAATCTGCATCACAACTATTGAAAATGCGACCGCCAAAGAGGCATTCAGCCAAAGAATATCCGGACATAGTTTATAAACCGTAACTCCAACCAAAGCTGAAAAGACGTGGCCGCCAATTAGATTGCGCGGTTGCGCCAGAGGACTGTTCACTGCGCCATAGACCAAGACGCTGGATGCGCCGAATGAGCCTATCAGAAAGACATTTTCAATTTCGGAAATCTGCTGCGACTGCAGGAAAGCAATCAATCCTATTCCGAAAAAAGCACCAAGAAACGACCAAAAGTGGTCTTTGACATCAACTAATGTTTCCTGGTAAAAGATATATTGGGTATGTTTGAGTCTTCTTCTGATTTGTCTCTTCATCAATTTTTATTTTACATCTTTTGCCCAGAGATCCATTTTTCTCTCGAGAACCTGCAGCGGAAGACAGCCCTGGCTGAGAACTGCGTCGTGGAAATCCGCAATCTTGAATTTTTCACCCAGTTGATTCTTATACTTTTCTCTCAGTTCGCGGATTTTCATTGCACCGGTTTTATAGCTCAAGGCCTGTCCTGGCATTGCCATATAGCGCTCTACTTCTGCTGTTGCCCCCGCTTCATCATAAGCAACGTTGCTCAGAAAATACTTAATCGCTTCTTCCCGGGACATTTGTCCGGTGTGGATTCCGGTATCAATCACCAGACGGACTGCGCGCAGCATTTCATCACTCAAAGATCCCATTTTCTGATAAGGATCAGTGTAGAGCCCAAATTCCGAGCCTAAAGATTCGCAGTACAAAGCCCAGCCTTCGCCGTAAGCGCCAATCCAGCCGAATCTCAAAAACTTAGGCAGTTTCAGATTTTCCTGCTGTAGAGAAATCTGATAATGATGACCGGGAATAGCCTCGTGCAGAAACAGAGACTCCATTCCGGAGGTGACATTGAATTTTGCAGGATCAGGAATTGGGGTGTAAAAAATGCCGGGCCGTTTGCCGTCCGGACTTCCCTGGATGTATTCTGCGCTGGCACTGGCCTCTCTGTATTTTTCCGTCTGCCGGATTTCGAATGGCGTTTTCGGCGTTAAGTTGAACATCGTTTTCAGCTTCGGTGTGATTTTATCGAGAATAGATTGGAATCCTGCCAAAACCTCTTTCGACGTTTTGTAAGGCATTGCTTTCGGATCCGTTTTGACGAAGTTTAAGAATTCTTCTAATGAGCCTTTGAACCCGACCTGATTCTTGACTTTTTCCATCTCACCACGAAGTCTCTCTACTTCAGAAAGACCTGTTTTGTGAATGGCATCCGGCGTTTTGTTGGTGGTAGTCCAGCTTTTTACATAGTATGCATATATATTGTTACCGTTGGGCAAAGCGTTGTAGCCATCGGTGGATCTTGCTTTAGGAAGATATTCTTTCTCAAGGAATTCTGCCATTTTGAGGTAAGCAGGAATCAGTTTACTTTTGATAGCATCCTGATATAGTTTCGCATATTTGTTGGCTGTAACCGGTTTGAAATCCTTCGGTATGTTTTTGATGGGTCCGTAGAAAATATTCTTATCGATATCCAAAGTCGTGATTTCTCCGGCTTTCATCTGGGGAATCATTTTGATAACCAATGATTTTGGCAGCACCACATTATTTTTGATTCCAGCTCTGAAGTTTTCTATGGCAGAATCCATCCAGACCGGGAACAGTTCTATTCTTTTCAGCCAGTTGTCATAATCCTTTTCAGTTTTGAACGGTTGAATGCCGCTTCCACTTCCCAACATCGGAAAATCGAGCGGCAACCCGCCAAACTGCGTGAAGGGAATATATTCCGGGTGATAGGCGTAGCGCTCCTGCTTATCAATTAAAGTATATTCCAAAACATCAAAAACGACTTTCTGATCATTGCTGAGGCTTTCATAATCTACGGTCTTCAGCTGGTTTTGTATCGAACTGTAAAATGCAATTTCATTTTGTATAAACTCCTGGCTCAGGTTGTTCGGTAAAAGATCATTGTATCGTTCATCACCTTGTGATGTGGCTTCCAGAGGATACATTTTGAGATATTCCTCATAATATCCGGCTGCAATTGTATCCAGATCAGAAGTGTTGAAACCTACATTTTTCACCATTGGAGAGTCCCCTTTTTTGCAGGAGACATTCAAAACCAACCATACAAAAAGCAGTAATTTGTAGAAAGCCCTCATTCGTTAATTTATTTTTATTAATGTAAAGATAATATTTTAATCCTGATGCGGGAGGAAAGTGGTTTTGCAGGCCTATAAATTAAAAATTGACGGATTGCCAACGAAATCATAAAGTTTTAATATAAATACCAAAAATAATTGACAAAAATTTTCCACATTCATTCTATTTTTTATCTTTGTTCAACACTATTAAAAAAAATCATTTCATAATTTATTATCCTTATAATGAAAGGAATACTAAAGATCTATCACCCAGAGGAGACTCTGAAATATTTTATCAGAAACACTTACTGCAAATCTGTGTACATCAACTCGCAGAACTTTCTGGAAGTCGAGATCATCACAGATGAAGCTCTGGATCACGTGGACGACGATTCTCTGCAGTACAAATTCCCACAACTGTCGCTTGACGTTATTGAATTTCCTGTTACCACTTCTGAATTGGAAGGGCAGACTTTTGTCATCGAAGATACGGAAGACGAGATCTTTACAGAAGTGGATCTCTTTGACGATGAAGAGGCATTTCTGTTTGAAAACGAACTCAGCTTTGATAAAAATGAAGCAGGTGATCTGCAGCTCTGCTGGAAAGGCAACATCACCGATTTCTACACTGGTTCCGAAACACCGATTCCTTTTAAACTGAAATGCCATTTCCGTCCGGACGAGATAGAAGTGGACGACTAATTCTTTCAGGAAATAATATTTATATTTACGAATCGTTATAAAATTAGTTTATAACGCAAACAAGTTTTTTCCTATGTATCAGGACCTGGATGATATTATTTTCGAAGACCGACACAAGGCTTACGGCGCTTATGAATACCGCAAGCATTATGATTTTACGCTCACCAAAGCTTTGGTAGTAGGTGTTTTCATATTTTCTGTCTTATTTTTCCTTCCGGCTTCTTTTATCAAATCTAATAAAAAAACTGCGGTAGACAGTGAGACCATCATTCCGGTGGATCTTACAGAGATGCGCATCAACTACGGTGACAACAGAAACGGAAAAGATCCTGAAGAGCCAAAAGAGGAGCAAGGAAGTCCTGCACCACTGGTTGAAAATAAGGATAATAAAGAAGTCTTGACCGAAGTTGCAACAGCATCCAAAGAAAAAGTAGAAAAAGATACTCCTGAAAATACCGTTCCCACGCCAACAAGGACAAAAAACCCGCCTGCTGCAACTAAAAAATCAGATGCAAAAACGAATGCGCCAACTGTGGCCAACTCTACCAAAAATACAAAAGGAAATACAAGTACAAAAGGCGATATTAAAAAGGAAAATGCTTCCGGAGACGGGCGCGGCAATGCAGCGATAGGAAATCTCCTGAAAGGCAGAGGCACCAAATCCGGCTCACAGGGCAGCGGAAACGGACCGGGAAATTACGGTGATCCGCTGGGTGGTGACGGAGACGGCAACAGCCTGATAGGAATCGACAGAAAACTCGTCGGCTTCATCCCTGGAACGATGGGACGAGGCGGCGCACAGCCCAATCACAACTGCGCAGCCAGCGGAAGCATCAGCATCTCTTACACCGTGGACAAGTCCGGAAAGGTGATCTCCGCAAAACGGCTGAGTGGCGTTTCTGATCCTTGCGTCTCAAGTACGGCAGTAAGCTGGGTAAAACAATATGTAAAGGCAGAAGCTGCCGCTGTATCATCTAAAGGAACTTATAAAATTGTTTTTTAAAATTCCCATAAATAATCATTTCCGTTAAACTTTTCAATAATCTATCGAAGTTAATCTGTAAGTTATTCATAAATTTGAAACTGTAAAAAACAATTATCTAAACTATGGCAAATCAATCTATTTCAATTTGGGAATTCTTATTTGGTGGAGGTTTGGTGAGCGTTACGCTTATCATTATTCTGATATTTTCCGGAATTGCTGCCATCGTTTTTTTCGGACAGAAATTATACGCGCTCAACCGTGAAAATCAGGTAGATCCGTATCTGCTAAAAAACGTAAACGACCTACTGAACGATGGCCGGGTACAATCCGCTGTTGATTTTTGCAGAAGAGATAATTCCCCCGAATCCAGAAGTGTAGAGAAAGGCCTCAACAGATTGGGACGGCCTATCAGCGAAATTGCCAATGCTATGGAAACGCACGCACAGATAGAACTCAACCAGGCGGAGAAAAACATTGGTTTTCTGGCTACACTTTCCGGCGCAGCGCCAATGCTGGGACTTCTTGGGGGCGTTCTGATACTGGCTTCTACTTTCGGATCCCTGTCCAGGACTGAAGCTGTGGTTGCCCAAAACGTTCTGGCTGCAGACTTCTACAGAGCTCTCGCACCTACAGTTGTGGGATTGATCGTCGGCTTCTTATCTTATATCTTTCATAATATTCTGGTGACGAAGGTGGATTATCTGCTAATGAAAATTCAGTTTCATACAAATGAGTTTTTGGATATCATTAATAAACCGGCTTAATTTGACCTTAGATAATTATTAAAATTAATAAATGGAATTCCGAAGAAGAACAAGACGATTATCAGGTTTGCCGGTTGCATTTTATGCAGTTGTGCTGCTGTTTTTCGTGCTTATGTTTTCTTTTAATTCACGATATTACAAAGCCTCTGCACAGCCAAAAATAACGGTTGCCGAAATCCCTGAAACTCCTGCGCCTAAAAAAGATTCTACAGAAACTAATGAAATTTATGTTCCTGAGACAGAAGTTCTACCACTTGACACACTTTCAGCCAATCCGGAAATAAGTGTTGCAAACGAAGAAAATAAAGCAGAGCCAACATCTGCTCAGAATGAGAAGAATTCGACTCTAGTAAAAGCAGCAGATTCCGATGCTAAGGAAGGCACAATTACAAAAATAGGAAAAGACAGGATTCTGACTGCATTTATTCCCGGCACAATGGGAAAAGGCGGCAAATTACCTTCTCATAACTGCAAAGCAAAAGGCCAGCTCGTCATGTTTATCACGGTTGATAAAGCGGGGAACGTGACGAGCGCCGGCAGAAGCAGCGGCATCAAAGATGTGTGCAATGTGACTGCTGCCGTGATCTGGACTAAGAAATATGTGAAAGCGAAAAAATCTACGAGTATTTCTCAGGGTACTTACACGATTGTTTTTTAGTCAGATTGATTCCCAGCTTTTCTTTATACGAAACAAACCAAAAGCTTTTTTGAAGTCTCGAAACGGCTATTTACGCTCAGATTTCTACTGATGACCAAGACGTGAATTGCTTTTACGAGCCGCAGCCCGGCTTGAGTGGAGCTCATTTTTTCGCTGCGTTCTGCGATGATTTCTATTGGTATCTTAAAAATGGATAAGCAGCGAAAAAATAGCGGGAACGGAAGACGGATATAGCTGCCCAAATTTTTATAATTATTTGCAATTAGGTTTGTGTAATTTCTAAATTTGTCCTTTGATCACAATTATGACTTCTCAAGACTATAAAGATTCTGTAGAGTGGCTTTTTGCGCAGGCTCCGAATTACCAATCTGACGGCGCTTCTGCGTACAAACCGGGACTGGACAACATCAGAAAGCTTTGCGATTTCTTTGGCAATCCGCAGGACAAAATCAAAACGATTCATATTGGCGGAACCAATGGGAAAGGCTCTACGAGCAATATGCTGGCGTCTGTACTTCAGGAAAGCGGGTATAAAACCGGGCTTTATAATTCGCCGCACCTTGTAGATTTTACGGAAAGAATCAAGGTGGATGGTGAGAATTGTGACAAGGCATTTGTATTTGACTTTATTCAGAAATTGAAACTGCTGCCGGGCGAAATCCAACCTTCTTTTTTCGAATTCACAACCATAATGGCTTTTGAATATTTCTATCAGAAGAAGGTAGATCTTGCGATTATTGAAGTGGGCTTGGGCGGAAGGCTAGATTCTACCAACATCATTAAACCTATGGTGACGGCGATTACGAATGTGCAGCTTGACCATCAGGACCTTTTGGGTGATACAATTGAGCAGATTGCATTTGAAAAGGCGGGAATCATAAAAGAGAATATTCCTGTGGTCTCGGGAGACGAAAAAGCTGCAGTAAAAGACATTATCCGTCTAAAAGCCTCAGAAATGCACGCAGAACTGACCGATGCAACTTTGATTGAAAGTGATCTGGAATCTGACCTGAAGGGGAAATATCAGACTAAGAATATCCGCGTGGTTCTGGCTCTTGTTGAACTGTTGAGAGAGCAAGGACTCACGATAAGTGATGAAAATCTGAAGAACGGTCTTTTAAATGTCTCTAAAAACACCCATTTTATCGGCCGCTGGTTTGAGTTTTCCAAAAATCCGTTAACAATTTGTGATACCGGCCACAATCAGGCTGGACTGGAGGAAGTTTTTAGCCAACTAGAAAGTTATCCGCAGCACAAACACATAGTTTTGGGTTTCGTAAATGATAAAAAGATAAATGAAGTATTGGCCATATTACCGGACAATGCGAGCTACTATTTTGTAAAACCTTCCGTAAACAGAGGCCGAAATCCCGAAAGTTATGAAGCGTTGCTGAAAAAAAATAAAATTCCTTATAAAATTTTTCAGTCGGTACAGGAAGGTTATCTTTCTGCAAGACAGAATTGTAGTGATTCTGAAATGATTTTTATTGGCGGCAGCAATTTTGTTGTGGGAGATTTTTTGGAAAAAAATTTGCTGACTACGTAATAAATTGTATATTTGCACCACTCAAAACGGTAATCGTTTTATGGGGCTCTTAGCTCAGTTGGTTCAGAGCATCTGGTTTACACCCAGAGGGTCGGGGGTTCGAATCCCTCAGGGCCCACAAAAAGGATACTGAAGCCTTTAAAAAAATTTCAGGGCTCTTAGCTCAGTTGGTTCAGAGCATCTGGTTTACACCCAGAGGGTCGGGGGTTCGAATCCCTCAGGGCCCACCATTAAAGAAATCTCAGAGCAATCTGAGATTTTCTTTTTATCCTTATTTAGCGGGCAGTTAGCTCAGTTGGTTTAGAGCGTTGCGTTGACATCGCAGAGGTCACTGGTTCGAATCCTGTACTGCCCACTTTTTCTTAAAATTTTGTTAATACTACCTTTTCTATTTAACATAATAGTTAAATTTTCATAAATAAGTTAATCATTCGTTTAACTTTTCCGTCCGGGTAAGATTTTTGCTATACATTGCACTTTACAAATCCTAACAAATTATGGTGTAGAAAACGACTTTTTATTACTAATCCTAAAAGGAAAACTATGAAAAGATATTATGCAGTGTTAATTCCCTTTTACACTATCTTCTTATTGTACATGATGTTTTACGGCTGTGGCAGACATCCGGAATTCGGATTTCTACAACTCAACCCGCTTCAGAGCATCACCTATTTCTTGCGTTATAATGAGTTTTTCTCAGAAACATTTATGGTGAATATTGTTGGGAACATACTTATATTTATTCCTTTTGGAGGTCTCGGACTTTTGGTGAAAAAACTGAACAATCTACCCTTGCTGCTATTCATTTTCATCTGCAGTATCTGCGCGATAGAACTTGCTCAATATTATACTGCCAGAGGCACAGCTGACGTAGACGATGTTTTCCTAAACACTTTTGGAATGCTGATAGGCTATTTTGGCCTGAAGGTGATGACGTGGTTAAATATTGGTGATATCAGGCTGGAAATGGCTTACGAATCTGCTAAAACGCCTTATTCATATAGCCGATAAACTGTCCCAATTTATACAAATCCAACATTTTAAGAGAGGCATTTCCCGAAAGGAGCTTTTTGACTATTCGATGTTTTGTAATGCAATAAATTTTGAGATAAACTTTTATTAATCCCATTTTACGCAAAACCAGATAAGCTTTTACCAGTCTGATATCAGATACTTTATCAAAGTTTTCATCTGTTTTGATTAGCTGAGCCAGGCTCTTTGCAGATTCATCCGCTTTGGACAGAAATACATCATTGGACTCCACATCATTATTAAAAACAGGATTCTCGATATGATCTATTTTAATAGAATGATCCTGTAAATCTTTTGAAAACACCAAATCCTCATAGCCGTATTGCGTGATGCTGGTATTGAAAGGAATTCTTTCCAGTACTGATCGTTTTACAACGAAATTATTAGTCTGAAAGTCGAGATAGGGCGAAATCAGGCGCTTTTGAACAGGCAGATTTTCACGCTCCGTGGCAAATTTCCACCTCAGTCCATACTCACTTGACGGTTTGATGTTGCTAACTTGTCTTCCGCCGAAAATAACATCCGGATTCTCCTTTTCTATAAAATCACAATAGGTTTTAAGAAATGATTTGCTGATTATTTTTCCGTCACAATCCAGGAACAACAAGTAGGCTGATTGTGGTGTATAGTCTAAAAAAACATTGCGGATTCTGGAGCGGCCAATATTTTCTTCAAGGAAAATGAAACGGCTCACCTTATTTTTTAGATTATTATTTATTTTAACAAAACTATCAGTTGAAGCATCATCAATTAATATAATTTCCGCATCCAGCCGATCAGAAACAATCTGCTGCGAGAGATCTCTAACTAAATTATTGACATCGAAATTGAAAACCGGAATACAGATGCTGAGCTTCATATTTTATTGATGATTTCCTGTATGTTGAGCTCTTCCAGACAGGCATAATCGCCCCGGAAACACGGCTTATCACCAAACACAGAACACGGCCTGCAGGATAGATCTTTGACGTGAACAATGTCATCCTCACTCTGCCCGTATCCTAAAAAGCCGGCATAGTGGTGGGTAGACCCCCAGACAGAGATGCACCTTGTTCCCATAAGGCTTGCCAAATGCATATTCGCCGAGTCCATAGAAATCATCACTTCCAGTTCTGATATTTTCTGCAGTTCCTCTTTCAAGGTCAGCTTTCCGGAAAGACTTTGCGTATTTGGGATTTGACTTTCCCATTTTCCTAAAATCTCATCCTCGTCTTTACCGCCGCCAAAGAAGTAAATTTTATGATTTTTTGAAAGGATTCTTACCAACTCAAACGATTTTTCCAAAGGCATCATTTTGCCTTTATGCTGTGCAAAAGGCGCAAATCCAATTCCCTTTTTCTCGGTGACTTTTGATCTGTAGTTATGCGATAACTCG
This sequence comes from Bacteroidota bacterium, assembly GCA_037033105.1. Classification (GTDB taxonomy): domain Bacteria; phylum Bacteroidota; class Bacteroidia; order Flavobacteriales; family Weeksellaceae; genus Epilithonimonas. The sequence continues at coordinate 116,779 of JAZBLF010000003.1, forward strand.
AGAGAAAATCCCATTTCACGGAATACATCAGCATAGCGTTCCACGGTTCTTTTCAGCGGTTTTTTATCAAGATTCCAGACGTTGGTGAGTTTTTCCTTCTCAGACTTTCCTTTGTTGATCTTGGAAACACGGTACCGGTGTCTTTTGAAGATAGAATTCACCATCTTGGTTCGAATCACATCGTGAAGATCTGCTACATAATCCGGTTTAAAATCCTTGATGAGCTGTCTTGTGAGTTTTCTGATGCCGAAGATACCTTTGTAATCGTCAAAACTGATGCCTTTGAATGTTAGCCTGGGATGACCGTCAAAAAGGTCTTTGAAATGGTCTCTGCTGATGAATATGATTTCCACATCAGGATTCTGCTCCAGAAATTCTATACAGACCGGAACAGTCATGGCTACATCTCCAAAGGCGGAGAAGCGGTATGCTAGAATAGTTTTCACCTACTTCTTTAGTTGAAACGCTACGGCGTAGAATTTAATTTGTTTTGTCATCGCCATAAGACCGTTGGCTCTGGACGGAGAGAGAAATTCCTGTAGGCCTATTTTTGAGATAAACTCGAAGTCAGAATCCAGTATTTCCTGCGTAGAATGGCCACTGTAAATCCGGACTAGCAGTGATGCGATACCTTTTGGCAAAATCCCGTCAGAATCGGCATTGAAAAACAATTTGCCGTCTTTGTACTCGGCATCTATCCAGACTTTGGACTGGCAGCCACGGATTAGGTTGTCTTCCGATTTCTTATCTTCGGGAAGGCCTTTCAGCTCTTTTCCAAGATCTATGATGTATTCATATTTCTGCTCCCAATCTTCCAGAAAGGCAAATTCCTCTATTAATTCTTGTTGATTTTCTTTGATTGTCATTCAGAAATTTTATGTGATTTTAATGAATCAATTACTTTACCAATTGTGCGATTTGAACGATCACGCTGACCGCTGCCATCATACTTTCCAAAGGTACAAATTCATACGGACCGTGGAAGTTGTGTCCGCCGGCGAAGATATTTGGGCAAGGCAATCCCATATAAGACAGCTGTGCGCCGTCTGTACCGCCTCTAATGGCTTTAATTTTTGGCTCTACTCCTGCATTTTTCATTGCCTGCTCTGCAACGTCTATGATGTGCATCTTGCCTTCAAACTGTTTTTTCATATTGAGATATTGCGGCTTGATTTCTATTTCAGCCGTTTTCTCTCCGTATTTTTGGTTGATTGCTTCTACTTTTTCAGCAATCAGTTTTTTTCTGTCTTCAAATTTCTGGTCGTCGTGGTCACGAATGATGTACTGAAGTTTTGCTTCTGACACATCGCCTTCAAAATCTGTAAGATGGAAAAAACCTTCGAAACCTTTGGTGGTTGCAGGCGTTTCATTCTCCGGTAATGAGGCAATAAACTCAGATGCCACTAATCCTGCATTCACCATTTTACCGAAAGAATAACCAGGATGAACAGACAATCCGTGGATTTTTATAACGGCTCCCGCAGCGTTGAAGTTTTCATATTCCAGTTCACCGATTTCGCCGCCATCCATTGTGTAGGCCCATTCTGCGCCGAATTTTTTGACATCAAAATGATGTGCACCTCTTCCAATCTCCTCATCAGGATTGAATCCGATGGAAATCCTTCCGTGTTTGATTTGTGGATTGGCTAAAATAAATTCTGCTGCGGTTACAATCTCTGCAACGCCGGCCTTGTCATCTGCACTTAGCAAAGTGGTTCCGTCTGTGCTGATAATAGTTTGGCCAATATATTTCTTTAAAGCTTCGAATTTGGTTGAAGACAATGTAAATCCTGTTTCTTTATTTAACAGTAAATCTTGGCCGTCATAATTTTCCCAGATCTGCGGATTTACATTCTCGCCATTGAAGTCGGGAGAAGAATCGTAGTGGGCAATGAATCCCACTTGTGGAACTTTTTCTTCAATATTGGAAGGAATAAATCCGAAAACATAGCCTTTGTCATCAATGCTGACATCTTCCAAACCGAGTTCCTGCAATTCTTTGTGAAGGTAATTGGCTATGTCCCACTGTCTTTCGGTAGAAGGCGTGGTCTCACTTTCTGCGTCGCTGGTTGAAAATATCTTGATGTAGGTGATGAATCTGCTGAGGAGTTTTTCTTTCCAAACGCCGTCCAATTGGATGTTTTCCATATAATTTGCTATATCTCCGCAAAGTTATATATTTATGGAGTGAACAACAAACAATTCGTGACGATTGCCCATCTTGGATCTTGAAAAATACTTTAGTTTTTTCAACACCTATCTCAAAAATAATTTCCAAATATTTAATAAAAAAAATATAATTTGTGAAATTATTTATCAAATTACAGCTTCCCGTAATAAAGTCTCAATTTTTTTACATTAATTTGAGTAAAATTTAAAACACAAAATTCATGAAAAAAAAATTATCCATTTGGCGCAATATTGCGCTGGTAATTCTACTGTTTCTGCTATCCTGCCGGAACGAGGATTTTGCAAACGGAATAGCAGATTCCAGACGGGAAGAAGAATTTTTCCGCACCAATAGTCAGGGTAGCAATTCTAAAAATCCCAATATTTCTTTTGGTTTCCGGTACTATCGCAAAGCTCAGGAACATCAATGCTAAGACTGATTTTATCTCTAAGCTATCGGATAAAAGTGGGCTTCCGGAGTGGAATTATCTTACCCGTGCCAAGAACAAAACTGCTAACAGGGGAGATGAATCATCAGAAATGCTCATCATACCTCTAAAGGTGGTTGACGGTTTTTTGTCTTCATTAATGTATGTTGAAAATCCTGATTCTGAGACCCCACAAGTTTATACTATTACCAATGATCAGTTGGACGTTTTTACACATAACAGTAGTATAGACCGCGAAATTCGGGAAAGTATTCTGATGACCTTCATTTTTTTTGACAATGAGATGTTTGGCTCCAGGCTATACTAATCTATCCCTTTGGATCTTTTTGAAAATGTACCAGTCAGAGACGGAGCAGATTATAAAACATTTGCCATTGGACAGCAGGAAGTAACAAACAATCTTGTAGCAGAAACATGTTACACGGTTTATGACTGTAAAAATGGTATGGACGAAGCACATTGCGACGGTTGCTCACAATGCGTATTTCAAGTGTGTTTTACAGGTGGAGGCGGAGATGTACCGGATCCCGGCGGTACTGGAGGAGAAGGAACAGATCCTCCGACAGATTCCAACAATCCAAGTGGCAGCGGTGGTTATGACCCTAACCTCCCCTGGTACCTTCAAAATCCTAATATAGATATTTTCTCGTATGCTCATAATGTACAATCTGTTTTCCAGTCTCTGACAGATTATGGCATTGTGCTGGATGCGCTACAGGTAAATTTATTGGCACAAAACCCTACTTTTGCTCAGAAGTTCACAAATTATCTGGTTATCAATTCGCTTGCAAAATCCCAGAATACTGTGATGGGGATTGACTTTTTCATCAATAACCCGGGTGCTACCTGGCAACAGTTTCTCAATATGGTACCTAAGACGCCGTGCGAGAATACTAAAGTTCTGATGGCAAATAATGAGGTGAAAAATGTAGTGCAGGATCTTAAAAATCACACTGGGAGCGGAGAGAAAGGTTGGAAGTTTAATAAAACAGGAGCTCCGACACAAACGACAGAAAACGGAGATCACAGTGTGAATTTTGGTGATCCATCCCTTCTAACGGGTGGTTATCATAAACATACCACAACAGGTGCAAAAACTTTTTCTGCAACCGATATTAGTACATTACTTGAGATAGCAAGATATAATGGAGTTGCAAATCCCACCAACGTATTTATGGGTGTTGTAATTCCTGTAGATATGCATTACGTTATCCGATTTACTGCAAGCCAAGGAGACCTGCCTGCATTTGGAACGTTTTCACCGGAGCAATTGAAGCAATGGAATAAAGAACAATGGAAGCAGTATTTAGATCTTTTACTTGATAATAGTCTAACAATGAATGAAAAGATTGAACAAATATTTTTTTCAACATTAAAAAAGATGGGATTACAGAATAAAGTAATTTTACAAAAGATCGATAGTGAGAATAAAGTATTCACCATATCTGAAAATACTGACGGCTCAACAACACCAATACCTTGTATTTAAAAAACAAAATTATGAAACAACTATTTTTTATACTTATCTTATTATCAATTATGTCTTGCAAAGCACAACAAATAATTCCTCTTAATACATCTGCATTTAGAACACCTTCAAATTCTTATTTTAAAGATCTTAATAATGAATTCGATCAATATGTAGGAACTTGGACTAGTTCATATCAAGGAAAAAATATCAAATTGGTTATTAACAAACCAACAAAACAGGACTAAAATTACTAAAAGGAGATGCTTCGTTCAGCAATTGGCAGCTTTTAAATAAAGATTCAAACGGAAATGTAATACCTCAAAATTGTCCTTAACTAAATATTTTATTATGAAAAAAATAACATTTATTATATTGATGCTTCTTACACACAATATGTATAAATCGCAAACTCTAGATATAACACCAAATGCTCAAAATATAAATCACAACATAGATAAATTTGTTGGAACTTGGATATGGGCTAATGGTAATGAAAGTTTGGTGTTGATATTTAAAAAAGAAAACATTTTGCTTCCTTTGGAAGGAAATATAAGAGCGGATATTTTGTATGGTTTTCATCAATATGCTAAAAATAATACTGTATTAGAAAGTTCTACACAATATTCAAATGGTAGTTATTTAGACAAAAAAAGCACTTTATTAGGATATAGCTTAGAAAATTCTAACAAATTGGAAGGTGGAATAACACATATATCCAAAAATAATAAAAATGTTACATATGAGATAGAATTTATAGATCCTACTCATATAAAATTAGTTAATCTGAAAAATCCCGAAGGGATACAGATAAATTTTCCGGGACAACCTCCTTATGATAGTTCCATCTCGCTTCCACAGAATATTATATTGGTAAAACAATAATAATTGAGCCTCAGCAATGGGGCTTATTGAAAATTATATTTTTACTAGTATTAGTTATTATTACTATCTCCTGTAGAGCACAAACATATCCATTAAGAACTTATCGAATAAATTTTTCAAAAAATTCTTATGTAACTGACACCAATAATGAATTACCACAATATGAAGGAGTTTGGAAAGCGACTTGGAACAATAAAACTATTTTTATTGCATTTAAAAAAATAAAATTATACTTAGATAATAATATTGGCAGTGAATATTATAAAGATGTTTTGATTGCAAAATTTAAAGTATTAGATAATAGTGGCAATATTTTGTTTGATAATACTAATGTAGCCGATAATAAAGCAAAAATAGAATGAGGAACATTTAGAAAAAAAGATGATAAATATTCGTTCAGCTATATAGATAATGATCTTTGTGGAATAACAGGATATATTATGATCAACTTTACAGACTCATCTAAAGCTCAACTTAAATGGGAATATTGGAAAGATAATGATTGGCTGGATTCTGACTGTTTTTATTGGAATCTACCTGCTTCTCAAAGGCCTGAGCCATTCCCATATAGCATTATCCTAACAAAACAATAATCAACAAGCCTCAGCAATGGGCTTTTCTCACCATAAAAATTTAAATATAACAAATGAAAACACTTTTACAGTTTATATTTTTATTCTGTTTCATTTTCGGATCCGGGCAGAGGCTGGTAATTTCGGGTAAAAGCACTAAATCCAAAACTTTCCATTTTGATTTTTTGATTCACTATTCCATAGAATCAGACGGAAATACTAGGGATGTTTTAGGATATGTCAATTCTAAAAATCCAAATTATTTTTTGAAAATATTAAGATTGGGAGAAACTGATGTTCGTGCAAAACTTTTTTCAGCAGAAGATAAAGAAACTTTCAATTTTAAGGTCAAACAATCTACTTTAAAAGGAGAATTGATGTTTGATTTTGAATATCAGGATTCCTCGTATCTAAGTTATCAGCTATCTTATGATCACCCCTATTCATTTACAAAAATAGATGACAAAACATTGAGACTGGATATTTTTAGCAATAAAAGACGCAAAAAAATATTGGAGAGCCACACTATGAAAATAGGTAAATATAGCCCGTCCATTTTTCCTGCATATCAATCATTGTTCGTTCATCACAGTGATTTGGGAAGTAAAATGAATTATCCTGAAAATATATTTGTAGAAGAATCCGTCTTCAAATACGAAAAGGGAAATGATGCTACTGTAAAATTACAAGAAGTGAGAAAAATTGATTTCGACTTACATTAAATAATTAATCTATTTTTCTGAAATCAAAATTACTAAAGTCTCGTCAACGCTGTACAGCACGATCATATAGCCTTAATTGATGATTATAAAAATTTGATAATTGCGCCAACATTAAGTCTGAATATTTTCCAAATTACTCCTGAAATCTTATTGGAGAATTATTTATTATATTTGGAAAAACCAAATTATAAATGTTTTTAACCGAATGTCCACGTGACGCGATGCAAGGCTGGGGCGAGATGATCCCGACGCAAACGAAAATAGATTACATCAACAGGCTGATGGAGGTCGGTTTTGATGTGCTGGATTGCGGAAGCTTCGTCAATCCGAAAACGATGCCTCAAATGGCGGATTCCGGGATAGTGCTGGACGAAATAGATAAATCACTTTCCAGTACGAAACTTTCCGTCATCGTTGCCAATTTGAAAGGCGCTGAAAAAGCGCTGAGCCACCAGCAGGTTGACATTTTGGGATTTCCTTTTTCAATTTCAGAAACTTTCCAACACCGGAATACGAATAAAAGCCGTGAAGAGGCATTCACAGAAGTGGTGAAGATTATGAACCTGGCGAAATCTGAAAGCCGACAGCTGAATCTCTATTTTTCTATGGCGCTGGGAAATCCGTATGGTGAAAGCTGGAAATGGGAAGATGTAGATTTCTGGGCGAAACGGTTTGCAGAGGTTGGCATTAAAGACATTCTGCTTTCTGATACAACTGGCGTGGGCGATGTAGAAAGGATCAAGCTGCTTTTCAGCCAAGTTCCTCATAAGTATCCGGAAATTAATTTTGGCGCACATTTTCATAACCGGTATGAGGATTCTTACATCAAACTGAAAGCGGCGTATGATGAGGGTTGCAGGAGATTTGACAGTGCTATAAGAGGCATTGGCGGCTGTCCTATGGCGAAGGATGATTTGGTTGGAAATATGCCTACGGAGAAGGTTTTCACGTTTATGTCATCGGAAAAGCTGGACATCAGACAGAACCTGCTTCATTTTGAAAGTGCGTACAATATGGCGAAGGATATTTTTCATTTTTAAATTGATGGAAGTAATGTAAAATTTATCATATTTTGATAATTAATAGTGGTTACAATTTAAAATTTCGAAAAATTGATGTAAATTTATTATAGAAAAACAAATTAAAAACTACCGTTATGACTTCAAAAACTACTTATCTGGGCGAATCAAGAATCGAATCTGTGCACGAAGCTTCCGGCGACGTTTTCATCACTTATGTGCCTTCTAACGACTTCAATGTAAGAGAGCATTTTTCTCCGACTGATATCTTTGCGACGGCATTGGCTGAGAGCGCCTTTGCTTCGCTGGTTGTTTTGGGAAAAGACAGGCACGTAGATATTACGGGTGCAACTTGCGAACTGAAAAAAACGATGTATTTTGAACCGAGAAGAATTGGAGAGATTTTCGGAGTGTTTAAGTTTCCGCACTCTTATACTGCAGAGGAACAGGAGTTCATAGAGCATACGGTGAAAAACAGCCCTGTTTACCTGAGTCTGCATCCTGAAATCAAGAAAATATTACTTTTCGAATATAAAGATTAAAAAGAAATCCTGCTGTCTGCAGGATTTTTTGTTTTATAGCATACCAAGTTCAAACTTGGCTTCTTCACTCATCATTTCTTTGGTCCAGGTGGGCTCAAATGTAAGATCTATTTTGGCAGACTGGACACCTTCTACGCCGCGTACTTTCTCTTCCACTTCCATCGGCAGAGATTCTGCAACCGGACAGTTTGGCGAAGTCAAAGTCATTATTACTAATACTTCTCCTTCTTCTGAAATCTGCACGTCGTAGATGAGTCCTAACTCGTAAATATCAACAGGAATTTCCGGGTCATAAACACTTTTAAGCTCTTTGATAATCTCTTCACCGATGTCTGCAATCTGGTCGTCTGTATATTTCATTTTAATCTAATCTTTTTAATAAATCTTCCTGACGCATACGCCGGAAAATGTTTGCCAAAGTTAATACATCTTTTTCACAATAATGAATGATTCTGTCTATATCACCGTCCTTGTAGTATATATCAGCAACCATACTGCCGTCTATATCGTCCTTTGGGGTCGGAATTCCGAAGATGTGGGCGAGAAGTTCGAGGGAAACATAACTTTTCCAATCGCCAAATTTCCATAGTTCCATCGTGTCGATATGCGGAATTTCCCAAGGCTTCTTGCCAAACATCTGAAAAGGAGTCGGCGGCTGAATACCGTGCACAAGCAGCCTCCTTGCAATGTAGGGAAAATCGAATTCTTTGCCATTGTGAGCGCAGAGAAGTACATTGTTCATCCGTGGTGCATTGAACAGTTCGCAAAACTCAATCAACAGGTTTTTTTCTTCGCCTGAAAATGTTTTTATTTTAAGTTTTCCTGAGTTTGAATCTATCATCCCAATCGAGATGCAGACGATCATCCCAAATTCTGCCATAATGCCAGCACGCTCTTCATAGAAATCTGAGGCTTCAATTTCTTCCTTTCTCTGAGATTTGGTTTTCTTGTCCCAAAGGTATTGAGTCGTTCCGTCCAGATTATCCCAGGAATCCATCTGCGGGACTGTTTCGATATCCAGAAAAAGAATGTTTTCTATTGGCAGCTTGTGGATCATTTGTTTTGTTTTAATAAAAGTAATAAAAAAACCCAACATCTCTGCTGGGTTTATATTTGTTAATTCTAAAATTAATTAGAAAGGATATTCGTAGATCTCCGATTCGTGGAAGAAAGGATTTCCTGTCGGCATCAATTTTAATTTTGATAAGGCTGTCATTACCGCAAAAACGAAAAGACCAACCATAAAAATAAACGCTCCTGCAACTAGTAACAGCATTGGAAGATTGTTCCAGTAAGGTCCAACCGTACCCGGCATTACCATATTGAAATAATCAAGCGCGTGGCCAAGAATAACCAGACAAGCCATAAAAGTGACTACTTTGTAATTTCTCTTGATACTGCTGCTTACCAATACCAATAATGGCACAAGAAAGTTGATGACTAACATCGGCAAGAATACCGGTCTGTAATATTCAAATCTACCAAAGAAGTAATTCACCTCTTCCGGTACGTTCGCATACCAATATAACATAAACTGACAGAACCAAAGGTAACTCCATAGCAAACTTGTCGCAAACAGGAATTTACCAAGATCATGAAGGTGATTGTTATTAAACTGCGGATAAACGCCTTTTTTCTTGATATAAACACTTACCAGAATGATACATGCAACGGCAGTTGACAAACAGCTCACCATAGAATACCAGATGTAAAGTGTAGAATACCAGTGTGGATCTATTGACATCAACCAGTCCCAAGCCCAGGCTGCAGAAGCGAACCCGAAGAATGCGATGTAACCTACATTCCAGCTGTACAAACTGGCGTAGATCTTTCTGTCACCTTTGTTCTCATCCACTTTTTTGGAAAGACTTTTTAGTTTCCATACAAAGAAAGATGCGCCTATCGTGTAGATCAATGTTCTGATAAGATAGAAAGGAATATTAAGGAATTTAGATTTCTCATAAAGGATCACATCAAAATCTGCTGAATTTGGATCTGTAAGACTTGGATCCATCCAATGAAAAAGATGTCCGTTATGCGTGATATTAAGCAAAGTAAGGATAATTAGAAGTGCTCCACCGTAAGGAATAAACGAAGCAACGGCTTCCATCACTCTTGTAACAATGATAGACCAACCTGCGTGTGCTGCGTGCTGAATACTGTAAAAGAACAATGCACAACAGCTGATTCCGAAAAAGAATACTGCAAAAGTATGAATGGCTGCCAACGGCTGATTATGAATCTGATGTTTGGCATGCTCCAAATGTGCATTATGATCCTGAGGACCTACCAACTCGCTGGAGTGGGAAGGAGACTCGTGACCTTTTGAATGAACAGACTCCATCCAATGGGTAATTGTAGCATCATCCAAACCATGGTTAAGCGCATAACCGATCCCGAATAAAACAACTCCTACAACGATGAGTATGATAGAATACAATTTTAATTTAGGTGAAAAACTATACATTTTTTTCTTTTTTTATTTAGCATTGGTTTTAGCTTCCGGTGCAGTTGCAGTAGAAGTTTTTTCTGTCGTCGCCGGTGCTGCGGTAGAACCAGTTGGTACTGTTGCAGCAGCTGAAGTTCCTACTGTTGGCGCTTTGAATGTATTGTAAACGTATAGAGCTACTCTCCATCTGTCCCCTACATTCAGTTGTCCTGCGTAGGATCCCATCGCGTTTCTACCATTGGTCAACACATAATGTACAGATCCTATGGTGATATCTCTGTCCGCATATTTTGGAACGCCTGAGTAAGCGCCGCTTACAACAATTGGCCCTTGTCCGTCTCCGGCTGTACCGTGGCAGGCTGCACATGTGTGGTCAAATAATATTTTACCTCTGGCCAAATCTTTCTCAAGATTTTCAGGCTTCAGGGGAGAAACAGTAATCGCTTTGGAAGCGTCGTAACCTGCATTATACTCATCTACATTTTTTGGTAGGCTTTCTTCGCTGATGATACCGTCTTTGTTCTGCGGTACTGTACCTTCGATCGGTGAAAGTCCTGTCTCACCATTTCTGGATGCGAAAGCAGGAATTTCGTTCTCGTGATCAGAGTAGGCATCTTTAGCTTTCATCAATGGATCATAAGCTACCGGGAAATACATATCCGGAAAATATACCAATGGTGGATTATCTTTTGGGCCACCGCAAGAATTCAGTAAAACAGTAGTTAAACCAAAGATCGCCGTCAATTTTAATATACTATTCTTCATATTAAGCATCTTTAACTGTTATTTCTTCAACACCTGTATCTATCAACAGCTGTTTGATCGTTTCTACATCATCCGATACAAACTCCATCATAAACTTATCATCAGTAGTTCTTGGATCCGGATTCTGAGGTTTTGCACCAGGATACATTTTATTTCTCACTAAGAAAGTAAGAGACATCAAATGCGCTGCACAGAAAACCATTAATTCAAACATCGGATCTACAAAGGCCGGCATGTTATGAACCCAGTCAAAAGCTGGTTTACCTCCGATATTCTGAGGCCAGTCGTGATTCATCATCCATGCTGTCATCGTGATACCAATTGTAACACCGTAACATGCATAGATAAATGCTGCGTCTGAGATTCTTGTTTTTCTGAGTCCAAGAGCTTTGTCTAGTCCGTGAACAGGGAATGGCGTGTAAACTTCGTTTATACTGATTCCTTTATCTGTAAAGGCTTTTACGCCGTGCAACAAATCATCGTCGTCGCCGTAAAGTCCGTATATAATTTTAGTGGTGCTCATCTCCTTCTTTTGCTTTATAAGTTTCACCGGAAATTTTCAAAATACTCTTCAATTCTGCCTGTGCGATTACAGGGAATGTTCTTGCATATAAAAGGAATAGTACTCCGAAGAATCCGATTGTTCCTAAATATACGCCAACGTCTATAATCGTTGGTTTAAACATCGTCCAAGATGAGGGTAAATAATCTCTTGACAAGTTGATAACGATAATGTCAAAACGCTCAAACCACATACCTATATTGATGATCAATGCGATAATGAATGTCCAGAAAATATTAGTACGTACTTTTTTGAACCAGAATGCTGCCGGCACTACAAGGTTACAGATAATCAATGCCCAGAATGCCCACCAGTAAGGACCGGTTGCTGCTCCAGGAGAGAGATATGTAAAATCTTCGAATCTGGATCCTGAATACCATCCGATGAAATACTCAGTAGCATAAGCTACAGTTACCATTCCACCAGTTACGATGATTACGATGTTCATAATTTCGATATGGTACATTGTAATATAATCTTCTAAGTGACATACTTTTCTTGCGATAAGCAATAAGGTCTGAACCATTGCAAATCCTGAGAAGATAGCTCCTGCTACGAAGTAAGGTGGATAGATCGTTGAGTGCCAACCTTTGATTACTGAAGTAGCAAAGTCAAATGATACAGTGGTGTGTACCGAGAATACTAGTGGTGTTGCCAATCCTGCCAATACCAAAGATAATTCTTCGAATCTCTGCCAGTGTTTTGCTTTACCGCCCCAGCCAAAGGCAAGGATTGTATAGATTTTCTTGTTGAAAGGTGTTTTTGCTCTGTCTCTGATCATTGCAAAGTCAGGAATCAATCCCATAAACCAGAATACTACTGATACAGAGAAATAGGTCGAGATCGCAAATACGTCCCAAAGTAGAGGTGAGTTGAAATTCACCCAAAGTGAACCAAACTGGTTAGGCAACGGGAACACCCAATATCCTACCCAAACTCTACCCATGTGGATGACAGGGAATAGTGCAGCCTGAACAACGGCGAAGATAGTCATCGCTTCCGCTGAACGGTTGACGGACATTCTCCATCTCTGTCTGAATAATAATAGTACGGCAGAAATCAATGTTCCGGCGTGACCGATACCAACCCACCAAACGAAATTGGTAATATCCCAACCCCAGTTGATAGTTCTGTTGAGTCCCCACGCACCAATACCGGTGCCGATGGTGTATGCAATACAACCAAATCCGTAAACAAACAGAATTAAAGCGGCATACAATGATGCCCACCATAATTTTCCTGCGCGTTCTTCGATAGGTCTTGCGATATCCTCTGTGATATCGTGATAAGTCTTGTGACCAATAATTAAAGGTTCCCTTATCGGAGCTTCGTAATGTCCTGACATTTTTTACCTATTTATTATTTAAACTTTCTTTTCTGTTTCTGATTTTTGCATGATAGAAGACGTTTGGTTTAGTACCAATCTCTTCCAGCAGTACGTATTTTCTGTTGCTGTTGAACAAGCTTCTGACTTCGGAAGCGACATCGTTCATATCTCCGAATTTAAGAGATCCTGTAGAACAAGCTTTAGAACAAGCGGTTTGGAACTCGCCGTCTGCCACTACTCTACCATCTTTCTTAGCTTCCAGAATTGTCGTCTGAGTCAGCTGGATACATAGAGAGCATTTCTCCATTACCCCTCTTGTTCTTGTTACAACATCCGGGTTTAGAACCATTCTACCAAGGTCATTATTCATATTGAAATCAAACCTGTCGTTCAATGCGTAATTAAACCAGTTGAATCTTCTAACTTTATAAGGACAGTTGTTTGCACAGTATCTTGTACCGATACATCTGTTGTAAGCCATCTGGTTTTGACCTTGCTTCCCGTGAGATGTTGCCGCTACAGGACAAACAGTTTCACAAGGTGCGTGGTTACAGTGCTGGCACATTACCGGCTGAAAGATCACATCCGGATTGTCTGCCGGGTGATTCAGGATACCTTCCGTGAAAGGACCACCGTATAATTGTGCAGCGTTCAGACCTCTGTCTATCTGCTCTTTTGTTTCAATTTTTTCTATCGCAGAATAGTAACGGTCGATTCTCAACCAGTACATATCTCTGGACATTCTGATCTCTTCCTTACCAACAACCGCAACGTTGTTTTCTGCCTGACATGCGACAACACACGCTCCACAGCCGGTACAGGAGTTAAGATCCACTGAAAGATTAAAGTGAGGGCCATCTTCATCATCATAAGCGTCCCACAAATCTACTTTTCCAATAGGAAGCTCACCACCAATGGTATGCATTGCTAATGGTGCGTTCCACTCATCTGTAGGCTTGTTGATGAAATCTTCCAGAGAAACCTCTTTTGCAATTTCATAACGGCCCATCAGCGTATTTTGAAGCTGCATTCCTGCAAACTCATAATCGCTTCCCGATTTTTCAATTTTTACATTAGTAAGAACTGTATTGTAACCGTCAAATAAAGGATAAGCGTTGATACCTGTATCTGCTACTTTTCCGGAATCTTTTTTACCATAGCCTAAAGCAAGACCCAAGGATCCTTCAGCCTGTCCTGGCTGGATGAAAACAGGAACATCTTTCAATGTCACACCGTTTGCAGTCAGGTTCACTGTATCTCCGTCAAGCTGCATTCTTGCATTAAGGCTGTTTTCCAGGCCTAAAGCTTCTGCATCTTTTGGTGAGATGGTAAGGTAGTTGTCCCAAGACAATCTTGAAATCGGATCCGGAAGCTCCATCAGCCAAGGGTTGTTGGACTGTGTTCCGTCGCCTATTGCTGGTTTGGTATATAGTTGTAATTCTAACTGTCCTGGTTTGAACGCTGACAATTCTGCAACAGCCTGCTCAGCATTTCCTCCTGCATAAGACAATCCTGTAGATAGTCCGCCAGTTGTGAAACCGTTGTAAAGCGTCTTGTTGAAAGATTTACCTTCATTCAGCGTCAGAGCGTTTGCTTTAAGATAATTGTAATAATTATTAGCAGGACTGTTTTTTCCGTTGATCCATACCAAAAGAGATTCTTCCACCTGTCTTGATGTGTAGATCTTCTGAATAGTAGGCTGGATTAATGAATATGCGCCAGTTTCAGGAGAGATATCTCCCCAGGATTCCAACCAGTGTGCAAAAGGAATAACCGCTTTTGAAGCCTTGTAGATTTCGTTCTTCTTATCTGTGATTGCCACAGAATAAGGCACTTTTGAAATTGCGGCTTTAAGAGATTCTCCTTTGGCGTGAGAATAGATTGGATTGATATTGTTTGTAATAAGAACACCAACCTGTCCGCCATTCAACCAAGATAAAAACTCGTTGAATCTGGCGTTGTCGTATTCTTTAAGGAAATTCGCTTTACCTGTGAAAGCCTTAGATCCTAATTTTTGATTGATTAAATAAGCCAAAACGTAAGCCGCTTTAGATCCGTCAGCCAAAACAACAGCGTTGCTGCCTTTTGCCTGAAGTTCTTTTACGATTTCCGAAGCTACTTTGTCAGCAGTTCCGCCATTCAGTCCTCTATAAACTTCTACCAGAGTTTTGAAAACACCACTAGGCTTCAGTCTGAATCTTGAATCTGCGTTTGCTCCTGTAAGACTTAAGTTAGACTCTACCTGGATGTGTCTCAACATTTCAGGACCTGGTTTTCTAGCATTTGCATAAGAAACTTCCAGGCTGGATGCGTTGTAATCTCCTAAGAAATCTGCATTGAAAGAAACGACAAGTTGCGACGTTGTAAGATCATAAACCGGCAATGCTCTCTGTCCGAAAACTTCCTGAGCCGCGTCTAATGCTGCTGCGTAAGGAATTGCGTCGTAAGTAACAAGTTCGGCAGAAGGATATTTCGCTTTGAAGTCTCCGAATAATTTTTTGAAAGTCGGGCTTGGAAAAGAGTGTGATAATACCACAATCTTTTTACCATTGGCCTGAGATTCTGCCAAACCTTTCAGTATGAAATCATCTACTTTATTGAAGTCGGTATGCTCTTCTCCGTTCAGGGCCGGCTTTTTCACTTTATCATTATCATAAAGGGAAAGTACGCTTGCCTGCGCTCTTGCATTGGTAGTTCCTAAAGAACCAGCTGCAGGATTGGGTTCAATTTTGATTGGACGGCCTTCTCTGGTTTTTACTAAAACACTTGCGAAATCGAATCCGTCAAAATATGACGATGCATAATAATTGGGAATACCGGGAATGATATCATGCGGCTTTACCACATAAGGGATCGTTTTGATTACCGGCGCTTCACAAGCTGCTAAAGTGACAGCAGCTGTGGAGAAACCTAATAATTTAAGAAAATCTCTACGAGAAGTTCCTGAATTATTTTCAGCATCTCCTAAGAATTCATCTACCGGAATTTCATTCTGAAACTCTTTCAGCGCCAACTTCCCGTTGAGGGTTGGATCTTTTAGTTCGTGAATACTTCTGAATTGTATTTTATTTGAAGCCATTGATACTTCTAATTTTTGTTATTAATAATGACATTTACCACACTCAAGACCTCCAATTGCATCTACAGTGATCTTGCTACCTTCACCATATTGTTTTTTCAACTTATCATGCAGATTTTTGAAGTATTCTTTATTGTAACCGTTATTCATATCTACTTCTGTAGTTCTGTGACAGTCGATACACCATCCCATCGTGAAGTTGTTAGCCATCTGAACCACATTCATGGTATCGATTTTACCGTGACAAGCTTTACAAACCACATCAATTTTATTAGCAGCGTCTTTCTGTTTAGAATTGAATCCATTGATGATTGCCTGCTCACCAGCTACAACGTGCTGCGAGTGATTGAAGTAAACAAAATCCGGCATATTGTGGATTCTGGTCCACTCTACGGGTTCAGATTTACCGGTGTAAGCCTGTTTTGACTCATCCCAACCTACGTGTGCATAGATTTTCTTGATCTCTCCTGTGTAGAATTCTCTGTCTTTCCCTGGCTCCAGATATTTCCCTTTGTATTCGGAAATTGTACGGTGACAGTTCATACAGACATTCATAGAAGGAATCTCGGACACTTTACCATATTTTGCACCGGAGTGACAAAGTTGGCAGTCGATTTTATTTTCGCCTGCGTGGATTTTGTGAGAGAAGTAAATTGGCTGTTCAGGAGCGTAGCCCTTGTAAACACCAATCCACATCAGCCAGTTCCAAACGCCATAAAGCGCAAACAGAGCTAATAGGCCTACAAGACCTTTTCCGATATAGCTGTATTTCTCATACAATGCAGAGTAGGAAACCACTCTGGACGAATTGAGATCTGAAAGCTCCGGCGTCTGCTGCAGTTTTACCAACTGACGTATTTTCAACAGCAACCAAACCAATAAACCGGCAATTGCTATAAGAGCAGCAATTACTATTTTAGAATTTAACTGTTGTGCTTTCTGCGCCTCGATAGATGCGGTACTGTTGGCATCTGCTGCTGCCGGATCTGCAGCTGCTGCTTCTTCTTTTGGCGGATCTGTAGTGTAAGCTAAGATATCATCGATATCAGTATCAGACAAGCTCGGAAACTGAAGCATTTCAGTTTTGTTGAACTTTTCAAAAACTTCATTAGCGTACTTATCGCCAGATGCTCTCAGTGCTTTGTTGTCTTTAATCCATTTATGAAGCCAATCTGTCTCCAGATTCTGCTCCGTTTTTAACCTATCAACAACGCCACCAAGCGCCGGTCCGATAACTTGCTTGTCAAGTGCGTGACAAGCCGTACAGTTTGCCTTAAACAGCTCCTGCCCTTTTTTCGGATCGCCCTGTGCATAAACTGAAGCGCCGGTTGACAGCAATAAACTAATTGCTATCAGACCCTTTTTGTAATGCTTTCTCCAACTAATCATTTATATAATCTTGGGTTAGTAAATTCTATTGAGTAACTAGATTCAATTCCGCAAAAATAGCACTTTAACAAAAATTAAGACGTCCTATTCGTATGGTTTTTCTCAATTCTAATTAATTTGTAACAGTTCTAAATAACAGGGTTTGCGTTTCAATCAATTTATTTTAAATTTGCTGAAAATAAATATTAAATGAACAATCTGCTTAAGCTTTTCATAGTCGCAACCGTATTTTCTTTTTACCAAATTGATGCTCAATACATTGTGAAGAAAGACACACTCTCCGGAACAGAGCTTTCCTTCTCTCTGGACGAACGTATAAACGATGCTTTGGAAAAGGTAGAAGGCAACTGCACCCGTACTCCCGACAGTTCTGTAAAGGCACCGCCGAAAATCCTGGTCGCTAACAGATCTCTTACAAATGCTGAAATCTGTAGAAAAAATCCTAAAATTATGGGATACAAAATTCAGGTCGTTGTGGTAAAAAGCAATGAAGAAGCCAGCAAAATCAGTCTGGAATTCCGAAATAACTTCCGAAATCTGAAGGTGGAAAAAGATGCATCACTGAGACCAAACTATAAAATCCTGGCGGGAAGTTATTTTTCTAAACAAAGCGCTGCAGACGACCTTAGAAACATAAAGCGGGTTTATCCGACTGCACTGGTGATCCCATACGCTGTTTTCTGTGTAGAAGCTAAATAACTAAATTCTAAAAAATAAATAGAAATCCGCACCGTAGCACGATGCGGATTTTTTATTGATAGTAAGTGTCCAGAAACTGATAAAACTCTGTGAGCCTGTACATATTGCATAAGGCAAGATACACAGTCAAAAGCATCAAAGTCCCGTACAATAGGGATGTCGCGAGCCTCTTCTCCTTGAAACTGTAAAACAGCCAGCCGATCACAAGCGGAAAAACAAACACAAAATGTCCGCCATAAATGTAAGAAGTATGAAGTCCGAATTTCAGGATGCAGTGAATCAAAATATCCACTGAAAAGGAAACGATCAGGATCCAGACCAGCTTATTTTTATAATTTTTTGATACGCTCAAAATGATCATCAATAAAATAATTCCGACAAAAAGATAAGGAACAAATGATGAATAAACATCCATAAACAGAGCTTTGTAGTAGAAAGTCTTGTCCTTGTTGTGGTAATCTCTGATCTCAAAATTGGAAAATAAAATATTGCCGCCAAAAAACCAGGAAGAGATCATATCCCACAACGGCGTTACCTTCGGTTTTGAGAATTTGTCATACTGCTCACCCGTTTTATTCAGAAAATTTTGAAAATTAAAATCCAATCTCAGCAAAAACAGAAATGAAAAAACAGCAATGGAAACAGCAATTTTTGAGACAGCAATTCCGATTTTTTTCCAAGTCCGGAAAATATCCTTTTCGAAGAGAAACGGAATATAAACTTTGACAATATTTGTGATCGTCAAACCGCCGATCAAGACCGAACCAAGAATGGTTGCGCCCAATGAAACCGGCTTATCTTCAACGATTTTCTTCGCCGAATAATAATTGAAAACCGACAGAAATAACAATGTGTAAGTATACGTTTCCGGTGTGAAACTCAGTAAAATATTAGTCACAAAAAAGCCATAAAAAGCCAGAATCAAAAGACTGATTTTGAAGGGAATTCTGATGATATTATTCAAATATTTAAAAACCTGGACATTAGCCAGACTGATCACGAGCGTGGACAGCAATGCGAGCGTTAAACGGAAAGCGGAGTTGTAGTGATTTCCGGAAATCCACAAGGCCAGGTTACGGATCTGGTCAAAGAAATAGTTGGACAGAGGATGCCTTTCAAAACCGCCGCCCGTCTGAATAATTGCTCTGTTATCAAAACTGAAATAGCCGTCCCAAGGGATTCTGTCGTCATAAATAATGGTGAAATGATCCGCAATATACCACGCATTAGCACCGTAAACGACCACGAAAAACAGGAAAATAAATGCTTCAGTCTTAGTCGAAGGCAAAATGATTTTCAGGAAGGATAAAATTTTATTCAATAATTTCAAACTTGAGATATTTTTGCAAAAATAAAAAGTCTGGCGTCTAATATCTAAAAATCTGACATCTATTTTAAGAACTGCACGATAATTGGCTGCTTCCGGTCTGATTATCGTACTTTGAAGGCCGTTTTTTGTTGAATTCCGGATAAAGATTTTCGTAAGGATTTTGCAGCGCTTTTTTCAGTTTGAAAAACATCTCATAATTCCCGACTTCCGCATCCTGAATGGCCTCAAACAAAAGATAATTTCTGAGAATAAATTTAGGGTTTGTTCTGCACATCAAGGCCAAAGATTCTGTTTCCGAGATCGTATTTTTACGTTTTCTGTCCTGATAATTTCCGATGAATTCGGAAAGTTTTCCAAATTCTTTTTCATTCATATTTCGATAAAAACCATCGGAAAAATCATCCGTTTTAATTTCTGATGCAGTCTTTTCCAGATGTTGGAAAAACAAGGTGTAATCCAGATTCAGATCCTGCATCATCTGCTGCCATTCTGTGAAGAATTTCTCATCTTCAGGCAAAACCTCATCCAGGCCAAACTTGTCGGCCAGCATTCTATCGTGCAAGATCCAAAATTGCTTACCGAAAGTATCTAAAATCTTTTCTAAAACCTCAGCATCATTAATCAAAGGAAAAATGGCATTGGCCAACGTTGCCAAATTCCAATGGGAAATCTGGCCCTGTTTCCCGAATGCATACCTTCTTCCCGGCAAATCCGTTGTGTTAGGCGTAAACTCGAGATCATAACCGTCCATCATAGAATATGGCCCGTAATCTATCGTCAAGCCAAGCACAGACATATTATCGGTATTCATCACACCGTGGACAAATCCGACGCGGTACCAATCAATAACCATTTTCAAAGTCCGGTCGCAGACAGCCTGAAACCAATCGATGTCTTTTGTTTCTTGATTGCCTGATGCTACTTCCGGGAAGAAATTTGCGATCGTATAATGTGCGAGTTGCTTTAATAAATCCGTTTGTTTTCTGGCTGACAATAGTTCAAAATGTCCAAACCTAAGGAAAGATTCAGCCGTTCTTACCACGACTGCGCCGGGTTCTTTTTGAGGATTTCCGGAGTACTGAATGTCTCGGATGACATCTTCGCCGGTTTTAGAAATACTCAACGCTCTGGTTGTGGGAATTCCGAGGTGAAACATCGCTTCGCTCATCAAATATTCCCGGATCGAGGATCTTAAAACTGCGCGTCCGTCTGCATTTCTGGAGTAAGGCGTTGCGCCCGCTCCTTTCCATTGGATTTCGGTCTGATGATTTTCATTGCTGATTTCTCCTGCATAGATAGCACGCCCGTCGCCCAATTGGCCAGCCCAATTTCCGAACTGGTGTCCTGCGTAGGCTGTTGCATAGGATTTTATGTTTTCCGGTAAATTCTGAGCTGCAAGAAAATCGCTGTCTGCCTGAGTTTGAATCTTACCCAGTCCTATTTCTTCCGATAAACCTTCATTGAAATCGATCAGTTCCGTAGTGCTGAATTCAGCAGGCTGCGTGGTGCAAAACATAACATCAGGAGTCTGTCTTTGCTGTGTATTGTCCGTAAAATCGCCGGGAAACAGTTTCGTAAATTTTTGGGTAATGAGATTAAGTTCCATACAAAAAACCCGCATCGTTTTTAGGCGAGACGGGTGGTATTTTTTATTTATTAAAATCTATATCTTCTCCGGAATTCAGAGCTTCGTTGGTACGGTCTTCTTTCTTCACAGGTTTTTCGGGAACAATCTTTGTCGGATTTTTGAGTTCATCGATGGACTGCAGACCGCCTTCATCGCCATAGCCATTTCTCAGATTATTGAGGTCTGAGCAGCTTCCTGTCCAATTGGCAGGTTTTATGAATTTGTCTTCCATAAGGATATTCAATTCCTTGTTGGCAAAGACTTTCTTCATAAATATTGCCCAGATCGGAAGTCCCATTTTAGCACCTTGCCCTTCTCCTGTACTCCAGAAGTGGGTGGCTCTGTCTTCCCATCCTACCCAGACACCTGTTGCCAGTTTTGGAACAATTCCCATAAACCAACCGTCAGAGTTGTTCTGAGTTGTTCCGGTTTTACCGGCGATCTCCGTGGTTACAGGAATACCTCGTCTTCTTAGTTCTCCGGAAGCTGTACCGAATTCTGCAACGCCTTTCATCAAATCGATCATGGTGTAGGCGTACATTTCGTTCATCACTTCTTTTACGACTGGTTTCACTTCTTTGATCACGCGGCCGTTGGCATCTTCAATTCTCCAGATCATCTCCGGTTTGGTATAATTTCCGAAGTTGGCAAATGTACTGTAAGCGCCCAACATTTCGTAAATGGTGATATCTGAAGTTCCCAGTGCCATCGGCAGACTGGTGGAAATATCTGTTGTAACGCCCAAATCTCTGGCGGTCTGGATGACATTGCTGGTTCCCGACATTTCGGCCAGACGCAACGCCACGGGGTTTTGAGATTGTGCTAATGCATCTCTCAACGTCAGCATTCCTCCACGTCCTGGAACGTGATAAGATCCTTTATTAAAACTTGCATTGGAAACTGCCGAACAAGGCGTCATCCCCAAGTGCATAATTGCTGTGGCGTAAACAAATGGTTTGAAGGTAGATCCTACCTGTCTCTTTCCTTGTTTCACGTGGTCATACTGAAAATGCTGCCAGTCTATACCGCCTACCCACGCTTTGATATCGCCTGTCGCCGGCTCCATAGACATCAGTCCTGCCTGTGCGATCTGTTTGTGGTAGCGGATAGAATCCCAAGGAGACATCTCTACCTCCTCTTCTCCCTGCCAGGTAAACCTAGACATCTTCACCGGTTTCTGGAAATCCATCATAATGGAATCCTCCGGCATTCCTTCTGCCTTCAGCTGTTTGTACCTTCCTGTCCTTCTGACAGAAGACATCATCAGAGAGTTGATCTGTGTTTTATTAATCTTATAATAAGGCCTGTTGGGATTACGTCTCATCTCACCATCAAAACTTTTCTGAAGTGTCGTCAGGTGTTCCTTGATTGCTTCCTCTGCATATTTCTGCATTCTGGAGTCCAGAGTGACATAGATTTTCAGTCCATTCTTATAAAGATTCAGTTCTTTGCCGGTTTCTTTCTCGTAGGTCTGAAGATATTGTGCTATTTCTTTTCTGAGATAGAATTTATAGTATGATGAGAATCCATCCTCTACGGTTTTGATCTCATGGAAATCGACAACTATCGGTGTAGAAACGGCTTTCTCATATGTAGAATTATCAATGTAACCTGTGTCCAGCATTTGCTTCAGAACAACATCTCTGCGGACTTTAGCTTTCTCGGGATTTCTGTAAGGGTTGTTTCTTCTCGGTGCTTCCAGCATTGCTACAAAAGTGGCAGCTTCGGGTAAAGTAAGTTGCGTCACCGATTTGTTAAAATAAACTCTAGAGGCCATTTCGATTCCTTTTGCATTGAAAAGGAAATCCATTTTGTTGAAGTATAAAGCAACGATTTCTTCTTTCGTATAACGTTTCTCCAGACTTACAGCAACGCTCCATTCTTTAAGCTTCTGAAATGCTCTTTCAATCTTGTTCTGGGAAGCATTTCCTGTAAATAGCAATTTAGCAAGCTGCTGTGTGATAGTAGAACCTCCACCTCGTTCGCCTCCAAATCTGATGGCTCTCAGAATAGATTTGAGATCAATTCCGGAATGTTCTTTGAAACGCTCGTCCTCTTTGGCCTGCAATGCATAAACCAAAAATGGCGGTAACTGTTTGTAAGTGACTGGTTTTGTTTTTTCTTTTTCGAATTTTCCCAGCAGGACATTATCGGAAGAGTAGATCTCCGATGCGACATAGATATCAGGATTTTCCAGCTCTTTGACATCGGGCATATCTCCCACAAAACCTTGGGATACAGCGAAAAACAATCCCGAAATACCTAAAACAATAGCGAAAAACGCGATCCAGATGAATTTGATCCATTTTCTGACGCCCGATTTCGATTTTTTCTTGTCTGGCAGAGGAAAAGTTTTATGTTCAGTTTTCTTATTTTCCATTAATAAATTATGGCTTTAAGTTTTGAATTTTAATTCCTATATCTTCAATTCCCGGCAGCACATTTCTGCGCATGGCCTGGACTACTTTTACAGAGTATTTACCGTTTTTAGGAAACTTATAATTGAGTTTGTACTGGAAAACAATTTCCTTGGTATCACCGAAACCTGTCCCAATCCACTCGCCATTGGGCTTAGCCAATATATAGTTGAGCGTATCCGTTGATATCTTCTTCTTATTATGTTCAACACTCGCGATCAGACGCAAATTGCTGTAAGGATAATTGTTGTTATTACGAACCACAATCATCATATTTTTAAGATTCTGAGCATCATTGATGTCAAAACTAAATGTCTGTGCATTGTTCTTTTTCCATTGATTATCAACTGCATTCACCAAAACTTTCTCATCAGCATTCTGGCAGGAAACCACTGATAAAAGCAGCACAAAAACAACGATCGATTTAAGCATTACCTTCATTTTTCGGCGGAAATTTCTTTTTCGGTTTTTTGAACGGTTTTTTCTGTGTTTTATTTTCTCCGGTCGCGCTGTCTGCAGACTGATTTTTTGGATCCGATGGTTTATTTTCTACAGGTCTTTGTTCATTGGGCCTGTTTCTGTTATTCTGCATGCGGGCATTTTTGTTTTCTCCCTGTGGATTCTCTGCCTGAGATTTCGGCTCAGCATTGGTGTTACCACCTTGTTTTGGTTCGTTTGGCCGATTTCTGTTATCAGCTTGCCTTGGACCTCTGTTATCAGCCTGTTTTGCAGGTCTGTTTTCCTGTGGTCTGGGATTTCTGTCCCGGCTGCTGTTGCTGTTTGGCCTTTGTTTTTTAAATTTCTTTTCGAAACGGTCTACGCTGTTTTCCTGAATCAAATCCGAGGTCACCATACGGTTTTCCACCACTTTCAGATCTTCAAGAGCCTGAGACTTCTCTCCTTTTTTATTGATGGCAATCATCTTCTGGACTTCATAAATATCGATATCATACCAAGCCATAGAATTTTCTACGTAGGCGAACCACATTTTCTTCTTGAAAACGTCGATCTTGATGCAGAATGCTCTTCCTTTTTCGGTATTCAAGACTGTACTTGAGGATGGGAAATCCCTCAGAACATCAAGGTATGTATCCAATTCGTAATTGAGGCAGCATTTAAGCTTACCACATTGCCCTGCCAGTTTCTGAGGATTGATGCTCAGCTGCTGGTACCTGGCCGCATTGGTGTTTACAGAGCGGAAATCCGTAAGCCAGGTAGAACAGCAAAGTTCACGGCCGCAAGATCCAATACCTCCAACTTTTGCAGACTCCTGACGGAAGCCAATTTGCTTCATGTCAATCTTTGTACGGAAAGTTGAAGCGTATTCTTTGATCAATACACGGAAATCGATACGGTTGTCCGCTGTATAATAAAAGGTTACTTTGGAGCCGTCGCCCTGATATTCTACGTCTGTAATTTTCATCTCCAGGTTGAGGCCATAAGCAATTTTACGGGCATCTACCTTGATGGCATTTTCCTTATTTCTAAGGTCTTGCCAGGTTTCTACATCTTTTTGATTCGCGAGGCGGTACACCTTCTGAATACTGTCTGGGTGTACGTTTTTCTTTTTCATCTGGATCTTTACCAGTTCTCCAGAAAGACTTACTACACCTATATCGTGACCCGGGCTGGATTCTACAGCAATGATACTTCCTATATGTAAAGGCAGGTTGTTGACGTTTCTAAAATATAATTTACGTTCATTCTTAAAACGAACTTCCACATATTCTGAACTTTTTGAACCCGAAGGATTAACATCGGAAAGCCAGTCAAAAACACTTAATTTATAACTATTGCCACAAGTATCTACACTACTGCACCCACTGGCACTCTTCGTACCGCAAGAGTGGGAAGAATCGCCGGATGTTTTGCATCCACAACTCATATTTTAATTTTTTTATGTCTGATTGCAAAGTTAATATAAATTTTATTTAGGCTTAAGGAATATATTTTTTAAAAACACTTTTTTATTAATTTTAAGTTAATACAACATTAATATTGGTAATTATGCATTCAAATTGCCAATTTATTATGATTTACTAAAAGTCAAAACTGGCTGTTTACATTGATTTTAGTGATATTGTTTAAAATTAAACTGAACCGAAAAATAAATCAAATAAACATTTAATCACTTAATTTACAGTTGTTTAATAAAATACTAATATCAAACAATTATTCTTAGAATAGCAATGTTTAACATTTTTTATGTTTTTTTATAATTGTTATCAAAATAATTATAAATTTGGAACATTAATAATAATCACTATGAGAAGAATTTTAATGACCATGGCGTTAACAGCCGGTGTAATGGCATACGCAGGAGGATTCCGAGTATCTCTTCAGGGCGTCAAGCAGCTTGCGATGGCTCATACCAGCGCACACGCAGAGGATGCAAGTGTTGCATTTTTCAACCCTGCGGGTATTTCTTTTATTCCTTCAAAGCTGAGTGTTGTAGCAGGAGGTTTTGGCGTATCCAATCAGATTACTTTCCAGAATACAAGCACTTTACAGCAGACCGAAACTGACAACCCTCTTGGGACACCCATCTATGCCGCTGTTGCATACAAGGTATTGGACAAACTCTCAGTAGGATTCAGTTTTTCCACACCGTTTGGAAGCACCATCGAGTGGCCGACTGGCTGGGAAGGTGCAGAAATGGTAGAAAGACTGGAGCTGAAAAGCTACTTCTTCCAGCCGATGCTTTCTGTGAAACTGGCTCCGTGGGCATCTTTCGGTGCAAGTTACATCTATGCAAAAGGAAAAGTAGACTGGACAAAAAGAGTAACACAACTGGGCGGCTCACTCAATTTACTTGACGACGAAGCTACAGGACACGGCTTTGGTTTTGGATTCTACTTCCAGCCGGACAGCCAGTGGGATGTGAGTGTTGCATACCGCTCTCCGGTAGACATGAAAGCGGAAAACGGCAAGGCTACTTTCAACGTTTCTCAGGCTCTGTTCCCAAATATTGGTCTGGCTGCTACAGGCGGTGTCGACACTTTCAAAGCAACATTACCTTTGGTAGATGAGATCACACTGGGCGCCACTTATAAAGTAACTCCTAAATGGTTGCTATCAGCAGATTTCAATTATCACGGATGGGAACGTTATAATAAATTGACTTTGGACTTCGCCAACGCTCCGGTAGGAAATCAGGCTTCCGATCCTACAGTTTTGGTAGCGCCGAAAAACTTCAAAAATGCTAAGACTTTCCGTCTTGGTACCCAATATATGATCAATGATATGATTGCTGCAAGAGCAGGATGGTATTATGATGAGTCTCCTTATTCTGATGAAAACTTCATCCCGGAAACGCCATCTTTTGATAATTATGTAGTGACAGCGGGTGTAGGCCTTAAATTTAACAAATTAGGTGTAGATCTTTCCGGCGCTTATGCAATGCCACAAAGCAGAAAAGTGAGCAATGCTTACAACAGCTTCTACGGACAGGCAAAAGCAAAAGTATTCTACTTCGGTTTAGGACTATCTTACAACGCATTTTAAAAATTAGAATTAACAATTATGAAAAAGATATTTTTATCAAGTATAGCAGCTTCGCTTTTATTAATGAGCTGTAAGACAGATTTCGATAATGATACGCAGGACGTTGTAGTAACCTCCGGAGATGCCAATTTCTCAAAATACATCGCTTTAGGAAACTCTTTGACATCCGGTTATAGAGATAATGCTTTGTATATAGACGGTCAAAATGAATCATATCCCAATATGATGGCGACTCAGATGAAGCTTGCCGGTGGCGGAGAGTTTGTACAGCCATTGATGGCAGACAACAATGGAGGATTGGTGCTTGGAACAACTGTAATCCAAGGCACAAAACTTTTCATTGAGTCATTTGCCAACGGAAGCCCCGTATTGAAGAATGTAGCTACAGCACCTACTACAAATGTGGCGACAAAATTAACCGGAACGATCAACAATATGGGAGTTCCGGGAGCAAAATCTTTCCACCTAGTAGCGCCAGGTTACGGTAATATTGCAGGCATTCAGCCGGGAACAGCAAATCCGTACTACGTGAGATTCGCAACAAGCAATACATCTACCGTTGCGGGAGATGCTGCTGCACAAAAGCCAACATTCTTCTCTCTTTGGATCGGAAATAATGACGTACTAAGCTACGCAACAAATGGAGGAACCAACTCTACTACCGTTGGAAACGTAACGACCTACAGTACCGCGACAGTACAGACCGGCACAGACGTGACTACTTACAGATCAAATGACATCTCCAGCCCGACACTTGTAGCTGGCGCAATCAAAGGCGTTCTAGATGGGCTGAAAGCGGCGGGATCTACACAGGGTGTTATTGCGAATATTCCTTATGTGACTTCTATTCCATTTTTCACGACAGTTCCTTACAATCCACTGACTCCAGCTGCATTAGGATCCAACATAACTACATTAAACACCAGTTTATATGGCCCTTTAAAACAAGCTCTTACCGCTTTTGGAGCTGGCAGCAGAATCAATCTTTTGTCTTCAACTTCTGCCAATCCGGTTTTGATCAGAGATACATCTCTTTCTAATTTATCTGTGCAGCTTACTGCAGCTCTTACGCCTTCTTTAGGTGCAGCCACTGCAGCCGCATTTGGACAGATATACGGGCAGGCAAGACAGGCCACTTCTGAGGATTATATTCTTCTCACGGCAAGTTCTGTGATAGCTACTGTAAACCCTGCAGCTCCAGCTGCCATCAATGTCAATGGTGTTTCGTTCCCGTTAGCAGACCAGAATGTTTTGACAAAAACAGAGGCAGCTAATGTCAAAACAGCTGTTGATGCATACAACCTGCAAATCGCTAACCTGGCAACTGCTTATGGATTGGCCTTTGTAAACGCAAATGCTAAAATGACAGAATTAAACTCGATGTCAGGAATACAGTTCAATGGTGTGAAATACACGGCAAAATTTGTGACTGGCGGAACATTCTCACTAGACGGCGTACACCTTACAGGACGTGGATATGCTCTGATTGCTAACGAATTTTTGAAAGCGATCAATTCAAAATACAGATCTACGCTTCCGATGGTGAATCCTAACTCTTATACAGGCGTTAAATTCCCTTAATAAAGGAAAAAGATACAATCTGCAAAGCCGTCTCAATCTATGAGACGGCTTTTTTTATTTGAAATTAATATTATTTCTGAGTTATAAAAATTTGATTATTTTTACAGTATGCTTTCAAAACGAGTCAAATACGCCATCAAAACTTTGCTTTTCCTAAACCGGACAAACAATGCCTCCTTGTTCTCTGCCAAAAAAATATCGGAGAATGAACGTATTCCACTCAAATTCCTAGAACAGATCCTTCGGGAACTGAAACAGAACAAAATCCTTAAAAGCGAAAGAGGTGCTGAAGGCGGTTATACTTTTATGAAGGATCCTGCAGACATCAAAGTGCTGGATGTGATCAGAATTGTAGACGGCCCTGTTGCCATGCTGCCCTGCGCATCGCTCAACTTTTATGAAAAGTGTGCCGACTGTACAGATGAAGCTACGTGCAGTATCAGAAAATTACTCATTAATGTCAGAGATAATATGCTTCCGGTTCTTGATACAAGTATTGCCGATATGACCAAATCCGAAAGCTGCCCACTCTGATGTTTACCGACGACTATTTTATGAAAATGGCTTTTCAGGAAGCCGAATTAGCTTTGGAAAAAGACGAAGTTCCAATTGGCTGCGTGATTGTTTCCAACGACAGAATCATCGCCAGATCTCATAATCTAACCGAAACATTGACCGATGTCACGGCACACGCAGAAATGCAGGCCATCACATCCGCGGCCAATTATCTTGGCGGCAAATACCTCCAGAATTGTACTCTCTATGTGACTTTGGAACCTTGCGTGATGTGCGCCGGTGCGCTGAACTGGTCTCAAATTACAAAAGTTGTGATAGGTGCCAGAGATGAACAGCGGGGCTTCATTAATAAAGGCTTATCTCTCCATCCGAAAACAGAAGTTGTAACCGGCATTATGGAAAACGAGTGCTCCCAAATCGTAAAAGATTTTTTCAGAAATAAAAGATAGCTACAGATCTTTCCCCAGAAAAAACAGGCCTTTCAAAGTATGCAGCCTGTCGCCAATGTTGATCTTATCCGTCAAAGGTTTGTAAACGTGGCTCACGCCGCCTGTTGCGATGACGAAACATTCATCCTTCACCTCATCATTGATTCGGCTGATAAAACCTTCCACCATCCCTAGATAGCCATAGACCATCCCGCTCTGCATGCAGGTTACCGTATCCAGTCCAAGGACAGATTTTGGTTTTACAAGTTCTATTTCCGGAAGCTGAGCGGTGCCCTGGATCAGACTGTTGAGTGCTGTAATAATCCCTGGAGCGATGATGACGCCTAAGGTTTCTCCATTTTCATCCAGACAACTTGCCGTAAGCGCTGTTCCAAAATCGATAATGATTTTCTTTTTTCCGGGGTAGAGGTGATGTGCTGCAACAAGGTTGGCATAAATATCTGTTCCCATCTGTTTGGATTTAGGCACGACTCCGGAAGGCGTATTTCTGTCAACAATAATGGGAACTTTGTTGTGAATCTTTCTGATGCCGCTGCTTACCACTTTCGTCAATTGAGGAACTACTGAACCGATGATTATTTTGTCAATTTTCTCTACATCAATTTTATACGTCTGGTACAGCATCAGAATCTGAACGTACAGTTCGTCGGTCGTTTTATAGGGCTTTGTATTGATGACCCACGAGATATCGCAGTTGTCGTCATCAAACAAGCCGAAGCGGATATTGGTGTTTCCTATATTAATTACGATAGAATTCATGGATTTCTTTTTGTCCGTAGTCTAAAATGATAGAAGACGGAAATTGTTATATGGCTATATTAATGTATTAAATTCATACCGTTAAAATACTTACAGACGTGCGATAGTGACAAAAATTATTTTTTAATAAATGGCGTAGATTCTACATTACCGTTCTTATCAGTCAACTTTAGCACATACTGACCAACTGGAAGTCGCGAAACATTCATATTTGATTTGCCGGAGATTTTTTCTGAAGCCACCATTTGTCCCGACATATCGTAAACAGAATAAGAAGTAAACTCCTTTTCAGATTTTACAGACAGTATATCTTTTACCGGATTTGGATAAATATTGAGACCTGAGCCAATTTTGACCGAACTGACGCCTAAATTATCGTCTGCAGTAATCTCCAACTGGCTGAAATTACCCTGCAAAACATCTCCGGTAGATTGCCAAAGTGCTGAGTACAAGCTACCATAGCCCACAGAACTTGTTGACGCCGCTTGAACGCTTCTGGAAGATATGCCTGTGCCGCTGTGTCGTATTTCCACCAACAGATTGCCGCCGGTATATTGCCATGGGCTGTTAAAAGTAATTTTAAAACTGAAGTCATTCGGATTAGAGCCTACCGTAAGAGCACCTGCGGGAATCGATAAACTACCAGATCTTACTTTTGTTTGCGTTCCCACCACATTGGCTGCGAAATCAAGCTGCCGACTGGCCGGTTCAACACTGTCACTTAGATAGATATCAAATGCATTCATTACCAAAGCAGTTGGTGGCCAGCTTGTAGCTGTACTGGCAGGCAGGCGGAACGAAATGGACGACAGACTTTTCCCTGTCAGAGAAGAGAGAAGCGTATCGTCGATAATTAATTGTAATTGTCTTCCAGCATTGCCATAAGCTCCAATGAAGGCACTACCCTCGTTGCTGTTGGGAACGACTACTTTTTTCTGCGCCTGAATCGTGGTATTGTAACCAAAAAACATCGTCAATACCAAAATTGCGCAACATAACCGGTTGCGATTGGAAATGATTGTTTCTGAATAATTTAGTTTTTTGCAGGCAGTAAATTTTGTATTCATAAAGTGATTTTTAGTTGGTGTTAAACAAAATTAGTAAAAAAAATAACGTTATTGTCTTCAGACTAAACACAATTTATCTATTACAAAATAATAATGAAATCTATTGAAACAACAAAACTTACACTGATTCATTTTTATTAAGATAAACCTACAGCTCAACCACTAAAATCACCTCTGGACACCGCTCTACTTCACCTCGAGATAATTATCCTCAGTATTCACATCTGCCAAACGCTGACTGAAATCTATGCCTATTGCAGATAACTGGCTCTTTGTGTAAGGAATTGTAAATGTATATTCCTGTTGCGTCCACGCCCAATAAGGCAATGTCTTGATCGGTCCGTAGATATCTGTCGATTTCCAGGTTCTGGTAAGACTTAGCGGAATATTATAATTAACGACCTTTTTGTCCTTAGTCAAAATACTGAAATCAATCGGCATCGGAACACCGCCTTTGTTGATCAACGTGATAGTGGTAGATTCCGGGTCATATTTAACATTTTTGATGCCGTAATCGATGGTTTTTGTGGTGTTGATCCAATAATGCTGAAACCATTTCAAATCCATTCCCGTAATCTGCTGCGCAATGTGGATGAAGTCTCTTTCCGTCGGGTGTTTCATCGCCCATTCGTCGTAATATTTCAGCATAATTCTGTTAAGATTCTCTTCCCCAACAATGTAACCCAACTGCACCAAAAACATTTCGCCTTTGATGTAACTTGCATAAGTGTAAGCCGTTCCGTTGTCGTGATGATCGGCCAGCCAAACTGCAGGTTCCTCTTTCCCGGATTTGGTGAAATTGATGTAAGCTTTAACCGCGCCGGCAAAAGGATTTGGCTGAGTCTCTTTTGGTGGGAACAGTCTGTAGGACACAAAATCTTCTGCGTACTGCGTGAAACCTTCATCCATCCAAGGTCTTACGCTCTCGTTGGTTGCTAACATTTGCTGAAACCAGGAGTGTGCACCTTCGTGAAACATCAATCCGCTAAGACCTTCTAAAGTAGTTGCTTCGCCCAGAATCATGGTGCACATTCCGTACTCCATACCGCCGTCGCCACCTTGGATGAAGGAGTAGCTTGGCCATTTGTAACGTCCGAAAGTCGCATTCATCAACTGGTAATATTTGGTGATGTAAGGTTTCATCTCGGACCAGTATTTTGTCTTCTCAGATTTCTGATAAACCAGGAAAACCTTTGGTCCATCCAGAATTGGGAAACTTTCCACAGTGTAATCTCTGTCTGCAGCCCAGGCAAAATCGAGGATGTTTTTTGCGGTCCATTTCCAGGTTACTTTGTTTGAAATATCTTGTTTAATGGTCGCATTGCTGTCATAACCTTTTACTTCCGTTGGATTTTCAAGATTTCCGCCGGCTCCGATGACGTAGTTTTTATCGATTTTGATGTTCACTTCATAATCAGAAAATGGTGCGTGGAATTCTCTTCCGATGTAATCGAAAGCTGCCCAGCCATCGTAATCGTATTCGGCAATTTTTGGGTACCACTGGCTCATTGTCATATCGACGCCTTCGCGGTTATTTCTGCCACTTCTTCTGATTTGCATTGGAACTACGGCGTCCCATTCCATTGTAAAAGTGGTGGAAGAATTAGGTCTGATTGCCTCGGCAAGGTAAACTTTCATCACCGTTCCCTGGATTTCGAATTTCAAATCTTTTCCGTTTTGCTTGATCCAACGGATGTTTTGCGCTCCTTCTTCATTCTTCGGAATTTCCGACAATCTGGAAACCACTGTATTTCCAACTCTTTTTGCCAATCTTCCGTCTGCATTCACACCCTGACCTGTCACACGCTGATCCATCATAGAACCCGCTTTGAAGGCATTCCAATACAAATGGAAATACGCCACTCTCAGCTCATCCGGAGAATTATTCTGGTATTGCAACGTCTGTTTTCCCTGGTAAGTGAAGTTGGCAGCATCTACATCAATATCCATTTTATATTTTGCATATTGCTGGGAGTAAGCGTTTTGCTGTGAGAAGGAGAATAAAGAACAAAGCGTAAAGACTAAAGAGTAAGCAGTTTTTTTCATAGAATTATTTTTGTGAACCTTTGGAGATTTGATGCTCATAAAGGTTTTCTATTTTTAATTGTCTCAAAAATACTAAGTTTTTGTTGAATGGCAAGTGGAAAGGCAGGGAAGGTTGGGTTGTGGTTGGAAATTTTGTAGATTTGATAAATACCAAAAAAAAACAAATTGAAAAAAAAGAATTTTCTTTACCTGATATTTTTAATAATAATATTATTTTTTCTTTGTAAAAACCTAAGTAATCCTCTTATCTATTTTTCTGAATTTGCCCTATGGTTATTTCCAAGCAATAAGGATAGAAATGGGGAATTGTTAAAGCTAGTTTTAACTGTAATTGGAGGACTTGGTGTTTTATATAGCTTATATCTTTCCTATAAAAGAATGCAAGCAACAAACATAGGTTTAGATTTACAGTCAATTGCAATTAATAAGCAAAGTGAACAATTAGAACTTTCAAGAAATGGACAAGTAGATGAAAGATTTAAAAATGCTGTCGAACATTTAGGTCATGAGAAAGAACCAATAATTCTTGGAGGAATAGTTGAACTTCATCAAATTGCTAAAGAGGATAAGGACAAATATGCCGCAGTAGTCTTTAATATTCTTACATCCTTCGTACGTTCAAATCTCAAAGTGAAAAATAAAGTAGACGAAAATTTTTCGCCAACAATTGCCCAAACAATAATTGATTTTTTATTTAAAAATGAAGGACTAATATTATATGCGGATTTGAAAGCTAATCTAAGTTTCTGCAATTTATTAAGTTTAGATTTATCCAATTCTAAGTTTATTAAAGCAGACTTTTCATTCAGTTTAATTCCTAGCGAAATATCAAATGTTGATTTTTCTAATTCTAAATTTGGAAAAACTGAATTTACAATCAGTAAAATAAAAAATACTACTTTTAAAGGTTCCGATTTCCACGAATGCTTTTTTAATCTCTGCGAATTTGATGACGTAGATTTCTCAGATTCGGAAATGAAGGTTCAAAAATTTATCTCTTCAAAATTTTACAATGTCAAATTCGAAAACAGTAACTTATACGAAATCGACTTTATTCTTTGTCACTTCGACGACTTATTTCTAGACAAATCGGTAGTTCTACATTCAAAATTTTTTGGCTCAAATTTTATAAATTCATTTTTTACCAATAGTGAATTAACAAATGTAGATTTTTTAGCATCTGGATTTAGTTTGACATTTTTTAATAGTGATTGTTTCAATTGTAATTTTTCAGGAGTTCGTTCAAAATACGATTCAGAATTTATTGAATTGGAGGATATAAAAAACAATATTGGCTTGAATACTGATAAAGATGTAATTAAGGTATTAGAGAAAAACTTATTTGAAAAGTGTATCTGGGATAATTTAAAAAATCAAGATTATTTAGAAATTGAAAAAGAATTTAATTTAGCAGAAGAAAATTGGAAAAAAAAATATGAACTTCCAAAGATTAAAGAGCTTGATTAACAAAAAAGATTCTAATTAATCCTGAAAATCGGATAAAGCCGATGCGTTTTCTCGTAATATTCGGAATGTTTGTAAACCCAATCCAGTTGAGCTTCGCCGTCGTTTGCAAATTTTGAATTGATGGATTTCTCCAGTTCGAAAGCGGTTTTCAAAGCTTTGTTATCTTTCAGAAGTTTGGCGGCCGTATCTTC
The DNA here is from genome assembly GCA_037033105.1 of Bacteroidota bacterium. Lineage (GTDB taxonomy): Bacteria > Bacteroidota > Bacteroidia > Flavobacteriales > Weeksellaceae > Epilithonimonas. Next base: position 151,829 of record JAZBLF010000003.1, read on the forward strand.
GAAAACGTAAGGCGAATAATATTCTTTCTGGCCCAGCATCGCATCAAAGAAATTCCAGTTGAAGTAAGAATCCACCGCTTCCGGTTCCAAAGTTTCCAGGAGAAATTTCACGCCGTCTTGATTCAGTGGAATTAGAAAATCTCCTGCTCGGAACTTCATCTTGCCCGAATCTTTGGTCACAAAAGTGTCGTAATGCAGATAATGACCTTCGTAAGGATTGGGAACGGTTTTGAAATCTTTGATCCTGTAACTTTCCACCGCAATTGCAGAATCCTGTTTTATCGGAATCATTTTTATTTGGTTAAGCTTCAGTAAATCAATTACTTTCCATTCGGATTGTGGGATGACGTAATATTTTGGAATTGTGACTTCTTTTGCAGGAACGTACGAGTTGTAATATTTAACGGGATTGGAAAACGGCGACTTTCTGTCGTACCAAAGTCTGGTTTTTCCGGAAACGTCGCTTGGTTTATATTTCGCTTCAAAGCCTTTGAAATCAATTGTTTCGTATTTTGTAGAATCCAGTTTCCAGGCAATTGCATATTGGTTCCCGACTTTGTATTGTTTCAGATTTTCGGCTCGTTTTTGTTGGATGTTTTTGAAATTTTCATCGATATAATTGATGTTATCGACCATATAATCGTAAGTCACTTTCACGCGGTCTTTGTACGGCTTCAGCATATGCGTTTCCACCACCGTCCCGATGGTATTGAACAGCGTTGTGTAACCGGTTGCATATCTCGGAGAATCGATGAACGCTGGGAAACCACCATCCGGAACATCGCCATGAATGTTGACGTAAGGCACAGAAATAATACCTTTTTTCTCCATATTTTTGAGAAGTGTTTTCTGCATTACGCCATTGAAATAATTGCCGAGAACATTTCCCAATCGTTCTTTGTTGGTCGAAATATAAGTGAAAGTGTATTGATAATCTGCGCCGTTGCTGACGTGATTATCTATGAAAACATCCGGTTTCAGCCATTGAAAAATCTGCTGAAAACTTCGTGAATTTTTAGAATCTGTTTTGATGAAATCTCTGTTTAAATCATAATTTCGGGCGTTTCCACGGAAACCATATTCTTCCGGACCATTTTGATTGGCTCTGGAAAAACTACCACGGTTCATCATTCCGCTGATGTTGTAACTTGCAATGGCAGCGATGATTACATTTTTTGGCGCTTTGATTTTTCCCGTTGCTAAGTCTCGCATTAACATCATCGTTGCGTCAATGCCGTCCGGTTCTCCTGGATGAATGCCATTATTGACAATCAAAACCGATTTTCCTTTTCTCGCTTCTTCGAAACTCAATTTTGTAGGATTGAACATCACGACATCGATTGGCGCGCCGTTGTCATCTTCACCCTTTGTTTGGAAAGTGATACTTTCAAATTCTTTATCGAGATTTTGATAATAATTTCTCATCTCGTCGAAAGTGACGGTTTGGTTTCCGTTTCCTTTTTCGAAAGGGGTTTGGAAGGATTGGGAGAAACTGAAAGTGGAGATTAGGAGGAGAAGGAATGTGAGATTTTTCATAATATCAATTAGTGTTGATTTTTTCTGCACTATCCTTAAACCAGAAGCAAGCGATGATCAGAATGAAAATAGGAAAAAAGAAAAGAAAATAGCGAGGTAATGGTGCAATTGAATAGAAGAACAAAAAGAAAAGGTAAAGACCAAAACTCAGGATAGAAATTTCATAATTCCTATTGCTTTTTACATTTCTAAAAATTGAAAATAAAAAAAAGAACTGGAGAACCAGCGACATTAAACTATAGGAAAATGCCAGAAATCTGTTAGAAAGAAAGTTATAATCGGGGAAATACTGGACCAAATTAATGCCGACTTTCTGAATTGACAGTTTAATAAAATAAACCGGATTTTCTTTTACAAATGATTCATTAAGTTGTTTGAGATACTTCTCGATATCTTTTTCGCTACTGAATCTCTCATAAAGGACCTCATTGTAAAGGATCTCTTTACTTTTTGGGGCATATGGGAAATTAGAATATGAAAAAATATTGTAGTTTAAACTGTTTCCTTTTGCAAAATTATAGTTGAAAGAAGTTGAATAAGAGAAAATTCCTATTTTTTCATAATTTCTAATACTCCAGGGAAGATACAGAAGCCAAGTACCAATTATCAGGATCAAAATTCTGTGAAATTTAATTTTTTTGAGAAATACGAGTATCAGAAAAGTAAGTGCAACAATTAGAATGAATTCGTATCGCAGATAAAGACCACACGCAATACTAAGAAAAAGATAAATATATTGCCGATTACTCCTTTTTGCCAAAATAAAAATCTGAGAAATCTGAGCAAAGAAGATGACAATAATTGACAGTGAAAAAGCGAATGAGCTGATTTTACAAACTGCAAAGAAAATAGGTGGAAAAAAAACTACAGCAACCAGACAAACTAACTTTTTTGTATCCTGATGTCTAAAAAAAATTTGATAAAAAAAGCTAACAGACCAAAAAAATATAGTGGCCTGTATTACGCAGGCCAAACTTTCCCAGTACGATGTAAATGAAAATAATTTTTTACAAAGCAATAAAAAATAAGGATAAAAGGGCGGCATAAAAGCCGATGGAACACCGTAAATACGGTATTCCGAACTTTTCTCAAAATCTTTAAGTATCAGCAGCCATTCATATTCCAACTTGGCCCCATTTCTCAATATAAATAGAATGCCTGAAATGAAGATTAGATATATAAACAAAAAAGGATACCTTTTTATCATACCATATATTTTCATTTTCTACCCTAGGTAATTGGTTTATTCTGAATTAATTCTTAGTCATTCAACTTCAAAACAGCCATAAACGCTGATTGCGGAACCTCTACTCTACCAATTTGCTTCATTTTTTTCTTACCTTCTTTCTGCTTCTCAAGAAGTTTACGTTTTCTGGAAATATCACCTCCGTAACATTTCGCTGTAACGTCTTTTCGCAAAGCTTTGATGGTTTCCCTGGCGATAACTTTCGCTCCCAAAGCTGCCTGAACAGCGATATCAAACTGTTGTCTAGGAATCAGTTCGCGTAATTTCTCACACATTTTTTTACCGATGTGGTAAGCGTTGGAATCGTGAATCAGTGAAGATAATGCATCCACCATATCACCATTAATCAGAATATCCATTTTTACCAACTTCGAAGCACGCATTCCGATTGGCGAATAATCAAATGACGCGTAACCTTTTGAAATCGACTTCAATCTGTCATAAAAGTCGAAAACTACTTCTGCCAATGGCATATTGAAAGTCAGTTCCACGCGGTCTGCCGTCAAATAACTTTGATTGACGATCTCGCCTCTTTTCTCGATACAAAGCGTCATGACACCTCCCACAAAGTCAGATTTTGTAATGATAGACGCCTTTATGAAAGGCTCTTCTACTCTGTCAAGACTTATTGGATCCATCATTTCCGATGGGTTGTTGATCAAAATTGGCGTTTCCGGATCTTTTTTGGAATAGCCGTGGTACGAAACGTTGGGAACTGTCGTGATGACATCCATATTGAACTCGCGGTCCAGACGTTCCTGTACGATTTCCATATGCAGCATTCCCAGGAATCCGCAACGGAAACCGAAACCAAGTGCTGCTGAACTTTCCGGCTCGAAAACAAGAGAAGCGTCATTCAGTCTTAATTTTTCTAATGAGAATCTCAATTCCTCAAAATCCTCAGATTCAATAGGATAGATTCCGGCAAAAACCATTGGCTTTACCTCTTCGAAACCTTCGATAGGGCCGGAAGCCGGATTTACAAAAGAAGTGATCGTATCACCCACCTTCACCTCACGGGCATCCTTAATCCCTGATATGATATAGCCTACATCACCGCATTCTACCGTTTTCTTCGGAACCTGTTTCAGTTTCAACGTTCCTACTTCGTCTGCGCCGTATTCCTTTCCTGTGGCAAAAAATTTAATTTTTTCATTTTTCGAAATACTGCCGTTTACCACTTTGAAATAAGCTTCAATTCCCCGGAAAGGATTGTAAACAGAATCGAAAATCAATGCCTGCAGCGGAGCTTTCGGATCTCCAACCGGCGGCGGAACACGTGCTACAATCTGCTCCAGCAAAGCGTGAACGCCTTCACCAGTCTTTCCGGAAACCCGGAGAACATCTTCATATTTACAGCCAAGAAGTCCCATAATCTCGTCGGTCACCTCTTCTGGATTGGCGGATGGAAGATCTATTTTATTAAGGATCGGAATAATTTCCAGATCGTTTTCTAAAGCTAAATATAAATTACTAATCGTCTGCGCCTGAATACTTTGCGCTGCATCCACAATTAAAAGTGCACCTTCGCAAGCCGCAATAGAACGGGAAACTTCGTAAGAAAAATCTACGTGTCCCGGTGTATCAATAAGGTTTAGAATATATCTCTCGCCATTCAGCTCATAATCCATTTGGATTGCGTGAGACTTGATGGTAATGCCACGTTCTTTTTCCAGATCCATATCATCCAAAGTCTGCGATTGCAGCTCTCTCTGGGTAACGGTGTTGGTATATTCTAAAAGACGATCTGCCAATGTACTTTTACCGTGATCGATATGTGCAATAATGCAGAAGTTCCTGATGTTTTTCATTTAAAAATCTTGTAATTTGCAAAAATACACTATTTATTGATAGTCCGAAACTTGGAATCGTGAATTGCTGAAAAGTTTTCTGAGTAAATCCCGATTAATTCAAAAATTTTTAACGCAAAGTCCATAAAGATTTTTTTCCATTATTGAAAAACATTTTAAGTTTCGCAAAAGCGTAAACACATTAAAAGCTTTATGATCATGATATAAAATATTTTTTCATGATTAATCAGATCAAAATCATCAAGAAAAACGTTAATCTTTCATAAAAACAATCTATTGCAGAAAAAAGTTTTATTTTTGCAAATTAATTAGAATCAAGTGACAGATTTATTCTGGCTGGAATTATGAAGAAATATATTAGTTTATTAGTATTGTCTGTGATTTTGCTGTCTTGCAAAACAGAAATGGATCAGGCAATGAAAAGTGCAGACAAAGATTTTATCCTGAAAGTGGCCAATGAAAAATTTGCCAAGAAAAAATGGGCCGATGCACTTGCCTTGTACGATAGATTACCAAATCTTGTCGCAGGAACAGATGACGCACCCAATGTTGTTTTCAACTCTGCCTACTCCAATTATTATGACAAGAATTACAGATTGGCAGCCAACCAGTTTAAGAATTTTGTAACCAGTTTTCCGCAGGATCCCAGAAAAGAAGAGGCAGCTTATTTATCTGCGCTTTGTTATTATGAAGGCTCTTTGCAGTACAATCTGGATCAAAGCAATACAGAATCTGCCATCACAGAATTACAGAATTTCCTTAATGAATATCCGGATTCCGAGAGATCAAAAAATATTACACAGCTTGTAGATGAACTGACTTACAAATTGGAGTTCAAGGCATTTGAAAATGCAAAACAGTACTACAAAATGGCTGAATATAAAGCTGCTGCGGTGACTTTTGAAAACGTTTTGGAAGATTTCCCAGCAACGAAGCTGAGACCCAAAATCTATGATATCATTTTGAAGTCTAAGTATGAACTTGCAATGAACTCAATTTATGACCTTAAAAAAGAGAGATTGGACAATGCTATTTCTTACACAAAACGGGTTTCTGCTGAATTGCCAAATTCTGAATATTCCAAAACAGCCGACGATCTGGGAGCAAAACTGCAGGAAGAGAAAGTTAAATTTGCAGCCGTACAGGCCGATGTAGAGAAAAGAAAAGAGGAATATGAAGCGAAGGCCAAAAATGCTGAAGCTAAAGAAAACGAGAAAAAAGAAGTTGTTCAGGAGAAAAACCAGCTAGAGATGCAGCAGTCTGCAGACCAGGCCAGAAGAGACAGCGCAAAGATAAATTCGCCGGAACCGCAGGCTACTTTCAAGTTTAAAAGATAATTAGTATATTTGCAACCCTAAACAATTCGCCCAATGAGCCTTAAAGATACAAAAGCAGAAGTAAGTACCATCACTTACGACAAAGATAAAATCGAAGCAAAAGTAGCCAGCATCTATGAAGCTATCGTAATTATGGGTAAAAGAGCTGAGCAGATCAACGCTGAAATCCGTACAGAATTACACGGTAAGCTGGATGAGTTTGCTGTTCACAACTCTACTTTGGAAGAAGTTTTTGAAAACAGAGAACAGATTGAGATCTCCAAGCATTACGAAAAAATGCCAAAACCAACATCCATTGCAATCAGAGAATGGCTGGACGATGAGATCTACCACAGAAAAACTGAAGAAAAAAACTAATCGTTTACGATTATAAAGTATAAAACCGTCACTTTGAACTAGACTTCAATCTGACGGTTTTTTTGTTATTAAAATTATTAATACTTTCGTTACTATAAATCAAAGCAAAATGAGCTTGCAAGGCAAAAAACTGATTCTTGGGATTACCGGCGGAATAGCCGCTTACAAAATCAACTATCTCGTGAGAGATCTCATAAAGTCCGGTACAGAAGTTAAAGTGGTGATGACCAGGGCAGCAGCAGATTTTGTCTCGCCACTTACACTCTCCACACTTTCCAAAGATAAAGTATACACCGATTTCTACGACGAAAATAAAACCTGGAACAACCACGTGGATCTTGCGCTCTGGGCAGACCTGATGTTGATTGCGCCCTGCACAGCCAATACTTTAGCAAAAATAACCACTGGACTTTGCGACAATTTTCTGATGGCCGTTTATATGTCTGCAAAATGTCCCGTAATTATCGCTCCGGCAATGGATCTGGATATGTACGCCCATCCCACAGTAACCAAGAATTTACAGACTGCAGAAAGTTTCGGGCACACAATCATCCCTGCAGAATTTGGAGAATTGGCGAGTGGACTTTCCGGACAGGGAAGACTTGCAGAGCCTTCCACCATTTTATCAGTTTTAGAAAATCAATTTTCTGATATTGAACAGACCTTTACCGGAAAAAAAATCCTAATCACAGCGGGACCAACTTACGAAAACATTGATCCTGTGAGATTTATCGGCAATCACTCTTCCGGAAAAATGGGATTTGATCTTGCGAAAGAAGCGGCCAGAAGAGGAGCAGACGTCATATTGATCTCCGGGCCGTCATCCCAGAAAGTGGACGGTGGAAATATCAAACTTTACAAAGTGACTTCCGCAGCAGAAATGTTTGACGAGGTCTTTAAACATTATGAAAATGCAGACGTTGCCATTATGAGCGCTGCAGTTGCCGACTATACCCCAAAAGTAAAAGCAACGGAAAAAATTAAGAAAAACGACAACGAACTTACCATAGAACTCATCAAAAACAAAGACATTCTGAGAACAATGGGAGAACAAAAATCCCATCAGTTTTTAGTTGGATTTGCGCTGGAAACCCAGAATGAGGAAGAGAATGCGAAAGGAAAACTGACGAAGAAAAATCTGGATATGATCATCCTCAATTCATTGCGGGACGAAGGCGCCGGATTTGCCAATGCTACCAACAAAGTCAAAATCTTCACACCGACAGAGGAGGTCTCCTTCCCTTTAAAATCAAAAGAAGAAGTGGCTAAGGACATTCTGGATTTTATTGGAAGGAAATTGTAAGAAAACGAAAGGATTAACGTTATATTTTTATCCCTATTTAGATTCTCAACTTTACCAAAGAATGCTTATTTTTACAAACCTTTTTACCACTGAATGAAAAAATTACTTTATATAATCTGTGCCTTATTTTTCGCCCAAACTGCTTATTCACAGGAGCTTTTGGCCAATGTACAGATCAATTCCCAGCAGATCGCCGGCAGCAACACGCAGGTGTTCCGGACATTGGAAAAATCCTTGCGGGACTTTATCAACAATACCAGCTGGACGGGAAAGAAGCTTCAGAATTTTGAAAAGATCAAATGCAATTTTGCAATGGTCATTTCTGAACGTTCCGGCAACAGCAGTTTCAAAGGGTCGCTCGTAGTGCAGGCCACACGTCCTGTGTTCGATTCGCAGTATGAAACGCCTCTGATGAATATCAACGACACCAGTTTTTCTTTCGAATATAATGAAAATGAAAATCTCATCTTCAATGAGCGTCAGTTTTCCGGAAAAAACCTCATCGATGTTATCAGTTTCTATGTCTACACCATTTTAGGATATGACGGTGACAGCTTCCAGCTGAAAGGCGGCCAGGCATGGTTTGACAAAGCTTACAAGATTGCACAAAACTCTCAGAACCAGAACTATGAAGGCTGGAATCAAATCGAAAGTCAAAGAAACCGAGGCGCATTGATCACCGGTTTGCAGAATGAAAACAGCTCGACGCTGAGAACCGTTTTCTACAGCTACCACCGTTCAGGACTTGACAATCTGGCTAAGCAGGATCAGGGACCGGCAAAGAAGACGATTGCAGAATCACTGATGCAGCTCAAATTCTATGAGAATAATTTCCAGATGAATTATCCTTTCAGTGTTTTCATAGAATCAAAAAGTACTGAGATTTTCAACATTTTTGACTCCGGCAATAACGCTTCTGTCAATATCAGTGAGCTGAGAACATTGCTGAGCACCCTGTCACCAAAAGACATCGACACCAAATGGAATAAGTGGAAATAGCATAAACTTAGCCGACTTTAAAAATCGCTTTTAAGCTATTCCAATCCTCTCAATAAACAATCTTCAATTAAAGCTGCCGGGTTTCAACCTATTTTCAGCGTTTATTGATTTAGTTAAAAAAAACAAATTCGTGCTTTCAAGAATTTTTATTCAAAATTTTGCTTTAATAGATAAGCTTGAGATCGACCTGAAAAAGGGTCTTCAGGTCATCACAGGAGAAACCGGTGCCGGAAAATCTATTATTCTGGGTGCCCTGCGCCTGATCATGGGAGAAAGGGCAGATGCCAAATCTTTCGCAAAGTCCGATGCAAAAAGTGTGGTGGAGACAGAATTCCGAATCAGTGAAAATTTCAGGGATTTTTTTGAAGAGAAAGATTTAGATTTCGAAGAACAGACGATCATCCGGAGAGAAATATCGTCTGGCGGCAAATCCCGCGCTTTCATCAATGATGTTCCGGTAACGCTGGATGTTTTGAAGGAGCTGTCATCACGGCTGATTGATATCCACTCGCAATTTGAAACTTCCGACCTTTTTACAGAGCAGTTTCAGTTCGGCATTCTTGACGGCCTCGCCAAAAACAAGCCCATACTGGCAGATTATCAGAGACACTACATTGGTTATCAGACTACCAAAAGAGAAATCGAGCAGTTAAAGTCGGCTCTTGCTGAAAATAACAAAGAATCCGATTACAAGAATTTTCTTCTTGCAGAACTGGAAGAAATGCAACTGGACGATCTGGATTTTGAAGAGATTCAAAACCAGCTGAATACGCAGGAAAATGCAGGACAAATCAGTGAATATCTCTCAGAGACACTATCAAAACTTAATCAGGACGACTTCGGCATTCTATCCGGTCTTTTTGAAATTAAAAATAAAATCGGCAAACTTTCTGAGCTTTCTTCAGAATATCTGGACCTCAGTCAAAGACTGGAAACTTCCTATCTGGAACTGAAAGACATTAATGTCGAAATAGAAAATAAGGCAGAAAATCTGGAAATTGATCCTGGTCTTCTACAGGCTCTGCTCACGACAGTCAACCGTCTGAATGCGCTTTTTCTGAAGCATCAGGTGAATGACATCAGCGGTCTTCTGGAAATCCGCGAAGAACTGTCTGCCAGCCAAAACTCTTTGGAAACAATTGAAAATCAAATTGAAGAAAAAGAAAAACAACTGAAACTGATTGAAAAAGAACTGCTTTCACTGAGCCAAAAATTGGCTGACAACAGAAAGAAATTCTCCGGCAATCTTGAAAATCAGGCCAAGGAGATCTTCTCAAAACTAGGCCTTGAAAAAGCGACTTTGAAAATAGATCTTTCGGATGCTGCAGCGTATAACCTTCACGGTAAAAATAATATTCAGATCCTTTTTCAGGCGAATTCTGGTTTCCCTCTGAAACCGATTCAGAATGCAGTTTCCGGTGGTGAACGCTCCCGTGTGATGCTGGCCATCAAAAAGATAATGGCCGAGAACAATGATCTTCCGACTTTGATTCTGGATGAGATAGACACAGGTGTCTCCGGCAGAATAGCTGAAGAAATGGGCAAACTGATGCAGGAAATGTCTCAGGATCTGCAATTGATCGTCATCACTCACCTGGCTCAAGTTGCGGCAAAAGGCAATCAGAACTACAAAGTGGTGAAGTTTGACGAAAATGCAGTGACGAAAACCACGATTGTAAAGCTTTCTGACGAAGAAAAACTGAATGAGATTGCGCAGCTGATCTCCGGATCCAGAATCACCGAAGCCGCCATCTCGCAGGCAAAAGAGTTGATTGGGTAAAAAGCGTTATTTGGTTTTTATTTATTCAGCTCCAGCAATGGATCAATATATTGCCTGTCGTTGCTGAGCCTGGGGACTTTGTTCTGCCCACCGAGTTTGCCACGGCTCGCCATCCATTCATAAAACAGATTAGGCTTCGCAGCATGGACAATTGGAGACCTAAGTGTGATGTCATTGTATCTCTTCGCTTCGTAATCGGAGTTCAGGGTCTTGAGTGATCTGTCGAAAACGTCTGTAAATTCTGTGATACATTTCGGGTATTTTGTAAACTCAAAAATCCACTCGTGGCAGCCTTTGCTTTGATTTGTCATAAAAACCGGTGCTCCCGTGTAGTCTGAAATGCTGGCGTCCATATGTTCACAAGCTATTTTGAGGGCTGTTTCCACATTATCAATCATCAACTCTTCGCCAAATGCATTGATATAATGCTTTGTCCTTCCCGAAATTTTGATGCGATAAGGATTGACAGAGGTAAACTTTACAGTATCACCTATAAGATAACGCCACAGGCCACCATTGGTGGTGATGACAAGTGCGTAGTTTTTATCAATCTCAACTTCCTGGATGGGAATTGCTTCGCGGCTGCCGGCATAATACTGATCCATCGGGATGAACTCATAGAAAATCCCGTAATCCAGCATCAGAAGCATCTCATCACTTCCTGCCTGATCCTGAATGGCGAAGAACCCTTCTGAAGCGTTGTAGATCTCGTAATACCGGATGTTCTTCCCCAGGATCTCTCTGTATTGATTTTTATACGGTTTGAAACTGATGCCGCCGTGGAAGAATACTTCCAGATTGGGCCACAGATCTGAGATAGAATCTTTTCCTGTTTCCTGCAAAGTGCGCTGCAGCAAGACCATCATCCAACTCGGGACGCCGGTGAGGCTTCCTACATCTTCATCCTTCACTTCGCTGATGATGGCTCTCATCTTGCTCTCCCACTCGGACATGAGAGATGTTTTTTTGCTCGGCGTATTGATGATCTCTACCCAGAAAGGTAGATTTTCAATTAATATAGCCGACAGGTCTCCGAACTTGGTATTGAAATCCTGATACATCTCTGCACTGCCGCCCAGTCTAAGGTTTTTGTGCTGAAACAGTTCGCTCTCCGGATGATTGTTCACATAAATCGAGATAAGGTCTTTCCCCGCTTTATAATGACAATCTTCCAGGCTTTCTGCAGTGATGGGAATATACTTGCTCTTGGCATTGGTGGTACCGGAGGATTTGGCAAACTGTCTGATAACGCCGGGCCATATGATGTCTTTCTGTCCCTGTCTTGCTTTCTCGATATAAGGTTCAAAATCTTCGTAGCAGACGATGGGAACTTTTTTCCGGAAATCTTTGTAATTTGAAATGGAACTGAAGCCGTACTTCTGGCCGTACTCGGTCTCTTCGGCATGGAACAGCTGCGAAAAGAGCAGGCCTTCCTGTGTCTCTACCGGAAACTGTTTGAAATGCGCTATCTGATCTATCCTCTGACGGATAAACCAATTGACGACGGTATTGAAAAGTGCTTTGGTTGCCATTCTTCACAAATATAACAAATTTTGAGAATGGAAAAAGCCTTTGGTTTGGGAATACTGTAAATTGTCGTTATTCTGCTACTGCTCTGGCGGGGAGTCGTCGTACTGCTGGATCGATTTGGTAAGGGTCTCCTTGATTTTTGCGGCCAGCGTTTTCGGTTCTATAACCTTTGCCTGATTGCCAAAGGACAGAATCTCCTGGATAAAATCATAGGTCGGGAAAAGATCGTAGGTGAAGTACACGAACTTATCTGTCTCATTCTGGATCTTCTGCGAATGGTGCAGCGGCGAGCTTTTGATGTATTCGGCCTGCTCTTTTGTAGACTGGATGACGACTTTTTCGGGTTCCTCTTCCAGATTCATGATACCGAAAGCGTTTTTGAAATGCTCTTTGAGATTGAACTTTTCCTGAGGTTTGAATCCTGCTTTGCTGACGGTAAGGGCACTGATCCTGTCTAATCCGAAAGCTTTGAGTTTCTCATCCTTGGTATCGAGTGCGATGAGATACCAGCGGTCTTTGGATTCTTTGAGGGCCAAAGGATGGACCTTTCTGGCGGTGATGCTTTGGTCTTTGTATTTGAAATGCTGAAACTGGATGATGCGCTTGTTCCGGATGGCAAAAAGAAGGTCGTAGAAGTTCTCTATCCCGCGTGGATTGCGGCTTTCCAGATAGACAAATTCTGCGAAGTCCGGCTGGGAGTTGACAGCGTTCATAATCTGAAAGGATTCCAGCAGGCGCTGATTGTACTCGTCTACCTGCATGACGGGGCGGCTTTCTATATAGTACCGGTTGTCGCCTTTCTTTTTGTTGTGGATATCGAAATTGAAAAGATTGGCTATGTCTCTGATATCGCGCTGCAATGTGCGGATGGAATAGCCGGCAATATTGGCATCCTGAAACTCAAATGAATTGAGCAGATAGTCTTCTATCTCCGGATATGTTGCCGGCGAGCGCTCCAGTCTTTTGATGATCAGGGCATATCTGGTGAGGTAAAAATCTTTCTTCATTTGGCGCTTCAGTTTTTATTGATGGTCTTTCGTCTTTTACTTTTTCTTTGAACAAATATAAATTCTTAATGCGACAAACGGTGTCGTGTTTTAATATTGTGGATAAGTTTTGTTCTACTTATTGATGAGCAACTGCTTCGTAATTTCTTTGAGTTCTTTGTACGGGATGTTGGCGAAGGATTGTCTGATTCCCGGTTTTGATGTATCGTCCTGAAATAGGTTATTCAAAGGGTGGGTGTCCTGAAGAGGACTGCCGCGATCTGGAGTATAGGCGAGGAGATCATTTGGTTCGCAGATGAGGACGCGGCATAGGAGCTCGATATGATCCAGGCGGAAGATGCGGGTTTTGCTGTTGAGGATGTTGTGGGCAGTTGCGCGCGAAATGCCTGCTTTTACCAGAAAGGTGTAGGGTCTTTCTATTCCGCGGGCTTGGAATATGGGTCTGAGATTTAGATTAAGCATTGTGTGTTTTTTGATAAAGATAATAAGATTGTTTTATTTGGTGTGCTTTGTTTTAGATTTTGACCATTATCTGATGTAAATGATCTTAAAAGTGATGAAAGTTGAAACTAAGTTGATGTTATTTAAAACAATACTGATATAATATAAAATCATACTTATGTAATGTAAAACAAGGGTGATCAAATATCAAAATATATCGATCACACTTAAAACTACTATGATGGAATCTGAAATTAATGTGCGTGAATATAAAACCACATCGCAAAAAGTGAAAACTGTATCGCTGAAATGTAGAACAAATGTGTGATAAGTTAAAATTGAGTGGTAGGAATGTGAGTTTATTTTCTTTAAAACTTCAATATTGAAATTCATATACAGCATACTACTTTCGGATAAATTGTACTTTTTCATAAACTCATCAGAAATACCCGATGGCGCGGATTTGCAATCCGTGACTATATCTATCCCATAAAAACGACTTCAATATCCAATGCACTATCCAAATCTGCGTAATTCCTGGCTGAGCTAAAATAGTAATGTTCCGGTTCTGTTACTATTTTTTCGCTTACAGGATTTTGATGTATATAGTTGATTTTTTCTTTAATCCATTGATTTGAAAAAACTTCTTCTGCGTGATTGCCATCCTGCCAGACTTTATAGGTCTGTGGTCTAATAAGATGTTCGCAAGCTTTTTTAAAATAATCCAGTAACCATTCTCTTCGGCTTTCGGGTTCTTCTAAGATGGTTTGTATGATCTTCTTTGAAGTGATTTTTTTGAAATCCCGCATTATTTCTGCTAATGAAAATGTGGAATCTGCTCTGCAAAACAAATGTAGATGACTATGCATTAAACAATACGCAAAAATTGTAAGTCCTTTGTTTGTCTGGCAATGCTTCAAGGCATTGATGATGACATATTTTTGATTGAGTCTCGTGAAAACATCTACCCAGCCGACGGTGGTGATGGTAATAAAGTATGCTTTTTCTAACTCTGTTGCTTTGTATTTTGTGGATATTATTTGTGTTTTTAAGGTGGTGTAAATATAAAAATGAAAAGCACGGATTGCAAATCCGCGCTATCGAGTTCTTCCGGCATATGTGAGATTTCTCTCACGCTTTTGCTGTTTTGCCTTCTATCTTCAAAAAGCCCTTTGTCTTTCAACAAAAGGCTGTAAAATTATTCTTCTCCTTCTTTTATTTGTCCCGTTTTCAGTCTTATTTGACGCCTCACTTCCAAATCTCGGGCTTGCTGCTCAGGTGTCATTAAGTCCCACTCTAATTGGCGGATTTGAGACCTAATAGAATAATATTTTTCAAATTCTAAAATATGTCCCTCTCTATATTTTTCAAATTCTCCTGTGAATGGTTCAAAACTTTTTGATACAATTGGTTGTAAAAGTTTTATTTCTGTTTTCAGTTTTTCTAATTTTTCTTTATTTTCCATCTAATTTTTCTTTTAGTGTTATTTCTAATATCTTTTTATAATCTTGGACTGGATGGTCTATTTCTCTCATTTTTAGCACATCAAAACTTTTTCCATCTAAAAACATCGCTTCGGATTCTTCCGGCATATGTGAGATTTCTCTGACGCTTTTTGCTGTTTTGCCTTCTATCTTCATAATCACGTTATGTCTTTGGTTTTCCTGCAACCAGTATTTCAGGAAATCGTCATAATCATCAGAAGCGCTCATAAAGGCTTTCTCTTCGTATATGCCGCCCTCTAACATAATTATATTTTTATTTATTAAACAAAACCACCTCAAAACGAGGTGGTTTGAAAATTAATTTTGAGACTCCCATATCAGATTTCCTTCCTCATCCCATTCTTTATGAGTTCCCGAAATCACTATATTATTATGTGTTTTATATTCTTCATCTGTCTTTCCATTTTCGTGATAATATCTTATCCATCCTTCTTGAAAACCATTTTCATATTCTTCTTCTTTAAATAGTTTTCCATTTTTATAATAGTCAATAATGATACCTGTAAATGGGTTATCTTTATAATTATAAACAGGAACACCTCCACCATCTAACTTTATCAATATTAGATTTTTCCTTTCTATTTTAAGTGACATATTTTATTTTTGTTTATTGTTATACAAATATATTTAAAAACCTATAAATTTAACACCGCTTGTAATGTAATAACAATGTACACAAGGTGGTTGTATTTCTTTCGCACCGTCTCTCAAAAATCTATTATATCCCATAACATCATTAAACACAGCATCTCCTAATTTACAAAATGGGTCTACTTTTTTTAGCAAAGCATCTAATGCTCTAATTTCTCCGTGAGAACCTGCCCAACCTGCACGCAAAATATCGGATTCAGTTGCATTCACATTCCCTGCTTTTATACTGGCAATATGCTTATCAAAACGTTTTCTTAAAGTAGGATGCATTTCTTCTATAAATCTTTGCAAAACAATACCTTTACCCCTGTCAATTTCTTTTTTTAGAAAATTGACCGCAGTGAAAACTTCGTTCTGTAATCCTTTTTTATAAACCATTCCACTGACCATTACTTTATCATCAATTTCTTTCGGCTTAAAATTCTTTAAAATGCTTTCCACTTCATTATCAACAGTTCTAATCAATTTTTGTCCTTTGCTGCCAAATTCCATATAAACGCTTGATGCTTTTACTAATGGTTTCAGAGTGTTTACTGGATATTCTTTGTTGTAATAATTAAGATTTTCTAAAGCTTCTGCCAGTTCTTTACCTGTCAGCTTGCCCCATTTTTTATAAAACTTAGAAAGTTCTGCTTTGGAGAATTCTTCTATTACCTCGCCTTTGTACATTGCAGCATAACTTTCTGCAAACTTCCCTTCTTTTTGTCCGGATAAGAAAATAACGCCGTTTTCCGCCATTTCCTCTCCCATTGCTTTATAATTAGCTCCAAGAAATATTTCTTTGGGTTCCAAAACTTTCAGTGTGTTTTTCTGGAAATTTGAAATATTGGTTTCTAAAACGGCCTTTAGAATTAAAGTTTTAAGATAAGTTTTTGCGCTTCCGTCTGCTAATTTTGTAAGCAATCTTGCTGCACCAATATAAAAACCGCCAACAAGGGTTAATCCTGCAATTGCAAAACCGCCAACAGTATAAATCTTCTCCCACGTATTCAGAAACTCTGCTCCGCCTTCGTATTTTACAATCTCTTCTTTAAAAGCCTGTATCGTAAGATCTAACCCTGCCAAAGTAATATCTGCAATAGCCAGAAGTAGAAAATAGGGATTTCCGGTTGGCAATGTCAAAACACCAATAACGACAGCCACCAAATCTGCTGCAATACGAATGTTCTGCATTACAACTTCCCATTCCTCGGCATCCGCCAGAGCTTTTAGATAAATGGCCGGAACGAGGTATATGACTTCTTTTTCTTCGTTCAAATCTTTAAGGTAAATCATATCCAAAGGATGGAATTGTGAGCCTTGGTCTGCATCTACTGTTTTTACATCTGTTGTTGTAGTAGGGTTTTTATCCTGCACGCCAAACTCATCTCTGTTATATGTAGTTTTTACGGTTGTTTCTTCCTTCTGCTGCTGCAGGAAAAAAGTTTCAGCGTATTCTTTATAACCACCTTGAAATACTCCGAACTCCAGAATTTTACTGTTTGTTTTATATCCTTTTCCTATGATAAGGGTTTTAGCAGTTTTCTTTTGTGCTGCATTCTTTGAAAACATACAAAGGACCATCATAATATTGCCAAGAATTTTCCGATTGCTGAGTTGTTGTCCTTCGTACGCCGTATTGCCATCAAGATTGTAATAAATCCTGTTTAATTTCTCTGGATTTTTCCGATAATAATTAAGAATCGGAATAGGATTATCAAATGTTTTGAAAATCTGAATTACTGCGGTACTGCTATCCTTGAATATATTAGAATCGTCATCTGCTGAAAGGATTTCCAAATGATTGAAGAAGGTTTCATTATCTATAATCGTTGATAGATTTGACAGGATAGAGTCCGGAATATTGGCATAGATAAATTTCAGGCGAACGGCATCGGACTCATTGCGCAATGCATTTGCAAAGATTTCTAGAAAATAGGCTTTCGCAGCAGAAATATCTTTAAGATTTTTGAAATTTAAAAACCGATTTAAGTTATCAAATTCTTGGTAAGAATAGGTCTCCAAAATAAATGCTCTTTCATCACTGTCTGCGTAATGAAAAGTCAAACGGTAGTAGATCTTTTGCTTAGGCGCATCAATTTGCTGGCTAATCACAACATCTCCTATTTTGAGACTTACATTTCCTGCTTTCGGATTCCGATAGACTTTTAATCTTATATAGTTTTTACCATCAGAGATTGATTTGTTCTGGGAATTGGATTTGAAATCCTTGATATTATACAAAAGCTGAAAATTGCCATATTCATTTTTAAATAATCTTATGTTGCCTATTAATTTGTCTAAATTAATATATTCATCAGTTTCCCAATCTGTAATATCTGAAGATGAAGACTCTGTATTACTATTGCTTTTTTGTGAAAATACTTTTGACTGTAATTTGTTTTGATGAAAAGTGTTTGGTGTCAGCACACTGTTGTAAGACGATAATAATACCTGCTGGCTTTCGTAATCAAAATCGTCAAAGTCTTTGAAATATTCTTTGTGTTTCATTTTATTATTTTTAATTAAAAAGGGCGGCTTAAGAAACCGCCCCTTGAAATGGATTAAACAAATGTTATTACTCTAAAGCTCTCTTAAGCTCTTCCAAAGGAAGCTCTGATAAGACCTGATCATCGTCTGTGGTAAGCAATAGAGAATCTTCGTCCAGTGCGATGTTGGTAACTTGTTTATCGGTTCCTGATTCTATCATTGCAGCATTTTTTACGAAATTGCTTACTGTAATGACTTCCTCAGGATTTTCGAACAATGCCGGATCTTCTTTTGTAAACGGAAGTGCAGACAGGACTTTGAGCCCGATGCTTTCTGCCTGAAGAATGGTAAGCGGTGTCGGAAGTCTTGTGATCCAAGGTTTGCCCTGGGCTTCTCCTTTTACATCCTTCATCTCATCTACGAGAGACAGATACATCGGATCTCCGATTACCGGAACTTCGCCGCCATTCCACAATCTGCCGGTTGACATATAAAACTGTACGGCATCTTCAAAGCCCGGACGAACCGTAACTACTACTCTTGCCATCCCACTTCTGAGGAACGAGCGGAACAACGGATCTATATTCTCCTGCTGGTACATATCATCCCAATCTTCTCTTTTGCCCCAGTAATACGGATAGTAGTTGTACGACATGATATCCCACTCAAAGGCCTGCTCCATAAATTTGGCGAGTGACGCATAATCGTCCAGCCCTGTTCTGGTGACTTCAAATCCTGCGACGGTTGTCCCGGTGTAAAGTGTTTTTCCTAAAACTTTGTTGTTTTTGGAAACACTGTCATCTACCAGATAGGCAATACTGTTGTGTTTAAGGACTTCCTGCTCGATCTGGCGGTAGAACATTGGGTTGCCTGTTTTTATAGTGTTGGCTTTGGCATTTTCTTCTGCAACTTTGTTGTTGTACTCTGCTAAGGCGTCTTCGTAGGCCTTGATAATTGCGTTGAAAGTTTTTTGCATGTACTGCTTTTTTACCTCGTCAAATAGTTCTAAATGAATCACTACATTTAAATTACCTGCCCAATATCTGTCAAAATATGCTGAAACAGATAAGCTATCTGAAACATTTGGTAGCGAACCTTCTTTTGTATCAGTACTAGAAGATCCTGTAAATATTTTATCACCAATAGCAACTCCCCAATTTGAACTTGTATATGGCCTTCCGGTAAATGCAATACTAAGGTTAGCCGCTTTATAACCTTCTGGAATAGTTAATTTTTCATCCTTATTTTCACTCATTGAGTCTGTATTTGATTTGGAAAAGGAATAGCTCCAAGCAATTGTTTTATTATCTGCTGGTTTTTCCTCTATTTCAACATTATATTCGCTTAACCAATGTTTTAATACATTATCATTGTTTAATGTTGTATAATCAACCACTGTAAATTCTGTGGAAGCTCGTGGATCAACTGGCTTATCAATAATTCCTTTTATAGATGCTGCAGCAAGCGTATGTAATTTTGAAGGTTGCGGAATTGCAAACTCAAACATCATACGTTTTCCATAGTTCCAAACCCGGTTCTTCATCAGCTTATCTACCCATCTGTAAACGCCGACAACGTGCTGGTCACCCTTTCTGTTGTCAAAACCGTGTGTGTTATTTTCTTCGAACTCTTCGATCATTTTCTCCACACGTTCCTTATAAACTTTCGTAACCACTCTGTCCAATGCCCTTGCAGTAATCTCCTGAGCCTGAGTCACGGCTTGTCTCATACTGTCTTCTTTGGAACGGTGATTGGCGTAGCTTCCTGCTATATTCATAGTGAATCCTCCTTTACTATATCCCACATTTGAGTTAATGCCGAGATCTGTAGCTTCCTGAAGGATCTGAGAAATCTCGGACTGCATCTCGAACCGGCTGGAAGTTGTGGTGTCTGTAGATCTTTCTCTTTCTGTATCAGAAGATTTTGTATCTATGGTTTCGCTTTTTCGGAATCTTCTTGTAGACTGGCTGCGGTATTCGCGGGCCATAATATTCTCAATATTGGCCACTTCACCTTCAACATACGCGTTGTCTGCTCTACTTTCAGATAATCTGCAATTCCTAATCTTTTGATGCCGAAGCCTTTTGGGACGAAGGAATTACTTGTGCTTACTGGTGTGCTTGGATTTCCGGGATTATCCGAATCTTCTTCGATAGAAAAATTTCCTGAAACACAGGTGTCTGGTTGTATAGAACTTGTCGTAAAGACCGCTGTTTTTCCATTTGTACAGAAAAGATGCATCTCTAATACAGCAGGAAAACGGCTAACCTCTATCCCAGATACATTGGTACTGTTTCCATATAAATTTCTTAAAATTATTGTACTTCCGGAAATTTCTTTCAAATAATAGCCATTAGTACTGCCACCATTCGTATGATGATAGATTCTGCTAATGTCCCAGCTGGAATCTGGTACATTTATATACAAATCGAAATTATATTTATCAAAAGTATTTCTATTTTTTACCGCACAAATCTGATAAGTAAAAGCAAGTTCAGCGCTTGTCCTGTTTACTGGGATCAAAACACCACCTACACTTGCATACTGCTGCTTTTCTATTTCTGTGTTGAGATAAATTTGCTCGTTGATTTCAGCCAGCTTTTCGTTGAGCAATTCAAAGATTTCATCAAAACTTACATATTCATCCTCAGGCATAACGAACTGATTTTCATCAATTTTCACAATGTTTTCCGCAGCAACATCACCGCTGGAAAGCCTTTCAGAAAGGTATCCTCAGCGACTGGTTCGCTAATCAGATTGGTGAGTGCAGACAGAGAATCCGGAGATAATTTGGCCTGCAGGTAAGAGATATCTCTTTCTTTACGAAATACAAACTGAAAGTCCGGGATTTCCGGTTTTTCGACCTGACTTATTGCTAATTTTTTAGAAGCCTCGGTCATCTCTGCCGAGAATGTAGCTTCTACCTGTAAAATCTGCTTATTGTAGCTGTCTTCAGAAGGCTTTATTAAAGTTTTATAATCCTGCAGGGCCAGATCGTATGCTTGCGAATATTGCTTGTCATACAATTTTTTAGTTCTCAATAAATCTTTTTTCAGCTCCTCCAAATGAGTTTTCCGGTAAGATGCCAAGGCAAGATTCTGTCGTTTTTGCATCTCTTCGGTTACATTATAAGGTAGGTGAGCAGGAACATTTTGGGCATTAAAAGTAAGATCCCCAGCAATGTAGTCCTCGCCGCCCACTTCGCTGTTTTCAACTGTAAAATATTGGGCTGAACTGTCCTCACCATCATCAATTGCAGAATCTATCAAAAGATAATCTGGAATTACAGCTTTTGAAGTTGCAATTTCTTTTTCTTTTTCCTCTTTCTTTAGTTCAATAGTTTCTGTTGAAAAAGAATCGTAGTTTTTTACATAATGAATTGTTTGCAAGATTTGCAGAAGAATTTCCTTTACATAAAAATCTTCCTGGGTGATTATCTGGTAAATAATACTGTCCCAAAGACCTCCGAAAAATTGCTTCGTTTTTTCGGCATTGTTACTGTAATCGATTATAATGCCTTTTAATTCATTTACTTCCTGAGCTGGCAAAGTGCCATTTGCTATAAGTTTTTTACTTGACAGATACAAATCATCAAACCAGCCTTTAATTGCTTTTTCGGTTCTCTGAATGTAACCGAAATCAAAGGTTGAAGATTTAACTTTTTCTATCAGAAAATCGAATTTAGATTTTTGAAGTTCGGGTTTCCATTCTTTTAAAGCTTCGTCAAAAACTCCTTTATAATCTGCCGACCTAAAAATAAATTTGAGATTACCATCTTTCTTTGCAAGCTGCGGATTTCTAAGGCTTACGAAACGAAAAAGTGTTTGCGTAGCCGGGTTTGATACTATTTGTGCATCGTTATTTGGATTGGTTGAATCGCTCATTTTGTTTCTTTTTAAAATTGTTGTTAGTTTTGTTTTTTGAACATTTCTCTGGCTGTTCCAATGTTTGTAGTGATTGGAATATTTGAAGAAATGTCTGTATAATTGATTAGTATTTTCTAGGTTCGAGATTATTCTGTGAGATTATGTTCTGAGATGTAATCCTCCAGTTCTTGTTCTGTGTCAAATTCTACTCCAGCAGAGTCGCCTCCTGCAATTGTTGGAAATTCTTCACTTCCATTTTGAATTCTGGCGATAATTACTTTATTTTCTTCATCGTAAACAACCACGTATTTTTTTGTTAATATTTTCATTTTACTATGCGTATTGTATTGTTATATTTAAACCTCCTGAAGCTGTAGAACCTACAATTTTGGCAATTGCGGCTTCAACACCTGGATAAGAAGGATCCGGAGAACTTCCAATTAATCTAATTCTTCTGGCATTAGAAGTAATAGATTCTACCTGATTTGCGAAATCCACATAAAAACGAGACAATGCAGTTCCTGTTAATTTTCCGTCGCTTTCTCCCTGATTCAAAATGTAATCAAGTATTAGAAAGGGATCATCAGAAAATATTTTAGGGAATATTGCTCCACCAGTGTATGTCCAGCTAGTTCCTGTATAATTCCCAAGATTAATGGACATTCTATTCGGATTCCCATTCCAAAAATATTTAAGGTCCAAGCCTATAACTAATCTCCTTAGTTGTCTTAATACAGGGAAGCCTATCAACAAGTCATTATGGATTGTTGGATTATTGTTTAAACTTAAGCTTGTATCTATTAGTTTTAACGATGGCAAATTTTTTAATGATGAAGAATAACCACCGTACCATTGTCGTAATTTTGGTAGGAGACCTGCATCTTGATTTACGTGTAAAGGACAAGTTAATGATCTTATATTTGCTACTCCGGAAAAAGACAGTAATTCAGGATGTGGTTCTAGAAACCTTATTGATTCTAAGGTTCCATTGACACTAGCCAATCTATCATAAACGTCGTGATAGTAGAATAATTTGACATAAAAACAAAACAGGGAGAAGATGAAGTTGGCCACCCTAAATGATCTGCCTGATTATCAGAAATATTCTTAAAAATAGTTGTCGAAGCGGTAGATGTAGAAATATTTCTAGAGATATTTCTAAAAACCGACGTGAAATATGCCTGTGTTACATTAGTCGAAAATGTATATCCAATAGTAAAACCTGACGAAGAAGGACTCTGAACCTGAACCTGAATATTGGGATTTCCAACAATGTTTCTATTCTTATCTATCTCTAATATGACAGGTGTCACACCGTTCTTATATTTAATGTTATTATTCATTATATTGTTATTTGCATAAGTTTAACCGCATTTTTTTGGTCTGTACTCAAACTATTCCAAATGGTGGTTGTAACAGTCCATTCTGTAAGTTGTATACCATTGAATAAAGCTCTTTGAACTTCTGTTCCTGTTGACGAGCCATTGGTTGTCTGAATATAGCAATCACCCCTTTTCATCCCAGCCAAGTCCGTTACGCTGGCCGGATTTAGTCCGTATTTTGAATTTGAAATTGGCGCGTAAGTATTATTTAAGTTGATACTTAGGCTTTCCGCAGGGATTTTATCTTCCATGTGCCAATAAGAATCCATCCATTCATAAAAGTCTTGTTGTCTAGGTGTGTCATTGGTTTCAAAATAGGTTTTTAGTGTTGTTTTTGATGTCATAATGTTAAATTTTAAAGTGTTAATAATTAATATGTTCGTTATAATCTTCCCGGAAGAAGTTTTCTATCTCATCCAGATCATAGTTATAATCCAGATCTATATTCTCAATATCTTCCCATTCTATACTGTATTCCTGGGAAAGATTTTCTGTTGTTTTTTCTGTGGTATTTTCCATTCTAATATTCTGTAATTAGGCAATAGATTTCCTGATCAGCTTTTTACGGCTGATTTTAGTGGTGATTTTAGTAAGTGATTTGATTAAATAATTAAGGCCTTAATTATAATCCAAAAGTAATGGGTGCTGACGCCAAAACTTGACGTGATAAATTTTATTTTTAATTTTCAGCATTTGTGTTTTCTCTTTTTAACTGTAAGCCAAAGGTATTTTCCGGAGGCGCCAAAACGCGTCGTGTTAAATTTTATTTTTAATTAATTTATCAGCGATCTGATTCAGCAAATCATTATTCTCTTCCACATAGCATAAACCTGCTTGTATCAGCGCTTCCAGGTTTTTCTTTTTCACATTGTCCATTTCCGGAGACGCAGTTTTGAGCGACGGATTGATCCTGTAATAATTCTGCTGGTTGCGTTTCCCTAGCGTCATAAACATCTGGCTGAGCTGATAATCTACCGTCTCGGAATTGGCGGAGAGCAAAATATCAATAATGGGACCTACCCAAGCGAGTTTTCCAATGTTTTTGTACTTTTTGATAGGATAGGTTTTCATCTCCGTTCCTGTTCCTATGGAGACTATCATCATATCATTCACGGAAGGATAATTGGGTTTGAAAGGATTGTTGAAGACCGTTGCAAAAGGCGTTTTCCTTGCCTCTGCATAAGCGCACAAAGCGGGATTGTTGGCAAACATTCCGCCATCGATCAGGCTGAAAAACTGTCCGTATTTTGATTTGATCTGAACCGGCGCAAAGTAAGTGGGCGCTGCAGAAGTAGCGCGGCAAACATCCTTCACCAGAAAGTTCTGCTGGCTTTGTTGCGCATTTACTGTGTTGAAAAGTTTGGCCTTTCTATTCTCGATATCGTAGCTGGTGATGAGCGATGGTTTTATAAAATCCTTCAGCTCCAGATCTCCGAAAAACTCTTTGAGCTGTCTCTCCAGATTATCCTGGGAGATTTTTTCGCTGAATAACCCAAACGGATTGACAAGGCTCTCCCAAAGAGAAACATTGAAAATATCTTCGCCCTTTTCGGTATAAAGTTCAAATGCTTTTTTGATGGAATATTTGGCCTTTCTGTTGTCATCCGGGAACAGTAACACTGAGGCAAGAATGCCACCGGTACTGCTGCCTGCGATCATATCAAAGTAATCTCCCAGCTTGGCATCGGGATGGTCTTTCTGCTGCAAAAGCTCTTCCAGATAGCGGAGAATGATGCAGGAAATAATCCCTCTGATCCCGCCGCCGTCCAAAGAAAGTATGGTAATCTTTTTCATTTTCTTTTGTTTAATTGGTTGTGATTTGATATGACAAAAGTAAATGTGGGCAGCGACAGAACTCGTCGTAATAAAATAGATTTTAGAAAATTACATAGCCGTCCTTGTCTTTGGGAAGTTTGATTAATGCTCTCCACGAAACTTTTAGTTCTGACGTGGCTCTGGCGATTTTTTTCTTTTCGAAATGAGGAAGATCTTTAAAAGTCTTCCAGTTTCCGCCCCATTGCCAGCCGTGTTTTGCAAATATTTTCACGCATTCATACCAATCGGCAATTTTATCATCATCCCAATCTTTCGCAGTGTCCCAGCTTGCGGTTTTGCCATCGATAATCAGGCACATATCGACTGCCAGACCGTAGTTGTGGATGCTTTGGCCGGCTTTGGCATTGGTCACTTTCTTACCGGCTTTTGTCCTGCCGACGGCATATAGCTGAGCCTGCTCATCAAAGGTTCTGAGACCCTCTGTAATTCTGATTTTTGCTTTCCCGGTAAGTGCAGCATCGCACTCGGCTATTATGTTTTTCACTTCATCTCTTACAATGGGATGGAGTTTGTCTATTCTTTTCTGTGTGATGGTATCCATTATTTTATCTTTAATAAAACAAATTTAGCACAGTAAAACGACAGAAGATGTCGTAAAAAAAATTAATTTTTGGGCACAAAAAAACCGTAGAAATTGCTTTCTACGGTTTTGTATTATTTTACAGGTAATGATTACTCTGCAGAAGTTTCTTCCGCTGGCGCATCTGCTCCACCTTCTGTTACTTCTTCATCCTCATCATCGCCACCTGCAGCAGCATTTTTACTAGCATTTCTAGACATTTTCACAGCAACAACTACTGCATTGTCCGGGTGCATAAATGTATACTTGTCGCTTTTAAGACTTTCAACATAAAGTTTGTTTCCGATTTTAAGCGGCGTGATATCCACAACGATTTCGTCTGGCAAGTTGGCAGGAATCGCTTTTACTTTTAGTTTTCTGTAAGTCTGTCTTAGAACACCACCGGCAACAACACCTTTGGAACGACCTGTAACTCTTACAGGAACTTCCATTACTACTGGCTTGTCCTCGCTTAGTTGATAAAAATCAGCGTGAAGGATTTTGTCCGTCAGTGGGTGAAATTGAATATCCTGAAGAACAGCAGGAATTGTTTGTCCGTCAACCTCGATAGATACCGTGTGTGCCTCAGGAGTATATACCAAACCTTTGAAAGATCTTTCCTCTGCGGAAAAATTCAATGGTTCTGCACCTCCGTAAACAACACAAGGGACTAATTCAGCATCACGTAAAGCTTTAGTAGACTTTTTGCCCACGCTTTCTCTTTTTGTACCTTGAATTGTAATTGATTTCATTTTGTATGAATTATTTTAAGGGTGCAAAGATATTAATTTTTTTTAAATAATAAACTTATCACTGATGGATTTGTGCTCGTGCACCATTTTCATCACATCAGCAAAAAGATCTGCGCAGGAAAGCACTCTGATTTTGGAAGATAATCCCTGTTTCAAAGGGATAGAATCTGTTACGATCACTTCCAGCAATTGAGAATTCTCTATATTGTCGTAAGCTTTTCCGGACAGTACGCCGTGTGTGGCCATTGCTCTTACGGATCTTGCTCCTTTTTCCATCAGGATATCTGCAGCTTTGCAAAGTGTTCCCGCTGTGTCTATCATATCATCTATCAGGATGACGTTTTTGTCTGTCACATCCCCAATCAGGAACATTTCTTCTATGACATTTGCTTTTTTTCTTTCTTTGTAAGCGATTACAACGTCTGCTCCCAGGTGGCCTGCATAGTTCTTCGCTCTTTTGGCACCGCCCATATCCGGTGATGCAATGGTAAGATTTTCCAGATTTAAATTTCTGATGTAATCCACGAAAATAGTGGAAGCATAGAGGTGATCTACAGGAATCTCAAAAAAACCCTGGATCTGATCTGCGTGGAGATCCATCGTCATAATCCTCGTTGCACCGGCCGCCGTGAGAAGATTAGCTACCAGTTTGGCACCTATCGGAGCTCTGGGTTTGTCTTTTCTGTCCTGTCTTGCCAGGCCGTAATAAGGGATCACAACCGTGATATTTTTGGCAGAAGCTCTTTTCGCAGCGTCTATCATTAATAATAATTCCAGAAGATTATCCGCTGGCGGAAAGGTAGATGCAATAAGGAAAACACGCGCTCCTCTCACAGACTGCTCCAATACCGGCTCGAATTCTCCGTCACTGAAATGTTGAAAATTAATGATTCCAAGTTGCTGCCCATAGCTCTGGGCAATCTTTTCTGCCAACTCGTGGCTGGTCCTTGTTGAAAATAGGTAACTGGCTTGATGATCTGACATTCTTTCTTTACTTTTTTGCAAATTTAAAAAATAATAAAAAACTATTAAAGTCGATTTTCGATTAATAGCCAAAAAAAACCAAAACATTTCTGTTTTGGTTTTTTAGTCTTAACAATATTCTTCGAAAGCTGCCTGAAGATTCGCAGCAATTGCGCCTGCAGGATTTCCTTCGATGTGGTGTCTTTCCAACATATGCACCAATTCTCCGTCCTTGAAAAGTGCCACACATGGTGAGCTTGGAGGGAATGGCGCCAGAAGTCTTCTGGCTTCTGCAACTGCATCGCCGTCAAAACCTGCGAATGCTGTTACAAGGTGATCGGGCTTCTTTTCGCCTGTCAAAGAGTACAAAACGCCTGGTCTTGCCGCGCCTGCTGCACATCCACAAACCGAATTGATTACCAAAAGTGTTGTCCCTTCCTGTTTAAGTGCTGTGTCTACTTCTGCTGGTGTTGTAAGGTCCTGAAAACCTTTATCTGTAAGTTCTGCCTTCATTGGCAATACTAAATCTGCTGGATACATAATTGATTTTGTTTAAAGTTTAACGTTCAAAGTTTCGTTTGAGTTGCAAATTTAATCAATATTATTTTGCCTTGCTCATCTTTAATTCTATTAAAATCATTCCGAAAATCTATTGCGCCATTTTGGCTTATTATCACTGGATCCAATGTAATAAAAAAACCCAAAATCCTGAGACTTTGGGTTCAAATCAATTCGATATGCATATTTTGTATATCCTAGATAATGAATGATAATTTATAAGTGATGAATGAAAAAATAAATTATCGCTTATCAACTATCATTTATGATTTTAGGCAAGTAACTTTTTCACCATTTCGGAAATGCTCTTTCCGTCTGATTTTCCGGCTAATGCTTTGGAAGCAACGCCCATTACTTTTCCTAAATCTTTGATGCTTGCTGCGCCGGTTTCAGAAATGATGTTCTTGATTTCTGATTCCAGTTCTTCTGCAGAAAGCTGTTGTGGAAGAAACTTCTCAATCACTTTGGACTGCGCTTCTTCTACTTCGGCAAGATCTGTTCTTCCCTGAGCCGTAAACTGGTCGTAGGAATCTTTCCTTTGCTTAATCATTCTTTGCAAAATTGCAATTTCCTGTTCGGCTGAAACTTCCGCTCCTATAGCTTCTGTTTTCAGCAATAATATTTGCGCTTTCACAGCACGGAGAGAATCCAGAGCAACTCTGTCTTTCTCTCTCATTGCAGTTTTAATCGCGTCGTTTATTGTGATTTCTAAACTCATAGTTTTTTTTGCTTTTGGCGAATAGCTGTTGGCTGTTGCTTTTAAAATTGCGTTCCAATTGGAAAACTAAAAGCTACTTGCCAAAAGCCATTCGCAATTTAATCTACATCTTTATTAAGGAAACGGTTTTCTCTCAGCTGCATACTTCCGTTGTGATCAGACAGAAAAGTATTGATGTTCTGGTCGGAAGCGTTGGAGCCGTCAATGATGATGTTCTTTCTTTTGAAAGCAGGTACTGTCTCGAAGACATTCTCATTGTCCAGCTGCTGGTACCGGGAATTGAATTCCTTTAATTTATTCCTTCTGTCCATCGCTTTTGAGGCCTCCGGTGTTTTGTTGAAAAATGTAAAACCGCTTTCTGTTTCCTGCACCGGTTCCTGTTTTTTCTCCTCAACGACTTCTTTCTTAGCTTCAGAATTAAAAGAAAATCTTTCGGAAGCAGCTTCTACAGTTTTTTCTTCTGCAACCTCTTCTTTTGCCACATTGAGCGGAGTCGGAATGTCTGCAGCAACTTGTTTTTCTATAACCGGAAATTCTTCTTCTGTTGCAGATTCATTAATTGTAAAAGTTACTTCTACGGGTTTTTCTACTTCATCAGTTTTGAAAGATGCTTTCGGCTTGTCCTCTACTTCGAAAGTGAAAGATTGTGCCTCCAGATCAAAATCCTCGTGGTGATCATCTTCCTCGAAAGTGAAAAGATTGTATTCGTTTTTTCCTTCGTTTACTTGATTATAATCGTTTGAATAATCTGTAATTTCTTCATTATCAATAATCTGGGTTTCAGTCATCGATTCTTCCACAAGGCTTTCTGCTAATGCATTATTGGGAAAATTAGTCGTCCCGAAATCATCATCATCGTCTAGACGAAAAAAGTTTTTTCCACCTTCTGATGGCTGGTTCTGCTGCTCTGTCAATTTACTTTTGAACGGGGATTCTCTGTTTCTGGAAAAAGAATTAGGTCTATCCTCTAGTGTATATTTAATAGTCTCGGTGGTGCCTGTGTGCTTTTTGTCGTCGTTGGAAAATCCTGTTGCGATTACCAAAACGCTCACCGCATCGCCCAATTCTTCGTCAGTCCCAACTCCGAAAATGATGTCAGCAGTGTGCCCTGCTTCTTTCTGGATATGGTCCATAATAACGCCGATCTCGTCCATCGTCACCTCAGAAACACCGCTTCTGATCAACAGAAGAACGTTTTTAGCACCTGTAATCTTGTTGTCATTCAACAATGGAGAATCCAGGGCTTTTCTCACTGCTTCTTCCGCTTTTTTCTCGCCTGTTGCTACACCCGTAGACATCAATGCTGTCCCGGAATTGGCAAGTACAGATTTGGCATCACGGAAATCGATATTGACATCGAAATAGCCTGTAATAACTTCTGCCATTCCTTTTGCAGCGTTGGTCAAAACTTCATCCGCTTTTGAGAATCCAGATTTGAAACCGAGATTTCCAAACTGCTGTCTTAGCTTATCATTATTGATAACAATCAGGGAATCTACATTATTTCTAAGTTTGTCCAAGCCCAATTCTGCCTGATCCAACCTTCTTTTTCCTTCAAAACTAAAAGGTACGGTTACGATTCCCACAGTCAGGATTCCCATTTCCTTTGCTACTTTTGCAATCACAGGAGCTGCGCCGGTTCCCGTTCCACCGCCCATTCCGGCAGTGATGAAAACCATCTTGGTATTCTGTCCCATTGCCGCTTTGATCTCATCGATGCTTTCGATAGCTGCTTTTTCTCCTACTTCAGGATCAGCACCGGCGCCCAGACCTTCGGTAATAGAAACGCCCAGCTGTACTTTGTTGGAAACAGGATTGTTGTCCAATGTCTGTGCGTCTGTATTGCAGATTACGAAATCTACCCCGTAGATCCCTTTTTCGTACATATGTTTCAAAGCGTTGTTACCGCCACCTCCTACACCAATGACTTTGATGATGGAAGAATTCCCTTTTGGCAGGTCAAAGGAAAAACCCTGTGTGTTTGTTATATTGTCCATAATGGTATGTTTTTTTTATAATTGATGATTGATAAGTGATAAGTGATGAATTATTGGCTTCGCCGAATCTTCGATTTCATCGTTTATCAATTATCATTTATGTTTTTGTTACTCTTCTACTTCCTCAAAGAATTTTTTCACTTTGTCCAGAATTGACTGTCCGAAAGTCGGTCGGTTTTTCTTCACTTCAGCTTTTTGCTTGGCAATCTCGACTATATCATTCTGTACCTGAGGTGTTTGTATTTCCTGGGTTTGATTCTGAACCACATTTTCAATCTGAGGCTTCAGTTCTTCAATAATTTCTTCCTCTGTCACCAGCGATTTTTTGTCCCGGATTTTCAGACTTTCCATTAATAAACCGATTGAAGTTGCAAATTCCGGGCCTCTGAGATATTGATTTTTGTCGTTGGCAACATATTCATTGGCAAACCCGATTCTGCTGTCAAAACCAGTTGTATAGTTAGCTAGCTGACGAAGGTTTCTCAAATTGGAACCACCACCTGTCAAAACGATTCCGGCGATCAGCTTTTTCTTTTGCTCAAATGCGCCGTATGCTTTCAGTTCTGTATTCACCATTTCAAGAATCTCTTCCACTCTTGCATTAATGATCTGAGCCAAAACTTTGAGCGAAATCTCCTTGTCCGGTCGGCCGTGCAATCCTGGAATGGTCACGTAAGTACTGTCTTTTTCCAATTCAGGGACAGATGATCCGAATTTCACTTTCAGCTGTTCTGCATGTTTTTCTATAATAGAGCATCCTTCCTTAATATCGTCTGTAATTATCCCGCCTCCGTAAGGAATCACGCAGGTATGACGGATGATATTGTCTTTAAAAATCGCAATATCCGTAGTTCCACCACCGATATCTACGATGGCAACGCCAGCTTCTTTTTCTTCTTTTGTAAGAACGGCTTCAGATGATGCTAAAGGTTCAAGCGTTAAAGCTTCCATCTCCAGACCGGCTTCACGAACGCATCTTGCGATGTTTCTGATAGAACCCATTTGTCCCACAACAACGTGGAAATTAGCCTCCAATCTTTTGCCGTGCATCCCGACTGGTTCCTGGATTTCACCTTCGGAATCTACTTTATAATCCTGAGGTAAAACGTGGATGATTTCTTCACCCGGCAGCATCACCAGCTTCTTCACCTGGTCTTTTAGTTTCTCGATATCTTCCTCCGTGATGTACTGGTCCGGATGGTCTCTCATAATATAATCCGAGTGCTGCAGAGAGCGGATATGTTTGCCCGCAATCCCTACTGTCACCTTATGAATAGGCACGCCTGCGCTGGATTGCGCTTCTGCCACTGCGGACTTGATAGAGTTGATAGTTTGGGAAATATTATTGACAATCCCTTTGTGGACGCCCAGACTTTTCGCCTTTCCAACGCCCAGAATTTCAATTTTTCCGTGAGCGTTTCGTCTTCCGACAATGGCGACAATCTTCGTTGTCCCAATGTCCAGACCTACTGAATACTCTTGATTTTCCATTATATGCTCGATTTGATTTTTAATTTTTAACGCAAAGTCTGCAAAGCTTTTTTGATTCCTGAAACGCTTTTTCGCAAAGACGCTACACTCAGCTTAGACTTTTATATTTAATTTTATTCTACAACTACTTTCGCTTTTTTCTTCTTATCACTTGTTTTGGAAGTGGTTTCTTTTTTCTTGACAGCAGCTTTTTTCGTTTCGGTTTTCTTCTCTACTTTTTTAGATTTTGAAGTTTCCTTTTTCGGTTCCTGTTTTCTGACTGTCTTTTTCGGCTCCGGCTTCTTCTCCGGTATTTCTTTTTTTACAGGAACTGTTGCCAAATTCGCCTGATCTTCCGGTTTTTTGATTTCAATTTTTGGTGCATTTTTCAGAATGCTGTCGTTTTCTTTGAAATAAGGATTCAGCGTGGTTACGATCTGATTATCATATTTCAGTGATATTTTCTTGTACTTCTCCGGGCTTTGATCTACCAGATATTTCTCCACAAAGGTTTTGAATCCTCTTACCTTTAAATCGATGTTATCAAGGTCTCCAATTTCCACTTTGTAGTTTCCATCGCTGGTTAAAAGATTGTAATTGTCCTTTTCCTTTGTGATGCCGATGAAATATCTTTTGCTGAAATCATCCTTATCTATTTTTTCTACCAGCTCACTCAGCTTGCCATATTCGGAGGCTTTTACATCGCCCATTACCAGCATACTCGGTAACGAGAAGTTTTTTGAAATCGGGAACTCAACGCCTTTCTTATCGACGTAGAAGTCTTTTCCGTCCTTATTCAATCTGAAAGCAGGAACTCTTTGTTTGATGTCAACATTGAGGTTTCCATTCAGATTCAGATAAACATTGGCACTGTCTACAAAAGGAATCAGATTGATCTTCTTCTCCAGTTCCGGAATATCTATATCGCCGATTTTTCTCGTCGGATTGTACTGTTTTACCAGTTCTTTGATGTCTTTTTCATCCACAAAATAAACCGGTGTTTTGCTTTGGCTCATATTGATAGACACGTTTTCCATCTTGGCATTGTTGAAACGCTTCAATGAGAAACTGAGCAGAAATCCAAAAAGGACCACTGTTACAAGTATCTTCAATATTCTCCACTTATTTTTCATTCTTATTTCTTTTTCTTTTTGAACACTAAGTGCACAAAGATTTTTAATTTTTAAGTTTCACAGAGCCGCTTCGCTTAGATAAGTTTTTGTTTTCCTTAATCTATTATATATCCGTTGACTATTCTTTTGATTCCTGTTTTAAATAACTTTGAATTAAAATTCAATAATAATCCTAGTTTGTAATTTCCAAGTTTCAAATAATTAAGAAGTTGAGCTGCATTAAAATCTGTAAGGATTTCTTGCGCTTTTATTTCTACAACGACTTTATTTTCTATCAACAAATCAATTTTAAAAGCATTTTCTACTTTCATTCCTTCGTAATTAATTGATAAAAATCTCTGTCTTTCTACAATTAATCCTCTATTTTTCAATTCAAAATCCAAACATTGCTCATAAACTGTTTCATAAAGTCCCATTCCTAACTGGCGATGAACTTTCAGCCCTGCATCAATAATAATTTTTGATAATTCATTTTCATTCATTTGTTTTTTTGTTTTTTACTTTTCTAAGCGAAGCGGCTTTGTGAGACTTATAAAAATTTTCTCTTTGTGCGCTTCGTGTTCAATCAAATATTTGGAAGCCATTCCACGATTCCGTCATAAAGCGTATCAATATTTCCGGCTCCGACTGTCAAAAGAATATCAAATTCCTTTTCTTTTATCAATTCAAAAGTCTCCTGCAATGTGCAGACTTTCTTGTTTTCAATTTCAATTTTATCTGCTAACCACGCTGAGGTGATTCCTTCATAATTTTCCTGAAGTTCTCTCGCAGGATAAATGTCCAAAAGCAAAAGGTCATCAGATTTCTCCAGACTTCTTGCAAAATCCTCAGCAAAATCTCTCGTTCTGCTGAACAAATGCGGTTGGAAAACCACCAGCAATTTCTTCGTTGGGTAAAAGGTTTTTATGGAGCCAATCACAGCATTCAATTCTGTTGGATGATGCGCATAATCGTCAATATAAATTTTCCCGTTGTCGAAAATATGTTTCGTATATCTTCTTTTGATGCCTTTGAAACTGGCAATCGCCTTCTTCAAAGTTTCAAAGTCAACACCCAGATTGCTCATAATTGCCAAGGCAACTGTTGCATTTTCTACATTGTGAATACCCGGAATTTCCCATACAAAATCATCTATTTCCTCAGTCGGCGTGTGAAAATCAAAGTATATTTTATCATGCTCCATTCTCAAATTATCTGAGTAATAATCCGCTTCCTCGTTCACCGCGTACGTCAGATGTTCTCTGCCGATTGCGATTCCTTTTCTCACAAACAACTGCTTGTCATTCGGCACCAAAGCAGCAAACTGACGAAAGCCATCTTCGATCTGAACCCTGTCGCCATAGATGTCCAAATGGTCTGCATCAATCGACGTCACCACTGCCCAATCTGGTGAAAGATTGAGGAAACTTCTGTCGTATTCATCGGCTTCAACTACGGAAAACTGGTTGCCGTTGTAATCAAAATTCGATTTGAAGTTCTCGGAAATTCCACCTAAAAATGCTGATGAAGGCAAATTCACCTCTTTGCACAAATGCGCAATCAAAGTGGAAGTCGTTGTTTTTCCGTGTGTTCCTGCAACGGCGATGCAATCTGTATTTTCGGTGATTAATCCCAAAACTTTCGCACGTTTCAAGATGACAAAACCTTGGCTGGTGAAGTAATCCAGAATCGCTAATTTTTTGATGGCCGGCGTATAAATAACCAAAGTCGCTTCTTTGTCAAACGCCACAATTTTCTCATCAATCACATCTTCAAAAGAAATATCAATGCCTTCAAAACCGAGTTGAGCCGTCAGTTTTGTAGGTGTTTTGTCATAGCCCAAAACCGTTTTGCCGTTGGCGTGAAAAAATCTCGCAAGCGCACTCATCCCGATCCCGCCGATGCCGATGAAATAAAAGTTTTGATATTTATTTAAGATGCTCATTGTTTTCTCTTTGTTCTAACTAGTTTAGGGTTGGCAGTTCCGGTAAATCTCATTCCTCCAATAATATCCTTATCTCTAAAAAGCCCTACCACAATATATTTTAAACTATCTGATTTTTCTAAGTTTGCTTTGAAAATAAAGTAATCATAGAAGTCTGTTGGACGAGCAACGGTTATTGCTTTATTAAATTCACCAACAGTAATCTTACCATATCTCCCTGTCTTTTTAGTGCAATATTTTTCAATTTCTTCCGGTGAGAATCCAAATTTCTTTGTATTAACATCCATTACAAAACCTTGTATCTCAGAAAAATCCTTCGTGTTACATTTGTTATAATAATATTCTGCAAAGCTTCTTGCTTTATCAATTCTTTCATTTGATGCATTCTTCTGTGGAAGTGGCAAAAAATATTTTGGCATACAATTCCACAAAAGCAATAATAGTATTATCCAGAATAGTTTTTTAATCATTTGTTTGTGTTATTTCTTTATCACTTTAAAAATCTCATCAACAATCTCTTCTGTCGCTTTTGGCTTTGCAAAAAATGCAAGATTGGCAGACATTTCATTTCTCACATTCTCACTCTCACAAATCTCGGAAAGCGCGTTCCAGAATTTATCTTGCATTTCAGAATCTTTGACCATTCTAGCTGCATTCTTCTGAACCAAAGTCATCGCATTTTTGGTTTGATGATCCTCCGCTGCAAATGGAAACGGTACCAGCAACACGGGTTTTTTAGCAACCGCCAATTCGGAAATCGCAATCGCACCGGCTCTGGAAACAATCACATCTGCTGCGGAATAAGCCAAAGCCATATCGGAAATGAATTCTCTGATTTGTATTTGGTTGTTAGTTTTTAGTGTTTGGTTGTCGAAAATTTCCTTAAAATCTGTTTTTCCGGTTTGCCAGATGAGTTGGTAATCTTTTTCTTTTAATTTATCTAAATTGTCTTTCCAGCCGTTGTTCAAAGTTCTGGAACCGAGTGAACCGCCGACAGAGAGAATCGTTAATTTATTTTTATCTAAGCCCAATTTTTCCTTAGCCAAATCCTTATCAATCAAATCTGTGATGATGTTTTGACGGATTGGATTCCCCAGGAAATAAGTTTTCGTTCCCGAGAAAAA
The DNA here is from genome assembly GCA_037033105.1 of Bacteroidota bacterium. Classification (GTDB taxonomy): domain Bacteria; phylum Bacteroidota; class Bacteroidia; order Flavobacteriales; family Weeksellaceae; genus Epilithonimonas. The sequence goes on from JAZBLF010000003.1 coordinate 188,083, forward strand.
TTTTTCCATTTCAGGATAAGCCGTGAAGACTGCTTTTGCCTTTTTGGCATTGAAAACGTTGGTCTTTCCGGGCAAAGAATTCTGCTCCTGAATAAAGGTCGGAATTCCCATTTTTGCTGCGATGTACAACGCTGGTCCACTCGCAAAACCACCAGTTCCTACCGCAAAATCCGGTTTGAAATCTATGATGATCCTCTTCGCTTTTAATAAACTTGAAATGACTTTTAATGGAAGTCCGAGATTCTTGAGAAGGTTACCTCTGTCGAATCCGGCGATGTTCAAACCTTCAATTCTGAATCCGGCCTGAGGCACTTTTTCCATCTCCATTTTTCCGTTGGCACCAATGAACAAAAACTGTGCGTCAGGAAATCTCTTTTGGATCTCCTGGGCAATCGCAACCGCCGGGAAGATGTGTCCACCTGTTCCGCCGCCGCTCAGTAATATTTTAAGTTTTTTGTTCATTTAAGCGATATCATTTATTTCTTCCAAACTTTGTCTTTTGCCTAGACCTTCCTCATCATAAACCTGAATCCGTGAGCTTACATTTAAGATAATTCCTAACTGAATATAGGTCACCAACATCGATGTTCCTCCATAACTTATGAGCGGCAGCGGCTGACCGGTAACCGGAATCAGATTGACAGCAACGGCAATATTGACCGTCAACTGTATGAAAATCATTAATCCAATTGCTAATACGAGCAGCGATCCAAAAAACGCCGGCATTTTGCTGGCAATCATCACGATCCTGATAATCATTATCATATAAAGGCTGATGAGGACAAATGCGCCCATCCAACCATATTCTTCTACTATAATGGCGAAAATAAAATCCGAAACCGATTGTGGTAAAGTCTGTTTCAAAGCGCTTTTCCCCGGTCCTATTCCGTTGAATCCACCGTGTACAATGGCCGCTTTGGCCTGCATTACCTGATAATTTTTGGCCTTGATACTCTCGTCTTCTACATCTGTTGTTTTTTTGGAGTTGGTAAAGGTCTCAATACGGCTCATCCACGTATGGACACGGTTTCCGCCAAGCATATTGGTATTGAGCGCGATCAGAAGAAACATGACCACAAATACCACAGATAAAGAGATAAATCCCGCCACATACTGCCAGGCCAACTGGCCTACGATCAGGATGGCGATGGAAACCATCAGGATCATCAAAGCTGTGGATCCATTGTCTTTTGCGACCAATCCGAACACGATTAAAATCGGTCCGAAGATGTACAGAATGTTCTCTATCGGCAATCTTTCTCTTTTGATTTTCTTGGTCAAATATCTGCAGAGATAGATGATTAACATCAAATATGCGAATGACGATGGCTGGAACGATATTGGTGTTCCCGGAATCTTGAGCCATCGCGATGCACTTGCACCTTCTATCTTTTGGCCTGTAAACATTGTAATCAGCAGTAATCCAATGGTGAACAGCAAAAGAATGGAACTCAGTTTGCCGATGTATTCATACTTCACCGTGCCTACAAAACGCATAATTCCCAGACCTATCAGCACGAAAATAATATGCTTGATAACGTGACCAGTCGTCGTCCCGTTATTAACAATATATTCCAGATTCGAACTTGCGGAATAAACCGGAAATACCGAAAGAAGGGAGATCAGAATGATCACCGACCAGAGGACTTTGTCTCCTTTCAGCAGTTCGAATTTGTTGTCTGTCGTTTGTTCCATTTTATTTTGTAATTAGCTAATAGCCATTGGCTTTTCACTTTTTAATACTTCTTTCTTGAATTGATTCCCACGGTCTTCATAACCGTTGAAGAGATCAAAACTGGCGCAGCAAGGCGATAATAAAACAACATCTCCTTTTTCTGCCAATGACTTAGACACTTCCACCGCTTGATGCATACTGGATGTATCGTAAATCTGTGTTTTTTTGTCTTTAAAAAAATCAATAATTTTCTGATTGTCAATCCCTAAGCAGACAATTGCTTTTACCTTTCTTTTAACCAGATCTTCTATTTCTGTGTAATCGTTTCCTTTATCCTTGCCGCCGACAATCCAAACGACAGGTTGTTTCATACTTTCCAAAGCGAAATATGTTGCGTTCACGTTGGTCGCTTTGCTGTCGTTGATGTATTTCACACCATTGATTTCTGTAACGGGCTCCAATCTGTGTTCTACAGCCTGAAAAGTCATTAATGAGTTTCTGATACTTTGATTGCTGATTTCCAACAATTTACCCGCGATACTCGCCGCCAGACTGTTGGCTACATTATGCTTTCCAAGAAGCGACAATTCGTAGACATTCATTGAAAAACCTTCGTTGATATTCACTACAAAATTTTCATCAATGGAAAATGCGCCTTTTTCTAATCTTTCAGTCAGTGAGAAAGGTACTTTGGTCACTTTCAGATCCAGTTTTCCCAAAAGGGATTTACTCATCTCATCATCTTTATTGTAAATGAAAAAATTATTAGCTTCCTGATTTTCAGCAATTCTGAACTTAGCCAAAGCATATTCTTCATAATTGTAGTTGTACTGGTCCAGATGATCCTTAGACAAATTCAGCAGCAATGAGATGTGCGGTCTGAAGTTCTGAATATCATCCAATTGAAAACTACTCACTTCCAAAACATAGTAATCGAAATTCTCTTGGGCCACCTGTTTTGCAAAACTTTTACCAATGTTTCCGCCCAATCCAACGTTGAAACCATCTTCTTTCAAAATATAATAAATCAAAGAAGTGGTGGTCGTTTTTCCGTTGCTGCCAGTGATGGCGATGATTTTAGCATCTGTAAACTCAGAAGCAAACTCAATCTCGGAAGACAGCCTGATGCCTTTGGCCTGAATCTTCTGAATCATTTCTGCTTTTTTGGGAATGCCGGGACTTTTGATAATCCAGTCGGCATTCAGGATTTTTTCTTCAGAATGCAGCCCGTCTTCATAATCCACACCCAGATCATCCAGCTCTTTTTTGTAATTGTCACGGATGATTCCCATATCCGACAGAAACACGTCAAACCCTTTGGCTTTTGCCAAATATGCTGCGCCAACACCGCTTTCTCCGCCACCAAGTATTACTACTCTCATATTATTTTGTATTGTTGTATTAATGTAAAATGTATTAATGATTTCAACGTTTGAATCACTAATACGTCAATACTTTTTACATTTTACAATTCTCTATCTAGTTTTTAAAGTAATTAAGCAAATAATCGCCAGCGTTACTCCCAAGATGATGAACCGGTTCACGATTTTGCTTTCGTGGAAACCTTCCTTCTGATAATGGTGATGCAACGGTGACATTTTGAATAATCTATTGTTCTGGGCATATTCCAACCCATATTTTCTTTTTCTGTATTTGAAAACCATCACCTGCAAAATCACAGACAGATTTTCGATAAGGAACACGCCGCAAAGAACCGGAATCAACAATTCTTTTCTCAGAATAATTGCTAAAACTGCAATCACGCCGCCCAACATCAAACTTCCTGTGTCGCCCATAAACACCTGCGCCGGATAAGTATTGTACCAGAAAAATCCGATGACTGCTCCCACTAATGCAAGCGCGAAAATGGTGGTTTCTCCCATATGCGGCAGGAACATAATATTGAGATAATCAGCGAAAATGATGTTCCCGGAAACGTAAGCAAAAAATGCCAGAGTCAGCAAAATGACGACACTTGTCCCGGCCGCCAAACCATCAATTCCGTCGGTGATATTGGCTCCGTTCGAAACTGCTGTCACAATGAAAATCACAATTGGAATGAAAACAATCCAAGCCCATTCGTGCGCCTCAGCATCATCCATCCAAAACAAAATCCCGCTGTAATCGAACTCGTTATTTTTTGTAAATGGAACTGTAGAAACAGGGATTTTCTCTTCATCCATAAAGTTCTGCTCGACATTATTTCTGTTGATGACCGTAGAATCAGCGTACTTTCTCTTCACCTCAATATCGGGATGGAAATACATTGTAACGCCGACAATTAGGCCTAAACCAACTTGCCCAATCACTTTAAATTTTCCACTTAAACCGTCTTTATTTTTTTTAACCTTTTTAAGATAATCGTCAAGAAAACCAATCGCACCCATCCACAAAACCGAAATGATGAGAAGAACGATGTAAATATTGGTAATTCTTGTGAACAGTAAAACCGGAATAATGGTGGCCAAAATGATAATTAAACCTCCCATTGTAGGTGTTCCTTCTTTCTGCTTTTGCCCTTCCAGACCAAGATCTCTCACCAATTCTCCCATTTGTTTTTTTCTGAGGTAATTGATAATCTTTTTCCCGTAAGCCATCGCAATAATCAGCGAAAACAGAACAGCCATCGCCGCACGAAATGAAATGTACTTGAACAAGTTCATTCCGGGAACGTGGAATCCGTGAGCGGTTAAATATTCGTATAGATAATATAGCATAAATGATAGTTGATAAATGATAATTGATTTTACAAATCTGCTCCGATCTTTTTCCTGTAACTGGACATTACTTTTAGAATTTCTTCTGCTTCGTTTTTTAAATCTTTAATTAAATCTATATTATTTGTCATTTTAATTTCTTCAATAATTTCTAACCAAAATACAGTTTCATCTGCTTCTTCAACCACTATACAGATTTTGGCATATTTTTCTTTATTTGACCTCGCTCTACACATTGCTCGATAATTTGCTGCAACAGAACTCGATGACCTAATTATTTGTTTTCGAATTACCGAGACTTTGTCCGAATACGGAAGTTCCGATAGTTCATTAATAATTGATATTGTTAATCTCTTTGTTCTTTCTGCAAAAATGCTGTTGAAATCCATCAATTATCATTTATCAATTATCTTTTATAATTACTTTCCCATTAATTGTAATAGTTCTCTAATCGTCTCTTTGTCATCAAAATGATGTTTCACGCCATTGATTTCCTGATACGTTTCGTGACCTTTTCCTGCTACGACAACGATATCTTTAGGCTCAGCAAATTTGATGGCCATTTTTATAGCCTCTCTTCTGTCCGGAATCGAAGTGTATTTGCTGAAATTCTGAGGTTGAATTCCTGCTTCGATTTCTTTGATGATTTGCGCCGGGTCTTCTGTTCTTGGATTGTCCGAAGTGATGATTGCCAACGTTGATTTTTTTGTCGCAATGTCGCCCATTTCCGGACGTTTGGTTTTGTCTCTGTCGCCGCCGCAACCGAAGACACAAATCAGTCTTTCGTTTTTTGTTCTGATTTCATTGATGCTGTCCAACACATTTTCCAGTGCATCCGGCGTGTGAGAATAATCGACCACGAAGAAAATTCCACCGTCAGATTTTATCGTTTCGAAACGCCCGTTCACACGTTTAAGAACAGAAATTGCGTGCAAAACCTCATCTTCATTCATTCCTAATTCCAAGGCAATTCCGTAAGCTAAAAGTAAATTTGAAGCGTTGAATTTCCCCGTCAATGTGGTCCAGAATTCTTTTTTATTAAAATTCAGCAACATTCCGTTGAAGTCCGCTTCCAGCACTTTTCCGTGGAAATCTGCCATTGTTTTCAATGCGAAAGTTTTCTTCTTCGCTTTTGTATTTTGAAGCATTACCGGACCGTTTTTGTCATCCGCATTTGTGATGGCAATTGCAGAATCCTCCAACTCGTCAAAGAATCTTTTCTTGGCGTAGATGTAATTCTGAAACGTTTTATGATAATCCAAATGGTCGTGCGTGATATTGGTAAAACCAGCCACTTTGAAATGCAATCCTTCCGTTCTGTTTTGAGAAATCCCGTGAGAACTGACTTCCATAAAAGCGTATTCACAACCAATTTCCACCGCTTTCGCAAGCATCTGATTAAGACGAATAACATCCGGCGTTGTATGAGTTGAAGGAATAATTTCTTCACCTATTCTATATTCAACAGTCGAAATCAAAGCAGATTGATAACCTAACGTTCTGAAAATATCAAACAGTAAAGTAGTCACCGTCGTTTTACCGTTGGTTCCGGTAACGCCGATTAATTTTAATTTTTCAGAAGGATTTCCGTAAAAGTTAGAAGCCAAATGTCCTAGTGCTTTCGAAGCATCTTCAACTTTGATGTAAGTAATATTTTGATTAATATCTGAAGGCAATTCTTCACAAACAATCACTTCCGCACCTTTTTCGATTGAAGAATTGATGTATGAATGTCCGTCGGAAACAGTTCCCTTTAATGCCACATACAAAGAATTCTCAACAACTTTTCTGCTGTCGAAAACCAATTCTGAAACTTCTTTTTCAGGAGTTCCGACTGTTTCCAAAATCTGGATTCTTTGTAATAATTCTTTTAAAATCATATATAAATAAGCTTTCGCTTTAATTTTTAATTCTGAAGTTCCAGATATATTTTCTGATTCTTCCCGATGTAAGCTCCTTCTGCCGGAAACTGTCCTTTAATCTTTCCAACACCTTTATAATCTACTCTGTAACCCATATTTTCCAATTGCGGAATGATATTTTTTCCGATCATCCCAACCACATTCGGCATAGAATCTTTTCTGACATTCAGTTTCACATTGGGAACCACCATTTTGTTGAGGTTCACTTTATGTTCTACGAGCATTTCTTTTTCAACATTAAGAGGTGTTTTGAGGAATGTTTTCCCCGCAATCTCTTTAAAAACAGGAGCCGAAACCGAACCTCCATAAAACCCCTTCGACGTATCCGGCTGATTTACAACCACAAAACAAGTGTATTTTGGATTATCAGAAGGATAAAAACCAGCGAAAGAAGCCTGATATCTCATTGGTCCGGGTAGCCAATATAAAATTCTGGCAGTTCCAGTTTTCCCTGCAATTTTTAGATTTGGTGTATAGATACTTTTTGCAGTTCCTTTCTCGACGGCTTTTGTCAAAGCACTTGTCATCATTTGGATCGCTTTGTCTGATGCCATTTTTTTGACCATTACTTCTGGTTTTGCTTCATATAGAGTATTTCCGTCTTTCATTATTTTATCTATGAAAAGCGGTTTTACCATCTTGCCCTTGTTGGCAATTCCATTGTAAAAAGTAACCAACTGCAAAAGAGGAAAACTAGACGAATATCCATAAGCCAAAGATGCTAAAGTTGCCTTGTTCCATCTTTTACTTGACGGCGTCTGGATGGACGGTTTCGCAATTCCCGGTAGTTCGATCTGCATTTTATCAAACATTTTCCAACGTTTGAGATGATCTATAAAAACTTCCGGTTTGTCTGCATAATGCGTTGTGATCAGTTTTGCAGCGCCTACGTTGCTGGATTTTGCCAAAACATCACTCACATCGTAAGTTCCGCCGCCGTGACCGTCTGTAATCCTTTGTCCGGCGTAGTTCCATATGCCGTTTCCGATATTGACCTTTGTATTTTCATCAATGAAACCATCATCCATAGCTGCTAAAAGAGACACTGTTTTGAAGGTAGATCCCGGTTCCTGAGCATCTTTGACGGTATAATTGTAGGCGTCGACATACATTCCCGGCTCTGTTCTTCTAAGATTGACCATCGCACGGATTTTACCGCTCGCCACCTCCATCACCACCACACAACCGTGATCTGCATCGAATTTGATCAGTTGCTTTTCCAGAGCTGTATGCGCAATATCCTGAATTCTGAGATCCAACGTGGTGTACACATCCTGTCCGTCTACAGGCTCCTGAACTTTCCAGTAATCAATCGGTTTCCATTGGGACGAATTGATTCTCTGCTCTAGTCTTTTGCCGTCAATGCCTGTCAGGAATTTGCTGAATGCGCCTTCCAGTCCCGATTTTGAAGCACCATTATCTGCACCGATAGTTCCGGAGCCGATCTGGACGGTCGCCAGCTCTCTGTGAAAATTCCTCTCGACGATGAAGCCGCCTTTATTTTTTCCTTTGATAAAAATCGGAAAGTTTCTGATCCTGTCATATTCATCAAAATCAAGACCTCTTGCAAGCAGGTAGTATTGGTTGTTCTTTTTGTTCTGAGCATCCAGCTTTGCACGGAAATAGCTTCTTGGTTTATCAAACATTTTGCCCAGAGAATCCGTCAGAGCTGCAACATTATTGGTATAAATGGTGTCTCTCATAGATTTAAAATCCAGATAAACATCATAACGCATCACAGTGGTAGCCAGGATGGAACCGTCTGATGCATATAGATTTCCACGGGCTGCTTTTAACGTGGCCTCGCGGTAGTTTTTGCTGATATAATTATCTTCAAATTCCTGGACATTAGTATTCTGAAGGACTAAAATTCTTCCTAAAAAAATCACAAACAAAACGAAGGCACCTAAAACAAAAAGGTAGCCCCACTTGAGTGCATTGGACCGTTTCTTTTCGTAATCGTTATTTTGTTTTATCATTTGTGCTGTCTAGTTTTATCAATAATTTCAGCGGATGGCTGTCCAAACTTACCAGTGAATCCTGAACCATTTCTTTTCCCAGTTCGGATTCCATTCTTATTTTTATCAGTCTGCTTTGGGCGTAGGCATTTCTGGATTTGAATTCCTCAGTTTCCTCTTTCAGCTTGTTCACGCGCTCGATTTTGGTGTTGACGTGGTGATTGGTATAAATCATGACGAGCAACAATCCGAAAATGAAAAGGAAATATTTGTAATGCGCCTTTACCTCATCCCTATTAAGAAAATTCCCCTTTATGATATCCATAAAAGTGAGTCTCTTTTGTTTGTTCTGAGTCAGTTTTGCCAATTTCTATAATGATAATTGATTAATGATAATTGATAAGCGACGAATTAAAATCATTCATCATTTATCAATTATCAACTATAATTTTGTTCCTATTCTCATTTTTGCGCTTCTGGCGCGTGAGTTTTCTTGTATTTCTTTTTCGTCCGGGATGATGGCTTTTGTCTTCAACAACTCAAAAGTCTTTTTATAATTCCCGTAAATATCACGTGGCGGCTCGCCTTCGAACATTCCGTTTTTCAGGAAACGTTTTACCAATCTGTCTTCCAGAGAATGATAAGAAATCATGACCAATCTGCCTTCCGGCTTCAAAACTTTGTACGACTGAACCAATAATTCCTTCAAAACTTCCAATTCCTGATTCACCTCAATTCTGATCGCCTGAAAAATCTGAGCGAAGAATTTGTTTTGTTTGAAAGCCGGGATGTAGCTGAAAAGTGATTTCAATTCATCCGTCGTATTGATTTTTTTGATCTTTCTGTTTTGCACTATTTCTCTGGCCAGCTTTCTGGATTCTCTCAGTTCGCCGTAATTATAAAGTACATTCGCCAAATCTTCCTCTTCATAGTCGTTGATGATTTTCTTTGCATCAAGACCTTGCATCACATTCATTCTCATATCCAGAGGTGCGTTGCTTCTGATAGAAAAACCGCGCTCCGCCTCATCAAACTGATGCGAAGAAACACCCAAATCTGCCAAAATCCCATCTACGCCCGTAACGCCGTAGGCCAATAACGAGTTCTCCAGAAACCTGAAATTCTGATTAATTAAAGTAAATCTCGGATCGTCTATCGTATTCTTCAAAGCATCCAAATCCTGATCGAAAGCGTACAATTTCCCTTTATCGGAAAGTCTGCTCAGAATTTCTCTGGAATGTCCGCCACCACCGAAAGTGCAGTCCACGTAAAGGCCGTCCGGATTGGTTACCAGACCATCTACACTTTGTTTCAGCAAGACTGGATTATGATACATATTTTATTATAATTGATAAATGATGAGTGATAAATGATTCTTTTTGATCCTTCGACAGGCTCAGAATGATATTATTAATTATTCTTTTTTAATCTTGCTTATTCCTCGGAATCCAAGTTTCCCATAACGTCTTCTGCGAGGTTTGCGAAATCAATTTCACTGACTGCGATGACCTGTTCGTAAGATTCTTTGTCCCAAATCTCAAACAATTCGCCGGCACTTGTGATGACGATTTCCTTGCTGAGGTTGGCAAACTGCGTCAGATCTTTGCTGATCTGCAAACGGCCGACGTTGTCCATTTCCACGGTTTTCACACCAGCAGTAAACATTCTTATGAAATCTGCATTTTTTTTGATGAAGCGGTTGAGTGAATTGATTTTTGCCATCAATCTGTCCCAAGGCTCCATCGGATAAACTTCCAGACATTTCTGAAACACAGAACGTTTGATGATAAATGGCTCATCTGCAAAGTGTTCCATCTGCTTCGTAAGCGAAGCAGGCAGTTTGATGCGCCCTTTGTCATCTATTTTGCACTCGTATGTTCCAATGAAGTTTTTCATTTGGAGCAAATTTATATAAATTTCTACCACATTTTACCACTTTCTCCCACAATTGTACTTAATGTTTATAACTTTTTGTTTTGACAAGGCTCTTGGCTAATGATTTGATTTAAAATCAATTAAAGATAATTATTGCGAAATGCTTTGTGATAAAGGCTTTTCTTTGAGTGGTTTAAAAAAATTACTCAGAAATGGCTCATTATTTAAAATCATTCTAAAGCAAGATTCAAAACCTTATATTTGTTATATGAACTATCTGAACGCACTCAACTGGCGATATTCTGTAAAAAAATTTGACGGAAACAAGATTCCGTCTGATAAATTGAATTCTATTTTGGAAGCTGGCCGATTGTCTGTCAGTTCATTAGGCCTACAGCCTTATCACCTTTTGGTGGTTGAGAATGATGAGACGATTCAGGAGTTGATTCCGGCTTTTTACAATCCTTCCCAAATCTCAACATGTTCCCATTTGATTGCTTTGGTTTCGAAAACCAATATCACTAAGGAATATGTCGATAATTACTTCAGTCATATTATTAATGAACGAGGCGTGACTTTGGAGCAGCTTTCTGCATTCCGAAATAATATCAACTCGCTGCTGGAGACTCAGACCCAGAAGGAGTTGGAAAACTGGTCGGAAAAGCAGAGTTATATCGTCCTTGGCTCCTTGATAATGGCCGCTGCACAGGAAAAGATTGACACTTGTCCGATGGAAGGTTTCAGGTCAGACATTTTGGAAGACGTTTTGAAAATCGATAAAGAAAGTGAGAAAATCGCTGTCGTTTTAGCTTTAGGATACAGGGCTGAGGATGATAATTTCCAAAACTTCAAAAAAGTGAGAAAACCTGCGGATAAGTTCATCAAATTTCTGTAATTTTAATTTTAAATTCAAGGTAAAATGAATGCAATCAGACAAATCGTGGAAGTGAAAGACCACAAATTAAACATTGAACTTCCCGAAAATTTTGACTCTGAATATGCAGAAGTAATCATTTTTGCAAAAGATGAAAGTTTTGATTTTGAGATTTCTGAAGAGGAAAAGGAATTAATGCGAGAAAGAGTCAGAAAATGCAAAACCTGAGGATTTTACTGATTGGGATTCTATTAAACAAGAATTTTTAACGCAAAGTCGCAAAAAATAATTTTAATGATAATGAAATAAGTCGCCAAAATTAATCATTGATTTTCATCTGAACGAAGCTGAAAATTTGCGACTTAAAAATTTTAAACCTCTCTTTATAAAAGATTTCGCGCCTTTGCGATATTTTTTTTCATCACCTAAATCTGACCCGAAAATTATCCTTCAATTTAAATTCTTATTTTTAATCCTTCAATTTCATAATATATAATGATAAAAACAGACGTTCTCGTAATCGGTTCCGGAATCTCAGGCCTTTCTTATGCCATCAAAATCTCCGAACAATTGCCAGACACCAAAATCATCATCGTGACAAAAGGTAATGAGGATGAGAGCAATACAAAATATGCGCAAGGCGGATTGGCCGTTGTCACAGATTTTTCCAAAGATAATTTTCAAAAACATATAGACGACACGTTGCGAGCCGGCGATTACATCAATGACCCAGAAATCGTAAGAACGGTTGTAGAAGAAGCTCCGCTCAGATTCAATGAAATTGTGGAATGGGGCGCAAAATTCGACCAAGAGAAAGGTCAATATTCACTCGGACGAGAAGGCGGACACACGGAAAATCGAATCGTACATCACAAAGACATTACGGGTTTTGAAATCGAAAGAGCACTTTTGGAAACCGTGAACAATTCTCCGAATATAGAAATGCTGGCACATCATTACGTCATCGATTTGATTACCCAGCACCACGTTCCCAATAAAAAATTCGAGAAAGAAAACCTCGATTGTTACGGCGCTTACGTTCTTGACGAGAAAAATAAAAAGATAAAAAAAATCACTTCGAAAATCACTTTGGTCGCCACCGGAGGCGCAGGTCACGTTTATAAAAACACGACCAACCCCATCATCGCAACCGGAGACGGAATTGCCTTTGTCCACAGAGCGCACGGCAAGGTTTCGAATATGCAGTATTATCAGTTTCATCCAACTGCGATGTATTCCAAACGGGACGGAATGTTGTTTTTGATTTCCGAAGCTGTACGTGGCGACGGTGCAAAACTAAGAACAAAATCCGGCGAGCCATTTATGCAGAAATATGATGAACGCGAGGAGTTGGCTTCCCGTGATATCGTTGCACGAGGAATTGATAATGAGTTGAAAATATCCGGTGACGATTACGTTGGTTTGGATTGTAGAGATATGGACAAGGAAAAATTCATCCATCATTTCCCAAATATTTATCAGAAATGTATGGACGAAGGAATTGATCCGATGAAAGAATTAATTCCCGTGGTTCCGGCTTGTCATTATTTAATGGGCGGAATTGATACCGATAAAGAAGGACAATCGTCCATCAAAAACCTTTTTGCGGTTGGAGAATGTACCAATTCAGGACTTCACGGCGCGAATCGTTTGGCTTCGAATTCCTTATTAGAAGGTTTGGTTTTTGGCCATAACGCCGCGATGAAAACGGTGGAACTTTTGAAAGAAAACGATTTCAACTTCGATGACCTGAAAGCCGTTCCGGAGTGGAATGAAGAGGGAATGAAGATGATGGATGAAATGGTTCTCGTAACTTACCTTAGAAAGCAACTTCAGGAAATGATGAGCGATTTGGTTGCGATTGTGAGAAGCAATACGAGGCTGGAATTAGCCAAGAAAAAACAGCGCGAAATCTACGAAGCTGTGACGGAACTTTATAATTACTCCATCCTTTCGCCACAACTTTCGGAGTTGAGGAATCTGGTGAATATTTCTTATTTGATTATCAAGCAATCTTTGGAAATGAAAGAGAATAAAGGCGCGTTTTACAATAAGGATTTGGCTACGAAACCGCTTTTGATTAATGAGTAATTAAAATATGCTTAATAAAAACAATGAACAATACTTCCGTTGGATTTCAGATTTGAAACAGAAAATCCAGCAAAGTCAAATCAAAGCGGCCATTCAGGTAAATTCTGCTTTGATAGAGATGTATTGGGATTTGGGAAAGGAAATTTCTGAAAGAAGTTTTGAGAATACTTATGGTTCTGGATTCCTGAAACAATTAAGTAGCGATTTACTGAATGAGTTTCCCGAAATAAAAGGATTTTCATTATCCAATATAAAATATGTAAAATCGTTTTATCTATTTTATAATCAAAACATTACAAAAAGCCAACAAGTTGTTGGCGAATTCAAAAGTGATGATAACTCAAATCTCCAGCAAGCTGCTGGAAAATTTAAAAGTGGGGGAAATCAAAATCGGCAACAACCTGCTAACGAATTCCCTCAGAAACTTTTTTTAATTCCCTGGGGTCATCATATTCAGATTTTTACGAAATGTAAAAATGTAACAGAAGCTTTATTTTACATTAATAAAACCATTGAAAACGGCTGGAGCAGAGCTGTTCTTCTGAATATGATTTCTGGAAATCTCTACCAATCTCAAGGAAAAGCAATTACCAATTTCTCTAAAACATTACCAGACTACGATAGTGAACTGGTAAAGCAAACATTTAAAGACCCTTATATTTTTGATTTTCTTAATATAACTGAGAATTTTAAAGAGCGGGAACTGGAGAATGCTTTGATTGATAATATTCAGAAATTCCTTATTGAGTTGGGAAATGGTTTCGCATTTGTCGGGAAGCAGGTGGAAATGAAAGTTGGGAATCAAAGTTTTTTCTTAGATTTACTTTTCTATCATATTAAATTAAAAAGATACGTTGTCATTGAACTTAAATCGGGAGAATTTGAGCCGGAACACGCAGGAAAACTCAATTTTTATGTAACATCCGTCGATAAACAATTGCGTGACGAAAATGACAATGCAACAGTTGGATTGATTATTTGCAAAACGAAAGACGACATCATCGCAGAATATTCTTTGACGGATTTGCATAAACCTTTGGGAATCTCTTCCTACGAATTAAGAAAGATTCTACCTGACAACTTTAAATCTTCTCTGCCGAGCATCGAAGAAATCGAAAATGAACTTAATAAAAACCTCAACACAAAATGAAAAGACCAGCATACGCAAACGATAAAGTCCTGAAAGAATTTATAAAAAACGCCTTGGAAGAAGACATTCAAGACGGCGACCATTCTACACTTTCTACCATTCCAAAAGATCTGGAGCAGAAAGCACAACTTATTGTAAAAGAGAATTGCATCTTGGCCGGAGTAGAATTGGCAGAAATTATCTTTAAGCACTTTGATAAGAATTTGAAAATTGAGGTTTTTATTAAAGATGGCGAATCTGCAAAAAAAGGTGATATTGCTTTTATCGTTACCGGAAAGGCAAGATCAATCTTATCAACAGAACGTTTGGTTTTGAATTGTATGCAAAGAATGAGCGGCATTGCCACGATGACGCACGATTGGGATTCCCGATTGATCGGCACAAAAACAAAACTTCTGGACACCAGAAAAACGACGCCGAATTTCCGGGTTTGTGAAAAATGGGCCGTTGCCATTGGCGGCGGAACCAATCATAGATATGGTCTTTATGATATGATTATGCTGAAGGACAATCACGTGGATTATAACGGAAGCATCACCAACGCTGTAAAAATGGCGAGAGATTATGTCAAAAAAAATAAACTGAAACTTAAGATTGAAGTAGAAACGCGAAATCTAATCGAAGTGAAAGAAGCCGTTAAATCTGGCGCTGACAGGATAATGTTTGACAATATGCCAGTAGAAATGATGGCAGAAGCAGTAAAAATCGTGAATAGCAAATCTGAGACCGAAGCAAGTGGCGGAATTACACGTGATGTGTTAAATTCGGTGGCCAAAACTGGGGTAGATTTCATCTCAGCAGGGGCAATTACCCACTCTTCGAGCAATATCGACCTGAGTCTCAAGGCTTTAAAAATTTAACACTCTATTAACAGAACCTATCATTTTTTTTAAGACTTTTGCGGCATAAATCTTAAAGAAATGAAAATGTTATCGAAAAAACCAGTATTTGTATTAATGCTGACGATGAGTACCGCAAGTTTTTACTTCGCACAGTCTACTCAAGATACACTAAAAAACGACACTGCCATTGACGAAGTGGTATTGACAGGAGTTGCCGATATCGCTAAAGATAGAAAAACGCCTGTTGCAGTTTCTACTATTAAGGAAGCGCAGATTCAAGAAAGACTTGGAAATCAGGAATTCCCTGAAATTCTGAATACAACACCTTCAGTTTATGCAACGAAAGGCGGTGGTGGTTTTGGAGATTCAAAAATGAAAATCCGTGGTTTTGAACAGGAAAACATTGCTGTAATGGTAAATGGAATGCCTGTAAATGATATGGAAAACGGTGCCGTTTATTGGAGTAACTGGTTGGGTCTTTCCGATGTCACTTCCTTTATGCAGGTACAAAGAGGTCTAGGTTCTTCTAAACTTGCTATTGCATCTGTAGGTGGAACTGTTAACATTCAGACAAGAGCTGCCGACAAAAAGGAGGGCGCTATCGTTTCCGTTGGTGTTGGTAATGATGACTATCACAAATCTCTATTTGCTTATAATACTGGTAAATCTGAAAAAGGATGGGCAGCTTCATTCTTACTAAGCAGAACTGCCGGGTCTATGTACGCAAATGGAACTGAATTCGAAGGCTACAACTATTACTTTGCATTAGGTTACAAAAAACCAGGTGGTAAGCACGATTTCCAATTTACTATTACTGGAGCTCCACAATGGCACAACCAGAGATCAAGTTACATTCCAATTTCAAATGCTGTATTGTACAATCCTGATAAAGACGGAACACCAAACATAAAATACAATTCGGATTGGGGTTATAGAAATGGTGAAGAATTCTCTAACAGAGTTAACTATTATCATAAGCCTGTAATGTCCTTAAACTGGGACTGGAAGATGAGTGAGAAATCCACATTGAACTCCGTTTTCTATGGTTCTTTTGGTAGAGGAGGCGGTACAGGAGACTTAGGTACTGTAAAAGTAGGCAATACGACCTATAGCAATCTTAATGCTTTCCCTAGAACGCAAGACGGCCTTATTAATTACGATGGTTTATTCGCAGCAAATGCAGCCATCGATGCAAACAGTGCCGCGGCAAGAAGTACATTGGTAAGAAGATCTTCTATCAACTCCCATAACTGGTTTGGAGCCATCGTCAGTTTCAATCATAAGATCAATGATAATTTGAACTTTACAATTGGTACAGATGACCGTTACTATTACGGATATCACTATCAGGTTGTTTCTGACTTCTATGGTGCAAACGGCTATAAGGATATTACCAACCAAAATTTTAACACTACCTCAGCAACAAATGTTTTCACCCCTGCACCAAGGGTGATTACCAATTCATTTAATTCAACACCAAACTGGAATCCTTTTGGAGGAAAATTAAATGACGAAAGCGATATGGTTGCGTACAATAATGACGGAGAAGTATTGTGGTATGGTGGTTTTGGTCAATTAGAATATTCTAATGACAAACTATCGGCTTATGTACAGGGAGCGATTTCAAATCAAAGTTTCCAGAGAATTGACCACTTTATTTTAGATGGCAGAACATTACTGAACGGCCAAATCGCTGGTACAAATTACACTCAAGCTGGTACGACATTTACCGCTCAGCCAACTGCATCCAATCCTGCACTTAATACCAAAACAGGGTTCAAAGACATTTTCGGCTACAACGTAAAAGGTGGTATTAATTACAACATCGATGATCACCATAATGTTTTTGTTAACAGCGGATATTATTCCAAACAGCCATTTTTAAATGCAGTCTATCCTAATAATAAAAACTATTTAAATCCAAATCTGACTAATGAAAAAATCTTTGGTTTAGAGGCAGGATACGGATTCAGAGCTTCTTTCTTAACAGCAAATCTGAACGTTTACAGAACATCTTGGAAAGATAGATTCCTTAGAAGAGGTGGTTTACAGATTGACCTGGATGGCAATCCCGCAACTACAAACGACATCGTTACCAATGCATATGCTAATATCCAGGGTGTAGAAGAAATCCACCAAGGTATTGAATTGGAAGCAATGGCGACTGTTAACAAGTATTTATCATTTACCGCAATGGCATCTTTGGGAGATTACTTCTACAAAGGAAATGCGACAAGTAATACTTTTGACGAAAGTAACCAGCCTATCAATACGCCAGGTGCAGCAAGCGCAAGCACAACGTTGTACTTAGACAAAGTAAAAGTAGGAGGATCAGCACACAGAACATTGGCTGGAGGTTTTATTGTAAAACCAACAGACTGGGTTTCATTCGATGGTACCTATAGAGCAGTAAGCAGATTATACGCCAATATCAATCCTGTCAATTTCCAAACTGAAGCCGCTCAGAATCTTGGCTCTCTGGAATTACCAACATTCGGATTGGTTGATCTTGGTTTAACGTTTAAAATTAAACTTAATAATCCTAAGCAGTTTTTCACGTTAAGAGGAAACGTTTACAACATCTTGGACAAAGTATACATTGCTGAATCCAACACCAATAATCACATTAAACAATTGTCGGACTTTACAACAACTACTGCACCTGGTGGTGTTGTGACTACCGCGCAGCAGAAATATGATGCGTACATCGGCAATTCTTCAAATTTCTATAAAGGACTGGATACATCCAATCAGGTTTACTTCGGATACGGAAGAACTTGGGCGGCTACAATATCCTTCAACTTCTAAAACTTTTAGATTTTAATAAACCACAAAATCCCGGCTATCTGTCGGGATTTTTTTATCTTTGTCATTCAAAAATTTGGATATGGAAATTTATAACATTCTTTTGCAGGCGCACAGAGGTTTCGCTTACCTGGAACTAGCTCTGGTAGCTGCATTTTTAATTCTTTTGCTCGTGACGATGTTCGGTTACAGCGGCAACATTTCAAAGGCGCTGAGAAAAGTGACTTTGTTTACCATGATTTTCTTTCACGTACAATTCCTAATTGGCCTCACAATGCTGATCACCACTTTTACAAAAGGTCTCGATATGTCTGCAGTGATGAAAAATGCCGACCTAAGATTCCAGTATGTGGAACATCCTTTTTCTATGCTGATAGCAGCGGTTCTAATGACCGTCATCAATAAAAAATTAAAAACTGCTGATAAATTGACCATCCGTCTCATGTCTTTAGGATTTGTAGCGATTGCACTTTTCGTATTCGCATTCCCTTGGGCCAGAGTTTTCGGAGCTTAATCCAGATCAACAAGTATCGATTATCATTAATCATTAATCCAATATAAAAAATGAAAGTAGCTGTAGTAGGCGCAACCGGAATGGTTGGACAAGTTATGCTGAGAGTTTTGGAAGAGAGAAATCTTCCTATCACCGAGTTAATTCCCGTAGCATCAGAGAGATCTGTTGGCAACAAAGTCAAGTTCAAGGACAAGGAATTCACTATTGTAAGCATGGACGACGCTATTGCAGTCAAACCCGAGATCGCCATCTTTTCTGCCGGTGGTGATACTTCATTGAAATTCGCGCCTAAATTTGCTGAGGTCGGGACAGTTGTTATCGACAATTCTTCCGCGTGGAGAATGGATCCTACTAAGAAATTGGTCGTTCCCGAGATCAACGCCAATGTTTTGACCAAGGAAGATAAAATCATCGCCAATCCAAATTGTTCTACCATTCAATTGGTAATGGTTCTTCACCCTTTGAATATTAAATACGATATTAAAAGAGTTGTAGTATCCACTTATCAATCCGTTACCGGAACTGGGAAAGCAGCCGTAGATCAATTAAATTCTGAAATTAAAGGCGAAAGTCCTGAAAAAGTTTATCCTTATCAGATCTTCAAAAATGCGTTGCCACACTGCGATGTTTTCTCTGATGACGATTATACAAAAGAAGAAATCAAATTGATGAAAGAGCCTAAAAAAATTATGGGCGATGATACTTTCAATCTTACTGCAACAGCCGTAAGAGTTCCCGTACAGGGCGGACATTCCGAAAGTGTGAACATCGAATTCGAAAATGAATTTGATCTGGATGAAGTCAGAAAAATCCTTTCTGAAACATCTGGCGTAACGCTTCAGGATGATGTGAAAAATAACCACTATCCTATGCCTTTATATTCCGAAGGGAAAGATGATGTTTTTGTGGGAAGAATCCGGAGAGATCTCTCGCAGCCAAAAACGCTCAACCTCTGGATTGTGGCAGACAATCTGCGAAAAGGCGCTGCTACAAACGCAGTTCAGATCGCAGAATACTTAGTAGAACATAACTTAGTATAAACTAACAAAAATCAAAGAATCTTCGAAATCCTCGAAGATTCTTTTTTTAGCAATGGAAAAAAGCAAAGAACAGAATTCCAGCATTGCGTTTCAGAAATGGATTGCGGCCGTCGGAATCATCCTTTTTATCGGTAAAATTATAGCGTGGAAAATGACGAATTCAGATTCTGTCTTTTCCGATGCTATGGAAAGTATTGTCAATATCATCAGTGCCTTCCTGGGATTATACGCCCTGTATCTCGGCGGAAAACCGAGAGATGAAAATCACCCTTACGGACACGGCAAAGTAGAGTTCGTCACCTCCGCCATCGAAGGCTCGCTCATCAGCATTGCCGGCGTAATGATTATCTATGAAGGCACCAACAGTTTGATTTCCGGAAAAATCCTTAATAAAATAGATTGGGGAATCTGGATCATCGCTGCGACAGCCATTGCAAATTATGTGTTAGGATATATTTCAATCCAAAAAGGGAAAGCGGAGAATTCTATTGTTTTGATCTCCTCCGGGAAACACTTGCAGTCCGATACTTTTTCAACATTAGGCGTGGTCATCAGCTTAGTTTTGGTATATTTTACCAATCTGGTGTGGATAGATTCTCTTGTTGCTTTGGGTTTAGGTTTTTACATCATCACAATTGGTTACAAAATCATCCGCCAGTCACTAAGTGGAATTATGGACGAAGCCGATCCCGAAATGCTCGGCCGCCTGGCAGACTTCCTCAACCAAAACCGGAAACCGGAATGGATCGACGTTCATAATATGAAAATCCAGCAATTTGGCAGCAAGCTTCACATTGATGCGCACATCACTTTGCCCTGGTATTTTGAGCTGAGAACCGCTCACAATGAGATGGAGGAGATGATCAAACTCATCGCAGAGAATACAGAGCGAACCGTGGAATTCAACTTCCATATGGACGACTGCAAACCGACCTCCTGCCCTATCTGCGACATAGCCGACTGCCCGGTGCGACAACACATCCTCGAGAAAAAAGTGGAATGGACCGGCGAGAATATTTCGCAGCCGGACAAGCATACTTTAGAAAATTAATTTTCGCTGATTTTTTTTCTGTAATAAAATATCGGGACAATCAGAAGCAAAGCCAGTGGCTGAATCACAAATCTTCTGATGTAAAAAGAAAACAGGTATCCAAACTGAAATTTGTCATGAATACAGAAAAGATAGATGGGGAAAACAATGATGAACATCAGTATCATGAGAACAAAAGCCTGCTTTGTCCATTCTTTCTTCAGAAATAAAAAATGAATAATCAGAAGTGAAAATAAGGTATTGAGTCCAAATCTGAAAAGACAGGACAATATTAATTTACCCCAATGAAAATCGGGGAAGCTTGCACTATGGTCTGCAGATCTGAAGAATATTAAGAAAGGGTCGTAGAAAATTACATCTTCTAATACCCGAATGCCTATTAATCCCAGAATGCCTACTAAAATCCAAATATATCTAAGCATATTGAGAATGATCCAGGCATTGCAAAAGTGATTTGGAAATAATCATTTTACAAAAAATATAACAGATGACTAAAGCCCGTCTCGTGTGCTTATAACTTCTTACAGTTATAAACGCAAAACAAGTTTTAATTAAAAAAAGGGGAAATCTTAGAAATCAACAGTAAATTCTGGATTCAGAAAAAGTCGGAGAGGAAGATGGAAAATCCTCCAGGATGTAATAAATTCGTTTTTCATTGTTTATGTGTGTGTTAGGATGCAAAACTACAAAATAAATGAAAAACAGAAAACTATATTTTTGCCAAAGAAAAAGTAAAGTCTGTTAAATAAAACAAAAAAAGATAAAATCTCTTCACGCTTCGTATCGTTTTAGACTGCAAAGTAGCACAATTCTAATCTCCTTTAGCAATATTCTTACTTTTCAGCGCAAAAAACTGAATCCAGACCAGCCAGAGTACAATCACACCGCCGTAGATGATGGCCGGAAACAGATAATCGTGGCCAATTTTCTCGTATTGAGGATATTTGATATAAATGATATTGAGCAAAGCGATTCTGGCAACATTTACGATATGGAGAATGATCAAACCAGCTAAAACATAAAGAAAAGTTTTTGCGCCTTTGTAAAAAGCAAATATGAAAGCGCCGAAAAGTATTGCAACAGAGACCACATTACAGCCTTCTACCATTCTGGTCGTGAATTTCCCGCCTGTCTGAAAAAGTACACTATGGAGTTTTAAGCTGTCTACCAAAACCGTTGGGAAACCCAAAATATCCTGCACCGAGGCGACCTGCACAGCCACCCATCTTGTAAAGGGATCTACAACATCATTTTCGTAAATGTTCAGATAAAACTGATAAAGCAAAACGAAAACAATATAGACGACTACAAATCGTAGTAAAATCTTTAGGACCGGTAAAAAATCTTTCATCGTGGCAAAATTACGATTTTTCGTGCTTCAAATTTTATTATTAATTAACTTTGTCTGATGCAGCATCACCAGCAATTTTTAGAAGCTTTTTTAGGCAAAGAAACCGATTCATTTGTCGCGCTTCCGCAAAGTGGATCGTCGCGGATCAATTATATTGCCTCTGCCGACGGGAAAAAACATGTAGTTACCTACAATGAAAATGGTCGCGAGAATGAAGCATTTTTCTATTTTTCTACCTTGTTTTCGAATCTTAATCTCAACACGCCGACAGTTCTTTTAATTGATGAAGAAAGGAATCTGTATGTTCAGGAATTTTTGGGAGACAAAACCCTGTCGGAGGTGATTTCTGAAGAAGGACTGTCTGATCGGGTGAAAACGCTGGTCCGGAAAAGCCTGAAGGCACTTTATGAACTTCAAATCGGTACTTTGGGAAAAGTAGATTTCAGCCACAGTTTTGAGTATGAACGCTATGATGATCTGCCAATCACCCACGATCTTTATTATTTTAAGAATTTCCTGCTTGATGTTCTGGAGATTGAGTATCATAAATCGACCTTGCTGAAGGAGTTCAAAGCGATTTCAGAAATGATCCAGACGCTGGAACCGAAAACTTTGATGATCCGGGATTTCCAGTCCAGGAATATCTTGGTAAATGCGGACGACGAGGTTTACTTTATCGATTATCAGTCTGCGATGGAAGGCCCTGCTGGTTATGACGTGATTTCTTTCCTTTATCAGGCGAAAGCGAATTTCCCGGCCGACTTCAAACAAGAAATGCTGAATTACTATCTGTCGTTCTGGACGGATGATTCTGAGAGGAATGCTTTAAAGGAATCTTTTGAATGGATGCAAATGATGCGTTTTCTGCAGGTTTTGGGCGCTTACGGATTCCGTGGCCTGATCCAGAGAAAATCTCACTTTTTAGCCAGTCTTTCTCGGGGTATTGATAATATTTATGAACTGACGCAAACCTGGAATGTGATTGCACAGAATTTCCCGGAACTGTATTTTATCATTTTGAGGTTGAAAAGTGGCGAGGTACAGTCCAGAATTGAGGAACTGATTATTGATTAAAATGCCTGTTTACCGCAAATCTATAATTTCTCCTGATTTTAATGGATCAGCTTGATCGGTCTTGAAAGCCTTAGCCCCGATTGAAGCGGCATCCTTTTTTGTTTTTGGTAGAGCCTTGAAATGAAGGGCACATTGGTAAAACAAAAAAGATACAGCGGAAAGCGGGAAAAAGCTCCTGATAATTTGACTTGTAAGCACAAAAAAACCTCAGAATGCACTTCTGAGGTTTGTCTGAATATGATCAGTTATCTAATTATTTAATACACTTAATTGATTTTCTCGTACGACTCTTTTTGCGAATCTGAACTTCGGCCCCCAATAGTTATCGTCCAGCGATGATACCATCACACCTTTGGAAGTGGCTGCGTGGATGAATTTGATCTGCCCGTCCTCTGTCACTTCTTCTACGATCCCTACGTGTGAGATTCTTCTGCCGCCGTGAGAAAAGAAAACCAGGTCGCCTTTCTTTAGGTCTGTTCTGTCTACAGAGTCACCTTCCTGCGATTGCTGAGCGGCTACTCTTGGAAGATCCATCCCTGCTGCTGCGCCGAATACGGACAATACAAATGCAGAGCAATCTATCCCGCTTCTGGAAGTTCCCCCGTATCTGTAAGGAGTTCCAAGATAACTTTCAGCTTCGGAAAGAATGTTGTCTATTGTGTTGCTGTGTTTGATCGCATTTTCTATGGCAGATCTTTTGATGTAGTCGTTGGCATTAGCGATAGAAGCGAGAACCTGTTGTCCCTGAGTATCAGTTTTTTTTGTGACCGCTTTCAAATCGATAGATGCAAATTTGGCATCGGATTTGTATGTTTGTGTATTAGAAACCACATAGTTGGAAACGCAAGATTGAAGCGAAAAAAATGTGGCTACAAATAAGATATAAACTAGAACTCTTTTCTTCATATATATTTAATTATTTGTTAAACTTGAGTTGGTTTTTTGTGAATTGCATAGCAAATTTAGCCATATCTCTTGGAAGGGTCTGTCAAATCAAATTGCAGATCATCCAGTTTAACATAATTTAACAGTCTCCAGTAGAATGTTAAAGAAAAACAAACCGCAGAGCCTCTTCTGAGACTCTGCGGTTTTGTATTTAGTTAAGATTCTTTAACGTTTTAGAGTTTGTCTATCTCGTAAATAACAATTCTCTATATTTAGTCATTGGCCAAAGCTCATCATCTACCATCATTTCCAACGCATCTGAGGCATCTCTGATGTTGTCAAACAGAGGCTTTACCTTGTTGCAGTACTCCTCGGCCTGCAATTGGCTTCCTGCTGTATTCTTAGCATTTTCCTTGGCTGCCAAAAGATTATCTACACCAACTTTGATGATGGAAACATTTCCTGAAATATCGGTGATCAGGCTAAGTTGCTCCTTTGCCAAAGTCTTGAATTCTTTCTCTCCGAAGATTTCCTTCAGACCTTTAACGTTCTCGATAAGTCTGTTCTGATAATTAAGTGCCGCAGGAATAATATGGTTTCTGGCGATATCTGCCAATACTCTTGCTTCGATATCAATCACGGTAGAATATTTCTCAAGTTTGATTTCGTTTCTTGCCTCAAACTCTCTGTGGGAATAGATTCCCAACTCTTCGTAAAGGTCTACGAATTTCTGATCAAGTTCTTTTTTAAGTGCTTCCGGCGTGGTTTTCAGATTGTTAAGACCTCTTTTCTCAGCTTCAGCTGCCCAATCGTCAGAATAGCCGTCACCTTCAAACATAATATTTTTTGACTGTTTGATATATTCTCTCAGTACATTGAAGATGGCTTCGTCTTTTTTAAGACCCGTTTCTATCAAAGCATCAACTTCAGTTTTGAATGTTCTCAGCTGTTTTGCAGCGATGACGTTCATCACGGTCATTACCTCGGCACAGTTTGCAGAAGAACCTACAGCTCTGATCTCGAATTTGTTTCCTGTGAAAGCGAAAGGTGAAGTTCTGTTTCTGTCTGTATTATCCAAAAGAATTTCCGGGATTTTACCTACAACGTTAAGTTTCAGTTCTGTTTTCTCTTCAGGAGATAATTTTCCGTCGGTTACTTTTTCTAATTCTTCAAGAACTCTGAACAACTGACTTCCGATAAATGCAGAAATAATTGCCGGTGGCGCTTCATTAGCTCCCAGTCTGTGATCGTTGCTTGCAGAGGCGATAGATGCTCTTAATAAATCAGCATAATCGTGAACCGCTTTCAAAGTATTGACGAAGAAAGTTAGGAACTGAAGGTTTTTCTTTGGGTTTTTTCCCGGGCTCAAAAGATTGTCGCCAGTGTCAGTCGCCAAAGACCAGTTATTATGCTTTCCGCTTCCATTAACGCCGGCAAACGGTTTTTCGTGAAACAGAATATGGAAATGGTGCTTATGAGCAATTCTCGCCATAATATCCATCAATAATGAATTGTGATCCACTGCAACATTCGCTTCTTCAAACATTGGTGCCAGCTCGAACTGGTTTGGAGCTACCTCGTTGTGTCTTGTTGTTACAGGAATTCCCAACTTCATACATTCGATCTCAAGATCTTTCATAAAGTTCATCACTCTTGTAGGAATGGATCCAAAATAATGGTCATCCAGCTGCTGTCCTTTTGCCGGAGAATGTCCAAGTAAAGTTTTACCAGTCAAAACCAAATCCGGACGGGACTGATACAAAGCAGTATCCACCAAAAAATATTCCTGCTCCCAACCAAGCGTTGGAGAAACTTTGGTGACGTTTTTATCAAAATAAGCTCTACAAACATCCGTTGCAGCTTCATCCACCGCATTTAATGCTCTTAATAGAGGTGCTTTATAATCTAAAGTTTCGCCCGTATAAGATATAAAGATAGAAGGAATACAAAGTGTAGTTCCCATAATAAAAGCCGGGGAAGTAGGATCCCAAGCGGTATAACCTCTAGCTTCAAAGGTATTTCTGATGCCGCCATTCGGGAAAGAAGAAGCGTCCGGCTCCTGCTGGATCAACATTCCGCCACTGAATCTCTCGATGGCTCGACCGCCTTCTATTGGTGTAAAAAAAGAATCGTGTTTTTCCGCAGTTGCGCCTGTCAAAGGCTGAAACCAGTGCGTATAGTGTGTCACACCTTTTGACATTGCCCAGTCTTTCATAGCAACAGCTACCTGATCTGCAATGTGTCTTTGGATTTTTGTTCCTTTTTTAGAAGCTTCCATTAATAGCTGGAAAGCGTCTTTCGTAAGATATTCTCTCATTGTTTCCTCAGAGAAAACGTTTTGACAAAACAATTCTGATAGTTTTGAAGGAACTTCTACGAAATTATCTCTTCTGTAATTTCTGAAAGGAAGCTCGGCTAAGGCTTTAAATCTTAATGTTGACATAAAATTTTGTTGTTTTAAACGGTGCAAATTTACAAAAAAAACAAAGCAAACAGATTTAACCCCTAAAATTTTACAGTTTGATGTGTTAAAATTAATTTAAAATCCAGAGACAACCCTATAAAATGATAAGGTGAAACAAATACTAATTCAAAATTTGATGTTTTATAATTATTATCAAGTATGAATAAAATTTATTATGATAAATACTTTTCTGTCTTCGGGATAAAGTTTAATTTTAAAAACGAATGCACAATTTTGAACCAACTCAATAATGCACTCACATCCAATTGATTAACGATTTAAAATAAATTTTGTAACTTCGCAGACTTTTATAAAAATTTTAATATATGGCAAATTCAAGAGCAAGAGAAACCACAGAAGCTATCGAAAGATTATATGTGTCTATGAGACACCTATTTTACAGAGGATTTTTCAAACCTTCAGGTGTTTCGGGCGAGTCATTAAGAAAACTCTTAATGGTCATCAATCCTGAAATCTACGGAAGTATGAGCATCCCCAACAAGATAGAACTGGACGGTTTACTTTATGTTCTTGACCGTCTTCCAGAAGGTATTGAGGAATGTTCTTTCATACACCTGACATCTGACGAAGGTTTTGACAAAGGAAGTTTCGAACCGATCGTTCCCAAGAAAAGACGCAGAAACTGCTACAGAATAGATGAGCATCAGATGAATATCGAAGTGCTTTTAGGCCGTTCTGAGATTTACGATATCCTGACGCACCTTACATTCTTATATCTTGAAGCAGACAAAATCAGAAATATTGGTTTTGATATGAGTCAAGATGGAAGACCAAGACGCATCTGGAAAATCATCGAAGAAGTAGCCAAAGGCGAGAAAAAACACAGCCGAAAAGAAAAAGAAGTGGCACTCATCCACCTTTCTTCTTTCCTCGGAAGAACTTTTGACGAAACTTTAAATGCTTATAACAGCTTTGGTGATGACAATAATCCGGATCGTTTGTTCAAAATCATCTATTATTTAGGACAGGTAAGTCTTACCGACTGGAAAGAGCACAGCGAGCGTGAGATTTATTTCTCATCAATCCTGCAGGAAAGAGTTGGCCATCACCTTTTTGGAGAGAAATGGGCCAATAAAATCAAGCAGATTTTGGTGGAGAACAATCTTCATATGAGACCGCTTCACATCATCAGCGCCAATATGCACTCGGTGAAGAATATGCTGTTTGCCAACGACGCTCTTAATAAAAAGGGAACGAAAGAAGTTGATTACAAACTTTTCGCGGACATCAGTAATAAAAAAGACCTGCAGACCAAAGTTTTGGATCACGCCTTAAAAGAAGGTATGATTTACATTGATGATCACAGCGGAAGTAATATTGACGTTCAGATTATCGATCTTGCTAAGGCTGAACTTAAAAATTCCGTTTTTGCCGGTCAGAAATATAAAGGCGATGATGTAATCTTGGTATTCGATTATGCTTTTGGAGAACAGGCTTTTGAGGTAATGGACGAATTACTAAGACCTTACGAGGTGAATGGTGAAGTTTATATGATGAAAGTGAAATCCGTTTCTATTATGGGGAAAGCAGGAATTTTAACTGGCGGAAAAGGCGACATTATGATTCCAACAGCTCACATCTTCGAAGGAACGGCAGACAATTATACGTTCGAAAATGCTTTGAAACTGGAAGATTTTGTAGACGAGGAAGTGAAAGCTTTTGAAGGACCGATGGTGACCGTTTTGGGAACATCGCTTCAGAACAAAGATATTTTGTCTTACTTTATGACGACTTCCTGGAAAGCCATCGGACTGGAAATGGAAGGTGCGCATTACCAGAAAGCCATTCAGGTAGCGAGCAAAATACGCCACCATATTTCTCCGGATCTGTTTGTAATGTATGCTTACTATGCTTCGGATAATCCTTTGGAAACGGGAAGTACACTATCTTCCGGCGGACTTGGACTCACTGGCGTGAAACCAACGTATATGATTACTCATAAAATTATCGAGAAAATTCTTGAACAGAAATAAAATCTGAAAGCCTCCAAATTGGAGGCTTTCAGATTTTATTTAAATTTGAGTTTAATATGCTTTAAAACTTTATTATATAAGATGTGAATGATATAATTGAAGTAAAAAACAGACCAAATTGGCTGATGACAATTTTCGGAGCAATTACTTTGATAATTATAACTTTTGCCATTGTAGTTATCATTCCATTAGCAACAGTTCAAGAAACCTATTTTTTATCAATCTTATCATTTTTGATTAGCGTAATTCCTTTCCTCTTATTTTTTGTTATCATTCTATATTTATGGCTATGGAATACATTCGGGAAAACAATTTTAGAAAAAAAGGGAAACGAAATTATTGTTACGAAAAAATGGAAATTATTCAGTAAATCAAGGAGTTATAGCCATATGCAAAAAATAATTATTAAAAATTATAAAATAGAAAAAAGTGGCTACTATACCAGATATAATTTCTCTTTAGGTGGAGCCGTAAATTCGATTGTATTTATTATTAATAGTGAAGAAATAAGAATTATAGATTGGCTGACAGAAAAAAGAGCGAAAGATATATTACGTTTTATTAATGATTAAAGAGAATAAAGTAGTCAAAATCGCTTATATAAAATTGGAAACCGTATAAATAATCAATCCCACCAAACCGCCGACTATAGTTCCATTAATTCGGATAAACTGAAGGTCTTTCCCAACTTCCAGTTCCAGCTTTCGGCTGAGCTCCTTTCCTTCCCAATTTCCTACGGTTGTGCTGATTAATTCGCCGAAACCCTGTGTGTTTTTCAGGATATATTTATAGGCAGTCAGCCTTACCCAGCCGTCAATCCTATTTTGGAATTGCTCGTCGTTTTGTAGATTAAATACAAATTCGTCCAGATTTTTTTTGATGTAGGATTTGAGTTTGGAATCCTGATTTGTTAATTCCTCGATTAATGAAGATTTCAGAGATTGCCAGATGTCATTGGAATACTGATGCAGTTTTTCACCTTGCAGAAACTCAGATTTGATATGGTCGAATTCCGTTTCCCATTTTGGCTCTTCTTTCAGTTCCTTAGAAAATTCGAAAATCTTGTTCGTGATCTCTGTTCTTAAAGGATGTTTCAAATCCTCCTCCACTTCTCGGAAATAGTCGCTCAAACCTTTCGTTATTTTCTCCGAAATTTTGGAATCTACTGATTTTGGAATGAAGAAGAAACTTTCCTTTTCCACTCGTTCAGAAACCAATTGTTGATTTTCAAGAATGTAATTTTTGATTTGAGAACTAAGGCCTGTTATTAATCTTTGATGATCATTTTTATTAAGGATATATTCAATACCATTTCCGATGATGGAATTGAGTTTGATAGAATCGGCCATTTCCTCCGCTTTGGTTGTGATGAATTTAACAACCGCTTCATCATCCAGTTTATTAATGATATTAATTAAAATCGATGATAATTCGTTAATCAAAAGATTCTGATTCCGATCCTTGGAGAGCCACTCGCCAGCGTAAACCGAAATCTTTAGTTTTTGAATGTAAGGTCTGATATTTTGAGGCGAAAGAAAATTCTCTACCACGAAGTTTCCCAGATTGTCGCCGATTTTTTCTTTGCTGTTTTCAATCAAATTGGTGTGCGGAATTTTTATTCCTAAAGGATAATGGAACAACGCTGTCACCGCAAACCAGTCGGCGAGCGCTCCAACCATCGCCGCTTCAGAAAATGCTCTGATGTAACCGATCCATTGAGAATCGTCCTGTTTCTGAAGCACCGTCATCCCAACAAATGTAACCGCCATCAGCACAAATAATCCTGTAGCCAGCATTTTGTGATTCCGTAATTGCTGTTTTTTTAGTTCATCATTCATAATTATGGAAAATCGAAAATCATTCCAAACAAAACTAATCAAATTTTCATGCGTTATCCTCAAAATCACTATTTATTACTGCGTTGTGGATTTTATTTTTTTAGTTTTGCGAAAGATAAAATCTTAATGAAAAAACTTTCCCTTCTGATGACAATTCTGGTGTCATCTATCATGCTTTCGCAGACTCAGGATCTTTATGCTTTGGCAAAAGGTGAATATCTGGGTTTCAACGCCATATTTGATCAAAAAGATAACCTTTTTGGCTACGTCTCACTCTATTCGTCGGGAAAAAGCAGCGAGCAGACAAAAAAGTTCGAATATGTGATCCTCGACAAAAACCTGAATCCAATTGCCAATAAGGAATTTGAGGGCGACATCACAGCAGGTAATTACCTCGGTTTTATGGATTTCCGCGGTGACATTATTCTCAGACCTTCCTCTCTGGACCGTACTTTTGTGACCAACAAAACAGTCTTCACACCTTCTTCTATGATCATCGATCTGAAGGACAACACGATCAGAAAGAAGATCTATTATGATTATGACAACGGGAATTTCAAGGAAATCACGGAACCGAAATCCTGGAAAAGTGCGAAAAAAGAAAATAAAGAAGAGAAAAAGGCCAAAGGCTACAATTATATTTCCTACGTTTCCGAAATCAAGGAAGGCGGCTACATTGCTGTAGAATACAATGATTACGGTAATTACGTCAATCAAAACAGTCTCATCAAATATGACGAAAATAAAAAAGAACTCTGGCGCTACAAATACAACGAGAGGGGCGACAAAAAAAAGAATGAAGAACTCTCACTGATCGATAAAGACGCCAAAAACCTCTTTTTCATCCTCAAGAAAACGCAGGATAAGAAAAGCAGTATTTCCTTCTTGTTTTTGATATAAAAACCGGCGAGCAGAAAGCCCTGAACAAGATCGAAGTTCTTAACAACGAGACTTTGGACTACATCACAAGCCTCTACTCATACAGCTTTGGGAATATTGATAACGATAAAACTTTTGATGAAAAGATCGTCTTGTTGGGCAATCATATCACCAATAGACTGACCAAAATAGGCTACACAAGACTTACGATTGACAAAAACACTTTTGAAACAGACATCAAAGATCTGGATCATTTGGATCTTGTAAGCGAAATTCCAAAAATCAAAGAAAACGGAATGGTAGAATCCGGCTATTACCTGGAGCCGAGAGATGTTTTCTTTCTGAAAGACGGAAGTGTGGGAATGCTGCTGGAAAAATACAAACCTGAGGGCGAATACAGCGCACCGAAAACCACAGATTTGGTCTATGTTTTTACAGATAAAGATTTTAAAAAGAAAGGCGTCCGGATTTTTGATAAAGAAAAATCAAAATGGTCCAATTCCGACTATCTCTTTTCACAATATCTGAATGACGGGAAAGATGTCGTCTTCTTCTACAGAGATTACGTAAAAGATAAAGAGTCCAAGGAAAAAAACTGGAATCTGTATATCAATACGCTGATAGACGGCAACTTCAAACAGGAGATTGTTCCGATTTCTGCGAAGGACGATTTCGTAGTTTTGCCGTACGTAGGCAAAGAAGGTTACATCTTGCTGCGTGAGTTTAATAAAAAAGAAAAATATAACAAGATCCGCCTGGAACGCCTCAATTACTAAGCATAAAGCCTCATTATCAGAGGCTTTTTTTATTTTAAAATTCTGAAATATATTTTAAATCATCCAGGCTAAGGTTCCACATAAAGTTGAGAAACTGCTGATAGCTTTCCGTTTGGTTTTTGGGATCTACCCTGTCCAGATATCTGTTGAGCTTATAATTTTTCCGGGCATCATATATTTTTTCAAAATTCTTGCCCAGCCAGGATTTGTAGTAGTCAGAATCATCTTCCTGAAGAAGTTGTAATGCAGAATAGATTCCCACGCCGTAATCTTCGGACTGATAGAAGTTGGGCAGGATTTCCATCTTGGCAATTTTTTCCAGCTTAAGATACTCCTCGGAAGTATTGACTGCTGCTGACGGAGTTTTTTGCTCGGGAAACTGACGGTCCAGATATGCAGTTCTGAGATCTATTTCAGGATGTGATGCCACAGAATCCTTATCTATCTTTTCCTTATAATGTGAGTAATTGTACGTTGAGAAATCTTCTTTTTGCAGCCAGTTTTCTTTAAAAGGATGATTTGGAAGATTAAAAAACTGTCTGTACATCTCTGTTTTCAGAATTTTTGGTGAAATGGTATCGTATTTCTTCAGATTCAATAATGCTTTTTTGAATTCCGGCTTTGCGAAACCTGACTGTCTGAACAAAACATAACCCAAAGAATCTGCCTGCTGCTCGTGGACCCTTCTCTTTGCGCTGTATCTGTAAGTTGATTTTTGAAAATAGCATAGGCCTTTTCGCCCTTATTATTCTTGACGGACAGCAATTTTTTTGCTTCCTCCTTATTGTTCTGCTGCATAGCTATTGCCTCTATCTGCAGCTTGATGTAATGTTCCAGAAAGAGATGTCCCAACTCGTGGCAGATCACAGAAGCCAGTTGATCCTGATTGTCTACCCAATTGAAAAGTCCCATATTGACAACCAGCGTACCATCTCCCATACAAAAAGCGTTGGGCGAATTTTCCTTCGCAACCAGCACCCGGAGATTGGGAAAAACAAGAGCATTGCTCAGCAATATCTTATCGACAGTCTGATTTACATAATGATTGAATGGGGTGTTGAAAACAAAGTTTTTGCTCTTCACACCCTCCTGAAAAGACTTCTGATAGTCGGACAGTGTGCCGGAAAGATCTCTACCTGTTTTTCCCTGATATTTGTCTCTTTGCTTTTTATTAAAGATTTCGCTTTCCTTTTTGTAAGTCTCCAGAAAACTTTGGCGTTCGTGGTAATCTGCTGTATCAATCGGCGTATAATTCTGGGCAGAAATCAGACAGAAAGTAAAAACAATCAGAACCGATAAAATTTTTCTCATCAACAATATTTTGACAAAAATAATCTTTTCATCTAATCTGAATTACATAATCTATACTTTTGTAAGCAAAGTTATCTCTATGCAAAAAGCATTAAAAATTATATTACTCATCATGGCCTCCGTAATTGTTCTGATCTACATCAGCGGTTACAATTACCTTTTCAAAGGCATCAGACTGACTTATCTGAAAGGCAACATCAGCAGTACAATAGATGACGGCGCAGATTTCCCGTCCAACACCATATCAAAAGGAAACTCCAAACCTTGGCCGATAGACACACAATACAACAAGAAGCCGCTTTCTCCCGCGTTGGAAAACCATCTGAAAAAGACAGAATCTGTTTCTTTTTTGGTGATTCAGCACGGTAAGCTTCTTCAGGAAAGATATTGGGACGGCTACAAAAAAAATACAGCGAGCAACTCCTTCTCTATGGCAAAAACAGTTTCGGTTTTGCTGTTGGGAAAAGCGATAGACGATGGCAGAATTGGCAACATCAATCAGAAATTCTCCGATTTCTATCCAGAATTTTCCGAGAAGGAATTTGGAAATAATTTAACCTTAAATCACCTGGCTTCTATGGAAGCCGGATTGGACTGGAAAGAAGATTACAAAAATCCGCTCACGCCAAACGCAGCAGCATATTACGGATTTTCTCTCGCCGAAGTGGTATTCCAGAAAAAACTGTTGAAAAATCCCGGCGAACAGTTCCAATACCAGAGTGGTGCCACTCAACTGTTAGGTTTTGCTGTGGGACGGGCCGTTGGGATGCCGCTGGCGTCGTACGCCTCTGCAAAACTTTGGAAACCTCTCGGCATGGAGCAAAATGCGGAGTGGTCGACAGATGATCTCGGCATAGAAAAATCGTTCTGCTGCATCCAGTCCAATGCACGGGATTTTGCGAAGCTCGGATCGCTAATCCTCAACCAAGGCAAATTTGAAAATATCCCTTTGATAGACGAGAAATTTGTAGAACAGATGATCACCCCGACAGAAAAATCAAACGGCATTTACGGATTGGGAATCTGGACCAACTATGACGCCAGGATCCATCATTATTACCTCCGCGGTCTTTACGGGCAATACGTCATTGTAGTGCCGGACTATGATATGATTATTGTAAGATTTGGAAATATCGAAGGTGCAGAAAAAGATGCAAAAGGCCGTCCTGCAGAAGTAGAATTTTATATTAATGAAGCGCTGAAGCTGGCCGAGCCAAACTAATCAGTATCATAATCCAGCAAAGCAAAAATACTGAGCATAATACTGCTTCTCAGCTTCTGCTCCGCTTCCTTCATATATTGCGCTTCGTTGGTAGCAGGGATATAAAGCTCATAGAAATTTCGGTTTCGGATCACAAATAAAGTAGAACCAATGATCATCGTCAGTACATCTTCTGACTTCGGAGCATTGTGGAAAACCCCGGAAACAATACCTTTTTTCACAATATCGTCTATCCTCGTCACACAGATCTGATAAAACTCCAGCAGATCATCTTTCACATTATCCTGAGTGCGGATTTCCTGCGTCACAAAACCGTGAAAATAACTGTATTTGAAGAGCAAAGACACAATATAATTGATGATCTCCTTCATCTGCATCTCCGGTTTGCCCTCCTTGATGGTCTGCGCAAACTCAGAAAAACTCTCCTTCGTCCGCAGAACACGGTACTGATACAGGTAAGACATCATCTTCTCCTTGGAGCCAAAATAGTAAGAAATCATCGCCACATTGATGTTGGCTTTTGTGCAGATATCGCGTACAGAGGTTCCGTCAAAGCCTTTTTTTGCAATCAGCTCCTCCGCAACATCCAGGATTTTTATCTGTTTATCAGTAAATTTTTTCTTCATTCGTTTCTAAGGATAGAATGTAAAATTAACATTTATTTTAATAATTACAACAGAATATTTCAACATCAGTTTTTATGGTTTATTTAAAAATTGGGGCAGCTTTATCCGTCCTCCGTTCCCGCTATTTTTTGCAAGAGCTTGTAGGCTGATAAGAAATTTTGACATTCGCAAAAAATGAGCTCCACTCAGGCCGGGCTGCAGATTCGGCACCAAAACCAAAATCCACATTACTAATAGATTTATCATCCTTAAAAAGCTTCAAAAACATTAATTTCCTATCTTTGATTATGGATTTTCTCGACTTTCATCACCATCAATTAGCAAAAACAGGGATTTACAATCTAAACCCAGGCGAGAAAATCCCGGATGGAAAATTTTCTGCAGGCCTTCACCCCAAAGACATCACCGAAGACTGGAGATCAGACTTTGAAAAAATCCAAAAAATATCACTTTCAGAAAACTGCCTCGCCATCGGAGAATGCGGGCTGGACGGCCTGATACAGATAGATGAGACACTTCAGAATGAAGTATTCAAAGCGCATATTTCGTGGGCAGAAGAGGTCAAAAAACCCATCATCATCCATTGCGTAAGGCGGTTTTCGCAGATGCTTCACTACAAAAGCGCAAAAGTTCCCTTGGTGATTCACGGTTTCAATAAAAAGGAAAACATAGCAGCAGAACTTTTGGATGCCGGCTTTCACCTCAGTTTTGGATATGCAGCATTAGAACACTTATCTTTGCAAAAAATAATTAAAGACATTCCTACAGAGAAATTATTTTTGGAGACAGACGATTCTGATTTTGACATCAGCGAACTTTACCTTAAAGTCTCGGAAATTAAAAGTATTTCTTTAGAACATTTAAAAAATCAAATGTGGGAAAATCTAGATAATATTGTTGATAATGGATAAATTTTGGCTGGAGCGCACGGAGCTTTTAATAAAGGAAGAAGGCATAGAAAAACTGCAAAATGCTAAGGTACTGGTTGTAGGTCTTGGCGGCGTAGGGTCTTTCGCAGCAGAATTCCTCGCCAGAGCAGGCATTGGGAAAATGGTCATCGTAGACGGTGATGTGGTAGATATTACGAATATCAACCGCCAGCTGCCAGCACTTCATTCTACAGTAGGCCAGCACAAAGTAGAACTTGTGGGCGACCGGCTGATGGACATCAATCCCAAACTGGATCTTACAAAACTGAATGAATTTCTGGAGCCGGAAAGAATGGCAGAACTCATCAAATCAGAACAATTCGATTACGTTCTGGACTGTATTGACTCCTTAACCCCAAAAATTGCTTTGATCATCGCCTGCCGCAGAACTAAAACCAAACTGGTATCTTCTATGGGTGCCGGCGGAAAATCTGATCCCAGCAAAGTAATGGTCCGCGACATCCATAAAACCAACAACTGCCTGCTTGCAAGACAGGTAAGAAAACGCCTGAAAAAGGAGAAAATCGACAAAGGTTTCCGTTGCGTTTTCTCTACAGAATTACAGGACGAAGAAAGTCTGAAAATGACGGACGGCGCCAATTTCAAAAGGTCCTTTTATGGTACAATCAGCTACATTCCTGCAATTTTCGGACTGTATGCAGCCGCTGAAGTTATTAATTATTTAACCGGAAAAGAATAATTTTCTGATGAAAATAAACGGCTTTCCCTCGCACGAAAAACTGAAGAGAAAATCAGAAATCGACCATCTTTTTAAAAAAGGAAAGTGGCTGACTGTAGAAAACATCCGCGTGATTCACATCAAGTCTACCGAGAGTTTTTCTGTGCCTTCGCATCGCGTTGGCGTTTCTGTGGGAAAGAAATTTTTCAAAAAAGCCGTTGACAGAAACCGCATCAAACGCCTATTGAGAGAGGCTTACCGGCTAAACAAAACGACTTATATGGAAGCGTTTGGGGAGAAGTCTATTGTGATGATCTTCTGGGCTTCCAAAGAAATGCCCGAGCATTTTTCTGTTGTACAAAATCAGTTTCTGAATCTCTGCAAAAAGAAATCTGAAATCTAGCAGACCGTTTGATCCTTAAACAAATCTGATCTTGCATTGGTTTTATTTGTAATTTTAATCTCAAATAAAATTACAAATGTCTGATATTCTACCTTATTTACTCAGTTCCTGTATCGGGATCGGCCTGGCGGCAGCTTCCGGATTCCGTGTCTTTTTACCATTATTTGCTGTAAGTCTGGCTTCTTATCTGGGATGGATTCCGATGAGCGACAACTTCGAATGGCTGTCCGGATTACCAACACTCATCACGACCGGCGTTGCAACGGTGATTGAGATTCTTGCTTATTACATTCCTGTGATCGATAATTTTCTGGATACGCTGTCTATTCCGCTGGCAACTTTGGCGGGCTCTGTCCTTTTTGCGAGCCAGTTTATAGAGCTTGGTACTTTTCCTCAATGGGCACTTGCGCTGATTGCCGGTGGCGGAACTGCGGCAACGATTGCTTCAGGCTTTGCCGGAACACGGGCGGCATCAACTGCCACAACCGGCGGAATTGGAAATAATCTTGTAGCGACAACAGAAACAGCCGGCGCAGGAATTATGTCTGTACTCGCAATATTCCTTCCTGTCATTGCTTTCATCGCAGCCATCGCATTGATTGTTCTGGTTTTATTTTTCGGAAGGAAGATCTGGCGAAAGATGAAGGCTTATCATTCCGAAACTATTTGAAATCAAAAAAGACCGCTGCTGGCGGTCTTTTTTACAAATGAATATTTAAAATTATTCGATTTTGATATTATCAATATTGATATCATAAACACCGCCAGAACCGGTCTTGATAGCAAAGATATCTTTTCCTGCTGCCAAGTTGATTAGTGGTGCACCAGATAGATTCAACTCTACTAGTTTCCATTCGCCGTTCGTATTTATTGCACCTCTATAATCATTAGCGTCGGATACATTAATCACTGCGCTATTTGTAAAGTTCAATAAATTGTACGTGTAGTATGCTGGATTACCTGATGTTCTGTAGACATTAAAAGAAAGTGATTTTCCTGTAGCTGTACCTTTGATATAGAAAGTAATTCTTTTAGGGCTTGCAGGCAAACCAGCAGGAGCTAAAGAGGTAAATAAATAATCATTTCCTGGAGCTGTACCTTTGATCTGTAATGAGTTTGAACCATTCAGTCCCTGGCCCACACCTTGTGCTGTTGGCGGTTTAATTCCAAAGTTATTGACACTTCCTATAAATGTTGCCCAATTTTCGAAATCAGAACCAGCAAAAAGATTAACTGCAGTTGAAGACGGATCATCTGGTGCATTAGGGTCGCCTGCTGCAAATCTTTCATTTGTGAAGTTGATATCGGCAGGATTTCTGATCAACATTTGCCAAGCAGCATTAAATCTACTAACTACAAAAGTAATGGTTCCGCTTTTAGTTGGCAGAAGGTTTGCGCCAAAAGTTGAGAACCCTGAGTTTCTGATATCGGTAAAATTGCCGTTCTTTCCAACAATTTTTCTGTTGGTATCTACACCTACACCGGCAACGTAATCAATGAATGTTTTTGGTGTTGGCACAACTAAATCTCCATCAAACTGTACATCTGCAACCTCAACCAATGTGTTGATATATTTATCAGCTTTGGCCAAATTCAGCGTCGCGAGTTTTGTAGGAACAAGGGTTGCAACGTCTAATTTATTGCCATCGCAAACACCAGCGATATATCTTGTTAGTAAAATACTTGGTATCCTTCCAATGGCATAAGTTGGATCCAAAGATCCAATCTTAATAGTACCTCTATCCATTCCTAAAACCAAGCCATTAGCCTTGACACGGATGTGTGCTCCGACAGGGAAATCAGCATAATTTGATGCTTTGTCCACTTCCATCTGTAAACCAATACTAGGATTAGAAGACTTATCCTGAAAAGAGATAGTCTTGTA
Organism: Bacteroidota bacterium; assembly: GCA_037033105.1. Lineage (GTDB taxonomy): Bacteria > Bacteroidota > Bacteroidia > Flavobacteriales > Weeksellaceae > Epilithonimonas. The sequence continues at coordinate 226,913 of JAZBLF010000003.1, forward strand.
GAAGTTGCCGCTCTCATCAGAGGATACTACATAGGCATCAAAAATTACCGGTGCTCCGTCAGCAGGAACTTTGTATGTACCAGTTGCTGGAGCCAATGCTGCAAAAGCCGCCATTGTGGTTGTAGGCGCATCAAATCTATTGTTGCAAAGAACTTCCGGCGCATTCCAGTCGTCATCCTTTACGCACGAATTAAAGGTTGCTGCAACGATTGCAGCGAAAACCAATGTCTTGATTGTTGTATATGTTTTCATTATTTAAGTTTTAAAATCTTACTTGTAAATTTACGAAATATGAACGCCCCTGAGTATACCAATATTTGGGACCGAATAATGTCTGACTTCTGTTAAAGTCTTCCTGGAAACCATCGAACTTAACGTTTCTGGTTTGCTCAAAACCACCAGTAATGTATTTTGTATTATCGAAAATATTATTGACTGATCCAGAAATCAACAGATAGTATTTACCAAAAATCCAAGATTTACCAATATTAGCATTAATGAAATAAGCAGCTGGTAATTTGTTTGGCGCTAGAAGTCTTCTTAGTTCTGAATCATCTACGTTTGAATAAGGTGTTCCGCTATTACTGTTTTGTACAAAACTTTGGGATCTCAGCAATGCTGAAGGATCTAGGTAATTGTTATCCAAATAGTTCCAGTTTGCACCAACCCACCAATACTTCGGAGAACTATATCTGAATCCCGCTGAGAATGCCATTTGTGGTGTTCCGCCTTGCTTGTAATTCTTCAGATTAGATTTTCCGAAATCTATAAACGACTGTCCGTTTCCGAATACGCCAATGGCATCAGAAGCAAAATAAACATTCGGATCATTACGATAAGTATATTCGCCATAACTTGCTACACCCTGCAATGATAATGTTGGTAATAATTTATAATCTACACCCAGTTCTGCTCCAAGATTTCTTTTCTCAACATTGGACATTACTTGAGTTAAGAATGCACTCTGAATATATTGCCCTCCAGTATTGGTATCTGTTGTACCGCCGGTGACAGAATTATCGATCTGAATTCCATCTGCGAAGAATCTCTGTACACTTGTTTCATTCTGAGTATCAATTAAAAATACTGATGCTCTGATTTTAAACATAGGAGAATTGATCACATAACTTAGATCATTTGCGTTGACAACTGTATTCTTGATATTGGGTGCAACAGATGCATTAAGTCTTGGATTGATGAAAAGGTCTTCCAGATAAGGTGCCTGAGAAAAGAATGAGCCATTATAAACCAAGAAGTTTCTTCCGTTTATTTTATAAATAATCTGACCCTTCAAACCGAAATTCCAGAAATCATAGTCTTTACTTTTACCGAAAGAATCTGCATAAAGATAATGCTTAAACAATCCTTCTCTGCTGGAAGTAGAATAGCCTGCAAGACCTGATACAAAAACATCAAATTTTCCTTCTGAAAATTTAAAGCCTGGGTTGACTTTAATTTCCTGTCTGTTGAATATATAATTGTACAGTAATTTATCGCCTACTTTTTTTGCAACGTCTGCTTCGCCTTCATTATATAGAGCGGATGTCCCAGGGTTATTGGTGGCTGCAAAAGGATCTCTGTTCAGTACAAAATCTGCTCCCAAAAGGTCGTTCACTTCCCTATAAAGTTCTGATCTGTAATTCTGATAAGAAACGTTTAACATAAACTTAGCTTTATCCGTAAAGTTATAAGTATAGTGTGTGGCAGCGTTCCAAACTTTGTCGTCACTAACGTCATTCACAAGATAATATAGAGCTCTTTTCCCATTTGCTCCATATTGGGAAATTGGAGCCTGCCCCATATTTGCAGCATATAACCTGTTCCAGTTGATCTGGGTAACATTAGGATCTCCGTTTTCCCAAGCAGATTTGGATGACTGATAAGCATCTCCCGACGCCAGATATTGGTCTGTATTAGGATTCCAAACAAATGCCTGAGGATTCAATGATCCAAAGTAGCTTGGTAAATTTCTGTAGTAAGTAGGTGATGGATTCGGAACACTTTGCCAATCCAACCTTGATCCGCTATCTTTTCCAAACTGATAAGAAAGAGAAGTCCATAGATTGGATCTTTTATTTATTTTCCAAAAATCCTGTAATTGGAAAATAGGCTGAAAACCCTTTCGTACTCTTTCATTTCTTTTCTCACCATCTTGCCAACCCCAATAAGAATTATAATGCACGCCTCGATAATCATAAACTTCCTGCGTACTCGGGCTGGAGGTAGATCTTCTTGTAGGCGATGCAAATGCATTGAAAGTCACTGTATGGCTGTCGTTGAATTTTTTTTCAACGCCTAAATAAGTTCCGTAAGCATCGTAGAAAGTTCCTTCCTGGATTCCTTCTTCTGCCCATCTTTTAGCACCCATTAAGGTAAATGCCCAGCCACTTTTTGACATTCCGGATGTGTATCGCAACGATACTCTCTGTCTGTAGTTTCTGTTTGTGATGGAGTAAACAGCCTGAAAGCCTTTTCTGTACTCGCTGGCTTTTGTATTTTTATAGATCACGCCGCTGGAACCGCCAAACGCATATTCCGAAGGTGAGTGATTAGAGGCAATTTCCGGATATCTTACGATCTCATTAAGACCGCCCCAATTGGAGAAATCTACATTTCCGTTATCAGATTTTACCATAGAAACGCCGTTCAACATATTTTCAGAAGTTCTGCCGTCTACACCTCTTGGTCTGAACCAGTAGGCTCCAAGGTCAAAACTTGCGATTCTGTTGAAAACATCCTGTGAAGATTGTAACAATCCCACTGTGGAAGTCTGGCCGCTGCCCTCGTCATCACCATTATCAAGGATGGCAAGACCTTGGTCTGCTCCCGTTAAATTCGAATAGAGAGTAATAACTCCCAGGTCTTTTCTCTTTTCTGTAGTAATGTCAAATTCCAAAGTTTTGGTCTCGAAATTTGGCTTTGTTACCACAATCTGATAATGTCCGGTTTTTAAATCGACGAATTGGAAATATCCAATTTTGTCTGCCGACACACCATTACCTTCTCCTTTTAGGTCAACTTGTGCTTTTTCTACCGGTTTCCCGTCTGCATCTTTCAGGTATGCAAAAACCGTAGTCTGTGCATAGTAAAACGATGCCGGAAGCATTGTAAATAAGGAGATTAATGATAGTTTTTTAATCATAAATCAATTAGGTTTTGTTTGCTCTTTTTTTCTAATATACAGTCCGTTACACACGGAAGGCAAATGTAAATAAATTTTCCAGAATTAAAACTTTTTAACATTTTTTTTATTTTAACAAATTATCAATTATTTAATACCTTAACATCAATTAGCAAAAACTTGATATTTTTATTTTGCAACAAAGCAAAAAAAATTACTTTTGTAGCCTTACATATTTTATTTATGAAAAACATTTTACGCTTGATAGCTATTTGTAGTATCTCCTTATTATCTGCACAGCAAAAAAAACAGGTACGTGCGGCTACTGTAGGATTTCTGAATGTTGAAAATCTCTGGGACACCGTGCGTTCCGCCGATTATATAGATGGTACCAAGGACATCAGCAATCCTGCTTTCCACAGAAGTGTGCCTTTGGATTCCTTAAAATATCTGGAAGTGACAGACAAAGACTACAAAGGACCCTGGAACGATCAGTCTCTTATGGGTAAGAAGGTCGCTAGAATCCAGGGCGGTTCCGAAGAGTTCACACCAAAAAGTGGTAAAAACTATAACTATAAGATCTATAAACAAAAACTGCAGAACGAAGCCAAAGTAATCTCAGAAATGGGGAAAGCTTACACCAACACCGCTCCCGTTGTAGTAGGCCTTATAGAAGTAGAAAACCGTCAGGTGATGGAAGATCTTGTGAAAGAACCGGTAATTGCCAAATATGATTACGGCGTTGTACACTTCAACTCTTATGATTACAGAGGTATAGACGTCGGTTTCATCTATCAGAAACGAAGATTCACACCATCCAAATCGTGGAAAAAAGAAGTGAAAATCTTCGGAGACGAAGGCAGAAGAGAATACACAAGAGATATCGTAGTACTTACAGGATTCCTGGATAACGAGAAAGTGGCATTCTTCCTCAATCACTGGCCTTCAAGAAGAGGTGGCGAGGCCGCTTCCCTGCCAAAAAGAAATGCAGCCGCCGCCATCCTGAAACAGCAGATGGACAGCGTACAGGCGATAGATCCTGCTACTAAGATGTTTGCAATGGGAGATTTCAACGACGATCCTATCAGCCCAAGTTTGAAAAACTACCTCAAAGCAGCCGGCAATCCAAAAGATCTGTCAGAATCGACACCATATCTTAATCTGATGTATCCTTTATATAAGAGTGGCGTTGCCTCACTAGCCTATCAGGATTCACCCAATCTTTTTGATCAGATTATTGTGTCAGCCAATTTATACTCGCCCAACAAAGAAGTGAGAAAAGATTACACCGTTTTCAAAGCCGAGATTTTTGCACCGGCTTATCTGGTCAACAAAGAAGGGAATTACAAAGGCTATCCTTTCCGTTCCTGGAACGGCGATCAGTTTACCGGCGGCTATTCCGATCACTTTCCGGCATTTGTAATCCTTCAGAAAGATCCGACACCATAATACAAACATTCAAAAAATACAAAACCGCTTCACATCCTGAAGCGGTTTTTTGATTTAAATATCTCTTTGGGCAGCTTATCCGCCTTCCACTCCCGCTATTTTTGCCAGGGCTTTTCCAGCCGCAAAAAAATGAGCTCCGTTCAAGTCGGGCTGCGGTTTTGTCCGTTGGTACAATGTTTACTATAAAATCTTATATTTAGTAAAATATTTGAAAAATGAAAAATTTAATCTTTATCACCATAATTTCCGCATTCATCTGGTCCTGTTCCACAAGTTCAAAACCCAATCCGGAAGATCAAAAGCCAAACATTGCCACCCAAAAGAAATCCGACTCTGCAGATGAATGGGAAGTCACGGTTTTCGATGCAGAGTACGAAACATTTGTCGCAAGCAGAGCACAGCCGAAATCGATGTTTACAGAGAGCAGTCTCAAATCCCGAAACACGATTCTGGTCAACGAATGGAATTCGCGATTCTACTCCCGCGTCAATCCCAACTTTTATGAAGTTGCCATAGACTACGATCCCAACGAAAATTACGGCTTCGATTTCGAATACCGGATGTACCAGTTTTTCGCCTACTGCAGCTGGAAATACGGCGTGCGCTTCAATGGGCTGCGCGGCATAGATAAAGTAAGATAAAAAAAAGAGTTTGCTGAATAATTCAACAAACTCTTTTTTATATATCTGGATTGTAAACGTTCAGAAACCAGATGGTTTACCAAAGTTAATAATCTATTAAGAAATTCCTTCTTCTTCGCCTTTCAGCTTTTCAGCATTTTCTGCCATGATTACAGCATCTATCATCTCACCGATGTCGCCGTTCATATAAGCATCCAAATTGTACATCGATTTGTTGATCCTGTGATCCGTAACCCTTCCTTGCGGATAATTGTACGTTTTGATCTTTGCAGAGCGGTCGCCTGTGGAAACCATAGATTTTCTCTGTGCTGCGATATCGCCTACAGACTTCTGAACCTCTATATCGTATAATTTGGTACGGAGCATTTCCATCGCCAACTCTCTGTTAGCCAACTGAGAACGGGCTTGCTGACAAACCACGACCATTCCGGAAGGCTTGTGCGTCAGCTGCACTTTGGTTTCAACTTTATTTACGTTCTGTCCACCGGCACCTCCGGAACGTGACGTCTGCATTTCGATGTCTGCAGGATTCAGTTCAAAATCAATCTCCTCAGCTTCCGGCAAAACAGCAATCGTAATCGCTGAGGTATGCACGCGGCCCTGAGATTCTGTTTCCGGAACACGCTGTACACGGTGAACGCCGGATTCGAATTTCATAATACCATACACGCCGTCGCCTTCAATTTTCAGGATAAGTTCCTTATAGCCTTTTGTAGATTCGCTGGCGTCTGTGATCTCGTGCTTCCAGCCTTTCGTCTTGAAATACATGGCATAAGCTCTGTAAACATCTTCCACGAAAATTGCCGCCTCATCACCACCGGTTCCGGCACGGAGTTCTACAATCACGTTTTTGTCATCGGTAGGATCTTTCGGGATCAGAAGAAATTTAAGCTGCTCTTCAAATTCCGGAAGTTTGTCCATTGCTTCATACTTCTCCTGCTTTGCCATTTCTACGAATTCTTTGTCAGAACCGTCTGCGATGATTTCGTCGGATTCTGCAATGGTATCCAGTGCACCTTTATATTCATCAAATACTTTCACGATCTTTCCGAGATCGCTGTATTCTTTGTTGAGTGTGGAATATCTTTTTTGGTCTGTGATCACATCCGGCTGGATGATAAGATCTGCGACCTCATTATATCGTTGTTTTATCGCTTCCAGTTTAGGAATTAATGACTTGGACATATTAAATTTTTAAAGTGCAAAGATACGGAATTCATAATCAAGAAAAAAGAGGCAGGAATGTAGACTTAAAATTCAGAAAAACGCTGGATTTAGAAAGAAAAATCCACTCTCAGAAGAGAATGGATTCTAATATATATTGTTTCGCTTTGAGTGCAATCTCTCACGAAAAGAAAATTGCCAATATTAATGGTGATGACCGTGGCTTACCGGTTTTTCCCCGGCAGGTCTCTGGTAAACAACTTCTACACCTTCCTGCTCATAAAGTTTCTTGTACCTTACTTGCTCGGGATCGAAGTTTTTGTTGATTTTACCGAAATATTCTGCCACACCCTCTGTCAACCAAAGTGGTACGATAAATCCGAAAAACATAAAAATACACCAAAATCCGCACAGAAACATTGTGAAGAAATAAACTGTCCATAGAAATTGGTAAAACGGCCAAAAAGCTGATAACATCATAATGCTACTTATTTTGAGCAAAAGTAGCGGTTTTTATTTGGTTTTGCAAAATTTCAGGATTGATTTTTTTCATTTTGCTGAACTTTTAGTTTTTAGTAATTTCGTAAGGTTGTAAAACCCAATGCCTGATTGCTGGCAAAAGTGGAAAAATACTACAAACCCCTAGCCCCGATTGCAGTGGAAATCCTTTTTGCGAGAGGCTATGCCGAGCAAAAAGATTGCAACGGAAAGCGGGAAACAGCTCCTAAAAATAATAAATATAATATAATGAGTTTCAGAATCGAAAAAGACACAATGGGCGACGTGCAGGTGCCTGCAGATAAATTTTGGGGTGCACAGACAGAACGTTCCCGGAATAATTTCAAAATCGGGCCGGAAGGAAGTATGCCTCGCGAAATCATCGATGCATTTGCTTACCTGAAGAAAGCTGCGGCCTATACCAATGCCGAACTGGGCGTGCTCTCCAATGAGAAAAGGGACCTCATCGGCAAAGTATGTGAAGAAATCCTGGAAGGGAAACTGTACGATGAATTTCCACTGGTAATCTGGCAAACCGGTTCCGGAACGCAATCCAATATGAACGTGAACGAAGTGGTTGCGAACAGATCTCACGTTTTGAACGGTGGAAATCTTGGCGAAAAAACATTCGTGCATCCGAATGATGATGTGAACAAATCTCAGTCGTCCAACGACACTTATCCAACAGCAATGCACATCGCGGCTTACACGAAAGTGGTTAAAGAAACATTGCCAGCATTGGAAAAATTGAGAAATACGCTGGACGAAAAAGCGAAAAGATTCCAACACATAGTGAAGATCGGAAGAACGCACCTGATGGATGCGACGCCTTTGACACTTGGACAAGAATTTTCCGGTTATGTGGCGCAATTGGATTATGCGAAAAAAGCAATTAACAATACTTTGGATCACTTGAAAGAGTTGGCTCTTGGTGGAACTGCTGTTGGAACGGGACTTAATACCCCAAAAGGTTATGACGTTTTGGTCGCGAAATATATTGCAGACTTCACTGGACTTCCTTTTGTGACGGCGCCAAATAAATTTGAGGCTTTGGCAGCGCACGACGGCATTGTAGAATCTCACGGCGCATTGAAACAATTGGCGGTTTCACTTTACAAAATTGCTCAGGACATCAGACTTTTGGCGTCAGGACCAAGATCCGGAATTGGTGAAATTCATATTCCGGAGAATGAACCAGGCTCTTCTATTATGCCGGGAAAAGTGAATCCTACTCAAAATGAAGCGATTACGATGGTTTGCGCGCAAGTTCTTGGAAACGATACGACAATTTCTTTCGCAGGAACGCAGGGTAATTATGAGCTTAATGTGTTTAAACCAGTGATGGCGTATAACTTCCTGCAATCTGCTCAGTTGCTGGCTGATTCTATGATTTCATTCAATGATCATTGCGCGGTTGGAATCGAGCCAAACGAACCGAGAATCAAGGAATTGGTAGACAAATCTTTGATGTTGGTAACGGCTCTTAATACGCACATCGGTTACGAAAATGCAGCGAAAATTGCTAAAACGGCTCACAAAAACGGCACTACTCTGAAAGAAGAAGCGGTGAATCTCGGACTTTTGACGGCAGAACAGTTTGACGAATGGGTGAAACCGGAAGATATGGTTGGAAGCTTGAAATAAGAAGTTAGACTTTAGATATTAGAAGTTAGAAAAAATGCCTCAGAGATTCTGGGGCATTTTTTATGTTTAATTATTCTTGCAGATTTTTTTGTAATTGATCTGCAAAAATCTGCAAGAGCTGCGAGAAATTATTTTTAATTAACCGAAACCTGATCCGCAAAATATTGCTCAAGATCTCTCAAGGTTTCCGGTGAAGTCTGGATGTCTCTTACCAATTCGCCTTTGTTGATGACTACGATTCTTTCGCAGACTTCTGTGGTGTGCGCCAGATCGTGGCTGGAAATTAAGAAAGTAGAATCAGAATTCTTTGACCAATCTCTAATTAAGTTTTTGAGCTTGATCTGAGTCGAAGGATCCAGGTTGGCAAACGGTTCATCGAGGATAATAATCTGCGGCGTTCCAATCAAAGCGCCGATAATGCCGACTTTTTTCATATTTCCTTTTGAAAGATCGCGGATGTATTTTTTGGCATTTAGTATTTCACCGTTGAAGAAATCGTTGAAGCTTTTCAGGAACTCATCCACATTAGCTTTGGTTTGTCCGCGAAGCTCGCCGAGAAAGTAGAAATACTCTTCCGGCGTGAGATAGCCAATAAGAAAAGTTTCATCGATAAAAGCACCGACTTTATTTTTCCAGTTTTCGGATTCGTTGACTTTTTCGTTATCAATAGCTACAAAACCGGAAGTAGGTTCAATTAAATCAAGAATCAGACTGAATAAAGTGGTTTTCCCGGCACCGTTGTTCCCAACAAGACCAATGGTTTGCCCTTTTTGGAAATCGAGGTTTTCGATGCTCAGTACTTTTTTGTTTTCGTAAACTTTGGAGAGGTTATTTATTGTGATCATTAATTTAGATATTATAAGTGAGAGGTTAGATGTTAGATTTTGATAGACATGGAATGGCTCGCAGCCCGACTTGAGTGGAAATCCTTTTTTGTGGCTGGAAAAGCCTTGGTAAAAAGATTGGGAACGGAAGGCGGATTAAGCTGCCCAAATAATTTTAATTTCCTTTGAAAGCTTTGATGGTGGAATATTTTTCTTTTTTGTAAAGTTTGACAATGAAATCGAAGAACTTTTCTCTGAAAAGGAATCCAATCAAACCCAAAGCAGCCAAACTGGCGACCGCTGCAGCCGTTCCGAAGAAATATTTCGTTCCTGCAAAAACCGCCATTGGCAAAACCATTTGAGGAAGAATCATTAAGATACTTTTGAAACTGAAATTATTTTTCTTACCGAAAGATTTTCCTCTGGCATTCAGGTCAATCGGATTTTTATTGAAAGCTCCCGTAAGCAAAACGATCTGCGAATTGACACCAATATTGTAAAGTCCGCCCGCAAGAAACGTGAAATATAATTCCCAACTTACAAAGGCATAACCAACTGCCAAAACCATACTCACGCCAACTGCGCTCACGATGAGCCACCATTTTGCCTTCAGATATTCTTTGTAGGGCACGTTCAAAGTCATCATCAACGGATAATATGAACTGTCGAATGAAGGCACTCTTTGTCCAAACATAAACAAAAATCCACCGGTTACAAATAAGCCCATAAACAGCTGCATATACGCCGTTTTGTAAGTGGGAGAACTGAATAAAAGTAATCCGTAGAATAAGAACATAAAACTTCCAAGTGCAATAGATTTCGCCGCTTTGCTTCGTTTTATCATCCGGATATCATTGTTGATGAATGTGCCGAGAACGCCGTATTTATTAAGGAACTGAATGTTCTCTGTCTTCCCGACTTCTTGTTTCATCTCCAGACCTTTGTCCAGATAAAAATTGTCTTTGATGAACTTTTTGACCGTGAAGAATCCTATTAACATTAATGAAATCGGAATAATAATCGTCCACCAATGCTGATAAAACTTACTGAAAACCAATTCCGAAAATGAGGACAGGGAAATGATTTTATAATAATCCAATCCTGCAAAAGCAATCAGAATGACGCCTAGAATCCAGACCACCGTATCTTTCCCATTGAGCAGGATATTAAGGAAATTGCTGCAGAAGCTCAGAATGATAATAGCAAAGATCCAGGCGAAACTTCCAGCTAAATGATGACCGTTATAAAGCAGCAATCCCAAAAGCGGAATATAGATGAAAAGCCCGCCCCAGCTGAAAAATGAAGAGAAAGTTTTGCCGATCATATAATTGACAAGCGTACTTTTTCTGATATTCATCGTCAGAAATGGTTTGATATTCTGCGTTGGCATCTGCTGGAAAAAATACCGGAGAAAAAGATCTGCAACCAGCCAGTAGATCAAAAATCGGCTGATAAAGAGAACGGGATCCAGATGCATTTCCTTCTTGGGAAGGTAATAGGCGAGAAATGCGATCCCGACAAACACGGCCAATATATAAAGCATTCCCAGAATCTGAAAAATCTTGACTATGACATTCGCAGCCAGAGAACTGGACCGGAAAAAGCTTTTGAATTCTAATTTGATAAACCGTTGCAGCATAAGTTGATATTTTGTTTAAATTTAAGACTATTCAGCATTTGCCAATCTTTCTTTTTATTAAGTGCACTTTTTTGCGGAATTGTTACAAAATATTTTGTTTTACCAACATTTTGTCCCAATAATTGTTAGTTGTTTGCACATAACTAAAATTGATAAAACTTTCAAAAATTATATCTTTGTACAATGGCACAGAAGGATACATTATCGTCTTTGATTCACGGTAATTTTGCAAAGGAACTCTCTATTTCGGACGGCAAAATGCCACCGAATGCACTGGATTTTGAGAAAATCGTGATCGGTACTTTTTTGATTGACAGAAAAGGGCTAGATCATTCTATAGACTTATTGACGGCGGACGTTTTCTACGATCCGCGACATCAGACCATCTTCGCTGCGATACTAAAGTTGTACGAAAGCAACTCACCTATCGACCTTATGACGGTAATTCAGGAACTTAAAAGAACCGAAAAACTAAGTCTTGGCGGCGGTGATCATTATATTATTGATTTGACGATGGGCGTAAGTTCCTCCGCTCACATAGAATACCACGTGCGTGTGATTTTGGAAAAGTTCATTTTAAGATCATTAATCAACGTTTCCGCCAATGTGATAGACAGTTCTTACAAAGAAACCACAGACGTTTTCGAATTACTGGACAAAGCGGAACAGTCTTTCTTCGAAATTACCAACGGTACAATCAAAAAAGGTTTTGATACCGCCAATTCATTAGTAAAAGAAGCCATTGATAAGATTAAATCGCTTAAAGACAAAGAAGGTCTGTCCGGAATACCGTCAGGATTTTCTGCTTTGGACAAGGAAACGGGCGGCTGGCAAAATTCTGATTTAATTATCATAGCAGCGCGTCCTGCGATGGGAAAAACGGCGTTCATCCTTTCAATGGCCAGAAACATCTGTGTAGATCACAATATTCCGATGGCACTGTTCTCTCTGGAGATGGCCTCGGTACAGTTGATTACCAGGATGATCTCTTCCGAAACCGGGATCTCATCAGAAAAACTGAGAAAAGGACAAATGGCGGATGAAGAGTGGCAAAGACTCTTCACCAACGTCTCTGCTTTAGAAAATGCGCCTCTTTATATTGATGAAACGCCATCACTTTCTATCTTTGATTTCCGTGCGAAATGCCGACGACTGGTCATGCAACACGGTGTGAAGATCATTATGGTCGATTACCTCCAGCTGATGACGGCGAGTTCCGGAAAAGGAGCCGGTAACCGTGAGCAGGAAATCGCCATGATCTCCAGATCTCTCAAAGCGATTGCAAAAGAACTGAATGTACCTGTAATTGCACTTTCGCAGCTTTCCAGAAGTGTGGAAACACGCCCGGGAAAAAGACCAATGCTTTCCGACCTCCGGGAATCTGGAGCAATCGAGCAGGATGCAGATATCGTGTCCTTTATCTTCCGTCCGGAATATTACAAGATTGCAGTTTGGGATAATGACGAAGAAGGCGCGGAATCCAGTACAGAAAATCAGGCCGAAATCATCATTGCGAAACACAGAAATGGTGCAACAGCAGATGTAAGACTGGCTTTCCACAAAAACATCGGTAAGTTTGCGGATCTTGGCACCAATTACGAGTACACGCCTTCCAACTTCGGGCAGAAAGATGAGCCTTCAGGATTTGACAGAATCACGATTACGAGTGATCCGCATTCCGCATTCGGACTTCCGAATAACAGCAACAATCAGGTGTCCGGCTCGGCAATGAATGATGATGATGACGACAGTATGCCTTTCTAAATTTTTGTTTTGAGTTTAAAAGTTGAGATCTTTACAGACGGCGCCTGCAGTGGGAATCCCGGACCAGGCGGTTATGGCATTCTGATGCGTGTTCCCGAAAAAAAATATCAGAAAACCTATTCCAAAGGCTTCCGAAAAACCACCAATAACCGGATGGAGCTGATGGCCGTCATTGTCGCATTAAGCAATCTGAGAACATCGGATATTGACGTCCACATCTACACCGACAGCAAATATGTTGCAGATGCCATCAATCAGAAATGGATTTATGGCTGGATCAAACGCGGCTGGAAGAATGTGAAAAACCCGGATCTTTGGAAAGAGTTCTACAAATTATACCAACTTCACGAACCTAAATTCCACTGGATCAAAGGCCACGCAGGACATCCGGAAAACGAAATCTGCGACCAACTGGCTGTTGCGGCAGCAAAATCCGGAAAGCTGGATGTGGATTCTTATTTTGAGAATCAGAGCAAAGGCGGACTGTTTTAATCACACACTCCAGAAATCCCGATCCAGACTTCTGTACTGGATGGCTTCTGAAATATGGTCGCCCTGAATATTGACGGAATCTTCCAAATCTGCGATCGTCCTGGCGACTTTCAAAATCCTGCTGTAAGCTCTTGCCGAAAGATTTAGTTTTAGCATGGCCGCTTTTATTAATAATTGAGAATACTCGTCCAGTTCGCAGTGTTTTTCCATCTCTTTGGATCCCATCTGGGCGTTGTAACTGATATCGGAATCCTGATATCTTTCATTTTGAATATCCCTGGCTTTGTTCACACGGGCTCTTATGCTGGCACTGCTTTCCCCTTTCTTCTTTTCGGTCAGCTGTTCATATTCTACTTTTGAGACTTCGATGTGGATATCAATCCTGTCCAGAAGCGGGCCGGATAATTTGTTCATATAGCGCTGCATCTCCATTGTGGATGAGGTGTTGTTGGGATCATCGGGGAAATAACCGCTGGGACTGGGATTCATACTTGCTACCAGCATAAAACTGGCAGGATATTCTATGGTAAATTTAGCTCTGGAAATGGTCACCACGCGGTCTTCCAATGGCTGCCGCATCACTTCCAGAACTGTTCTTTTAAACTCCGGCATTTCATCAAGAAATAAAACGCCATTGTGGGCTAAAGAAATCTCACCAGGCTGCGGATAGCTACCGCCGCCGACAAGAGCTACATCTGAAATTGTATGATGTGGAGCCCGAAACGGCCGAATAGTGATCAGTGAAGTTTCTGCTCCCATCTTCCCCGCCACCGAATGAATCTTGGTAGTTTCCAGTGATTCTTTAAGACTCAGTGTCGGCAGAATACTTGGCAATCTCTTAGCAATCATTGTTTTACCACTACCAGGCGATCCTATCAGAATAATATTATGACCGCCCGCTGCAGCCACTTCCATCGCACGTTTTGCCGCTTCCTGCCCTTTGACCTCATCAAAATCGAATGGGAAATGATCCACTTTGTCCTGGAATTCTTTCCGGGTATCTATTTCAAATTTTTCCAAGCTGATATCTTCATTAAAGAAGTCAATGATTTCCTTAATATTATCGATGCCGTAAACGTCCAACTGGTTTACGATAGCCGCTTCTCTCGCATTTTTTTTCGGAAGAATAATGCCTTTGAATCCGTCTTCCCGGGCTTTTATGGCAATTGGCAAAACACCACGGATAGGCTGCAGGCTGCCATCCAGAGACAATTCGCCCATAATGATGTAATCGCTGAGATTTTCATATTTAATTAAATCGGAAGCCGCCAGAATCCCCAATGCAAGGCTGAGATCATATGCAGCACCTTCTTTCCGAAGATCTGCCGGCGCCATATTGATGGTGATTTTTTTCCCGGGAATCTTGAAACCGGAATTCTTCAGTGCGGCAGAAATCCGGTAGCTGCTTTCTTTAATAGCATTATCAGGCAGACCGACCAAATGGTAGCCTACGCCCTGATCTACATTCACTTCTATCGTAATAATCTGCGCAGAAACGCCATGGATGGCAGCACCGTAAATTTTGACCAGCATTTGTGTGTTTTATAATGGTATAAAAATAAAAAAACTCTTTGATTAAAACCAAAGAGTTAATTATTTTTTACTAAATAAATCGATTTACATAAATCTTTCACCTTTCTTCAGGTTTTTGAGATCCAAAACATAATCTTTTATCAGCTGATCATTGTCTCTGGGACAGATGAGCAGGGCTTTTTCTGTATCGACGATGATATAATTTTTGAGGCCGTCTATGACAGCTGCCTTATTTTGATTTTTGATCCGGATTACATTCCCTTTGGAATTGTAAGTGAGTACATTTCTGGAACTTATGGCATTATTATCATCATTTTTGTCTGCATTGGCGTAGACGGAAGTCCAGGTTCCAAGATCACTCCAGCCCAGATTGGCAGGGATGACGTAGACATTTTCTGCGCGTTCCAGGATACCGTTGTCAATAGATACTTTGTTGATGATAGGATAAATCAGATCGATGCATTCTTTTTCTGCATCCGTATTGTACTCGCAGCCGTTGAATTGGTTGGTCATCTCGGGAAGGTACTTTTTGAATGCTTTGAGAATACTTTTGACACTCCAGATAAAGATGCCGGCATTCCAAAGAAAATCACCTGATTCCATAAAACTTTTTGCGATATCCAGATCTGGTTTTTCTGTGAATGTCTTTACTTTTGAAAAGCTCTCCTCGTTTTTTCTGATAAACTGAATGTACCCATATCCTGTATCCGGCCTTGTGGGCGTTATACCGAGCGTCATCAAATAATCATTTTCCGAAGCTACCTGGAATGCAAGTTCTACCTTTTCTAAAAAAGCTTTCTCTTTTAAAATGAGATGATCCGCGGGCATAACGATGATATTTGCTTTAGGATTCGCATCTTCTATCTTTTTTGCCATATAGATATTACAGGCAGCGGTGTTCTTCATTGCCGGCTCTCCTACAATATTTTTTGCAGGAATCTCCAGAAGTTGCTGCTTTGTAAGCTCCACATATTCCTGATTTGTAATCACATATATATTCTCTGTGGGAATTAGCTGATTGATTCTGTCAAAAGTCTGCTGAATCATTGTCCTTCCAGTACCTAGAATGTCGTGAAACTGTTTTGGAAATTTTTGGGTACTCATTGGCCAAAAACGGCTTCCAATGCCGCCAGCCATTATTACACAGTAATTATTTTTGTTCATTTATTTTTAGTTTTTCGACCTTTGCAAGAGGGCGGAATAAATATTTCTTCGAATTGTGCCTATTGAGGCAAAGATATAACTTTTTCTTTTTTTCAAGTATTACGTAATTATCACCTTTATAATGAAAATGATCGCCCACAGCGAGATTCTCTACGAAAACCGAATGATCATCGGGATCTTCTATGTGGAAATAGCGCACCAGTTCCGGACTGGCCATAAAGTTGGCTTTCGGATTCTTTGAAAAACTGTAAATGATTGGCTGGAGGTCATCTGTGTAGACCGCTATGCTTTCCAGAAGCATTTCGCGGAAGGTGTCTTTCCATTCCTTGCCGTGTGCACTGATTCTGAAACTGTACTTTTCGAATGCAATAAGGTGTGCCAGCTCGTGCGTGAGGACGAAAAAGAAAAGCTGCCTGTCCAGCGTAGAATTTACCGTGATCTGATGCGTTTTATCTGGAAGCCGTCTGTAATCTCCCAATTTGCTGTTCCTGTTCTTGGTGATTTTGATATGAATGAAATAATCGGAAAACCACTTTTTCAGAAACGGAATAGTATGCTCGGGAAGATATTGCTCTAAAGTATTGATAGACATCTGAGGATCATCGAATGATCAGCAAAATTAATCATTAAGATGATTTAACGCATAATTATTGGATGATTATTCCCTTTTTCTTAAATTTCCGTTTAAATTTAAAAATTGCACAAAGCCGTCCTGCTTTTTTTGCTGTTTATACTTTGCGGATGTTCAAAAACTGAAGATCCTAAAACATTAAACTCTTCAAAAAAGCAAATTAATCCTTTTTACGAGAAAGCTTTTGTCTTTATGGATAAGGACTCGGACAGCTCGTTTTATTATCTCGCTAAGGCCAATGAGATTTTTTTAAAGAATAATGACAGTTTCGGACTGGGGAAGAGTTTTGTGAATATGGCCATCATCCAGGAGAAAGCGGGTGACAACTTTGGCAGCATAGAAACCAGCCTCGGAGCGCAGCAATTCTTGAAAGAAAAAGACACCGCTCATTTTAATTTTCTCTTTTCCAATTACAACAATCTGGGTGTGGCTTCCAACAACCTGAAAAACTATGTCGATGCCAAGCGGTTTTATGATAAAGCTTTTAATTTTACAAAAGATCCGATAGACAAAATGATGCTGGCCAACAATGTAGCCGTTGTTTTCCATAATGAGAAACGCTATGACAAAGCGGTAGCAATTTATACAAAACTTCTGGACAGTGTGGGCCCGGAAAGTGAGTTCTATCCCAAACTGCTGCTCAACTTTTCGCGGTCGAGATGGTTTGAGGATGATAACTTCAGTCCCGTAAAAAACTATCTGAAAGCTGAAAAACTAAGCGAAAAACTGGATGATGAGTGGACAAAAGATGCTGCATATGCCTATCTCTCTGCTTATTATTTATCAAAAAACACAGATTCTGCTAAACATTACAGCCAAAAAATGCTGGCGCTGGCCAGGAAACTGCAGTATCCTGAGGATCAGCTGGAAGCGTTGGAGACATTGATAAAAACATCAGACAAATCACAGTCCCAGATGTATTTTGATGACTATTCCAGAATTCAGGATAGCTTGATCAGCAGTCAGAATAAGGCAAAAAATCAGTTTGCACTCATCCGCTTTGAAAGCGAGAAGGCAAAGGCTGAAAACCTGAGACTTCAGAAAGAAAAATCTGTCACTGAATACAGGATTCTGCAGCAAAAGATCATTACTGTTTCATTAATGATAATCTCGGTCATTGCGGGGGTTTTTATCTTGTTAAGGATCAGAAAAAACCGTCAGGCACAGATCGATGAGGCAAACAACAGATTGCAGCAGCAGCGCCTGGACTTCTCCAAAAAAGTACACGACGTGGTGGCAAACGGCATCTACGAAGTCATGACAACCATTGAAAATCAACGTGATATCCCGAAGGAAAAAATCCTTGACAAACTGGAACTGATGTACGAAAAATCGCGCAATCTGTCCTATGACAATCCGTCACAGCAGGCATTTCATGATCGGATTTCGGGCCTTGCAAAGTCATTTGATAACGACAGCACGCGAATCATCATTATAGGCAACGACGCTTCTTTCTGGGAAATGATAGATCAAAAATCAAGAGAGGAACTTTTCCACATCATCACAGAACTGTTTGTGAATATGAAAAAACACAGCCGTGCATCACAGGTTGTCCTGAGATTTTTAGACAGCAATAATGAACAGGAAATCAAATACATAGACAATGGAATCGGGATTTCCAAAGACGTAGCTGAGAAAAACGGATTTTCAAATATGAGATCCCGGCTGAAGGCTATCAATTCCCGACTTGAAGTACAGGAAAGTAATGCAGGTGTCCAACTATCAATCAAATTATAGAAAAAATGTTCGGTAAAGTATTAATCTCGGAAGACCACGAAAGCAGTAATTATTCCGTCCAAATAGTTTTGGAACAGTTAAAAATCAGCAATGTAGACCACGTTTACTATTGCGATGATGCCTTTTCTTACTTCAAAAAATCGCTTAAAACAAAGCCGTATGATTTGCTGATCACAGATCTCTCATTCGAGGAAGATCACAGGGAGCAGGTGCTGAAAAACGGCCGTGAACTCATCAAATCCTGCCGCGATCTGGATCCGGGTCTCAAGGTTATCGTGTTTTCGGCAGAGCACAGAATTGGTGTGATAGATCTGCTTTTCAAAGAATTGGGAATTAATGCATTTGTAAGGAAAGCAAGATCCGATTCCAAAGATCTGAAAAAAGCAATTGAAAGTGTTTATGATAATGAAATCTATATTTCACAAGACCTTCATCTGCCCGTAAAAAGCATGAATACGCTGGAGTTCAGTAATTATGATATAATTCTGCTTCAGCTGCTGTCAGACGGGATTCTGCAGAAAAACATCCCTGCAGTCTTACAGGAAAGAGAAATTTTTCCCAACAGCTTG
Source organism: Bacteroidota bacterium (assembly GCA_037033105.1). Taxonomy (GTDB): domain Bacteria; phylum Bacteroidota; class Bacteroidia; order Flavobacteriales; family Weeksellaceae; genus Epilithonimonas. The sequence goes on from JAZBLF010000003.1 coordinate 245,783, forward strand.
AGCAGTGTAGAGAAAAGGCTCAACGCTATGAAGCTCGTGCTGACTGTGAGAAGCAACGAACATTTGATTGCTTATTGCAAAGATTTGGGCATTATATGAAAAATATGATAATAAATTTTCCATTTTACGGTTTCCCGTAAGGAAATGTGATTTTATGTGATTAATTTTGACCCAGATTAATAACCGTAAAAACACAAAGAAAAATACAAATGTTTCCCAATTAGCCTGAAGAGTCATCTTTAGGCTAATTTTTTATTTTCTGAACATCTCGGTGTGGGGAATATTATCTTCCAGATATTTTTTCCCTGAATCCTGAAATCCGAAATCCGAGTAAAATTTCAACAGATAATCCTGTGCAGAAATCCGTACCTCTGAGGTTTCTAATCTGTTTTCTATGATCTCCAACGCGTATTTTATCAATTGCTTGCCGAGTCCCGTTCCTCTTCCTTTTTCCGTTGTTACGACTCTGCCGATGGACGTCTCCGTATATTTGATTCCTTTATCAAAAATCCTGCAATAGGCTAAAACCTCGCCTTCTTTTTCTGCCCAAAGGTGAAGTGCTTTCTGGTCATAATCGTCACAATCGGGGTAAGGACAATCCTGTTCTACTACAAAAACATCAATTCTGGCTTTGATGATCTGGTAGAGCTCCGGCACGGTGAGTTCATCAAAAGTCTTGATTTTCCACTCTGTATTAATCATCGAATCTTACTTTGTTTTTGATCAGAAACTGGTTGGTCTCTGAGATGAATTTCAGAATATTGTCGGTACCTGTTTTCTTTTCTGCGGAGGTCACATAGATATCCGGAAGGTCTTCCCAGGTTTTCAGCAGTTCGGTTTTGTAGGCTTCCACATTTCGGTCTGCAGCGCCGGGTTTCAGCTTGTCTACTTTCGTAAAAACTATCGCAAAAGGCACATTGCTTTCGCCGCACCACTCCATAAATTCCAGGTCTATTTTCTGTGGCGCAAGACGCGAATCTATCAGTACGAAAAGATTGACAAGATTCTGTCTGTTGAGAATATAATTGGTAATTAATTTTTCAAAATCTTTTCTCAGGCTTTTGGAAACCTTTGCATAGCCATAACCCGGCAAATCGGTAAGAAACCAGCTCTCATTGACGAGGAAATGATTGATCAGCTGTGTTTTTCCGGGTGTCTGTGATGTTTTTGCCAGATCTTTGTGATTCATCATCGCATTGATAAGCGAGGATTTACCCACATTGGAACGGCCGATGAAAGCGTATTCTGCCATCGTAGGTTCCGGACAGTCCTGCCACTTCTGACTGCTTTTTACGAATTCTGCGGTTTTGATTACCATATTTATAGGATATAAAAAACCATTAAGAGATCAAATTATTCTAAGAAAAAACTCGATATCTTAATGGTTTTAATTGATTGAATTAAACTTTATAATACTCTTTTCAGCCATTCATAGAGAATCTCATTGAACTCGTCCGGCTTCTCCATCATTGCAGCGTGGCCGCATTTTTCGATCCAGTGCAGTTCAGAATTCTTGATGAATTTGTGCATATCTTCTGCCACTTCCGGCGGTGTCACATTATCCTGTCTTCCCCAAATGATGCAGGTAGGACAAGTGATTTTCGGAAGATCATTCAGCATATTGTGTTTGATGGCACTTCTGGCCAGCATTACGGTTTTGATGCCTTTCATCCTGTCGTTTACCACTGCAAAAACCTCATCTACAAGCTCATCGGTCGCAACAATTGGATCGTAGAAGACTTCCTGTGTTTTTTTCTTGATATAATCTTTATCACTTTTTCTTGGGAAACTGTCACCAAAAGTTCTCTCGTAAAGACCAGAACTTCCTGTAAGCACAAGATTCTGAACCAATTCCGGACGGGAAATAGTGAGAATAAGACCAATATGGCCGCCCATAGAATTGCCGACAATCGTAACCGGTTGCCCGATAATGTCTGTTATAAACTTTGCGACGAATTTGGAAATAGAAGTCAGATTGGTGTTTAGAATCGGCAGATCATAGATCGGTAACTGCGGAACAATCACGCGGTAGCCCTTGTCTGCGAAAAAATTGATCATCTTATCGAAGTTGCTCAAGCCTCCCATCAGCCCATGAAGAAGCACCATCGGATGACCTTCGCCCGCTTCTACATAAGTATATTTCGTGTCTTTTTTAGTTTTAAAAATCATAATGCTGTTCGATAACCCGCCAAAAATACAAATAAAAGAATAATTTTTATTTTAATCCTACTAATGAAGTCAAATTTAAGTTATTTTAACACTGCGTTTAATTCGTTGATGCGGTTGATAATTGGCATTGCAAATATTCCGCTGGTAGAAAGATAAAGTTCGTAAAATGCTTTTGCTTTTTCGGCAAATTCAGGTTTTTTTTCTGTTCTGTAATGAAACATAAAAACATTGCCCAGCATCTCATAATAGTCTACGTGGTCTTTGGATTCCCGCAGATTTACCATCTCTATAATTTCTTCTTTGGACATTAATGAAAGTTCATCAAAATCCATTTTGAAAATATCTTTCATCAGAGAATCGAAATCCAGTTCTTTCTGCATCAGACTTTCTTCCGGTTTTCCCAGTAGTAGTTTTTCCAAGGCCTGTGTCAATTGCCTTATTAATCTAAGTGTAAAATCTTTATCTTGAATCATTTGTTAATATCTTTATTCTTTTCATCTAATTCCGGACTATCAGAAACTCGTGAAACAAAATGCACCGTTCCATTCTTTGATCTGAAAATTTTGTTAGCTATTTTAATTCCTGCAAATATGCCTATTATTAATATTGTAGCAGATATTATTAATGAAAATACAGAATCAAATGCAATATAAATTACTCCTGCTAAAATCAAACTGATTATAAAAGGTGACAGAAAAATCTGAATCCATCCAATTATTTCAGTTGTTTCTTCGAAATAAATCTTCTTTTGCTTTTTCATTTTAACCAAAAAATAAATAAGCCAAAATCACAGAAACAGTAACACCAACCAAATCTGCCAAAAGCATGGATCCGACAGTATATCTTGTGTTCTTGATTCCGACTGAGCCAAAGTAAACGGCAATTACGTAAAATGTGGTGTCCGAACTTCCCTGCAAAATTGCTGAAAGTTTACCGGCGAAACTGTCTGCACCAAAGGTTTTCATTGTATCCACCATCATTCCTCTTGCTCCGGAACCTGATAATGGTTTGATAAGCGCTGTTGGCAATCCATCAACAAATCTCGTGTCGAGATGCGAAGCGCTGGCCAGCCACTTCATTCCATCAATAATAACTTCGAATACGCCACTTGTTCTCAGCAGCGAGATGGCGATCAGCATTCCTACCAAATAGGGAATGATCTTCACACAAACATTAAAACCTTCTTTGGCACCATCAATGAATGCGTCGAAAACATTAATCTTTTTATACACCGCGCCCAACACAATGGCCAGGAAAATTAATAAAATAATGCCGTTGCTCATCACTTTGCTGAAAGAATCCAACTCGTCTTTGCTCAGTTGAACCAAATAGATCACAAGCAAGGCGATAATGGCAGAAATCCCGCCAACGTAAGCAAGAACGACCGGCTGAAACAAATTGATTTTCTGCCTGATAGAAACGATTGTCATCGCAGCCAAGGTTGCACAGAATGTGGCGATCATACAGGGCAGAAAGATGTCGGTTGGCGTCACAGAACCCATTGATGAGCGGATTGCGATGATGGAAACAGGAATCAAGGTAAGTCCGCTGGCGTGCAGGCAGAGAAACATAATCTGCGCGTTGCTGGCGCGGTCTTTATCTGGATTCAGGGTCTGAAGACTTTCCATCGCTTTGAGTCCGAACGGTGTAGCAGCGTTGTCCAAGCCTAATAAATTTGCACTGAAATTCAGCATCATATGCCCGAATGAAGGATGATTCTTGGGAATATCAGGAAACAGTTTTGAGAAGAATGGCTGAATCATACGGCTCAGAAAATTGATGCCGCCAGCTTTTTCTGCGATGCTCATAAAACCCATGAAAAGGGCCATAATCCCAATCAATTTGAGACAGATGTTGACGGCTGTTTCACTGGTTCCGATGACGCCGTCTGTGGCAGCAACCCTGTAAGTGCTGACGTTTTGCAGCGAATCGATTTTGTAATGAATGTGACTTGCTTCAATTTCCGGAGTTGTCTGCAGAGATCTCTGAATCTCCGTAGAAAACTGGGCCAGTGGTTTTTGGGAAATCCTGATGGTGTCGCCGCCTTTTCCGACCACCATATCGTTGAAGATCTGACTGTAATTTTCGGAACTGAAATATTTTACGGATGCCACCGCAATGGCGATGATGATGAAGGCCGACCAAATCCTGCTTAGAACCATTCTGGAAATTAATTTCAGTAAATGTAAGAAAAATGATAATAGATTTTAGAAACCGAGATTTAGAATTTAAAATTTTAATGAATGACAAAGCCTGCAGCCCGGCCTGAGTGGAGCTCATTTTTTTTTGGGAAGGGAAAAGCCCGGCAAAAAATAGCGGGAACGGAGGACGGAAACAGCTGCCATAAAAATCAAAATTTGCTGATACTTTCCAAATTTTTAAACATTTGAAATTAATGAGAAATTTTCAAAACTGATTTTTGTCATAAAGCCAAATTATACTTGTTTAGTAGGAATTCAATTGATACCTTTGCGACGGCTTTTTAGAACACTATCGATGTTGAAAATTTTGTTTTGTTTTTGCTGATATATTTCTCTGAAATATCAATGATGAAGAAGATAGTGTGTTTATTTCGAAAACCTTTCATAATCTCATTTGAAAGGTTTTTTATTTTAATTAATTGATAAAAATGATTGAACTTTTAAACGTTACCAAAAGTTTTAAGACCAAAAATAAAACGATCCAGGCTTTGGCAGATGTTTCTTTGACGGTGGCAAAAGGTGAAATATTTGGCGTGATCGGAACTTCCGGCGCCGGAAAAAGCACGCTCATCCGCTGTGTCAACCTTCTGGAAAAACCGAATACGGGGAAAGTAACTGTTGATAATATTGAACTGACAAAACTTTCTGATGCTCAACTGACTTTGGAAAGAAGAAAAATTGCAATGATCTTTCAGCATTTCAACTTGTTGTCCTCACGGACGGTTTTTGACAATATTGCATTTCCTCTGGAACTGGAAGGGAAATCCAAATCTGAAATTAAGGAAAAGGTAAGCAGCCTGCTGGAGCTTGTTGGCCTGAATGACAAAGCAAAAGACTATCCTGCCAATCTCTCCGGCGGACAGAAACAAAGAGTCGCGATCGCAAGAGCTCTAGCCAATGATCCGAAAGTTTTGCTTTGTGATGAAGCGACAAGTGCGCTGGATCCGGCGACTACAAAATCGATTTTGAAATTATTGAAATCGATTAATCAGAAACTGAACTTGACCATTCTTCTGATTACTCACGAAATGGAAGTGATCAAAACGATTTGCGATAAAGTAGCAGTGATTGATCACGGAAAACTCGCTGAGCAAGGGAATGTAGAACAGATTTTCACCAATCCGCAACAGGAGATTACGAAAGGATTTATACAATCTTCTCTAAATATAGAATTGCCTTTGGTCTATCAAAATTCATTAAGCAAAATTGATCATGGAAATAATAATCCGCTGGTCAAATTTATGCTGACCGGAAATAATGAGCAGAGTTTTGTCATCAGCAATCTCTTTGAAAAATTTGAGGTTAAGGCGAAAGTGATCAGTGCGCAACTGGAATATGTCGGCAATCTGAGCTTTGGCGTTTTGCTGGTGGAATTGCAGGGCAAAAATATCAACGAAGTTTTGGCTTATCTGGAAAGTGAATATAGTAACACAGAAATTTTAGGTTATGTCGGATAGTATTATCAATTTGTTATTCCAAGGGACGATAGAAACGATTGTCATGACTTTAGTTTCCGGATTTTTTGGATTCCTGTTAGGATTGCCGACGGGTATTTTTTTGTTTTTGACAAGGAAAGGGCAGTTGCTGGAGAATAAAATTTCTCATCAGGTCGTATCCGTTATCGTGAATATTTTCCGCTCGATTCCCTTCATCATTTTAATTGTCTGGATGATTCCATTTACGCGGACGATTGTCGGAACATCAATTGGTGTCGCGGCAGCACTGGTTCCGCTGAGCGTCGGTTCGGCTCCATTTATAGCGAGATTAGTGGAAAACAGTTTGCTGGAAATTCCTGCGGGACTGATAGAAGCAGCGCGATCTATGGGCGCAAAACCTCTGCAGATCATCCGAAAAGTGCTGTTGCCGGAAGCCTTGCCTTCACTTATCAATAATGTCAGTATCACTTTGATCACGCTTGTTGGCTATTCCGCAATGGGTGGTGCCGTTGGCGCTGGCGGACTGGGACAGGTGGGTTATCAGTACGGATACATCGGTTATGATTTTGCCGTGATGAACGCGGTTTTGGTTCTACTGATTATCCTTGTTTTCATCATTCAGATTTTAGGAGATTTCCTTTCGAAAAAATTCAATCACAGATAAAAAAAATTAAAATGAAAAGATTAAAAATAATTGCTCTGGCATTCGCGGTCATTACATTGTCCGCATGCAGCAAAAAAGAATCGAATCCCAACGTCCTGAAAGTCGGGATCGCCTCCGGACCGGAACAGACTCTGGCAGAAGAAGCAAAAAAAGTAGCCAAGGCAAAATATGGCCTAGAGGTAGAATTGGTAACTTTCAACGATTATGTGGTACCCAATGAAGCTTTGAGCCAGGGAGATATCGATGCTAACGCCTTTCAGCACTTGCCTTATATGGAAGAACAATCCAGACAGAGAGGTTACAAATTGGCAGTTGTAGGCAAAACTTTTGTTTATCCGATTGTGGCTTATTCAAAAAAAATAAAATCAATCTCAGAGTTGAAACCCGGACAGACTATCGTTATTCCTAATGATCCTACCAATGGCGGAAGATCTCTTCTTTTACTTCAAAAACAAGGTTTGATCAAACTAAAAGACGGCATCGGACTACTACCAAAAGTAGCCGACATCACAGCAAATCCGAAGAATTTCAGGATTCTGGAATTGGAAGCGCCACAGATCCCAAGAGTACTGGAAGACAAAGAAGTCGTGTTAGCAATCATCAATAATAATTTTGCGGCCCAAGCAGGCCTGGATCCCGAAAAAGAAGGTTTATTCACAGAAGATAAAGATTCACCATACGCCAATTTGATCGTTTCTAGAGAAGACAATAAGAATGACGAAAAAATCACGAAGTTTGTCAAAGCTTACCAATCTCCGGAAGTGGAAGCAGTAGCTAAACAGGCCTTCAAAGGAGGTGCTGTGAAAGCCTGGTAAATCTATTCTGTTATATCTAATCTTATAAATTGACGGTTCCCTGGGATCGTCAACTTTTATTTATTATTACTAGAATTTCAATTATGATTTTTAATTTATCAATTAAAACCACCTATAAATCAGATCAAAAACGTCCATCTATAAAGAGATCGGAGACAAAATATCTGTTATGATATAAATCATTTTTTTATTTTTATTGATTCTAAATAAATATGTTTGCAAAAAATAAATTATATGTTTAGCAAATATCTTTACTTAGGTCTGCTGGGTCTTGCCATCAATACAAACGCACAGAATTGCACGCCACAGCCTGCAGGATATGCCATTGGAAACAATGGATGTGTAAGCCTGACTTATCAGAATCAAACCGTTTCCTATAAAACCGTGAGAGCAGCAGACGGCAACGAGTGGCTGCAGCAAAACCTTGGCAGCTCCAACGTTGCAACCAGCATTGCCGACGAAGGTGCGCGTGGCGACTACTTCCAGTACGGCCGTTGGGATGACGGCCATCAGCTGAAAAACTCTGCTACGAGCACCACCTATCCTACCCCGAATAATCCTGTTGGATTAGGAAGCGGAACGCCGGTTTTCTACGTTGGAGGCGGCTCACCTTGGAATTCCGATTACACAGGCTGGTTTGCCAATCCAAATCAAAACGACAACTGGACGGCCAAAAGCCTGTCCGAGGTCACAGAACACAACGGCATGGATCCTTGTAAAGCGATTGGCGCAAACTGGGAAATGCCATCAGAAGCGGACTGGGACCTGGTGATGACTAAGGAAAACATCTTTCCAAAACCTGCTGGCGCTACTACAGGAGGCATCCAGAGAGGCTTTGAAAGCAATCTGAAGATCGCCGGAGCCGGCGCCCGCAAAGAGACTGTTTTTTCTTTTGAAGGCCAGCGCGCTTACATCTGGACCAGATCTGCCAGCAACAACCCGAACTTTTACCGATATACTTACCTCGGCACTTCTGCGCTCAGCACAAACGGTTTTGGAGGCGATGCCAAAAGTTTTGGTTATTCCGTAAGATGTGTCAACAAATTCAATAACAGTCTGGCAGTGAATGAATTCGCAAAGTCCGATTTCTCATTTGGTCCGAATCCAGCCGATAAAATAATTAAAATTGAGACTGAAAACGCACTGAAATCTGTAGAAATTTTATCTGTTGCAGGGCAGAAAATCTCTGAGACCAAAGAAAATACTGTAGACGTTTCCCTTTTGACGAAAGGTATTTATTTCATCAAGATCACTTTCGAAAACGGAAAAACCAAGACGAAAAAATTTATCAAAAATTAATATTTTCATTCCATCAATCAAGAAAAAGAACGCCCAAAAAGCGTTCTTTTTTATTCCAAGTAGATCAAAATATCACTGTCAACTTCCTCCTCAACGGAAGTGATTAAAACGGCATCTTTTGTTTTCTTCTGAAGCTCATCAATAAAGAAACTGCTTTCAAAAAACTGGCGGTGAATTCCGGGTAAAAGGCTCATAAAATAATCCATCCCGAGTTGATTATTATGCAGATCCATTTTGGTTTCCAATGGTTTGTTGGGAAAGAGATCTTCATGCATATCGGTGAGCTTTTTGCACCATTTTAATGATTTTTCAGGAGAAGAAACTTTGCAGAAATACATCATAATCAGACAACACCAATACGCGTGGCGGAAGGCGTTTCCTATGCCGCTGTTGGAATTGGTTTTCGGATACAGTTCCTTTGCTTTCTGGAAGGCCTTGAGGCTTGCATAAGTGTACAGGAAGGCGAACAGTGGGTGCATGATACCAATAGAAAAAACCTTCAATAATTTACCAAAGGTCAGTGATTTTAATGCTCTGAAAATAATGCCTATAAATCTCATCAATAAAAAACTCTCTCAGATTTGAGAGAGTCTATTTTTTAGTTTAATAATTTGATTAGTGGTATTCGTGCGTCAAAAGTTTGACGGTTCTGGAAATGGAAGCTTTGATATCGGTTCTTTTGACGATGAAATCTACGAAACCTTTTTCCTGCAAAAACTCAGATGTCTGGAAACCCTCCGGCAGATCTTTGCCGATGGTTTCGCGGATGACACGCGGTCCTGCAAAACCAATCAGCGCGCTAGGTTCCGCGATGATGATGTCTGCCGTCATTGCAAAAGAAGCCGTGATACCGCCAAAAGTAGGATCGGTCAAATAAGCGATGTAAGGTAGACCTGCATCTGAAAGCTGAACCAGTTTTGCCTGGACTTTCGCCAATTGCATCAATGAATACGCTGCTTCCTGCATTCTCGCTCCGCCAGACTGGCAGATAATCATGTAAGGCAATTTGTTTTTGATACAATAGTCAATTGCTCTGCGGATTTTTTCGCCCATTACAGAGCCCAAAGATCCACCGATAAATGCAAAATCCATACAGGAAACTACCATTTCCACACCATTGACTTTTCCTGTCGCATTCCGGATAGAATCTGTGAGTTTGGTTTTAGATTTTACTTCTTTCAGACGGTCTGTGTAAGATTTCGTATCCTTGAATTTAAGAATATCAACACTTTCCACATCAGCATCCAACTCTTTGAATTTCTGATCATCAAAAAGCATATCAAAATATTCGCGGCTTCCGATCCTTACGTGGAAACCGTCCTCCGGGGAGACGAAATTGTTAGCCTTCAGTTCTTCAGCTTCTATAATTTTGCCCGTTGGCGTTTTGTGCCAAAGTCCTTTTGGAACGTCTTTCTTGTCTTCGGTAGAAGTCGTGATGTTTTGCGTCTTCCTTTTAAACCAATCAAATGCCATATAAATCTATAATTGATGAATGATAATTGATAATTGATGAAAAACAACTTAGAAAAATCGTTTACCCTTCATCAATTATCATTTATTAATTTTAAAGTGTATTAATATTGTTCAGATCTTCGAAAGCCTGCGTCAATCTTTTAATATAAGTTTCTTCTCCTTTTCTTACCCAAACTCTTGGATCGTAGAATTTCTTGTTTGGCGCATCTGCTCCGGTTGGGTTTCCGATCTGATGACGAAGATAATCGATTTTCTCTGTCATATAATCTCTGATACCTTCGGTGTATCCGAATTGCAAATCTGTATCGATGTTCATTTTTACAACACCATAACCGATTGCTTCACGGATTTCCATCAAAGTAGAACCTGAACCACCGTGGAATACGAAGTTCACCGGTTTCTCGCCCAATCCAAATTTCTGCTGAACATATTTCTGAGAATTGTCAAGGATTTTCGGCGTCAGTTTTACGTTTCCTGGTTTGTAAACACCGTGTACGTTTCCGAATGCTGCTGCAATGGTAAAATTGTCTGAGATATTTTTCAGAACTTCATAAGCGTGTGCTACTTCTTCTGGCTGAGTGTATAGTTTTGAGCTGTCAACATCGGAGTTGTCAACACCGTCTTCTTCACCTCCTGTTACACCCAATTCGATTTCCAGCGTCATGTCCATTTTCGCCATTCTTTCGAAATATTTTGCGGAAAGCTCAAGATTTTCTTCAATTGGCTCCTCAGAGAAGTCCAACATATGGGAAGAATACAGAGATTTTCCGTTTTGCTTGTAGAACTCTTCACTTGCGTCCAAAAGTCCGTCGATCCAAGGCAACAATTTCTTGGCGCAATGGTCTGTATGAAGGATCACAGTCGCTCCGTAAGCCTCTGCTAAAGTGTGGATGTGTTTTGCTCCGGCAACAGCGCCCAGAACTGCGGCTCTTTGGTTATCGTTATTCAGGCTTTTTCCAGCGTTGAAGATAGATCCGCCGTTGGAAAACTGGATGATTACAGGTGCATTTAGTTTCGCAGCAGTTTCCAAAGTTGCGTTGACATTACTAGATCCAATTACGTTTGCTGCAGGAAGCGCAAATTGCTTCTCTTTGGCATAATCGAATATTTCTGTTACTAAAGAACCAGTGGCAACTCCTGCCGGAAATTTTCTGCTCATTTTGATTATATTTTTAAGATTTTTTTTGAACGGTAAAGTTACTAAATTATTAATTATTTTAAGGTTTAGAATTTCAGTATTATGTAAAGGCTAACAATTATTATTGCGATTTCTATTTATCATCATAGTGCCCCCATCCAGACAATATTTCTACAGTCTCCTCCTTCAATTCATAGACAAGACGGTACTTGTCGTTAATTCTTCTAGACCAAATTGTTGTTTTAAAATACTTCAATTGTTCCGGTTTACCCAATCCGGAAATGGGATTTTCCCAAATTTCTGTCAGAAAAGTATTTATCTTTTTCAACAGAATTTTATTACCTGCCTTTTGATGTTTTTTAATGTCCTTTAAAATTCTTCCGAGAATTCTAAATCCCAGTTCAGAATCCCAAGAGTTTGGATTGATCCGAGGCAGAAACTTTTGTCTTGGGACTTTTCCTTGCTTTTTCAATTTTATCAACAAACTCTTCTTTTGTCATTTTGACGTCGTCATCGTTGAAAACAGCATTCACGCCCAAAGCTTTAAGAACATCAACCACCATTTTGATTTTATCCTTACTTAATTTATTTTTTATTTCAATTGTTGCCATTTTAATTTGATTTAAGACTTAAAACTCATTTGATGATCGTGACAATTTGTATCATTACCAACTATATTTAATTCCTTTTATCATTCCCCCAAAGCAATTTCTGGCGGATGGTTTCATAAAAACTGAAATTTTTAGGCTTGATCAGAAACAGGGAGAAACCGGCTTTTTCGATAGTAATCTCACTGCCAACTTCCATATGATACAGCCGGGAATCCAGGGCCAGCGTATATTCCTCCACGCGGCTTTCTACAATCAGTCTTATCTTGGCATCGTCTTTTACAATTAAAGGACGGACATTCAAATTATGCGGTGCAATCGGCGTTATGACAAAATTATCATTTGCCGGTGAAATAATTGGTCCGCCGCAACTCAGAGAATAGGCTGTAGAACCTGTAGGTGTAGAAACTATCAGACCGTCTCCCCAGAAAACATTCAGGAAGTCATCATTGATGTATGATTCTACGGTGATCATAGAAGTGGTCTCCTTTCTGGACAGACTCACATCATTGAGTGCAAAAGGGAAATCTATATTATTGGCGATATTGGTGGTAATCTTCATCACAGACCGTTCGCTGATATTGTAATTTTTTTCAAGAATAATAGAATCCAGCTCGTCAAAAATCTGGTCTTTTCTGAAATTCGCTAGAAATCCCAGTCGGCCGGTATTGACACCAATGATCGGAATTTCCAGATCCTGGATGAAGGTCAACGCATTGAGGATTGTCCCGTCTCCGCCAAAACTGAAAACAATATTGACACTCTTGCTTCTGAGTTCTTCTTTACAGGAAAAAGTGTCGAATTCTTTTGAGAAATTCAGCTTTTCAGCCATTTCTGCATGCAGAACAACAGCAACGCCGCGAAGTGCCAGTTCGGAAATGAACTTGTTGAGATACAGAAACGTATCCAAATCTTTTTTTTGAGAATAGATCGCTGCTTTCATAAGTTATATCTCCAAAAATTTCTGAAAAAATCCGAATCGGTCTTTCAACAGTTCTTCTTTCTCATCATCATAATGCTTGTTGACCACGTTGTAACCATATCTTTCAAAAGTCTCATCGATAGAACTTAGATTTTCATTGCTGATTTTGAGCGTTATTTCTATGCTGTCTTCTTTGATGGCGCTAATGAAAGTGCCGTAGATCTTGGCATTGTTGCTTTCCACAATCTGTGAGATCTCTGTCATAGAATAGTGAAGTCCGGTGGTCTGTATCGTAAGGATTGCTCCGTTCTCTGAAAACAACGGGTATTTTGAAAACTCGTTGAAGATGTCATCACAGGAGATGTAACCCAGATATTTTTCCTCCTTGGAAATCACAGGAATTACATTCGCATTGAAAGTGTGGAAAAGCTTGATACTGTCTAGAATACTGCTGTCTTCTATGATGGCAAAACGCTCGTAATGGATATTAAGACTATCCAGTTTTCCCTCCGGACTGTCCTCCAGAAAAGACTGGCTGAGCCCGCCCAGAAAAACACCTTTGCTCACAATAAAAACGTGGGAATAGCCAAAGTCTTTTGCAACCTCAGAAGCCTCCTCTATAGAATCTCTTCTGCTGAAAGCGGGATAATCTTTGGAAATGTAGTCTTTTATAAACATTATGCTAATTTACAAAAAATCCTTACCGGGAAAAGGTTTTAAAAAAAATTATAAAATTTTATGAAAAATATTGCTTTGTATCAAAGTAAAAATATATCTTTGTCGCCTTTCATTTTTACTTTTTATTAGATTTATTTCAAACTGCAACACTTCATTGTGTCTGCAGTTTTTTATTTTCTGAGTCCAAGTGTTTTCGCAAACTCCCAGATCACAATTCCACCACAGACACTGACGTTCAGAGAATGTTTGGTTCCCAGTTGCGGAATTTCCAAGAAAACATCAACATTTGGCAAGGCCTCGTCACTGATTCCCTCTACTTCATTTCCTAAGATTAAAGCATATTTTTCGTCAGAGTTAATTTGAAAATCGGAAATCATTTGGCTGTCGGAAGTCTGCTCGATCCCGATGATATTGAAGTTTTCTTTCTTAAGATTTTCAATGGCGACATTAATATCCTGCTCATAAATCCAGTCCACACTTTCTGTTGCGCCGAGTGCCGCTTTGTGAATTTCTCTGTGGGGCGGCTGAGGTGTAATGCCGCAAAGCACCACTTTTTCAATCAAAAAAGCATCACCGGTGCGGAAGATGGCGCCCACGTTGTGCATGCTTCTCACGCTGTCCAAAACAATGACAAGCGGAATCTTCTGCGTATTCTTGAAAGTTTCGACATCTATTCTTCCCAGTTCTTCTAGTTTCAGTTTCTTCGTCACAATCAGGCTTTGTTTAATATTAAATCTATATTTCGTTCTATATTTCCGGCGATAGATTCCATCGGGATATCATTTTCATCATTATTAAAAGGATCCTCAATCTCCTCAGCAATCAATTCCAGACTCATCAGCACATAATAGACAAACATGGTAATCGGAATCATAAAAAAACCCAGATTGACAACATTGGCCACAGGAAGTGCAAGCACATAAAAAACGATAAATTTTTTGATAAATGAGGAGTAAGAGTACGGAATCGGCGTATTTTTTATCCTTTCGCAGCCGCCGCAGATATCCAGAAAGCCGGATAATTGAGTATCAAGGAAAAGCATTTCCGTATCCGATATTTTGCCTTCTTTTTTCAGATGAAAAAGCTTTTTCGTCAGTAGAAAAATAAGTTCTGAAGGAGGATGATGTCTCAACTCTTTGGCAAGATCTGCAAAATCCCTGTCCAAAACCAGTCTTGTAGATTCCTTGGAAAGGTGACTTGATAAAAAGTGAGGGAAAAACTTGAGATATTTGGCGATTTGGGTTCTGCTTTTCACATCTTTTTCGTCCAGAATGCTATTGATTTTGATCATGAAATTCCGGCTGTCGTTTACCAGTTTTCCCCAGAGCTTTCTGCCTTCCCACCAGCGGTCATAAGCCGTATTGGTCCTGAAAACCAGCAGCAAAGACAATACAAATCCCAGCAGAGAATGGACAATTCCGATATTGCTGACAGCCGATTTGGATGTGAGGTGAAGATATTCTACCTCCAGATAATACATCCCGTAAGAGTAGGCGCCTACGAGGAGCATCGTGGGAAACAGGATTTTCAACGTATCAGTCTTGTGCAGACTGACGAGGATTTTCAGAAAATTCTTTGTGTTGTAAGCGCGCATAAAGAGGCATTTGGCAGCAAAGATAATTCTTATCAGACAAAAAAATTGTCCCTGCCCGCTAATTAGCAAAAGTTTTAAAACTGTTTCTGAAAATTATTTTTAAATTTAAAGATTCAAATACAAAATGATGGCAGACAAAGCTCAATTTATCACAGACCTCAACGCGAAATACAATCCTTCCGGTGAGCATATCATCCTCGGAAAAGGAATGCTGGACGGAGAAATCGTAACAGAAGTGAACGTTTCTATCCCTCTGAAAACCGTCAACAGGCACGGTCTCATCGCCGGCGCAACGGGAACGGGAAAAACGAAAACACTTCAGGTTTTCGTAGAGCAATTGTCGCACGCGGGAATTCCGACTTTGGTAATGGACATCAAGGGTGACTTTTCGGGAATTGCCGAAGCTGGCAATGAAAATGACAATATTAAAGAAAGATATTCCAAAACAGGACTGCCCTATTCTCCACAGAATTTCCCGGTAGAACTGATGACCATTTCCGGCGCAAAAGGTGTGAAATTGAGAGCAACAGTTCTGGAATTCGGGCCGATTTTACTAAGTAAAATTCTTGGGCTAAATGATACGCAGCAAAGTATAATGTCCATCGTTTTCAAATATTGTGACGACAAAGCTTTGCCTTTGGTAGATTTGAATGATTTGAAAAAAGTTCTCCAATATGTGACGGATAATCCGATTGGGAAAAAGGAACTGGCTGACAATTACGGCTCAATCGCATCTGCATCTTTGGGCGCAATTTTGCGTTCAATTGTTGCGATGGAACAGCAGGGAGCCGCCACTTTTTTCGGAGAACCAAGTTTTGACGTCGAAGATCTTTTGCAGACGAGAGATGGAAAAGGAGTTGTGAACATCTTCCGTGTAGATGATATCCAAAGCAAACCGAATCTTTTTTCAACCTTCATCTTATCCTTGTTTGCAGAGATTTATATGACGTTTCCCGAAGAAGGCGACAGCGGAAAACCGAAATTGGTCTTATTTATAGATGAGGCACATCTGCTTTTTAATGAAGCTTCCAAAACGCTGCTTTCTCAAATTGAAACGATGGTGAAACTGATCCGTTCAAAAGGCATCGGGATTTATTTTATCACACAAATTCCGGGTGATGTTCCGGAAAATATATTGAGTCAGTTAGGCTTGAAAATCCAGCACGCTTTGAGAGGTTTTACCGGGAAAGACAAGAAGGAAATCGATAAAGCGGTGGAGAATTATCCAACCACCGAATATTACAACGCCAGCGAACTCGTCCAGAATCTTGGAATTGGCGAAGCGTTTGTAACAGCGCTTAACGAGAAAGGAATCCCGACGCCTTTGGTTCACACTTATTTGATTTCGCCAGAGAGCAGAATGGATATTTTGACTTCTTCAGAAATTGATGACCTGACCAGAAACTCTGATCTTGTTCAGAAATATGAAGAAAATATTGACAAGGAAAGCGCTTACGAAATCCTTAATAAGAGAATTCAGGATTCTACCCAGACAGAAATCCCGCCCATTGCAAAAGGTAGATCTGCGCAACCAAAAGAAGAACCCGGAATGTTTGAACAAGTGATAGAAAGCCGAGCAGGCAAAACCTTTATGAACACCCTGGCTAGGGAAGGTGCAAAGTTTATTTTGGGGATGTTTAGTCTGAAGAAAAGAAGATAATTAAATAAAGTGCAGATTGCATAAATGTAGATGTATTCAGTAATAGATATAGAAAGTAACGGCGCTCCTTTCCGGAAGGAAAGCATCATAGAAATTGCGGTCTATCGCTTTGACGGTCACGAGATTACAGACCAGTTTATCTCACTCGTGAATCCCTAAGACGAGATTTCTTTTTTTGCAAGCAATTTTAGCGGAATTCGTAAATTGTTATAAGCGGGAGAAAAAAAACGTTAGTTTTGCAAAAATTTAGAAAATGAAAAAAATACTATTTATTGTATGTTCACTTTTAGTGGTGACAATAACTCAGGCTCAAACAATAAATATTCCGGATGTAAACTTTAAAAATTTCCTGCTAAATGGAGGCACCAAAGATGCTGATGGTAATACCATCTACATTGACGTTAATAAAGATGGAGAAATTCAGGCTTCCGAAACAACTCCAGTAAAACAAATCATTAGTATTTCAAATGGTGAAATTATTAATTTCGAAGGGATTAATAACTTTAAAGAATTGGAAAAAATATCAATTACATTTAGTACTATTAATCTAATAGATGTTCAAGGCTTAACTAAATTGAAGACTTTAATTCTAATCAGCGGAAGACTAACATCATTAAATTTAAAAAACATGTCCAGTCTTGAATACTTAGATTGTTCATATCAGGATATTTTAAACCTGGATGTATCTGATCTGGTAAAACTTAAGGTTTTCCGTTTCAATGCTAATATGAACTTAACTAAGATAGATGTAACGAATTGCTTAAATCTGGAAGAACTTAGTGGTTCTTCCTGTAAGCTGATTAATGTTGATTTAAGTAAAAACACGCTCTTAAAAACCGTTGATCTCCTTTCTAACAGGCTTATTTACCTAAATGTGAAGAACGGCTCGCATCAACAAATTAACCTCCGTTACAACCCCACTATAAGCTCAATCTGCTGTGATGAAAGTGAGAAAAGTAATTTACAAAGTATCATCCTTATAAATAATTATAATAACTGTGAAATTAGTACAACTTGCAATTTCATGAATAGTTCAGAATCAATTTTTAATCAGAAAATCTACATTTCGCCCAATCCCGTCAAAGACATTATTAATTTCAAATCCCTTGATACCGTAAGCAAGATGGAAATTTTTGACCACTCTGGAAGATTGATAAAAACAGAATTGAGTATTGAAAACAACAAAGCCAACATTAACTATTTAAAATCGGGGAATTATATCATCAACATTTATACTAAAGATAAAGTAACCACTCAAAAAATAATAAAAGAGTAATTACATATTAGTTTTTTGCAAAATTGAAATTCCTACATTTGTGAAGAATTTTTATTTAAAATCATTTTGTATTCAGTAATAGATATAGAAAGTAACGGCGCTCCTTTCCGGAAGGAAAGCATCATAGAAATTGCGGTCTATCGCTTTGATGGTCACGAGATTACAGACCAGTTTATCTCACTCGTGAATCCCGAAGGCGAGATTTCCAGCTTTGTTCAAAAGTTGACAGGAATCTCCGCAAAAATGGTCTTGACAGCGCCAAAATTTCACGAGATTGCAAAACGTGTCGTAGAAATCACCAAAGATTCCACACTAGTTGGTCATAATATTGATTTTGATTACCGGATGCTTCGCCAGTCGTTCAAACGGCTTGGTTACGATTTCAATATCAATACTTTAGATACTATTCCGCTAGCTAAAAAACTAATTCCGGAAGAGAAGAGTTATTCCTTAAGCAAACTGTGCAAATCAATCGGAATTCCTCTGACAGAAGCGCATAGAGCCAGCGGCGATGCAAGAGCAACTTTAGATTTGTTTAAATTGTTGATGATTAAGGACAAATCCAATGAAATCATCCAATCTCAGCAGGAAGAGAACCACGCAAAAGGTTATCTCAACAAAATTCAATTGCTGACAGAAGACCTTCCTAATGAGCGCGGCATCTTATATTTCCAAAATTCTGATGGGAAAATTATCTATTCTGATGTCATGGAAGATTTATATAAAACGGCTAAAAAAATCCTCGAATCGGATTCCAGAAAATACAAAAACATTCAGGAAGATTCGGTTATGACTTCTTACGAATTGACGGGAACCGACCTGATTGCCAAACTGATGATGAAGAATAAAGGCATCAGCA
Organism: Bacteroidota bacterium; assembly: GCA_037033105.1. Taxonomy (GTDB): domain Bacteria; phylum Bacteroidota; class Bacteroidia; order Flavobacteriales; family Weeksellaceae; genus Epilithonimonas. Next base: position 264,575 of record JAZBLF010000003.1, read on the forward strand.
AAACGCAACCTTTGCCTTTCGGATTGTTTCACAGAAATAACAAATTCATTCTCGAGAAAATCAAAAAAGAGCAGGAAGAAAAACCTTATTTGAGATTCAAAAGTTTTACGCAAGGTTTGAAAGCCATCAATTATATCAAATCCAAACCGGAATTGAAGGAAAATCTGGAAGAATTCACGCAGAAAATCAATCTGAAAAAAAGAAATGAGATTTGGACTTCATCCGGAAGAACTTTGGGCGAAAAGTCTTTCCTCATTTTAGAAAATGGCAAACTGACCGGTTTTGGATTTTACGATCTCTATTATCAGATCCAGTCTTTGGAGAAAATTAAAAAGCTGATGCTGCCTGTTGCAAGATTCTCTCAGGATTTGCAGAATGATTTGCAGTTGTCGCTTTTGAGGAATGAGTTTGAGGTTTTGGAATTGCCGAAGAATTGACATTAAAATTAGGAATTAAACAGTATAAATTTTAATAAAAACTAATATAAATAATGAAAACAAAATTACTCTTTCTTCCCAATTTTTTATTTTCAATTATGATTCTAAGTCAAGCCGGAAGTCTTGATATGTCTTTTGTTCCAGAAACTGGTAAGTATACAAATATTAGTACTATTGCTATACAATCTGACGAAAAAATATTATTAGGAGCAGACACCTACATTGGACAAACTGTACCTATCAGTTCGGTGGGAAGATTAAACTCCAATGGTAGTATTGACACTAGTTTTAATACCGGAAACGGATTTAAGAACTTTAGTACATTTTCAATAGTTGAGCAAGCTAATGGAAAAATTATAGTTGGCGGTTGGGATAATAATTCTGGTGTTAAAAACTATCTATCACGGCTTAATCCAAATGGAAGTTTATATTCATCTTTCAATATAGGAACTGGACCAAACGATATTGTGAGATGTGTTACTCTTCAACCGGATGGAAAAATTATTATTGCGGGCGATTTTACTCTTTTTAATGGTGAAGGTGCAAACTATTTAGCTCGCCTTAATGCGGATGGTAGCAGAGATAATACTTTTAATTCCCTTTGGGGAGCTGATAACGAAATAATTTCCTGTATTGTTCTAAAGAGTGGAAAAATTATTATCAAGGGTCTTTTTACTAAGTATAATGGTGTAGTAAGAAACTATATTGCCCGACTTAATACAGATGGCAGTCTTGATACCTCATTCATCCCCGAAATTACAATTAATGATTTTGTGAGTTCAAATATCGTAGAAGATAATAGGGGGGATATCATTTTTGCGGCAGGTTATTCCATAGATGGGATAGCAAAACGTCGGCTTATAAGATTTAAAAACGATGGCAAATTAGATAAAGCTTTTAGCTTAAATAATACAACCGATTTGCCAATATATAAGATTTCTATTCAGGTTGATCAAAAAGTTCTTATTGGCGGAGATTTTTCAAAATATAACGAAGAACAACAGTCTGGCTTTGCGCGTTTAAATAGTGACGGCAGCCTTGATGACACATTCATTGTAGGAAGTGGAGTAAACAGTACTATTAGCTCTATAATATCCTCTGATAATGATAATATTATTATCGCAGGAGGATTTTCTACATACAATGATTTCGCGATTTCTCGAATTGCAAAAATTTTGACAGAGGATAATCTAAGTACTTTTAACACTGAAAAATCTAATATAAAAATTTATCCCAATCCTGTAAGAGACAGGCTCTTTGTATCTGAAAGCACTGCTAATGATTATGAAATTTTTAATATAATGGGACAAAAAATCATTTCAGGTAAAATTGATAAAAATTACATTGATGTTGTAACTTACAGGAAGGAACTTATATTGTAAATTTCAAATCCAAAAAAGGAGAGACTATAACTGAAAAATTTATAAAACACTAAGTACTACTTACCAAAAAGATCACTCTATTGATTCCTTTCAAATAAAAATCAATCCAAAAATTGCGAGATTTAGAGATAAACTCTAATTTTGCCAAAAATTTTTTAACAACAAGCAATGCAATATTTTAAACAAAGCAAAATCGGAAAAAAGGGAGCTGTAAGGTTCTCTAAGGTTTGGAATGTCTAAGGAGTTGCGTGCATAAGATATCTATTGCGGCAGACTCTTTATATAAGAATCTGCCTTTTTATTTTTAAAAATCTACGATTATGACCAATCAGGACTTGCTAAGTATAGCAAAAGAATTCGGGACGCCCGTGTATGTTTATGACGTTAATTCCATCAGCGAACAGTATAAAAAGCTGACGTCTTCTTTCTGGAAGACCACGCGTTTTTTCTACGCTGCAAAGGCTTTGACCAACATCAATATCCTGAAGTACGTAGAAAAGCTTGGCGCATCTTTGGATTGCGTTTCTATAAACGAAGTGAAATTGGGCTTGAAAGCCGGTTTCTCCAACGAGAGAATTCTTTTCACACCTAACTGTGTTGACCTAGCTGAAATAGAGGAAGCGATGTCTCATAAAGTTCATATCAACATCGATAATATTTCGATTCTGGAGCAATTTGGAAACAAATTCGGTGGTTCTTACCCGATTTTTGTGAGAATCAATCCGCACATTTATGCCGGTGGAAATCACAAAATCTCGACTGGACATATCGATTCTAAATTCGGAATTTCGATTCACCAAATGCGTCATATCGAACGTGTTATGAAATCTACCAATCTGAATGTGGAAGGTCTTCATATGCACACAGGAAGCGAAATTAAAGACCCAGACGTTTTCATCCAGGGTCTCGAAATTATGTTTGAATTGGCGGAACATTTCCCTAATCTGAAATATCTGGATATGGGAAGTGGCTTCAAAGTGCCTTATCAGGATGGTGATATCGAAACGGATGTGAAATCTCTCGGGAAAAAAGTAAATGCTTCCATCAAAAAATACGAAGACGAAACAGGTAAAAAATTCCAGCTTTGGTTTGAACCAGGAAAATTCCTTGTGAGTGACAGCGGCCATTTCTTAGTAAAATCGAATGTTATCAAGCAAACTACAGCGACGGTTTTTGTAGGCGTTAATTCCGGTTTCAATCATTTGATCCGTCCGATGTTCTACGATTCTTATCACATTATTGAAAATTTATCGAATCCAAAAGGTGCTGAGAGAATCTACACCGTTGTCGGAAACATCTGTGAGACAGACACCTTCGCCTGGGACAGAAAAATAAATGAGGTGAGAGAAGGCGACGTTTTGGTTTTCAGAAATGCGGGCGCTTATGGTTTTGAGATGAGTTCTAATTTCAACTCCAGACTGAAACCTGCAGAAGTGATGTTTCTGGACGGAAAAGCACACCTCATCAGAAAAAGAGATGAGTTTGAAGATCTTCTTAAAAATCAGATTGACGTTTTGTAATCGACTGTTATTATTTGGTTTGGCATAGATTTTCATTTACCTCTTTTCTAAATCAAATACTATGAGATCATTACTATTTTCGCTGAGCTTGATGATAAGCTCTCTCGCTCTGGCACAAAACAGCGATGTGGAAGAAGGGCTGAACATCGATATTCCGATGATGGACAGTTCCCTAAGTTCTGTTGCCTACAATGTACGTGGCATTTATCAGATCGCGGACAGTTCCTGCGATCCTGCACAGTTCAAAAGCCTGCGGTATCCCGGAGGTTCTGAGGCTTACATCAAAGAGCTGAAAGCAAAACTGATGGAAAATGTAAACTGGAAAACCTATGTGATCAACGGTTTATTTTTTGTCAAAATGGATGTGAACAAAGACGGCATCCTGTCAAAACTGGAGGCAGGACCAAAAGTAGCAAACAGCGAACCTTTCCTGAATGATCTGAAAGAAGCTGCAAAAAAAGTCAATAAAACCTGGACGCCTGCAAAATGCAACGGTACACCGGTGGACTCGCAGGCCATGCTGAAAATAGATTTTTCATCGATGGCCTATGATAATGCTTTTAATTAGGGTCGTAAGATGTAGAAAGTATTATATATAAAGTATAAACCGCCTTCAATGGGCGGTTTTTTTACTTTCTGGATAATTGTACGAGGTATTGATCATTTTCGTCCTGATAAATCAGCTGCGTTGTCCAGCCTTCTTCGGCAGCTATATTCTCCAAAGTCTGCTGATCCAGATACAGCCATTTGAACCAGTCTGTCAGCTCTTTCTGATACTCGTACCTGCAGGTTGCCTCGCCATAATATTTATCTGTCGGCAATTCCTGCTCCTCATACATATAATCAATATCCGAAGAATCGAAAATTAGTACGCCATCTTTATTAAGCAAGGTTTCTGCCTTTCTGAGGAATTTTCGGAAACCGTCCAGATCGCCACAGAGCCCAATACCGTTCATCAATAATAAAAGAGAATCAAATTGCCCGTCATCAAATTTGAAAATATCACCGCAGATCACGTTCTTCAAACCGCGCTGTGTCATCACTTCGCACGCAGACGGTGAAATCTCCAATCCGGCTATATCATAGTTTTTGTTTTGAAGAATCAAAGCGTGGCTTCCTGCGCCGGCGCCAATATCCAGCACTTTGCCTTTACAAAGCTCGAGTGCTTTTTTCTCAAGGGCGGGCAGTTGCTTTTCGCTTCTGAAATAGAGGGAAATCGGCATTTCTACTCTGGGCCCAAATGTATCGTGGACGTACAGTTTCCCTCTGCTGGTTTTTGTATAAAAATTTTTGATGGCAAGTCCCGGTAGATCTATCATAATAAATAACTTGCTGCAAAGATAAAATTAAAATAAAAAAAAGCATCCAGATCTCTCTGAACACTTTTTTTCGTCATTCGGAACTTTCATTCTGAATGCACAGTACAAAGCTATATCTTATTTTCTACATAACAAATGAACCTGGGTTAACAAATTCTCTTTCTTATCCTGCTGAGCGCCTGCGGCGTAATTCCCAGATAGGTCGCAATATGCTTGAGTGGAATTATCTGAAACAGTTCCGGATGTTCCTTCATCAGATTGAGGTATCTCTCCTCTGCAGATTCGCTCATAAAGGAAAATTCCTTTTTAAGCTTTTCCACATAAATATTCTCTATCGTAAGCCTGCCAATGAGATTGCCGATGGGAGATGTCTTGTAAACCACCTGCAGATCGTCATAGTGTACGTGCCAGATCACCATATCTGTCAATGCCTGCACGGTGCACCTGGAAGGCGACCTTTCAAGAAAAGAGTCATAAGAAGTCACGTATTGGTACCGGAAGACAAAGCGCGTTGTAAGTTCTTTGTTTTCCTTTACGAAGAAAATCCTGGCAATGCCTTCTTCTACTATAGACAGATAATGATCTATTTCTCCCTCTTTCAGGATGATCTCATTTTTTTTGTACTCCTTCCTGATATTTTTCCCGGCGAAGATCTGCCAGTTCTCATCACTTATAGGAATCTTTTTTGAGATAAGATACTGCTTCATAAACTCCATCCCGCCAATTTTTTATTGATAAACAGAGTTGAGTTCCTGCATGTATTCGTAAGCCGTCATATCAAACTTCACCGGAACGATGCTGATGTAGCCTGCTGCCAGAGCTGTCTCGTCTGCATCCTCGGACTCATCCATATTGTTGAAATAGCCGGTGAGCCAGTAGTATTTTTTCCCGTGCGGATTGGTTCTTTCGTCGAAGCTTTCTTCCCATTTGGCATTGGCCTGTTTGCAGACTTTGATGCCTTTCAGTTCTTCTTTTTTAAGATTTGGGATGTTGACGTTGAGAACCACACCTTTTGGCATTGGATTTTCGATGGTTCTAAGGATAATATCTCTGATCAGATCCTCGGCCTGGTCAAAATCGGCTTCCCACTTCAGGTCTGCAAGAGAAAATCCGATGGCCGGCAAACCTTCTACACCAGCTTCTACGGCAGCAGACATCGTCCCGGAATAGATAACATTGATAGAAGAGTTGGACCCGTGATTGATGCCGGAAACAACAAGATCCGGCCTTCTTGGCAAAATCTTGTCCAGCGCCATTTTCACACAGTCTACAGGAGTTCCGGAACATGAATAATCTTTTTGCGGACCGTCCAGATTCAACTCTTCAAAACTTAAAGTGGAATTGATGGTGATTGCATGACCTTTCCCACTCTGCGGCGAGTTGGGCGCTACTACAATTACCTCTCCTATTTTGTTGACGATGCTGATCAGTTTTCTAATTCCCGGTGCTGTGATCCCGTCATCATTGGTTACCAGTATCAATGGTTTATTCATAAATCTTTTATTTTTATAATTTTCCGCTGTTGCGGTATTTTCAATATTCTCTCAAAAATAACCAAATTATAATGAGTAAAATAAAATAAGGTGTTAAATTTGGTTTCGTTTTTGAATACAATCGTAACATTCAAAAGAAAATTTTGACTAATATAGTACACATTTAAAATTTATGTTCAAAAAAATCAAGTTCAAGAAACTGCTGATGTTTGCGCCCCTGATGACGCTGATGTTCTGTTTCAATTCTCCTCAAAATGATGATGACAAAATGCAGACCATTATGGTAAGCGTGAAAAATACACTTTCTTATCTTCATTACAGCCCAAAACCGATAAACGACGCCTATTCCCAAGATGTTTTTGATAAATATATGGAGAGCGTAGATGCATCCAAACGCTATTTTCTACAGTCTGATATAGACGAATTCAAAAAGCATTCTACAAAACTGGATGATTATCTGACCAATGGGAATCTTGTTTTCTATAAACTTACCGTAGACCGCCTTTATCAGCGTGTAGACGAGATTGATAAAATGGCGCAGGACATTCTCTCAAAACCAATCAATCTGGAAGAAAACGAGGAACTGATTCTGGAACCTAAAAAAAGAGTCAACCCGGCTGATGCAAAACAGCAGTACAATGAATGGAAAAAGTACATCAAGTACAATATCCTTCAGGAGATGGAAACGCTGAACAGCAAGGAGGAAGCTCAGAAAAAGAAAAAAGACTCTGTAATTAGTAACAAACTTCCGGATACCATCAAATATGCGCCGCTTTCTATGGAGAAAAAGCGTGAAAAAGCAACTGCGGAAGTGAAAGACCTTATCACAGATTCTTTCCGTAGATTCAAGAAAAGAAAGAAAATGGACTGGTTCTCAGTTTACATGAATGCTTATACAGAAGTTTTTGATCCTCATACCAATTATTTTTCGCCAAAAAGCAAAGAGGAATTCGATATGAATTTCACCGGAAAAGTGATCGGGATCGGCGCTATTATTCAGGAGAAGAGAGGCTATCTCTATCTTGGCGCTTTGACAATCGGTGCTCCGGCCTGGAAATCGAAACAATTGGCTGAAGGTGATAAAATCCTCAAAGTGAGATCCAAACCGAAGGATGAACCGGTCAACGTGGTAGGAATGCTGTCTGATGAAGCGGTACAACTCATCCGTGGTGAGAAAGGAACTCCTGTAACTATTACGGTAGAGAAAAAAGATAAAACGATCAAAGAAGTGACGATGATCCGTGAAGAAGTAGCCATTGAAGATACTTTTGCGAGAAGTATTGCTGTAAATGCTTCGAATGGAAAAAAATACGGCTTCGTCTACCTTCCAAGTTTCAATGTCGATTTTGAAGATCCTAAAGGCAGAAATGCCTCAGACGATATCAAGGCAGAACTGATTAAACTTAAAAAAGAAAATGTAGAGGGCATCATTCTGGATCTTAGAAGCAACGGCGGCGGATCTCTTACCGAAGTTGGTGATATTATGGGCTTGTTTATGAACGCCGGCCCGTACGTACAGGTGAAAGACAGCCGTGGAAAGGTGCAGGTTCTCAGCAACAAGACAAATGAACCGATTTGGACCGGCCCTGTGGTCATCATGCAAAATGAGCTGTCCGCATCTGCATCAGAAATCCTTGCTGGCGCAATGCAGGATTACGGTAGAGCGGTAGTTATAGGTTCACCGAGTTCTTTCGGGAAAGGAACTGTTCAGACTTTTGTGGATCTAAACCGTTTCCTTAATACGAGTGAAGATTTTGGCTCATTAAAACTGACTATCCAGAAATTTTACAGAATATCCGGAGAATCAACCCAAAGAAAAGGTGTAGAGTCTGATATCAAAATGAAAGATTTCTTCTCCTATGCAGAAGTGGGAGAACGTTTTGACGAGTTCGCTCTGCCTTGGGATAAAATAGAAACTGCGACATTTAAGAAACTGACGACCCTTAATATTCCGCAACTGCAGACAGAAATCGACAAGCAAATCGCGAATAATGCTAACTACAAACTGCTTCAGGAATCTGCAGAATGGAAAGAAGCATTGGATAAGGAGGAAACCATAACGCTTAACCAAACCAAATTTAACGAGCTGATGAAAACGCGTAAAGCACAGATCGAAAAGTTCAAAGGTTTGGATAAATTCAACAACGGGCTGAAATTTACCCTTCATCCGGACGAAGAAATAAGAATGAAAAAAGACGAGGCGTTTGCCAAGAAAACCGAAAACTGGAGAAAGAATCTCGAAAGGGATTTCTATCTGGAAGAAACGGTAGATGCGTTATCGAAAATCAAATAATAAAAAAGCGGAACTAAAATTTAGTTCCGCTTTTTTATTATTTAATTAATTCACCCCAACCCTAAAGGGATTCAGGAAAAATCAATTTACTCCCTTTAGGGTTGGGGATTAAATTGATTTTATAATTACTTCAAACTCTCAAAACTACGCTTGATAAAATCTGTCAATTCTTTTCCTTTCAAAAGATTCTGAGATAATTTCGCAAGATCCAAAGCCTGATTGATCATCACACTTTTCTCCTCCGTATTATCTTTTTTCAATAATTCGCCGGCAAAATCTGAGTTAGAATTCACCACCAAATTATACATTTCCGGGAAGCCACCCATTCCAAACATTCCGCCACCGCCGGTTGCCTGCATATCTTTCATTCTTCTGATAAACTCTGGCTGAGTCAATGTAAACGGCGCATCTGTAGAATCAAGATCTTCCAGTTGAACTGTGAATTTCTGATCATTGATAGATTCCTCAATGTTTTTCTTTAAAGCTTCTTTGTCAGAATCATTCAGTTTAGAAATCACAGGTTCGTCTTTTTTGATCAAATTATTAATGTGATCCGCATCTACTCTTGCAAAAGAAACGTTTTCCTTAGAACCTTCCAGTTTCTGTATCAAATGCGGAACGATTGGAGAATCAAGCAACAACACTTCGTAACCTTTGTCTTTCGCAGATTGGATGTAGCTGTGCTGTTCATCAGCATTGGTTGCGTAAAGAATGACTGTTTTTCCGTCTTTGTCCGTTTGAGTTGGTTTGATTTTCTCTACCAATTCATTCCAAAGATAATAGTTGCCGTCAGTGGTCGGATAAAGTGCAAATTTGTCAGATTTCTCATAGAATTTATCTTCGGAAATCATTCCGTACTCGATCACGATTTTGATGTCATTCCATTTCTTTTCGTAATCTTCACGGTTTTCATTGAAGAGTGAAACCATCTTATCAGCCACTTTTTTCGTGATGTAAGAGGAGATTTTCTTCACCGCGCCGTCAGCCTGCAAATAAGAACGCGAAACGTTCAACGGAATATCCGGAGAATCAATCACACCTCTCAGCAACATCAAAAAGTCAGGAACAATGCCCTTCACCTCATCCGTCACATAAACCTGGTTCTGATACAACTGAATCTTATCTTTCTCGATATTAAGGTTATTCGCCAGTTTCGGGAAGAACAAAACACCCGTCAGATTAAAAGGATAATCCACGTTCAAATGAATATGAAACAATGGATCCTCAAACTGCATCGGATACAATTCTCTGTAGAAATTGTTGTAATCCTCGTCTTTCAGCTCACTCGGCGCTTTTGTCCACGCTGGATTTGGATTATTGATGATGTTATCAACCTCAACGGTTTCCGGTTTTGCATCTTCCGCAGAACCTTCTGGTAAAGGCAAAGTCTCGGTTTTCGTTCCAAATTTAATTGGAATCTGATTGAATTTATTATACTTCATCAAAAGTTCCCGGATCTTGGATTCCTCCAAAAACTCCAAAGAATCTTCAGCAATATGAAGCACGATTTCCGTTCCTCTGTCAGATTTTTCCGTTTCTTCCAAAGTATATTCCGGACTTCCGTCACATATCCAACGAACAGCTTGAGAATTTTCTTTATATGATTTCGTGAAAATTTCCACCTTCTCCGCCACCATAAATGCTGAGTAAAATCCTAGACCAAAATGTCCGATAATTCCCGCATCTTTCGCAGAATCCTTATATTTTTCAAGGAATTCCTCCGCGCCCGAAAACGCAACCTGATTGATATATTTCTCAACTTCCTCGCCCGTCATCCCAAGACCTTGGTCTTTAATCGTCAGCGTTTTCGCCTCTTTATCAATCTTAACCTCGATGATCGGATTTCCATAATCCACTTTTGCTTCACCAATTACCGTCAGATGTTTCAACTTCGTCGTTGCATCCGTCGCATTGGAGATCAATTCACGAAGAAAAATCTCGTGATCACTGTAAAGAAACTTCTTGATCAGCGGAAAAATATTCTCCACCGACACATTAATACTTCCTGTTGACATATTATATTATTTTTTGTTTTATTAATTACCTAAAATCTAAACATCAGAATCAATCTAATTTCTAACATCTAAACTCTCACATCTATTTGGGCGACTGCCAAAAGCCAAAACTTTCCCCGCGCTATTTGTCACCGGGCTATCCGCTGCAATCTTTTGCTTTCCACGATTTGTCATCAGTTCACGCATTTCCCAAGCAAAAGGATTTCCACTTCTATCCCTGTCGCGGGTTTCCACAGCCAATCAACATTTCACAAAAAAAAGACCATCCCACAAATAATGACAAATTGTCGCTTTGAAATATCTCTAATACAAAAGTCTTCGACTCCGCTCAGACTGACATTGTTAATATTGTTCAGATAGTATTAGAGTTGTCACACTGAGCGGAGTCGAAGTGTTCACCATATAAAAACTTTTGTGTTCATATTTTTAATTAGCATTGACTCACTTTTTACTTAAGTTTAAAAAACTTTTGTGCCTTTTGTGGTTTAAAAAAATCCTTACATTTACTTTCCACAACAAGAAAGCAAAATGCGCCACAAAATCCAAAACCAAAACCCTGATTTCAAGAACATTACCTTCGATTCCAATTCAGAAAATTACACTTTTGAAAAAGACGGCCTCGAATTGAAATCAAAATACACCAGCGAAGATGTAAAAAACAAAGACATCAAAGCCGGCTCCGCAGGAATTGCGCCTTTTCTTCGTGGTCCATATTCAACAATGTATGTTCAAAAACCGTGGACAATTCGCCAATATGCAGGATTTTCCACAGCAGAAGAATCCAACGCTTTCTACAGAAGAAACTTACAGGCAGGACAAAAAGGACTTTCCGTAGCCTTCGACTTAGCAACACATCGCGGTTACGATTCCGACCACGCAAGAGTGGTTGGCGATGTTGGAAAAGCGGGTGTTGCAATTGATTCTGTTGAGGATATGAAGATTTTGTTCGACCAGATTCCATTAGACGAAATCTCAGTTTCAATGACGATGAATGGCGCAGTTCTCCCGATTTTATCTTTTTATATTGTCGCTGCAGAAGAACAAGGAATCTCGATGGAAAAGCTTTCCGGAACGATTCAGAATGATATTTTGAAGGAATTTATGGTACGAAATACGTACATCTATCCGCCAACGCCGTCAATGAAAATCATCGCCGATATTTTCGAATACACTTCAAGGAATATCCCGAAATTCAACTCGATTTCAATTTCAGGTTATCATATGCAGGAAGCTGGCGCAACACCAGTTTTGGAAATGGCATACACTTTAGCCGACGGTTTGGAATATGTGCGGACCGGAATCAAAGCCGGAATGAACGTGGATGATTTTGCCCCAAGATTGTCCTTCTTCTGGGCTATCGGAATGAACCATTTTATGGAAATTGCCAAGATGCGAGCAGCGAGATACATTTGGTCAAATCTATTAAAGCAATTCAATCCTCAAAATCCAAAATCTTTAGCATTAAGAACACATTCTCAAACTTCTGGCTGGAGTTTGACGGAACAGGAACCTTTCAATAATATCACAAGAACAACGATTGAAGCGTTATCTTCAGCTTTGGGCGGAACACAATCTTTACACACCAACGCTTTAGACGAAGCGATTGCACTTCCTACAGATTACTCAGCGAAAATTGCGAGAAACACGCAAATCATTCTCCAACAGGAAAGCGGAATTTGTGATGTTGTTGACCCAATGGGCGGAAGTCATTTGATTGAGAGTTTAACCCAACAAATGATTGAAGAAGCCATGAAATTCATCGATGAAGTGGAAAAAGAAGGCGGAATGACAAAAGCCATCGAAGCCGGAATTCCGAAAATGAGAATCGAGGAAGCATCAGCCATCAAACAGGCAAAAATTGACAGTGGCGAGGAATTTATCATCGGAATCAATTCCTTTAAATCAGATCTGAAACAAACCGAAATCGAAATTCTTGACATCGATAATACCGAAGTTAGAAGAAAACAAATCGAAAGATTAGATTCAATAAAATCTAGTAGAAATTCTCAATCCGTCGAAGAAATTTTAAATAAAATCCGCGAAACGGCACAAACAGGAATCGGAAATCTCCTCGAACTTTGCATCGAAGCCGCTCGAAGAAGAGTTACACTCGGCGAAATGAGCGATGCGATGGAAGAAAGCTTCGGACGCTACAAAGCCAATATCAGAACCATATCAGGAGTTTACGCTATGAATGCAGGAAAAAATGAATACTTTGAAAAAGCGGTGGCTTTAAGCCAAAAATTTGAAGACCAGGAAGGAAGACGGCCAAGAATTATGGTCGCAAAAATGGGACAGGACGGTCACGACCGTGGCGCAAAAGTCGTTGCAACTGCCTTTGCAGATATGGGATTTGATGTGGATGTTGCGCCGTTATTTCAAACGCCGGAAGAAGTTGCAAAACAAGCTGTGGAAAATGACATTCATATTTTGGGCGTTTCGTCTTTGGCGGCTGGTCACAAAACTTTGGTTCCGCAAGTGGTGGAAGAATTGAAAAAATTGGGTGCAGATGATATCACAATTGTTGTTGGTGGCGTAATTCCGCAACAGGATTATGAATTTCTGTACCAAAACGGTGCGCATCATATTTTCGGACCGGGAACTAATTTGCCGAAATCAGCTTGTGAAATTTTGGAGAAAATGCTTGATTAAAATGATGAAACAGGTTTTCTATTTTCTCTTCTTCGCACTCCTTTTTTCCTGTAAAGAGAAAGATGAAAATTTGGATTTACAATACGAAGTAATCAACAAACTTATTTCGGAGAATGTGAAATATCATCAGATGGTTAAAAAAAATTTAGGCATTAATAAATCAACAGATTATTTCGTCATCAACCATAAATTTTCCGTTCTCGGCGAAAATGATTGGAAAGTATATAGTGATTCCGTACGAAATGTTGAACCTGAAATCAAAATTGTTATTGAGCCGAAAGATGTAATGATTTTATCAGAAGATTCTATTTTTTCAAAAAAAGATGCGGAATATATAAAGAAGCAAATAGATAAAAATAAAGAATTTAAAATTGACAAAAGCAGAATTGCTCTTCCTACTGAATTCATTTCTCAAAGTGAATTAGACCAAATTCTAAAACGTAGAAGTAATTATAAAGAGAAAGAATATGTCAGTTTTTCAGTTCCACTTTTCAATCTGAAAAAAGATAAATGTCTAATAAAAGTGGAATCTTGTGGAATCCATCCTCCTGGTTGTGGCGGAAGTATTATTGTATTGCAAAAGAAAAATGGCAGATGGGGTGAGTTAACAAATATTAGTAGCTGGGTAAATTAAGATATTGATAAAAGTTAAAACGCACTTCGCTAAGTTGATGAAGTAATTAGTAAAAATAAAATCATAAAATTCCATTAATGAAAAAGTTCTTCTGTTTTATTTTATCAATTCTCCTAATTTCTTGCGATTACAAAAAGCCGGAAAAAGATAAACATCCGGAAATTCCAACTTTTTCCGAAGTGGTTTTGCTGAGTCCCGAAAAGTTTAGTTTAAAACCCATTAGCGCAGATAATGAAGACGTAAAGGGTGTTTTCATCGTTGAAAACAGATTGATTCTGGTAAGTGACATCAGGGAAGGTTCGTCCAGCGGCGATTCTATAGTGATATCAGATTTTAAAAGTCTGGATAATGTGCAAAAATATTATTTTCAAAAAGGACTGTCTGATGATTCGAAACCGAAGATAGAAGTTTACAAAACTGATTTTATCGATAATACGATCTACACCACTTACCACAAATTTTCAGCGCCTGATTACAAGCCAGTATTGCTGGATTCTACCTTTGCAGATAAAAGAGAAGCAATGCACTTTGAAGCAAACTTTGCCGATTATTATAAGAATGATCACGTCTTAGAACCTTACGAAGATATTGTAGTTGGCAACACTTCCAATTGTGGCGGCGGAAAACTTGGAGGACCAATCGTCTGTCCCGTCTACCTGAATTATTATAAAATAGATTTACCAAAAAAATCAATGTCATTTAAAGAATTAGAAGGTTTTAATCAGTTCAAAGTTTTAACGGCGTTTGGTAAAAAATTACTTTTCTACCACTCAGATTTTCGGGGAAATTCGCGATTATTTTTGATAGATTAACAATTCATTATTTTTTACCAAATGGCAAATCGGGACGTAAAGATTGTTCTTAACTTTTCACCATGAAAGAATTATTCGATTTTATCTTACGTTTCGGCAATCTCAATCAGCAGCAGATGGATTTTATCTGGACCAAAGCTCAGGAAATACAACTTGCAAAGGATCAATACTTCTCCGAAGCAGGCAAAACCGCAAGTCAGGTTGGTTTTATTGTGGAAGGCATCATCCGCGTCTGCTATTACAACAACGAAGGCGAAGAAATTACAAAATATTTTATTGACGAAAATAACCTTGTTGTAGATCTGGAGAGTTTTGACAATCAAATTCCGTCCAGCAGCTATGTTCAGGCAATTACGGATTGTAAGATGATCATATTCTCAAGGAAAGACTGGTTGGAACTTTTGCAGACTATTGTCGGTTTCGATGTTATTGTCAATAAGATTATTTCCAGAGCATTATTACAGAAGGTGGAGCGAAGAAGTCCGTTGGTGACTGAAGATGCGACAAAACGTTACCTCAAATTCCTGGAGATCTATCCCAATGTAGTCAACCGGATTCCACTTGCTTATGTGGCATCCTATCTTGGAATGACCCAGTCGTCTCTCAGCAGAATCAGAAAAAATATTTGATTATCATTTACTTTTTGTCATTTGACAAATGTTATTAATCTGAATTGACTGAATTTTACACCATTAATTAAAACAAAAAAATGACAACAGTATTAATAACAGGTGCCAACAGAAGTATCGGTTTGGAAACCGCTAAACAACTTTCACAAAAAGGGGCTTTCGTATATCTTGGAAG
This sequence comes from Bacteroidota bacterium, assembly GCA_037033105.1. Classification (GTDB taxonomy): domain Bacteria; phylum Bacteroidota; class Bacteroidia; order Flavobacteriales; family Weeksellaceae; genus Epilithonimonas. Next base: position 279,936 of record JAZBLF010000003.1, read on the forward strand.
CAGAGATCTTGAAAAAGGTGAAGCCATTGTAAAAGAACTAAAAGAGCAGGGATTTGCAAATATCCAAGCTATTGAAATAGATGTTACCAATCAGGAATCTATTTTATTAGCCAGAAATATCATTGAAAAAGAACAGGGAAAACTTGATATTTTAATCAACAATGCAGGAATACTTGGACCACAGCTTCAAACTGCAGCAGAAACTTCCGTGGAAAATATCAAAGAAGTCTTTGAAACTAATTTTTTCGGTGTGATCAATGTGACGCAGGCTTTTTTAGAATTGCTTAAAAAATCTGACAGTCCCAGAATCAGCAACATCACTTCCGGACTGGGCTCTCTGACACTTCACAGCGACCCAAGCTGGAAATATTATCAGGTCAAAACAGCCGCCTACGGTTCTTCCAAATCGGCACTTAATGCCTACACTATTGTTTTAGCTTATGAATTGAAGGACTCCAATTTCAAAGTCAATGCGATAGATCCGGGATATACAGCCACAGATTTCAACCATCACAGCGGCCCAGGCTCTGTGGAAAGCGCAGCAAGCTTTATCATAAAACATACGCTGACAGACGCAGATGCGCCAACCGGACAGTTTTTCAGCAACGATATTGAGGATGCATCAGGAATTAGTCCTTGGTAATCCACAAGAAATAGATTAAATAATAAAGAGAAATCAGCTGGTTTCTCTTTATTTATTTTAAAATTCGAAAATCAATCCAAAATATGGCAGCGGTGTCGTCCTGTCCGCTTTCCCAATATCCAATAGATAATATTGCTGGTTTTGTGGTGCATTGGGATTTGCTATAATGCCGTTGTTGCTTGCGTCCCTCTGAAGATTTACGACAGGCAAATTGCTGGGACTTTCGGAGCCGTAGATATTGACAACATCCATATACGCAGTGATCTGCCACTTTTTGAAAATCCACTTTTTTTCTACTCTTACATCCAGCTGATGCGAAAGATTTCCTCTCAGCGAATTGATGTAGGCAAAATCTTTCAGCGGACTGTTGGCAATGTTCCAGATGTTGACGAGAGAGCTTCTCTGCAGGTCATAAGGCGTCTCCGGCAGCCCGCTTTGCATACGGAATCTCGCGCCTATGTTCCAGTTTCTTTTAAAATATTTTCCTGCCGTCACAGTCAATATATGCCTGCTGTCCCAGGAAGATGGCAGCAAATTATTATTTACATTACTGAATTTTGAATAGCCAAAAGTGTAGGCTGCGATTCCGTAGAAATTATTAAGGGTTCTCTTCTGAGCCAGAATTTCGAACCCGTACGTTTCCCCGGTTCCGCGCGAGTCCAGCGGTTCATTGCCTACCACGCCAAAATCGCCGCCGATATTGGCAATACTGATCTGGTTCCTAAGTGAAAACGGATAGTTTTTGTACTTTTTGTAATAGCCCTCAACCGTAATGCGGAGATTATTGGTTCCGTTAAACTCAAATCCGGCAACATATTGGGAATTGCGGATGTATTTCAGATTGTTTTTATTGGTAAAAATGTTATTTTCAGAAAATCCCAAAGCGGTGTAAGAAGGAAGCTGAGAAAAGGTTCCGGTACTGAAATTAAAAGCAAACTGCGGTGCAAAACGGTAACTTAAGGAAAGCCTTGGCGAAAAGTGATCCAATGGATTATTGGTCTTCTCAGAATAGTTACTGGCATCCAGTCTTGCTCCTGCAGAGACCTGAACCTTGTTAGCAAAAAACTTTCTAGAAGCCTGAAGGTAAAAACCGTACTGCAGCAGATTGATATTTACATTCAAATTGTCAACATTAACAGCATTCTGAGTGACATTTTTCGAGGTCGAATTATTTTTGTAGGTGGCAAAATTAAAATTGGTTCCAAAGCTGATCTGCACATCTTTCAGCGTGAGATTTCTGTCCACCCTCATTTTATTTTCGATTTCCTGAGACTGATAATCGTACAGGAGATTTTCCGGCGTCTCTATATTCCGATAATATTTGGTAGCTTTATTATCCAAGGTATTTCTGCTGACCGTGAAAAGCCAGTTTCCGTTTTCCACCAAATGCCTGTAGCCTGCTCCGAAAGTGTAGTTCCATTGTGGCGCAACTGGCGCAGTATCCAGAATGGAAAGGTTTTCCAGGGTAGGCTCGGCTTCTGTATTGAATTTAAAACGGTCTATTGCACCCACGCCAATGAAATAAAGTTCATCACCGCTTTTGAATTTCTTGGAAACTTTGAATGTTGTATCATAATAAGACGGCAAAAACGGCAAACCAATTGCTTTGAAAAGCAGCTGCAAATTGGACTTCCGTACAGAGAACAAACCGCTCCAGGACTGGTCTTTGCTCAAAGGCCCATCCATCATCAGCTGCATATCGTCCAGACCAATAATGGCTTTGAAACCCAGCTTATCTTTCCTCGCCTGCTTGAGATTGAACTCAAAAAGAGATGACAAAACGCCATTTCGTTTTGCAGGAAAAGCGCCGCTATAGAAATCTACATCTTTGATAAAATCCACCGTCAAAATACCTCTGGGCCCACCACTTGCGCCTTGTGTCTGGAAGTGATTGATGACCGGAATCTCGATTCCGTCTATATAAAATTTGTTCTCGGCAGAGCTTCCGCCGCGTATAAAAAGGTCATTCCTGAAAGTTGCCGTACTGCCAACGCCGGGAAAACTGAGAATAGCCTTGGAGATATCCCGGTTGGAGCCGGCATTTTTCTGGATCTCTTCACTCGTAATGTTGCGCAGTGACAGAGGACTTTCTGCAGTTGTCTTGTAGACTTTTTTCGTCAGAATAACTGTCTCAATATTGCTATCTGTTTTTTGAAGCCCAACGGAAAAGCTCAGATTCTGATTTGGAACAATATTAATATCGCTCAAAAAAGAACTGGTGTAATTTTCTGCTGTGATTTCAAACGTATAATTATCCGGATTGAGGTTTGAAATCTGAACATTGCCCAAGCCGGAAGAAACAGTCTCAGAATTCTGAACCTTTACTGTAACCTCTATCGGTTTTTTGCTGAAGTCATCATAAACATTAATATTAATGCTTCCTGTCTGGCCAAAAATGACCGCGGAAAATAGTGTAAAGACGAGAAAATAATGAAGACGCATATTCGATTTTGAAAATCAAATATACTTACTTTTTGGCATTAGCACTTACATATGCCAGAACCCAGCTGCTTTGTTCTGCTGACAACTTTGCCTTCGGAGCCATAGAAGCGATGATCGGTTTCCAGTCTGCTGCAGTAAAGTCCGCGGGAGCTGGCAGTCCGTGGCATCGTCCACATTTTAAATTGAACAGATCTTCCCCTTTTTTCAGCATTTCCTCGTTGGTTAACGCTGCCATTGGGGCAGAGTTTTCCGTAGTCGCTACAGATGGATTGGTCTGCTGTGTTTTGCAGGAATAAACGATGACGCCTAAAAGACAAAGGCTGTATATGTATTTTTTCATTATTTTTGAATTGTTTTTTATCAAAAGTAATTATTTTGTAAACAGAAACGAGGAAAATTTTTAATTTGTAACTATTCCAAATATTCAGATGGCAAAGCAATTCGGTATCAGCGATTACGTGCAGGGAATTAAAGCTTCTGACAAGCGGATTCTTGGTAAAGCCATCACACTGGTAGAAAGTAAAAAACCGGAGCACCGAGATCTCGCCGATCAGCTTCTGAAAGAGCTTTTACCGTTGACAGGCCAATCTGTAAGGGTAGGAATTACGGGCGTGCCAGGCGTTGGCAAATCTACTTTTATAGAATCTTTTGGTAAACTCGCTATTCAAAACGGCAAAAAAGTCGCTGTTCTGGCCGTGGATCCCAGCTCTTCTATTAACAAAGGCAGCATTCTCGGCGACAAGACCAGGATGGAAGAACTGGCAAAAGACCCCAATGCTTTTATCCGGCCTAGCCCGAGCTCAGGATTTCTGGGAGGCATTGCCAACACCACTTACGAAAGCTTATTAATTTGTGAAGCAGCAGGTTACGATTATATTCTGATAGAGACCGTTGGTGTAGGTCAAAGTGAAACTCTCGTCAATGATATTACCGATATTTTTATTTTCTTAAAGATCATTGGAGGCGGAGATGAGTTGCAAGGCATCAAACGTGGAATCATGGAAATGGCAGATCTGATTTTCATTAATAAAGTAAATCCGGAAAATCTTTCAAAAGCCAAACTCACGAAAACAGAGTTGTCCCGAGCCTTACAGTTTATGAAGCCTAAGGAAAAGGGATGGAAAGTTCCCATAATACTCGGTTCTGCTCTGGAAAACGATGGTCTTCCCGAAACATTTGAAAAGATAGAAAGCTTCATTTCTCTTAAACGCAAAAACGGAACTTTCCTGGAAGACAGAAAAATCCAGGCCGAAAAACGGTTTGAATTCTGGGTACGCGAATATATTCTGGAGAAAGCAAAACAGGATCATTCTCTTGAAAAGGCTTACCTGGAACACAAAAAAAACGCTTCGGAAATGAATTCAAATTCAAGTTCAGAAGCGCGGGATTTTGTTAAAAAATTATTTGGAAACTGAGGCGTTGTCAACCGATATATTACCGTCGTAACTGATTGGCTGTCTGTCATTAGAGCTTACAGAAAGCATTGCACTTCCATTTTTGAAAATCTCCAGATTGAATTTGTATCCGGTACGTTGATCGTTGGGACTTATCACCAGAAGTGTATTCCCTTTTCCGGTTTTAGATTCTCTGATGGAGAAATCTTTCGATTCAAATTGGATTCCGCCTTTGCTGGCATCTGCCGGACTGATGTTGAAGGCTCTTCCGAAATAAGGCAGAGATACGCTGAGCAGATCTTTTTTAAGATTAAAACCGTAGCCGGGATCCAGATTCAGCATTCTGCTGGCGCCGCCGCCATTGGGTAGAGCGTTCATCACGCCAATCACATCACTGTTTGTCGGAAATGCTTTTGTGGCATTGTAATTAAATTCTTTCTTTTCAACCGCGGCGGTCAAAGTTCCGGGATCCAGGTAGACCTGACTTGTGCAGCTGACAGTCATCACTGCAAAACTAAGTATTAATAGCAAGGATTTCATTTTCATTATTTTAGAAAGTTATCACATCAAGAATGATGCAACTTTTAGATGGAATAAAAAGGCGAAAGTTAATGCCCGTGTTCCAGTTCTTTTCTGGCATCGCTGAAGAGTTTGAGGATTTTATCTTCCTCATTTTCCCAACACAACTCATCCGAAGCCACGTTGAGATTGTGAAGATAGTGTGCTTTTCCATTTCCGAGAACCAGATTTATTTTCTCTGCCAGATGCTGCGGCGTATGATTTTCTATGATTTCGCCTACTCCGAAAGCGTTGACGATTTTTGCCATTTCCGGAAAGTCGGATACCACAACAGGCACTCTGGATTGGATGTAATCCGATATTTTATTTGGTAAAGAATAATAATAGCTGAGGCCGTTGTTCTCCTCAATGCTGAGGCCCACATCAGCTTTTGGTGTAATCTCCCGAAGCTTTTCGGGCGCCAGTTTTCCCAGAAACCTGACCTTGTCCAGCACTTTGACTTCTTCCGCAATTTTCCGGAATTCTTCTTCTAATGGTCCTCCGCCGGCGATCCACAGCTCAGCATTGTCTATATGCTGCATTGCCAGGATGGCTTTGTCGATGCCACGCGAATAGTTGAGCCAGCCCTGGTAAAGAATTACTTTTTGAGCATTTTCTTTAGTCCCGTTAAATTCCAGTCTTCGGGGCAGATTATTGATGACCAATGGTTTATTGACGCCGTATTCTTTTACAAACCAGTCAGCGTAGGAGTTACTGGCTGTCATCATACGTTTGATTTTTGGGACAAATGTCTTCTCGATTTTTTTCCAGACATGTTTCACCCAGCGACCCTGGATTGTCGGCATTTCTGTAAAAATCTCGTGGCTGTCAAAGATGATGGGAATATTTAATTTTTTAGAAATCAGATAATTTGGCATAAGTGTCTCCAGATCATTGGCTAATAAAATGGTCTTATTGTCAGCATATTTTTGCAGTTCCAGGTATAATTTTCTCTGAAATTCTATATACGCAAAACGGAGTTTTTTTGATTTTAACTGGATTCTCAGAAATTGATAAGGCCGCTGCATTTCCGGTGTTCCCTGCCAATTACAACCAATAAGAACAGGTTCATAGCCGTTATCATACAGTGTCTTACATACTTTTTCCACCCGCTGGTCTGTATATAAATTATTGAAAACACTGACGACTACTTTCATATTAATTCTTTTTCAGGATATTATAAAGCTGAATAAAGGCGAGAACGGTATTTGGAATGATAATTGGCCAGAGAACTCCATTATAGATTCCGTAGATGACAAAACAGATACAACCCAATAAATTCACGGTTCTGATCGTTTTAATATCTTTCAGAAGAAAACTGACAACAACGAAAATCGAAGCCAAGTACCCTACATATTCTGACCAGTTATTCATTTAGTTTAATAAGGATTACAAACCTAAACAATTTTATAAAAAATCAGGTCATAAAGTCCATTTTTTTCTGATGGCAATCTATTTGCAAACAATTATTTAAATTTTACAAATATTAATTGTAGGATTTATCATAAATAACATAACTTAGTGTATAATTTTTAATTATGGATTATAAATTTTCAGACGGTTTGAACCGCGTGTTCAAGCAAAGCAAAAATGAAGCAAGGCGTTTGCAGAGTGAATTTCTGAATACTGAACATTTCCTTTTAGGAATCATCAAGACCGAAAATTCTGCGAAAGAGATCCTTGAAAATCTTAGTGCGGACCTTACTCAAATAAAAAGAAAAATAGAAACCCTAAGCTCTGTAAACTCCAACCCGTTTGCTGCCAATATGGGAAGTATTTCTTTCACAAAAATGGCCGATCAGGCTGTTAAAAGATCAGAGTTGGAATGCAGACAGTACCAGTCCTCCGATATTAATACCGTGCACTTGCTTTTAGGCGTGCTCTACAAACAGGAAGACCCTACAGCAAACATCCTGCAGGCTTACGATATTGATTATGATGCGGTACAGAAAGAATACAGAACGATGCTGAAAAATACAGATCAGCTTCCGCAAAACAGCGCGTACGACGACGACGATGATAAAGAAGAGCCGTACAGCCAGATGAAAAAACCTGCGGGAAATCTGGGTGCTCAGAAAAGTAAAACACCTACTTTGGACAACTTCGGACGGGATCTTACTTCTCTTGCCAGAGACGGAAAACTGGATCCTGTAATCGGCCGCGAAAAGGAAATCGAAAGAGTGTCTCAGATATTATCAAGAAGAAAGAAAAACAATCCTCTTCTGATAGGTGAGCCAGGAGTTGGTAAATCTGCAATTGCAGAAGGTTTGGCCTTAAGAATTCAACAGAAAAAAGTTTCTAGAGTTCTTTACGGCAAAAGAGTCATCACTTTAGACCTTGCAAGTCTGGTTGCCGGCACAAAATACCGTGGACAGTTTGAAGAGCGGATGAAAGCAATTATGACGGAACTGGAAAAAAACAGAGACGTAATTCTTTTCATTGATGAGCTTCACACGATTGTGGGCGCAGGAAGTTCTACAGGAAGTCTGGATGCCTCCAATATGTTCAAACCGGCGTTGGCACGAGGCGAAATCCAATGTATTGGTGCTACGACTCTTGACGAGTACAGACAGTATATCGAGAAAGATGGTGCCTTGGAACGTCGTTTCCAAAAGGTAATGGTGGAACCTACGACTGTAGAGGAGACCATTCAGATCCTTCACCAGATCAAAGACAAATACGAAGACCACCACAATGTTCATTACACAGATGAAGCCATCAATGCGTGTGTGAATCTGACTGCCAGATATATCACAGATAGATTCCTTCCGGACAAAGCGATTGACGCGATGGACGAAGCCGGCTCCAGAGTTTATATTAAAAACATGAAAGTGCCGACCGAAATTATCGATCATGAAGCACGCATTGAAGAGGTCAAAGAGCAAAAACAACAAGCGGTTAAAGCTCAGGATTATCTGGAAGCCAGAAAACTGAAAGATGAAGAGGAAAGACTACAGATAGAACTCAATCTGGCTCAGGAACAGTGGGACAAAGATGTCAAGGAGAAAAAAGAAGAAGTTACTGAGGAAAGTGTTGCAGAAGTTGTTTCTATGATGAGTGGCGTTCCGGTAACGAAAGTAGGCAAAAATGAGCTGGACAAACTGGCTCAGATGGACGTAAAACTGAACGGAAAAGTAATCGGACAGGAAGATGCTGTGAAAAAAGTGGTGAAAGCCATCCAAAGAAACAGAGCCGGACTGAAAGACCCAAACCGTCCAATCGGAACATTTATTTTCCTTGGAACAACTGGTGTGGGTAAAACAGAACTAGCCAAAGTAATGGCACGCGAATTATTTGAGTCTGATGAATCACTGATCAGAATTGATATGAGCGAATATATGGAGAAATTTGCAGTATCCAGATTAGTGGGTGCGCCTCCAGGATACGTTGGGTACGAAGAAGGTGGACAATTGACAGAAGCTGTGAGAAGAAAACCTTATGCAGTAGTACTTTTGGACGAAATTGAGAAAGCGCATCCTGATGTTTTCAATATTTTATTGCAAATTTTGGATGAAGGTTTTGTGACAGATTCTCTTGGAAGAAAAATTGATTTTAGAAATACCATCATTATTTTAACCTCCAATATCGGAACCAGAGATCTTAAAGATTTCGGTGACGGTGTAGGATTCGGGACTTCTGCAAAGAAAACGAATACAGATGCAAGAGCAAGATCAACTATTGAAAATGCCTTGAAAAAAGCATTTGCGCCGGAATTCTTAAACAGGATAGATGATATCGTCATTTTCAACTCTCTACAGCAGGAAGACATCAAGAAAATTATTGATCTTGAACTTTCCAAACTGTACAGCAGACTAGACAAATTAGGTTACAGAGTAGAGCTGACAGATGATGCCAAAGATTTCATCTCAGAAAAAGGATGGGACAAAGATTTCGGAGCGCGACCTCTGAAACGTGCTATTCAAAAGTACATTGAAGATCTTCTTGCAGAGATGCTGGTCAACAAGCAATTCGGTGAAGGACAGACTGTTGTTCTGAAAGTGAATGAAGCCAAAGACGGGCTGGAGGGTGAAACCGTTCAGGAAGAGCAAATTGTAAAATAATCAGTATCAAATACGATAAAAGCCACCTATCAAAGGTGGTTTTTTTTATATCATTATGGAAGAATCCTCAAAAGAATATCTGCTTAAAAATATCTCTGGAATTACAAAAAATGATATACAACTTCTGACACCGTATAATAATGTGTTTTTATCTTGATAATCTACAATTAGCTGAAGCTGCAAACCGACTTGAATGGAAATCGATTTTTCTTTAAGTCCCTTCTGCCTGTGAAACCGTTTGGAAAAAAGATGGACTATGTCGAACAATTCCGTTAGCGAGTGAAAGGCGAAATAGCTGACCTAATAAATAATATTGGTAATATCGTTTTTATCAATCCTTAAAATTATGGTTTTTTTGCGAAAGTTTTAATTGTATTTTTGCAGCCTCAAACTAAGAACTCCCGTCAAGAGTTTCGTAAAATTGAAATGAAATGAAAATAGTAGTTGGCCTCTCCGGAGGCGTAGATTCTAGCGTGACTGCTTATCTTTTACAGCAGCAGGGTCACGAAGTTATCGCACTTTTTATGCGAAACTGGAACGATGCATCGGTCACATTGGAAGATGAATGCCCCTGGATCGAAGACAGTAATGATGCGCTTCTCGTCGCACAGAAATTAGGAATTCCTTATCAGGTCATCGATATGAGCGAGCTCTACAAGGAGCGAATCGTGGATTATATGTTTGACGAATATCAGAAAGGAAGAACGCCAAATCCCGATGTTCTTTGTAACCGCGAAGTGAAATTCGATGTTTTTATGAAAACGGCTTTGTCGCTTGGTGCTGAGAAAGTTGCGACCGGACATTATGCGCGCGTGACTTCGACTTTTGATGAAAATGGGAAAGAGATTTTTCATTTGCTTGCAGGTAAAGATAATAACAAAGACCAGAGTTATTTCCTTTGTCAATTGAGTCAAGACCAATTGTCAAAAGCCTTGTTTCCAATCGGAGAATTGACGAAACCTGAAGTTCGTGAAATCGCTAAAGAAATTGGATTGGTAACGGCGGATAAGAAAGATTCTCAGGGACTTTGCTTCATCGGAAAAGTGAGTTTGCCGACATTTTTACAACAACAATTGGTGCCGAAAGAAGGCGAAATTGTAGAAATCTTCAATGATTTTGCTGAGTTTCATAAAGAGACGCCAACTTTTAATTCAAAATTAGAAGAGTTGGAATATTTGTCGGCGAAAATCAATTATAAAAAAGAGGACGGAAAAGTGATTGGCAAACATCAGGGCGCCCAGTTTTTCACGATTGGACAAAGTAAAGGTTTGGGAATTGGTGGTCACAAGGAATCATGTTTTATCATCCAGCGAGAAATGGAAAACAACATCATTTTCGTTGGCGAAGGGAAAAATTTCCCGGGACTTTTCCGCAAAGCTTTGAAAATTGAAAATGCTGAACTGCATTGGGTTCGCGAAGATCTAAAACTGAAAAACGGCGAATCTATGGAAGTAATGGCAAGAATACGTTATAGACAAACTTTGGAAAAGGCAACGATTTATCAATTCGAAAACGGATTCTATATGGAATTTGAAAATCCGCAGTCTGCGATTGCTGAAGGGCAGTTTGCGGCGTGGTATATTGAGGATGAATTGATTGGGAGTGGCGTGATTGCTTAGAAAACCAATCGAATAAATAAAAAAGGCTTTACGTAATTTTCGTGAAGCCTTTTAATTTTGACTAATTTCCTGCTAACCAATCCTTAAATTCCTTCACCCGCTCACGGCTCACTGTAATTTCTTCATTGGGCTGAAAATCTAAATCCACTTTATAATTTGGTGACGTGTGAATATTCTTAATATAATCGGAACTGATGATAAACTGTCTGTTGACGCGGAAAAATTTGGATTCTTCCAAAACATTTTCCAATTCGTCGAGCGTGAAGTCGGTTGGAAAATGCCGTTCTCTGGTCTGTAGATAGACGATTTTGTTTTCACTGTAAAAACAGCTGACTTCGTTGATGGAGACGACTTTGAGGTTATAACCAATCTTGACCAGAATTCGTGACAGTGTTGCCTGCTCTTTTCGTACAATCTGCCGGATTTCCTGAGAATCTACAGCGCCCTGTTCCGGCAAAAAGGATTTGAACTTTTCAATAGCCTTCGCCAAATCCTCCTCTTCAATAGGCTTCAGAAGATAATCGATGCTGTTGAGTTTGAACGCTTTCAACGTATACTGGTCAAAAGCTGTGGTATAAATAATAAATGCCTTTGTAGAAACTTTGTCAAAAATATCGAATGACAGTCCGTCTCCTAGAACTATATCGGAAAAGATCAGTTGTGGATGCTCATTTTCATCAAACCATTCCACTGCCTCTTCCACAGAATTCAGGCTTTTAACTACCTCTAAGTCAGTAAATAAACTCAATAATTTTTCCAGCCTTCTGACTGCCGGTTTTTCATCTTCTATGATGATCGTTCTAATTTTCATAAGTTTTTCAGTAAATAAAAGGAATGATTTTCTTGGTCTGTTTTTTATAGCTGGTGTATTCGTCTCCAAACTGCTCCGTCAGCGCTTGTTCCTCAATCCTGATTCGGTACGAAAAAGCCAGAAAAGGCGGGATGAATGCGATGGCCAAAGCTAGCCAATTATTGAGAAACAATCCTAATCCCAGAAAGGTAAGCAGCGACATAGAATACGACGGATGGCGCAAAAATCTGTAAAACCCATCTTCTTTGATTTGATGATCTTCGCGGATCGTAACATCTACTGTGAAATAACGTCCCAAAGATTTCACGATAACCATTCTTAAAACGATTCCCATAAACAACAAGAGAAGTCCGAGATAGTAGATCCAGATGCCGTCAGTCATTCCTGCATCTACCGTATTTGCCGCCGCAAACGAAAGACCGATGGAGATCATAATGACGATCCAGAGGAGCGACAGAGTAGATTTATCCTTCCCTTTGGTATCGTTTTCTCCCGAAGACAAGGCCTGCTTGTAGTAGACTTCTGTGAACAGCCAGCACGTCATCAGCGCATAAAAAATAATAACAGGAGTGCTCATTATTTATATTTTTCCATTAATTCCCGGGTCTTTTTTTCTTCCCAGTCACTTCCAAACGATCTCATTGGTGAAAAGACACTAATGGCGTGAGCTGCCAGTCCTATGCCCCAGAAAAATGGTGTTGACCATAATTCCCAGCTCCATAATGTATCCTGTTTTCTGATATCTTCGAGATTCATAAAGATCAGCAGAATATTGACCAGGACATAGATGATAAGGTGTGAATAAAATCCTTTCAGTTTTTTGACTCTTTTTGATGCTTTGCGGTATGCAAGCGTATTTTTTTGATTGGTAAGTTCCATGATTAAATGTTATTTTCTTTGTTAAGTATTTCCTGAATTTTCTTTTCTTCCCAGTTTCTGCCGATCGCAAACACATTCATAGCGTGCGCAGCAATTCCAATTCCCCACCCCAGCATTGGCCAGTAGAACCACAGGTGATCCGGTGATGTAAGGAAGTTGACTGCCGTCAAAAATGGGATGATGATGCAGTAGGAGATCAGGTTTCCGTAGAAGCCTTTAAGTTCTTTTACACGCTTTACCGCTCTCTGGTAGCCGATATTTTCTGTGTCTGTAGTTGTGTAAGTATTCATTTTTTGATATTTTTTTTCTGTTAGTACCGGGATTTTCACTTTGAAATCTTGTGGAGATTCTTCTACAAAAACATTTTGATCTGTAAGTAGTGAGTAGCGCTGGACAATATTGGAAAGGCCAATTCCCGCACTCTCCTTCAGCTGTTCGCGCTTCTGAAGGTTGTTCTTGACAGAGAGATAGCTGCCTTCGGAATAGACCTTGATAATCAAAGGTTTGGATGATGTTGCAAAATTATGTTTGATGCAGTTTTCGAGAAGTAGCTGCAGAGACAGCGGCACCACCAGTTTTTGCTCATCCTCTTTCAAAACATCGAATTCAAAATCTACACTGTCTTCAAATCTGGTTTTCAGCAGATTGCAGTAGGTTTTTGCAAATTCTATCTCATCCAGAACGGTTACCAGCTCTTTATCTTTCTGCTCCAGAACATACCGGTAGATTTTGGACATAGACGAGGTGAATTTCTGAGCCTGATCCGGATTTTCATCAATCAAAGCAGAGAGAACATTCAGAGAATTGAAGAGAAAATGCGGATCCAGCTGATTTTTAAGGCTTTCAAACTGTGCATTGGCAGAATTGGCAATCAATTTCTGCTGCACCACTTCCTTTTTGGACGTCTTTTTCAGTTCCTCCATAAAACCTTTTGCGTGGAGAAAAGCCGCAATCATCAACGCAAAGTTTACAAAGAACCAGTTCGTAAAATTATATTTTCCCGAGAGAAACTCTTCCTGTGTAGAAACTTTTTGAATCATAACATAATTGATATAATTACAGCAGTAAACCACTATGAAATTGATAGTGACAGCAGAAAGAATTCCCAGAATCGTCCTTGCTCTTGTGTTTTCTGTCCACGACAGTTTTTTATTAAGATAATCATTGATCGCTCCGTTGCTAAGTCCGAGACTGAACGCATAAAGACCGGAAATCACAAAGCTGTAGCCAAAGTTGATCACCGTTTTTTCATCGGTGAAGAATGTGAAAAAGAATAAACTGGATCCCAGCGTAATCCAAAGTAGTGGTATGATGTTTTTTCTTTTCATAATAAATATATTAAGGCCTGATTTCTGAGTTCAAAAGTAGGACAGAATCAGACGCTCAGCAATAATAAATGACCGAATTGTTAAAAAAGCCTACTGAATTGTAAAAACACCCTGCGGAATCTTAAAATTATATTAAGATCCTGCGCCGCTTTGGAAAAAGGAACACAATTTGCTTTTGAAAAATTACTAATCTTTAATTTTATGAAGAGAAACGTAGAGATATTATTTGCCGGAATCTTCGGAACAGCAGCTGTTCTGGGTGTTTTGGCAGCAAGAAAATATTTAAGAAACCGGGTTTACAACAGCGATTATGCTGATCATCACCGCCTGTTCGGTACAGGAGAACGCTCGCCGTATGCAGCTTATGATGACGGGGTAGAGCTAGACGCTTTTTTATAGACACACTATTTTTTTATTATAAAGTTTTCCGGTTCTCACGAATCGGATTTTTTTTGTGGAAAACTTCCAGTAATTTTAAGACAGATTTAATTTTTCAAATGATAATTTTGAAGTTACAAGCGCACTCCGGCAATGTCAGATTTCATCAGGAAAGGGCAAGGCGCCCAACGTAATGTCACCAACAAATTTGACCGGTTCACGCACGAACCGGAAGATTACGAATTGGATCAAATCAAGACCCAGTTCACAGAAGTATTCCCAAAGAGCATCATCAACATTATCAAAAGTCCGGATCTGATGATGGATTATTCTATGAATCCTTACCAAGGCTGCGAGCACGGCTGCTCGTACTGTTTTGCCAGGCCTACACACGAATTTTGGGGATACAGTGCAGGCGTAGATTTCGAACGAAAACTGATGGTTAAGAAAAATGCACCGGAACTGTTGGAAAAGACTTTTCAGAAAAAATCCTACGTTCCCAAAACCATCATGCTTTCGGGGAATACTGATTGCTATCAACCCATTGAAAGACAGTTCGAGATCACCAGAAAATTGCTTCAGGTTTGTCTGGATTACAGACATCCGGTTTCCATCATCACCAAAAACGCTCTGGTTCTGAGAGATTTGGACATTCTCGAAAAAATGAACGAAAAGAACCTGATTTCCGTGAACCTCAGTATTCCAACAATCAACGAGGAACTGCGCCGCGTGATGGAACCGCGAACATCTACAGCAAAAAATAAACTGAAAGCCATCGAAGTTTTATCTGAGAAAAACATTCCCGTCAATGTGATGATTGCACCGGTAATTCCCGGTTTGACGAGTGACGAAAGTCTGGGAATCATGAAAGCCGTTTCCGAAGCCGGTGCGAGAAGCTGCGGTTACACTTTGGTAAGACTGAATGACACTGTGGAGCCCGTTTTCATCCAATGGCTGGAAACACATTTCCCGGACAGAAAAGACAAGGTCCTGAACCTCATCCGATCTATGCGCGGCGGAAACCTGGGCGAAAAACGGTTTTTCCAGCGTTATCAGGGCGAGGGAAACATTGCCGAAATGATTCATAAAACGTTTGAAATCGGGAAGAAGAAGTTTTTTGCAAATCAGGAAAGAGCAAGCCTCACGACTGAACATTTTACGGGAAGCAGAACACAGCAATTGCGCTTGTTTTAGTAATTTTAAAGAAAAAATTGATATATATTTTTATTGTTTTCGTGACCTCTTCGCTTTCTCTGATTTTTTTCAGAGCTTTCTTAGAACCGCTTTTTCTAACAATTTTCAAACGACCGCTTTTCAACCATTTTTCATTATTCTCAAAAACCTTATCTGATAATGACCGCTATTTTTTAGAAAGAGAAATTCAGTTCTATAAAAGGCTTAAACCAAAATTCAAAAAGTCTTTTGAAAATAAGATTTTGCATTTTCTTGACAGATATTCGATTATTGAATAAGATAATCTGACCCTTTCCCGGCAACAAAAAATACTGATTGCCGCAACATTTTCTGAACTGACTTTTGGAATGAATGTTAAACTTCAAGATTCCTTTGACAAAATTATTGTGTATCCGACTGCGTATTTTTCTACAATGAATCAGGATTTTCATAAGGGAGAATTCAATGCTAGACATAAAACAATCGTTCTTTCCTGGGAAGATTTTTACCATGGAATCAAAGTTTCAAATGACAATATCAATCTTGGAATCCACGAGTTTACACACGCCATTTTGCATCAGGCAACCAAACCAAGAACCAAAACATTTGATTATGTTCTTTTTGAAGACGAACACCGCAAGATTTTAAAGCTTTTAAACGATGAAAAATACATGAATTCTATTAAAGATTCGGGATTTTTCCGGGAGTATGCGTTCACTAATTCGAAGGAATTCATTTCCGTGGTGATGGAATATTTTTTTGAAGACCCAAAAAGCCTGAAAACCAAATTTCCTGACTTATATCAAAGATTGAAAACAATGCTGAACTACGATGAGAATTGTTTTAGCCAGTAGATTGTTTTATTTAAATTTGCACAACAAAACACAATTTTGCCAAACAAAATTCCCTAATGAAGCAATATTCCGCAAAGCGCAGCATCCAGATTCTCGCACATATTCTAGAACAATACGGCATCCATAAAATTATCATCTCACCAGGATCCAGAAATGCACCACTGGCGATTCACTTTTCCGAGATCGATGCGTTCCAGTGTTACAGTATTGTGGACGAGAGATCTGCTGCATTTGTAGGCTTGGGCATTTCAAAATCTATCAAAAACCCGGTTGCCATTACCTGCACCAGCGGTTCTGCTGCCGCCAACTATTACCCAGCTGTGGTAGAAGCGTTTTATCAGAATATTCCGCTCTTGGTGCTGACTGCCGACAGACCTTCCGATTTTGTAGATCTGTTTGACGGACAGACCATCAGACAAAAAAATATTTTTCAGCAGCATTCTTACGGTGATTTTGAACTGTTGGAAGATGAAAAAGACGGTGCAGACGACCACAATTTTGAAGCCATCAAAAAAGCAGTTGAACTCTGCATAGAGAAAAGTGGTCCTGTACACATCAATATCCCGCTGGACGAGCCGCTTTATAATCTTGTGGATGAATTGCCATTTCTGCCGCCTGTCGAAAAAATGATGCGCAAAAAAGCGTACGAAATCCCCTCCGGTCTTGTAGCGGACTGGCACACTTCAAAACGGATTCTGATACTCACCGGAACATTGGCACCCAATCCGGAACTGGAGGCGCAGCTGTCTCAATTGGTTAAAAATCATACAGTTGTTGTGCTGACGGAAATGAATTCCAATCTGCAGCACGAGAAGTTTTTCTCTCACATAGACCGCTATATCACAGACTTTACCGAGGAAGATTACAGAACGTACGCACCGGATTTATTAATTACAATCGGCCAGAATGTAGTTTCAAAAAGAGTGAAACAATTCCTGAGAAAGGCCAAGCCCGCACAACACTGGCACATCGACGAGTACTGGCAGCCAGACACTTATTTTGCTTTGACCCAGAAAATTGAAACGAAGGCAGAGATTTTCTTTTCAAAATTATTGAAATCTATCAATCTGGAACCACGTCCTTTTTTCAATCTCTGGGATGTTCTCAAGGACAAGAAAGATGCGAAACACGAGGAATATCTCAACAAAGCACCATTTTCAGATTTTTATCTTTTCAAGCTTTTGGCTGCGCAGATTCCTGAAAATTACAGAATTCACTTCTCCAACAGTTCTGCCATCAGATACGCCCAACTGTTTGATTTTCAGAAACACGACATCTACTGTAACCGCGGCACCAGCGGCATTGATGGCTGTACCTCTACTGCAATGGGATTTGCAATGATGGAAGACGAACCCACGATTCTCATCACCGGCGATCTTTCTTTTTTCTACGATATCAATGGACTTTGGAACCAGTATATCCCGCCGTACACGAGGATTATCATTTTTAATAATGGTGAAGGTAATATTTTCAAAATCATTCCGGGCCCGAGCGGAACCAATGCTCTGGACGAATTTATTGCCACCACACATCACAGAAATGCAGAATTACTGGCGAAGAATTTTGGTTTTGATTACACAAAAGTTGAGGACGAAATCACATTGGACCGTGTTTTACCTAACTTTTTCAAGTCCAATCCGAAGCCTAAAATATTGGAAGTGATGACCTCTGAGTGTAATAATTCTGATATTCTGAAGCAATATTTTGTGGAATTGAAATAATATATTGTCACGCTTCGACTCCGCTTAGCATGACAATTCTTACACTATCCGTTTTAATTAGCGGTGTCAGTCTGAGCGGAGTCGAAGACCTTTCGGTTTTAAATTAAAATTCTAAATCCGATTCCTTTTTTGGCAGATTGATTATTTTTTCGATTGGGTAAATGAACATTTCATCAAAATCGTTGAGTGCATTGATGAGTTGGAAATGTGAAAATGTTTCGATATTATCCAACGTGATTTCGGTTTCCTGAATTTTTTTTGAGCTCAGCAAACTCTGTCGCATCACGCCATTCAGCAAATAAGTTTTCGGTGTGAACCATTTTTTATCTTTCAGAAACAAAAGATTGGAATACGAGCTGTCCGTTATCTGGCCGTCTTTCACAATGATGATTTCGTCTGCGCCGCTGTCTTTTTTCATTTGTTGAAATCCCGTTCTGTCGGCAGATTTAAAACTGTAATCAATCGTGTTGTTGATGACAAGTTCAAAATCGTCGTGCTCTGATACCGCGTATGGCAAAATCTGCTGTGTCACGTTATTTTCCAAATCATATTCCAGCCGGAACTTATAAAGGCCGTCTTCCTCGTGCTCCAGATGGATAAATAAACTGTAAATATCGATTTTACATTCTTTGCCAAAATGGGAAAATGTCTCGTTCATTCTTTGCTGATGCAGCTCCGCAAGGAAAATCTTCTGATCTTCTACTTTGATACTTTCAATAAATCGGTACATAGATTTTGTTTTTCATTTCTTCGTATTCGCTCTGTAGATCACTTTGGTGCGTAATGCCGCCGCCACTTTTAAAAAAGAGTTTTCCGTTTTCTTTTTCTATAAATCTGATCATCACGCAGGAATCTAGATTTTTACCGTCAAAATACCCTGCAATTCCGGTGTAAAAACCGCGGTTGTATTTTTCTGCCTCAAGGATAATCTCCAAAGTTTTTGGTTTTGGTGCGCCGAGAATAGATCCGGCTGGCAGCAGTTTTTGGAGGATTGAACCAATTTTGTTTTGAAATTCCGGTTTGATCTCGCCTTCAATTTCGGAGCTCATTGCGAGCAGATTTTTCTGTTTTGTTTTGATAAAATCGATTCTCTGAAAATCCTTGACGCGGACCTTGTCTGCAACCATACTCAGATCATTCCGCAACAGATCGACAACGGTGTAGTGTTCTGCTTTTTCCTTGGGATCGTTTTTGAGCTTGTGTTCCGCATCGGAGATTTCTGCATCGATGGTTCCTTTCATGGGATGGGTAAGGATTTTACCGTCGATGATTTCGATAAATGTTTCCGGAGAGAAGCAGACGAGCTGATCAGGAACCAGAATTTTATATTTTGCTTTGGAGAATCTGAAGATCTCTTCCAGTGTCAGATCTGTTTCAATTCCGGTTTTTCTGGTGTAGTTGGTAAGGTAGGAATTTCCTTTTCTTAAATTTTCCTGGACGATATGGAAGCCTTTTTGATACTCGGTTAAACTTTCGGGGAAGGCTTTCCAAGTAAATTCCGGGATGTTTTCGTACTGACTGATCACATTGGTAACATTCGGAAAATCAATCAACAAACTATTGTTTTTTAAATCTGAATTTTCGAAAATCCGCAGTTCATCCATCAAAAAACTGATCAGAAAGAAGAAAGGTTCTTTTCTCTGCGACAATTCGTCCATTCTTTGAAATTGGGGATTATGAAACATTTGACAAAAGTATAGAAAAGTCTTCTAATGGGATCAAATCCGGAAAGGATATAGAATCCCGCAGCCCGGCCTGAGTGGAAATCCTTTTTTTGCAGTGGGAAACGCGCTGGCAAAAAAGATTGGGAACGGAGGACGGATAAAGCTGCCCAAATTGAGACCATCTATTTCGCCTGTCATTAATTAAATGGTACTTTTGCAAAAATTTTGATAATGACAACGCCAAAACCGGAAATCGGAAAACTACTGACAGAAGCGTATGAATACTGGATGCGGACTATTCCGTTTCAGTTTTTGTTTACGGTGATTTATTTTTCTGTGACGATGTTTGCCGGGTCTTATGCGTTCCGTTATTATGGTCTTTTTGAGGAGATTCAGAAATTCCAGGGTTTGATTTCTACTGACAGTCAGCTGTTTCTGGATAAGTACACAGCGTTGATGCAGACGGAGAATGCGATTCTTTTTCTGCAGGTGATGATGGTGGTAAAAGCGATTATCTTCCCTCTGAATATTGGTTTTCTGAAAATCTACCGCAAGCTGGATCTTGGTGAGAAATTGGAAACAGGTGATTTGTTTGCGGGATTTAACGGTCATTATTTTTTCCTTTTTGTGATCTACAGTTTGGTTTGGAGTGTGATCAATAATTTTCTGTCCATCTTCACTTTGATCTGGATTCCGATGGCTTTATTGGTACCGGCGCTGATTTTTTTTAAAGGCTTTAATTATTTTCAGGCTTTCAAAGTCAGCGTGCAGACGTTTCAGCGTCATATTGTTTTGATTTTGATAGCCGTTATGGTTGCGATTCTTTTTTCATATTGTGGCGTGATTATGTTTTTCGTCGGTATTTTCCTCACTTTCCCGTTTTGGAACGCTATCATTTATGTTCTTTACAAACATTTAATCGGAGATTTTGAAGAATAATTGTTTATGAGTTAATTCCCGTCAAGAATTTTTTATGTAGATTTGATTTTAAACTACAAATTACAAACTACTATGGAAAATTTTACTGAATTAGAACCTGTGGGAAAAGTTCCCAACAGAGATTCCGGAAGCATTATCTCTCACGCATTCGAACTGTACAAGGGTACTTTTATCTATCCGCTGGTTGCAGGTCTTATCTTTTTTATCGCTGTGTCCATTATGGCCTCTATCACTGGTCTGGGGGCCGTTTTTATGGAAATGGGTCAGAATTCGCAGGCCACAGGAAGCTATGATCCCGAAGCTTATAATGAAGTATACCGCAGTACGCCTTTTCTGACTTTTATGGGTGGCTTTTCTATTCTTAATATTTTGCTGTTTTCTCCACTGATCGTGGGAACCATTTATATTGCTCACAAAAAGAATCTCAACCAACATATTGAATTTTCTGATCTGTTCATCGGTTACAAGCAGAATTTTGTCAATATTGTTCTCTTCGGGCTTATTTTCTCAATCGTTGTGATGATCTGCACCAATCTTTGCTATGTGCCGGCTGTTTTTGCGATGCCGTTCCTGTTTTTAGGATATCCGTTCCTTCTTTTCCAGAATATGAATGCGATAGATGCGCTCAAAAATTCCTTTGAAATCGTAAAAAATAACTATGGCGATTTTCTGCTAATCAACTTATTGGCATACCTGTGTTCTATCGTAGGGATTTTCGGATGCTGCATTGGCATCATTATTACTTATATGTTTTATTACTCGACAATGTACTCTGCCTATTGCGCTTACGTAGCATTGCCAAGACAATTGGATTAATATAAAAAACGAAAATAAAACTATGTCAGATTGCGAAAAACAAATAGATTCTGTTGTTATAAAACAGGTGGCTTTAATCATTTTAATATGCGTTTTAGTCGGTTTGATCTGCTGGAATCTGGCATTGTTTATACCATCTTTCCTTGGTGCTGTTACGCTCTACATTGTTTGTAGAAAATACAACAATTACCTTGTCGAAGAAAAAGAATGGAAACCCTGGCTGGCAGCCACTTTGATAATGGTAGCCTCCCTGATCATCCTGATTCTTCCGGTTTATTTTATCATCGATATGCTGGTAGAAAAAATGGGTAATGCGCAGGCTTATATGGAAAAATTCAATATTTTTCTGGAAAAGATCCATCAGTTTATCTACAAAAAAGTAGGTTTTGATATCCTAAGTAAAGAAAACATTACCAAGGTCACCAATTTTGCAGGTACATTTTCTACAAAAGCGCTCAGCACTACAGTGAATACATTTACAGTCATCATGTCTATGTATTTTATCCTGTACTTTATGTTTGTGAGAGCGCGGGTTTTTGAAAGAATTGTTGCCAGAGCAATGCCGTTTAAGAGAGCCAATACACAATTGCTGGGTGATAAATTCCGAAAGCTGGTGATGGCCAATGCAATTGGAATTCCCGTTGTGGCAATCGGTCAGGGTATTGTAGCACTGATTGGTTACTGGATCTTCGGAGCGCCTAGTGCAATACTTTTGTTCGCGTTGACTGCGGTTGCGTCTATGCTTCCTGTTGTGGGAGCAGCAATTATCTACGTTCCTGTCGGGATTTTTATGATTGCGGAAGGCAACACCGGATCCGGCGTTGGTGTTTTGATCTATGGGCTAGTGGTAGTAGGTCTTACAGATAATTTGCTGAGATTTACACTGCTGAAGAGATTAGAAGATATTCATCCATTGGTAACTGTATTCGGGATTATTCTGGGTATCAACGTCTTTGGGTTTATGGGATTGGTTTTCGGGCCTATTATGATGTCTATCACCGTTTTGCTAATTCAGGTTTACAGAGACGAGTTTTCTGATGAAGATGCACCGCCACCTTTGAAACTGCCCAATGCGGAGGATGAGCTTGATAAAAAAATTGATTTAATTATATGATGGAAGGTTTGAATCCGGAAATTTTACAGGAAATTTGCGAAGTGAGAATGCCTTTCGGAAAGCACAAAGACATGATTCTCGCAGATCTGCCAATCAGCTATCTGGAGTGGTTTCAGAGCCAGGGAATGCCAAAAGGCAAACTGGGAATGCAGCTTTCAACAATCTATGAAATCAAAATCAATGGTCTCATGGATTTGCTGATTCCGATTCGTGGCAAGATCAGTCATCAGAAACCTAAAAATAAGGTTTATAAGTTTTAATGAATGAAAATTAAGAAGAAAATCAATACAGCCAGAAGATCACTGATGCGCAGGCTCACCAAAAACATTGGTAAATCCTACGCAGATCCAAAGCACAGAAACGATATCAATATCAATCGGATCCTGATTTCCAGACCCAATCACAGACTTGGAAATCTGCTCCTGCTCACGCCGTTAGTTCAAGAAGTCCTGGAGACGTTTCCGAATGCCAAAATAGATCTGTTCGTCAAAGGAGGTGTGACGCCTATTATTTATCAGAACTACCCGAATATCAACCGCTACATCCAGCTACCGAAAAAGCCTTTCAGCAGTTTGGGGAAATATATCAACGGCTGGTTCCAGCTTAAGTTCCGAAAATACGATCTGGCTATCAATTCAAATCCCGGATCGTCCTCCGGCAGACTTTCTATCCTGGCAACCAATTCTACCTACAAATTCTTTGGTGAGCACGACGACGAACTTGCTGTGAAGTATCCCGATTACAACCACGATGCCAAGAAAACGATCTACAATCTCCGGAAATTCCTGACAGAAATCGGCTGGTCTGAAAACACCTCAAAACTGCCATCGTTAAAGATCATACTCAACCAGCAGGAACTTGATAAAGGCAAAGCAGACGTCCGGAAGATAGTTCAGAACGACAAAAAAACCATCTGTCTTTTTACCAATGCAACCGGTGCCAAAATATATTCGGAAGAATGGTGGAGCAAATTTTATGACAAGCTGAAGGCGTCATTCCCCGATTACAATATCATAGAATTGTTGCCTGTGGAGAATATTTCCAAACTCAATTTTAAAATTCCGCACTTCTACAGCACAGACATCCGCGAGATGGGTGGATTCCTGGCCAATTGTGCACTGTTCATCGCAGCAGACAATGGTGTGATGCACCTTGCGAGCGCTGTGAACGTGCCCACTGTAGGACTTTTTCAAGTGACGGACGAAGCTATGTATCAGCCTTACAACGATAAAAGCTTCTCTGTAAATACAAATAATGTGGATTTGGATAAAGTAATAGCCCAGATCAAAACGTCTTTGGAATAAAACCACTTCTGACCTTTTTTAAACTACAACCGCGACCGCTATGAACTTTGTTCTCTCCGAGGATTATTCTCAATATAAAAATGAAATTTCAGACATTTTAAAAGATTTTAAAAATGGCGGTGTTGTGGTGGGTCACGGCGATAGAAATGTGGTCAAATACTTTGTAGTCAATGGTTTAAAATTTAATTTCAAATCCTTCAAGCAGCATAATATTATCAACAGGCACGTTTACAAATATTATCGAAAATCTAAATCCAGACGTTCTTACGAATATGCAAAAATGCTTCTGGAGAAAGGATTCTACACGCCGAAACCCATTGCTTTTATAGAAAATCACGATTTGATTGGTGTCACTTCCAGCTATTACGTCAGCGAGCAGCTGGAAGACGTTTTCACATTGAATGAAGCGCTCTACAACCATTCTTTCCCGGAAAGAGAACGCATTATCAGGGAATATACTATGCTGATTTTTCAGCTTCACGAGAGCGGAATAGAGTTTATAGACAACGCCGGCGGCAATTTTCTTATCAAAAAAGCGGAGGGTAATTACCGATTTTACTTAGTCGATCTCAACCGGATGAATTTTCATGCAGAAATCCCGATTTCCAAACGGCTGGAAAACTTCGAACGACTGACCAATGATCTGGAAATCATCCAGATTATAAGCTCGGAATATGCAAAACTATCCGGGACAACGTATGAATTCTGCCTGAAAAAGATCGTGGATTTTACCAACAAAAAAGCTTTTAAACGCAAGGCCAAAAAGATCCTTAAATTTTATAAGTTCTTTCTGAAAAAACCTTAGGCTTTCAGCGCTGCGATTTCGTCTCTCAATTTTGCGGCTTTGATGAAATCCAGATTTTTCGCTGCCGCTTCCATTTCTTTTTGTTTTGAGATTACTATTTTCTCGATGTCATCACTTCCATAGGTGGCTTTGGTTTCCGCAACTTCCTGCATCAGAATCTTTTGCGTGTATTTTTCGTCTGGGAAATCTTTGCTTCTTCCTACCAGATTTTCGCTGATTTTTTTATTAAGAGCCATCGGAACTTTGCCGTGTTCAGTATTATACTGCATCTGTTTCTCGCGGCGGTAGAGGGTTTCATCAATAGCGGCCTGCATAGATTTTGTCATCTTGTCGGCGTACATGATTGCACGGCCATTCAGATTTCTCGCCGCACGGCCCACCGTCTGAATCATAGATCTTCTGGAACGCAGCATTCCTTCCTTGTCTGCGTCCAAAATCGCAACCAAAGACACTTCCGGCAAATCCAGACCTTCTCTCAAAAGATTGACACCCACGAGAACATCAAACAGACCAAGGCGAAGATCCTGCATAATCTGAATCCTTTCCAAAGTCTCAACATCCGAGTGAATATATCGTGTTCTGATGCCGACTTTTGTGAAATATTTCGTCAGCTCTTCCGCCATTTTTTTGGTTAAGGTGGTCACCAAAACACGTTCGTCCGCTTCTTCACGTTTATGGATTTCCTCTATCAAATCATCAATCTGATTCATCGTAGGGCGAACTTCGATAATAGGATCCAGAAGCCCAGTCGGACGGATAATCTGCTCGATGTACGTTCCGCCGGATTTCTCCAGTTCGTAATCTGCAGGTGTTGCCGAAACGTAGATTACCTGATTCTGCATCGTCTCAAACTCATCAAATTTCAACGGTCTGTTGTCCATCGCAGCTGGTAGACGGAAACCGTGCTCTACCAGAACTTCTTTTCTACTTCTGTCGCCTCCGTACATTGCGTGAACTTGCGGGATGGTGACGTGACTTTCATCTATCACCATCAGGAAATCTTTCGGGAAATAATCTAAAAGACAGAAAGGTCTGGAACCCGGCAAACGGCCGTCCATATATCTTGAATAATTCTCGATTCCGGAGCAATATCCCAATTCGCGGATCATTTCTAAATCTAATTCAGTTCTTTCTTCAAGACGTTTTGCTTCCAAAGGTTTTTCAATTTCTCTGAAGAAATCGACTTGTTTTACCATATCATCCTGAATCTGACGGATCGCACCTTGCATTGTCTCGGGCGTAGTTACGAAGAGATTGGCCGGATAGATATTAATCGTATCAAAACTAGACGTCACATTTCCTGAAACAGGATCAAAACTCTGAATGGTTTCTATCTGATCGCCAAAAAACTGAAGCCGGATTGCTGTATCTGCGTAAGCCGGATAAACATCGATAACGTCGCCTTTCACACGGAAAGTTCCTCTCTGAAATTCATTCAAAGCTCGGGAATATAAGGCGCTTACTAAAGAATTGAGCAATCTCGTTCTGGAGATTTTCTCGCTTTTGGTAATTGTGATTAACGATTTTTCAAACTCTTTCGGATTTCCAACACCATAAATACAGGAAACTGAGGCAACGATCAAAACATCGCGTCGTCCGGAAAGCAGACTTGCGGAGGCAGAAAGTCTTAATTTTTCAACCTCTTCATTGATGCTCAAATCTTTCTCGATGTAGGTATTTGTAGAAGCAATAAAGGCTTCGGGCTGGTAATAGTCATAGTAACTCACAAAATATTCCACGGCATTTTCCGGGAAAAACTCCTTGAATTCCATAAAAAGCTGCGCCGCCAAAGTCTTGTTGTGCGCCAGAACCAAAGTCGGTTTCTGAACCTGATTCACCACATTGGCTACCGTAAACGTTTTTCCGGAACCTGTAACGCCTAAAAGCGTTTGGTATTTTTCGCCAATATTTATGCCTTCCACCAATTTTTCAATGGCTTTTGGCTGATCTCCAGTAGGTTTATATTCTGATTGAAGTTTGAATTGCATAACACAAAAATACGAAAAAACGTTCCAAATTTGGAACGTTTTAACAGTGTAAAAAACGTTTAAGGTTTATGGAAAATTCATGGCTAGTGGAAGTTTAAAAACTGTTGCTGCCGCTTTCCCATCTTCCGTTGCCGGTTTCCAGGTTTTATTTTCGGTGACTAATTTCATTGTTCTGATTGCTTCACTGTTAACATTTTGATTATCACCTTCTGCCTTTATATCGGTAGTTTTTCCATTTTCATCAATAGAAATATATAAAATACATTTTACTGTACCTTTTCCGGCAAGACCAGCTAATTCAAAATTTTGGGCAAAATCAGTTCTAAGCGCCTTTAATCCTTCCGGAAATTGAGCAGCAGTTATCGCACTCGCAGGTGGCGGCGGTGGCGGAATCGGCAATTCGTTCTCCTTCATTTCTCTGGGAGCTGGCGGCGCAGGAATTTTTTTGGTATCCTTAAGTTTTGCACTTTCAACACTTTTCTTTTTCGGAATGGTATCAAGCTTTAAAGATTGCTCCGTTGCGATCTCGGGAGTTTCTGATTTCACTTCAGGTCTACTTTCTGAAGCATACACTTTTTGGACAAAAAGAATACTTAATCCTGCGAAGGCAGAAACAGCAAACAGCTTTTTGAACTTTTCTGATTTTGATCTTTTGGTGGTCATCATAATAAATCGTTTTTTGGTGTTATTGAAATTGAATTGGTTGATGATAGAAATTTTCTGAGCATTCAAAATCTCAGCTAGAATCAGGTTTTGATAATCTTTGATGTTGAAATGTTTCTTTATAATCACTTCGTCGGCCAGGAATTCGTGGTTGTCTTTAATTGCTTTTTTGTAAAAATAAATGGCTGGATTGAACCAGGAAATTGCCTGAAGAATTTCTACAAATATCAAATCCAAGGAGTGTTTCTGAATCAAGTGTGTTTTCTCGTGGAGAAATATTCGACGATCCATATGATCTTTAAAGTAATTTTTGCTCAGATAAATCTTATTCCAAAAGCTGAAAGGCGGCACATCTTTTTCAATTAATCTTACTTTTTGGTTTTGATAAATAATATCAGTTCCCTTCAACGTGATGATCATTATCATAGAAATTGATGACCTGACAATCAAAATGATGGCAACAGATATGTAGATAATTAAGATCATATTCATCCAATCAAAATCTGAAGCATGACTTGTGTTCTGAATCAATTGCTGTGTTGTGATTTCTTCAAATATCAATTTATTTCTGTTTTCTGAAACCGCAGGCAAATTGATCTTTACAAACGGAATTACATATGAAAAAACCATCGCAGACAACAGGTAAAACCGATTGAACCGGAACATCTTTTCTTTCTGCAAAAACAGATAGTAAATCGCTATCAACAACGATGAACAGAGAATTATCTTTAAAATGGCAGTTTCCATTATGGTTCTATTTCCTTATCGATAATGTCTCGAAGTTCTTTCAGCTGTTTCTGGGAAAGCTTGGAATTGGAGGTGAAAAATGATGCAAACTGACTCACGGAACTGTTGAAAAAACGGTCAATCATAGAAGTCATTTCGTTTTTGAAATAATCTTCCTTCTTCACTTTTGGGAAATATTCTCTTGAGTTTCCGTAAAGTTTGTAGCCTACCAGATCTTTGTTCTGCATTCTCTTCAACAGTGTTGCAATGGTTGTTGAGGCAGGTTTTGGATCTGCATAATCTTCCAAAATATCCTTCATAAAAACCTTTTCTTTTTTCCAAAGGATTTCCATGAGGATGATCTCGGTTTCGGTCAGTTTTTGCTCGTTCATTCTACAAAGATATATTTTGTTCTACAAATGTAGAATTAAAATTTGAATATGCAAATTTTATATAAAAAAAAAAGGATCCAAATAATTGAATCCTTTTAAAAATGAGATAGTTATAATTAAAACTTAAAGTTCACTCTCGTAAAAATCTGCCTGCCGGAGAATCCCATCTGAACGGGATCGAAAATCCCTCCTGATTCTGTATTACCATCTGAAACTGCACCATATTGTAAGGTTGAGTATCGGTTAAATACATTTTTACCGCCAATAGTCCAGGACAGATTCTTGGTAAAATCATAGCCGACAGAAACATCTGTAGTCACTCTCGGTGTATAAATTTGGAAATCATCCGGACCGTTATAACCAACCAGAGTCACTTTATCAAACCTCACTAATTGCAGGTTTGCGTTAAACTTTTGGATTTTGTAATTCAGATTCAAATTGATTTTAGTTTTAGGAGCAGAAGCTAAAATGAAAGCCCGTTCTCTGGCACTCAGAAATACATCTTCTTTTCCCGCCAATTGGGATGGTGTGTGGACATCTGATATCTCCATATCATTATAATTTCCGGCTAAAGTTGTAGACAGTTTTCCTAAACCTAAATCTGTAGTATAAGTCAAAATCACATCTATCCCTTTCGATTTGGTGTCTACAGCATTACTGAAAAACTGCGCCTGATCCACTTTCAAATTTGCAAGTGCAGCACCAATAACATCATCCGTCTGGTCAAAAGTACCAGTCAAAACTATTCTGTCTTTGACTTTGATATAATAACCATCGACAGTTGCCGTAAATTTTCCTGTATTGAATGTAAATCCTGCACTTCCGTTGAGAGAGGTTTCCTGTTTCAATTGTGGAATAAAGGCTTGTCTTGCCAATTCACTATCATTGGAAGCCAACTGAACCGTGACCAGATTTCCACCCTGAAAGTTGGTAAACTGCAGGCTGTAATACTTCTGAACCAAAGAAGGCGCACGGAATCCGGTAGAAACCGAACCTCTGAAAGCAAACTGCGGCGTAATGGCATATCTAGTTGCAAATTTTCCGTTCACAGTACTTCCAAAATCACTGTAATTTTCGAATCTTCCGGCTAGACTTACCATCCAGTTTTTGGTAATATCAAGTTCTGTATCTACATATGCAGCAAAGTTGTTTCTGCTTTTACCAAGCTCTGTAGAATAGCCGGGAAAGCCTTGCGATCCGCCTGGTCTGTAGCGGATGGGATTCGTGTCAGGATCAGTTCCACTCCCAGGAACCGTTACCAGTAAACCTGTTGGCGTATCGGCTGTTGCAACATTTCCGTTGATGTCATAAGTGGCGTAAGAACTCTCCTGCCCTTTTATCAGATTAAATTTTTCATAACGAAATTCTGTTCCCAAAGCCAGATTAAAACCCTCCAGGAAATCGAAAGATTTGGTCGTGCTAAGTCCGGTTACATTTTGGGAGAGTGAGTGTCCACCGGCATCAAAACTTGTTGGAGAATTCACACCCAAAGTCGCATTGATGGTGTTATCAATCTGATAAATGAATCTGTTGTTTCCGAAAGCATTATAGAAATCAAAGTCCCAATCGCCCAGTTTGAACTTCAAACCGTTATCGAATGTAAAGTCCATAATTTTTGTATTCTGAATCGGATTGAATCCATTTGGATAAATTTCCGGAATATTCCCATCTGCATCAGCCGATCTTGTCCAGGCGTAAGCTTTTGTATTCCTATAAGAAAATCCGGGTTGGGAATAAAAGGTCAATCCGTCTGTCAACGGCACTTCTATATTACCGAAGAAATAGACATTGTTTGATTTGCATCTCCGAAACGTTGTCTTGGCGCATCATATTTTTCAGGATTGGCATTACGGATTGAATAATCCTTATTAATTAATTCTTATGTAAAGTTTCCAAAACCACCTTTGTTTCCGATTTTTGTCCCAAGGTTTCCACTGAAGTCTAAGGTGTTTCCATCTATTTTTTTATCTGAAACCACATCATTATCTCCGGGACTTTTAAAAAGATTGGCACCGTAAAAAGCACTGCCTTCAAAACCGTGGTTTCTGTCATTGAGAACCACATTGATAACGCCCGCAATCGCATCGGAACCGTATTGTGCGGAAGCTCCGTCTCTAAGTATTTCAACTCTTTTTATTGCTCCGACCGGAATCGTGTTCAAATCTGAACCGCTGTTTCCCCGGCCTCTCGTTCCAAAGATATTGACCAATGAAGATTGATGGTATCTTTTCCCATTAAGCAATAATAAAGTCTGATCCGGACCCAAACCTCGCAATGTTGCAGGATCTACGGCATCTGCACCATCAGATCCGGATTGTTATTGGAATTAAAAGAAGGCGCAGCGAATTGTAAAAGCTGATTGACATCTACTTGTCCTGTAGATTGGCTGATCTGTTTGACATCTATCACATCTACAGGAACCGGAGTATTGATAATGGTTCTTTTTTTATTTCTGGTTCCTATAATTGTTACCTCATCTACCGCAGTCTCACCGGAAAGTGTATCTGCTGAAGATTGCGCAAAATAAAGTGTACTAGCTCCCAAGAAGAAAATAACACTGATTTTTCTGATTCCCATATATTTAGTCTAATTTCAATCAAATGTATAAATTTTTTAAATAACCTTTGAAAAATACACACTTTCGCAACTAAATCATTATAAAAATTGAGATAAACCCCCAAATTAGTTAGGGTAATAAGATTATTTTAAATTTTATATTATCATAATATTATATTGTTGAATATTTTTTGCTGGCATTATTATTTCATTCAATTTTTAAAAATAAAAGTTATGCTAAAATCTACATTACCAATCCTCCTCTCGCTGAGCACCTCCTTCCTCTATTGCCAGTCCAAAGGAAAACCCAGCGAACCTACTGCTAAGGTAGAAAAAGCCAATACAGACTATCAACCTGCTTTTGCCGGCCAGACGAGAACAACGCCGGTCAAAACAAAAACACCTTATAAAGTTGAGGTTATCAATACATCATTGGGGAAACCCTGGGGAATTATCAATCTGCCAGACGGAAGATTTCTGATCACAGAAAAATCAGGTCATATGAATGTGGTTTCTGCTGATGGAAAGCAGACTTCCAAAACTACAGGCTTTCCAAAAGTGGATGCCAAAGGTCAGGGCGGAATGCTGGACGTGGCTCTAGATCCCGATTTCAAAACTAATAATATCATCTATTTCAGTTTTTCGGAGCCATACGAAAAAGGAAACCATACCGCGGTTGGAAAAGGGAAACTGTCAGCAGATCTGAAAACGATTTCTGACGTCAAAGTCATTTTCCGCGCGACTCCCACTTACGATGGTGATAAACATTACGGAAGCCGCCTCGCATTTGATAAAGATGGGAATCTTTTCGTAAGCACTGGCGAAAGATCCGATAAACAGACAAGAGTTTATGCTCAGCGAACTGATAATTATTTGGGTAAAATCCTTAAAATCACCAAAAACGGCCAGCCGGCAACTGGCAATCCATTTATCGGAAAAGAGGGCTACAAACCGGAAATCTACGCCTACGGCATCCGAAATCCACAGGGAATGGCGTTGGACGAAAAAGGCCAGCTTTGGGATATCGAAATGGGACCGAGAGGCGGCGACGAGATCAATCTAATACAGGCCGGAAAAAACTACGGTTGGGGCGACGTGACATATGGCATTGAATACAGCGGTGAAAAAATCAACAATGGAACTACTCAAAAAGCCGGAACAGAACAGCCCGTTTACTATTGGGATCCTGTGGTGTCGCCAAGTGGTGTGGCATTTTACACAGGAAACATCGAAGAGTGGAAGAATAATCTATTCATCGGCTGTCTCAGCGGCGAGCACATCAATAGAATTGTCATTAAGGATAATAAAGTGGTTGGAGAAGAGAGATTACTTCTAGACCAAAAAGAGAGATTCCGGGATGTTTTGAACGGAACGGACGGCAATCTTTATGGGATTACAGATAGTGGAAAACTTTATAAAGTTTCGAAAAAATAAAGCGAAAATCCTGACTTACAATCAGGATTTTTTTATGCGGTCTGCTTTCTTGATGCCTTGAAAATCTTTCAGATAAAATGGCTCAAAATAGGCAGTATCTTCAAAATCATTCTGATTGAATTTCTCAACCGCTTTCTTAATCAAACCTTTCGCAGATGGGTTAATATCAGATCTGAATTCGGCTTTGGGAAAATGCAGCAATTCCTGCGTTTTCTTTGCGCCATCGCCTATAAACAAGACTTTTTTATCAGCAAATTCTGCGAAAGAATTCTCATCGAGGATTTTTGCTTCTGTTGTGCTGATCATTTCTCCGGAATTCCCATCAAAAACAGCGGTGTAAACTTCCATTCTTCTGGCGTCAATCAATGGAATAATATATTCAAACCCTTGATTGACAAAAGATTCCACCATAGAATCCATAGAGTTGACGGCAATCAAAGGAAGTTTCAAACCGTAGCAAAAGCCTTTTGCGGAAGCTGCTCCAATTCTGAGACCTGTGTAAGAACCCGGACCTTTCCCTAGTGAAATGGCATCCAAATCCTTGAGAGAAATTTCTGCACCTTCCAACGCCCATTCTACAAAGGAATGCAAGCTTTCGGACTGTTTGCAATTATCGGAAACTTCCTCGCAAAGACAAAGGATTTCTTCGCCATCAGAAATGGCAACAGAACAGTTTTTGGACGAGGTTTCTATGTGGAGGATTTTCATTGGAGTAGATAATTTAAATGTTTAAACTGTCGACAGATAACAAAACGTGTCGAAAAATTTGATAAAAATCGACATATTGTTCTAATATGTTTATTCAATCAACATATTTATTTTGATAAGACACTAATTAATTTATGGTTGCTGTAATATATTTCTCGTCCGATTTTAATTGGAGTTAGCCAGCCTAAATCTGCAATTTTCTTTAGATATTCTGACGCTGTTTGTCGTTTTGCGATATCGTGCTCTTCCAAAATACTGATTTTGATGTATGGATAACTGAATAGTAAATCCACCAATTCTTTGGAAAAACCTTTTTTCAGTTCATCTTTAATAGAAATATAAGCTTGGTGTTTTAATTTTAGTATTTCTTTGATTTTGATTAATGTCAATTCTGAGGTATTAGCAACTCCGTTTACAACAAATAAAATCCATTCTTCCCAATTGCCTTGCTCAGTCACTTCTCTCAAAAGTCTATAATAATCAGATTTATTTTCTATAATATACCGACTCAAATATAGAACAGGCAAACCAAGTAAGTTTTGCTGAATGAGATAGAGGACATTTAAGATTCTACCTGTTCTGCCATTCCCATCGCTGAAAGGATGTATCGCTTCAAACTGATAATGAACCAATGCCATTTTTATGATTGAATCCAAGTCTGAAAAATTCTCATCATTGATAAATTGCTCCAATTGAGCTAACTTTTCTCTGATTATATTTTCACCTTCTGGAGGTGTATAAATTATAGTATCATTTACAGGATTTGCTAATTTTGTCGCTGTATTTTTTCTGATATTCTCATTAGAATTTCTTAATCTTTGCATCACTCCGATTAACAAATTAGTTGTGATTAGATTATTTTTCAGCAATTGCTCTTTCCCCCAATACATCGCTTGGCGATATTGCAAAACCTCTTTTGACGACTGATTTTTTACGTCATTTCCCATTAAAGTCGCTTTGTACAATTCGTCTTGGGTCGTGACTATATTTTCTATTGCATTAGATTCTTTACTTTCCTGTAAAATAATTGTGTTTAAAAGCAATTCTGGATGAGGTAAAGTCTGACAAAACCCTTTCAATTCTGCCAGCAACTTATTTGCTTTAATTGCTGCCTTAAAAATCGCCGATGTTTCCAAATTATAATCAGGAGGTAAGTTGGGCAAATCGTTAAAAGGCTTATTTTTATCGTATGCTGACATTATTAAAATGGTTTATACAAAAATAGAAAAAGAAACTGTATTCTGAGATTTAGTTAATTTTCGCACTTTGCCTGCTCCACAATTTCCAAATCCCTTTTTGTTTAATCCACAATTCCAGAACAGAAAGTTTCATTTCGAAGATTTCGCTTTTGTAGAGTCCTTTCACGGCGATGATTCTTCTGACGCTTGCGAATTTATTTTTGATTTTGAATTCCTTTAATTCTGTCTGTTTGACGGATTGATATTTCACTTTCCCCGACTCAAAATCTGTTTTGAAATCCTGGTAATTCTGCACCCAGCCATTGGAATGTCCAAACGAAACATCGTCAGAAAACAATTCCAGAATTTTAGAATTGTTATTCTGCATCAACGAATCAAGCTTTAAAATCTGACTTAATAATGCCTTTTCTTTTTTAGAATAATTTTGTGAAAATGCGAAGACAAAACAGACGAGAAATATAAAACTGAAAAGTGATTTCATTATTTCCTGTAAATCGTTCTTGGTTCGGCCTGTGCTTTAGGATAAATTGTAAATTCTGCGACCGAAACACGCTCCGGAACATTGATACAATACGCAATCGCATCCGCAATATCTTCTGCAATCAAAGGTTCGTATCCTGCATAGACCGTTGCCGCCCTGTCATCGTCTCCTTTGAATCTAACTTTTGAAAAATCAGTTTCAACTGCGCCTGGCTGGATGTTTGTCACGCGGATCCCGAATTCTGTCAGCTCGAGTCTCATTCCTTCCGAAATCACATCAACTGCTCGTTTTGAGGCGCAATACACCACGCCGTTTGCATAAGTCTGCCTTGCTGCCACAGAACTGATGTTGATGATCTGTCCGTTTTGTTTTTCTTTCATCAATCGGATAATTGGCTGGGAAACGTAAAGCAAACCTTTCACATTGCCGTCCATCATCGCGTTCCAGTCTTCCGGATTGCCGTCTGCAATTGAATCGAGTCCGTGCGCATTTCCGGCATTATTGATGAGAACGTCAATATTTTTCCATTCTTCCGGAAGTGAATTGATCGCTTCCGATACTTCATCTGAATTTCTGACGTCAAAGCTTAGCGTAAAAACTTCTGTTTCTTTTGACAATTCTGATTTCAGTTCTTCGAGAACGGTTTGATTTCTTCCGCAGAGTATGATTCTATTTTTTTGTTTTGCTAATAGGATTGCAGTTGCTTTCCCGATTCCGGAAGTGGCTCCGGTGATGAATATTGTTTTCAATTTACTTTGGATTTAGATGTACAAAATTAAGAATGATTCAGTTTAATTAGCTAAGTTCTTGGTGATAATTTTCTCGCAGATTGAGCAAATTTTGCAGATTATGATAAAATAAAAATCCCGAAATTATTTCGGGATTATTGTATTATTTTAAAACGTCAAATCAATCGCAGCCCGACTTGAACGGAAATCCTTTTTTGCGTGGTATTAATTTCTATTG
The DNA here is from genome assembly GCA_037033105.1 of Bacteroidota bacterium. GTDB lineage: Bacteria > Bacteroidota > Bacteroidia > Flavobacteriales > Weeksellaceae > Epilithonimonas. The sequence goes on from JAZBLF010000003.1 coordinate 315,552, forward strand.
AACTGGAAATTGTCTGCAAAAAAGATTGGGAGTGGAAGGCGGAAATAGCTGCCCATATAATTCTACTTTTTACTATCAGCCTGAAAATCCAAACTTGCGGAATTCATACAGAAACGCGTTCCAGTTGGTGGCGGACCATCATTGAAAACGTGTCCCAAATGCGAATCGCAACGTTTGCAGAGAACCTCAATTCTTTCCATTCCGTGCGTGGAATCTCGTTTGTAAATCACACCTTCTTTGTCGGCTTCGAAGAAACTTGGCCAGCCGCAAGTGCTTGAGAATTTGGAATCTGAACGGAACAAATGATTGCCGCAGACGGCGCAATAATATTCACCCAGTTCATCAAATTCATTGTATTTCCCGGTGAAAGGATATTCTGTGTTGGCTTCTCTTGAGATGGCGTAAACATCTGCCGGAAGGATTTTTTTCCATTCCTCGTTGGAGACGTTAAGTTTGGTTTTATCGGTTCTTGAGTAATAAGGATTGTTTTTGTGTGTATTATCTTCCATTTTCGTTTGTTGAGGGGGTTGTTTTGTTAAATCCACTTTTTTCTGCGTGCACTGCTGCAGAAATAAGGTCATTAATATTAATAAGATTGTTTTTTTCATTAGATTAAATATACGAAATATTACATTGAAAATTCATTGATATATGATATTATTAATTACCTTTAAATAAAAACTATGTCTAAATTCTACTCTTTCTTGTTGATTTTAATTACAAATTCTATTTTCTCTCAAGATTATAAACCATTGCTGGCGGAAGGGAATAAGTGGCAAGTATCATTCTCTGCCTCTATGCAAAACTATAATTGCTTCTTTTTCCAAGGCGGAAGCAGTTACAGCTACAAAATTAAAGGTGACAGTCTTGTAAATGGTAAAAGTTACAAAAAAATTTATTTTAATTTCAATAGCCTTCGTCCAGACAATAAAAGAGCCTGCGATGAAACTTCTTATTTCGATACCAATGATCATTTTGCAGCACTTTTAAGAGAAGACATCGTGGAAAAAAAAGTTTACCGAAATATCAACGGAACAGCTAATGAAACTGTTTTGTACGATTTTTCTTTGTCCGTAGGAAATTCTTTACCTTATCAAGGATATGACTTTGATAAATACGCTGCCGGAACATTAATTTCCATTTCTACAGGAAATGTTTTTGACGAAGTAAAAAAAGTCTTCAAGACCCACGTACAAGGAATGAACACAGATTATAATTATCCAGGTTATGCAATTTATGAAGGTGTAGGTTCTTCCAATGGGTTGTTAGAATATCCCGGCGACAGACCATTTGAATATGGGCATTGGCTTGAGTGTTTCGAAACTGCAGCTGGAATCTCCTGCAAAAGTACGCTATCAAATTCCGAAAATTTTTTTAAAGCTTCCAATCCAAAATTATATTATTCTAAAACTGACAAATCTTTTAAAGTAATTCTACCTGAAAATAAAAACGTCAGAATTGATTTTTATGGATCATCGGGACAATTATTTAAGCAAATCAATACAAAATCAAATCAGCTATTTTATTTAAATCAAGAATTTAAAGGTGTTTTATTCTATAAAATAACTGATGATAAAGTCTATTCCGGAAAAATTATTTTAGAATAACTTAAACAAAGGCACTCATTCCGGTAATCGAACGTCCGACAATTAATGAGTTGATTTCTTTGGTTCCTTCATAAGAATAAATCGCTTCTGCATCGGCAACAAAACGGGCAACATCGTGTTCCAGAAGAATCCCGTTCCCGCCCATCACTTCTCTTGCCTGTGCGACAACATCACGCGTTCTAAGGCTACAGAAGACTTTTGCCAATGAGGCGTGTTCGTCTTTCAGAATATTCTGATCCTGCATTTCCGAAAGCCTGAAAACCAGCGTCTGCATCGCTGTTAAGTTGGACAGCATTTCTACCAAATGACCTTGAATCAACTGGAAAGAAGCTATAGGCTTTCCGAACTGTTCGCGTTTTCTGGTGTAGTCCAAAGCACTTTCATAAGCTCCTCTGGCGCAGCCTGTCGCCATCCACGCAACGCCTGCTCTAGTCATTTGAAGGACTTTTGCAGTGTCTTTGAAACTGTTGGCATGTTCCATTTTTTGAGAATCTGCGACGAAGCAATCTTTCATTGTGATCAATCCGTTTTGCACAATGCGGAGTGCCATTTTTCCTCTTATTTTTTCAACTGAAAACCCTGCTGTATCTTTTTCTACGATAAATCCTTTCACCTGATTGTCATCCAGGTCTCTTGCCCAAATGATGATCACATCAGCAAAGGTAGCATTGCCGATCCATTTTTTCTGTCCGTTGAGAATCCAGCCGCCTTCTACTTTTTTACAAGTCGTCGTCAATCCGCCCGCTGCTCCGGAGCCTACTTCCGGTTCTGTAAGTCCAAATGCGCCAATCAAATCGAATTGCTGCATTCCGGGAAGATATTTTTGCTTTTGCTCTTCGGAACCGCACATATATATTGAACCCATTGATAATCCAGACTGTACGCCAAAAAATGTCGCCAAAGATGCATCAACTCTTGCGATTTCCATTGCTATAACGCCTTCCATCAGGAATGGTAAATTAGGGCAACCGTAACCGTCATAGGTCACGCCACAAAGGTTTAATTTTTTAAATTTTGGAATCAGTTCGTGTGGAAAATCGTCGTGCAGCCAATAATCGTTGACCAGCGGTTTCGCTTCTTTCTCCATAAACTCGCGTACTTTCATCTGGATGGCGCGCTGCTCATCTGTCAGTTTAAGATGCAGTTCATAAAAGTCGCCGTTGATGGGCGGCAATTCTCTTTTTTTTCCCGACGAGTCCAGCATTTTTGTCAGGCTATTCAGCTGATTTTTGTCCAGTTTTGAAAACTGCGTCATCAGTTTGGGGAGGTCTACTTTTTGTGAAATTTGAGAGAGTTGGTCTATATCGATATTTTTCAGAAGGCCGATTACTCCTTTTATTTTGGAGATGGTGCTGTTCATATAGTTTAATTTGTTTTCCTAAAGCAAAGAATATTCCTAAAAACGATTGAATCATAGTTCATTTACATAATTTCTTTGAAAATTAATTTTACAAACTACTAATATCCAATTATTTACCAAGCAGACTACTTTACAATTAGTTTCGGATTGATTTGCAGAATTACTTTCATTTTAAATATCAATTTTGATAAAGAAGGTTTCTGATAACTGACAAAACTTGATTTGGAGATCAAACCTGCAGCCCGGCTTGAGTGGAGCTCTTTTTTTGAAATGGGAAGAGCCCGGCAAAAAAAGCGGGAACGGAAGACGGAAAAGCTGCCCAAATCAATCTCAATAATTAATCTCGAAAATAATCTCTTATGAAATCCTTTGTGATTCCATTTTATCATAAAAAACAAATAAAATATATTCAAAATGAAAACGAAAATCTTATCAATCAGCTTGGTTGCGTTACTAATTGTCGGTTGCAAAAAATCGGAATCTGTGGAAAGTTCGGCATTCCCGGACAGCAATGCAAAAGAAATGGCAATGTCTGCCGACAGTGTTTCTGTGGCTGCAACCCAACAAATCGCAGGCAAACAATTTGTGAAAACCGCGGAAGTGGATATGGAAGTGAAGGATGTTTATGGTGCGACTGTCTCGATTGAAAAACAACTGATTTCGCTCGGTGGATTTGTAACGCAGAGCCGGTTGGAAGCACAGACGTTATCGGAAAACACCTATAATATTTCGGACGAATCTTCCATTTTGATCAGGAAATTTCAGAATCAGAACAAAATGCAGGTGCGCGTTCCGACGGAGAAATTGGGGGAATTTTTGGATTTCATTAATGATAAAAAAGTGTTCCTCAATTCCAGAGTTATTTCTGCCGAAGATGTGACCGCCAACATCATATTGTCTAAACTGGAAGCGGAAAGGCAGGCGAAAACAAGCACGAATATCTCGCAATTGAAAACAGGAAAAGACAAAGTGAAACTTGACGACGAAAATGTGACTGAAGCTAATAATCAGAAATATGCTGATGAAACTTTAGCTGATCAGTTAAAGTATTCTACGGTTGATATTTACATCAAAGAACCCGGCACCAATGTGGCTAAAATCCCGATTGTCAACACCAAAAACATTGATAACGAGTACAAGTACACTTTCTTCTTCGATGTGAAAAATGCTTTTGTGGAAGGCTTTTATTTGATTCAGCAGATTTTTGTTTTCCTGATTTCTATCTGGCCGATTGTTGTGATTGGTGGATTGGTATTTTATTTTTGGAGAAGGAGAAAAACGCTTGTTAAGTGATAATATTGTCATTCCGGAGGAATCTCGGCGTATGGATTCCTCCGGAATGACAAATTGTATGTTATTTAAATTTCTTAATTTTGCAAAACGATGTTGAGAAAACTGCAACTTTTTTTTATGATTTTCTGTTTGGGAATTTTTGTGTTTCCGAAGCAGAACTTCAATGCGCAGGTAGCTCAGAGTTCGTGTTGCGAATCTCAATCTAATAATTCTGACTGCTGCGAGAAAGAAGATGCATCTTCAAAATCCTGCAATCACGATTCCAAAAAGGAAAAAGACTGCAACGACAATTGCACCACTTGCAAAACCTGCAGTTCGGGATTCGTATTTTCTGTTGTTTTAAATAACTTCGACAACAAATTGCGGACGCCTATTTTCCAAATCGAAAATCAATATTCTTACTATTCTCAATCGCCTTTAGCGCGAGCATTCATTATCTGGCAGCCGCCGAAACTTGGTTAATTTTTTTTATTTAAATGTCTTCGAGAGCCTCAGACTGAAAGGTTGATGGCTTCAAACTCGGGACAGACAAATACAATTTTAGGGATGTCACTCTGAGCGGAGTCGAAGTGCTTCTCATCAAACAAATTAAAATTAATCAAAATGAATTCTATTATAAAATCAGGAATTTTATTCCTTTCTATATTCCTATTTTCAAACTTTTCTGCCCAAACCAAAACTTTCAAAGCAAGAGTAGAAGGCAACTGCGGAATGTGCAAAGACCGCATCGAAACGGCTGTAAAAGCTGACAAAAACGTGAGTGCTGCCAACTGGAGTATGAGTAAAAAGGTTTTGACTGTAAGTTATAACGCTTCCAAAACCGACAAAAAAACCATCTTGAAAAGTGTAGCCGAAGTTGGTCACGACAACGAAATGTTCCGCGCCTCCGGTAAAGTGTACGACGAGCTGGAAGTCTGCTGCCAGTACGACCGCCCGGACAATAGCAAAAAGATGGCGAAAAATTGTGATCCAAAGCAAGTCTGCGAACTTAAATAATCAATCCAAAAATTTTTGAAGATGAACAATTTAAGTAAAAAACTGATGTTTTTTATGCTGCTGATGCTGTCTGCATTTTCATTCGCACAAGCAGTTACAGAGCAATTTCTGGTGAAAGGCAACTGCAATATGTGCAAAGCCAGAATAGAAACGGCGGCTACCAAAGCGGGCGCAATATCCGCAGACTGGAGCGCGGAAACCCAGACGCTGACGATGGTTTTGGATGAAACCAAAGTCACTTGCGATACCATTTTGAAACAAGTGGCTGAGGCAGGTCACGATAATGAGAAATTCAAAGCACCGGAAAGCGCTTATAAAGCCTTGCCAGCCTGCTGTCTGTACACCAAAGATGCAGGAATGAGCAATCCTGATATCAATCTGAATCACGACTCTGAATCCGACGCAAAAGAAATAGAAGGTGTAAAGCTGAAAAGGGAAAAAGAAGCGACAGCGCTCAGCAAAAAAGAAGCTGGACTGATTTTTAATATCAGTTCCAAAGAATTGCTGAAGGCGGCGTGTTGTAATCTCTCCGAAAGTTTTGAAACCAATGCAACTGTGGATGTTTCGTTCAGCAATGCGGTGACGGGAACCAAGCAATTGAAAATGTTGGGATTGGACCAAAAATACACATTGCTGACTAAAGAACAGTTACCGGAAATCCGTGGTCTGGCTTCGGCTTACGGGCTCAATTTCATTCCCGGAAAATGGATCGGCGGCATTCAACTGACGAAAGGCGGAAGTACAGTGGTAAACGGGTACGAGAGTATTACAGGCCAGATCAATACAGAACTTCTGAAAAGTCACGACGATGATAAAAAAGCAGAAACGGAAATCAACCTTTTCTCTGACAACAACGGACGTTTTGAGGCCAATGTCACAAGCACTTCGCCGATTTCTGAAAAGTGGAATCAAAGTGTTTTGCTGCACGGAAACGGCACCTTTGGTGATACGGATATGAATGATGACGGCTTTCTAGACAGACCTAAAGGAAACCAAATAAATGCAGCTTATTTACTGAATTACAATGACTTGGAAGGTTCAGGATTCGCTTCGCATTTTGGTATTAACTTTATTAAAGATGAGCGGACAGCGGGACAGATTGGATTTAATAAAAGGATTCCGCAAAAAGACCAATCATTATACGGCGTCGGGATTGATATTTCGAGATTTCAGTTGTGGAATAAAACAGGCTACGTTTTCAAAGGGAAACCTTACCAAAGTCTTGGCTGGATGAATCAATTGACTTACCATCAGCAGGATAGCTTTTTTGGATTGAGGAATTATTTTGGGAAAGAAACGTCTTACTATTCCAATTTGATTTTCGAAAGCATCATTGGAAATACGAACAATAAATATAAAGTTGGCGCAAGTTTCCTTTATGATAAATACGATGAGGATTATCTTTTGGACAATTACAAAAGAACTGAAACTGTTCCGGGATTGTTTGCAGAATATACTTTGACAGGCGAAAAATTCACTTTGGTGACTGGTGCCCGTGTTGATTTTCACAATCTTGCAGGAACGCAGTTTACACCGAGAATGAATTTCAAATATGATCTGACGCCGAAAACTATTTTCAGGATTTCAGCCGGACGAGGTTTCCGAACTGCCAATATTTTTGCGGAAAGTCAGGCTTATTTTGCTTCAAACAGACAAATCGAAATCATCAGTAACGGCGGAAAAATCTACGGCTTGAAACCAGAAATCGCCTGGAATTACGGTGTAAGTCTTCAGCAGGAATTCAAATTATTTGGAAGGAAATCAACAATTTTAGCAGATTTTTTCAGAACAGATTTCCAAAATCAGGTGGTGACGGATTTGGACGAATCTGCACAGAAAATTTTGTTTTACAATCTTGAAGGAAAATCTTTTGCAAACAGTTTCCAGACCCAATGGGATTTTCAGCCAGTGAAAAATTTGGAATTCCGAGTGGCTTACAAATATTATGATGTGGCTTTGGATTATTTGAGTGGACTGAAAAAAGTACCTTTTATGGCGAAACATCGTGGCTTTGCAAACCTGGCTTATTCGACCAACAAAACTGAGAAAGGCCACTTCTGGAGTTTTGACACCACCTTAAACTTAGTCGGAAAACAAAGACTTCCAAACACAAAATCGAATCCAGCAGAATTTCAAATTGGAGATTATTCGCCAAGTTATTCCACTTTGAATGCTCAGATTTCAAGGAATTTCTCTGAGAAAATCAGGGTTTATTTGGGTGGAGAAAACTTAACAGGTTATCAACAGAAAGTTGCCATTCTGGATGCAGCCAATCCTTTCGGAAACTACTTTGACGGCGGAATGGTGTATGCGCCTGTGATGAAAGCAAATTTCTACATTGGGGTAGACTTTAAGTTTTAAGCCACATACTCATTAACAATATAAATTTTTAAACCACATAGACACATAGTTCCTCTATGGATTTACGAAGAAATAAATGGGAATCATTTCTCTATTTCAAAGCATTTTCTGTGTGCCTATGTGGTTATCTTAATTATAACGTGTTTTAATTTAAAAATATTAAATTTGATAAAATGATAGCATTGAAAAAAATAACAATCCTTACAGCAAGCGTCGCACTTTTATACTCTTGTGGCAAGACAAAGACCAGCACGACGGAAACCGCATCGCAAACCAGCGATTCGGTAGCTGTTAGAAATGATTCAGCTTCGGCAATTCCAGCTGGAGAAACGGCATCAGTAACAGCGCCAGTATCTGCCTCATCGGTTGTTTCCACTTCCGGAAAGCCAGCTCTGAATCCTGCGCACGGCCAGCCGTATCACCGTTGCGAAATAGCTGTTGGTGCTCCAATTGACAGCGCTCCTGCTCAGCAGAATGCGGCGCAGCAGACGCCGTCAATCCTTAGTCCTACTATCGCACCTGCACCACAGGCGCAGGCAATAGGACCAAAACCTGCGATGAATCCTGCGCACGGCGAACCTCATCACCGGTGTGATTTGGCTGTAGGCGCACCATTATCCTAGAAATTATTCAATATAAAATGCAACTTTCAGAAAGTTGCATTTTTTGTATTTGATTTCAAAGTGTATCAGGCCTGCGAACCATAAAAATCGGTCATCATTTGTGAAGCTTTTTCAAAGTCATTTTCTGCGACCTTGAGCTGCACACCGCCGCTTGTTGTATTGAAGAGATTGTAAGTATTTGCCAATATGTTTCCGAAAACAAAAGTTTCTATTCCGTTGGTTTCCAGGAAAATTTTGAGCATTTCCGCTTCGATTTCTGTGTTGAATATTTTGAGTGTGACCAATTCCATATCATTTCTATTAGTTAAGTTATAGCCTGTTGGCATTTTCATTGACTGCTTTCTCTTTATAATTTGATTTTTTAAGTTGTCCAAAGTTGTATTTAGCGCCAATCGATATCGTCGGAGTATTGCCAAAAAAGGTGCCAGTGGACGCAATTTTGTCATAAGACATTTTTTGGATGTAATTCATCTGATTGAAAACATCATTATAACGAACGGTAAAATCAAAATCGGAAACGGAGGATGTCAAACCAAGATTGAGCAGGCACATTGCATTGTTCTCATACAAACCTTCCACCCGTTTTGTGATGTAAGAACCATCGAGCAATACGGATAAATATTTCCAGACATTCACCGTATTGTTGGTGGAAAAATAAACATAAGGGGTCGATTTTTTCAACACTGCCAAAGAATCTTCCACTTTGTCATAATTGACGGAAAGGCTGTTCTGGGAAGTCCATTTTTTCCCTTGAAAAGGTACATCCACGCCCAAAGAAACGCCAGATTCTTTTTCAAAATTAACGGCTGTGAACTTTGAAATGTTTCTGTCATCATCATAAACCAACGTGTAACCCAACGGATTTTTGCTGTTGTAAACAGAGGCGTTGACAGAGATTTTTTTCAGGTTGGCTGAAAAAGAAATCGTGTTGGTGTAAGTGGGAATCAAATCCGGATTGCCCTGATACTCGACATAAGGACTTCCGTACAAACCGCCGGAAGACAAATCTGCGTAATTGGGCCGGGAAATACTTTTTCTGAAATTCAGTGTGTATTCGAAATTGTCATTTTGCTTGAAACTGATTTCTGCATTCGGAAACCAATCCAAATAGTTTCTCTTAATTTTTGTCTGATTTTCAATTTTATCAAAACCTTCCGCATTGGTGGATTCGGTTCTCAAACCAGCATTCACATTCCATTGGTCTGTGTTAAAAGCGAGATTTGTGTAACCAGCAAGATTGGCTTCCTTAAAATTATATAGATAAAGTTCCGGATTTTGATTATTAAGATAAGTCGTTTTATTATCGTTTCTGGTTTCCGCTTTCGTGAAGCTTCCGCCTAATTCCAATTTGTATTTTTCACTCAATTTCTTTTCAATATCAATTCTTCCGGAATACACATTCCCGGAATATCGCTGAACTCGAAATTGATTGAACTCATAACCAGAATTATTGGTATCATTGAAAAAACTGTAATCTACATTTTTGCTTTCCCGTTTGAACTGAAATCCGGTCAAAATCTCTGCATCTAATTCTGCTATTTTCTTTTTATAATTAAAAATAGAATTGATGGTCGCCCGCCTGCTGTCTTGCTGATTCAGCGTTTTGATAACATCAGAATTTCCGTTTTCAGAATAAAAAGTATCGGTATTATTATCGCCTTTGTCCGGTCGGAAATTACTATTTAAAGTCACAGTAATATAATCGCCATCATCATTCAGCTCCTGATATAAGCTGGCCCCAAAAATAGTTTGTGGCCGTTTCGTAATCGATTTTATGATATAATCAGAACTGATGTTTTTAGCCGGAACGGAATAGTCGAAACCGTTGCTTTCCCAATGGTCGATCTGGTTGTAAGCCCCATTCAGCTTCCATTCGGTTCTGTTTTTCTTTTGCTGAAAATTGACTGCAAAGTAATTGCTGAAGCGTTTCTGAAAAGTCGCTGTTTCGGAAATGCTGAGTTGGGACCCGTCTTTTCTGCTTTTCTTGAGATTGACTTTTATGACCGCTTTTCCTTCCGATTCGTATTTGACAGAAGGATTTCTGATGATTTCTACAGATTTGATATCGTCTACTGCTATTGCAGACAACATTGCAAAATCAACTCTTTGGTTATCAACATATAGCAAAGGTTTTCCTTTTCCAACGAATGATAATCCTTCGCCGTTTGCGTCTATCATTACAAAAGGTAATTTTGATAACAAATCGGTTGAAGTTGGTAAAGTGTTTAAGGGAGAATTCGCGACGTCGAGTGTAATATTTCCCTTTTCTACTTTGAAAATCTTTTTCTTAGCAACCAATTTCACTTCTTCAATCTGCGAGCTTTTAGCTTCAAAAATGATTTTTAACGCCAGATTTTTTTCCAGATTAAATGGTTTTTCGTTTTGAACAATATCATCCAACGACAACTGAATTTTATAATTTCCCGATTTCAGTTGGTCAAATTCAAATTTTGAATCCTGTGCGATTGTCGTTTTTACTAATTGATTTTCAGTATCAAGCAAATAAACAACAACCGGCAATGAGACTTTTTCTTGGTTTGAATTAATGATAATCCCATCAATCTTAAAATTTTGCTGAGCAAAGAAAACGGTTGAGATGAGAAGAGAAAAAAGTAAAAGGCATTTCGTCATTCGTATTAATTTTTAACTGTTTTTTTAATTAAAACAATCGTAGCCTATGTTTTATTACATCGATAGTATCAAAAAAACAGAACTTTTGCAGCTCAGTATTTCTTCAAAATCTCCCGATTGATTTCATTAATCAACGCCGGGCCTTCGTAGATAAATCCTGTGTAAAGCTGAACCAAGCTTGCGCCGGCATCCAGTTTTTCGATAGCATCTTGAGCCGAATGAATGCCGCCAACACCGATGATTGGGAATGCTTTTCCACTTTTTTCGGATAAAAATCTAATGACTTCTGTCGAACGTTTTGTCAGAGGTTTTCCGGAAAGTCCGCCCGTTTCGGTTTTGCTTTCTGAAGTTAAATTTTCTCTTGATAAAGTTGTGTTCGTCGCGATTACACCGGCGATTTTGGTTTCTTTAATGATATCAATAATATCCAAAAGTTGCTCATCCGTCAAATCTGGTGCGATTTTCAGGAGAATCGGTTTTTGTTTTGGCTTTTCAAGATTGAGGTTTTGAAGGGTTGACAAGAGCTCTGTCAAAGGTTTTTTGTCCTGAAGTTCCCGTAGATTGGGTGTATTTGGCGAGCTGACATTCACGACGAAATAATCAACATAAGGAAACAATTTTTCGAAACAGATTTTGTAATCGCTGACAGCTTCCTCGTTTGGCGTCACCTTATTTTTCCCGATGTTTCCGCCGATGAGAACGTTTTTATTTTTTTTCAACCTTTCAATGGCTTCGTCAACGCCACCATTATTGAAACCCATTCTGTTGATAATCGCGGAGTCTTCTTTCAGTCTGAAAAGTCTTTTTTTCTCATTTCCAGGCTGCGGTTTTGGGGTGAGAGTTCCAATTTCTATAAATCCAAATCCTAGGTAGGAAAGCTCATTGAAGAGTTTTGCATCTTTATCAAAACCCGCAGCTAAGCCGACAGGATTTTTGAACTTCAATCCAAAAACTTCACGTTCCAGCCGTTTATCTTCAATGGGTTTTGGTAGGAATAATTTGGCCAGAAAGCCGAAATTCTTTAGTGCAGAAAAGGTAAAGTGATGGACTTCTTCGGGATCAAATTTGAAGAGAATCGGTCGGATAATGCGTTTGTACATCGGAGAAAAGTTTTACAAATTTAAGGTATTGAAATGAATATGTGCCTCAATATCCTCCAAATAAAATCGATAACAGTTAATTTGAAGTCAATTTAAAAGTGTTGTAAAGAGTGCTGTAACGCTGTTAAATAATTGATAAGGATAATCTGATATTCTTAGCAATCGTCTCAATTAAAAAAAATTTTAGTAGAAATCTTGTTATCTTTACTTGTTTTTAGCAAAAAAGTAAATGATTCCAAGGTTCTTTTATAAAAATATATTCTGCCTGCTTTTCTTCCTCCTTTCATTTCAGATTTCTGCTGTGACGCAGAAAGAGTGCGAGACAATGGTCATTGAAGGTGTGGAAGCGATGAACAAAAAGGACTACGCCAAATCGCTTCAAATCCTTTCCAGGACGAGGAAAATTGCTAAAGAAAACAAATGGTACCGCGAAGAATTTCTGGCCACCAACAATATAGGCGCTAATTATTACATGCGGCTGGATTTTGGCGAAGCGCTCAATAACTATCTGGATGCGTACAAAATAGCAGTTGCTCATCTCGACGAAAAGTCTGAAATGACAGTGCTCAACAATATTGCCATTCTGTATTCCCGCGATCAGAAGCACGACAAAGCACGGGATTATTTTCTGAAGGCGTATGAACTTGCAGAAAAGGTTAACAACAACGTTTCCAAGGGTTTGTATGCGATTAATCTTGCTATCGTATATAATGTTAAAAAGGATTATCCAACCGCGAAAAAATACATCGACGATGCATTAAAACTCACTGCAGATTCCCCTTATTACCTTCTGGCACGTTCTACGCTCGTGGAAACTCTGGTCAATATGAAGCGGTATGATGAGGCTGAAAAGATCTCTGCCGAGCTGCTCCCACAACTGGACGGCGTGGAACATTCTGAACACAAAACACAGATTTTCTATAATCTGTCAGCTATTGCCGAAGAAAGAAAAGATCTCCCGAAGGCTTTTCATTATCTCAGACTTTCGGAAAAAACCAATCTGAGCTATGATTTTAAGGAAAATATCTTCGAAAAATTCAGCGGTCTCTATAGGAAATCAAATAATATCGAGCTCGCGGTTTCTTACAAAGATTCTGTGATGGCGGTCAAAGATTCTGTAAATAAGATCAAAAACGGGCAGCTTTTTGAGAACAGCAAAATCAAGTTTGAACTTCAGAATTCTCAAAAAGACCTTGCGGAAAGCCAGGAAAAACTCTCTACCGAACGGTCATTTTTCATCAAAGGCATTTTGCTCGCCATCTTTGTCATTATCATTGTGATTTGGGCTTTGAGAAACAGTATGGTGAAAAATAAACAGCAGAAAATTATTGAGCAGAGCAACGCCGAGATCACAAAACTGGAACTGGAACAGGAGAAAAAGAATAAGGAAATCCTTGAAAATCAATTAAAAGAAAAAGAAGTTTTAGCGCTGCTGGAAGAGGAGAAATACAAAAATGAGATCGAAGCTAAAAACCGTAAACTGACGACGAAAGCACTGCAGATCTCAACAAAAATAGAACTGATAGATGATCTGGTAAAGACGCTGTCTCGCCAGACAGACGATGTGGAGAATAAGGACGTCAGCAACATCATCAAACAACTCAAGATTTTTCAGAGACAAAGCAGGGAGGAAGAAGGCTTTTTCATTCATTTTGAAGAGGTGAATCAGGGTTTTATATCCAAACTGAAAATGCTCCATCCTGATCTTAATTCCAATGATCTTCGTTTTCTTTCGTACGTTTATATGAACCTTTCTATGAAGGAGATTTCTTCTCTTCTCAGCATCACCACAGAAGCCTGCCGCAAGAGAAAAGAGCGGATTATCAAGAAAATGAATCAGGACGACAATATAGATCTATACAACTATATTACAGGCATTTAGCAGATTTGTCACATTATTTCCGGCCTGTCGTCCTACTATTTCCGAGCTATTTTTTTGCGTTGCTAATTTTAATCACAACATTTGAGAATAAAATTAGATCGATACATCCGCATTTCTTCTGAACTCAGATTTTGATAAAGAATAAGCGGCTGCATAAGGTCATTAATAATAAAATCTACTTATGAAAAAAATTACTTTTTTAGCTGGTCTTCTGTTCGTTCTTTTCTCAGGCAATGCCAACGCGCAGACAGAAGTTCTTAGCAACAATGAATTTGGCAGAATCTTCGACCTTACTTATAGTTTGAAGGAGCAGAATACCATCTATGCCATCACGATCACAAGCCACATTGTAGTTTCAAAAGACAACGGAAATACCTGGCAGGTTTTTTATGCGTTGCCAGAGTCTGGAGGCGGAATCAGCATTTCAAAATTAAACATCAGCAAGGACGGCACTTTCCTTTCTTTTACTACCATCCAAAATGGCGTCGGAACTTTGCATATTTTGGATATTGCGACCAGAACCGTCAGCAAAACCTATTCGCTGCCCAATCAGGATGAAGTACCCTATTTCAGTGCCTACAACTTTTTTGGGAGTGATCAAAATACATTGATAGCAAGTTCTCAGTTTCCTTTCGGATTCGGAACCGCTAACAGAGTTTACACCACCACGGACGGTGGCGAGAGCTGGAAGGAAATATACTACTCTCCTGATAACAACAACATCATTACAAGTTATGTAGCTTTTGCACCAGCGGATAAAAATAAAATCTACATTGCCAATGGAAACGGAAGCGAAGGCGTCTATGGCGGAATTAAAATCTCGACGGACGGCGGCGATAACTTTACTGATAAACTTGCCGGAAGTGTACTCAGCACTTTGGAATTCAATCCGAATAATCCCAATGACATCTATGCCGGGACCGGAATCAGTTTTGGGCAGGCTCCAGAAAAGCTCTATCACAGCTCAGACAGCGGCGTGACTTGGGAAGACAAGAATATCACTTTTGGAACCAACGGAATTCTGAATGACATTGTTGATATCCAGTTTGATCCGAACGATACCAACCACGTTATAGTCTTGGAAGAAGATGAAATAATCTCCACAAAAGATGGTGGAAACACCTGGCAAAGTGTGGAATATCCGTATGACAATACGGACAGCTATTACTACGGCATCAAGGCGAGTTTCAACCCTTTCAAAGCGGGCGAACTTTTTATCACGGCCAACTACAAACCGTTGTTTTCTTCGGACAATGGTACTACATTGACACAGGTCCAAACGCCATTTTACAGTTCTACAGGAGGCATCGGTTTTTATGAAAATGCAACGGCAAAGCACCTGTATTATAATGTTCAGAATGGATTGGTTCACAGAAATCTTTCCGACAACAGCGAAACGGCTCACAACATCCGTCCGCTTAACATCGTAAGTCAAAACGCCGGTCCGGTCTACATTCCGGATTCCAAAAAAGAAGGCCGCATTTACACTTTCAACGGTTCGCTTTCAGGATCCAGCCTTTCTGTGAGTGATGATTTTGGTGCCAATTACAGTCAGATCCTGAGCACTTTTACAAGTCAGCTTACCGGCATTGTGACAGACCCGCAGGTTACCAATCAGGTTTGGACCACTTTTGCCAATTGGGGCCAAGGTGAATTAAACAAGATCAACTTCAATGATATGAATAATATTATTGTGACCAATATTTCTTTGCCATCCCAGAATACGGTTTATAAAATCCTTCATCCTAACAATATCTCTGATGAATTTTTCATCCTGATTGGTTCTGAAGTTTATAAAACTACTGATGGCGGAAATGCCTGGACACCGGTGACCATTGGAGACGATGTCACTTTTGATACTGCCATCTTTGATATTGTTCAAAATCCAAAAAATCTGAACCAATTGGCATTGGGAACCTCATCCGGAGTTTTTGTTTCTAATGACAAAGGCCTGACCTGGAATCTGGTTTCACAATTTGTAGCCAACAAAGTAGCCTATTCTGACGTGAATTCCGGGGTTCTTATGGCCACAACTTACACGAGTCAAAACGATATTTTCAACATTCATTATTCTGTTGATAATGGTACCAACTGGAAAACAATCGCCAGAACTGATCTTTTGGAAACCGAAAGTGGTTCTGTGGCCATCGACTTCTCGGACAAGAAGGCTTATATCTACATTGCGTCAACAGATCTGGGTCTTTTGGGATATAATCTGAATCTGGAAATTCTGGCAAACGGTGAAGTTTCAACTGAGAAAGCCAGCGTTTTGGTTTATCCGAATCCCACCGTGGATGTTGTTCACATTGACAGCAAAAATCTGAAGTCTGCAACTCTTTACGATATGAATGGCAAGAAATTATTGGAAAGCAACAAAACTGAAATCAGTGTTTCTCATCTTCCAAAAGGCGTTTACGTGCTTAGAATTGTGACTTCTGATAACAGCATTGTGAGCAAAAAGATCATCAAAAAATAAATCTTATTCTTCATAATTCCAAAGCGTCTCAACATCTTGGGACGCTTTTTTTTGTTTCTATCAGGCTTCAAAAAAACTAAATATATTCCTCAAAATCAAAGCCTACAACCTTTCCTATTTGTAAAAAACCAGGATTCACATTCAGACTTGCATTGATGGAAATGTCTTGATTGGTAATGGGATGTTTAAAATTGAGCTGGTGGGAATGCAAAGGCATTGCAGATATATTGAAAGTATGCAGCCACAACTTATTCTGCTTGTTGCAGCCGTATTTCCGGCAACCTAAAATGGGATGCAAAATATGTTTGAAATGCTTTCTTAGCTGATGAAACCTGCCTGTTTCGGGAATCGCTTCTACCAAAGAATAACGGGAAGTGGGATGTTTTAGAAATGGTAACTCAATTTCGGAAATTTGCAGACGACGATAATATGTTATTGCGTTTTGAACGATTTCATTTTCATTGGTCAACTCGTAATCAATGGTGTCTTCCTCTTTTGTCCAGCCACGCAGAATTGTCAGATATTTCTTTTCAACTTCGCGGTTCATAAACTGGTTACTCAGCAATTTAAGCGTTTCTTTATCGAAAGCAAACAGTAAAACGCCCGAAGTTTTTCGGTCTAAGCGATGCACAAGATTAACCTTTCTTCCAATTTGATTTGCTAATTTCTCCACCGCATATTCATCTGCCGGGCCGGCATAATAGGACTTATAAACCAAAAGCCCACTCGGCTTGTTGATCGCAATAAGATAGTCGTCCTGATAAAGAATTTCCAGCATTGCGCAAAAGTAGAAAATCTCACCATCATTAATTCTTTAATACTAATAAAAAGATTTTATCTTCACTCTGATTGTAACATTTTTGGTTGAATGTTCTCTAAATTCTAAAATAAGTCAATGCAGGTTTTAAACTTCGAAGACATTTATAACGATTACTGGAAACGCATCTTCCGGCTTTGCATGGGTTATGTGAATGACGATGATGCAGCAAAAGACCTTTGTCAGGAGACCTTCGTCGCGGTCTTCCAGCAATTGCCAAAATTCCGGCAGGAAGCAGCAGTTGGAACCTGGATTTACAGGATTGCAACCAATATTTGTCTAAGGCAGATTAATATTGAAAAACGAATGCCGAAAAGTGAATTGCCTTTTCAGATCAAAGACAGCTCGGAAAAAGACAACAAGCTGGAGCAGGATATAATGACAGATTTCCTTTATCAATGCATCTCGGAACTGCCGGAACTGGAAAGAATCATCATTTCTCTGGAACTTGAAGAGATGAAACAGGCACAAATTGCTGAAGTCGTCGGAATATCGCCGGCCAACGTAAGAGTCAAAATACACAGGATCAAAGAAAAATTAACTGAAAAATTTAAGAATTATGCAAACAGATAATATCAATTTCCAGGATATCTGGAATAAGAAAAATGCGGAAATTCCTAATATACAAGAAATAAAATCCGGCGCTGACAAGTACAAAAAGAAACAATTGCGGTTTTGGATTTGTCATATACTCAGTCTTTCTGTCACAGCTGTGATGATTATCTTTATTTGGAATATGATTGATTTTAAGATGTTTACCACCACTTTAGGAATTATCCTGATTCTGATTGCGTTGGCTATGTATATTTATTTATCTTCTCAGAATATCAATGTGATCAGGAAAATAAATCCGTCGATAACAAATCAGGAATATCTGGCTTCTCTGAAAAAACTGCAGCATCAGCAGATTTACATGCAGACGAAGGGCATCAGTATTTATTATGTTTTATTGACTACTGGTTTTGCCTTTTATTTTTATGAATTTGCGCTCAGAATGTCAACTTTAGGAGCTATTCTGGCTTACGGATTAACTTTCATCTGGCTGGCCATTGCGTGGTTTTTCCTGAGACCAAGACAAATCAAAAAACAGAATGCGAAAATCTCAAAAGTGATTGATTCGTTGGAATTGATCGAGAAAGATCTGGATGAAAAGCTTTAGGCAATCATTGGTTTAATTTTCTATTTTTGCGGAAATAATAATTTATGAAAACATCAATTTTAGTAGCTGCAGTTCTTTTCTCTCAGCTTCATTTTTCGCAGGTCAGCCTGGATAAAAATAAGCTTGTGAAGGACGGAGTGAGCTATAAACTATCCGATTACAAAAGTGTTTTGGTAAATCCTGAAGCACAGCAATATTTCAAAAAGTCGCGGACAAACAACACGGTTGGAAGTATTTTCGGAGGTGTAGGCGGTGCATTTATGGGCTTCGGGATTGCCAGAGCGCTGAGCGGCGGAGAGACGGAAGTGAAAATCAATAATAGCGTACAGACCGTAAAACAGGACAAAGGCGGCGCGTGGGCTCTTGTGGGAATTGGCGCCGGAATCGTAGGAATTGGAATCCCGTTTGCAGTGGCTGCCCATAAAAATGCAAAAAAAGCAATCGCAATAGAAAATGGCGAAACCACTGCTTTTAAGCCCTATTTCAGATTGGAAACTGCCGGCAACGGTTTTGCCTTCAGCTATAATTTCTAGTGATTTTCAATTTTTTAAAATAAAAAGCTTTGTCAAATCTGGATATTGACAAAGCTTTCTTTTTGATGCCAAAATGTAACCAGCCCTGATGTTCTATGTTAATTTGCAAATTATTCAGGTTAAAATTTTAAAGTTTTTCTGATAATCCTGTTGATATGCTGTTT
>JAZBLF010000004.1:0-273528 GCA_037033105.1 Bacteroidota bacterium
CAACAGGATTATCAGAAAAACTTTAAAATTTTAACCTGAATAATTTGCAAATTAACATAGAACATCGGGGCTATGTTGAGGTTTTCTACCATCTTTCACGCAAAAAAAATTCCGCCTCTTGTTGAATGAGACGGAATTATTTATTTTGAACTGCTTTTAAATACTATTTATCAAATCCAAGTTGCTTTTTGGCATCTAGATTAAAATGATATTGCTCTTC
This sequence comes from Bacteroidota bacterium, assembly GCA_037033105.1. Classification (GTDB taxonomy): domain Bacteria; phylum Bacteroidota; class Bacteroidia; order Flavobacteriales; family Weeksellaceae; genus Epilithonimonas. The sequence goes on from JAZBLF010000004.1 coordinate 221, forward strand.
TACAGAAATCGCTTTCCTCGAATTTTTATTGATGTCTTTTCCCTCTTCAGTCCACAAAAATGGATAGAAGGCAAAAGTCTGATTTCCGGCTAATTCAGAAACTTCTTTTCGCCAATTTTGCCATCTGTTTCCCTTGTAGAATTGCTCTAAGTCATTATTAAAACAAAATTCTAAAAACTCTGTGTAAGTAATATCGAGAGGTTCATATTCCAGATTATCAGGCGAAAAGTAATAGATTTTACCTAAATCTTCGCCAAGACCACCGCCATTCAGTATAAAAAAACCGCCAATCGCATCATCTGCAATCAACAAAAAAGAAGGCACCTCCCCAAATTCTCTGAATGATTTTCCCTTATTCCAATCTGGAAGTGTTCTGTCGAGCTTTTCGTTTCCTGAACCCAGAATTCTGATCCACCCATCATCTACCAAAATTCCACCAGTCTTGAAAACAATTGCGCCCATCGGAGAGCGCGTTGTAACTTGTGTTTTGAACAAGGCCTGCTCAGCTTGCCAAGGATTTACTGGTAAAACATCAATCTTATTCTTAGCAGACTGTATCATTTCTTCTACCATTGGCCAGCCTGGATCTGTCTTGTTTATAAGTTCGTCAACCGTTCGCATTTTATTTTGTGCAAGGATATTAAATGATAAAAAACAAAGTAGGATGATAATCAGGTTTCTGTTGATAGATAATCGAATATCATCCATTAAAAACCTGATTCTCCTGCTCCTGAACTCGAATAAAAGTCGTTCTCTTGGAAAGCTCTTTCAGTTTTGATGCACCCACATACGTACAAGTGGAACGAACGCCTCCTAAAATATCTTTCACAGTTTCTGAAACAGGACCTTTATAAGCAACTTTCACAGTTTTTCCTTCTGATGCGCGGTATTCTGCAACGCCGCCAGAATGTTTATCCATCGCGGTTTGTGAACTCATTCCGTAGAATAGTCTGTAAGTTTTACCATTTTCTTCTACTATTTCGCCACCACTTTCGTCGTGTCCGGCAAACATACCGCCCAACATTACGAAATCTGAACCGCCGCCAAATGCTTTTGCCACATCGCCAGGCACTTTGCAGCCACCATCACCGATGATTTGTCCGCCCAGTCCGTGCGCTGCATCAGCACATTCGATGATGGCGGAAAGCTGCGGATACCCAACACCAGTTTTTATACGAGTTGTGCAAACGGAACCTGGACCAATCCCAACTTTGATGATATCAGCGCCAGCCAAAATCAATTCTTCTACCATTTCGCCAGTTACGACGTTTCCGGCGATGATGATTTTATCCGGGAAATTTTCTCTTGCTTTTTTTACAAACTGCACAAAATGCTCGGAGTAGCCATTGGCGACATCAATGCAGAGAAACTGGATCTGCGGATTGGCGTCCAGAATGGCTTTGATTTTCTCTTCGTCAGCCTTCCCGGTTCCGGTGCTGAGTGCAATGTACTGGTAGAATTCGTCGGATTTCCCATCGAGGAACTGATTCCATTCTTCTACGGAGTAATGCTTGTGAATGGCTGTGATTATTTTTTCTTTTGAAAGGGCTTCTGCCATTTCAAAAGTTCCGACAGTGTCCATATTGGCAGCAATCAATGGAACACCGCTCCATTTCTTTTGGGTGTGCAGAAAAGTGAATTCTCTTTCTATCGTAACTTCGCTGCGGGATTTGAGTGTGGAACGTTTCGGGCGAAACATCACATCTTTGAACCCCAACTTGATTTCGTTTTCTATTCGCATACCTCAAAATTAGTATAAATTTTTTTGAAAGGCGTGATGTTTTCGATTGAAAATTTCATTTGAAACGAAACCTTGTTTTTATGACGAAGCTGCAGCCCGACCTGAGTGAAGCTCATTTTTTGTTGAGTGCCAAACGCGCTTTTGGTTGAAAACTTGCGGCAAAAAATAGCGGGAGCGGAGGGCGGAAATAGCTGCCCAAATTAATACAATAAGAATCTCTATTTTTGTGGATGTGAAACATCTTGTTGTAATTGGTCTCGTAATCCCAGAACCGGCTTCTACTGCGGCCGGCCATCGTATGATGCAGCTTATTAGGCTCTTTTCTGAAGCCAATTATAAAGTCACTTTTCTGACGGCTTCCAATAACGTGGAATTTTCCGAAAAAATCGAAATTCAAAAGATTGAAATCAACAGTGAGAATTTTGATGAGAAAATTAGAAATCTCAATCCCGACCTTGTTCTTTTTGACCGTTATGTGACCGAGGAGCAATTTGGCTGGCGCGTTTCTGAGCAGTGCCCCAATGCTGTGAAAATCATTGATACGGAAGATCTTCATTTCTTGAGGGAAGCGAGGCGGAAAGCTTTTGCTGAAAAGCGAACTTTGGAGAAAAAGGATCTTACCAACAGTATTTTTGTGCGGGAAGTGGCGGCCATTCTGCGCTGTGATCTGTCATTGATTATTTCGGAATTTGAGTATAATCTATTGGTCAATGAGTTCAGAATCGATCCTGCTATTTTATTTTACATTCCGTTTCTGACTGAAAAGGTGGAAAAAAGTACGCTCGGTTTTGATGAGCGGCAGCATTTTGTAAGCATCGGAAATTTTCTCCACGAACCCAACTGGCAAACCGTTTTGAAACTGAAACATATCTGGAAGCTGATCAGAAAAGAACTTCCTGCAGCTGAACTGCATATTTATGGTGCTTATGCCGGACAAAAAGTTTATGATCTGCAAAACGAAAAAGACGGTTTTCTGGTGAAGGGCAGAGCGGAGTCTGTAAAGGAGATACTTGAAAATGCAAGGGTTTTGCTGGCACCAATTCCTTTTGGTGCGGGTCTGAAAGGGAAGCTTTGGGAAAGTATGAAATTTGGCTTACCGAATGTGACTTCTCCAACAGGAGCCGAGGCTATGCATAAAGATTTACCGTGGAATGGTTTTGTGACAGATTCTGATGAGGTTTTTGCTGAAAAGGCAGTTGCGCTCTATCAAGATGAAAATCGTTGGAATGAGGCTCAGCAAAACGGTTATGTGATACTAAAGTCTGTGTACAGCAGAGATCTTTACACTGATTCGTTTATCAGTAAAATTCAACAATTATCCACTAATCTTGAAAACCACAGAGCCACTAATTTTCTTGGAAAAATCCTTCAGCACCATCAGCATCAGTCTACAAAGTATATGAGCCGCTGGATTGAGTCGAAAAATAAAAAGTAAATTTTAATCGTATAGGTTGAGATTTTAGTTAGCGTAAGCAGATTTGTTCTGGTACACATTCATCGCTGCAATCCTGTTGTTTTTATTGTAAACGATTTCCACAGAGAAAGAGGAGATCTCGTAAAGAACGAATTTCAGTTCATCCTTGATTGTTTCGTTCATCAGGTGACCTTCGTTCAAAACGATGTCGCACTGGGACTGATTGGGTAGATTTTTAAAATCGTAGTAAGAAATATTCATAGCGGCAAGTTTTAGCAGACGTTGTTGATATATAACCAACTACGCAATTTCTTTGCCAATTCCTGACCGATAATTAAATATTTTGTTTTAAAATATTTGAGCCTACTACGCAAAAAATTCTTTGGTGACTATTTAACACAAAAAAACCACCACATTTCTGTGATGGTTTGCTCCTCTTCTTGGGCTCGAACCAAGGACCCTCTGATTAACAGTCAGATGCTCTAACCAGCTGAGCTAAAGAGGAATGTTTCTTTTTGCTTTAAGCGTGTGCAAATATAGAAACTTTTTTAAAAACTCCAAAACTTTTTTTGAAACTTTTTTTAATTTTTTTAGCTCAAAGCTTGCGCTATCAGCTTAACTATATCATTTCCAAATATTAACACCATTAGTCCCAACAAGAAAATTACACCCACCATTTGTGCATTTTCCAAAATTTTCTGCGGAACAGGTTTTCTTGTAATGATTTCCCACAATGTAAACAAAACGTGGCCGCCGTCTAAGCCCGGAATTGGGATCAGATTAAGAAATGCCAGCCAAACGGAAAACATCGCCGTGAAACTCCAGAAAAACTCCCAATCTATAGAAAGGCTGCCGTCTTTGCTTTTGTCCACGTGCATATTATTGACGATGGCAATCGGGCCACCCACTTTCTTGTAACCTTGTGTCTTGGTGTTGAAGATAATCTTGAACTGCTTGATTTGCATGGTCAACACATCAATTGTTCTGGTAAATCCGCGCGGAATTGCTTCCAAAAAGCTGTATGTTTTTACCGTTTTGCTCTTGTCCAGATAGTTTTGAGCCAACTGTAAATTCGGCGCAAAACCCAATTTACCTTCCGCGTCAGGCTTGGCTTGGATTGTAAAAGGCTGATTGTTTCGGAGCACTTCTAAACTAACGTCGCCCTTCTTGTTCTTCAAAGCATCGGTTACCTGATCATAGAACTCAACTTTCTGTCCGTTGATGCCAACAATTTTGTCGCCTTTCTGTAAGCCTGCCTGGATGGCCGGTTTATTGGGAACCAAACTGTCAACCACTGCCGGAAAACGGTTTGCGAAGTAAAGTTTTGCCTCGTTGGAATGCAGAACCTCTGCCACGCCGTCTTCGTTGATTGGGAAAGTCACTTCTTTGCCGTCTCTCAGGACAGTGGCTTCATTTGCAAAAAGCAGATTGATCGTCGATGTTTCCATTCTCTCCGCAGGTTTTCCGTCGATAGCTACGATTTTATCACCTGTTTTCAAACCCATTTTTTCTCCGGCATCAGAAACTGCAATCCCGTTGTCGAATTTCGCATTGTCGTGGAAAGTTTCTCCGGTGAAGTAGGAAAGAGAAGAATAAATCAACCAGGCCAAAAAGAAATTAACCGTCACACCGCCCATCATAATAATCAACCGCTGCCACGCCGGTTTTGCACGGAATTCCCAAGGCTGCGCCGGTTTTTTCAATTGCTCGGTGTCCATACTTTCGTCCACCATTCCTGCAATTTTCACGTAACCGCCAAAAGGTAGCCATCCGATGCCGTACTTCACACCCTCGTGCTTTCTCCAGTCGGAATCCGGTAGTGCAGAAACATCAATAGGCTGCAACACCTTTTTACCGTCGATCTCCACCTCAATTTCCGTGGGATCGTTCTTGGAAAGGAATCTATATTGCCATTTCCCATTGATCTTCTTCATCGCAAAAAGGGAAAAATACGGGTCAAAGAATAAAAAGAATTTGTCTACTTTGGTTTTGAACCATTTCGCCGGCAGAAAGTGCCCAATTTCGTGTAGTGTTACAAGGATAGAAATGCTCAGGATAAACTGAAATATCTTTAATGCTAATTCCATTAATATGTTTTAAAATTATAAGTGCTCAAAGGTAATCAATTAGTCAGAAAGTATACCAATGTAAAATAGCCGTCTTTTTGTCATATTAAATGTGATTTTCCTTGCAACACCGATGATTTGGGCAGCTTTTCCGCCCTCCATTCCCGCTATTTTTTGCCAGAAGATCTGATTATTGTAAAAGATTTTGTCCGCGCAAAAAATGAGCTCCATTCAGGTCGGGCTGCAGAGTGCGGCATTTGTAACAAAGTTGGAACATTAATTATAAATCGTTATTTTTATTTAAAATTAAAAAGAAAACCTATGTCAAATATTCAAATGATCATCGAGGAGAGAGCCGCCGATATCGGGAATTTCCTGGTCGGCAGACTGTTGCCGTTTTCCCAGAAGAGAAGCGTCGGGCCCTTTGTTTTTATAGACCATATGGGACCTGCGGCACTCAAAGATTACGAAAATCTGGATGTTCCGCCGCATCCGCACATTGGACTTTCTACGCTCACCTTTTTGTTTGAAGGCAGTATTATGCACAGAGATTCGATCGGGACAGAAATTGAGATCAAGGAAGGCGCCGTCAACTGGATGACCGCCGGGAAAGCCGTTGCCCACTCCGAACGCACGCCGGAATACCTTAGGACGACAGATAAAAACCTGCACGGACTGCAGATTTGGGTGGCGCTTCCCAAAGACTTGGAAGATATGGAACCGGAATTTTGTCACATCAATAAAGAAGATATCCCAAGCTGGCAGGATAACGGCGTTACCTACAAACTGATTGCCGGCGAGATCCTGGGTCGCAAATCGCCGGTGCCTGTCTATTCGCCGCTCTATTTTTTGGAAGTTAAAAACACATCGGTAGAAGATCAGGAAATCATTTTGGGCGACTATCTTTTCGGGGAATCATCGCTTTATATCCTGGAAGGGCACATCGAAAGTGAAGGCAACCTTTACAATCCAAAACATATACTAATTGCGAAAGATGCCAAACTCTGCCATTTTGTTCTGAAGCCGGAGTCTACAGTCTATATTTTCGGCGGCGAGCCATTCCCGGAGCCCAGACACATCTACTGGAACTTTGTATCTTCGGAAAAAGAAAAGATAGAAGCTGCAAAAACCAGATGGGAAAACCACGATTTCCCAAAAGTCATCAATGATGACGGCTATGTTCCACTTCCGCCGCAGAACAGGAATCTCAAACTCAAATAAATTATAAAGCATTTTATTTTTGACGGTGCTTTTTTACATGAATCAAGTACATTCTATAAAAAACCTCCGTATCTTTTGCTAAAAAGGTACGGAGGTTTTCATGAAAAGACACGTGCGTTTTAAGAGAAAGACACGTGCCTTTTGGGCCGACTCTGCCAGGCGTCTGGTGATCGGCCTTTCCGAGAGGCGATTTTCCTGATGTGATTCGTTGGATTTCAGACAAAAAAAGACCGGAATTGCTCCGGTCTTTTCTCATTGTAATTAAAAGTTCTCGTGGTGGTTGTTAATATGCTGGATTCTGTGGGAAGTTTTTGTTCTGGTTCAGATCTATCACCGTTTGCGGAATAGGTCTTAATATTTTTAATTGTCCGTTGTTTCCTGCAAACTGGGCGGCACTGGTGATTTTGTAATTGTATTTTACGGTGCGCTCTACCAGTTTTCCGGTTCTCTTCAGGTCAAACCATCTTGTGTATTCTCCCAGCATTTCGCGGCCTCTCTCGTCTAAAATATAATCGATGTTGAATTCTCCAGCAGTTGCGGGTGTGACACCAGCTCTGGTTCTTACCGCATTCAGTCTTTGCAGGCCAGTCGCAGGATTACCTGCTTTAAGGTAAGCTTCGGCAGCTACCAAATATGTTTCTGCAAGTCTGGCAGTAATAATGTCTCTTGTACTTACAGGACCTGTGCTGGATGGCGTTGTAAGTGCGGGATCATCAAATTTCTTCACAGGGATTGTTTGGTAATCAATGTTTTTAATCAGTGTATATGCTGCATCATAAGTTCCCCAATCGTGATAAACAAATCCTGTAGCTAATTTAGCAGCGTTTGTTGCCAACCAAGCTGTCTTGTCTGCAGGTGTAAACCATTTCGGAGAATAAAAATGTTTGATCTTCAAACTGTTTTTATCAGGAACTCTGTAGAAATCGTAGTATTTTTCATAAACCACATTCATAAATGTTGCCGACCATCTGGAATCGTTTTGAGTGAAGAGACTCAACGCATAATTTGTAGGGAGTAAATTGTAGCTTCTTAAAGGCGCAGAGCCTCCAGTTTCAGAGCCTCCCAGATAAGAACTGAAAAAGTAGAATTGTTTATTTCCTAAAGTGGTTGGCGAAGTGGAAGTAGATTTTGCATCATACTGAACGGAGAAAATGGTCTCAGCATTCAAATCATTTGCCGGAGTGAATAGCTGATCATAAGGAATGGTTAATGATTGACCTGCAATTGCAGCATCTGCGTAAGTTGCAGCGGTTGAAAAATCTGTAGGTTTACCGAAAGTTTCATAACCACGAGTCAAATATACTTTTGCCAGTAGATCATTTACTGCTCTTTTGTTAACTTTTCCAGTACTGCTGTAAGCCGTTGATCCTACGCTTGCAAGAGATGCCTCCAGATCTGCAATGATGAGATTATAGACTTCTTCAGCTGTATTTCTATCGAATTGCAAGACAGGAGCTGTGAAATTTTCTGTAACGATTGGAACACCTCCATAAGTTTGAACCAATAAGAAATAAGCGTTTGCTCTCAAATATTTAGCTTCGCCTAATAATACTGGAACATTGGCATTTTGTTCTGTAAGTGTGGAATAATAAACTGTTTTGTTAACAGACTGGATCAATTGATAACAAGATGTGTATAGCTGGTCTACACCTTCAGCAGAAGGAATGAGTTGTGTATATTGGCTAAGTCCTGCAGGTTCGGGAGACCTGCCTTCTGCATACATATCTGTACCAGCAACAAATAACCAAGGATCTCCACCGTAAATTCCTTTCAACCAAGCGTAATTTGCATTTACTAACTGTTGGTAACCTGATGCAGTTTGATATGTTTCATCAGCTGAAACGAAAGACAGATTATCTTCCTCTATAAAATCGTTGCACGAACTGAATAATGCTGCAACGACACCTAATATTAATATTGATTTTTTCATGAGATTGATTGTATTAAAATTTAGCACTTAAACCAAATTGGGTAGTTACAGATGCTGGTCTATTGACACCAAACGCAGCTCCTGCCCATTCTGGATCGTAACCGTCAAATTTGGTAAAAACAAAAGGATCCAAAACATTGATGTAGATTCTCAAACCATTGATTTTTAAATCCCGTAAAAGACTGGAACTGAATGTATAGCCCAAAGATATGTTTTTAACTTTTACAAAAGAATTGTCTCTGTAATATGCCATTCCTGATGCCCAGAAAGCACCGGCGCCAGTTGCCTGAGGTCCTGGTCTTGGATTTTCTGTATTAGGATTCGATTCTATTCCTGCACCATTGGTTGGGATGAAATAGTCCATTGCCAATTTCTGTCTTCCTCTATCTGTCACATCGGTAAAGTTTCTATGGAAAGTACTCAGAACGGTTTGACCTTGGCTTGTAATCAAAGAAAAATTAAAATCGAAGTTGCCAAATGTCAACTTGTTGTAAAAACTTCCCTGCCATTTTGGTTGAGAATTTCCGATTATCGCTCTGTCGTTAGCGTCGAATTTTCCATCGCCGTTGATGTCTTTCGGTCTTGCCATTCCTGGTTTTTGACCATATGCCGCTGCTTGTGTCGCTTCGCTTTCTTGCCATACACCGTCGTAGATATAGTTGTAGTTTGAATCTAAACTTTCTCCAATAAATAGATTATTTCCAATATCACTCACACGATCCTGACCGTAGATAGAAACCAATTCGTTTACATTTTTAGAAAATGTGAATGTCGTTTCCCAAAATATCTTCTCGCTTTGGATATTTTTTGTGGTCAATAAAACCTCGACTCCTTTGTTGCTTACAGATCCTACGTTGGAGAATGTGTATCTCCAGCCTGTTTCTGCGGGTAATTGTTGTCTGTAAATCAGATCTTCAGATAATCTGTCGTATACATCTACAGTACCGGTAATTCTATTTCTCAAAAAACCGAAATCTAAACCGAAGTTAAGTTCTCTGGTTTTTTCCCAGGTCAAAGTTTTGTTTGCTAATGCTTCAGATTGCCATCCAGATACTAGGTTGGCACCATTAGCATAAAATGTTTGTTGGTTCAATGCAGATTGTGTTGTGTAGGGTGCCACGTTGTCGTTACCGGTGTAACCCAAACTTGCTCTCAACTTCAAATCTGATACGATTTTATTATCAGCCAAGAATGATTCTTTGCTTACTCTCCAAGCTAGTGCAACTGATGGGAAATTTGTCCACTTGTTACCAGGTGAGAGAACAGAGGAACCGTCGTATCTTGTAGATGCAGTTAGTAGATATTTGCCTTTGTAAGCGTAGTTCAATCGTCCTGCAAATGAACTCAATGTTCTTTTAGTGTAGCCTGAGCTGATTTGGTAACTTGTCTGAACTCCAGATCCTAAATTATAAATATCGGTATTAAACGGTTGACCATTAGAATAAGCGTAGGAAGAAATGTCCTCGTTGTAATATGAGCTTTGTAATAATAGTAAACTAAAATCGTGATTTTCACCAAAAGTATGCTTTATATCAATTTGATTATCCCAAGTATAGTTGAAATTATCATTTCTTCTAATAGATGAGGATATCAATCCGTTCAATGCAACTCCAGCATTTGTTTCTGCACCGTAAGCTGCACCTAACTGGGTATTGGTAAACCCTGTGGAGAAGGTCGTTTTGAACGATAACCATTTTTTTGCCTGATATTGAAAGAATACATTAGCTAAACCTTGCCAGGATTTTTCTATTTGAGAAGAATTTTCAATTTCACTTAATGGATTGGGTGAACTCGTTTTGTTAATTGCCCAAGCGCCATTAGGATAAGTTAACTTTCCGGGTAAGAAGAATTTTGTTCCGATCAATTCGTTACCATTTGCATCTACTGCCCAGGGAGACATCAATGGACTTAGTCGGAAAGCCTCTTGCATTGCAAGGTCACTGCCCAATTCATTTACTATTTTAGCAACCGTTAAATTGGCCCCAGTTGAAAATTTTTCATTTATTTTATGTGTAATTCCTAACTTGAAGTTGTATTTTTCTGTAGAATCGTGGTCTATTAAACCCTCATCTTTTTGCACGCCAAACGACATATTATATGCCAATCCTCCGTCGGCTCTTCCAGAAAGATTAAGGTAGTGATTCTGAGTAACAGCTGGTTTCAATACGGCATCATACCAATCAAAGCTGTATCCATTATTAGCTCTTTGAACCATCAGTGGACTCTGGTTTCCTGCTAATGTAGCTAATTGTTCAGGTGTTTGTGTAAGTGGGGTTGCACTCATATAGGCCACTTGATGAAATTTCCACCATTCTGCACCATTCATCATTTTAGGTAATCTAACTGCGCTTTTTAGACCATAAGAAGTTTCAAATTGTACAGCTATCCCACGCTTTGCAGACGATCCACTTTTAGTCGTCACAATCACAACACCAGCACCTCCTCTAGATCCGTAAATAGCTGCGGAAGAGGCATCTTTCAGAACATCCATTCTCGCAATATCCTGAGGATTAAGGAAATCTATATTATCCATTGGAACTCCATCTACTACGAAAAGAGGAGTGCCAGAGATCAATGAGTTTTTCCCACGGATGACAAGACTGAAGCCGTCTGCGGAACGGCCGGTGTTTGAGTTGATATTAACACCTGGTGTACTTCCCTGGATAGCCTCCAAAGGATTGGTGTTATTTCTTTCTGTGATTTTTTCAGCACTGATGGTGTTTACAGATCCTGTAACATCCGTTTTTTTGACACTGCCGTATCCGACTAGTACAACCTGCTCAATCTCCTTTTCTGTGCTTTTTATAGTGTCGGATGCTGGTGTTTCCTGAGCAAAGGCAACAGCGGACGAGAATAAAAAGAAAGCTGCAATTGTTTTCCGGAAATCTAAACCGGATCCTGAAAATTTTTCATGTGGCATAACTTTGACTTTTATGGTTTTTTTTTAATTTGATGCAATCGATTGCACAACAGCAAAAAATGTTTTTCCTATATTAATACTTTTTTGCTATATCGTAATATTTTGTTAATAAATATTACACATTAAATTATAAATACCTGTAAATGAGGTGGTTTAATTTTAATTCTTTAACGGTTTTTATTATATTGGATGCTGTATGATTATGATTTTAGTCATAATTGAATTGTCGGAATTATCCAAAAATAAGAGCCATAAATGAAATCTTATATTTTAATGACGAAAATGCATTGGTAGAGAGAAAAAAATGCAGATGATTTATAGAAGATTTCTTCACGATATCAAAATGAAATTGAATTGTCAAAATTGCTCATAATAATATAATATAAACCATCTCATCCAACAACAAAAAAAGCATCCCGAAACTACAGAATGCTTACGATGATAAATTAAAAAAATTCTAAAACGAATAGGAGACGCCGAAACTTCCATTATTTCCGGCTTCTACAAACGCACCCCAGTTTTCTGTAAAGAAATATCTGGCGCCAATGTAAACACCCAATCCAAAATTTCTGCCGGCAACGCCCACATTGGCGCCCGGATAGATATCAAATTCAGGAGGCAGAGCCAGCGTTTCCTGCAGGTGAAAGCCAATCCTTCCGAAAATAAACGGATTGTCCTCATCTTCATTAAAATAGACATTGGCACCACCACCGACGGAAATCAGACTGTTGAGTCCGTAATCGTAACTCACAGAAGGCCCGGTTCCCAATCCCCAAACATTGATGCCGCCCTGTGCTTTTTGGTCTCCGGCGCCTGTCCAGGCCTGAGAAAAACTTAATAAACTCAAATTGATTGCCACAAATGCAAAAATCTTTTTCATATGCAAATATTAAAAATTATTAATTGGTTTAAGCTCAATATAGTAGCTCTGCACTTAATTGTTTGCGCTAAATGCCTATTGAAAATAGAAATTTATTACTACAAAATATAAGTTCTGAAACGCCAATTGTCAGTTTTTATTTTCTTTTTCATCAAATGAAAAGAGAAGATAAAATAAAAACGGCAGGATAAAGATGCTTCCCAACAGCAGCGCCCATCCCAGCGCAGCGATGGTTTTTGGTGCCGCACTTTCATCAAACAAAGATAGGGAAGTCCCGTTGGCAAAAAGGATAATATCAGGATTATGCTGATAGGTTGCCGCCACGAGGATCATAATAATCTGAAAACCACCAAGAATTCTCACCAGCAGGAATTTTTTCTTTTTTATAGCATCGTTGGTGAAGAGAAGACTTACTGTCGCCAATGTAATAGCGATGATTCCCAAGGCTTTGGAGAAAATCCATTTCAGCAAAGGAATATCGGAATAATAGGCACTTGCAAAAACAAGAATCCCCGATAACACCACATATACGGCTGTCTGTCTTGTTTTCCGGATGATGATCGGCAGAGAGTCACTGAATCTGGCCTGATGAAGCGAAAACAACGACGCCAGATATCCGCAAAGTGCCACCGTGAAAAAGCCGACACAGACGCCAAACCAATTGAGCCAGCTGAAAATATAAAGACCAAGAAAGTCTTTGGCCTCCGTGTCTATAGATCCTGAGATGGTTGCTGCTGCTATCATTCCCAGGAAAAACGGTGTTAGCAAACTGGAATAATAAAAAATCTGCGTGTATAGTTTTTGCCAGCTATCGTGCACCGCATCGTAATTTCTGAATGTAAAGGCGGTTCCTCTCGCAATAATCCCGACAAGCATCAATACCAATGGAATATGGAGATAAGTTGAAACTGTTGTGTAAATAGTAGGAAAGCCGACAAACAATATAACAATGGCAATAATCAGCCACATATGATTGGCCTCCCAGATTGGTGCAATCGATTTCAGCATCAGAGATCTTGTCTTTTCGCGGTAAGAATTTCGTGAGAAAAGTTCAATAATCCCCGCACCGAAATCTGCGCCGCCGGTAATCAGATACAGACAGATAGAAACCCAAAGAAATGCTATTACAACGTAGATCATTTTGTTTTGCTTTTAGGATTATAATGAGGATCTGTAGGGTCATACAGCTTCGGAACCATTTTGATCTGTCTTAATAAAAGAAAAATAATCACCAATGATAAGGAGAGGAAAACCAGTGTGAAAAAGTAAAACGAGTACTGGATTCCCGGCATCGGCGTCACGGCATCCACCGTTCTCATAATGCCGTAGATAATCCAGGGCTGCCTGCCAACTTCTGTCACTGTCCAGCCTGCTTCCAGAGCAATGTAGCCGAAAGGAATAGCTGCCACAAAGATCTTCAGAAACCAGGATTGGGTCAGCCACTTCTTTTTCCAGAAGCTTGCGATGAGGTACAATCCGGCGATGGCCATCATCACACTGCCAAAGAATATCATAATCTGAAAAGCATAGTGCACTACGGCAACAGGCGGCCACTCATCCCGTGGGAAATCCTTGAGGCCTTTCACTTCCGAGTCAAAATCGCCATTGGCAAGAAAACTTAAAAGTTTGGGAACTTTGATGGCGTAATTGATTTTTTCAGTACTTTCATCCGGAACGCCGCCTATGACGAAGCTGGCGCCTTTCTCGGTTTCGAAATGTGCTTCCATTGCTGCTAACTTTATCGGTTGTCTTTTTGCAACAGATTTAGCGGCAACATCGCCACTTATTGGTGCCAGCAACGCTCCGAAGATGGCGAATCCTGCGGCAATTTTAAAAGCTTTGGTGTGGAAAATGACATTTCGTTTTTTTAATATCATAAAGGCGTGAATACCGGCAACCGCAAATCCAGTCGCTGCAAATGCCGCCACGCTCATATGAAAGGCCTGAGGAAACCAAGCCTCGTTGAACATCGCTTTTATAGGATCTATATTCACATATTGCCCATTAATATAATCGAAGCCGGCGGGACTGTTCATCCAAGCGTTGGCTGCTACGACGAGAATTCCGGAAGCTAAACCGCTGACGCCTACGACAACGCCGCAAAACCAGTGGAACCATTTGTTGAATTTTTCCCAGCCGTAAAGAAAGAAACCAATCGCAATGGCTTCAATGAAAAAAGCAGTGCCTTCCAGAGAAAAAGGCATTCCGAAAATAGGGCCTGCGTGCTCCATAAACTTCGGCCACAGCAACCCGAGTTCAAAGGACAGCATGGTTCCGGAAACTGCGCCTGTTGCGAAAAGAATCGCCACGCCTTTGCTCCAGGCTTTGGTGAGGCCTTTGTACACTTCGTCTTTTGTAGTGAGGTATTTGTAATGAGAAAATGCCATCAGGAAAGGCATTACCATCCCAACGCAGGAGAATATGATGTGGAAACCAAGTGACATCGCCATCTGCGATCGGGCAGCCATAAAATCATCCATAAGCTTAATTTGATGGTAAAGTTAGTTTTAATTTTAAAGTGGGCGCTTGCATTTGATCAAGACAATTGTCATATTTCCGGCAAAAAATCGGATTTAAAAAGGAGCGTCTGATTTTTATTAAATTTTGATATCTATCTTGCCTCTATCAATTAATTATTAAAATACTTCTCTTTTTTGTAGCCATTTCTTGCCTTTTAAATTTTCTAATTTAAAAGCAGCTACTCAATTGGGTGTTGTGACCATTTCTCTGTCGAGACAACAGTTGTTTACGATCAAGGAAAAACCAAAACTATCTATAATAGCGGTGAAAAGGGAACTTTGGGCATTTCGAAGTTTATGAGGATACTAAAAATTAATGGAGACGGAAAAAAGGCAGAAAATTAAGTGATGATTTCAAAAGATA
The DNA here is from genome assembly GCA_037033105.1 of Bacteroidota bacterium. Lineage (GTDB taxonomy): Bacteria > Bacteroidota > Bacteroidia > Flavobacteriales > Weeksellaceae > Epilithonimonas. The sequence goes on from JAZBLF010000004.1 coordinate 15,276, forward strand.
ATATCGCGCTTTTACACCGTTACAATAAGTTTTCAAACGTCTGTTTATTCTATTGGTTATTTAAATAAAATGGCTTATTTTTCCTAAATTTGCAAATCTTACGGCAGTTTCTGTAAGATCGATTTTAAATTTAAAAACCTTAAAAAGAATGTTACCAAAAATAAATCCACTCCATACTTCCGCCTGGAAAGCGCTCAATGATCACTTTGCCAACAACGATTTCGAACTGAGAACGCTTTTCCAGTACAACGAAAACCGTTTCAAGGAATTTTCACTGGAAACAGAAAATTTTCTTTTCGATTATTCAAAAAACTTAGCAGATTCCAAAACGATGGAATTACTGCTGGATTTGGCAAAAGAAACCGAGTTACAATCGGCGATCAAAAGTATGTTTGCCGGAGATAAAATCAATGAAACAGAAGGCAGAGCGGTACTTCACACAGCGTTGAGAGATTTTTCTGATAAAGAAATTTTGGTGGATGGCGAGAATATCAAACCTGCCATCAAAAAGGTTTTGGATCAGATGAAGGCTTTTTCGGAAAGCATCATTTCCGGTTCTCATAAAGGTTTTACAGGAAAAGAAATCACCGATGTTGTGAATGTCGGAATTGGAGGTTCAGACCTTGGACCAGTGATGGTTTGTTCTGCATTGAAACATTTCAAAACAAGATTAAATGTTCATTTCGTTTCTAATGTGGACGGCAATCATATGGCTGAGGTGGTAAAAGACCTTGATCCGGAAACGACGCTTTTCATCATTGCTTCTAAAACATTTACAACTCAGGAAACGATGACGAATGCCAAATCTGCTAAAGACTGGTTCCTGAAATCTGGCGCAACGGAGGCTGATGTTGCAAAACATTTTGTAGCTTTATCAACTAATATTCAGTCGGTTAAAGCGTTCGGAATTGCGGAAGAGAACATCTTCGAATTCTGGGATTGGGTTGGTGGCCGTTACTCTCTTTGGAGCGCAATCGGTTTGAGTATCGTTTTGTCCGTTGGTTATGAAAACTTCGAACAATTATTAAGGGGAGCTCACGATACAGACGTTCATTTCCAGACTGCAGAATTGGACAAAAATGTTCCTGTTTTGATGGGACTTTTAGGAATATGGTACCGTAATTTTTTTGCAGCCGGGACTTATGCTATCTTACCTTACTCTCAATATCTCGATCGTTTTGCGGCATATCTTCAGCAAGGTGATATGGAAAGCAACGGAAAATCGGTGGACAGAAACGGTGAATTTGTAGAGTACGAAACAGGACCGATCATCTGGGGAGAACCTGGAACCAACGGTCAGCACGCGTTTTATCAGTTGATTCACCAAGGAACAGAATTGATTCCTGCAGATTTCATCGCTTATGCAAAATCGGTGAATGAGGTTGGGGAACATCAGGATATCCTGTTGGCTAATTATTTTGCACAGACAGAAGCTTTAGCTTTCGGGAAAACAGAAGATGAGGTTTTCAACGAACTGAAAACATCTGGCAAAACGGAGGAGGAAATAGAATTCCTGTTACCGTATAAAATATTTGCAGGAAATACGCCTACGAATTCTTTCCTGTTTAAGGAATTGACGCCGTTTACATTAGGACAGCTGATTGCTTTGTATGAGCACAAGATCTTTGTTCAGGGTGCCATCTGGAATGTCTTCAGTTTTGACCAGTTTGGAGTAGAATTAGGGAAAGTATTGGCAGGAAAAATCCTTCCGGAGCTGGAAAGCGAACATACAATTGAAACGCACGACAGCTCTACAAACGGACTGATCAATTATTATAAAGGAAATAAGTAAGAAATAAATGTGGTGTTGGGAAAGGAACACTTCATTATTCAAATTAATCTAAAAAAGTAAAAAGAAAGAAAATAATGGCACAAATTCTAGACGGACTGAAGGTCTCCAAAGAGGTAAAAGCTGAAATCAAAGAGGAAGTTGAAAGAATCCTCGCCAACAAAAAAAGACCACCGCATTTGGTGGCCATTCTTGTTGGAAACAATGGTGCAAGTCAGGCTTACGTGAATAGCAAAGTGAAAGACTGTCAGGAAGTTGGGTTCAGTTCTTCATTGATTAAGTTTCCAAGTACGGTTGCAGAATCGGAATTGCTGGAGAAAATTGATGAACTTAATAAATCAAAAGCAGTAGACGGATTCATCGTTCAGCTGCCTTTGCCAAAGCAGATTGATCAGGAAAAGATCATTATGGCAATAGATCCAAGAAAGGATGTGGATGGTTTTCATCCGGAGAATTTCGGGAAAATGGCCCTGGAAATGGATACTTTTCTGCCGGCAACACCATTTGGGATTTTGACCTTATTGGAAAGATATAATATAGAAACAAAAGGTAAAGACTGTGTAATCATCGGTAGAAGCCGTATTGTAGGCAAACCAATGAGCATCCTGATGGGAAGAAAAGACTTCCCGGGAAATTCGACCGTAACTTTAACACACTCGTATACTGAAAAGATTGAAGAATATACAAAAAAGGCAGATATTGTGATCACAGCTTTGGGAGATCCTAATTTCCTGAAAGGCGATATGATCAAAAAAGGCGCTGTCATCGTAGATGTGGGAATTACACGTGTAGAAGATGAGTCGGAAAAAGGCTATCATCTCGCTGGCGATGTCGATTTTGAAAGCTGCGCAGAAAAAGCAGACTGGATAACACCTGTTCCCGGTGGCGTGGGACCAATGACCCGTGCGATGCTGATGAAAAACACCATCATTGCGTACAAAACGTCTGTTTACAACGACTAATTTATAAAAAAAATTAATCCCACCAAAGGAGAAACTGAAAGGTCATTCTCCTTTTGGAGAGGGATTTAGGGAGAGGACAATGACTAAAGAAGAAGAAAATATTTTATTAAAAGAAGGTAGAATGCTCCCAGTGATGGAGCATTTTTACACTATTCAGGGTGAAGGATTTCACGCTGGAAAAGCGGCATATTTTATTCGCCTGGGCGGATGCGATGTCGGCTGTCACTGGTGCGATGTTAAGGAAAGCTGGGATCCGACGCTTCATCCACTGATGAATGCTGAAGAGATTGCAGAAACAGCAGCCAGACTCTGTAAAACCATAGTTTTGACGGGCGGCGAACCACTGATGTGGAATCTGGATATCCTCACCGCAAAACTCAAACAGCTAGGCTGCACGATTCATATCGAAACTTCCGGCGCCTATCCGATGAGCGGACAGCTGGACTGGATTACACTTTCTCCTAAGAAGACAGGACTTCCGTTGGCTGAAATCTATTCAAAAGCAAGCGAACTGAAAATGATTATTTTCAACAACAGCGATTTTACTTTTGCCAGCGAACAAGGCAGCAAAGTGAGCGAAGGATGTGAACTTTATCTGCAAAGCGAATGGAGCAAGCGGGATGCTATGTATCCGAAAATCACAGACTTTATCCTGGTAAATCCGCAGTGGAGATCCTCCATCCAAACACATAAGTATCTGAATATTCCATAAATTTGAGTAATGCAGCAGCTAAGGTATTCTAGATATTTCAAAGCGTTTGTAATCCTGCTGGATATGGTTCTGGTAGCAGCTGTTTTCTGGTTCCATTATTTCAGAAATTTTGAAGTCAGATATGATTCTGAAACGCTGGAACAGAATATTTTGTCCATGCTACTGCTGTGCTCTTTCTGGATCCTGCTTAGTGGCAGAACCAAATTATACCATATTCCGCGGAATGTCACCTACACCGTTTTTCTGGAAAGGATTTTTATCCACGTTTTTGTCTTTTTCATAGGTGTGTTGATGCTTGCAAAAGTCAGCACCAATGATTTTCTGAAAACAGAACGTTTCTACCTTGCGTTTATCCTGCTGCTGGTAGTGATACCAATCAAAAGTGCGATTTTCTTCATCCTGAAATATCTTAGGAGTAAAGGAATCAACCACAGGAATATTATGTTTATAGGAGAGAGTCCGTCGTCTGACATTCTGAGGGAAATTATCACGCAGAGAAAAGATTACGGTTTCAGGATCTATGACTATCCTTCAAGAGATTACGACCCGCAAACATTGATCAGATTCTGGAAGGAAAACGGGATTCACACGATCTTTCTACCGTCAGAAAACTGTCTTCAGAAAACTTTTGAAGATGCGCTTTTCCATCAGGCAGAACTTAATAAAGTTAGGATATCGCTCGTTCCAAACATCATCCAGAATGATTTTTTTGAATACGAATTCAATTATATCGAGACTGTTCCAATATTATCTCAGGCCAAATATCCTCTTGATTTCTTTACCAATGTGACTGTAAAACGGACATTTGATATAGTTTTTTCTGTTTTCGTCCTGCTGACACTTTGCTCCTGGCTGTTCCCGATTATTATCATACTTATAAAACTGAATGACCCGAAAGGATCTGTCTTCTTTCTGCAGAAAAGATATGGGTACCACGACGAGGTTTTCGACTGCCTGAAGTTCCGCACGATGAAGGCCAACGATCAATCCTCCGAAAAAACAACAGATGCCAACGATTTGAGAATTACTAAAATTGGTAAATTCCTCAGGAAAACAAGTATGGATGAGCTGCCTCAGTTTATCAACGTCCTTCTCGGGAGTATGTCTGTAGTAGGTCCCAGGCCGCATATGCTGATGGTGGATGATTTTTATAAGCCTAAAATCAGCCGCTACAGCCTGAGAAGTATGGTAAAACCCGGCATCACAGGTCTGGCCCAGGTGAGCGGATTGCGCGGCGACGAAGGCGATATGAATCTCGGAATGAAACGAAGAATCTTGGCAGACTCTTTTTATGTGAAAAACTGGAGCTTTAGCATGGATATTGTAATCATCTTGAAAACCATATTTTTAATAATAGTCGGAGACAAAAATGCCCGCTGATATTTATTAGAAAAAAACTAATTTTGTTTTATGTTAAAACGACTATTTGTAGCTATTGGAGAATATTTTATTCTGCTGGGAAAAGCTATCAGCAAACCGCAGAAGAGAAATGTATACCTCAAACTCCTCGTACGGGAGTTCTATGATCTTGGAGTCAATTCCTTCGGTTTGGTGCTCTTTACCTCTTTTTTTGTAGGTGCCGTTGTGGCCATCCAGATGTTCAATAACTTCAGTGCATCATCATTCCCTATTCCCAACAGTTTTGTAGGTTATGCCACAAAAACAGTACTTATTTTGGAGTTTTCCCCCACAATTATTTCGGTGATTCTGGCAGGAAAGGTAGGTTCCTACATCGCTTCCAGCATCGGAACTATGCGGGTTACAGAGCAGATAGACGCACTCGATATTATGGGAGTCAACTCTCCGAATTTCCTTATTTTACCAAAAATCGTAGCCAGTGTGGTTTTCAACCCGATATTGATTGCAATAAGTATCGTCGTAGGGATTCTAGGCGGCTATTTCGCAGGAGCAGCTACAGGAAGCTGGACCAAGGCAGACTATATCACAGGAGTCCAGATGTATATGCCCACTTATTTTATCTGGTATGCCTTTTTGAAAACTGCTGTTTTTGCTTTTTTAATTGCAACGATTCCTGCTTACTTTGGATATAATGTAAAAGGTGGCTCACTGGAAGTGGGAAGAGCAAGTACACAGGCCGTTGTCTGGACTATGATTGCTGTGATTATAATGAATCTGATATTAACCCAAATGTTACTAAGCTAATGATAGAAGTAAAAGAATTAAGGAAAAGCTTTAACAACGAGGTTGAGGTTCTAAAGGGTATAAATACCACATTTGATACAGGAAAGGTCAATCTTATCATTGGACAGAGTGGATCGGGAAAAACCGTTTTTCTGAAGTCTCTTCTCAATGTTTATGAGCCTTCCAGCGGAAGTATCTTATTCGACGGACGGGATATCATGAAAATGTCCCGTGACGAAAAGCAGGTTCTAAGGTCCGAAATAGGAACCGTTTTCCAGGGTAGTGCACTTTTCGACTCTATGACGGTAGAAGAGAACATCAGTTTTCCGCTGGATATGTTCACCAATCTTACTTACCGTGAGAAAAAAAGAAAAGTCTTGGAAGTGATTGGCAGGGTAAATCTTGATAAAGCCAACAAAAAATATCCATCTGAGATTTCCGGTGGTATGCAGAAAAGGGTTGCCATTGCGCGTGCCATTGTCAACAATCCGAAGTATCTCTTTTGTGACGAGCCCAACTCGGGTCTGGATCCTTATACATCAAATGTCATCGATGATCTGCTATTGGAAATAACCAGGGAGTACAACACGACCACCATCATCAATACACACGATATGAATTCTGTGATGACGATTGGCGAGAAGATTCTCTACCTCAGATTAGGCATAAAAGAGTGGGAAGGCGATAAGTCTATGCTTACCACGGCAAAAAATAAAAATCTGATAGATTTCGTTTATTCATCAGAACTGTTCAAACAGCTGAGAGAATTTATGTTAGAAAATGATCAAACAAGTTTAATTAACGATAAACCAGAAGAAAATGAAAAAACTGATTAGTACCATCGGTGTATTAGCAAGTGTATTTGCCTATTCGCAAGTAACATTTGGAGTGAGAGCAAATGCATTATTCACCACATCATCTGCAAGTTGGGAGAATCTGAAAGGTACCTTCAATGGTGCTATAGACAGCAAAGGAGATAACACTTCAGGCTTCAACGTGGGATTGGCTGCAAAGATAGGATCACCTGTTGGCGGCTGGTTTGTAATGCCGGAGATCTACTATACCTCTTTCAAGAACAAAAATACAATAGATGGCGTAGAGTTGGAGGCAAAAAATGACAGAATTGACGTTCCCGTACTGTTGGGACACAACTTTCTTTTAGGAAAGCTTTCTGCGTTTGTAGGTCCTGTGGCTTCATATAATTTATCTGGAGATAAGAGTTATGAAGAATTTAAGGTAAATGCAGAGAATGAGTTTACTGTGGGATACCAATTTGGAGCTCAGGCTACACTTTCTAAATTTGTTATAAATGCAAGATATGAAGGCGCTTTTTCTAAAGATTCAAGAAAGGTAATTGATATTGCAACCGGAGATACTGTAGTGCGGTACGATAACCGTCCAAGTATGTTTATCCTTGGGATCGGATATAATTTCAATTAAGAGAAATAAGAATTCTGTAAAATATGAGAAGGCTGGAAAAATTAATTTCCAGCCTTCTTCATATATAGACCTTAAAAATTCACAAACACAATCTTGTGAGAAATTGTTTTTGCTTTACAAAAGTAGAGGCATTTGGGGAAATTTCTTTTAACGCAATAAATAAAAAATAGAACAATATTAATATGTTTTGTTTATTTTTACATAAAAATAACATTAACTGGAATGAAAGTTATTCTAGAACATATTTCTCCGGACGACAACAGCTCCTTCAAAGTATTCCATATCAAGGATATTCCGATTTCAGAGCTCAACTGGCAGTACCACTATCATCCTGAAATTGAGATCGTTTGCGTCCTCAAGGGGAAAGGGACGCGTCACGTCGGCTATCACAAAAGTCATTTTGAAGACGGTGCACTGGCGCTTATTGGCTCCAATATTCCCCATTCCGGACTTGGTCTCAACGCAACAGATCCTCATGAAGAAATCGTTATTCTTTTCAGAGAGGAGATCCTGTCTCTGCCGGAAGGTGAGCCGGATACCAACGCCATCAGAAAACTGATAGAAATGTCCAGATACGGCGTTCTGTTTTCTTCCGAAGTCAAAAACAGGATCATTCCAAAGCTGGAAGTCATCACGCAGTCAGAAGGTTATACCAGATATCTGCTTCTTTTAGATTTGTTATTTGAGCTCTCAAAAACCGAGGATTATGAACTCCTGAATACGGAGATAATGCCATATACAATTGTCTCCAGAAACAGAGTACGTCTGGAAGCGGTTTTCACCTACGTTGAGAATGGTTATCAGAATGAGGTAGACATCCAGCAAGCCGCTGATCTGGCAAATCTTACAAAGCCGGCGTTTTGCAATTTCTTTAAAAAAGCGACTTCTATTACCTTCGTGGAATTCGTGAACAGATACCGTATAGATAAGGCTTGCATTCTGCTTTCACAAGAAAAAAGCATAGCAGAAAGCTGCTATGCTACTGGTTTTAATAATATTACTTATTTTAATAAGATCTTTAAGAAATATACCAAGACTACACCTGGCCAGTTTATCAGAAGCTTATAAAAAGTTTTCTTTGTTCAGATTGTTCTCCAGACGCTGCTTTTCCAGTTCTGCTTTTTCTTTTTGAAGCTGTCGGAATTCTTCCCGGTTTTTGGCTTCTTTCAAAGAATTTCCTTTACTGACGTATCCGATAATTCCACCGATGATAAAGCCAATACCGACTCCCGAAAGTGCTCCGTAAATGACCCGCAGGTCAATAGCCATATCATTAAGATAAAATAACAGAGCGCCAAGACCCAATAAAACAAGTCCGATAATAATTAAACTTTTCATATTTTGATGTTTTTGATTTTATAAATTTAATCAAAAAAATTAAAGTTTACCACCTGCGGCTTTGTAATATTCCAATGCTTTTGGCATATTGGCATTCAGATCAGCAATTCTGTTTGCAGGATTCGGGTGCGTAGACAAGAATTCCGGAGGTCTGTTCCCAGTAGAAGAAGATTCCATTCTCTGCCAAAAAGAGGTCGCAGATCTTGGGTCGTAGCCGGCCATTGCCATTAGCTGCAATCCCATTTCGTCTGCTTCAGATTCCTGTTTTCTGCCATAGGCTAACAGTCCTACCTGAGCTCCAACCGGATATACTTTTTCAAAAATACCTGCCCACTGGCTGTTAGACATTGTTCCGCCAATCAGACTTCCGCCGTATTGTGCCAGCATTGCCTGGGAGATTCTTTCGTTTCCGTGCCCTGCAAGTGCATGAGACACCTCGTGACCCATTACAACAGCTACGCCATTATCATCTTTGCAGATTGGCATTATTCCACTGTAGAAAGCAACCTTTCCGCCGGGCATACACCATGCATTTTTCTGAGCATCCTGAATAAGGTTGAATTCCCAGCTGTAGTTGGCCAGATCAGATTCACGACCGATATTTTTATAATAAGCATAGGCTGCATTTTTAATTTTGGCGCCTACATTTTTCACCCTGTTGGCATCTGCAGTTCCGGTAACCACTTTTGCGCTGGAGAGCGTTGTTCTGTATTCTGCAGCAGCAGCAGTAGCTATCTCGCTGTTGTTCGCAATCTGGATAGACGATCTTCCTGTCACCGGATTTGTAACGCAAGCCGTTATACCAAGTCCTGCTATCACATAGCTTGAAATTTTGAAAATTTTCATCGTTTTTTGATTTTATTAATCTTATTTGTGCTTTACAAGTATTATTCCAAAAATTATTCTTTATTGAGGAAGGCATCCCAACCCTGCGCTGTGAGAGGAATCAGTTGATTGGATCCGCGGGCAATCAGAAAATTGCCTTCATTGTTTTCTGTGGCATGGCCGATGATGGTAAAATCCGGATGGTTTTTAATTTTATCAAAGTCCGAAGGCGAGATGGTGAAGAGCAATTCGTAATCTTCGCCACCGTTCAGGGCTGACATTGCAGGATTCAGGTTCAGTTCATCGGCCGTGTGGATAAAAGTCTCATCCATTGGGATTTTTTCTTCATAGACGTTAAAACCAACTTTCGACTGGTCAGACAGGTGCAGCACTTCAGAAGCCAATCCGTCGGACACGTCTATCATAGAAGTCGGGAGAATATCCAGCTCCGCCAGTTTGGTTTTGATGTCAGTTCTTGCTTCAGGCTTCAGCTGTCTTTCCAGAATATAATCATAGCCTTCCATTTCCGGCTGCATATTGGGGTTGGCAAGATAGACGGAATGCTCTCTTTCGAGGATCTGCAAACCTAAATAAGCGCCTCCCAAATCACCGGTTACGACCAAAAGATCGTTTGGCTTTGCGCCGCTTCTTTTGACAATATTTTCTTCTTTCTCGAGTCCGATTGCTGTGATGCTAATCACCAGACCAGCGTTGGAACTTGTTGTATCTCCGCCAACTAAGTCTATTTTGTATCGGTTACAAGCGAGTGCTATTCCGTCATAGATTTCGTCCAGTGCTTCTACAGGGAAACGGCTGGAAACAGCTACTGAAACCAGGATTTGCGTAGGAGTTGCATTCATCGCAGCAATATCGCTGAGGTTTACTACCACAGCCTTGTAACCCAGATGTTTCAATGGCACGTAGCCGAGATTAAAATGAATCCCTTCCGCCAGCATATCCGTTGAAACAACTACTTTTTGCCCTTCAGCATCGATAATTGCTGCATCGTCTCCAATGGAAAGTTTTGTCGAATTCTGAACAATTGGGAAACTTTCCGTCAAATGTTTTATCAAACCAAATTCTCCAAGTTTGGAGATCGGTGTGAGTTCCTGTGATTTATCTTCTAGCATAATTTTATTAATCATTAATTATAATTGATAACTGATGAACCTCAGTCCTCAAAATCATTGTTTTACCGGATCTTTTCTGTGAAAATTGAAGTATCAATATTTTCCGGACGGAAGGGCAGGGTTTTCAGAAATTCTCTCGTAATTATCTGGACGTTTTCAGATTTGAATTCTTCCATTACCAGGATAATATCTTCCGGCGGCGTGGTTATTTTTCTCAGCATAATATCTATCCAAACGCCTGTAGCTTCTGCGGTGGCACAGTGAGTACCATCGGGCAGATAAAATTTATGCACAAACTGATAGATAGATCCGTCTTCTGACAAAGAAGCCACCTCCAGGCCTACATACACCGTTTGATCTGCATATATTTCTTTGAAAAAAGAATAGCGCTCGTGCATCATCACGGGACCTACGCCCCAGCGGTTGAGTTGCGTGAGCCCTATTTTATTTTTATTGAGGAAAGCCATTCTCGTTTGTGAGCAATAGTCAACGTAGGTGGAGTTTCCGAGATGGCGGTTGGCGTCGATATCGCTCCATCTTACTTCAAATTTATGGTAATAAACAGACATGTTTTCGATTTTAATATTCTTCAAAATTAACCATTTGAGATGGATCTTAAAAATGTAATTTTGCAGCGATGAATTCCAGCAAAAAGAAAATATTTATTATAGGAGGTGGTGCAGCAGGCTTTTTTGCGGCCGCTAATATGGACGAAACGCTTTATGATGTCACCATTCTGGAGCAGAATTCCGACGTACTGCAAAAAGTAAAAATCTCCGGTGGCGGCCGGTGCAATGTCACTCACGCCTGCTTTGACCCGAGAGAACTCGTCAACTTCTACCCCAGAGGAAACCGTGAATTGCTGGGTGTTTTTACCAAATTTCAGCCCGGTGACACGATGGAATGGTTTGAGACCCGTGATGTGCCGCTGAAAATCGAAAAAGACAACAGGGTTTTCCCAACGACAGATTCTTCACAAAGTATTATCAATGCGATGGTAAATGACGTGAGGAATAAAAACTTCGAGGTGAAGACTCAGGTTTCCGTGTCAGAAATAATTCGGGACGATGAAGGCTATCATATTAAAACAAAACAAGGCGATTTCCAGGCAGATATTGTAATTTATACCACTGGAAGCTCTCCAAAATCCTTGAAATTAATCCAGAATCTGGGGCATAAAATCGTGGAAGCAGTTCCCTCTCTGTTTACTTTTAATATCAAGGACGATCTTCTGAAAGACCTTCCGGGAACAAGTTTTGAAAACGCAGAAGTCAGCATTCCAAGTTTGAAAACTGTAGAAAGCGGACCGCTGCTCATCACACATTGGGGACTTTCCGGTCCTGCTATTCTGAAAATATCTGCATGGGAAGCGCGAAATCTTGCTCAGCTGAAATATAATTTTGAGATTGAGGTCAATTTTATTTCACAGCCACTTGCAGAAGCTGAGGAATTATTAAAAAATTTTAAAAACAGCAATCCGAAAAGGTCTATTGCCCAGTCCAAAATTTTTGAGGTGACCAATCGTTTCTGGAACAAAATCCTGGAAGTCTGCCGTATTGATCCTGAAAAACAGATTGCCAATATTTCCGGAAAAGAAATAGCTTTGATTCTGGAAAATCTTTGCGCCAAAAAGCTTAAAGTTACAGGAAAGTCCACCTTCAAAGATGAATTTGTCACCGCTGGTGGCGTAGATTTGAAAGAGGTTAATTTTAAAAATATGGCTTCCAAAATCCTTCCCTATTTTTACATCGCAGGTGAGGTTCTGAATATCGATGCAGTTACCGGCGGCTTTAATTTTCAGGCTTGCTGGAGTGAAGGGTGGCTCATTGCTCAACATCTGAACTCAAAACAGTTGTAAATAAATTCAAATTTTTATTTAACTAGTATTATTAAGCCAATACTGAAATAATATCAGAACGGTTGTGGCAATTAAAAAGGTTGTTAGAAATTATCAGATTAAGAAATTCTTATACTTTCTGATCTGCGAACCCTAAGATACAACACAACAAGGGAAAGGTATAATGCGAGGAATTTTTAAGGATTATCTAAAATATCATTGTCTACTATGACAAAATCTTATTAACTTTGACAGCATATCTAATTATCCTACAAAAAATGAAATTCTCAAAGAATCTTTTTTTATCACTGGTCGTTTTCCTGGCTTTTGTATCCTGTCAAACCAGAGTTGTATCTCCCAACAGACCAATGCGCGACAATTCTGTGGAACTTTATAAAAAATATACCATCCAGACTAAGGATGCAAAGACTCAGAAAGTGGAAGTTTTGAAAGTCGATAATACGAAAATCTATGGTAAAAATAAAGCCGGCGAAATGGTAGAAATAGAGAAAAGTGAAGTTCGCGAAATAAGAAAACCGGATGTCATCTCTTCAGTTATTGTTGTTTTAGCAGCTGTTGCGGCAGTTGTTTTTATTCCGATCTAGATTATCAGGCAATGTTTGGCTTGCTAACATCCAAAAATTTAGTTTTTAAAAGTATCATTGCACTTGCTTTTATTTACTTTTTTGGACTGATGCTGAAAATAACTTTAGACTACGTCCCGATAAGTTCCAATGTCAGTTTTCTGATGATCAAACAGACGGAAGTGCATTCCCGACCGGAATATCTTCCTATTTTTTACATACACGTTTACAGCAGTATTTTCGCTTTGTTGGCAGGATTTATTGCTGTTTTTTTTGATAAAAACCTAAAATACCTGCACCGCTTTTCTGGCAGGATTTATGTTATTGTGACCTTACTACTGTCGTCAATATCAGGTATTTATATTGGCTTTTTCGCAAATGGTGGATGGATTGCAAAATTGGCCTTTGTTTTACTTGGAATACTCTGGTTCTACAGCACATTCAGGGCTTATGCAGAAATCAGGAAACGGAATATACGTAAGCACAGATTCTGGATGTGGCGCAGTTTCGCTTTAGCATTGTCAGCGATTACCCTGCGGATGTGGAAGGTTATTTTAGTATATTTATTCCATCCCAATCCGATGGATGTTTATCAGATTATTGCCTGGCTCGGCTGGGTTCCCAACTTATTATTAGTAGAATATTTGATTAAAAAACAAAAACCATGAAACAGCTATCTATTATTTTTTCAGCCATTGTTTGTACTTCTGCGTTAGTTTCCTGCAAAAAAGAAACGACAGAAGTTACGGAAAAACTTCCGGCAAAAGATTCCGTCGTGGCGAGTCAGGAAGTCCACAAAGAAATGTACGGTGTCTACTATGGCTACTTTTCTCCCGATGATACGCCCGACGATGGCGAATATCCAGATGAAGATTTCGTGAAAAAGATCTCTCTTAAAATAAGTAAAATAACGAAAGACAGCGTTTACGGTCAAAGCGTTTTGGACGGAAATCAACGTCCGTTCCGCGGAATCCTGAATGAGAATACCAATTCATTTGTACTGGATGAGCCGGGAACGGATAAATCTGACGGTCGATTTGATGTTAAAATAAAAGGAGACAGCATCATAGGCAGCTGGACTGCCTTTAATCAGTCTGCCGTAAGAATTAAATCCAAAACCCTGAAACTCGAAAAGAAGGAATTTGTTTATAATCCTAATTTTATGCTGGACAAAGACACCGATCTAGTAGACTGGACAAGCCATAAAACTGCCAAAGTATCCTACGGCAAAAATGACGACGGCTCCGAGGAATCTTATGAAACAGATCAGCAGCGATATGCTACCAACGCTATATTTACAATCAATGCTTCCAAACAGAAACTGACCGAAAAAGACCTGAAAAACCTCCCGAAACTGGATATGGAAATCATCAAAAATGCCATATTTGCAAGACACGGCTATTCATTTAAAAAAGAAACTTTCCGTCAGTTTTTCAATCAGTCAGCGTGGTACGTTCCGGTTTCCAATAATGTAGATGCAGAACTTACGCCCTTAGAAAAGGAAAATGCAGCGCTTCTCAACCGTTTTATAAAATATGCGGAAGACCATTACGATACTTTCGGACGGTAAGATTTTGTCTCAATAAAATATAAGATTACACAGCCGCAAAGGTAGCAGAGGATATCTATCCAGCTGAAAGAGTTGCCAAGAATGATCATCATAATTCTGTTGTCTTTGAAACCCAGCAGCTCTCCGAAGTGGAAATACTGTGCAAACTCTATCAGGCAGGAAAAGATAAAGATGCCGATAATCAATTTCACAGGTTCCAGATTGAAAAAAGCTTTGACAAAGTAGTAGATAAGCATCACCACGAAGACATCACCGAGATAGGCTCTTACAAAAAAAAGGTCTTTCAGCTTGGTTGCAATCAAAACTTCTGTCAGAAATAGAGCGACTGCGATCAGGAAATATTTGAGATTAAAATTCATATGGTAAATTTGGAGTTGGGATATTTAACGGTTCTGTATTCCAGATACGCAATCAGGCTGTAGTATCCGACAAAAAGAAAAAATTTACCTGCCATAGACATTACTACGCCGTCGCCCAGCTTTTCGTGATGAATGATACCCAGCTTGCCAAGCACAGATTCTGTCACAGCTACAATGAAACTGACGGGAAATACCAGTAGAAAACGCTTCATTTTTGCCATACCCAGACGGCTTTTTTGGTCCTGAGAGAGATTGAAAAGCAATTGCCTGTTTGCTAGAAATAAAGCCAGAAACGTATTAAAATAAATAGAGTTGAAATCGAATTTGAAGAAGAAAAAAATGAGAGCAGCAACGAGAATTGTGAGTAAAATAATCCTTCTGATATTATCCGGAAAATAAATAAGTACGATAATGGGAACGGCAAGAAAAACATCAAAAAACCAAAGGTAAATATAATTCTTTTCTATGTCGGAATTTTGAGAATCCGGAAATAGCGCTATGAAAATATATTGCACGGCGAGCAGTCCAAAGGCAATGGCGGTCTCATATTTTGAAAAGAAATGCTGCGTTTCTAAAATTTTTGTATTGTTGAGAATGGCTGTTAATTTTATCAAATTTAAAAATAGTATTTGATATTACAAGTGAGTTGGCAAAATGAATATCTTTGAGAAAAATAATAATTATGAAAAATTTAATTGTAGTTGTCAGTCTGTTTCTGAGTGTTGCGGCTTATTCTCAAACAAAAGAAGCGGCAGAAACTGATAACACTATTTATGCGTCGGTTGATAAAATGGCAGAATTTCCCGGTGGAATCGGAGCTTTCAGAAATGAGTTTGCTAAAAATGTAAGCACAAAAAAGATCAAGCAGAAAGGTGTTTTCCGTACAGAAGTGACTTTTGTAGTGGAAAAAGACGGCACCATCTCCGAAGTCAAAGCTGTTGGTCAGAATGCAGATTTTAACCAGGCGGCTCTGGAATCTATGAAAAAAATCACTACAAAATGGAATCCGGGGAAGAAAGACGACGTTCCTGTAAGATACAGATTCAGATTTCCGGCTGCTTTGAATGTAGATTAATCGTCTTCGGTTTGATTTTTGAAATTCATTAATGAAAATTCACCTTATGAAAAAGTTATTGTTAATTGGCTCTGTGGCATTTTTGGCGACAGGATGTGTACAGGACAAAGAGAAAAGAGATGAGAGAAAAGCGGATCACAGCGCAGAACATATGCGCAATGCCGGTATAGATTCCGCAGCGTCTACAAGTGACAAGAAAGCGGATACAGTGGGAATAGCGCCTCAGAAATGATAGCTATTTACCAATCATTTTTTTAATCGAATTCAGCTTCATCAGAGCTTCAATTGGCGTCAAAGTATTGATGTCAATTTTTGTGAGTTCTTCCCGGATGTTTTCCAAAACCGGATCATCCAGCTGGAAGAATGACAGTTGAAGGTTCTCTTCCGTCACCCGTTTTATCTTCTCGCCGGAATCCTGCGTAGATCTGCTGGATTCCAGAGTTTTAAGGATTTCGTTGGCCCGGTTCACTACTTTCGACGGCATTCCTGCCAACTTGGCCACGTGAATTCCAAAACTGTGTTCGCTGCCACCGGAAATCAGCTTTCGGAGAAAAATAATTGTTCCTTTGGCTTCCTGGATAGAAACGTGGAAATTCTTGATCCTTTCAAAATTAATGGACATCTCATTCAGCTCATGATAATGCGTTGCGAACAGTGTTTTTGGCTGCGTAGGATGCTGGTGCAGATATTCTGCAATGGCCCACGCGATGGAAACACCATCATAAGTAGAAGTTCCACGACCGATTTCATCAAGTAAAATCAAACTTCTGTCTGAGATATTGTTAAGGATATTGGCAGCCTCATTCATCTCCACCATAAAAGTAGATTCGCCGGCAGAAAGATTGTCCGATGCGCCAACTCTGGTAAAAATCTTGTCTAAAGTTCCAATTTCAGCGTGTTTGGCTGGAACAAAACTCCCTATTTGAGCTAACAGAGAAATGATGGCAGTCTGTCTCAGGATTGCGGATTTACCAGCCATATTCGGGCCTGTTACCATAATGATCTGTTGAGAATCTCTGTCCAGAAACACATCATTGGGAATATAGGATTCGCCCAGCGGCAAAGACTTTTCAATAATCGGATGCCGTCCTTCTCTGATATCTAATGAGAAAGAGTCGTTGAGGATTGGCTTCGTATAATTCTCCTCCACAGACAGTTCAGACAATCCTGCAGCACAGTCGAGCTCGGCTATCAGTTTTGAATTCTCTTGCAGTTGATCGATATAAATCATCACATTTTCGCACACATTCCTGTAAAGTCTGAGCTCCAGCGCACTGATTTTGTCGGTAGCGCCAAGGATCTGCGTTTCATATTCTTTAAGTTCTTCTGTAATATAACGCTCGGCATTTACCAACGTTTGTTTACGGATCCATTCGGCAGGAACTTTATCTTTATGTGTATTTCTGACTTCGATATAGTAGCCGAAAACACCGTTGAAATCGATTTTCAGACTCGTGATCCCGGTTCTTTCGATTTCTCGCTGGCACATTTCGTCCAGAAAACCGCGGCCTTTACTTTGAATATTTCTTAAGTGGTCAAGTTCTTCTGAGATCTCTTCACGGATGACATTTCCTTTATTGATGTTGACCGGGAGCTCATCATTCAGATGATTTTTTATCAATATGATAAGCTCTTCAAGATTTATAATGGGATCAATCCAGGCCAGAACATCAGGAAATTTCAAAAGCTTTAACCTGATTTCCTGAATGTTGACAACAGACTGCCGTAGGTAACCTAATTCTTTAGGTGAGATCTTTTCGGCAGCCAGTTTTCCTATTAACCGGTCGAGGTCAGAAATGCCTTTCAGCAGATCTTTAATCTCGTATTTCAAAGATTCTTCTTTGTTCAGAAACTCGATAAGACTGAGTCTTCTATTGATATCGCTGATATTTTTCAGAGGAAGAATAATGCGCCTTCTCAACAAGCGGCCACCCATCGGTGTGCAGGTTTTATCGATAATGTCCAGAAGTGATTTTCCCTGCTGACTGGCAGAATATACAATCTCCAGGTTTCGCAATGTAAAACCATCCATCATCAGATAATCATCCTGCGGAATCAGATTGATTCTAGTAATGTGCTGCAAGAGAGAATGATGCGTATCCTCAACCAGATAAGCGAAAATAGCACCGGCTGCGGTGACACCCAATTGATGTTCTTCGATCCCAAAGCCTTTGAGAGACTGGGTTTTGAAATGCGATGTCAGTTTTTCGTAGGCATAAGGATACCTGAATGCCCAATCTTCCAGCTTGAACGCACTTTTATTTTTTAATTGAGACGGAAGTTCTGTGGTTCTTTGGTAAATAATTTCGCTCGGATCAAAGGTATGAACGATGTGCAGAAGTTTTTCCAGATTGCCTTCGCTTACGAGGAATTCGCCAGTAGAAACATCTACCAGCGCCAGTCCGTATCTTTCTTTTTCCTTGTGAAGAGACAGCAGGAAATTGTTTTTCTTGGAGCTCAACACCTGATCATTGAAGGTAACTCCGGGTGTTACCAACTCTGTCACGCCACGTTTTACGATGCCTTTGACGGTTTTCGGATCTTCCAATTGGTCGCAAATGGCGACGCGCAAACCTGCCCTCACCAGTTTCGGGAGGTAAGAATCTACGGAATGGTGCGGAAACCCGGCCAGTTCTATATGGCCTTCTCCATTGGCTCTTTTGGTCAAAACAATACCTAAAATCTGAGAAGTGCGGATCGCATCCTGGCCAAAAGTCTCATAGAAATCTCCAACGCGGAACAGCAAAAGTGCATCAGGATACTTTGCCTTGATGGTGTTGTATTGCGTCATTAACGGAGTTTCTTTCTTAGCCAATTGTCAGATTTTTGAAGCGCTAAATTACAAAATTAATTCAGAGGAAAAATGGGCGATATATGGGCAGTCAGCTGAGATTTTTAAAGATTTTCAGGCTTATTATTAAAGAATATCGCAAAAGTATCAGTCTAATAAGCTTACTTGTCAAAAGAAAATTGAAGATAATCCGTTTAATTCTTAAATTTGGCTAATGAAAAATCATCTTTACCTTCTTATCATATCATTTTCTCTGATCAGTTGTTACACGTACAAGGCGAAAGCAGAAAACAATGAGAAAACACCTAGCAAGCAACAGTCCCAAACCGCATCAGATCAAATGATGGCAGAAAAAATCAGCATTGATTCCCAATCAAAAATTTCAGCAGTTGAAAATGGAAGACCCAAAGCAAACAGGAATCAAGTTGCTTCTCAACCAATGACTGTTCAGCAGAAACTGGAGCCTAATAAATATTTCAAAGTAGAAGTGGGCGGCCATCCGTACAAAATTCAGGTCGATAAGTGGGAAAGCGACACATTGATAGCACACGTGGTCAATAAACCCAAGAAGGTGCTGAAGTTTCATAAAAATCAGATCAATCAATCCACTATTGCAGAGAGACGGTTTTCACAGCCGACAGCCGATATTATTACAGTTGTGGCCTATGCAGCAGCAAGCGTCGGAATCTGGGCTCTGGTAAAATAATTCATATAGATGGGCGCAGGTTCTTCTGATAGAAAAATTAAGCGTTTGTTTAATTTCAAATCGGAATCATCAATAATATCTGTCAGAATTTATTTATAATTATTTTAAATAGTCTCATATTTGTATCCACAAAAGTTAAAAATAACTTTTTTCTTAAGCTTTTGACTATAATCTACTGATTTACAATGAAAATCGAGCAAATATATACCGGATGTCTTGCGCAGGGTGCGTACTACATCGTTTCCGAAAATGAAGCGGCCATCATTGATCCGCTGAGAGAAATCAAACCTTATCTGGACCGTTTGGAAAAAGATCAGGTATCGCTCAAATATATTTTTGAAACGCATTTTCATGCCGATTTTGTATCCGGACACCTGGATTTATCAAAGAAAACTCAAGCTCCGATTGTTTACGGCCCTACGGCGAAACCCGAGTTCGATGCCATCATTGCAGAAGATGAACAGATTTTTGAAATAGGAAAAATTAAAATAAAAGTCCTTCACACACCCGGGCACACCTTGGAAAGCTCGACCTATCTTTTAATTGATGAAACTGGTAAAGAAACGGCGATTTTCTCCGGAGATACTTTATTTTTAGGTGATGTAGGCAGACCAGATCTTGCGCAGAAATCCGGTGAGATCACAGAAAAAGATCTTGCAGGAATGCTTTATGACAGTCTTCACAGTAAGATTATCCCACTGGATGATTCTATCACCGTTTATCCCGCGCACGGTGCCGGATCTGCGTGTGGGAAAAACATGCAGAAAGAAACTGTGGATACGCTCGGAAATCAGAAAAGAACCAATTATGCGTTGCGACAGCCCACGAAAGAGAGTTTCATTGATGAAGTGCTGGACGGATTGACTGCGCCGCCGAAATATTTCGGGATGAATGTGGCCCTCAACAAAGGCGGCTACGAAAGCTTCGAAACAGTTCTTAAAAAAGGCAACAATCCGTTGTCAGTTGCAGATTTTGAAACTGCCGCTGAAGAGACAGGTGCGTTGATCCTTGATACAAGAAGTGCCGCAGATTTCCACAAAGGTTTTGTTCCCAATGCGATCAATATTGGCCTCAAAGGTGATTTTGCGCCTTGGGTGGGTGCAATGATTGTGGACGTCCAGCAGCCGATAATCCTGGTTGCAGATGTAGGGACAGAAGAAGAAGTGATTACCAGACTCAGCAGAGTTGGTTTTGATAATGTGGTAGGCTTTTTACAGGGCGGATTTGAGAGTTGGAAAAATTCGGGCAAAGAAACCGATGAGGTCAGAAGAATTTCTGCCGAACAGTTTGCTGCGGAATATTCTGAAAATCAAAAAGTGATTGATGTAAGAAAAGAGACAGAATATGAAGCGGAACACATTGATGAGGCGTACAGCAAACCGCTGGCTTATATCAATGACTGGGTGAATTCTATTGATAATTCTGAGCATTTTCATTTGCATTGTGCCGGTGGTTACAGAAGTATGATTGCGGCAAGTATTTTGCAGTCGAGAGGTTACAGGAATTTCACAGAGGTTGATGGCGGTTTCAATGCTATCAAGAAATTTGATAAAGTTCCTACGAGTAATTTTGTCTGTCAGACGAAAACCTTATAAGCTCACTTTAACCTTTAACTTCTCTCCATATGTCACAAAAATTCCAGGAACTTATAGATTCCGAAAGACCTGTTCTGATTGACTTTTTTGCAACTTGGTGTCAGCCTTGCAAAGTGCAGTCTTCTGTTTTGAATTCTGTAAAAGAACAAGTTGGCGAAAAAGCCAGAATCGTAAAAATTGATATCGACCAATTTCCGTCAATCGCAAATGAATATAATGTGCGTGGTGTTCCAACCTTAGCAGTTTTCAAAAATGGCGAAATGCTTTGGAAAGAAAGTGGCGTTCACGATGTGAATTCTTTGGTTGGTGTTATCAATCAGTATTCTAACTAAGGCGTAAAGTCATATCGTCTCTCTCGGCCAAAAAAGGAAACTTAGTCCTGAATTCTTTCAGTTCCTCCAAATCCCATTCAGAAATAACAATATTACTTTTCCTTTCCGAAATTTCTTTTCCATCAGGAAAGTAAACCAAAGAACTTTCTTTGTAATCAAGACCATAACCATCTTTTCCAATTCTGTTCAGTCCAAAAAGAAAGGCCTGATTTTCAATTGATCTTGCTTTTAAAAGTGTTTTCCACGCTTCAACTCTGGATTGCGGCCAGTTGGCAACGTACAGAATAGCATCGTAATCATCCTGATTTCTGGAAAATACGGGGAAACGCAGGTCGAAGCAAACCTGCAAAAGGATCCGGAAACCTTTGTATTCTATAATTTTTCTTTCAGTTCCGGCGGAATAAATTTTATCTTCTCCCGAGTACGAAAAAAGATGCCTCTTGTCATAATATTCAAAATTCCCGTCTGGAAATACGAAATAAAATCTATTGTAAAATTTCCCGCTTTCTTCGATTGAAGCACTACCGGCAACAGCGGTCTTTGTTGATTGTGCAAATTTCTTCATCCAAGTCAGGGTTTCCAGATTTTGGTCTGCCACTTCATCTGCTTCCATACAAAAGCCTGTAGAAAACATCTCGGGAAGAAGGTATACATCGGCTTCTACAGAGGATAATTCATTTTCGATGGTCCTGAAATTTTCTTCTTTATTTTTCCAGGCGATATCCATATTGAGTCCGGCAATTCTTAGTTTTGTCATAACAGAAGATTTTTATGAATGCAATTTATCACTTTAAAATTCGTTTTTAACCTTCATCCAAGAGATTTTGCACCAATAAAATAATAACAATTTATCTTAACGAAGTCTTAATGAAAACAGCCTCTAAATTATCATTTTGAGTTAAAGTTTCCCAAAGAACTGTTAAACTTAATGATAATAACTGATTGAAAATGATATAATTGTAATTTTGCACCACTAAAAATCAAACCTATTTTAATCCATTTATGAAGAAATTCCCACTGTTATTAGGACTCGTCTATTTGATGATTACTTCTTTTTTTCCTGTAAGTTCCGAGAATCTTTCTCACTCCAAAATCACGGTAAAAGAAATCAATCTAAGTCCTAAAAAGAATTTCTCACCAGTCAATGAAGCAGAAGAAGTATACAAAAATCTGCAGTTTGAAGGAGAAAAATTGAATTTTGAAGTCTTTGAAAAAGCCTTTCTGGGATTCCAAAATTTGAAAAAATCCGGCAAGCTGGAATCGTCAGCACATTTGCTTTCGGTTTGCGATTTCAGTCTCTCTTCCTGCAAAAAGCGCCTTTGGGTGATAGATACTGATGAGAAACAATTACTGTTCAATTCCCTTGTAGCACACGGAAAAGGAACAGGTGAAGAGTTTGCAATGAATTTTTCCAATACGGAAGATTCTCACCAGTCCAGTCTTGGTTTTTATATCACAGAACAGACTTACAACGGAGACAACGGCTATTCTTTAAGACTATTCGGTATGGACAAAGGTTATAATGACGCCGCTTTGGAGCGATGTATCGTA
Organism: Bacteroidota bacterium; assembly: GCA_037033105.1. Lineage (GTDB taxonomy): Bacteria > Bacteroidota > Bacteroidia > Flavobacteriales > Weeksellaceae > Epilithonimonas. The sequence continues at coordinate 38,014 of JAZBLF010000004.1, forward strand.
ATGCACGGCGCCAACTATGTGAGTGAAGATTTTGTAAAAGCGGAAAAACGCCTTGGCAGAAGCTGGGGTTGCCCTGCTGTTCCAAGAGAGTTGGCTCAGCCGATCATCAACACCATTAAGAACAAAACCTGTCTGTTCATCTATTATCCGGATCAGAATTATCTTTCAAGTTCGGAATGGCTTAAGAATGATGCTCAGAAAGACCAAATTCTGACTTCTTCGGATCAGAAAATGGCGACCAATTAAACTATTCTAAAATTTAAATTTTAGTCAAAAAGAAAAATCCCTTCAGTTCAAACCGAAGGGATTTTTTATAGGGTCCATTTAAATTTTACTGAGGATTTTTTACCAATAGTCTAAAACCTTCGCCGTGAACATTGATGATTTCCAGGCCATCATCTTCCTTCAGCAGTTTTCTGAGTTTTGCGATGTACACATCCATACTTCTTGCGGTGAAGTAATTTTCTTTTTTCCAGATCTTTCTCAATGCCAGATCTCTCGGCATAAAGTCGTTTCTGTGGATGCAAAGCAATTTAAGAAGCTCGTTTTCCTTTGGTGACAGTTTGTACTCATTATCGTTTACACGCAGTTGTCTCAGCATAGAATCAAAGAAGATATTACTAATTTTGAACTGCTCCTGATCTTCATTTTCCAAAACTGCGCTTCTCTGCAGGATGGCTTTTATTTTATATAGCAGAAGTTCTGTATCAAATGGTTTTGTGATATAATCATCTGCGCCTATCTGATAACCTTTCAGGATATCTTCACGTAGGTTTCTCGCCGTCAAAAAGATGATTGGTGTATTTTTATCAATTTTCTTGACGTCTTCTGCAAGAGAAAATCCGTCTTTTTTTGGCATCATTACATCAAAAATGCAGATGTCAAATTCTTTTTCTGTAAACTCTTTCAGTCCCATTTCACCGTCTGTTGCCAATGTAACTTCGAAGTTGTTGATCGTGAGATAATCTTTGAGAACCGCACCAAAACTCTGGTCGTCTTCTACTAATAATATTCTATTGCTCATATCTTATAATTGATGTTGATTAATAATTACTTGACGATAATGATTTGATAAATTGCTTATCTACTATCATTTATCATTTATTTTTATACCATTGGTAATTTAATTGTGAACGTGCTTCCTTTCCCTTTGTTAGAATCTACGGATATTTCGCCTTTATGGATTTCTACAATCTTTTTCACATAAGACAGTCCAAGACCTTGTCCTTTGACGTTGTGAATATTCCCGGTTTCCTCCCGGAAGAATTTTTCAAATATCTTTGTCTTGTTTGTGGCTTCCATTCCCATTCCTTTATCGGAAATCTCTATCACATAGAAATTGCCTTCGTTTCGGGTACTGACTTTTATTTCCGGCGTCTCCGGAGAATATTTATTGGCATTGTCCAGCAGATTGATCAGTGCGTTTGAGATATGAAATTCGTCTACCAGGAAATTGTATTTTGTCGCATTAAAATCGGTGATCAGAGTTCCGTTTCGCTGGTCAACAATCAATCGGAAAGATTCTGCAACATTTTTAATAAGCTGTCGCACATTCGTTTCTCTCAGGTGAAGAGGCATCTCGTTTCTTTCCAGTTTGGACATATTGAGAACCGTTTCTACCTGTTTTTTCATCCGCAAGTTTTCTTGCTTAATGAGCCCTGAGTAGTATTTCACCTTGTCAGGATTGGTCGCAATAAGATCATTCGCCAAAGAATCGGCTGCTACAGAGATAGTTGCCAAAGGCGTTTTGAACTCATGAGACATATTATTAATAAAATCAGTCTTGATTTCCGCAATTTTTTTCTGACGCATCATATAATTGATCGAAATAATATAAATCCCCAAAATCGTAAGCAATGAGATGAATGTTCCCAAAAGCATCGGAAGATTGTGCTTTACCAGAGAATAATCTTTTCTCGGAAACACGATGGCGAGCGTGTAAAGCGTTCTGTCTTTGCTGTCTGTAAAAAGCGGATAAGTGTAATTGGTCTTATCTTTTTGGTCCAGATAGATATTATTGGCAACCGTTGTCAGCTGATTGGTTTTATTGATCACGCCATAGCCGAATTTGGTGTCTATTCCCTTCAGCCTCAACTCTTTGGTGATTACCGAATCTATGGTTTTGCTGTCTACCCTTTTTTCAATGGGAAGATTGGTAGCGCTCAGTCTCGCAAACTCCTTCATCTGAAAAGAATTATTGTCGATATCTCTGCTAATGTTGGTCGTTAGAGGTTCCGGAGAATTATTTTTGAGTTTCAGCTGACCTTCATCTTTGTACAGTTTGGTGGTGTAAAGTGTATCGCCTTTTGCGGAAACAGGGATATTCTGTTTCTCAACAATACTTGTCTGAAAGAGGATGTTTGAACGGTTTGCAGAGTCTGAGCTTTGCTGAATATAAGTTTTGGTAGGCTGGTTGGAAGATGCCAAAACCTCTTTGCCAACGCCGTTATAGGTCTCATTCCAATATTTGTTCACCTCAATCTGATTGACTTTCTGAGTAGAGGTTTCTAATGCGGAATAGACTTTGTTGGAGAAATCCTGCTCCAGAGAAGTGTATAATTCTTTGATCCAATACAACTGCAGAGAGACAAAAACGATCAGCGAGATTGTCATAAATACAGAAATAATCGGAATGAACTTATTATTCATATGATTTTTTAAGTTTGAAAAGTTAAAATTACTGATTTTAAGAATGTCTCAATAAAAAAAGACGTTTGAAATTATTAAATTTTTCTTAAAATCAACAGATTTAACAATTTATTGTGAATATCAAATATGCTGCCACACGAAAAGTTTGGTGTGATTTTTTATAATTAAGTTTGTATAAAAGAATAACGTTATGAATTCAGAAATTATTTTCAACACCGATTTAGACTCCGCAACGGCTTATGTATCAAAGATTTTTGATGCTGAAGTTTCAGAACTTTGGGATTATCTTTCCAAACCTGAGCTGATGGATCTGTGGTGGGCACCGGCGCCTTGGAAATGCATCACAGAGAAAATGGATTTCCGTCAGGGCGGAAATTGGTTCTATGCAATGGCTGGTCCCGACGGCGAAAAACACTTTGCCATCAACAACTACAGTGAGATTATGGAGCACAGAAGTATCTCCGGGACGGATGCTTTCACCGATGAAAAGGGAAGAATTAATTCAGAACTGCCACAAACAACCTGGCTGATAGGATTCACAGGGATTGATGAGGGCACAAGAATGACCTTCAACTTGCATTTCAATTCCAGAGAAGAGCTTTCCCAAATCGCAGAAATGGGCTTTGAAGAAGGATTTAAAACGGCACTCAATCAATTGGAGGATTTGCTAACTCGTTAATTTGTATAGTCTTATCGATTTAATGATTTAACAAATTAGCTCTTCCACAAAGCAACAAAACGTTTAATACAAATCAATCTCCTCATCTTCAAAATACTGAATGATCGCTTTTTTCATCAGAAGCGACTGTTCATTGGGTTTTAGTTCCGGCAAATCGTCTAGTTTATCATAATGTGGCCAGCCGTCTTCATAGTGGGTGAATTTGTAGTATCCAAAAGGCTCCAGCAATCGGCACACTGCGATGTGCAAAAGATTGACTTTGTCATCCTTCGTGAATTTCTGCTGTCCGCTTCCCAATTCCTGCACACCAATGATGAATAATAGGGTATCAATCGGCGGATTTTTTTCGGTTTGAAAATTGATTTCGAAAAAACGTTCTACTTTTTTCCAGATTTCTGCTTCGTTCATAATAATTATAATTGATAAATGATCGTTGATAAATGATTTTGTAATTGCTATTCGTTTGATTTTCTGCGCAAAAACAGTTTTGGGATCTGCATTTATAATTTATTGCTTATCATTTATTTTCAATAGAAACGCAAATTCCAATGCGATTTCCTTAAGACTTTCAAATCGTCCGCTTGCGCCGCCGTGGCCGGAGCTCATATCGGTTTTGAAAATCAGTATATTGTCATCTGTTTTTAATTCTCTTAGCTTTGCTGTCCATTTTGCGGGCTCCCAATATTGAACTTGTGAATCGTGGAATCCTGTTGTGATCAATAGATTTGGATAGTTTTTCGCTTCAATATTATCATAAGGCGAATAGGATTTCATATAATCATAGAATTCTTTCTCATTTGGATTTCCCCATTCGTCATATTCCCCGGTCGTCAGAGGGATGGTGTCGTCCAGCATTGTGGTGACGACATCCACGAAGGGAACCTGAGCCACTATCCCATTAAATAGCTCCGGATTGAGATTCATCACCGCACCAACCAAAAGTCCGCCGGCACTTCCTCCCATAGAGTAAAGGTGTTTTGGCGAGGTATAACGTTCTGAAATTAAGTGTTTTGCCGCATCAATAAAATCAAAAAAAGTATTCTTTTTCTGAAGCATTTTCCCGTCTTCATACCATTCTCTTCCAAGATATTCACCGCCGCGGATGTGGGCGATGGCAAAGATATAACCGCGGTCCAGCAATGAAAGTCTGGTGCTGGAGAAACTGGCGTCCACAGTGTGGCCATAGCTTCCGTAGCCGTAGAGTAGAAGCGGTGTGTTCTCAGATTTGATGGTGTCTTTGTGGTAAACTAAGGAGATAGGAACCTGTTTTCCGTCTCTCGCAGGCGCCCAGATTCTTTCTGAGGTATAATTTTCTTTGAAGAATTTTCCGCCCAAAACTTCCTGTTCTTTCAGAAGAATGGTGGTTTTTTCCTTCATATCATATTCATAAGTAGACGATGGCTTGGTAAGAGAGGTGTAGCCAAAACGTAATTTTTGGGTGTCAAATTCCATATTAGTTCCGATGTACGCTGTGTACGTGGGATCAGAAAATGGCAGATAGTGAGAATCTCCGCTTTTGCTTTCTATAATTTTGATTTGAAGCAGTCCGCGTTCTCTCTCCTCCAAGACAAAAAAATCATTGAAAATCTCAAAACCTTCCAGCAGTACATTCTCTCTGTGAGGAATGAAATCTACCCAGTTTTCGATGCCCGGATTTGCAACTTTTGCTTTTACGATTTTAAAATTGGTCGCATCGTCGGCATTCGTTACAATATAAAAATCATCCTGATAGTGTTCCACAGAATATTCCAGATCCTCCGTTCTTAGCTGGATGATCTTCCATTCTGCAAAGACATTATCAGCGGGAATGAACCTGTGCTCGTCCTCATTGGTGCTGGATGATGAGATGAAGATATAATCAAAAGTCTTGGCTTTGTAAACATTCACATCAAAAGTCTCGTCTTCTTCATGGAAAATCAAAACGTCTTTTTCTGTTTCGGTTCCCAATTCGTGGCGATGGATTTGAAATGCTCTCAGACTTTCATCTTTTCTAATGTAAAAGACATAATTGTTGTCATTAGACCAAACCGCTTTTCCTGTGGTGTTGTCGATTTCGTCTACGAAGATTTCGCCCGTTTTTAGATTCTTGAAGAAAATCTTATAAATTCTTCGCCCCACAACATCAGTTGAAAAAGACAAAATATCATTATTCACACTGATGGAAATACTTCCGATGTCGAAATATTCGTTGCCTTCTGCCAGAATATTTGCGTCCAGAAGAATTTCTTCCTCATTTTCTAAAGTCTCGAACTTTCTCGAAAATATCGGATATTCTTTTCCTTCCTCATACCGTACAATATACCAGTACTGGTTGAAAAAGTAGGGCAGAGACTCGTCGTCTTTTTTGTAACGGGCTTTCATTTCTTCATAAAGATCATTCTGAAGATCTTCAGTATCCTTCATTACAAAATCTGTGTAGGCATTTTCCTGTTCCAGATACTGGATTACTTCAGGATTTTCACGTTCGTTCATCCAGAAATAAGGGTCATTCCTTTTGTCCTGATGAACCTCGAGGTATTTTTCTATTTTTTTTGCTTTGGGAGCATTCATTTTGAAATTGGTATTAATTAAACCAGATAGACACTTAGCTTATAATCACTTTAACAAAAAATGACAAAAGCTGAATTGTCTTTCCTGTTAAACTGAGATTTTTTTTAATTTTCAGAAAACGCCGTGTCTATCGGGTTAAAAGTTTTCTAAGTGATTTTCAGAGGTGACAAAATTAAACAAAAAAACCATCCCGAAATCTCGGGACGGTTTTGATTTATGTAATCAATAATTACTTATTGATGCTTCTGACGTATTTTTCAATTGCCATTGTCATAGAAGGCGTTTCCTTTGAAGGCGCCATCACGTTGACTGTCAATCCGGCCTCTTCTGCTGCTGCCTGAGTGGTGGTTCCGAAAACCGCAATTTTTGTCTCTTTCTGCTCAAAATTTGGGAAGTTGATTTTCAGAGATTTGATTCCTTGAGGGCTGAAGAATACCAGCATTTCATAATCATCGATGTTGATATCTGTCAGATCGCTGGCGACGGTTTTGTACATAATTGCTCTGGTCCATTCTACATTTGCAGAATCCAGAACTTTGGGCACCTCCGGAGTCAGGATATCAGAAGATGGCAAAAGATACTTTTCAGAAGGGTGTTTTTTGAATAATGGTGCCAGGTCCGAAAATGTTTTTTCGCCAAAGCTGATTTTTCTCTTTCTGTAGACGATGTGCTTCTGCAGATAGTTGGCAATAGCCTCGCTCTGGCAGATGTAGCGCATAGAATCCGGAACCGAGAATCTCATTTCCTCAGCAAGACGAAAATAATGATCGATCGCGTTTTTACTCGTGAAAATGATCCCTGTATATTGCGTCAGGTCAATCTTCTGCGTTCTGAGATCTTTCGCATCCACACCCTGAACGTGAATAAAAGGGCGAAAATCGATTTTGATTTTCTCTTTTTTTGCAATCTCCAGATAAGGTGAAGATTCATTAGGTGCTGGTTGTGAAACTAAAATAGATTTGATTTTCATCTTATATTGTCTGTTTTACACTTAATAAAATAAGAACTTCCACAGTACCAGAACAGGTACTATTTGAAGCGTGCAAATATACAAAAATTTATAATACCATTTTTCAGGTAAAATAGCCTGATTGTGAAAAATATAGATGAGGTTTTTCAATACAAACAATGATATTAATACAATAATGATCCCATAAAAATATTGTACCAGATCTACCGGATAGTAGTAAAGTGCAAATCCTGCTGCAAGAAGCCCGATGGATTCCAAAAAGTAAAACTTGCTGGAGATCAGCGTCAAACCTTTCAGATTTTTGCCGTCGCCTACGCTGTTGTAGAAAAGAAAAGTAAGTACATTCCGCACGGCATCGAAGGCTATGACTGCTAAAAAGGTAAAGCCAAACTTGTTAAGCTGCAACCCAAAAAGCTGAATGTCGGAGAATATTTGTGGTACAACCGGAACGAATTGTGACAAAAGGATAGAAAGCATCACACTTCTCACGATAGAAATTGTGGCCCAGGATGGTGTGAGATTGTTAGAATCCTCAATCTTTTGGGTGAGGAAATCCTTTATGTTTGCATCACGGTTGAAAACAGACAGCACGATGATGTAAGCGAAAATACTCGCCAGGATACAATATACCACCCAATCATTATGTTCCGGAATTCTTACCAAGCTGCTAATTTTTTGCAAAAATAAGAATTACAAATTGTTATAGGTTTACTTCCCTCTGTTTTTTTTGGTGCTTGCGCTTTAGGTGGCAATTTATTGAGCGCGATCCATAAAATTTACAGCCTCATCAAACCTCTTACTCCACGGCAAAAAATACTGCAGCATCATTGGAATATGTTTCTTATTCAGCATAATTGGCTTCACGTCCGGCTGAAAAGGCTGAAGTGCTTTCACAAAATTCTCATTGGCAAGCTTGATAGACGGATAGGTTTTTTCTCCGACATAGATCAGAAAAGGTGGTGTTTTTTCATCAATGAAATAAATCGAAGACGCCTGTTTCCATTTCTCCGGATCTTTGCTCCAGGTGACATCATAATTATCGGCAGAAGTTGGCGGATATTTTTCCAGATAATTTTTCATGTCAATTCCCGCAGCATCAATTAAAATAATTCCTGAGATGGTGTTTTCCGGAATGCCATATTTCGGATTCATCACTGCGGATGTAGCCAACTGTCCGCCAGCCGAATGTCCGGAGATGAAAATCCGCCTCGGATCGCCGTTGTATTTTGCTGCATTTTTTTTGGTAAACTGAGTAGCAGCTGCAATTTCTTTGGTCATTTCGTCTACATCTGCTTTGGGACTTACGGTGTAATCGGGAACCACCACGGTCATATTCTGCCGCGCAAAGTTTTTGGCAAGAAGGCGGTAATTGTTTTTGTTGCCGCTGTTCCAGTTGCCACCGTAGACAAAGATTAAAACTGGATTTTTTTGGTCTGAGGTTTTTTTCGGAGTGAAAATGTCCATCTTGACAGCTTCGCCCGTCTGGTTTTTGGTGTAGACAATATCTTTGTAGGCCGTCGTAGATTTGCAGCTTGTGACAATCAGGGCAAGGAAGACGAGTGTTATAAGTGATTTTTGCATTTTGTTTATTAATAAAATAATATACGACTATTATCAGTATTCAGATTGCTATGTCATTTTGAGGCCAACTATCGTTTTTCATAGAGATTAATTCATTTAATAATAAAATGTGATTATTATTTTAAATTTAGCATCGGGTCGTGAGTAATGTTTGTTCGAGGTGTCTCTTACATTCCCGTATCGTTTCCGTGATGTCGCTGGATTATATAATTGATAGTAATTGGAGCAAATGATTGCTAATTTTAAAACATAAATATTGATATTTCTCTAAGAAAATTATATATTTAAAATTGTAAAGCACAAAATTGTGAGTGACTCACATTTACTAAAAGGAATAATCTTGATAATAGCAGGAATGTTATTGTTATTATTTACTCACTACCTTTATAAATCTGAAAAAAAAGAAAAAAATTTAGACCAATATCAATTTGCGAAACACGTTGGTACTTTTGCCTTGTCAATACTAATGATATTATTAGGATTAAATAGTATTTTTAATTAATATTCAACCCAAAAATACAAATTTGAAGTAAACATAAGGTTATTATGAGCTTTGGTTTTCAGTACTCTTTTTAATTATCAAATTTTTCTATTAAAAAAAGTTAATTTCCAACCCACCAAATAAACATTAACGATTAAAGATTATCTTTGCGGATTATTTGCCGGATGAAGAAATTGGTTATTATTCCCACCTACAACGAAAAAGAGAACATCGAAAAGATCATTTCGGCTGTTTTTACTTTGGATCAGGATTTCCACGTTTTGGTGGTAGACGATTCTTCTCCCGACGGAACAGCGGAGATCGTCAAAAGCTTGCGGGAGAAGTTTCCGCTTCAGTTGCATCTGACTGTCCGGAAGATCAAAGACGGTCTCGGCAAAGCGTACATCCACGGTTTTCAATGGGCGATTCATAATCAATACGATTACATTTTCGAGATGGATGCCGATTTTTCCCACAATCCGAAAGACTTAGTTAAGCTTTATGAAGCCTGCAAAACGGCAGATATGGCGGTTGGATCCAGATATTCTCAGGGTGTAAATGTGGTAAACTGGCCGATGGGAAGGGTTTTGCTTTCTTATTTCGCATCGAAATATGTGCGTTTTGTGCTTGGTCTTCCAATCCACGATACTACTGCGGGATTTGTCTGTTTTAAAAAAGAAACATTAGTCGCAATCGGACTCGATAAAATCAAACTGAAAGGTTACGGTTTTCAGGTAGAAATGAAATACCGTGTTTTCAAAAAGAATATGAAAATTGTAGAAGTGCCGATTATTTTTACAGACAGAACCGAAGGTGTGAGCAAGATGAACGGCGGCATCATCCAGGAAGCAGTTTTTGGCGTCCTTAATCTGAAATGGAAAAATCTGATTGGAAAATTATAACAGTAAAAACCACATAAGCACAAAGAAATAAGAAATATAAATGAATAAGAAGGGTCAAATAGCTATTTTAACTTTTGGAGAAAATATTCTTCCTAAAAATCTATTGTGCCTGGATGGTGGAAAACTTAATATGAAGCATCTTATTTTTTCTTTATTGATAATTTTCAACGTTTTGTCCTGTTCAGAAGCCATCGAGAAACCTAAAGATCTCCTGCCGGAAGATCAGATGTCTCAGATAATCGCAGATTTTGCCATCAACGAGCAGAGTTATACGATGGGCAACAGTATCAATTCTGAAAATGCCACCAGATTTATCCTGAAGAAATACAAGATCAAAGGCGAAAATTTCACAAAAAGCTATGAGTATTATATGACGAAACCAGAAGTGATAGCAGAAATTCTGGACGAAGCTCAGAAAATTATAGTGGCCAAAGATCCGAAAGCAGAGGCTTTCATCAATAAAAAATTAAAAGAAAATCCCGGAGTACCGCCGCAAGCAAGATAATCGGGATCAATGTAAGTTATGCAGAAATTTTTTGAAATCGAAAAAACGTCAGAATCCAAAGCAAGAGCTGGAGTTATCAATACCGATCACGGACAGATCCAAACGCCGATTTTTATGCCGGTTGGGACTGTTGCATCCGTGAAAACCGTTCACCAAAGAGAGCTGAAAGATGATATCAAAGCGCAGATTATTCTAGGAAATACCTACCATCTGATGCTTCGTCCTACGATGGATATTATGGAGAAAGCCGGTGGACTGCATCAGTTTATGAATTGGGATTTACCCATTTTGACAGATTCCGGTGGTTATCAGGTTTTTTCTTTGGCGAAAAGCAGAAAAATTACAGAAGATGGTGTTAAGTTCAAATCGCATATCGACGGGAGTACGCATTTTATGTCGCCCGAAGTTTCTATGCAGATTCAACGTCAGATCGGAGCCGATATTTTTATGGCTTTTGATGAATGTATTGCTTATCCCAGTGATTATAATGCCGTGAAAACATCAATGGAACTCACGCACCGATGGCTGAAAAGATGCATCGAATGGACTGAGGAAAACAAAGAACTGTACGGCCACAAACAAAGGTTGTTCCCGATTGTTCAGGGTTCCTGCTATTCTGATTTGAGGAAAATTTCTGCTGAGGTAATTTCTGAAGCCGGCGCAGAAGGCAACGCAATCGGCGGACTATCCGTAGGCGAGCCAGAACCGGAAATGTACAGAATCACGAATGAGGTGACAGATATTCTCCCAAAAGACAAACCACGCTATTTAATGGGCGTCGGAACGCCTTGGAACATCCTGGAAAGCATTGGTTTTGGCGTAGATATGATGGACTGCGTAATGCCGACGAGAAATGCCAGAAATGCCATGCTTTTCACCTGGCAAGGTGTAATGAATATGAAAAACGAACGTTGGAAAGAAGATTTTTCCCCGCTTGATGAGTTTGGGACGAGTTATGTAGACAGTGCCTACAGCAAGGCTTACGTGCGTCACCTTTTCGTTTCGAAGGAATATCTGGCAAAACAAATTGCATCCATTCACAACTTGGCATTCTATTTAGATTTGGTGAAAGTGGCGAGAGAGCATATTGTTGCAGGGGATTTTTATCAGTGGAAAGATTCAATCGTTCCGCAGCTGAAGCGAAGATTGTAGTAGAAAAATATAGAGTAAGAAGAATTAAAAAATAAAAGATTATCAATCATCATTTATCAATTATAGTCCGATGAAAATCATAGACCTTTACGTCATCAAAAAATATTTGGGAACCCTCATTTTTATGTTGGCACTTTTGTCTATCATCATTATGGTTGTGGATGTGCAGGCCAAAACACCAAGGATTGAGAGCAACGGATTTACAGTTGGTTATTTCCTTCTGAATTTTTATCCGTTCTGGATTCTGAATCTGATTCTGACTTTTATGTCCATTCTGGTTTTCATCACCGTGATATTTTTCACTTCCAGAATGGCGAATAACACAGAGATTGTCGCCATCATCAGCAGTGGTGCCAGTTTTCACCGGTTTGCAAGACCTTATCTAATTACATCTTTGCTGATTTTCATCATGACGCTGGCGGTCAATCATTTCATTTTGCCCTGGGCCAATATTCAGAAAAATATTCTTGAACCTTATACATATAACGCGGTCAACAAGGAAAAACTGTTGGGAAATATGAGCATTGCCTCCAATATCAATCCCAACGAATATATATTTGTCAACAGTTATAACAAGAAGGAAAACCGTGGCTCCGGCTATATGTATCAGAAATTTGATAAAAACAAAAAACTGCTTTATCAGATTTCCGCAATGGATATCCAGTGGGATGCAAAGAAGAAAAATTTCCTAATCAACAGTTATACTGAGAGAACGGCGGGCAAAAATGACAGTGAAATCCTTGGTGAAGGACCGTCCAAAATTCAGGATTTTAAATTGCCGCCTTCAGAGCTTTTTCCGGATAAACTGGTTGCTCAGAACAAAACGACACCCGAGCTTTTGACTTTGATAGAAAGGGAAAAAATGAAAGGAAACAGCAATGTAACTTCCTTCTATAATGAGCTTTATCAAAGAACATCTATGCCGGTTTCGATTATTATTTTGACATTTCTCGGACTCTCATTATCGTCTCAGAAAAAAAGAGGTGGATTGGGGCTCAATCTGGCTTTGGGAATTGCGCTGGCGTTCCTTTTCGTATTTTCTTTTCAGGTTTTGAATGTTGTTTCTGAAAATAAAACGCTGACACCACTTCTGGCCATGTGGCTCCCCAATATGATTTTCGCACCCATAGCGGCTTATCTTTACATCAAGCGTGCAAATCAGTAGAGAAGTTCAATTTCTTTGTGAAAGAACTTCTTCAAGCCTTCATTTTCCAGATCGATCCACAGAAAACCATTTTCGTCGGCACTTTTTATAATGCCATTTTGGCGCACAACGTTTTCCTGAAATACAGAAATTTCGCCTTTTCTAAAAAGGGAGTAATTGTAGGTACTTAAGATTTCTTCTGAATTGATGTCTTTCATTCTTGACACTAAATATTGATGAAATTGATTAACAAAATCATTCAGATCAAAACTTAACCCCGTGACAGACAGTACGGAACCGGCTTTTGGAAGATTCGAAAAATCGGTTTGAAGCACATTGATTCCGATTCCTATGATGTAATATTCCACACTCAAAACCTTCTTTTTCTCGATTAAAATGCCGCAGACTTTTTTTCCGTTTAGGATGATGTCATTTGGCCATTTTATTTTAGAATCAGATTTTGTCAGATTGGCAAGGAAATCCCTGATTATAATAGCGGTATAGTAATTGAGGAAGGTATTGGAGACGGTTATTTCAGAAGCTTTTACAGCTAGGGAATAGGCAAGGTTTTGGTTGGGTATGATGTTCCATATTTTACCATACTGCCCACGGCCCTGGATTTGATTAAAAGTAAAAACAGCAGTTGATTCGTCTTCAGATAAAAGCGACAGAATTTCGTCATTAGTAGAAAAACACTTTTCCAGATGGAATATAGGGCTCATTTATGAAAACTTTAAGAGATAATAAACGTCAGAAACAAAAGATAAATAGATTAAAATCAATAAATTTGCAAATTAGACAATTTTTTGAATGAGTAAAATTACAGAAAAACAATTATTAATCGATAAGATCGTAGATTCGATTCAAGATACAAAAGGGGAAGACATTTTGGTCTTCGATTTAACAGGCATAGAAAACGCAGCAGCAGAAACTTTTATCATCTGCAGCGGAAACTCCAATACGCAGGTTTCTGCCATCGCCGGCAATATTCAGAAAAACGTGAGAAACGACCTCAATGACAGACCTTGGCACGTAGAAGGTACCGAGAATGCCATGTGGGTTTTGGTAGATTACGTCTCTGTGGTAGTGCATATTTTCCAAAAAGAAATCCGCGAATATTACGATATTGAGGAGCTTTGGGGTGATGCCAAGATCACAAAAGTAGAAAGCTAAAAGATGCAATTTTGCATCATCAATTTTTAAAAATTAAGAATGAATAACAAAGGATTCAACTGGTTTATACCCGTTTTATTGGGACTCATTTTACTTATATTTCTTCCTGGACTTCTAGGAGATTCTATGGTAAAAAATATTGATGAAAAGGAATTTTATACACTTGTAGAGAAAGGCAAAGTTGGCGAAGTAATGGTCTACAGAGACAACTTCAAAGCCGATGTTTACCTTACCAAAGCTGCAAAGGCAGAAGTAAAAAAGACAGATAAAGAAAGTGATCCACTTTCTGTAATCAATATCAAACCAAGCCCGGATTATGTATTGACATACGGAGATCTTAGGTATTTTCAGGAGAGATTTGAAAGTATCAACGCAAAACTTCCGACACAAGCCAGAATGGAATTTGGAAAAAGCCAAAGCGGTTTCTCTGAGTTACTTTTCACACTAGCACTTTGGGGCGGACTTTTCGCATTGCTTTACTTCTTTATTTTCAGAAAAATGGGCGGTGGTGCAGGCGGACCTGGCGGACAGATTTTCAGTATTGGTAAATCCAAGGCTAAATTGTTTGATGAGAAAGATAAAATGCAGATTACATTCAAGGATGTAGCTGGCTTGGAAGGTGCAAAAGAAGAAGTTCAGGAAGTGGTAGATTTCCTGAAGAATTCAGAAAAATATACAAAACTGGGAGGTAAAATCCCGAAAGGTGTACTTTTGGTAGGTCCTCCGGGGACTGGTAAAACTTTGCTGGCAAAAGCTGTTGCCGGTGAAGCTAAAGTACCTTTCTTCTCACTTTCAGGTTCAGATTTCGTTGAGATGTTTGTGGGTGTCGGTGCTTCCAGAGTAAGAGATCTTTTTGCTCAGGCTAAAGCAAAATCCCCGGCCATCATTTTCATCGATGAGATCGATGCCATCGGTAGAGCAAGAGGAAAAGGCGGAATGCAGGGCGGAAATGATGAGCGCGAAAATACATTAAACCAGTTGCTTACAGAAATGGACGGTTTTGGAACCGATGTCAACGTAATCGTCATGGCTGCGACAAACCGTGCCGATATTCTGGATAAAGCATTAATGAGAGCCGGACGTTTTGACCGTTCTATCTATGTAGATCTTCCGGAACTTCACGAGAGACAGCAGATTTTCGACGTTCACTTGGCCAAGATCAAGATGGATGACTCCATTGACAGAGAATTTTTGGCAAAGCAAACACCAGGTTTCAGTGGTGCAGATATTGCCAATGTGTGTAACGAAGCTGCTTTAATTGCAGCTAGAAACTCACACGAGTCGGTAACAAAGCAAGATTTCCTGGACGCAGTTGACAGAATCATCGGCGGTCTTGAAAAGAAAAATAAAGCCATCAAACCTTCCGAAAAAAGAAGAGTCGCCTTCCACGAAGCTGGGCACGCAACAATCTCCTGGTTGGTAGAGCACGCAGCACCGCTTCTTAAAGTGACAATCGTTCCTAGGGGACGTTCACTCGGCGCAGCCTGGTATCTTCCGGAAGAAAGACAGCTGACTACTACACAACAGATGTTAGACGAGATTTGTGCTACGTTAGGCGGCAGAGCTGCAGAACAGGCTGTTTTTGGCAATATTTCCACCGGAGCATTGTCAGACCTTGAAAGAGTGACAAAACAGGCACAGGCAATGGTGACTATCTATGGTCTGAACGATAAAGTAGGAAATATTTCTTACTATGACAGTTCAGGACAATCTGAATACAGTTTCGGAAAACCATACTCGGAGCAGACTGCAAAATTGATTGACGAAGAAATTTCGAAATTAGTAGAAACACAGTACGCAAGAGCGGTAAACATTCTGACAGAAAACAGAGATAAACTGGATGCGCTGGCTCAGAAACTTCTCGAAAAAGAAGTGATTTTCCGCGAAGATCTTGAAGAAATTTTCGGAAAACGCGCCTGGGATCCGGAGTTGACAGAAAAACCGGTCTCCAGTCTTGATAATCCAGCCGACGCCGGAAACGTCTTGAACCCAGAGAGTTAAAGACTATTTAACATAATATAACAAGAAAATCCTAAATTATTTAGGATTTTTTGTTAAAATAAAGTTTTGGTTTTTAGCCGATTATAATAATTTTTTTACATTTGTATTAATTAAAGCATAAACAAATTGAGTCTGTTCAAAAAACTCGTCAATAAAATAATGAATCAGCCCGAGGAGGAGCAGCCAGATGTTACCAAACTGGCGGATCAACTCCGTGATGCCGATCTGGATTATAAATTTGCTCAGCTCTTCACACATTCTGGTGGCTTTTTCAACTATTGTGCAGATGAGTCTGAAGCTTTGCAAACACTGAATCAAATCATCAAAATAGAGCAGATCAAAGATGTATTTTGTTGGGATCAGGATCTGAGAAATTTCCTGGATGTAATAAAAACACCCTATTCACCGGAACTGACGGAACAGAACGACGCCGCCTTTATCACATGCGAGCATCTCATCGCTTTTGACGGTAGAATCATGCTTTCACACAACAATATTCTGCATTACCATTCTTCCCGATTGCCGGGCAAAATCATCATTATGGCCAATATCTCTCAGATCACAAACAATTTGAATGAGGCAATGATGAAGGTAAAAAGAGCAGGAAATCTCAAAAATCTGACCTCTATCAGCGGAAGTCAGTCCAAATTAGACACACCTAATAAGGATAATACCAAACTTTTCTTACTTTTGCTGGAAGATTAAACTTCAGTTTTGGATAAAAATTTCATTCAGCGCACCCTTTCCGCACTTGTCTACGTTCTCGTCATCGCAATCTGCACGACTCCGCTAGGCGAAAATCTATTCAGCAGTTTTCTGCCGGAGGTGAAACAGCAATATCTTTTTTACGGATTGATGACCTTACTGATGGTAATAGGTCTTTATGAATGTATAAAAATAATGAAGTTTGATAACAGTATTTATAAATGGCTCGTTTTCCCAATTGCTGCAATTATCTATTACCGATTTACAAAGCGGTTTTTTTACCACGGTTTTTTCTATGACTTCAACTTCAGCGAAATGATGGCCTTGTCCCTTATTCCAATAGCTGTTGTTACACTTTTCAAATATTCCCGGGAACTTTACTTTGAGAACGGAAAGCTGATTTTCGCGGTAGTTTATGTGACTTTGCCTTTTGCATTTGCATTGGGATTACCGAAGTTCAGCACACTGGATTCTACTAAAACCTTCACGCTCGAGATTTTTATGCTCTTTGTTTTGATTTGGAGCAGCGACACATTTGCCTATCTCACTGGCAAATTCTTTGGAAAGCATAAGATGGCGCCCAAGATTTCTCCCAAAAAAACGTGGGAAGGATTTGCAGGTGGTGTTGTGCTCACATTAATTCTCTGTTTTTTCGTTGAACATTATTTTCCGGAGCTTCGCGGCAACTGGATCATCGTAGGTTTTCTGGTATCCGTCTTCGCACCATTAGGCGATTTGGTAGAAAGTCAGTTAAAACGTAGTTTTGCAGTCAAAGACAGTGGAAATATCATTCCCGGTCACGGAGGCGTCCTGGACAGGCTCGACAGCTTTATTATCTGCGTTCCGGTGGTCTACTTATATTTTATTTTAGAAAAATTAGTTTAAGATTATACTATGAAACTTCATAAAGAATCGAAAGGAACTTTGGTTGTTGCAATTTTATTCATTGCATTTATCGGATCCATATCCATTTATTATTTACAAATTTGGGCACTGGCGGTTTTGATTCCGCTTTTGATAATGCTGGGATTGATTTTCTGGTTTTTCCGGGTTCCGACTAGAGCTATTCTGGATCACACAGAAAACGTGATCGCGCCTGTAGACGGCAAAGTAGTGATGATCAAAGAAGTGATCGAGGATGAATTTATCAAAGACAAATGCATTCAGGTTTCTATCTTTATGTCGCCTTTGAATGTTCACATTTGCCGTTATCCGGTAAGTGGAGAAGTGGTTTATAAGAAATACCATCCAGGGAAATATCTGGTCGCCTGGCACGAGAAATCATCCACAGAAAACGAAAGAACAACGGTTGCTGTAAAAAGTCTGACGAATCACCAGGTTGTTTTCAGACAAATTGCAGGCTATGTTGCCAGAAGGATTGTTTTCAAATGTGAGATTAAGGATGAAGCCAAAGCAGGCCACGAATTCGGTTTCATTAAGTTTGGTTCCAGAATGGATGTTTTCCTACCATTGGATACAGAAATCCTCTGCAAAATCGGAGACAAGACAAAAGGTGGATTGGACGTGATTGCACGAATGAGAGATTAAATCCCTCATCAAATTTAAAAGAGACTTAATCATAAGTCTCTTTTTTTGTTTAATCCTCAAAATTGACGGTTTGGTCAGCATTATTAACCATTGGGTCTAGAGTTTTTCCTAATGAAGATCTGACTTTCTAAATTTGAATCATAATTAAAAATCAAACCTATGAAAACATCAGTATTCTTTTCACTATTCTTAATCTTATTTTCAATTTTTTCTAAAGCTCAGATGGATGACAAATTCTATCAGCCAAGTAAAGAAATGAAAACTTTGGAATTCAAAAATATCGAAAACCTCAGTTTGCCGGTAGAAAATGATACAATCACAGCAGTTATTTTAAAGCCGGAATCAAAATCAATCAAGAAAACCATTATCTTCTTTCACGGTGCAGCCGGCAATATTTCAACTTATCAATACATCACAAAACCTTTAGTAGAAAATGGATTCCAGGTCGTAATGGTAGATATGAGAGGTTACGGAAAATCAACCGGAAAGCCAACGCATCTCAATGTAACTTCTGACGGACAAAAAATGGTCGATTATCTAATGGCTCGTCAAGATGTCAAAAACACAGAAATATACCTTTATGGCGCTTCTTTGGGTTCTCAGATTGCCACACATTTGGCGAAGGAAAATCAGACTAAAATTTCCGGTTTGATTATAGATGGTGGAATGTCATCATTTACCGATATCGCCATTCACTTTTCTCCGCAATACAAAGAAGTTATCGAGAAGTTTTTAGTTTCACCTTATTCAGCAAAAGAAGATGTAAAAGCTTTGAGCAATGTTCCAAAACTATTCATCTACAGCAAAGGCGATTCCACAGTTCCTTTCTCGCAAGGAGAACTGATTTATGCAAACGCTCCCGAACCAAAACAATTCCTCGAGTTTTCCGGAGAACATATCCAGGCAATGGTTGTCGACAAAAGTAGAATCTTAACAGCAATCGAAAAGATATAAAAAAAGGAAACCTTAACTGGTTTCCTTCTTCTTTTTAGCTGATTTTTCCTTCAAATTTTTAGGCGTTTTTGATTTAATAAATTGCTCTCTTTCTTTGAGGAATTCAAGCATTTCTTTATTATAAGAAAATTGTTTTGCTTCTTTCAAAAATTTCAAAGCGTTTGGAAAGCTTCCTCTTATCTCAGAAAGCAACGCTCTGTAATACCACAAAACAGCCTTGTCAATTCCCTTTATTTTTAAAGAATAATTAATCAGCTTTTCTGCTTCCTGCAAATCTTCGTTATCCAAAAGACATTTGATGTAGTATTTTGGCGTATTCAGATTGGTCACATCACATTGCATCGCTTCCTCAAAATAGAGTTTTGCTTTTTCATAATCAATGAGCATTTCGCTGTAGATTCTTCCCATCAGACAGAGCGAATCTGCATCTTCAGGATCGTAAGAAAGCGCGTAATTCAACGCTTCCAGACAATCCGGCAAGCTGTATGGATAATTATCCATCGCTTCGAAATAATATTTACTTTTAGTTAAGGCCATTTCTGTAATTTTTTAATTCATTTTTCAGTTGATTCCTTTCTTTTTTGAAAGATTTCTCCTGATGTTTCTTTTTGAAATCGCTTCCCGAAAATTTACGAACCGGATTTCCTCTTTGAACATTCAGATGATTGTTCCACGTTTCCTGCATTTGTTTTTCCAATTGCTGAATGTGAAATTCCATCAGTTTTTCTTTCAAGCGAATAATGGAAATCTTTTTATTCTCCAATTGAGAACGGGAATCCTGTACGAAAACACTTTGTCCGGTTTTCGGATAGGTTGCGCGAACAGCGGTTTCCACTTTATTCACATTTTGTCCGCCACTTCCCTGACTTCTCGCCGTCTGGAATTGGATATCTCTTTCATTAAATTCAATTTTCTCCAAACCTTCCAGTTCAAAAATCCCGATAAACCAGTTGCTTCTTTTATGAAATTTTCTGAATGTGCTTTTGCCAATCCAAAGAATGCTTCCCAGCCAAGATTTTAGAAATTCATTGACTTCTTTTCCTTTTAAAAGTAAAGTCGCAGATTTCAAAGTCAGGTTTTCATCGCCATTTTCACGGTGGATGATTTCATAATCGATTTTATTTTGTTTTGCTTCCTCAAGAAAGACCTTCAGAACTTTGGCAACTACCCATTGGCATTCCAAAGGCCCTCTTCCTGAGGTGATTTGTATTATTTTGTCCATTGTTTTTTTGTTTGTTGATGATTGTCGGTCGATAGTTGTTAGTAAAAATCCATCAACTAACAACTATAATCTTTCAACCAAATTATTTGTCCATTCTCACAATTCGAGGTTGAAACGTTCCGAGAATATCAACCAATTCACTTTGAGCGTTCATCACTTCGTTGATGTCTTTGTACGCCATTGGTGCTTCTTCCGCATTTCCGCCCATCAAAGTGACATTTTTGAGTTTTAATTCTTTCTTAATGTCATTTTGAGTGAAACGGTTTCTGCATTCTCCTCTCGAAAAAGCTCTTCCCGCGCCGTGAGAAGCCGAGTTCAGTGAATCCGGATTTCCTTTTCCACGGACGATGAAACCTTTTGCCGTCATCGAACCGGGAATCATTCCCAACTCGTTTTCGTTGGCCGGAGTGGCGCCTTTCCTATGAACTATCACTTCTTTTCCGTTGTGGATTTCTTTCCACGCGAAGTTGTGGTGGTTTTCGATTCTAGCTTTCACTCTTCCGCCGACTACTTTTACTAATCTTCTGTGGATATCATCGTGGCAAGCAGAAGCGTAATCTCCTGCGAGATTCATCGCCGTCCAATATTCTAAACCGAGATGCGTGTTCAAATCCAGCCAGGCGAAGTTTTGCGCTTCTTTCGGTAACGGACATTGTTCGGTCGCAACTCTTGAATAATACTGAGCGATTTCTGCTCCCAATCCACGCGAACCGCTGTGTGAAAGGATTCCGAGATATTTTCCTTTCGGAAGATTGATTTGTTCGTCTTCTTCAGTAATTTCCACTTCTCCGAATTCCACAAAGTGATTTCCGCCGCCGGAACTTCCCATTTGTTTGACGGCTTTTCCTTTTAATCTTCTCAAAATCGGAATTAAATCGAATGTATCTCTGTCGAAAATCTCGTGATCGACGTGAGATTTATGCGTTTCGTACATTCCGAATTTGGTGTGCTCAGCAAGAGCTTTTTCGTATTTATCTCTTGCACCGTCGAGATATGAAATTGGCGTATCTAAAATGCTGAGGCTCATTCTGCAGCCAATATCCATCCCGACTCCGTATGGAATCACAGCATTTTCTACAGCAAGAACGCCACCGATTGGAAGTCCGTAACCGCTGTGCGCATCGGGCATCAAAGCACCTTGTGTTGCAATTGGCAGTTTCAGTGCGGTGTACAGCTGGTTTTTTGCTTCATCAGAAATATTGTTTCCGAAAATCTGGAAAGTAGCCCGATTGGTGTTGAGCATTCTTTTCTCTGTTTTCTTTGATGAAAGCAATGCTTCCGCGATTTGTCCGAATGTTAAATCTTTCTCGAAGTTCTCCGGATTTTGCTGGATTTCCTTGAGAAGAGATTTTACGTAGTGAATATTTTTGGTTGCAAAATTTCTTTTCATCACTTCCAAAGCAATGTTGACACTCTGATTGTTTGGATAGCCTAATTTTAATATATCTTTTCCTTTTAGTTTTAAATTTCCCATTGTTTTTTGTTTAGAAATTAGATGTGAGATTTTAGAAGTTAGACTTCATTGCTTCACATAAATTATTGTCAGCTAATATTTTAGGTGACTAATTTACATTGTCAAAATTTTCTTTTTATGACAAATGTTGAATTGGAGCTGAATCCCTAGCCCCGATTGCAGTGGAAATCCTTTTTTTTTGCGTTGGCTTGAAAAAGGCGAGGGCAAAAAAAGATTGCAACGGAAAGCGGGATTAAGTTCCTAAAAAATTGATTTCGGGGAAACTGTTTTGAGTTTGAAATATTGCGCAATAAAAAACCCGAAATCTTACGACTTCGGGTTTTGATATTTCATTATACTGTTGTTCTAAGAATGTACCAAACCACGAAGCCTCGCCTTTGCAAAAGGCAATCCTACTGACGTATATAGATTGTATTTGAACATTGCTTCGTTGTTATTTTTGTTGGTTGAACTTGATTTTCAGCTGCAAAGATATTATTTTTTTTGAAATGGCAAATTTTATTTTTGCATCTGCTTGATTTCTAACTCACCAAGAGTTCGTATTTTTTTCGGTTATCAATCAAAATCCATAGATTGATTATAAATAAAACGGCTGCAATTCCTATTCCTGGAGGAGCCGGCGCAACCGTACAATTGTGCAGCAAAATTCCGATCATTACAGGAAGAATAATGATGGCGCCTAATGCTCTTGTTTTGGGAAGGATGAAAAGCAGACCTCCAACTATCTCTACAATTCCGACTAATGGTAATAGCCACGGAAGTTTCATAAAAGATTCAAATGCCTGTTTTGCGTCTTCCGGCATATCTTCCGGCATTGGCATATAGTGTAAAAATTTGTTCAATCCGGCGTTGATGAACATTAATCCGAAAAGGAGGCAGAGGAAAAATTTAACGTATTTCATATATTTGTTTTGTCAAATTTAAACAAAAAAACATTCCGAAATTCAGAATGTTTTATAATTTTATTTGCGAAATATCTAACTTAATGCGATTTTTACCACTTCGCTCATATTGGTCACATAGTTGACTTTGAGATGTTTCAGATAATCTTTTTTGATTTCTTCAACATCTTTTCTGTTCGCTTCGCAAAGGATCACTTCTTTGATTCCTGCTCTTGTGGCAGCAAGTAATTTTTCTTTGATTCCGCCAACTGGCAAAACTTTTCCTCTCAAAGTAATCTCGCCTGTCATTGCCAAATGAGGCTTCACTTTGATGTTTTTATAACTTGAAACCATTGACGTCAGCATTGCAATTCCGGCAGATGGACCATCTTTTGGTGTTGCGCCTTCCGGAACGTGGACGTGGATGTTTTTCTTCTCTATATCTTCTTCAGAAATGCCTAGTTCTTCGTAATGAGCTTTGATGAATTCCAGCGCAATTGTTGCGGATTCTTTCATTACATTTCCGAGATTTCCGGTCATTGTCAGCGCACCTTTTCCTTTTGATAGAATACTTTCTATGAACAGAATGTCGCCGCCGACGCTTGTCCACGCCAGACCTGTTACCACTCCGGGAACATCTGTAATTTCTGCCAGAGTTTTCGGTCTTGGAACGCCGAGAATTTCATCTACCTTATCAACGGATATTTTAGGGTCAAAATCTTTTTCCATGGCGATCTGAAGTGCCACCCAACGGGCGATTCCTGCAATTTTTTTCTCCAGAGATCTCACACCGCTTTCGGAGGTATGCGCATCAATAATGTGTTTTAACTCTGCGTTTCCGAGTTTCAGATTTTTTGCATCCAAACCGTTTTCACGAAGTTGTTTTTTGATCAAATGTCTTTTTGCAATCTCAATCTTTTCTTCCAGCGTGTAACCTGCAATGCTGATAATCTCCATCCTGTCCAAAAGCGGGCGCTGCACAGTGGAAAGTGAGTTGGCTGTTGCGATGAACATTACTTTGGAAAGGTCATAACCCAATTCCAGAAAATTATCATAGAAATTATTATTTTGCTCAGGATCAAGAACTTCCAGAAGTGCCGAACTTGGATCACCGTGGATGCCTTGGCCAATTTTATCGATCTCATCCAAAACAATCACCGGATTGGATGTCCCTGACTTTTTGATGGACTGCAGTATTCTTCCTGCCATTGCACCAATGTAGGTTTTTCTGTGACCACGGATTTCGCTTTCGTCGTGCAGTCCGCCAAGTGAAACGCGCACGTATTTTCTGCCTAATGCGTCTGCTACAGATTTCCCAAGTGAAGTTTTCCCAACTCCGGGAGGACCAACCAGGCAAAGGATTGGCGATTTCATATCATTTTTGAGTTTCAGAACAGCAATATGCTCCAGAATTCTTTTTTTGATATCTTCCAGTCCAAAATGTTCTTTGTCCAGGAGTTTTTCTGCTTTGTTGAGATCAAATGCATCTGTGGAATAATGTTCCCACGGAAGATCTGTGAAAAAGTCCAGATAATTCCGCTGTACATTGTAATCCGGAGAGTTGGGATGCTGTCTCTGGAGTCTTTGCAACTCTTTTTCGAAGTGCTTTTCTACTTCGTCATTCCATTTCACTTTTGCAGCCTTCTGTCTTATTTCGTCAGCGTCGGATTCTGCACCGCCGCCCAACTCGTCCTGGATTGTGCGGATCTGTTGATTTAGGAAATATTCACGTTGCTGCTTGTCCAGATCTTTGCTAGTTTTCTGATGGATCTGGTTTTTCAGTTCCAGATGGCGGAAATCGTTGTGCATCATTTCGTACAGATTTTTTGCACGACCAATCAGTGTTTTTTCGTCCAGCAGAATTTGTTTTTTATCGTAAGAGAAATTGCCGTTTGCTGAGACAAAGTTCAGCAGATCTTCTTCACCTTCAATATTCTTGATCGCAAATTGTGCTGCGTTGGGAATATTGGGATCTATAGTGATGATTTTCTCTGCAAGATCCTTAATATTGTCCATCAATGCGGAGAATTCTTCTTTGTCTTTTGGAGCGGTATCTTTCAGCTTAGTAATTTCAGCACTAAAATAAGGCTCGGTAGCCGTAAACTTTTTAACCTTAAATCTCTGCACACCTCTCGTAATTGCAGTGATGTTTCCTTCCGGAAGCGTTATGATTTTCAGTATTTTAGCTAAAGTTCCTACGGTATATAGATTCTTTTCGGAAGGATTCTCCTCATTTGGATTTTTTTGGCTGATAATTCCTATCAGTTTATTTTCCCTTTGGGCATCTTCCAGTAGCTTTTTGGACTTTTCGCGCCCGGCTGTAATAGGTGTGATGACTTTTGGAAACATTACCATATTACGGACGGGAAGAATGGGAAAGGTGGTCTGTGTCTTATCTTCTTCCTGATCGCTGATGGCATCAATATCGATCTCGCCGGTTACAATGTCGAAACTTTCGTCAAGAATCTCGTCAAAGTTGATATTATCAAATTCTGTCATAGTATATTGAATGACATATTGTCATTAATCTTAATTAATATAAAATCATTCCTCAGTTTTGATAGAGAAACGATACTGTTTTGAATGGAATTATAATTTCGCAAGAGCTATGCCATTAGGAAAAGCAATACAATTTGGCAGTTTATCAGAAAACAAAAAACCTCCCGAAAATTCCGAAAGGTCTTGTTTTTGTTCTCGCTGTTATATGAGATAGAGCTGATTTTTTTCAATCTGCAAAATTAATCTGATCTGCGAGAAATCAATTATTTTATCTTAAACCAGCATTCTGTGCGCTTTTTTCACGCCTTCCACCAGAATATCAATTTCTTCCAAAGTATTGTAAACTGCAAAACTCGCACGCACGGTTCCCGCGATATTGAAATAATTCATAATCGGTTGCGTACAATGGTGTCCTGTTCTCACAGCGATTCCCAGTTTGTCGAGAATCATTCCGGCATCGGAGGCAATACCTACGCCTTCCAGATTGAAGGATACAACGCCGGTTCTGTTGGCTTTTTCGCCGTAGATCTTGATGCCGTCTAATTCCAGAAGTTTTTTCTGAGCATAATTCAGAAGGTCGTTTTCGTGGTTTTGGAGGTGCTCGTGGCCGATATCTTCGATGAAATCTACTGCTGCTCCCAAGGCGATATTGCCGCCCACATTGGGCGTTCCGGCTTCGAATTTGAAAGGCAGTCCGGCGTAAGTAGTGGCATCAAAGCTGCAGACTGCAATCATCTCGCCGCCACCGTGGAAAGGCTCCATATTTTCCAGCACTGCTTCTTTGCCATAAAGAATTCCCGTTCCCATTGGCGCATACATCTTGTGGCCGGAGAAAACGAAGAAATCGCAGTCCATTTTCTGAACATCTATTTTGAAGTGGGGTGCAGACTGTGCACCGTCAATCACGACGTAGGCGTTTGAAAGTTTTCTGGTCTTTTCGATGATTTCTTCAATAGGATTGATGACGCCGAGTGCATTGGAAACCTGATTGAGAGAGACTATTTTTGTTTTTTCGGTCAGCCATTCGTCCAGAACGTCGATTTGGAGCACGCCGTTTTCGTCCATAGGAATCACTCTAAGTCTTGCGCCTGTCCGCTGGCAAAGCATCTGCCAGGGAACGATGTTGGAGTGGTGCTCCAGATACGAGATGATGATCTCGTCGTTCGCTTTGATTTGGTTGGTGAGTGAATAAGCGATGAGATTGATTCCTTCGGTTGTTCCTTTGGTAAAAATGACTTCGTAGTCGTGTTTTGCATTGATGAATTTCTGGATTTTCCTTCTGGAAAGTTCCATTTCTTCTGTCGCGAGTTGACTCAAAGTGTGAATGCCGCGGTGAACATTGGCATTTATCGTGTTGTAATACTGTTCCCAGGTTTTTAAAACCGAAATTGGTTTTTGCGAAGTCGCAGCATTGTCCAGATAGACTAGTGGTTTGCCGTTGACTTTCTGGTTCAGAATTGGGAATTGGGCTCTTATATGATGGATGTCGAACATTTTAAATTAGATGTTAGAATTTAGATTTTAGAATTTAGATCAATTGGAAAATTCTTAAAAATATGATTAAACGTTGAATCTGCAGCCCGACTTGAGCGGAAATCCTTTTTTGCGTGTACTCACATTCTATTGAACTGGAAACCGTCTGCAAAAAAGATTGGGAGCGGAAGGCGGAAATAGCTGCCCAAATAATACTTAATTATTTAGAATGAGACAAAGTTACGGCAAATTTTATTAAATTTTTGATGTTAAATTATTTATAAATTCAGTGTAAAACTTGGCTGATGGAACAATAATTGAGTATTTTTGAGTAATTCATTTATTAACAAAATAAATACAGAAACTATGTCATTCGAATTACCAAAATTAAATTATTCATACGATGCGTTGGAACCAACGATCGATGCAAAAACAATGGAAATCCACCACACAAAACACCACCAGGCGTATGTGGACAATCTAAATAATGCAATTGCAGGAACAGAACTTGAAGGAAAATCTCTTGAAGAAATCCAAAAAACAGGTACTGATAAACCGGCGGTAAGAAATAATGGCGGCGGACACTATAACCACTCACTTTTCTGGGAACTTTTGACGCCAGGAGGCAGCAAAGAGCCAGTTGGAAATGTAAAAGCTGAAATCGAAAAAATTGGTGGTTTTGATAAATTCAAAGAAGATTTTTCTAACGCAGCGAAGACCAGATTTGGTTCCGGTTGGGCTTGGTTGGTGAAAAATTCTGACGGTTCTGTAGCGGTAACTTCTACACCGAATCAGGACAATCCACTAATGCCTGTTGCGGACAAACAAGGAACGCCAATTCTTGGTCTAGACGTTTGGGAGCATGCTTATTACCTTAATTATCAGAACAGAAGACCAGACTATGTGACTGCGTTTTTTGAGGTAATTAATTGGGATAAAGTGGAAGAACTTTACAACAAATAATTTTTCATAGAATTATATTGAGAACCCATCAGATTTGCGTCTGATGGGTTTTTTTATGGTGTCGCAACTGGCGCGGACTCCGCTGTTGGCTTTGCCGATTCTTTTTTCGGAGCTTCCGTTTTGGCGTCCTTCGCTTCTTTTTTGTCTTTTTCTGCCTTTTCCTTATCCAGTTTTTCCTGCTCAGCCTTTGCAATTTTGGCGAGGCTGTCCTGTTCTTTCTTAATGGCGACAGCATTTATTTTTGCCATCACCGCTTCCGAAGTAGCGCCCGGACCGAAGGAATCAATTGCAACTGTGTCATAAGTTATTTTCGGCGCAGCATCCAACTGGTCAGAATTATTCAAAACAGGCGTTTCTTTTGAGCAACTTATGATGAGTAAAGCCAAACCTGGAATTAATATTTTCTTTATCATTTTAAATCATTTAATTGATGAGAAGTTCTGCAATAACAGGGAAATGATCAGAAATCTTCACACTTCTGTCAACCTTATAACTGATTGGCGTTATTGATTTTGAAGCGAAAACGTGGTCTATTTTCATAGGGAATTTGAAGTCATGAAAACTGGTGCCGCTCCCTTGCCCGACTTTCAGAAAGGTATCTTCCAAATCTTCTGAAACTTTGTAATACTCGTAAGAGTTGGGAACCGCATTGAAATCACCGCCTACTATTACAGGATAGCTCGACTTATTGATAAAATCTTTGATCTCATCTATCTGAGTCTGATGTTTGCCGAAAGTGGGAATCAACATGTGAAGAACTTTTTTTGCTTTTTCCTCATTCCTATTCATATCACCAGTGGGCTTTACCATGGTTTTATCCAGGAAAAAAGGCTCCATATAGACGTTTACGAAGCGTATAATCTTCCCATTAATTTTAACATCAGCATAGAGACACATACCTGTGCTGACATTGGTTTTCACTTCACCGCTTTCTACGATCGGAAATCTGGATTGGATCTTTACAATCGGCCGGCTGTTATCAAAATATTGAAAACCTTCCAAAGGTTTTTTGTTGTCATACTCCTGAAAAAAAACGACATCTGCGTTTTGTTTATTAAGATAATCATAGATATTGTCATCTCCAAAATGACCAAACTTTCCATTTAAAGAGATCAGTTTTAGATTGGGGTTTTCCTTTTTGATTGGTGTAAAGTTCACCCAACGTCTTGTGGGTGTGATGAAAAATAGCGAAAACGCCAGGAAAATAGCCGCCCTTTTTTTCCAGCTGACTATCCAGAATATCAATAATAAAATATTGAGAACCATCAAAATTGGGAATCCCAATGATAACAGATTCAGCATCCCAAAAACACTTGGCGGAATATAGGCGTTCATTATCGTCCCGAATAACAGGGCAATAATGACGATGTGAAAAGCGGTTAGAATAAATCTTATGAGGCCCATTAGTGGATTCTGTCGCGGTTTTTCTTCCAGTTCCAAACGAATAGAAATCCTATCAATGCGCCTCCCAAATGTGCAAAATGGGCGATATTGTCACCGCTGAACTGTCTGAATCCTAAAAAGATAGAAACTGCGATAATAATGGGCGTTAAATATTTTGCTTTAATAGGAAACGGAATGAACAGAAACATCAATTTTGCATCAGGAAATAAGGTGGAAAATGCAGCGATAATGCCGAAAATTGCGCCTGAAGCGCCTACCATTGGCGTTTTTAGAATAGTGAAAAGCTTTTGTGCAGAATCTCTTACAGCTTCAGAATTGCTGCTAATGGGCATTTCGCCGAAATAGTTGTTGTCCGCATATTTATAAATCTCGTGAATATCATACGCCTGGCTATTCAGGAAACCTGTCAACTGACTGACTTCATAATAATTCCATATATTGTACAAAGCAAACCCGCCTAAACCTGCTGCGAAGTATAGAATAATGAATTTCTTCTGACCCAGAACCTGTTCCAGAACCGGCCCGAAACTATAAAGCGTAAACATATTAAAAACGATATGCATAATGCTGCCGTGCATAAACATATGCGTAATAATCTGCCAGGATCTGAAGTTGGGAGATAAAGGGAAATAGCCTGCCAGCAAAGGCTCCAGATTAAGATTGATGTTTGTAAGAAGAAAAGTGGCAGCAAAAAAAATCACATTCAGAATGATGATATTTCTGGTAACTGGTGTTATTTGAGGTAACATAGGATGATTTTGTCTTAAAATTTGTTTTTAAAGTCGTCAAACGGTACTTCCATCCAACATTTTTTGCCGCTGATTGTATATTGCGGGAATCCCAAATCAATAAAATCTTTGACCAATTGCTCGACTTCGGTTTTGTAAATGAAATCAAATTTGGATTTTGTTTTTAACTTAATCCATTGGTATTCAAAGTATTTGGAGAACTCATCTTCGGTTCGGTATTCCAGGATTTCAAATATTTTTTCGAGGAATTTGATCACCTGAGATTCCTTCAAAGCTTCCGGAACGGTTTCTATTCTCAGGACATTTTCCTGAGCCAATGTCATTTCGAATCCAAAATCCGGCAGGTATTTTTTGATGGATTTGTATTTGTTTTTTTCGATTTCGTTCAAATGGTATTCCAAAGAAAAAAGAAGGCTTTGACCCGCTTTTTTCGTTGGCAGATTTTCCTGATGCGAAGACATAATCACGCGGTGCATTCTCCCAAGATCCAGCATATACGTCAGTCCGTCCTTGTTCAGAAGCCAATAACCATTGGGCAGCCGGAACAGATCTTCGTCCAGATCATCGTCTTCAAAAAGGTTGATTTTCGACGGCGCCGCTTCAGTTGCCTGATAAAGTTCTGCCAGATTGATGCGCTCTTCATCCGTCGTTCTTTCAACAGAAAAAGGATTGAAATCCCGGTCAACGTTGATCGCAGAAGGCTGTGGCGAGCTGTAATTGCTTTTACTAGGCGCAAAAAATGCTTCCATCTTCGGATCTCTTTCAAAATCCAGACTTGGGGCAACATTGTAAATTCCCAGAGAACGCTTGATGGTCGATCTTACCAAGGCGAAAATCAACGCTTCGTCTTCAAACTTGACTTCGGTTTTCTGGGGATGAATATTAACATCAATTTTCTCCGGATCCATTTCCAGATACAGAAAAAATGAAGGAATATAGCCCGGCTGCAAAAGTCCTTCAAACGCTTCCTGCACGGCTTTGCTGAGATAAGCGCTTCGGAAAAACCTGCCATTGACGAAGAAAAACTGTTCGCCCCGTGTTTTTTTAGCACCTTCTGGTTTGGCCACATATCCGTGAAGGTGCACCCAGCCAAGATCTTCTTTGATCGGAATCAAAAGCGGTTGCAGTTTCCTCCCAAAAACATCCACGATTCTCTGCATCTGACCGCCTTTTCTCAGTTTGAAAACAGGCTCGTCGTTATGAAACATTTCAAATTCGATATTTTCGTGCGCCAAGGAAACACGCTGAAATTCATCAATGATATGGCGGAATTCTACATTGTCATTCTTGAGAAATTTCCTTCTTGCAGGGACATTGTAAAACAAATTCTTGACCGAGAAGTTGGAACCTTCAACAGTCTGGATTGGATCCTGAAACTGGAACAGTCCGCCTTCAATATAAATATTCGTCCCAACGGGCGCATTTTTCTGTTTTGTTTTAAGTTCTACCTGCGCTACGGCAGCAATCGATGCCAAGGCCTCACCGCGGAAACCTTTAGTTGCGATTTTAAAGATATCTTCTGTAGAACGTATTTTAGAAGTGGCGTGGCGTTCAAAGGCCAGTCTGGCGTCGGTTTCAGACATTCCGATGCCATTGTCTACCACCTGAAGCAGGTTTTTTCCGGCGTCACGAATGATGAGTTGGATTTTTGATGAACCTGCATCTACAGAATTCTCCAAAAGTTCCTTCACAATGGAAGCCGGCCGCTGGACCACTTCTCCTGCAGCAATCTGATTGGCAACGTGATCCGGTAAAAGCTGAATGATGTCTGACATTTCTACGATTGAACTTGTAAAAATAAGGATAACAATCGAGTGGTAAAAATTAAAATAATTATAAATAGAAATTCGATTTTCAATCGCGTTGGGCTTCAGCCCAATGAGAGAATTGTATTACGAAACGGCTTTAACCGAAATTTATAATATGTTTTGGCTGAAGCCTTTAATCTTGTTACTTTTGTGAATGGGCTAAAGCCCAATCCTATTGATAAATCACAGCATGCAAAGAGATCTCTATATTGATTTTGCCAAAGGACTGGCAACCATTTCCATTATTTTTATTCACACGGCTTTCTGGAGCGGGCAGTTTTACATTCCCACAGAAGTCCGGGTTTTCTCTTTGGTTTTTGATGTAGCGTTGTTTTATGCGCTGAGCGGAATCACGTCCGGCAACAATATTGAGAAGACACTCTACAGACTTCTGAAGTTGCAGATTACCTACATGATTTTTGTGACATTCCTGTTTTTCCTGGATTATTTTTTCAAGGTTTTCGGGCTCAGCTTTTTCTCGTTTGAGTGGCTGAAGGCGTTTTATTCTACATTTGGAACCAAATATGTTCCTAGCGGTATTTCCTCAGAGCCGCAATGGCAGATTTTGGGAAACTGGTACCTGCACGACTATTCCAATTGTGACACCTTTCCTGTGGTGATGGGCAGTTTCTGGTATCTCAAGGTTTACTATATTCTGACGGTATTAGGTGTTTTGATTTTAAGATTCTTCCCGAAACATATTAATTGGTTTATCGCAATCTGTATTGTTTTAACTTTAATTTTTAACATTTTCCCTCAGTATTATCCGAATGGACAGGTAGGTTATGTCGCATTTTATATGGCTGTTTTCCTGATCGGAAACCGGTTGAAAGGCAAAACAATCCCAACGAAAATGATTCCCGTTTTGTACGGATTGGTAGCAGTTGCGCTCGCCTGGATGTTCTGGAATTACGGTGGCGATATTTTTTATAAGATCAACAAACAGAAATTTCCGCCAAAGATGCCGTATATCGTCTGGACGCTTTTCTCATTGGTCACACTTTTTGTTTTTTATAACAGATTGAAAATCACCAAACCCAACTTCATCACCAATGTGGGACAAAATGCTATTTTCTTTTATTTTGGACAGGGAATGAGTTCGTCATTGATTTATTTCCTCGTCGTTCCGCTAAAAGATTCTATGAGTTGGTGGTTGTTGGTTTTGATTATTTATCCGGTGAATATTCTCCTGGCGTTTCTGATTTCCAAAGGCCTCACGAAAGTAGATGATCTTGGCTGGAAGGTTTTGCAATTTCTGAGAGCAAAAACTGCTTCCCACAATCCATAAAAAAAGCGCTTAAAAAAGCGCTTTTAATTTGTTAATCGTTTTTCTTTCTGCCGCTCATTGCAACAATTGCAACGATGACAATCACTACAACGCCCCCGATAATCCAGTACGTTGGATTCGTTTGCCATTCTTCAGAAGACGTGGTAACGTTGGTTGTTTTTGTAACGGTTGAATCCTGAGCAAATGACAATGCCGAAGCAAAGACTGCTAAAAAGCTAAAAATAAATGATTTAGCACGGTTGGTAATAGTTAAATTTTTCATAAGTTTATTATTTGATTGTTAATGGATTTTCAATATCTGTGCCAAATAGTAATATGATCTTTCAACATCAGTTTTTAATATAGTGAATTTCGCAACGTCATTTTTTATTTAGAAATAGTCAAAAACAAGCTTTCAAATCCTTATTTTTACAAAAAATATAAAATGTTTCGTCTTAAACTTCCTACAGATCCGCGTTGGGCCAATATTGCAGAGAACAACCTGGAAGAGATTCTTACAGATCACGCGTGGTGCGAGCAGAAGGCTGCTACAAACGCAATCGGACTCATTACAATGGTTCCGGAATATACAGAAATGGTGACCGAACTTCTGGCTATTGCGCAAGAGGAGCTGGATCATTTCAATCAGGTTCATGAAATCATTAAAAAAAGAGGCGGCGTTTTGGGAAGAACACGTAAGGACGATTACGTCAACGACTTAATCAAGTTTTTGGTAAAAGGCGGAAGCCGGGATGAACAGATTATAGACAAAATGCTTTTCGCGGCAATGATAGAAGCCAGAAGCTGCGAACGTTTCAAAGTTCTGACAGAAAACATAAAGGACGAAGAATTAAAACAATTCTACCACGATCTGATGGTGTCCGAAGCCAACCATTACACCGCATTTATAGGTTTTGCAAGACAGCTTGGAGATCCCGAAAAAGTAAACGCCCGGTGGGAAGAGTGGCTGGAATATGAAGCCGAAATCATAAAATCCTACGGCAACAAAGAAACAATTCACGGCTAAAATGGACAGGAATCTCAACGATTATCTACGGTTAATTTTACGATCCTTCATTCAGGGACTGATTATCATTGGTCCGCTGGCTATTACCGTGTGGATAATCCTTTCCATTGTTTTCAGCATAGATAATCTGGTGCCTTCTGTT
The DNA here is from genome assembly GCA_037033105.1 of Bacteroidota bacterium. Taxonomy (GTDB): domain Bacteria; phylum Bacteroidota; class Bacteroidia; order Flavobacteriales; family Weeksellaceae; genus Epilithonimonas. The sequence continues at coordinate 71,917 of JAZBLF010000004.1, forward strand.
TCAGAAAAATTTCCCGGACTAATTTTTATAACCGTTATTTTCGGAACCACATTTATAGGCTTTTTCGGGAACAAATTTATTATAGGAAGACTCATTGTGGACGGAGTGGATTACGTTTTAGAACACATTCCCGGAATCAAATTCATTTACACGTCTTTAAAGGACGTTTTAGGGTCCTTCGTGGGCGATAAGAAAAAATTCAACGTGCCGGTTTGGGTCAAAACCAATGAGACGCCCGAAATCTGGCGAATCGGATTTCTGACGCAGGCCGATATGTCCGTGGTAGATCTGGAGCATATGATTGCCGTCTATCTGCCACATTCCTACGCCGTTTCCGGCTGGGTGATTATTACCAAATTCAATAACGTCAAGGAAGTTACGGGGATGAGCGCCGCCGAAGCAATGAAATTTGCTGTCAGTGGAGGTGTAGCCGGATTCCATTCAGATGACAACGTTTTCAAAGCACCGGAGTAGTTTTTATAATTGATTAATGATGAAAGTAGTTGATTTCAGGATGATTTAATCATTCTTATTTCAATTATATATCTATTGAAACACATTTTGTTTCAGTTTTACTTTCATCAATGTTACTTTTATTTATCATTCATCAATTATCATTCATCATTTATGAAACTACCTTACGCAGAACCATTCAGAATCAAAATGGTCGAAGAAATATACCAATCAACTCAGGAACAACGCGAAGAATGGCTGAAAAAAGCCGATTATAACTTATTCAACCTCAGAAGTTCTCATGTTTTCATCGATTTGCTGACAGACAGCGGAACAGGCGCTATGAGCGACAAACAATGGGGCGCACTGATGATCGGCGACGAGAGTTACGCGGGCTCACGCTCTTTCGAAGCGCTGCAAAGTACTGTTGAAAAAATTACTGGATTTCCTTATCTGTTGCCAACGCACCAAGGTCGTGCCGCAGAAAATGTCCTGTTTTCCGTGATGGTAAAAGAAGGCGACATCTGCCCCGGAAATTCACATTTCGATACCACAAAAGGACACATCGAGTTCAGAAAAGCGCACGCTGTAGACTGTACAATCGATGAAGCTTTTGATATTGAGGATCTTCATCCGTTCAAAGGAAATATAGATCTTGATAAATTAGAAGCCGTTTACAGCTCGCATCCAAAAGATCAGATTCCATTCTGTCTCATTACTATTACCTGCAATTCTTCCGGCGGACAACCTGTTTCTCTGGAAAATATCAAAGCTGTAAAAGCATTGTCGGATCAGTACGGGATTCCCGTTTTGTTCGATTCTGCCAGATTTGCAGAGAATGCTTACTTTATCAAAAAAAGAGAAAAAGGACAGGAAAACAGAACAATCAAAGAAATCTGCAAAGAAATATTCTCCTATGGTGACGGGATGACAATGAGTTCCAAAAAGGACGGATTGGTAAATATCGGCGGATTTATCGCATTAAAAAGCCGTGAAATATTTGAACAGGCTTCCAACTTCACCATTATTTATGAAGGTTTTATCACTTATGGCGGAATGGCAGGAAGAGATATGTCAGCGCTGGCAACCGGATTAGATGAAGCTACAGAATTTGCTTACCTGGAAAGCCGGATTTCACAAGTGGAATACCTGGGGAATAAATTGATGGAAGCCGGAGTTCCAATTCAGAAACCAATCGGCGGACACGCTGTTTTCATAGATGCGTTGAACTTCTTGCCGAATATCAAAAGAGAAGAATTTCCCGCGCAGACCCTTGCAATCGAACTTTACAAAGAAGCCGGCATCCGTGGCGTAGAAATCGGAACACTGCTCGCTGACCGCGATCCGGAAACGAGAGAAAACCGATATCCAAAGCTGGAATTGCTGAGGCTGGCCATCCCGAGAAGGACCTATACCGACAATCATATGGATTATGTAGCAGCCGCCGTTATCAACGTTTTTGAACGGAGAAATGAAATCGACAAAGGTTACAAAATCACCAGAGAACCTGCGATACTCAGACACTTTACGGTGCAACTGGATAAGATTTAATCAGATAAAAAAAAGAGAGCAATTAAAACTGCTCTCTTTTTTTTATTTTCTTCTACTCTGCTGCATACTCTTCATATTCGCATCCGTCTGCTGGGCATCCAGGCCTGCTCCGGGTCTGCCTGGTCCGCCAGAAGAGGAAGGAGGCGCGCCGTTCATCTGGCGCTCTTTTTCTATCTCTTCGGCAGTCTGTTCCTGAGGGAAATTTTCAACCGCCGGCTGTGGTTTTTCGGGAACGGCATTTCCTGCGTCATCCGTCAGTTCCAGTTTGGCGTCACTTTTCAGATATTTGAGAAGTTCTTTAGCCTTGATGCCTTCTGGCGTGTTGCCGTAATTCAGGACAATCTGTTCCAGCTGAAGGATCATTATCTCTTTGCCTGCTGTTTTCCCGGCATTGTAGGCATTAAGCAGATAAAACTTGGGAATAAGCGCATCCTTGGCATTGTCAGCAATGGCTTTATCTATGATTGCAGACGACTCGGCAAATTTCTCATTCTCGTAGAGTTTATAAGCATCGGCATATAGTTTTTCTACATCTGCAGTAGATTTGTTGAAGTCTTTATTTTTAGGGTTTTTCACAAATTCTGCGTAAGATGTGTAAGGATATCTGGCCAGAATCAGTTGTTTTGCTTTCTCTGCTTCAGCAGGATTCTTTTCGTAATTGAATACAAAAATATTGTAAAGTGCCTGGAGATCTGTCTCCTCATCAGGTTTGTTATCTACTAAGTCGAATAGCGTTTTGGTGGCTAATTTTGTGTTGCCAAAAAATGATTCGTACATTCTTCCCATTCCCAGACTGGCCGTATCTCTGTCTTTTTTCAATCTGCCAAGCTCTTCTGCCGAAGTTGGGATTTTCTCCATATAAAATTCGGGTTCCAGACGTCTTGGATCGGGCGCTGTTGCCAGTCCCAAAGCTTCGTTTTTCAGTTCCTCAATAGTGGTAGTCTTTGCAGAATAGCGCCAGTTGTCCATCAATGTCCTGTTGCCCCAGGTTTGTTTGAAGGCATTTTCTCCTCTTGGGATGTTGTTGGCATTGGCAAAATAAAAGGTAGAGCCGCCCGTAATTCCAAAATTCTGGAAACTGTTGCTGTCTGTAGAGTTATTTGCGAAAATAGAGTTGGCATTGTAATCAGAATTATCAAAACCTTTGCTTCTGTCAGCCTGTCTTCTCGCCAGGTCTGCAGCGTCTTCTTTGGCTTTGATGCCTTCGATATATTTTGTGAAGTAGCTGCGCTGCTCATCCGGCGTCATCTTGGCAAGGCCAAGGATGCTGTCATTTTTTTTAACGATATAATAATTCTTCGACAGTTTCTTGATGTTAGCAGTAAGACTTGTCAATCGCTCCTTTTCAGGCAGATAGCTCATTACCGCCAGAGCACTGTCATAATAGACACCTGCGGTAAGATAGTCATCTTTTGCAAAAAACTTCTTGGCAATTTCCGAATAAGTAAGTCCGCGGATCTGCGGATCTGACTGCTTTTCTTTCAGCGCTTTTCTGAAGAAAGAATCGGCTATAGAATCTTTTGCTGCAGAGGTCGCCACCAATCCGCTGGCATAGTACAACTCATTCTTCCGCGATGCATACGTGCCTTTTTTGGCAATCTTGGCCAGGTAAGCTATGGCTTCGCCATAATTGTCAGCTTTGCCGTCAAATGTTTTAGCAATCTCAATTTGGGATTTCACTTCAAATTCGTAGCTGTTGGCATATTTATAAGCTGCTGCAAATGATTCTCTGGCTTCGTCTTTCCTGTTGAGGCCGGCTAAAATCTGCCCGCGGAGAAATGCAATACGGCTTTTGGTTTTTCTGTTTTTGTTGTAGGTAAAAGCTTCCTCCAGAACTTCTGCGGCCAATTCTTTTTTGCCCCATTTCAGGAAGTTGTCTGCCTGGTAAACTTTCAGTATTCTTTTGAATTCTTTCGTCAGCTTTACCTTTGGATCTTCTTCCAGATCCCGGAATACTTCGTCTGCACGGTAATATTCCTTAAGTTTGGTATAATTGGTTGCTCTGTAAATACTGGCCAGGGCAATTCTTTTATCTTTACCCATTGTGTTGAACAGATAACCCAGTGCATCCAGAGATTCCAGATATTTCCCCTGATACATTTTTGCTTTTGCGAGGAGAATATAGGCGTCAAAAATCTTCTTATTCTTCTCTACACCGCCTACCATCACGGAATATTTTGAGATAGCTTTTGCCGCTTTCGCTTCTGTAATCTGAAGAATAGTGGCACCTTTTCTATTGCCATTGCTACCGGATGCGGAATTGCCGCCCATCTGTCCGTTATCTGCGGTCCCAAATGATGCATTGCTCGCAGTAGCTCCTCTGGAAAGTCCGCGGATTCCTGGCGGAGCATCAGTGCCGCTATTGCTGTTTGCAGATCCGAAAGTTGTAGTTTCTTCTGCTATATCTTCTGTGGTATACACAGAAATGTAAGGGTCGTAAAAGTTGTCAACGTGCGCTTTGTCGCGGTTTTCCATCTCTGCGGCCAAGGCTTCCTTACTGTTAAACAATGTATTATGATAAGTCATAAATCTGTTCACCGGGCCACTTTTGGTTTTCTTCTTTTTGTTCCTCGGGTTACAGGCTAATATGCTTACGACAGCAAGTATGATTAGTAAATATTTTTTCATCTAATTAATTTCAATGGGAAGCTGGATATTCCATTTGTAAAAATAACGAATTTTTGTAAGGAAAATTATCTAAAAGGCTCAGTTTTGATAATTGTTTGGCAGGCAGCCCATTTTCTTGAGTTCTTCGTAAACCAGATCCACCGGAAAACCCATTACGGCGTAGAAAGATCCCGTGATGCTTTTCACTTTTGCCATTCCCAGCCATTCCTGGATTCCGTATGATCCGGCTTTGTCAAAAGGCCTGTAATTGTCGATGTAAAATCTGATTTCGTCATCAGTGATTTCCGAAAATTCTACATCTGTCTTGCTTGTTTTGCTGATGGTAGTATCTTTTGTTTTAATCGTAAACGCAGTAAAAACCTGATGTTTCCTGCCAGACAAACTTTTCAGCATCGCAAAGGCTTCTGCCTTATCTTTTGGTTTAAGAAGGATTTTATGGTCTAAGGCAACAATTGTATCGGAAGTCAGAAGAATCTCACGAGCGCTGACCTGGAAAGCCGCCGCTTTTTTATCAGAAACATACTCTGCAATATTTTCAGTAGAAAGCGCAGCAGGATACGACTCATCAACATCAATAGTGACCGTTTCAAACTGATAACCGAGTTGGCTTAATAATTCCCTTCGTCTGGGTGATTGTGATGCCAGTAATATTTTCATTATCAATTAATTAAGCTGATTTTGTTTCTTCGTCCAGATTCCATTTTCCCTGTACTTTCATGACTTGTTCTATCACGTCTCGCACGGCGCCTTTACCACCGTAAACCGGCGAGATGTAATCCGAAATCGCCTTCACCTCCGCCACAGAATTTGCAGGACAGGCAGAAATGGCTGCCAGCCTCATAATTCCGATGTCAGGAATGTCGTCGCCCATCATCAGGATTTCGGAATCCTGCAGATTGTATTTGGCCTTGAAGTTTTCATAGTCAGAAACTTTGTGAGAGGACTTTGGATAGTAGTCTTTGATGCCAAGATATTCCATCCTGTTTTGTACCATTGGATCATTTCCGCCGGTAATAATTCCGATAATATAATTTTGTTTGATTGCCTGGACGACAGCATATCCGTCCAGGACGCTCATCACCCGCGACATATTTTTGTCCGGCAGAAGATAGACGCTGCCATCTGTGAAAACGCCGTCAACATCGAATACGAATGCTTTTATATCTTTAAGTTTTGGTAGATAACTCATTTTATTTGATTGATTTTTTTACATAAAAAAGTCCTCCGGATAGAGGACTATAAAAATAGGGTTTTATAAATTAAGGATAAAGCGACGGCTCTATTTTATTATTATCCTGTGCCAGTATTTCTTTTTGATGCTTCTCCATATTTCTCAGCATTTCAGCAGGATCGGTCATCTCTTTTCCGTTGATGTTGACTTTCATTTTTACGCCCGGCTTGGACAGATTCTGTCTCATATCTTTCACAGGATCATTTTTGTAATCCTTCCACTGCCTTATAAATTGCTCTTCGGTCACTGCGAGTTCTTTGCCGCTGCCCATATTGCCAAATCGCATTACTCTTCCGCCCGGAGCAATCGCTTCAATTTCTTTCTTTTCGGTTTTTTCATTGTCATCAAATTTTTTGCTGCCTGCAAATTTGAAAAGATGCGTTCCTGTAGAATCTTCCATTTCCAATATCAGTCCGGGTAATCCGTGGAACTTGTAAGGGCCGTCCTGAAACGGAAAATCCTGCGAAAACCAAGCTGTCCACATACGTCCGCCGAAGTCTAATGTTGCTTTTTGAACTTCAAATTGATCAATCTTTTTTTTATCGGGTCCAATTTTCCAGTTCATCGGTTTTGAATCCGTAATATCAAATCTGTTTTGACCGAGTGATGTGTGAAGATTGGTTTTGAAATCGGGGTAGCTTTTGCTGACAGAATAGACTACTTTCCCGTCATTGGAACTTTTAAAACTGAAATTTCCTACGCCAGCTGCCAACTGTTTCTGGATGTAGGCATCTCTTATAGAATCGCTGACAGCCTTCTGCCTGCTGTAGAATCTGCTGCCGCCTTTTTTAATATCCAGATACATCAGTTCTGTATCAGCAGAATCTTTTTTGTTCAGATCCGAAATAAATCTGTATTCGTACATAATCCTTGTCCCTTGAGCAAACGAATGTAAACTCAGAAGAAGCGTGATCATAAAAATTGTATTTCTCATAACTATGTTTTTAGTGATTTAAAATTAAAAAAAATAAAAAGGCAAACAGTAAAAACTGATGCCTTTTTTATAATAATTAAAATAGTGTTATTTAAAATTGAATTTGACGGTGAACATAAACTGACTCGGGCGGATGTTGTAGCTCTGCGTCTGCGTATAACCTCTTGTGATGTCAACATTCACGATCTCGTACACTTTTCTGTTGGTGATATTCAGCCATTTCAGCTCAAAGTCGATTTTTTTCTTAACCCACGTGTACTGATAAGAGATATCGTAAAAAGGGTTTTTATAAGTGTTTCCCTGGGTAGAAGTCACGCTGTTGTCCCAGTTGAAACCAAACGTATGATTCTCCGAAGGGTAGATGTAGGCCGCAAGATTGTGATTCCAGCCGGAGTTTTTCTGAGAGTTGGAGCTGGTAACATTCCGGTTGTTGTTCCAGTTCATACTGATGTTGTAATCTACACTCAGCCAGCTGAAATAGGCATTGTTAAATTTAGCAGCCCAGGTCTGAAGATTATTTTTACTTTCGATAAAATTACCGTTGAAGAAACTAAAAGAGTTGGAATCTGTATTGGTAAAGCTTGTTGAAATATTACTTTTAAATTTTGGCAGGTATTTCCCGATCTCAGCACTTTCACTTTGAGATCTCGTGGAGTTTTCCACCGCTACAATTCCTATTGTTCCGCCAATTCCGCCTGCTGTATTGAAGGTTTCCGCAATGTTTCTTTTCAAAGTTCCATAGTTGTACCGGACATTGAAGAAAAGATTATTAAGCGGATTTCTGTATTCCAGACGTGTCCCGACGTTTCTGCTGAGGTAGTCCGGCATTTTCGACCCATCAAGACCGTCCACATATCTTCTGGAAATGTTGCCTGCAGACGTCAGAATATCGCCGCCATAGAGGAATCCGAAATTTCCAAAGTCATAACTCTGATTGGCAAACACCCAATATTTGAAGAACGATGCAAAATCGTAACTCGCGAAGAACGTTGGTTCCAGAGCAGTTTTGGTCTTGTCCGTCAATTGGTTATAAAGATTGTCCTGATATCTGATGCTGTAAAAATTCACCGGAACAGTCAGGTTCATATTGAATCTGTCTGACTTATAATTGAAAGCCACCTGGGTGTAAGGCGTCAGCTCATTCCAGTCGATATTATTCTGAGAACGGTTGTTGACTGTATAGTAATTGCCGCCTGCTGATCCTGTGAGCAATGATTTTAAATTGTTAAAATTCATATTAAGACCAATCTCCGGGATGATTGTCAGCTTTTTAAAAGTAAAGCCAACAGAAGCAGAATGGTTGATTTCCATCGTCTCAGAAAGGGTTTGCTGTCTGTAAGTATCAAAAGTGTTGGATGTATTCAGTCCTGTGAAGAAGTTGGCATAGCTCGCAGGATTCACACTCATCGTCTGTTTATCTTTCTGGTATTTAAAATAACTCATCACATTGATCAGCTTATCTTTCCACGGAATAATGGTGCTGAGCGAGTTTTGAAAACTTCCGGAAGGCGACTCCAGAGACTGATCGCCAAAAATATACGGCGAAGCAGCAACATTGGTATCCAGCTCTGAGAAACCACGGTTGGCATTCCAGAATCCGTTGAAAGTAGTGGTGTTTTTGAAGAAGCCTTTTTTGGCATTTTTAGTAAAAATCAACTCTGCTTTGGCTGCATTGGTGTAGAAGTCGTTGCTTCTGGACTGCTCCAAAGTTCTGCCTGCCAGCAATCCGTTGCTTTCTGTATTGTTATAAGCGGTTGTAGTCCGGGAATCTCTTTCTACATCATTATTTGTATAGTTCACGTTAGCTTTCAGTTCCCATTCCTTATTTTTAAAAAGACTTGTCAAAAGATTGGCAGAAATAAAATGGACATTATTCAACAGATATCTTTTTTCCGGAACATCGGGCGTTCCCGCTGTTTCTACGTTGGTCCAGGATTTTTGCGAAGTCTGCGATCGCCTTCCTTCCCAGCGGCTGCCGAAACTTAAGAGATTGCCTTCTTTCTCTACACTTTCCCCATTGTTGTTCGCCTTGTAATTGACGACCCACTGGTTTTTCTGTCCGAAGAACATCGGCGTCAGTTTTACATTCCAAAGCAGCGGACTGAAGCCTGCGCCCACCTCGCCACGGCCGGTCATCGTCACAGATTTTTTCAGTTTGATATTCAATGCAGCCTGATCTGACGGTACTTTGTCGCGCAGAATACTCACCGGTTGGTGATTTTCAAGAACCTCGACTTTGGAAACTGCGTCTTTCGGAAGGGAGTTGTTGATAGTTCCGTAGCCGCCCTCCATCAAATCTTTACCGTTGACATAGAATTTATTGATCGCTTCGCCCTGGTACAGAACTGTTCCGTCTTTATTGACCTCGATTCCAGGGATTTTTTTCAGAACATCTGCAAGAGTACGGTCGTTTTTATTTTCAAAAGATTTGAGGTCATATGAGATCGTATCCCCTTTTTTGGTGATCAGTTTTGTTTTAAGTCTTACTTCCTGTATCTCTGTAGCCTGGGAATCCAGGGAGAAATTCAGTTTCTGATCATCATTCTTGATGGTCTGCGTAATTGGTTTTTGGTTGAATGCTTTAATTTTCAGGTCCAAAGTGCTTTCGGCTGAGGTGAAACTTACCTTATATTCGCCTTTAGCATTCGAAATCCCATAAGCCAGGATCGCGTTTTTTCCGGGTTCTTCTATAGTCACACTTGCACTTGCGAGTGCTTTTCCGTCAGAATCCGTTACAATACCGGTCACGGTTTTCTGTCCAAAAACAATCAGAGAAAATGTGAGCGCAAAGAGAAAGGAGAGAATTTTTTTCATAGTAGTCAATGTATCACTAAAGTATTAGTAAAAGAAAGCTGTGAAATGTTACAAAGATTTTGTCAGTCTTTTAAAAATGATAGTGTTAAGAGTCTGTAGGATGATATTAAAACAAATATTCCCGAAGCAGAAATCGCATAATCATTTATGCCATCACATTCGATAATTTAAAAGAATTATAGATAATGAAGATTAAAATTTAATAAATTTGTTCCTTAATATTAGATTAACATGGGAATCATTTTAAAACCTATTGATATAGTAGACGATATTACCAAAGAGGAATTCTTTGAAAAATACCTGAAACCGCGTAAACCTGTTGTCATCAAAAATATGGCAAAGAACTGGCCTGCATATCAAAAGTGGACGATGGATTATATCAAAGAAGTGGTAGGCGATGTGACCGTTCCTCTGTACGACAGCGCAAAGGCAGATCCTGCTGCACCTATCAATTCACCAACCACGGAGATGAAATTTGCAGATTACATCGATCTTATCCAGAGAGAACCCACGGATCTGAGGATTTTCTTTTTCGATCCTATCAAGCATGCACCTGATATTCTTAAAGATTATATTTCACCAAAAGAATTGATGGGCGGTTTTCTGGACAAATATCCTAGTATGTTTTTCGGCGGTAAAAGCTCTGTCACTTTTTTGCATTACGATATAGATCTTGCGCATATTTTTCATACGCATTTCAACGGGAGAAAGCATGTTTTGCTTTTCGAACAAAAATGGAAAGACCGATTGTACTGCCTTCCATACGCCACATACGCCCTGGAAGATTATGATATAGAAAACCCGGATTTCAAGAATTTTCCTGCATTGGACGGCGTTCAGGGTATAGAATGTTTTCTGGAACACGGTGATACACTCTTTATGCCGACCGGCTGGTGGCACTGGATGAAATATCTGGACGGCAGCTTCTCACTATCGCTGAGGGCCTGGGACAAAAGCTGGGGTGTAAAAGCCAATTCCCTCTGGAATCTAACGGTACAGAGAGGTTTTGACAACTTTATGAAGAAAAATTTCAAAGCCAATTATATGAACTGGAAAGAAAAGAAAGCCATAGAAAGAGGCAATTACGCTTTAAAAAGAGGTCTTCCGAGATAGTTAATAAGTGTATGGTTTAACGAACTATTATGTCTTAATAAAAAAAAGAGCAGCTCAATAATTAAGCTGCTCTTTTTTATGTTAAAACTTTAATCTACTTAAAGTCCGATTTTTAATTATCTTAGCTTAGACAACACCTTGTGCAAGCATGGCTTCGGCTACTTTTACGAATCCTGCAATATTAGCACCTTTCACGTAGTTCACGTAGCCGTCTTCTTCTTTACCGTAATCTCTACAAGCTTTGTGAATGCCGATCATAATTTCCTTCAGTCTGGCATCTACCTCTTCAGAAGTCCAGTTTAGACGGATCGAGTTTTGGGTCATTTCTAACCCGGAAGTCGCAACACCACCTGCGTTGGAAGCTTTTCCAGGGGAGAATAATACTTTATTGTCCAGGAAATAATTAATTGCATCCAGTGTAGAAGGCATGTTGGCAGCTTCTGTAACGCAAAGACAGCCGTTGGCTACCAATACTTTTGCATCTTCCAGATCCAGCTCATTTTGGGTTGCAGACGGGAATGCAATATCACATTTCACTTCCCAAGGTCTTTTGCCTGCAAAAAATTCTGCCTCAGGATATTTTTTAGCATAATCTTCAGCTCTGTTGTTTCCGCTGGCTCTCAGTTCAAGAAGGTATTCGATTTTTTCTCCGGAGATGCCGTCTTTGTCATAAACATAGCCGTCAGGACCTGAGATAGTCACCACTTTTCCGCCAAGATCATTGATTTTTTTAATAACGCCCCAAGCCACATTTCCAAAACCGGAAACTACAACAGTTTTACCTGCAATTGTTTCATTAATGGTTTTCAGCATCTGCTCGGCAAAATAAACAACGCCGTAGCCGGTAGCCTCAGGACGGATAAGAGATCCGCCATAGGCCAGTCCTTTACCTGTCAAAACACCTGTAAACTCGTTTCTTATTTTTTTGTACATCCCGAAAAGATATCCGATTTCTCTTGCTCCTACACCAATATCGCCCGCGGGAACATCAGTTTCCGGGCCGATGTGTTTGCAAAGTTCCATCATAAATGCCTGACAGAAACGCATCACTTCCATATCGGATTTGCCCTGCGGATCGAAGTCAGAACCTCCTTTTCCGCCGCCCATAGGTAGCGTTGTAAGAGAGTTTTTGAAAGTCTGTTCAAAAGCAAGGAATTTTAGAACACTTAGATTCACCGTAGGGTGGAATCTGATTCCCCCTTTGTAAGGCCCAATTGCAGAGTTCATCTGAATTCTGAATCCTCTGTTTACCTGGATCTCACCGTTGTCATCTATCCACGGCACGCGGAAAATGATTACTCTTTCCGGCTCTGCCATCCTTTCCAGGAGCTTCATTCCAGTGTATTCTTTTCTCGTCGCGATAAAAGGGATCACGGTAACCGCAACTTCTTTTACAGCTTGGATAAATTCGGGTTCGTTAGGATTTTTGGCTTCAATTTTGGCCATAAATTCCTGAATCTTTTGCTCAACGTTATAGTGTTCCATTGTTCTACAATTATGACAACAAATTTAATTTTATTTTCGAATTTCGCAAGTAATATTTTGATTTTTATCGAAAATTTAAGGATATACATTAAGTTTTTTGCTTAATGTATAATTAAATCTTTTGTGTTAACAATTTTTGAATTTAACATTAAATTACTTCAAATTTTCGGAACGCGCATTTTGTTAGTTTAATTGATATTGACGTCCGGAAAGGCATTTGATGTAGCCATAAATCTCAAGATCCAATAAAATGGGCAAAAGCTTGTGGTGCAGGATATCCGATTTTTCAGCTAATTCGTCCAGAGAAGTCGATTTGTTTTGGGTAATAAGTTCCAGTATTTTATGGTGGTCTTTTTTGTCAGCATCCAGTTTTATTCTTGTTTCTTCCTTAGGAAAAAGTTCTGGCTGAGGCACAAAATCGAGATTTTTTATCAGCGTTTTAATGTCCACAATAGTTTCAGCTTTGTTATTCGCAATCATCTGATTGCAGCCTTGGCTGTAAACATCAGTAATTTTACCGGGCAAGGCAAAAACATCCCTGTTATACTGGTTGGCCGCTGTGACAGTAGTGACAGATCCGCCGCCGTAAGCCGTCTCTACTACGATAAGATGAGGTGAGAAACCTGCGATAATCCTATTGCGCTGCAGGAAATTCTCTTTTACCATCACGTCAAAAGAAGCGTATTCTGAGATGAGAGCGCCATTGTTCTCCAGGATTTTCTTAGCAAGATTTTTATTGGATGCAGGATAGATTTTGTCCAGACTCTGAGCCAGAATTGCAATGGTTGGGATGTCGTGTTTGAGAGATTCGTCGTGTACGCAGGAATCTGCGCCCAGGGCCAATCCGCTGATCGTACATACTTTGGAAGATGCCAGCTCTGCTGTAAGTTCCTGAATGAAGCTCTTCCTATAAGCGGTCAGTTTCCTGGTACCTACGATGCTTACGGGATTCCGGTCAGGATTTAGATTGCCCTTATAAAACAAAATTACCGGTGCATCGTCACAGTTCATCAGATGCTTTGGATAGAGGTCGTCTTCCTGCGAAATAATACTGATCTGGTGTTTTTCCAGAAATCTGATTTCTTTTTCGGCGGAGAGCAGCAATTCTTCGTTACCGATATTCTGGATGCTGCTTTTCCCGATGCCTGTCACAGAAATCAAAGATTTGGGAGAAGATTCCCAGACTTTCTTTGCTGAACCAAGATGTTTTATCAGCTTTTTGAGGTTGATGTTGCCAATGTTTTTGCATTGTTTCAGCGCGAGGATGTAGAGAAATTCTTCGGAGTTCATAAGTCATTTGTGTATGACCAATTTAGAACTTATTTTTCATTTTCACGTATCTCATCCAGATATTCCCAGATATTCTGCTGTTTCAATTGTGGAAGATCTTCGAAATCCTCGGGATGATTGATTTTATATTCCTGCCAGAGTTTGTCGTCTCTTTCACTGTAATACTCAGGATATTCCCAAATGTATTTGATTTTTTTATCGCCTTGTTTTCTGAACATCAGAGCCAGGATAATTCCTGTAATACTACCTGCAAGGTGCGACTGCCAGCTGATCTTGCTGGGCACTTCCAGGTTGGAAAAGAACTCTTCGGGAAATATTCCCCAGATCAAACTGCCGTAGTAGAGGGCAACGACAAGCGAGACTGTCAGCAGTTTCATATTCCAGCGGAAAACACCGCTGAAAAAGATAAAAAATGCCAGCATATAGACCAATCCGCTTGCGCCGATGATGCAGTTGTAGTTCCATTCTCCGGTGATTATATCAATTGGAGGCAGCATCCAGACCAGGAGGCCGGAGGCAATCCATCCGATGAAAAAGATTTTGTAAGCGATCTTCGGATAAAATTCAAACAAAAGAAAAAGAAGAATGGCTATCGGCATAGAGTTGCCAATGATGTGATCCAGATTACCGTGAAGCAGCGGTGCAAAGATGACGCCGGTCAAACCGTGCGGAACCAGCGGAATGATCGCGCCGTAGCATCCGCTGAAAAATCCGATATTCTGAAGGACAAAAAAACTCCACATCACCGCAAGCATAATGATGGGTACTAAAAAGGATCTTAAATGAAAGGTTTTCAAAAACATGGATTTGAGAATCACAATTATACAGCCATTTTTATGAAAAGGTAATTTTGTCCGCAAAAAACACGCTGATAATTGAGAATTTGGTTATAAAGTCAGATTTTTTGAATTTTAGATTTGTTATTTTTGTGGAAAAATTTGTAATAATGAGAAAGGTATTGGTCGTTTTTGTTTTGATGTTAGCTTTTTTTTCCAAGGCACAGGTTACGGATTATCAGAAACTGATAGATTCTATCGCGCAGAGCAGATGGGATTCTACAGCTATAAACATTGACAGTCTTGCAAATCCGAAAATCGTCAACATCAGATCTTTGAAGAACGACTCGGTAAAGCTTTCCAACAATACCGTCATCGTTTCCAATGAGGACGATACCAGTCCTCTCACGCCTTCTTCTATCCTAAATCTGCCAACATTGAAACGGTGGTTTTTCTTTGGTCAAAACAGCTTAATCTTCAACCAGTCATCCTTTGCAAACTGGTACGCCGGCGGGAATAATAATATTGGTGTCATCGGAAAGGTGAATTATAATATTGTCTACAAAAAGAACAGGCATTATCTGGATAACAACATTCAGTTGGGATACGGCTTTGTCTCTTCCACCGGTCAATCTACCAGAAAGACAGACGATTATATAAATATTATGACCAATTACGGTTATGAGTTGGCGCAGCATTATTACCTTTCTACAGGTTTTCAGTTTCTGTCACAGTTTACGCCGGGTTTCAATTATTCCAATACGCCTGATCCCACTTTTGATGACAGAATTTCGAAGTTTATGGCACCAGGTTATCTGAATGTAGGTCTTGGTTTCTCCTATAATCCGAATGATAACTTTCAGGTAATTGTACGTCCGATCAACGGTAAATTTACTTTTGTTCTGGATGAAAAACTGCAGACCAAGGGCAATTACGGTTTGGACAGAGATGGTCAAAGTATGCGCTCAGAGCTGGGAGCGATGGTCAACATCCTTTACAAAATCAAGATTTATAAGGATATTACTTATGTCAACCAGATCAATTTCTTCAGCAATTATCTGGAGCATACGGAAAGGGTTGATATCAATTACAGCGGCGCCCTTAATCTTAAATTTAACAAATACATCTCCGGCGTAGTGACGATCGATATGATGTATGACCACGACCAGATTCAAAAACTACAACGGAAGCAGACGCTTGGATTTGGGATAACCTATAATCTCGGATATAAAGTGGACAGAGATACAACAACCGGCGTTATCAAGCCTTTTGTAAATTAAAACGAGTTTTCAGAACTTTAGCACACCGTGAATGATCCGGACATAAATCGTTGCATACAATTTATTTTCCTATCTGTATAAATAAAAAAAGTGGAGCTTATTGCTCCACTTTTTCTGTTAACCATCCCAGCTCTCCAAAATGTTTTTTGAATTTCTGGATTTTTGGTCCCACTACAGCGCTACAGTAAGGCTGGTTGGGGTTAGCGTTATAATAACCTTGGTGGTAAGTTTCTGCCGACCAGAATTTTTCGAAAGGAACAATCTCCGTAACATAAGTTCCGTTCCATTCCTGTTTGGCTTCGGATGCTTTCATAGATTCCTCAGCTTCTTGTTTTTGTGTTTCTGAATGATAGAAAATGGCAGATCTGTACTGCGTTCCTACATCATTGCCCTGTCTGTTGAGTGTGGTCGGGTTGTGAAGAAACCAGAACACTTCCAGTAATTGTTTGTAAGAGATTACTTTCGGATCAAAAGCAATTTCCACTACTTCTGCGTGTCCCGTCGTCCCTTCCGATACTTCCTCATAAGTGGGATTGTCTTTCTGCCCGCCGGAGTATCCGGATGTTACAGATTCTACACCTTTCAGCATATGGAAACAACTCTCCACACACCAAAAACATCCGCCTGCCAATGTGGCATATTCCAAATTGTTTTTATCCATTTTTTGATTTGTTAAAGGTTTTGATTTTTTCTCCTGTCCATTACTAAGAAAGAGGAAAAAGCTAAGAATTATTAATAAATAACGTGTCATTTTTGAAAAGAAAAATCCTCTGATTTTCACGATTCTTAACAAATATTATTCCCATCAAAAACCATTGTCAAAGGATCTCTCTATCGTTATTATTTATTTTCCCAGACCAGGGCGCTGGCACCAAGGATGGCTGCGTCGGCCTCGTCAAGCTCGCTGAAGACCAATTTTACTTTTGAACGGAAAATTGGCAAAAGGTTTCTTTCCATATGTAATTTGGTAGGTTTCAACAGAAAATCACCGGCTTTGATGACGCCTCCGAAAAGTAAAATTGCTTCCGGAGAAGAGAACATGACGAAGTTTGCTAGAGCTTCTCCTAATTTCTGTCCTGTGTATCTGAAAACTTCTATTGCTGTAGGATCGCCTGCCTTAGCGCATTCGTGCACCGTTTTGGAATTGATATCTTCCTCGCGGTATTGGTTGAGCATAGAATCTGGAAACTCAGCACGGAATTTTTTAGCGGTAATTGCGATTCCTGTTGCAGAGGCATAGGCTTCCAGACTACCTTCGGAGCCTGTGCTCCAGTGTTTTCTTCCGCCCGGTTTTACTACGGTGTGACCTAATTCTCCTGCGAATCCGTCGTGGCCATAGATCAGACTGCCGCTGGCTACAATGCCGCTTCCAACGCCTGTCCCAAGTGTAATCATAATGAAGTCCTTCATTCCTCTGGCTGCACCAAACATCATCTCTCCAAGTGCTGCAGCATTGGCATCATTTGTCATTTTGCATGGGACACCAAATTTCTTTGTCATCAGTTCTGCAAAAGGGACAACACCTTTCCAAGGCAGATTAGGAGCCAATTCTATCGTTCCTGTGTAATAATTGGCATTAGGCGCACCTACGCCGATTCCGTCTAAGGTGGTATTGTTGGAAATCTGATCAATCAGAGGTTTTATATTGACGTGCAGAGCCTCGATAAATTCTTCTACCTGTCTGTATTCTTCAGTTTTTATACTTCCTTTTGCGAGGATCTCTCCGCGATGGTTTACCAAACCGAATTTGGTATTAGTTCCGCCAATATCTATACCTATGGCGATCTGTCGTGATAAATCAATTAATGACATCGATCAAAATTTTTAAGACCCTAAATTTAGAGAAAAGGAATTTAATATGAATTAAATATTCAGTTAATTTTAGTTTTAAAAATTATAACTTAAAGTAATGCAATACGGCTGCAGATCTCCTAAAATTAAGATATCAGCACGCAACACCTTTTTAGATTTGAACCAGTCAAATTCGCTACAATTGAAATATTTTGTTGCTCAACAAATGTTTTAAGACACCGTCATAAGCAGAATCCTGATCTCATCCTGAATGGATAAGCAGCGATCCAAAAAGACAGCTGTCTTCTGTGGATAATCCAGTTTATAAGATCTGGATTTAGTTTAAAATAAAACCTGAATGGTGAAATTCAGGTTTTGGTCAATTATTTAGTCTGTGTTTTTTTTCTTCGTCCCCACCAGATCATAAATCCTGTGATTGGCATAGATGCAATGATTAAACTGACGATGAATGCGATGATTTTTGTGGGTAAACCTAAAATGGCTCCTACGTGGATATCATAATTGGCGGCTACAGTTTTCTCTCCAAAATTCTTGTCTTCAGGATCGTGCGTGTGCAGAAGTTCGCCTGAGTTTTCATCAAAAATCAAGCTGCTGCTTTTGTGATAGGAGTAGGAGAGATGCTTTACATAGACCTCAAAATTCGGATGCTCGTGATCGTCCAGATGCGGATGGCCGAGATCCAGACTGAAGCCGTAAGCTGTTGGATATAGTTCCTTTACTTTGTCAGAAATCTTGTCCAGCGTTTTATCAGTTCTCATCTCGATTGGTGCTTTGGTGGTAATCTTGGAGAAATCTGGATAAGCTGTTTCGCCTCCCGAGAATACGAAGTAGATCATTGCCTGCACAACAAAAAATGCGTAAAATAAGCCGGTAATGGTAAGAATAAGGGCAAAGATGGAGGAATAAAATCCAAGCACGTTGTGCAGATCGTAGTTTTTCCGTTTCCATCTGGTGGTATCTTTCCATTGGAATTTGAAGCGTTGTTTTTTGGCAGATTTATTTTTCGGCCACCAAAGGATGATTCCTGAGATCAGCATGAGAAGGAAGATAATAACAGGAATCCCGACTACGTAAGTTCCCCAATCCTGTTTCAGGAGAAAACTCCAGTGGATGGATTTTACGATGGCGAAGAATCCGTTTTTTTCATCATAAGTCTGCAGAACTTTCCCAGTGTATGGATTGACGTACGCGACTTTGTAAATCGGAAATTCGTCAAAATAATTCCATTGATCCGGCTTGTGCTCGTACCAGTAAAACTGATAGGACATGGTTTTATCCATCGGCACATTGACCCAATGGATCGGGAATTCTTCTTTGGCTTGCTGATCTACCAGTTTTTCCATCACCCGGATGGGCAGGATCTGCTTCTGATCTATATTCTGCTCCTTATGATAGATGTATTCCTTTCGCGAAAAATTCTCTACCTCGTCTTTGAAAACGAATAAAGCGCCGGTGATTGCGATAATAAATATCAGGATACCAATGGACAAGCCAAACCACAAATGTAGTTTGGCTGTCCAGGCTTTGAAGAAACTGGGTTTCTTTTTATGATGGTGTTTTTTCTTCATAAAAGTTGAAAAAGCTAAGCGCAAACTTAGCTTTTTTATTTTTTAGAATTTGTATGTGATGCTGCCTAGTGCATTGATTAAGCTTTGTGGATTTGCAGTAGAATAGCCAATCCAGTAATGTTCATTTGTAAAGTTGTCCACCTTCACGCCGATTCTGAATTTTTTGGTATCGTAATAGGCGTTGGCATTTAATACAAAAAAGCTGTTTAGCGTAAATGTATCAACCAGGCCTGTTGTAGCATCCAATTGGTTAAGAACCTTGTTGTCGCTTGCATAATTTCCACCGACGCCAAAACCAAGACCTTTCAGACTTCCGTCAATAAACTGATAACTCGCATTGAAGTTGGCCAACCATTTAGATCCGGATGTAGCTGGTCTCAAACCGGTTGACTCATCCGTAGTGTCGTTGTAAGCAAGACCACCAATTAGTGAAAATCCTTTTACTAAATAAGCATTTACCTCCAATTCCACGCCTTTGCTGTGGATCTCTCCGGTTTGGTTTTGGATAGCAATATTTCCTACATAGCCTGTAGTTACAAGATAATTTTTGGCCACAATATCATAATAACTTACTGTAGCATTGATTTTTCCATTAATAAGATTTGTTTTGAAACCTCCTTCGAATTGGTTTGCTCTTTCAGGATCTGATAAAGCAGTTTCTTTGGCTGAGTTTATTGTGTAGTAGCCATTACTTTTGAAACTGTTCTGATAATTTCCAAAAACAGAGAATTTATCTTTCACGATTTCATAAACCAATCCAGCCTTTGGAGACCAAGCTGATTGATTATATGGGTCAGTTGCGCTGTCAGCGACATCGCCTCCTTTAAAATCGTTGCTTTCGTAGCGTAATCCGACCACTAAGTTAAGACCTGTAAGCGGAGTGAATACGTTGGAAACATAACCGCTGTAAGTATTAAGGTCAGAGTCGATGTCATAATTGCTCAAATTATCAGGATTGTTGTAAAGACTTCCTAAAGCATTACCATTAAATCCAGAATAATCTCCACCATTAGCAGAAACTGTATCAAAAGCACCAGTTTTCAAATAAATAAATCTGGATCTGTCTTTGGTCTGCAAAAAGTCAAAACCTGCGACAGTTCTGTTTCTCATTCCATTTCCAAATGTGTAATCAAGATTGAAATTCTGCTGAACCTGGAACCAGGATTTTTTACTGTTTTTTGTTCCCTGATCATATCTTTGGACGAACAATTGATCTCCAACCATTCCTGCTCCGAAATATGGACCGAATCCGTTCGAGTAACTGTGAGAGTTATTAATATTGGTGGAAGATTTTATATTGTCATTAATTTTATAGTTGATCTGTCCAAAAACATTATTGACTCTTGCATTTGTATACAAGTCATCACCAATAAAGGATTGTTTGTAATCCAGACCTGCCTTTTCCAGATCTTTCATATTGTCTATCCCACCTAGGACCTTTGGGCTAAGGTAAAAGAAAAGCTGCTCACCAACTATTCTGTTGTTGAATGTTTCATATTCCACATTGAACTGCAATCTGTCGGACGCATTATACGTCAATGAAGGTGTGAATGCAAAGAAGGAGTTCTTCATATCACTTTTCTGGAATGTTCCGGAATTGGTATACGATGTATTTACTCTTAGAAGTAGTTTTTTGTCATTGGTCAAAGGCGCATTGACGTCTGCCTGCGTTCTGAAAGTGTTATAACTTCCTCCAGTAAAAGTCACATTGCCGCCGAATGATTCATAAGGCTTTTTTGTAATTCTGTTTACCAACCCACCGTAGGATGCCACATTACTTCCGTATAAAGTACCTGCAGGGCCTTTTAGAATTTCAAGTTTCTCCAGGTTAATAGCATCAACTGTTGTTGTAACAGGTGCTACCAGACCGTTTCTCATCGAACCTGTAGAGACAAAACCTCTTAAAATTACGAATGATCCGCCATCTCCAGCTCTACTGGTAGCATTCCACATTTTTTGTAAGCCTGTGATGTTTCTGTAAGCATCATCTACAGTATAGATAAGCTGATTTTCTAGCGCTTTATAATTAATTGAAGATGATACCTGAGGGTCTTCAATTGATTTTAGATTCATCTTATTAGAATAATCACTGTCTTTTCTGATTAAAGCATCAATGATTACGCCTTCTATATTATTCGCCTTAATACTGTCTCTCTCCTGAGCATAAGCAAATGTGGAAACCAATACCACTGCACTTACAATAACTTTCTTCATTGTTATAAATAATTTTTGCAAAGGTATTATTTTTAATTATTCTAAATTAACAAAGTTTATGATTTTTGTCATTTTATTTAGAATCAATCAAAACAAAAACCCGTTGAATATCAACGGGTTTTAGTATGTTATGGATAAGATGCCTTACGCAGGAATCTCACCTTTGTAAAGGAACGATACAATTTCTTTGTTTACTTTTTCTACCATCTCGCTGAAGAGGAAGAAGGATTCCTGTTTGTAAATTACCAACGGATCTTTTTCTGGTAAACTGCTACTTAAGTAGGAAAATGTTATAGATGATTTGGTAAATTTTATAATTTAACAAAGCTATATTATCAGTATAGATTTTCAAAGAATAGCTCAACTGATATAGTCCCTCCAGTCATTGTCGAATTATCATTTAAGTGAAAACGAAGTCCTAAAAAATCATAGTCTACATATTCATTATTTCTAAAAACATGAGATACTTTTGTTCCGATGGACAGCGGTATGTCTATTATGATATCATTTTTAACGTTCACACCATCGCCAAATGCTAAAGTTCCAGAAGTTCCTGTCTCAGAAATAATGTTTTCATTTACCCAAAGACTAATACATATTAATTTTGAATCTTTTTTAATGTTTACTCCTTCTGATTGTAAATAAAAATAAGTTTCTGTACTATTAAGGTTTTTTGTCTCGCTTGCAAATCTTCGGGAATAGGAGGAAATATTCCCATATTGATTTAATATTTTTGATGATAGTTTTAGAAAAGATGAATCATAGCCGATTTTAATAATCTTATTATTTATCCAGTAGGAATTACCATTAATTTTTCCAAATGAGCTGGGGTAAATTGAATCTAATATCAGTAATCCACACCGCTCGTTAGTACCAAAAATAATATCAGGTTTTTCATTTGAATTTTTAAAAATTACAGGATTTGTTATTTTAATTGCATCCTGATGATTACCATTGTTATCCATTGTTAAAAACTCTCCAATATTGTCATAATTCCCTTGATTGTTAAGACCTGAATGTGGGGAGATCAGAGTAATATTATAAGCGTCTGAACCTATCCAAAAACCGCTTTTTTGTGTCTTTTCTGCTCCACAAGAAATGAATGTTAATGAATGTGCAGGTGAAGTTCCTTCTCCAAAGACACCTTCAATTATATATCCATGGGTTTTTGAAACGTCACAAGCACAGGAAATAAACGTAGAATATACAGTTCCCTTTATATGCCAACATCCTCCTATAATGTAACAGGCTCTAAAATTCAAAGACGTGTTTGTCATTCCTGTATAAATACCGACACCTCCATTTTGTTGCGTACTAACTCGAGAAATATTGCCTTGGAATACACATAATTCTCCAGTATCACGACCTAATCGTAAGCAATTACCATTTGGTGAAAAATTTCTAAATTTCAAATTATCAATTTCAAAATCGTGTCCACTAGACAATTCCAATAAATAGTCGTTAGAATTCGATGTGCTTTTAAATAAAAATCTTAAATTTTTCAAGGTCAAATCAACAAAACCATTGATTACCAAACCTAGGCTGTCGGGATTTATAAACTCTATAGATCCTGAGGTAAATGGATCGGTTGAATCACCTGGAAAAGATGAAGGCGATTGTAAAGCTTCTATCGTTATACCATTGACAATATTTATTAAAACTTTCCTATTAAATTTTAGAGGTTTAGAAAATAATATCTTTCCTCCATTTAGCTCTTTAAGATGCTGTATCGCATATTCAAATTTTCCAGCATCATCATTTCCAAATCCGAGTATGTCATCCAAAAAAATCGTGTTATTAACTACAAAAGATGTTTTTCGATAAACTTTATTACCATTTAGGTTATTTTTAAAAATATTACCGTCAATTATATAGTTAAAATGTGAATTGTCAAATTCTTTGTAATTAACATTTTCACCAGTTGCTTTTTCCACAAGTCTTATGACATCTGATGCTATTGTTAATTGGTCATCGTTGTAAATCGGATCACAACAATCATCAGCTAATGTAAGTGATTGACTTTCTTGATGGGGTTGAATACCTTCAATTCTCTCATTCATCATTAGTAAGACATCTTTAATAATTGATAATTCTTGAGATTGAATTTCATTAATTTTAGCTTGAATTTGATTTTCCATAATTTATAATTTAAGTATTAATAAATTCTAAACTAAACTTGTAAGTGAATTAGTATATAATTGCTATTACTAATTTTCGAAATAAAGATATTGTTAAAAAAAAATCCGTCACGTTATTTAAAACGGACGGATTGCATATTTATATTTAAATATTTATCTACGCAGGAATCTCACCTTTGTAAAGGAACGATACAATTTCTTTGTTTACTTTTTCTACCATCTCGCTGAAGAGGAAGAAGGATTCCTGTTTGTAAATTACCAACGGATCTTTTTGCTCATAAACAGCACCCTGGGAAGAACGTCGGAGATCATCCATCTCTCTAAGGTGTGTTTTCCAGTTTTCATCAATAATAGAAAGAGAGATATTCTTCTCAAAATCTGTGATCAGACTGTCACATTTGGTATCGTAAGCCTGTTTCAGATCTGTTACGATGGTCATTGTCTTCGTGCCGTCTGTGAATGGTACCTGGATCATTTTGAACATTGAGCCCTGATTTAGGAAAACATTTTCGATGATTGGGAATGCTTTTTCTTTAAGCAGATTCAGTCTCAGATCGTAATCTTCTTTTGCCGCTTTGAAAACGATATCCGTCAATGCAGGAATCTGAGTGCTGGAAAATTCGGATTCTGATACCGGCGACTCCATTGTAAAGTACTTAATGATATCGAACTCAAAATCTTTATAATTTCCGCTCGCTTTTGCCTGAGAGACAATGGCTGCAGAAGTGTCGTAGATCATATTTACGATGTCATACTTCAGGTGATCACCGAACAAGGCGTTCTTTCTACGTTTGTAGATCACATCACGCTGCTTGTTCATCACATCATCATATTCCAACAATCTTTTTCTGACACCGAAGTTATTTTCTTCGACTTTTTTCTGAGCTCTTTCAATAGACTTGGAAATCATAGAGTGCTGAATCACTTCACCATCTTTATGTCCCATTCTGTCCATCATTTTCGCAATTCTTTCGGATCCGAAAAGACGCATCAGGTTGTCTTCCAGAGAAACATAGAACTGAGAACTACCAGGATCTCCCTGACGTCCCGCTCTACCTCTCAACTGTCTGTCAACACGTCTGGAATCGTGTCTTTCTGTTCCGATGATCGCAAGACCGCCGTTGGCTTTCACTTCGCCTTTCAGTTTGATATCCGTTCCTCTACCTGCCATATTGGTTGCAATGGTTACAACACCAGCGCCACCGGCTTCAGCTACGATTTCTGCTTCCTTCTTGTGAAGTTTCGCATTCAAAACGTTGTGAGGGATTTTTCTTAAACTTAATGCTTTAGACAATAACTGAGAGATCTCAACAGAAGTTGTACCAACCAAAATAGGTCTTCCGGCTTCAACTAATTTTTCGATTTCTTCGATTACTGCATTGTATTTTTCACGGTTGGTTTTGAACACCAAATCCTGTCTGTCATCTCTCTGGATTGGTCTGTTGGTAGGAATTACCACCACATCCAGTTTGTAAATCTGCCAGAATTCTCCGGCTTCTGTCTCCGCAGTTCCGGTCATTCCTGCAAGTTTGTTGTACATACGGAAGTAGTTCTGCAAAGTCACCGTTGCAAACGTCTGAGTCGCTGCTTCGATTTTTACATTTTCCTTAGCTTCTATCGCCTGGTGAAGTCCGTCAGAATAACGTCTTCCTTCCATAATACGGCCTGTCTGCTCATCCACAATTTTTACTTCGCCGTCAATAACTACATATTCATCATCTTTTTCGAATAATGTATAGGCTTTAAGTAATTGATTTAAAGTATGAATTCTTTCAGATTTGATAGAGAAATCTCTGTATAATTCTTCTTTCGCAGCAAATTCTTCTTCTTTAGAAAGGTTCTTTTTCTCAATATCTGCAATCTCAGTTCCGATATCTGTCAAAACGAAAAACTGCTGATCCTCGTTACCTGCAGACATATATTCTACACCTTTGTCAGTCAGATCGATTTGATTATTTTTCTCATCGATGACGAAATAAAGATCTTTATCTACAATCGGCATATCTCGGTTGTTGTCTGCCATATACTGGCCTTCAACTTTCTGAAGCAATGCTCTGTTCCCGCTTTCTGACAAGAATTTAATCAATTGTCTGTTTTTAGGAAGACCTCTGTAAGCCTGAAGCAATTTGAATCCGCCTTCTTTAGTTTTACCCGCAGCAATTAATTTTTTAGCCTCATTGAAAAGTCCTGAAACTGTTTTTTTCTGAACTTCAACAATTCTGTCAATAGAAGGTTTCAGAACGTCAAATTCCTGTCTGTCGCCTTGCGGAACCGGACCTGAAATAATTAATGGTGTTCTGGCATCATCAATTAAAACTGAATCTACCTCATCCACAATGGCAAAGTTCAACTCTCCCTGAACTAATTCTGTAGGAGAAGTCACCATGTTGTCTCTCAGGTAATCGAAACCAAATTCATTATTGGTTCCGTAAGTGATGCTCGCTTGATATGCTTTTCTTCTTGCGTCGGAGTTAGGTTGATGAAGATCGATACAGTCGATATTCATACCGTGGAATTCGTACAATGGCCCCATCCACGCGGAGTCACGCTTCGCCAGATAATCATTTACGGTTACAACGTGTACGCCTCTGCCAGGCAGTGCGTTGAGATAGATCGGAAGAGTTCCAACTAAGGTTTTCCCTTCTCCAGTCGCCATCTCAGCAATTTTACCTTCGTGAAGTACAACACCACCGATAAACTGGGTGTCGTAATGTACCATATCCCAAACGACAGGCGTTCCTGCAGCATCCCATTTGTTTTTCCAAACGGCAGTCTCGCCTTCCAGAACTACAAAATCTTTTGTTGCAGCCAGCTCGCGGTCTCTGTCTGTTGCCGTTACACGGATTTCTCCGTTTTGAGCCAGACGGCGGGATGTTTCTTTTACCAACGCAAATGCCTCGGGTAGGATTTCTGCCAATACCTTTTCTTCAACATCATACGACTCTTTTTTCAGAGCTTCGATTTTGGTGAAAAGTGCTTCCTTCTCGTCAACATTCGTTGAGTCTTTTATCTGCTCTTTGGTTTGTTCTATCTGGGAAGTAAAGTTAGCAGTTGCAGATTTTATTTTTTCTTTAAATTCTGCAGTTTTACCTCTCAGTCCATCATCAGATAATGATTGGATGCCGGCTTCTACTGATTTTACCTTTGTGACAACTTTTTTTACTTCTTTAAGATCTTTTGCATTTTTGTCTCCCAAAAAACTTTTAAGAACGGTATTTAAAAAACTCATTTATTCAGCTTTTGGCAATTAGCTGTGGCTAATCGCATTAATAATTTTATTTTCAAAGGCTAATTGCGGTGTGCTATCAGCCAAATGCTATCTTAATATTCGTCTTCGTTCCAGAGGTAATCCTCGTCTGTAGGATAATCGCTCCAGATTTCGTCTATCGCATCGTAGATCTCGCCTTCATCCTCGATGGCCTGTAGATTTTCTACAACTTCCATAGGTGCTCCGGTTCTGATTGCGTAATCGATTAATTCTGCCTTGGTCATCGGCCAAGGTGCATCGCTAAGGTATGATGCTAATTCTAATGTCCAATACATAATTTAAATTTTTGCAAAAGTAAAAAATTAGGTGATAATTTATACACTTTTCTATTGATTTTCAACAATATTTAAAAATTATTTTATTTAAGATTTAAACTTCTTTGGAATCGCAGTGTATTACTGCGGATTTCCCAAAAACCATTCCACAAATTTTTTTATGCCATTTTGGAAGTTTGTGCTTGGCGAATAGCCTATTAAAGTCCTTGCTTTTGCAATATCTGCATTGGTTTTCAGGACATCGCCGGCTTGCATTGGCAGGATTTTTCTGACTGCTTTTTTCCCGAGGGTATTTTCCAGCACTGCAAGCATCTCGCTGAGTGTAATCACTTCGCTCTCGCCCAGATTGATAATCTCATAAACCTTGTCATTGGTTTCCAGATATCTGATCGATTTTAATATGCCGTCTATAATATCATCAATAAAAGTATAGTCTCTTGCCGTTGAACCATCGCCGTAGAAAGGGATTTCCTGATTGTCAGATATCAGTTTCGTGAATTTGTGAATCGCCAAATCCGGCCTCTGTCTTGGCCCGTAAACGGTGAAAAACCTCAACTGAATGATATCAATTTGATAAAGACTGTGGTAAACGTGACCGATAATTTCGCCACATTTTTTTGTAGCTGCGTAAGGCGAAATTGGATTGTCCACATTATCGGTTTCTGCAAATGGAACCTTTTCATTGTTTCCGTAAACGCTTGATGATGAGGCGCAAACGAATTTCAGGATATTAAACTCTTTACAAATCTCCCACAGATTCTGAGTGCCGCGGATATTGACTTCCTCATATTCCAAAGGCCGCTCGATAGAAGGCCGGACGCCAGCCAAAGCTGCCAGATGAATGACCATATCTATTTTATGAGTGCGGAAAATATCTTTTAAACCTTCTTTGTCCCGAATATCCTGATAATAAAATTGGTAATGATCTGATTTAGTTTCAGTTGATAATTTAGAGATGTCAGATTCTTTATCATTGAACTCAAATTCAGATTTCAAGCTCAAAGATTGCAGTGTATTCCGGATTTTTATTCTGTAATCATAAAATCCATCGAAATTGTCAATATTAATGACAGAATGTCCATTTTTCAAAAGGTGTTCTACCAAATGCGAACCTATAAATCCACTGCCGCCAGTTACAAGATATTTCATACCATCAATTGTGTTGCGAAGATATGAATTAAACAAAAATAAGAGTCTTGTTTGAATCAATTCTTTAGCAAGAAGCCAATAAAATTAAAATAGGTCTGCAACTTAGATTAATTAATAATACTTACATTTATTCCCAATTTCAAATTCTCTACAAAATGCAGTTTACCGGACAAATCCTGAAAATGATCTCTCAAAACGGAAAACCGATTCAATATTATCTCAATCTGAATGGCGACCTTATCAATATGAATCAGCTTTTTGGGAAAGAACTTCACATCAAACACATTGGCTACGAATGCGTAAACTGTGGCATTGATCAGAAAATCTACAGGATGGGATTCTGTAAAAAATGTTTTTTCGAGAGTCCTTATGCTAGTGATACGATCATCCGGCCGGAACTTTCAACGGCGCACCTTGGCGTAGCAGAAAGAGATTTGGAAGTGGAAAAACAGATCCAGCTGGTGCCGCACATCGTCTATCTGGCCTATACCGGTGATGTAAAAGTAGGCGTCACGCGCGAGCGTCAGATCCCGACAAGGTGGATAGATCAGGGCGCAACTTTCGCGTTGCCAATTGCTGTGACAGATAACCGTTACGAAGCCGGAATGATAGAACTGGAACTGAAAAAGCACGTGGCAGATAAAACCAATCCCAAAAAAATGCTCACAGATGATTATGAAGATACATTGGATCTGATCGATTTTCGGAATAAAATTGCAGACTATTTTCCCAATGATTTCAAAAAGTTTGCAGTAATCGATGATAATATCATCAAACTAGATTTTCCATATGAAAAGCCGGAAAAGATCAATGTTTTTACCCTGGACAAAAAACCGGAATTCTCAGGTGTATTGAAAGGAATCAAAGGGCAATATCTTGCTTTTGAAGGTGACGATTTTATCAATGTGCGCGGGCACGAAGGTTATGTGGTGGAGCTGACGGTCTGAAGTTGGAACGGTTTTTAGTAATCAAGTAGTTATATAAAAATAGATGAAAAAAACTTTAAAAGTTACCGGAATCGTTCTGGGAAGTATTTTGCTGCTTATCGTAATCGTCAATGTAGGATTTACACTTTGGCTCAAATATCAGCTTCCGGATTATATCAAAAACAAAACGCCGTATCAGATCTCCTACAAATCATTGGATGTTGAAATTCTCAGTGGCAGTATCGCTGCAGAAGGTGTCCTGATCAAATCCAAAAATCCGTCGGACAAAAATGTATTGGCAATCGATGGTTTCATCAGTGGATTAAACGTAAGCCGGTTGGGAATTATTGATTTGATAAAAAATAAGCAGATCAACACCAATTCTGTAACACTTAGCAATCCACGGCTCAGGATCACATTGGCTAACCCAAAAACTGCCGATTCCATTAAAAAGAAGGAGCCTTTCCTCATTCGTAATATCACAATTACCAAAGGAAATATCGAAATTATAAAGCCCGACAATTCAAAAGTATTCGCCGCACAGAATCTTAACCTCGACGTCAAAAATCTCAGTCTGAATGATGATCCCGAAGGTTTACCTTTCGCATTAGATAGCTATAAAATCAATGCAAAAGAGTTTTTTGCCAGAATCAGCGATGTATACACGATCCGCTCGTCAAATATGAAAACCGATAATGGGCAGTTGGAAATCAGTGATTTTGAGCTGAAATCTGTTCTGGACTTCAAAGATTGGGAAAAGCGTTTTACAAAACAGAAAAGCCTGTTTCAAATTAAAAGCAAAAAAGTTTCTTTTGACAATCTTGTTTTTGACAAATCCAAACTCAACCTTACAAATGCACAATTGATTGATCCTGACATTGTGATTCAAAACAGAGATCAAAAAGTAGTGAAGGCTGCGAAAGATGGCAAGAAAGGCATTGATCTTAACTTCGGAAATGTTGATATCAAAAACGGGAAAATAGCGGTGCTGAAGTCCAATGGTGAAAAGTCACTATCTCTCGCAAAGTTTGATGCCAATGTGAAAGATCTGATCATGAATGAGGAAACAAGCAGCAACAAACTGCCGTTTAAATTCAGTGACTATAAAATCAATGGCAATACATTTTTTTACGATTCCGGCAAATACTATAACATGACTTTGTCAACACTGAATATAACGCCACAAAGTATTGATTTAAAATTATTTAAGCTTATTCCGAAAGTGTCGCGCGCAGAGTTTGTGAGGATGATTCCGATGGAAAATGACCAGTTCGATATCTCGGCCGATAGGATTCAGTTTTCCGGCGTAGATTGGACATTTGAGAAGGAATTGGATGTCCATATGAAAAACGCCAGGCTTTCCAGGGTAGACGCCAATATCTTCAGAAGCAAAATCCCAAAGGATAATCCGAAAGAAAAGTTCCTTTATTCCAAGGTTTTAAGAAATATAAAATTCCCTTTGATTGTTGATAATATGGATCTTGTGAGCTCAAAACTGGTGTACGAAGAAGATAAGCCGGATGCAAACGGACCGGGTAAAATAAGATTTTCAAACTTCAATATGAATGTCAAAAATCTGAACTCCAACAAGAAGAAAGGTGCAGATACAAATATGCCTATCAGGATCAACTGTCAGTTTATGAATGCCTCACCAATGCTCGTGAACTGGAAGTTTGATACAGCAAATATGCGTGATCAGTTTACGATCTCCGGTTATATCAAAAACCTTCCGGCGGTAGATATTACACCGTTTATCAAGCCTTATATGAATATCACAGCTACAGGTACTATTACAAGTCTGGATTACGATTTTAAAGGTAATAATGACATTATGAATGGTAAATTCAGAATTACGCATAAGGATCTGAAAGTAACCCTTCTCGATAAGGAAACGAAGCAAAAGAAGAAGTTTCTATCAGGTGTTGCAAATCTTCTCGTGAAAAAAGATTCACAGAAATTCCCGGAATCGGTTGACGTGTATGTGGAGAGAAATAAGGAAAGATCCTTTTTCAATATGTATTGGAAAGGCATAGAAGACGGCCTCAAAAAGACCTTGCTCATTATAAAAATCTAAAAAAAATAACCCTTTCTGCAAATAGAAAGGGTTATTCATTTTATGGAGAAAAGAGTTTAGAAATCAAACTCTTCTTTTTCTTCCTCTTCTGGAATAGCTTTTAAAAATTCATCAAACTCCGGACCTTCGTAGTTACTGTTGAAACCGTAAGAATCTATGACCATCGCCATATTTTCGTAATGATCTTTTACCAGGTATAATGCAATATTGTCATCAGGATCGCTTGCGCCTTCAAACCTGTAAGTTCTGATGATCTTCAGATCCTGTGGCTGGTAGGATTTTTCTGTTCCGCTGATCACAAATTTCTTGTCATCAGTCATCCTTATTTCTTCTGTTATTCCTTTCTGTCTTAGTTTTTCCATCACCTGAGATAAGGTAAGCATTGGTTTGGGAGTACTCATAACAATATTTTTTTTTGGATTATCTCCAAAATATCATCAAACCGTGCACCAAAAGATAAAAGACTTTACAAAAAATGTAAAGTCTTAAAAAAATAAAAGTTATGAAAAATTAAATTATCCGTCTCTTTTCAGATAGAGATAAATTACTTGTTGGCCTTGTAACGCTTATCAGGAGTTCCATCCTTTTTCAGCGTTTTGGCGGCTTTGTATCGTTTGTCCGGCGTACCGTCTTTCTTCATTTTTACCTCGGGCGTGTTGGCTGCTTTCGCTGCTCTTGCCTCTACAGATTTTCCTTTCTGCTGTGTCACCACAGTCGTTTTTGTTTTGGCAACCGTTGCCGCAGGAGTCGCCTGTGCGGTCGCAATGCCTACTCCGAAAGTCAGGAGCAATGTGGCTAGTAATTTTTTCATTTCAGTGTCATTTTGGTTAGACAAATGTATAGTAATAATTGATCTTAAAACGGTATTTAAAAACTTTAACCAGAAATTATAACAACTTAAAATCTCCTTAAAAATTAAAACGGTAGGCCAGGCTGAAGTTGAGCAAAACAGCTTTGGAGTAATACCTGGCAATCTCCGGATCTGCATTACCGATTTTGGAATTGTATAAATTGACTCTGGCACCAAAGACAACTTCCTGCACACCTTCCACATCTAGCACGTAGATGCCCTTGCCGCCAAAATGTACGCCGCTGTTGCCTTCCAGAAAAGTGCCCGAATTGTCCAGAAACGGACTTTTGAGCCTGTAAGTACTATACCCAAGAAGCTCTTCTACAAAAAAATCCTCCGTAATCTTGTCCTTGTGAAAGACGTACCAGTCGAAATTATTCATAGAAGGCGCACCCAGATATCCAAATCTGTCGCGGTCTTTTATCGTGGCCAGAAAATAAGTGTATTCTACACCCAGACCGAAATTTTTATAAAGATTGGTGTTGAGGCCAATGCCGAAGCCGTAGAAATAACCAAAAGAATCACTGAGGAAGTTATTCCCCAAAGCTGTCATTACTTTGGTGTGCGGATCTACGGAAAACCTGACATTCTCTGTCCAGCTTTGTTTTCTGCGTTGTCCAAAGACTGAAATCGAAAAAATGATAACCAGAAAAAGAGTAATTTTTTTTATCATTTCAAAGTAATATCGTTAAAGATAATATACGTCACGCCATCCGGAATCTCTATACTCAGGGAGTCTGAAGATATTTTGCAGCCAGCGGTTTCCGTAGAAAATGATTTTATTCTGAAGTTTTTGAGCTGCAGTTTATAGGCTCCTTTTTCGTAAGGTCCTGCTAGTACGAAGCTGCCACTTTCTTTCGGAAAAGTTTCTGCAATGATTTTTTTATCAACAACCAAATGGATCGGATTTTCCAGAAATTTGCCGTCATAATAAGTCACTTTTCCCTCTGCATAAGTCCGGAAGATATTCGCATCATCATCTTTGCACTGCACGAGGAACAGCGGTAGCAGGCAAAAAATGAATAATATTTTAAATGGAAATTTCAAAGTCAGTTTATTAATAAACGTAAAGTTAATTAATTATAATATTTATTTTAAACAAAAAGAATCTGATTTAATTTTCAGTGCTTTTTTTTGATTGTAAAGTTTAAATCTGAACCTTTGAAAAATGATGAAGGACATTATCGGAAATTTTGATTCCGTGGTTTAATTTTTGACTTGATTAATTTTAATTTTTGTCAGCAGCGAAAGATGGCGAATGAAGATTACACAACATTAAATTTCGTAATTTTGCACCGAATTACGATTCCGGGAAACACTTCCGGAATCGTTTTCCCGTTTACACACAACTCAGAATGGAATTAAAAAAAATCAATGAAAATCTGCTTCCTGACTTGCTTCAGAAAGAATTCGGGAGCGAGATATTTTCACATTTAGACAAACATCAGCATATTTCAGTCAAAGGATCGGCGGGTTCGTCTGTCTCCGTTTTCGCTGCAGAACTCTTTCTGGCGCGCAGGAAAAACATCCTTTATCTTACCGATGATAAGGAAGATGCACTCTACGTCAACTCAGAAATGGAAGATCTGATCGGGAAAGAAAATGTACTCTATTTTCCTGCCACACATCTGGAACCTTATCAGGTAGAAAAGACCCAGAATGCCAATTTGGTTTTGAGGACAGAAGTGATTAATAAAATTAATAGCGGAAAATCGCCGAAAGTCATTGTGGCTTACGTTGGCGCGCTTTCCGAAAAAGTGCTTAAAAAAGAAGACTTCAAAGCGATATCTCATCAGATCAAAGTAGGTGACCAGCTGGATTTTGATTTTGTGGATGAGTTGCTGAATCATTACCAGTTCAACCAAACCGAATTTGTCTCCGAGCCTGGCGAATTCTCTGTGCGAGGTGGCATTGTGGATGTTTTTTCTTTTTCTAATGAAAAGCCTTACCGCATCACTTTCTTTGGGAACGAGGTGGAAAACATCAGAACTTTTGACATAGAAACGCAGCTTTCCTTAGATAAAATATCGGAGTTTCAGCTGGTTTCCAATATGGAGTTTTCCGTTTCGGGAACCAAGGTTTCACTGTTTGAATTGCTGGATGATGACAGTATTGTCGTAACGAAGAATTTATTTCTGGGCGTACGGAAAGTCAGAGATTTTTACGAGAAATCATTTGAAAAATATGAGACCTTAAGCAAAGAAATCAGCCACAGAGCGCCGCAAGAGCTTTTTATTTCAGACAATGAATTTCAGAATAAGCTGATCAAATTTAAAACGATAGACTTCAGTTCACAGATTTTTGAACTGCCGAAGATCAAAACAGTTGAACTCAATCAGACGCAGCAACCCAGTTTTCACAAAAATTTCGAGTTACTGATTGAAGATCTCGAAGACAAGCAGAGCCAGGGTTTCGACACCTGGATTTCGTTTTCATCGGAAAAGCAGCGCGAAAGACTGCAGTCGATATTTGAAGAACTGGAGCACGAGATTCCTTTTAAAAGTTTCAAATCAGAACTTCACCAAGGTTTTGTAGATCCAGATCATAAACTGCTGATCTACACAGATCATCAGATATTCGACCGTTACCAAAGATATAAATCAAAAGACACCTTTGCGAAATCTGAACAGCTGACTCTTAAAGATCTGATGTCTCTGAAAATCGGTGATTACATTGCGCACATCGATCACGGCATTGGAAAATTTATGGGATTGGTGAAGGTCAATAACGACGGGAAGATCCAGGAATGTTTCAAACTGGTTTATAAAAATGGCGATTTGCTTTATGTAAGTATCCATTCCCTTCACAAGATTTCGAAATATAACGGTCCGGACGGGAAAGAAATTGTCCTCAGTAAGCTCGGTTCGCCAGCATGGAAATCATTAAAACAGAAAACAAAGGCCAGAGTCAAGCAGATTGCATTTGACTTAATCAAACTCTACGCGCAACGGAAAACAGCGAAAGGATTCCAGTATTCTCCCGACTCTTACCTTCAGAATGAGCTGGAAGCCAGTTTCCTTTACGAAGACACGCCGGATCAGGAAAAAGCGACCTTTGACGTAAAACGCGATATGGAAGACGAAGGCGTGATGGATCGTTTGATCTGTGGCGACGTAGGTTTCGGGAAAACAGAAATTGCAATCCGTGCGGCCTTCAAAGCGGCAACTGACAGCAAACAGGTGGCGATTTTGGTTCCGACGACGATTTTGGCTTTTCAACATTACAGAAGTTTCAAAGAGCGGCTGAAAGATTTTCCGGTCAATATTTCTTATTTAAACAGATTCCGGACGGCTAAGCAGAAATCCGAAACTTTAGCAGGTTTGAAGGATGGGAAAGTGGACATCGTCATCGGAACACATCAATTGGCTTCCGAGAAAGTGAAATTTAAGAATTTAGGTTTATTGATTATTGATGAAGAGCATAAATTCGGTGTTTCTGTAAAAGATAAACTCAAGACGATGAAAACCAATGTCGATACGCTGACATTGACTGCAACGCCGATTCCGAGGACTTTACAGTTTTCACTGATGGCTGCACGAGATCTTTCGGTGATCAAAACGCCACCGCCAAACCGTCAGCCTGTAGATACG
Organism: Bacteroidota bacterium; assembly: GCA_037033105.1. Classification (GTDB taxonomy): domain Bacteria; phylum Bacteroidota; class Bacteroidia; order Flavobacteriales; family Weeksellaceae; genus Epilithonimonas. The sequence goes on from JAZBLF010000004.1 coordinate 107,336, forward strand.
AGTATCATTGGTTTCAGCGAAGAAATCATCCGTGATGCGGTTTCGTATGAACTACAGCGTGATGGCCAGGTTTATTTCATTAATAATAGAATTGAAAACCTCAAAGATATTGCAGGATTGATTCAGCGTCTTGTTCCGGATGCGAAAGTCATAATCGGCCACGGCCAGATGGAAGGCAAACAATTGGAGCAGAATGTCCTCGATTTTATGGATGGAAAATATGACGTTCTGGTTGCTACAACCATCATAGAAAGTGGTGTTGACGTTCCGAATGCGAATACGATTTTCATTAATGACGCTCACAGATTTGGAATGGCAGATGTGCACCAGATGCGTGGACGTGTGGGGCGAAGCAACCGGAAAGCCTTTTGTTATTTGATAACGCCACCGTTTGATATGATGACTTCCGATGCGAGAAAACGACTGGAGGCGATTGAGCAATTTTCTGACCTTGGCAGCGGATTCCAGATTGCGATGAAGGATCTGGAAATCCGTGGTGCAGGAGATCTGCTGGGTGCGGAACAGAGTGGTTTTATCAATGAAATGGGATTTGAAACGTATCAGAAAATGATGCAGGAAGCTTTGGAAGAGCTCAAAGATGATGAGGATTTTGAAGACCTTTTTGAAAATGAAGAGGACCGTCAGAAATTATTTAAGTCTACAAAGGAAGTGAATATCGACACAGATCTCGAGCTGATGCTGCCCGACGATTACGTGAGTTCTACGGAAGAAAGATTGTCATTATACCAGAAGCTGGCCGAGATCAATGATGCTGCGACACTCATTGCTTTTGAGTATGAACTGACGGACCGTTTCGGAAAATTACCGCCTGAGGCCATCAATCTTCTGAAGTCTGTGGAGCTGAAATGGCTGGCTGCAGAAATTGGTTTTGATAAATTGGTGGTGAAGAATAAGGTGTTTCTGGGCTATTTCCCTGCGAATCCTCAGGATAAATTCTATCAAAGCGAAAAATTCAAAAAGATCATTGCTTACCTCACACAAAATCCGAAGGAAGCGACGTTAAAAGAAAAGAACAATCAGCTGATGATGCGGAAAGATAACGTAACCAATGTGGATGAGGTGAATCTTGTGTTGAACAGAATATTGAATCATTAATGAATCATTGTTTAATCAATAAAAATAAATTGATACTGTTGTTATTCGTAATGACAGCATCACTTGCTGATGCTCAGATTTTGAAATACCATTACGATAAAGAAATGACTTTCCTGAGTGAAGCAGACAGTTTGAGTGGTATTTCAGTCAGATTTAATTCTAAAGATAAAAGCGTCCCTGTCTATTCCATAGATTATGATTCTGAGAAAAGATTCATCAGAAATACCATCAATTTCTACTATCCTTACCGGAAAAATATGTACCGTATGGATGGCGTCCTGTACAACAAAAAATATGTTGCGGCCAATGGATTCCAGACTTACAGCGCGGAATCGCCAGTCAGGTCTTTTAAAAAAGCATCGGATACTTTATATGATTACAGATCCTTCAAAAACCTTGAAAAGAGAATATCAGTAGATAAAGACGGCCCGAGAATCGAAATTTTTGTTGCCAATTTGAAAGAACAGATCGATTATGCTGAACCTTCACTTTTCTATCTTTCCCAACATTACGGCATCTCGCCTGGTCTGAATAAAGGCGAGATGGTAGTTTATGCGAATTATATCTTTAATGAAAAAAATAGCACCGCAAGTTTTGTGAAACTGAAAGACATTGATGAAACGGTGTTCTTTAATAAGGAGCAAATTGAATATCTGATTGATGACCGGTACAATGATTTTTACAGGAAAATTGAAACAGATCGGCAGCCTGTCTATTTCTCCGTGACGGCTTCCGGTAAAGAAGTGGACGAAAAAACGGCAGAAGAAATAGCAGATTTTCTAAGTAATATGTGCGAATATTTTACCATCTGGCGCAGCAATGAAAGTAATAATAATTTCAGGGCCTATTACGATTCTGAAGTCCGGAGAAGAGCTGCTGTTTATCAGAAAAACGGAACGCTGAGTGAGAAACAGCTGAAGGTTTATCTTACTGAGCTTAATGAAATTAAGAATCAGAATTCGGCAGAGAATTTCGATTATAAGTAAATGATTCTCAAATTAAATTTGCTTTACGGAATTTATTTTAAAAAGTTAACTTTGCAGACAGAAAACGAAAAACAATGAAAAACATATTTTATTATCTCGCGCTTATCTTCGGAATCTTGATGCTTTCATCTTGTGATCCCAATCAAGATGGAAACGGTGATTTTCTGATAGGAGCAGATTACGATCCCAATAATACACCGGATCCTGGCACGCCGGGTAACACTGCGGGCAAATTGCTTAAAAAAATAACCATTGATGATGAAGGTGATGTTTCGGTATTCAATTACACCTATAATGCTGATAAAAAGCTGACTGCTGTAGCGACTGGCGACAACAGTTTAAAGATTGCCATCACTTACCAGACTGGCGGCAATATCGCAAAGATTTTGCGTACCGATAATTCCACAGGCAGCATCAGTACACAGGAAATTGTGCCGGTATATACGAACAATCAGATTACCAAAATAAACGTTACCCGTACAGAAAGTTCCGGCTCTGTCAAAAGCATTGCAACGGTAAGTTATGCAGCCAATGGCTGGCCGTCTTCTGTGAAAGAGGACATCTACAATCCCGAAAATACGCAGGTTATTGCTAATTATGATTCCAGTTTTTCCTATGTTGGAACCAATATCTCCCAATGGAAATACCAGGCAACTCTGAAAGCCGGCCTTCCGGTTCCCATCTTCGACTTTTTGCAGGAACTGAAACTGACTGTAAATCTGTCAGAATATGACGGGAAAATCAATCCTTACAACCTGTTGCCGAAAGATTTTCTGATTGCAACGGTTCACAGTGAGGCAGACGCAAGCAGCATCACCGGATTTGCAAAAAACAACAGTGCAAAAATCAATGTGATTTTCAATTTTGGCGGTGCTAATATTGAAGATACTCAGTCTGTAAAATATGTTTATGATAAGGACGGATATCCTACTTCTGTGCAGTCTCCGGACATTCTTACCACGTTCCAATACCAATAAATAAATGAAATATCTGATTGTCGGCATCGGGAATAAAGGGGAAGAGTATGCCGAAACGCGTCACAACATAGGTTTCAAAGTGGCCGAGAAAATTGCTGAAAAACTGGAAGTTCCGTTTAAATCTTCCAACTTTGGACTTCTGGCAGAAGGGAAATATAAAGGCAGAAAAGTATTGATACTAAAACCTGATACTTATGTGAATCTCTCCGGAAATGCTGTCAAATTCTGGATGCAGAAAGAAAATATTCCTTTGGAAAATATCCTGATAGTGGCTGATGATCTTGCTTTGCCTTTCGGATCGTTGAGGATGAAAATGAAAGGAAGCCACGGCGGACACAATGGCCTTCGAAATATAGAAGCGGTCCTCAATACCAACCTGTACACAAGGCTTCGTTTCGGGATTGCAGCCGAGTTTAAAGAAGGGCAACAGGTAGATTATGTACTTGGCGAGTGGAACGCGGCCGAAAAAGAAAAACTTTCCGAAAGAATCGAAAAGTTTTCCCAGGCTGCACTGTCATTCGTTTTTGCAGGTATTCAGAATACAATGACCGGTTTTAACGGGAAATAAGCAAGCCGGATAAAATATATTACCCGGCCTGCAAACCTAATTAATTGTATAAAGAAAAATTTTTTATAACCAGGTTACAACACCTGTTTCTACGTCGTAATTGGCGCCCACTATTTTGATTTTACCTTCGTCCTCCATAGCTTTCAGGGTAGAACTCTGGCTTCGGATATCTTCTATGGCATTTTTCACGTTTTGCTGATTCAGCCTTTCCAAAAGATCCTCATTTTTAGAAGATCTTTCCTCACCGTCATTGATGATATCCTTGATGATGTGATCAAAATGACCAATCAGGTGGTTGAGGTTATCCATTCCCATTCCTTCGATTTTGGCGGCATCCAGACCGCCTTTCAGAGCGCCACATTTCGTGTGTCCCAATACCACAACCAGTTTGGAACCGGCAACGTTGCACCCAAATTCCATAGACCCTAGAATATCCTGATTTACAAAATTACCGGCAATTCTCACGCTGAATACATCGCCCAGTCCCTGATCAAAAATCAGTTCGGCAGAAGTGCGGCTGTCGATACAGCTCAAAACTACAGCAAACGGCCATTGTCCTTCACGCGTGTCATTGACCTGAGCGAGAAGATCCCGGTTGGCTTTCAGATTGTTGACGAATCTCTGATTGCCTTCTTTTAAGATTTCTAATGCTTTCTCTGGTGTAATGGTCGTTTGTGTTTCGAATGTATGTGCTTTCATAATATTTTTTAAATTTTAAATAAATTGTTGATTGTTAAAGGTTTGAACGTTTTACATCGCCCGTTTGTGATTGATGATGACATGCGAATCCTGATCGCTCGCATAATCTCTGTACGAAGTTTTGAAGCCGAGCAATTCTACTTCGATATCTTCTTCTTTGGCTCGTACATTGGCAAAATCCTGAATCATCTCCAGAACATCTGTTGTGATATATGAGGTAGTTTTTGCATCAATAATGACTTTAGAGCCTGATTTTACGTTTTTCAAGGTTTTTTTGATGGCTGCTTTATTGAGGAAAGATACTTCTTCTGCCAGCTTAATGGTGATCTCATCTGCATCATTCAGTTTTTCTCTGCTCAGATAATAGGCACGCTTCATATTTCCTTGAAGAATATAGAAAACCGAGATTAATAAACCAATTCCTACACCTTTCAGAAGGTCTGTAAAAACCACTGCCAAAACTGTTGCTACAAACGGGATAAACTGATATTTCCCATTGTGCCAGAAATGTTTGAATGTCGCCGGTTTTGCCAACTTGTATCCGACTAAAATCAATACTGCTGCAAGCGTTGCAAGCGGAATCAGATTTAAAATGACTGGAATCGACAGGACGCAGATCAGCAGCAAAACGCCGTGAATGATAGCAGAAAGTTTGGAAGTAGCGCCGGCATTGGCATTGGCAGAACTTCTTACAACCACTGATGTCATTGGCAGTCCGCCGATAAAAGAACTGATAAGATTACCGATTCCCTGCGCTTTCAGCTCCAGATTCGTATCCGTGATTCTTCTTCTTACATCCAACCTGTCGGAGGCCTCGATACATAATAAAGTCTCGATGGACGCTACGATGGCGATAGTTGCTCCTGCAATCCACACTTTTGGATTTGCAAATCCTGCAAAATCAGGGAAAGTGATCAGATTTTTGAAATCTTCCAGTGAACTTGGTGTAGGCAATGTCACAAGATGCTTGTCCGAAATCGCTAAAGTGCTGCCGGACATTTTAAAGAACTCATTTAATAAAATCCCTGCAATAACTGCTACCAAAGCGCCTGGCAAAAGCTTCATCCTTTTGAGCACCGTGATATGATCCCAGGCCAACAGGATTGCTACCGAAACTATGGTCACCACAATTGCGCCCGGATGGACGGCTCCAAATAATTCTGAGAAATAACCAAAATTGAGCCCTTTGTCAAAAATAGATTCGTGGCCTTCATAATCACTGTCGAAGCCCAATGCGTGGGGGATTTGCTTAAGGATAATAATAATCCCGATACCGGCAAGCATCCCTTCTATCACATTGTTAGGAAAATAATTGGAGATACTCCCGGCGCGGACAAACCCAAGAATCAGTTGCAGGACGCCTGCTATGATTCCGGCGCAGAGAAACAGTTCAAATGCACCCAGGTCTGTGATGGCGACCAGAACTATCGCGGTCAAACCTGCAGCAGGACCGGAAACTGATATGTTGGAGTTACTGATAGCACCTACAACGATACCACCGATGATTCCGGCGATAACCCCGGATAACGGCGGTGCTCCCGATGCTAAAGCAATCCCCAGACACAGCGGCAGAGCCACCAGAAAAACGACAAGACCGGAAGGGAAATTTTCTTTGATCCCTCCAATCAAAGATTTTGATTTTTTCATAAGAAATTAAAAATGAGTTATTTATCTCATGTAACCGCACCAGTGATTGATATCTGTACAGATAAAAATGATACTGCAATTGCACAATAAAATAGCAGAAGTCACTGACAAGATTTGATCAGTTATTCTTTGGATAATAATTGAATTGATATCGAATAAAGCACGTTGCCATCTAAAACAGCAACGTCATGACGTTTCTAGAAAAACGAAATTTTGAAATCAGGCTTCCGGTGGAGGAGAAAAGATGCTTAGAAACGGGGAAAAATAGATATTTGATTTCCTGTTTACAGCTGTATTTTTTTGTGGAACAGATTCATAGAATTTAAGAAAATCATGAATGTTCAGCGTTTTAGGAATTGTTTTTTCGTAGAGAACCAGAGAGTTGGCGTGGGTTTCCTCTTCATTGACTATAACATTCGTTCTCGGTATTTCCCAGCCGCACAGTGCAGCAATCCCAGGGAGAGCCGTAAAGTTGAGAAAAATCGTTAATATTATAATACTCCAGTACTTCATAAAAAGCTTTAGATGAGGTTTTTATTATTCTTCTTGCTCATCACCCAATCAGAATCTGTCAGGTTGTATATCTTCTGGATGTCCTTCAGAATTTTCCCGAAATCGATTTCCAGATCGATAATTTTACCTGTTCTCAGATCGAAAACCCAACCGTGAACGATAGGATATTCGTCTAAAATATATCTTTCCTGCACGCAGGCCATTTTGATCACATTGATGCATTGCTCCTGAACATTCAGTTCTACAAGGCGATCGTATTTTTTATCTTCTTCTACCGTGTCCAGTTCCGCCTGATGCAGCCTGTAGACGTCTCGGATATTTCTGAGCCAGGGATTCAGCAGTCCCAGATCCTGAGAAGTCATTGCCGCTTTTACGCCGCCACAGTTATAATGTCCGCAGACGATGATGTGTTTTACTTTCAGATGTTCAACAGCATATTGAATCACCGCAGTTGAACTCATATCCAAAGTATTGACCACATTGGCAATGTTTCTGTGGACAAATACCTCGCCCGGGCCGAGACCCATCAGTTCCTCTGCCGTTGCGCGGCTGTCGGAACATCCGATATAGAGATAGTCTGGGTGCTGCGTCTTGGCAAGATTGTGAAAATAATCCGGATTATCCGCCAATTTTCCTTCTACCCATTTTTTATTGTTTTCAAAAATACCTTCGTAAGAATTGGCCATAATGATAAAATAAAGTGATTTATGATTATTTGTTTCGCTAAAGTTATTTTTAAAATTGATAGACTAAATCAATAACACAACAAAAATATGCTATAAAAATTTAAAAAAACAATTTTTTAACAAAGTTTAATATTGAGAAATGTCAGTTTAGTAGTTTTTTAAACCTTGTTATTAATATAGCCTTCGGTAGCATTTAATTTCGCAGTAATGATAGCAGGATTTCCCAAAGCAATCGAATGATCTGGAATATCGGTATTTACGTAAGCATTAGGCGCAATCAAAACATTGTTTCCAATTTTGATGTTGCCAACAATCACAGCATTTGGGCCAATCCAGACTTCATTGCCGATGATAGGAACACCCTCATTTCTGCCACGGTTCGCCTGTGCGATGGTTACACCTTGTGCAATGTTGCAGTTTTTTCCAATCTTAGCCTTCGGATTGATGACCAGAGCGCCCCAATGGCCGAGATAAAAACCTTCGCCAATCTCAGTTTCCGCATAGATCTGGAAGCCGTATTTTATTTGATAATGGCGGAGAATCAGGCGGTAGAGCATTCCTATAAATGAAGATTTGGGATATTTCTGAGCGTTTCGGAACCAATAAATATAATGCAGATTGGGACTGAAACATTTCTTCACAATCTGAAAATGGGACAGATATTTCCCGCTTTCCCTGTAAAAATCTTTTTGAAGAGTACTGTAGGCCATTTTGTAAAATTAGTAATTTGAAAGATACCTCAAAGTTGGAAATTTAATTAAAATTTTTCTCGCAGATTACCCAGACCTGACAGATTTATTTTAATCTAACATCTAGCTTTTATCTAAAGATCATCAATGATGTCCATAATTTTATCGACAGAATTTTTCAGATTGAAAGGCATTTGGTAATCAGAAAGATTGTTTTGATAAGTCTTAAAGTGGTCAGGATTGGTCAAAGCCAGCTTCATTCCTGCGTAAATGCCCTCTTCAGAATTCTCAGTGATCAGGCCGAGTTTTCCATTTTCCAGCATTTCTGTAACGCCGGAAACGTCGGTTGCTATGATATTTTTTTTCAAAGTAATCGCTTCGAACAAAACCGTAGGAAAACCCTCGTATCTTGAGCTCAGAATATAAAAATCTGCTGCCCGGAAATAAGGATAAGGATTGTCTGTAAAACCCAGCATTGTAGCAGTATTGTCCACGCCCAACTCGGTTTTCAGCTTTTTCACAGTCTCGAAATCGTAGCCATCACCCACGATCAGAATCTTGTGATTAAGACCCTCATCCAAAAGTCTTTTATGAACTTTCAGAAGCCTGTCAAATCCTTTCTGAGGAAAGACAGTTCCCACGGATATAAACGTAGGAATTTCCTTGTCAAAGGTATAATTGATGACCGGTTTCTCGGCTTTATTAAGGATCTCATTGGTATCCAGCGGATTATATATTCTTACGATTTTGCTTTTTTCAGCTTCATCTCTTGTCAGATTAAGAAACGTCTGCTGAATTTTTTCAGAAATCACCATCACTTTGTCGTAACGGAAAAAGTGCCTGATTTTTTCTGGCGTATAACCACTGACCTCCGTGAGGTCGTTATGGATCCACATCAGCTTTTTGGAAGCTCTCAGTGGGCTGTTCAGCACCTCATCCATAAAACCATGGATGGCAGCAAACTCGATGTCGTAGATTTTATTTTTGAGTTTTCTCCTGTAAAGAATTTTCGGGTATTTCTTTAAAAGTCTTTGATAGACAACGCGGTAGATTTTTGTAGGAATGTCTTTTGGGCGATTGGTTGTGATCATTTCGCCGCGGTTGAGGTACATCACATTTACCCAATCTGGCACCTCGGTCAGGTATTTTCCGGAATAGAGATTTAATAAAAGATCTATCTCATACTTGTCTTTCGGAAGATTTTTGAGGAATGTAACCAGCACTTTTTCTGCGCCGCCGTGACGCAAAGAGCCAATTCTGATAAGAATTTTCTTTTTCAAGTACAGCAACGCTTAAAATTCTAAAATCCCTGCTCCCCAAGAGTAGCCAACGCCAAAGCCTGCCACCATTACTTTGAAGCCTTCCTTGATTTTCCCCTGATCTATAGCCAGTTTCAAAGCAATCGGAATACTTGCAGAGACGGTATTGCCGATATCTTTCATATCCAGAAAGAATTTTTCTTCCGGGATGTTGCAAAGGTTTCTGAGGTAATTGAGCATATAGGAACTGGCCTGGTGGAAGACAAACAGGTCAATTTTGTCCAGCGTCAGTTTGTTTTTCTCAAGAGTTTCAGTAATAAGCGCAGGAATGTTCTCCAGCGCAAATGTGAAAATCTTGGGACCTTTCATAAAAAGAACAGGCTTTTCCGATGTATTTCTGGACGCACCGTTTTCCACAATCAGATTATTAAATCCGCTGCCGTCTGTCCCTACAACATATTGGAAATCCGCTTTGGAGTCGTCTTTCTCCACAATTGTAACGGCTGCTCCGTCACCGAAGATGCTTCGGTTGGATTTGTCATTTTTATCGAGAAATTTGGTGTAAGTATCAGAAGTCACCAATAGAATATTTTTGGCCAATCCTATAGAAATCAATCCTTTAGCTAATGTTAATCCGTAAACGAATCCGGAACATCCAAGATTGAAATCGAGTGCGCCGATATTCTTGGGCAGATCCAGTCTGTCCTGAAGGATGCAGGCTGTGGTAGGCAGAAAATAATCCGGACTCTGCGTGCAGAACAGGATAAAATCTATTTTACTTTTATCGTATCTCGTGAAGAGCTTTTCACAGGCTTGCTGAGCCAGATCCAGCGCTGTTTCAGATTCATCTGCAAAATGTCGGGATTCTACGCCAATTTTTGATTTGATTTTATCTGCATTCCACTCCGGGAATTCATTCGCGATATCTTCGTTGGTCAGTATATTTTTGGGCAGATAGTATTCTATCGCTGCAATGTTGATCATATTAGCGTGGGTAAAATTTTTGCAAAGATAAGCATCTTAAAACAAATACTCAGCTGCTAACAGTTTTTGAGTGTTTTGAAATAGATGAGCAATTTACTTAACGGGTTTATATTGATGCGGTAAATTATTTTTAAGATAATCTTCCAGGCTTTTTCTGTTTTTCTCTAATTCTCTGTCATACATCACAGTGTTGGCCAAGAGCCTGTCACCGTAATCTTCTATTGTGCAAATCTTTTTAGCAGGACTGCCTGCGTACACACAATTGCTGGGTATGGAAGAACTTACAATACTGAGAGAGCCAATAATACAGTTGTCGCCGATACTCACCCCGGGAAGAATGATAGTGCCTTTTCCGATAAATGTATTATTGCCAATTCTTATTCTTCCAAAAAATCGGCCATCTTTATATTTCTCGATATTTTTTGTAACGCGGGCATCACCGCCGTGGTTGATGAAGGAAACATTTTCAGCCAGGGTCACGTTGTCACCAATTTCTACTAAAAATGGCTCCGAACCAAAATCCGGAACACCTTGTATAAAGGCATTCTTCCCAATTTTAAGACCTCTTTTTTTTGCAAGTGAAATGGTAATATTCTTGATCAGTAAGAGGTAGCTGTTGTGGATTTTAAGTATGATTCGATAAAGTAACATATCCTAATTTTTTGATAAATTGATAATGATATTTTCTACGGCATCAAAAATTTTCTGATTGTCAAACTGCTTTTCAGAATTCTTAAGATTACTCCGTATTCCAGTAATTAAATTCTCATCTGTCATAAATTCCTTCATCCCGTCGTAGATTTCCTTGGAATCATATTTAATTAGATAACCATTTTCTTTATGAATAATCATTTCCGGAATACCGCCAACTGCAGTGGACAGGATCGGTTTCTGAAGAATAAGCGTGTCTGCAATGATCAATGGCCAGCCCTCAGACTCAGAAGGCATAATGAAGAAATCTGCATTTTTAACGTAAGGATAAGGATTGAGAAGAGATCCAAGAAATATAAAAGACGTCGTAACATCCAGTTGCATGGTGAGGTTTCTCAGATTTTCCATTTCTTCGCCATCGCCAATGATAAAGATTTTATGAGGGAAACCGTCTTTTATAAGTTGCGAATGAACTTCTATCAGTTTTCGATAGCCTTTTCTGGAATGCAGTCTGCCTACAGAGACAAAAACGGGATCCGAAGTGTCGAAATCGGGAACAAATTCTACTGCTTTTTCCTTTATTTCTTTGATAGGAATGGCATTCAGAATGACCTCATTTGCAGGAAGCTTCAAGTCTGGGTAGGTGCTGATCAAAATATCTTTCGTCTGTTGTGAACCGAAGATGAAATAGTCAAATTTTGGAATCTGACTCAAAATTAAAGGGACAACAGGCTGCATCTTTGGAAAGGTAATATCAGAATGAAACCATCCGATTTTTTTTGAATTTTTATCCGCACTGGCCAGTACAGACGCAAAATCTGTGTAGGAAGACGCTATCTCCACGTCGAATTTTTTATCCAGGTATATTTTGTCTAAAAGAAAAGGAAATTTCTGCAGAAATCGGATCTTTACAGCTCTCGTTAAAAGTTGAATTTTATTGATTAATTGATGCTTGGAAAAATCCTCTTTACCCTCGTTTATTTTTAGATATTGAATGTGAGATGGCACTTTATCGCGCAGTTCGCCCTGATAAAGACTGACCAGGAGTGTAATATCGAATTTATCCCTGCTCAGATTTTCCAGCAAACCCAGGATTACTTTTTCTACGCCGCCCATTTCCATCGAGCGGTGGCGGAAGAGGACTTTTATTTTTTGATTCATTGTCAGTATTTGGAAACAGGATCCTTAAAAAAGCAAAGATAAGGCTGTTTTATATTCTTGTTCCGATAAATTTTCAGAGGCGCTTTTTATTCTGTTTGGCAACCCATATTTTCATACTGTTTTCGGAATTGATCTGCCCATTTTTCAAATTCCGGAAAGTTGATTTCATCCTCCACGAATGATTTTATATACTGCTTAGAAAAATCTCCGGGAAAATTCTCCATCGCATCAAAATCGCCTTTCAGCCAGGCTCGGTTGATCACATGATTAAAAATATTGACATCAAAATCAAAACCATATTCGTGGTAAGAATTGGTTGCAGAGGACTGGAATGTTGTTTTCATAGATTCAGTCTTCAGGCGGGAAACAAAATTGGGATTCTGCCGGTGTTTTCTGTAAAAGACAGACGCGTTGATCAGCTGACGTTTTTCATCCACCTTTCCGTCCATTTCTTTCCATATCTCGAGCCAGTATTTTTTATTGAAAAAGCCCATCAGTATTGAGTTCAGCGCCCAGTATTTTCTTTGCGTCGTATTATCAGCTTTTCCCAGTTTGTACAGGATCGTATAGAATTTATAGTGATTATAAAAGAAAGCTTCCGTCAATTTTTTGGGAAAGAACAGAAGGCCTTTAGGCTTTGCAGATTCTATATTTTCCGAAATCGACTTCATTTGCAAATCTTGCCTTTCGCTCTCGTTTCCCAGCCAGCCAAGCTTTAACAAGCTGATATCGAAATTCTTTGCTTCATCGCAGATTTTATCAACATTAATAGTATTTGTAAACCAGACGTCATCCTCAGTGACAATGACGTAGTCGGATCCCTCCTTTACATTATCAAACCAGAATTTTGTAGGGATTTCAAATCCGTTGACCGCTTTTCCGGTGCTTAAATTATCGTCAATAGCCTGTACTTTTTTTTCATAATTTTCCGAAAGCAAGATTTGAACTTTGGGATATTTTGTCCTGATTTTATCCAGATATTCCCCAGGAGTACCATCATCCAGAACTTTAATCTGAAAGTTACCGGACACAAATTTATAAACAGAGGCAATGCTCCTGTCCAGGTAAAAAGGGCGGTTAAATGATTTGATGAAAATATCTGTCATTTGTAAAAGCGTTATTTTGAGCCTGTATTGTTGATAAGTTTTGCGTACTGCTGAAAGACAGATTCGCCAGAAGAAAGAAGTAATTTGTTTCTGAAGTAAAAAATATCTTTTCCGAAATCCGCATAGAGATTCATCATCTTTTTGAAGCCCGAGAAGTCATAATATTTTAAGGAAACTGTGATTGCTTTTTTCACCAGTGATTTTGTTGGTTTTGTGTAGATATTGAGATATTCTTCCGGATCGAACAAATCGTAGGTGTCATTTCCTGTCTGAAGTCTTTCGTAATAAAATTCTTTGGCTTTATTAATGAATAGATTTTTGATGACTTTATCCTGCTGCCTGGACATTGATTTTTCAAGAATTCTGTATTCCAGAAGACAGTCTGGCAGATTTGCCATTTTCAGATTGTCCGTCATTATTCTTAAATAAAAGTCGTAGTCCTCACAATATCTGATTTTTTCCCTGTAAAAATTGCCGTCAAATGACTTTCTAAACATAATCGCTGGGTGATACAGAGATATTTTCTTCGGCATTATTTCTCTGATAGCCTTATCATCAAGTGGTGCTGACATCAGCCCGAGATGTTTCCCTTTTTCATCTATCTTCTGCAGTGCAGAACCTACAATAAAAATGTCCGGATTGCTTTCCAGAAAGTCAAACTGAAGCTGGAGTCTATCTTCTCTTGCCACATCGTCCTGATCTATTCTTGCAATGTATTTTCCTTTAGCGATGCTGCATCCATAATTTAGATTTTTTATAAAACCTTCAATACCAATGTTTTTTTCATTTCTGGACAATTTTATTCTGTGATCTTTTGTTGAAAAACTGTTCAGGATTTCCCAGCAGTTATCCGTAGAGGCATCATCAATAATAATAAATTCAAAATCCTGAAATGTTTGATTTAAAATAGCCTCAATACTTTGAGCAAGAAATTGGTCGCCATTGAAAACGGACATCACTACAGAAATTTTGGGCGCCATATTAAAATAAATTTTGTTTCAGTCTGATGACGCTGCCCGCAGGAACATCCTTGTAAATAAGACATCCCGCGCCTATGACGCAGTTGTCTCCGATGGTAACGCCTTTCAGGACAGTTACATTGCTTCCCAGCCAACAGTTTTTTCCGATCTTTATAGGTGCCGTCCGGAATTTCTGATGCTCCACCTTCTCGTTGGAGTATTCGTGGTTGTGATCATAGAGCTTTACACCCTCGCCAAACAACGTGTTTTCGCCGATTTCAATTTTTTCTATCGCATTTACAGAACAGTAATTATTCATAAAAACATGATCCTCCAGAATAATTTTTGCGTTGGGAGCCAGCACAAAACTGATATAATTTCTGACACTTACGCGCTCACCGATATGCAGAGAAGCGGAAGGATGGAGTGACAGGCTGGCGTAATTCCCTATTTTAAAACCATTACCAATTCTGGAATTTTTGTTGTCCCGAATGGTAGCAAGCGTGTTCTCTTTCAGGATTTTATAAATAATTTTTGCGAAGAATTTCATCGTGTTTTAATTGTTGCAAATATAAAGTTAATGCCCGATTTTATTTTCTATTTTTGCTAAAATTAGTAAAATTAAATCACATCAGATGAATCCGCTTGTCACCATCGTAATCCCTGTTTATAAAGTAGAAAAATTCATTGAGAGATGTCTGCAGTCCGTTGTCAATCAAACTTATGAAAATATAGAATGTATTTTGGTAAATGATGTAACGCCGGATGCTTCTATGGATATTGCCGAAAAATTTATAGGAAACCATCCGGATTTCAATTTTACTGTTTTTAATCAGCCGACAAATCAGGGCTTGTCTATGGCAAGAAATTCAGGGATGGATCTGGCAAAAGGCCAATATATTTACTTTCTCGACAGCGATGATGAGATTACAGATTATGCGATACAGGACCTTGTAGAACTTGCCGAAAGGACAGGCGCAGAGATGGTGCTGGGGCAGAGTGTCTGCATCAATGAAGAGGAAGGTTGGAGGCGGAACTATTTCCCGGTCAATTCTGAGAAAGATATTCTGGAAGGCAATCGCGAAATATCATGGAGCTTTGTCAACGGAAAATATCCCGTGATGGCCTGCGACAAACTGGTAAGAATGGACTTTTTGATGGAAAACAGGCTCTATTTTGTCAAAGATCTCTTCTCCCAAGATGTCCTGTGGAGCTTCCAAAGTATGTTGAAGTTTGAAAAAATTGCTTTTTTGAGAAGGGATACGTATCTCTATTATTTTCATGGCGCCTCTATCATCCACAATAGGGGAGAGAAGCATTTTGGCAATTGGATCACGATTGCCGAACATATGGACAAAGCTTATCAGGAAGAAAAAGATAGCACCAAGAAAAAACTAATCCTGGAATATCTTGTTGATTTCAAAGCAATGACTCTGGAGATGAACTGGAAGGCGCAGAAAAATGAGGGATTGTGGAAAAGAAGTTATCTGGCCTACAATGATTTACGGGGTTTGAGTCTCGCTAATTATCTTTCCAGCGCTTATCCTTTAAAATTAAAAAAGCAGGACTTATTTTACCGCCTGCCTTTGTTTATTGGATATCCATTTTTTAGATGGAGGTTTGATAGATAATGCCTTATTTATAACCTTGTTATGCAGTCATCCTGTTCCAGAATTCCTTTTACATCGTAAATGATTCCGTTTTCGGTCAGCAGGTTTTTGATGTTAAGCGACTCAAATTCTTCGTGCGCAACAGCTAAAACTATAGCTTCATACTTTTTGAACGGTGTCTTGGTAGAGGTCTCGAGGCCGTATTCGTGCATCACTTCTCCAGGATTGGCCCAAGGATCGTAAATGCTCACGTTGATGCCGTAATCCTCCAGATTTCTCACAACATCTACCACTTTGGTATTTCTCACATCTGGACAGTTTTCCTTGAAAGTAAATCCTAAAACCAGAACGTCAGATCCATTTACTTTAAGATCTTTTTTCAGCATCTGCTTTACGGCTTCACTCGCAACATACTGGCCCATAGAATCGTTCATTCTTCTTCCTGCAAGGATGATTTCCGGATGATAACCAAATTCCTGAGCTTTCTGAGCCAGGTAATAAGGATCTACACCAATGCAGTGACCGCCTACCAAACCTGGTTTGAATGGGAGAAAGTTCCATTTTGTACCTGCAGCTTTCAAAACCTCGTGCGTATCAATATTCATCAGGTTGAAAATCTTCGCCAACTCATTGACAAAAGCAATATTGATGTCCCTTTGGGAATTTTCGATCACTTTTGCCGCTTCGGCCACTTTGATTGTAGGAGCAAGATAAGTTCCGGCTTCGATGACAGAATTGTAAAGATCATCTACAATTTTCCCGATTTCAGGATTGGAACCTGCTGTTACTTTAAGGATTTTTTCTACCGTGTGAAGTTTATCGCCGGGATTGATTCTTTCCGGCGAATATCCGGCGAAGAAATCAACATTGAATTTCATCCCTGTATTTTTCTCCAGGACAGGCACACATTCTTCCTCTGTCACGCCCGGGTAAACTGTTGATTCATAAATGACAATGTCGCCTTTTTTCAAAACTTTGGCAACTGTCTCACTGGCTCTGTAAAGCGGGGTCAGATCCGGTCTGTTGTTTTTGTCGACAGGAGTAGGTACTGTCACCACATAGATATTGGAATCTGCGATGTCTTCTAATTTATTGGAGCAGAAAAGACCTGTTTCTCCCGGTTTTGGATTGGCGGAAACCAGCGCAGATTTCAGAAGTTCGTCTGAAACTTCCAAAGTATCATCTTTTCCGGCATTGAGATCAGCAATTCTTTTTTCGTTAATATCAAATCCTACGACAGCATATTTGGTTGAAAATAATCTGGCCAGTGGCAAGCCTACGTAGCCCAGACCTATAATTGTAATTTTATGACTCATCATTATTTTAGGTTTTCCCAATACCAGTTTACAGCTTCCTTCAATCCGTCTTTCATAGAATGTTTTGGCTGATAGTTTAATAGATTTTTTGCTTTATCAATGCTTGCAAGAGAGTGCGGTACATCGCCTTTTCTGTAGTCTCCGTAGTTGATTTCTACATCAGCAATTTTCGGATCAAAGTCGGAAAGGTATTCTTTCAGATATTTTACCAAATCGTTCAATGTTGTTCTTTCCCCGAAAGCCGTATTGTAGACCTCATTCTGCGACTCTGCATTGTCTGAAGTCAGGGCTAAAAGGTTCATTAGTATGACATTATCAATGTAAGTGAAGTCTCTGGAATATTCTCCGCCACCGTTGATGACGGGTGATTCGTGGTTCATCAGCTGCATTACAAACTTTGGAATGACGGCCGCGTAAGCACCATTTGGATTCTGTTTTCTACCGAAGACGTTGAAATACCTCAGGCCGATAGTGTCAAAATTGTATGTTCTTTTAAAAACGTCAGCGTACAGTTCATTCACATATTTTGTAATGGCGTAAGGCGACAATGGTTTTCCGATCACATTTTCAACTTTTGGCAGACTTTCGGAGTCACCATAAGTGGAAGAACTTGCTGCGTAAACGAATCTTTTTACTCCGGAATCTCTGGCCGCAATCAACATATTAAGAAAACCGCCAACATTTACATCATTGGAAGTAATAGGATCATTGATGGATCTTGGGACAGAGCCGAGAGCCGCTTCGTGCAGAACGAAATCCTGATTTTCGCAAGCTTTTTGGCAGTCTTCAAGGTTTCTGATATCACCCTCGATCAGTTTAAAGTCCGGATTGTTATTGATGGCGTCCAGATTTTCACGCAGTCCGGTGGAGAAGTTGTCCAGACAGGTTACTTTTGCTCCGAGATTCAGGAGTTCTTCACAAAGATTGGAACCGATAAAGCCTGCACCTCCTGTTACCAGGATGTTTTTATTCCTAAGTTTATCTGTAAAATTCATCATTAAGAATAGTATTTTTCTAAGATGTTGTGAAGATATGATTCTTTGTTCGTAAGACTGTTAATTCTAAAATAATCTTCTACATCCGGAACATTAATATCATAACCAGATCCGTTTTTTATTAAATTAAGATCAAGCTTTGTATGATAAAAGCGTTCAATAATCTCCAAAATTTCGATTATGGCGTAATTCTGTATATATGCGACATTGACAATCCTGTTGAGTTGTTGATTGTTTAATAAGTCTAATGTTATAGTTCTGATATCATCGGCATCTATCAGATTTCTTGTAGCTTTTGTATGGACATTGATGGTCTCTTTATTTTTGATAGACCGTACGAGATAATTCATCAGCAGATTGGGATTGCCTCCTTTCCCAACGGCATTGCTGACTCTCAGGATCAAATATTTTCTGGTGGTATTTTTGATGATCTGCTCCATTTTTAACTTGTGAAGTACGTAATCGCTGCCGGTTTTGGAAGAATCATAAATACTGCAGGTAGAAAAGTAAACAAATATTTTGTCCGGATCGTCTTCTATTGTCTTCCTAATTAATGTTTCTTCACGCAGAAATTCTTCCGTCCTAATTTCCAGTGAGTTAGAAACACCGGAAGCGAAAAAAACGGTGTCTTCCCTTTCATACTCTATAAATAGCGAGCCAATAAGCCCTCTTCCTATGATCATATTTTATTTTTCTTTAATTAAGGTTTTTATATTCAATACGTCAATAAATTATTGGTCTACAACAGTTTTAAATTCCTGTATAGTCAATTTATTAGCCATCCACTGTAAATAATCAGATTTTACGTTTTCAGCCATCGCCTGCAAAACAGGCCTTTCATCGTATAGCTCTTTTATCTTATTTGTCAGCGTCTCAATATTCCGGTTTATGAGTATTCCGTTTTCATTATTTTTAATTCCCATCAATGGTAGGCCAACTTTTGTTGAGATGCAGGGAACGCCCGAAAGGCTTGCTTCGGCATACATTGACGGGCCGGAATCTGCATCAGAAGCAATTACAACAAGGTCTACATCGCTGTAAAATGTAAAAAGCTCATCATAAGGCCCGGAAAATTTGGTTTTAAGCCGCACGTCACGGCCTGTTTTTTTAACGTTTTCTACAGCTGGCAGAATATATTCTTCAAAGCCTTTCATTTTTCTTGTGGGATTGCCCGTCCATCCGATGGTGAGATATTCATTTTCTCCCACTTTTTTGTTTTCCACAAATTGTTCCTGACCATAGATACCATATACGAACGTGATTTTTTCTGTCAGTTTCTTATAGTCGGAAAGCAGATTGCCGCCACCCACGATCAGGTGGTCATAAGCTTTGATGTATTTGTCAAAAAATTCCTGCTTATTTAACGCATTCCGGTCAACATTGTGTTTAATGTCTTCCGAAGGACCTTCGTGGGGAAATTTGTCTGTGAAAATACCCACGATATTTTTGTCGGCAACAAAAGGCAATTCTGCCATATATTGGAAGTAAAAGGCCATTTCTACCTTAATATCAAATTTTTTTCTTTCACGAACAACTTTGCTCAGGTCGTCGGTATACTGATAAAGGATGGGCCTGGGATATCTTGGAAAATAATAGCTGTTGCTTTTATCAATAAAATAAACCGGACTGTTCTTGCTAATCATCTTGTACAGGGTTAATTTGAAAAAACTTCTCAAATTAAAAAGTAACTTGTAAAGTTGACTTTTGGGCTGCATTTTTTTTACAGCATAATCTGTATCAAATGCAATAAAGCAGTCATAGTCTTTTAAGAGAAAAGGTACCCACGCTTTTATCATAAACTCGTACGCCCAATCTGGCATGTCTGCAACAAAAAGAATACTTTTCTTCATTTACTTTTCTAATTTTACATTGTAAAATTCTGCAACAGAAGGATGTCCTACGTGCAGTATCACCTCATTTCCCAGGCCTTCATTT
Organism: Bacteroidota bacterium; assembly: GCA_037033105.1. GTDB lineage: Bacteria > Bacteroidota > Bacteroidia > Flavobacteriales > Weeksellaceae > Epilithonimonas. Next base: position 127,193 of record JAZBLF010000004.1, read on the forward strand.
CCTCTGCAGACGCAGAACTCTTTTGGCAAAACATAGGGATAAAAACCACTGTCCCAAGCGGCCTTCCACATGACGATGGAGGCGCGGGACGGTTCTTTTTCCATTATCTCGCAGCACTTTGTAAAGAATAACTTTCCTGCCTCCGATTTTTTTGAAAGTGTCATCGGTGTAATATTGGAGGTCGTCCCAAAGCCTTTGCTTTCATCTGTAACCGGAATGGTATCAAGCGATGTTTCCACTTCGAAATTCATACTTTGGGCAGAACTGTTTGGCACACAGAAACCAAACTTCTCTGTCAGATAGATCAGCGTGTAAATGTTTTCATTCAGAATATACATATCAGAATCTATGGAAATGGCAATATCTGCCTCAGAATCCAGCATTCCTCGGAATTTATAATAATCTGCCAGATGATAAAAATGTCTTTTCAGAGCTTTTTTGTCCTGTAAAACCGGAGACTCTATTTTCTTTAGATTTACGCCTTCAATTTTTAAATCGAAATCTGAATAGACGGTATATTTTGCAGTCGGAAAGTATTTTTTCAACGTACTCAGGCTGGGATCCAATCTTAACTGATGACTGAGATCTGCGCCGCCGGCATTGACTCTCTCTTCATTGAACTCACTGAAAATAAACTCAATAGACAAGCCTGCTAAAAAGGACTGAAGCCTTTCATCACTGATTTGGAAAGCCTCAAGATTTGTTATATTTTTTTCGGAAAAATTTTGCTTCGGCAATTCTCTTAAGGTTTTCTTTTTTCCTAAAAAGACAGCAGTGGCTTCTTTTAATCTCCAAATGATTGTTCCTAGCATTTTTATATTTTTAACTAAATAAAGTTTTCAGATTACCAAACGAAATCTCATTGTCCAGCTTTTCCAGGTAATCCTGTTTTATTCTTTCCGAAAAAGATTTCAGAAGTGGCCGGTTGTCATAAATCTCGATGATTGCATTTTTGATTTCATCTAGATCTCTTTTTACAATAATTCCGTTGCTTCCACTCTGGATAATCATCTTTGGAAATCCTATATTCGTCGCAATCGAAGGTACTTTTGACAGGCTGGCTTCAGCAAAAAGTGATGGCCCCGTGTCCGCTTCTGATGCTATGACCACAAGATCCACATCGGTATAAAAATTAAGCAGATCCTGATAAGGTCCTGAGAATTTTGTTTTCAGCACAACTTTTCTACCCGTTTTGTTCACAGCTTCTATGGCCGGTTCTATCACCTCACGGAATCCCTTCATCGGTCTGTTTGGATTGCCCGTCCACCCAATTGTCAGATGTTCTTCTGAACCAACTCTGTTATTTGGAACAAAATTTTCCTGATGATAGATACCGTTGGCAAAAGTAAGCTTATCCGTTAACAGTTTATAATGATCATAGAGTCCGCGGCTTCCAACGATAATGCCGTCATATTGCGAAAGGTATTTCTTAAAGAATTCTTTTCTAGAAAGCTTTTTCAGATCTGTTCCAGTTTTCACATCAAAGGTGGGTCCTTCGTGGGGATAAGAATCTGTGTATATTCCTACGAATCTTTTCACTGCTTCAAAAGGCAGCACTGCCATAAACTGGAAGTAAAATGCACATTCGTAGATGATATCAAAATCCGTTCTTTCTACTTTTTTACCGGAATCAACTTCGTAGACAGGCGCCGTTTTATATATAGGATATGAGAAGTTTGAAGAAGGATGGATGACAAATTTCTTGTTGCTGTTCCTCAAAATATTGATGACCGAGGTTGCCAGCTTCTGGCTGACAGAAAATTCTTTTGGCTGGATAGTGAAGTCTTCTTCAAATGCAATGTAACAGTCGAAATCAGTCAAGCCTTGCGCCCACGTTTTGATCAGATTGTGATAAGCCCAATCTGGTCTGTCTGCAATAAAAAGGATGGATTTCTTTTTCAATGCGGGATCATTTTTTTTATTGTAGACGGGACACCGGCTGCCATAGCATTATCCGGTACATCTGTCCTCACGACGGCTCCAGCTGCAATGACGGCATTATTTCCTATCGTAATATCGGGGAAGATAATGGCGCCAGCTCCTATTTTTACAAAATTTCCGACTTTGCATCTTCCCAAAAGTGTCGCGCCAGGCGAAATCTCACAAAATTCGCCGACGATGACATCGTGCGTAATAATGGAATTATAATAAATGATTGTTCCGGATCCTATCTTTACATCATTTGAGATTCTTGAGCCGCCCAGAATGTTGCATCCTTTTCCAATCTCTACCCCGAAACTTCCAATTTCAGCATATTTGCTGATGGATGAGGTGAGGTGGCCGCCCAGATTTTTAAATTTTTCTGATAAGCGGGATCTCAGCGGAGGATGACCGACTCCTAATGTGAATTGTCCTGAAATGGTTTCAAAAACAGTTTTCGCTTCGTCCTCGCTTTTCAGAACTTTGAACTTCGCGTAGAGTAGATCAGGTGTATCATCTGAAACATCATCATAGAAATGCAGGTTTTCCGTCTCACCTTTTTGATGAAATATTTCCAGCACTTCTTTGGCAAAGCCTTTTGCGCCTACTATCAGCATAATCAGTTATTTTGGATTCTAAGCATTAATCTGGATATCATATCTACTTCTTCCAAAGTCAAATCTACGTAAAGAGGCAGGCAAAGCACTCTTTTTGCGATATCCTCGGTCACCGGAAGATTTTTGTCGGATTCAACGTACGGTAGAGAGCTTGCAAGAGAAGGGTAAAAATACCGTCTGGTGTAGATCTCATGAAGTTTGAGATGCTCGATGGTTTTCAGCATCAGTGCTTCGCTCTCAAAAACAATAGGGTAGTAAGAGAAATTATTTTTTGATTGCTGGTGCCACAGCGGTCTTACGGCTTTTAGATTCCGGAGTTTCTCATCGTACCTTTCAGTGATTTCTTTTCTTTTTTTATGAATAGAATCGATATACTTCAAATTGGCAAGTCCCATCGCAGCGTGGAATTCTGAATTTTTCCCATTGATTCCCAGCTCTGCAAAATTCTCCGGACCATCGAAACCGAAGTTTCTGATGTAGGCTAATTTTTTAAGAAGTTCGGGATTTTTTGTGATGATAAGGCCGCCTTCTATCGAGTGATACAACTTGGTAGCGTGCAGTGAACAGGTAGAGATATCGCCATATTCGAATATGGATTTCCCGTCGATTTCCACCCCGAAAGCGTGAGCTGCATCATAGATCACTTTCAGATTATGTTTTCTGGCAATTTCTTCTATTTTTACAACATCACAAGGGTTTCCGTAAACGTGCGTAGCAAGGATGGCCGAGGTTTTTTCGGTAATTGCAGCTTCTATTTTGTCTGCGTCGATGTTTAAAGAATCTTTATCGATGTCTACAAATACAGGTTGACAATTTTCCCAGACTATAGAACTTGTAGTGGCCACAAATGAGAACGGTGTGGTGATAATTTCCCCTTTCAGCTGCAAAGCTTTGATAGCCATTTGAATAGCAACTGTTCCGTTGGTGACGAATAGCAGATGATCAAGCTTCAGAAATTCTTTCAGTCTCAATTCCAAATCATTGGCAAGCGGACCCATATTGGTGAGCCATTGTCTTTTCCAGATGCCGTCCAGATAATACTGATAGACTTGTTGCGGTGGCAGGAAAGGTTTGGTAACTGGTATCATTTGCTTTGTTTTAATATTTTCATCAATTCCCAAAAACACCAGATTAAAGGAAGAAAAGTGTATCACATACTTGCCCTATTAATCTATTTTTTTGGCGGGTTTAAAATTTGTGATTTTGCAGTTTGATGATAAACAGCAAAAATCAATTTGTAAAAGTACAAAAAAAGCATAATTTAGCTGAAAATTTTATCAGCCTGCGTCAATTTTGTTTCATAATATTACTGCACACCAACAAAAGATGTTAAGCTTTCTGAGCCTGCCGCCAAATATGCATTCGGAAAAGCTTATTTGAAAAAAGCATACTAAAAAATTGACCAAAGATGCCTTGGATTAAAGTGCATATGAACCCATAAACTCATCATGACGAAAAAATTTCTGACTATTTTCACACCTACCTATAACAGGGCTTACACGCTTCCCAAGCTTTACCAAAGTCTGGTAGCACAGACTGATAAAAATTTCGTCTGGCTTATTGTAGATGATGGTTCCAGCGATGGGACAGAAAAGCTTGTCCAGTCTTTTGTAAACGAAGAATTAATTGAAATTAAATATTTGTATCAGGAAAATAAAGGAAAGCATTTTGCAATTAATAATGGTCTGAAAAAGACAGATACCGATTTTTTCATCGTAATTGACAGTGACGATTTTATTGCTGAAAGTGCAGTTTCAGAAATGAAAGTTCTCTCAGAAAAAATCGCGGAAGATCCCAATATAGCAGCATTTACAATAATGTATTTCCCCACAGAAACACCTTATGATAAAGACAAATATGGCAGAAAAGAATGGATTTCTGATGGGAAAATAGTTTATGACTGGGAATTCCAGGGTGAGATGATTTTTGGTTTTAAAACAGAAATCCATAAGAAATTTTTATTTCCCGAATTTGCAGGGGAGAAATTTTGTGCAGAATCATTGGTACTTAGAAGAATCGAAAGACAGTATAAAGTTCTGGCTACAGATAAAGTTTTAGCATTTGGCGATTATCTAAATGATGGATTGTCCAGCAATTTTTATAAGCTCCTTTTGAATAATCCGAAAGGCTCATTACTGAATATCAAAGAAAGGTTTAAAGACCAACTGACAAAAGCTGAGAAGGACGAACTGGCAAAAACCTATTGGGACATTGCATCCAAGACGAAGCAGGATTTTAAAGAAAAATTTTTTGGCATCAGCCCATTTCTTATTCTGAACGTTTTGTTTAATAAGTTTAGAAATAAGGTAAGGTGATGAAAAAAGTGTCTATAGTAATCCCTGTCTATAATGCGGAAAAATTCGTCGTCAGATGTCTGGATTCCATAAAGCGCCAGACTTATCAGAATTTTGAAATTATTTTAATTAATGACAGAAGTTCTGACAACACGCTTTTGACCCTGGAAAATTACAAGCAGAATAATCCTTCCTTGGAAATGCATATCGTCACCAATGACAGAAACTCCGGGCCCAGTGTCAGTAGAAATGCGGGAATTGACAGGGCAACCGGTGATTATATTTTTTTTATTGATGCCGATGATGATCTGGCAAATGATGCTGCATTGGCGCTTTTTATTTCTAAAACTGAAGGCCAGCCAGATATTGTTTTTGGAGAACATCACTTTTTTGTGAATGACAGACCCACGGAAAGTAATTATCATACCCTCAAGAATACCAAAGAATCCTACTCAAATGATGAGATTCTGAATGGCTTTTTCTCCGTACAATGGGCTTCTGTGGTGTGGAACAAGTTATACGACCTCGGGTTTATAAAAAATAATCAGCTCAGATTTCCCGAAGGACTGCTTCACGAGGATGAATTGTGGGTCTTCCAGATCTCTGCACTTGCCCGGAAAATTAACTTTGTAAACCAGAAGACTTATAACTATTATTACTCCAATCAAGGCTCTATAACGGCCAATGTAGGCATTAAAAACCTGAATGATTATAAGGATATCCTGAAGGAAAAACTGCGGTTTGCAAAAGAATACAATCTCTATGCTACCAACGATAGGACGGAAAAATACACCAGGGATTTTGCTAAAAAGATTCTGCTGGCCAAAGTAGTACTGTTGGATTTCAAAACGTTCAGGACTTTTTATTTGGCTTTGCGCAAAGACTTTGCAGATTATTTTCCCAAATCAGACGAGTTTAGCATTCAGCCGTTTTTCGCCTATTATTTGTATAAAATGAAATTTGACGACCGTTATTTCTTATACGGAAAACTGCCCAAATTTGTAAATCCTCTGCTTAGAATCTAGTCAATAAATGTTCTTTCAGTATTTCTTTTTCTGTAAATCAAAGCGTAGATTTTATCTCTAATATTTCGTAGAACTGTTCCGGGCTTTCCGTTGTAAAACCTGGAATATTCCTCAAAATGAAGCGCCATATTTTGAACTTCCAATGAGACATTTTCGTCAAGATATTTTTTTTGTTCTCCAACGCCTACACTGTTACTCGTTGTACTGATTCCGATTTTCTCAAAGATACTGATGAACTCATTGATGTATTTCTGAGAAATATTGTGGTGTACAAAAATATCCATCATAAAAGTCCAGTCAGAGGCAATCTTATTTCTCTCGTCATACAAACCGTATTTTTCAAAAAGTTCTTTTCTGAAAAAAGCCGACTGATGACAGATGGGTTCTTTGATCAGGCTTCCAATTGTAATTTTTGAAGGTATTTTATATTCGTATTTCTGCCGGTTCTCCAACTCATAATAGGCATTACCATAGACAATGTCTTCACCGCCAAAAGCAGGGCTTATTCTCTGTAGGATTTCTGGTGAGGAGAACCTGTCGCCACTATTCATAAAGATGAGATATTGGCCGGTTGATCTTGTGATACCTTTGTTCATAGCGTTGTAGATGCCTTTGTCCGGCTCGCTGACCCAATAGTCTATCTGTGGGGAATAATTCTCCAGCACTTCCTCGCTGCCATCGTTGGAGCCGCCGTCAATGATGATAAATTCAAAATCTTTCCAGGTCTGGGAGATCACACTTTTGATGGTTTCTTCCAGGCCGTTGCGGTTGTTATAAGCGACTGTGATGATGGATATTTTCTTGCTCATTATAATGTTCCTTTTCCTGCAGAGGAATCTGTCCTGTACAGGGTTGTAATATCTTCTGAAATACCGATTTTAAAAAATGAGCAGATTCTCATCTGAAAGTCTCTGTCATCGTGCATAGAAACGCGCTCATGCAGCGGCAGCATTCCACCTGCGTATTCCCAGGCCGACCTTAGGAAAGTGCATCCGTTGAAGGTCATGTTGATAGAATTATCGTGCGTAAAATCTCTGGCAGATTCCGGGCCGTAATATTTCACTTCTTTGTTCGGAAGGTACGATATAGACTGGATCAATTCTGCAAAAATCCGGTTAAATTTTTCGTATTCGCCGGACATTGTAGTAAAGGGAAATGCTGTTCCTGCCAACATAAAAAGGTCTGAGTTCTTCATCTTATCAATGGCATTGTGGATCCAGGTCGGCACCATAAGGTCGTCTGCATTTACGATGATAAAGAGATTGTTTTCAGATTCGCGGATTGCCCTGTTTACGCTGCCATATTGAAAAAGATTCTCTTCATTTCCAATGACTTTAAAATGGTACTGGGTTTTTAATTTATCAATGCAGGATTCTGTATCGTCAGTCGAGTTGTCGTTGATGATCGTGATCGGAATATCAGCTGGCAGTGTCAGGAAAAGATATTCCAGATATTTCCCGTGATTATAGCAGGGGATCAGGATCTCTGGGGAAAGGTCTTTTTCTCTGGCGGGCAGCGGGATGTTTTCTTTAGATTTAATAAAGTTTAAAACTCTCTCATTGAGAGTACTTACCTTAAATCTGTTCGGCGTGGGTTTGTAGATTCCCAGAATTCTGAGAATCTCCCATTTTATCTTACTTAGTTTTTTTTTCAACATAAGAAGGTTTTCTAAAAGATGAAAATGTTCTTAAATCAAAGACAGATCAGTCGCCATCATTTCCTTCACCAGGCCGGCAAGATCATACTTTGGTTCCCAGCCCAGCTGTGTTTTGGATTTGGTAGGATCGCCGATCAGAAGATCTACTTCTGTAGGTCTGTAGTATTGCGGATCGATTTTCACAACAGTTTTTCCGATTTCCAGCTGATAATCTGCGTTATTACATTTTGCAACTTTAGCGACTTCATTTTCATTTTCGCCTTCGAAACTAAGCTCTATTCCTGCTTCTGCGAAAGCCATTCTTACAAAATCTCTTACGTAGGTGGTCTTCCCGGTTGCAATCACGTAATCTTCTGCTACGTCCTGCTGCAGGATTCTCCACATAGCTTCTACATAATCTTTGGCATGTCCCCAGTCTCTTTGCGCATTCAGATTTCCAAGATACAATACTTCCTGTTTTCCTTTTGCAATGGCGGCAGTTGCCATTGTGATTTTCCTGGTGACAAATGTTTCACCCCTTCTTGGAGATTCGTGGTTGAACAGAATGCCGTTGCAGGCAAATATGTCGTAGGCTTCGCGGTAATTTTTCGTAATCCAGAAGGCGTAGATTTTCGCAACACCATACGGAGAACGTGGATAGAACGGCGATTTTTCGTCGTAAAAACCGGCTGCATTTTTATTTTCTTCCAGTCCGCCATACAGTTCTGACGTAGAGGCCTGATAGATTTTTGTTTTCTTTTCCAAGCCAAGAATACGGACGGCTTCCAGTATTCTGAGAGTTCCGAGGCCGTCAACATTTCCCACATACTCGGGAGAGTCGAAGCTGACCTTTACATGGGACATAGCGCCCAGATTGTAAATCTCATCCGGCTGGACCTCCTGGATAATTCTGATAATATTGGTAGAATCTGTAAGATCGCCGTAATGCAGTTTGAAGTTCACATGATTCTCGTGCTGATCCACATAGATATGATCAATTCTCTGGGTATTGAAGGAAGAGGCTCTCCGCTTGATACCGTGAACCTGATAGCCTTTTTCTAAGAGTAATTCTGCCAGGTAGGAGCCGTCTTGTCCTGTAACTCCTGTTATTAATGCTGTTTTCATATGTGTCTAGTCTATTTTAAATTTTTTCTTGTAAACATCTGTAATTCCTTCTTCTAAACCGATTTTAGCTTTCCAGCCTAAGTCATTTATTTTGGTGACATCCATCAGCTTTCGAGGTGTTCCGTCCGGTTTTGAAGTGTCCCAAATGATATCGCCATCATAACCGACTATTTTTTTAATCAGTAATGCTAAATCCTTTATACTGATATCTTCACCAATACCAACATTCACGTGGCCTTCGTCTTCATAATTTTGCATCAGAAATATGCAGGCTTCTGCAAGATCATCGGAATGTAAAAATTCTCTCAACGGTGTTCCTGTACCCCAGACTGTAACATTTGGCAGATTCTGTTCTTTCGCTTCGTGGAATTTTCTTAGCAAAGCAGGCAAAACGTGAGAATTATTGAGGTCATAGTTATCATTCGGGCCGTACATATTGGTTGGCATTGCAGAAATGAAATTGGAATTGTACTGGCTTCTATACGCATCACACATCTTGATACCTGCAATTTTTGCGATAGCATAAGGTTCGTTTGTAGGCTCCAAAGTTCCTGTCAACAGCGAGTCTTCTTTCAACGGCTGAGGTGCCATTTTGGGATAAATACAGCTGGATCCAAGGAATAATAATTTCTTTACATTATGGGTATGAGCCTGATGGATCACGTTGTTCTGAATCATCATATTATCATAAAGAAACTCAGCTCTGTAAGTATTGTTGGCCTGTATTCCGCCTACTTTTGCCGCAGCGAGGAAAACATATTCCGGCTGTTCTTCTGCAAAGAAATCTGCAGTCTGTTTGTAATCACGCAGATCCAGTTCTTTGGAAGTTTTTGTGACCAGATTTGTGAAACCTTGTTTTTCTAATGCTCTGAAAATAGCACTTCCTACAAGACCTCTGTGTCCTGCGATGTATATTTTATCTTTGTGTTGCATGGATTGCTTCTTTATAAATTTCAATAGTCTGTTCTGCCGTTGTTTCCCAGGAAAAATCCTGAAGTCGCATTTTACCTTTCTGCACCAATGTCTTTCGTAAAAGATCATTGGTAATCAACTCTTCCAGACTGTTTTCTAGAGATGTGATAGATTTGGAGGAGAAATAATGAGCGGCATCACCACCGATTTCTTCCAAAGAACTGTTTTGAGCTAATAGAACCGGGCATTCATTTTCATAAGCTTCGAGTATTGGTATTCCAAAACCTTCATACATTGAGGGAAATGCAAAAAACATAGCATTTTTGTATAACATTATCAACTCGGCGTCATTTACAAAATAATTCCTGACACGGTTTTGAATTCCCAATTTGTTAATAAAAGTTCTTTCTTCTTCTGAGAATTTTGAGCCGGTGCATACCAGTTCTATATCCGGATGATTTTTCATAACACGGGAAAGAATCTCCGCAAAGAAGTAAAAATTTTTGTAAATAGTCCTGTTTCCTACAAAAAGGATAAATTTTGAAGGTAAATCATCAATCTTTATGGTCTCAGATCCCGCTTGTAATGAGCTGGCAAGATAAGTAACTTCTATCTTTTCGGCAGGTAGACCGTAGTAATCTATCAGGTCTTTTTTTGTCGATTCGCTAATGGCAATTATTTTCGATGCCTTATCCAGGATATTGTAGTTTTTGTCTATAATATTCAGGGGAAAATACTCTGGATATATCTGATGAATAAGATCATACACAGTTATTACAAATGGCTTCCCACCAAGATGATCCAAAAAATAATCATCATAATAGGTGGTGTGAAAAACATCGAAATCACCCTTCTTCAATTTGCCGATGGTGTTGTCCAGGTTTTGCTGGCGGAAAGGAGCAACCGGTGGCTTTGTTTTTTTATATAAGTTGTACAGGAATGCTTTACCGCGAAACTCTTTTCCAGACAAAAATTCATTGTATCCCGCTGAATATATTGACTCTGACTGGATGTTTGCAAACCCTTTGATATATTCGTTATTACTGTACAGTAAGGAAAGATCAAAGTCCAAATCTCTTTTCCGGAAGTCTTCCATCAATTCGAAAAAATACCGGCTGATACCTCCGAATCTTTGATTTTGAAATATTTGATGATCAATTAGTACCTTCATATTCTTTTTCCCAATAGTTAACAATGTCTCTCAGGCTTTTTTCTAAACTGATTGCCGGTTTCCAGCCGATTTCTGAGGTTATTTTTGTGTTGTCGCCAATGATTATTCTGTTGTCGTTCGGACGTACAAGGCCAGGGTCCTGAACGGTTTGAATTTGAAATGCCAGGATATTTGAAACCATACTTATGATGGTTTTTAAGGATGTTCCTTTTCCACTGCAGATGTTATATATTTCTCCTTTTTTACCGTGATTCAGGATCTCATAATAGGCACGTACAACGTCTCTCACATCCAGAAAATCTCTGATGATTTCTAAATTACCTGTTGTTATACTTGGGTTTGCATTATTATGTTTTATCTCAACGATCTTTTTGACAAAAGAAGAAATGACAAAGATATCCCTCTGTCTTGGTCCTATATGGTTGAAAGATCTTGTAAGTACTATGTCGAGATCATATCCGTCTACATAAACCTTGCTGAGGAGTTCCTGAGAAACTCTCGCTACTGCATAGGGACTGATGGGATTCAGCTTACTGGTTTCCTTTAGAGGGATGTCATTTTCATCCACATCGCCATATTCTTCAGAACTTCCAACGGAAAGGATTCTGCATTTAAGTCCCAAATTTTTCACCTGTTCCAAAAGATTGAGGAATATATTGGTGTTGTTTGTAAAACTGACCATCGGATTTTTCCAGCTAAAAGCAACACTGCTGAATGAAGCCAAATGCAGGATGTAATCTGGCTGGAACTGATAAATGATATCATCCACATCCTCCTTATTCAACAAATCCATCACGTTGAAGCTGCAGTCAAGATTTTTAAATGAACTGTAATCAAAATCCGGCTCGTTGATATCAATACCCTGAACCTGAATTTTTTCTCCTACAGAATCCAGATATTCAAGAAAATGCTGACTTACAAAACCAGAAAATCCGGTGATTAGATATTTTTTCAAAATTTGAGTGTTAGTTATATTTTAAAACAAAATAAAGAACTTTAATTCAGATTTGTTTTAATAATCTCGAATAATTTTTTTTTGTAAAGATCAAGAGTATAATTCTCCCGTACATATTTCTGCGTTGCAGTTGACAGTTGGTCCAGTGAGGCATCTGAGACTGAATGTACTTCCGCAATTGTTTGTTCGATACTCTCTACAGAACTGTCTTCCAGAACAAAACCAAATTTTTTGATGTCTACAGAACATGCCTCTGTCGCTATTGGAATAATCCCGCCGTTTGCCATCAGGTTGAGCAGTGCCGGCGATCCGCCTTCACTTACGGAAGGGAAAATAGCAAATAGACAGGTGGATACGATATCTTTAAATTTGTCAGACTTTAATGCTGCAAACCCGTGATCGATAATATTGTCACATTGCTCTACGACAGGACTGTACATCTCCCAAAATCTTTTCTCATACATTTTGGAGGCCCCACAGATGTGAAGTGTTAAATGGGGGGTTTTGCTGAAGAAATCAATACAGTCTGAGAGTCCTTTTGATATTAATCCTCCGCTTCCAAACCATAAAAAATGTTGTCTCGCAGTCGGGATGTCCCTTTCTATTTTATCCTGGATTACATCAAAGTAGAATGCATCCAGATTATATGTTGGAAGGTATGGAACATTATCTGTATACGTTTTTTTGCAGAAATCATTTCCCAGACATATGATAACATCAGAATTGGTAAGTGCCAGAGTTGATCTGCTTCCTACCAGCCTTACAGATTCCGGCAGAAGTACACTTTTGCTTTTGTAGAACTGATGTAATTTTTTGCCTGCTTCGCGATAGTAGAAAAAAGGACTGTTTCCTGTTCCGTAATAGATCTTTTTGAATTTTTGCTGAGCGGCAGACTGGAACGACTCTTCATACATAGTGCCCATTCCGTACACCACTTCGTAGGAACTATAATCCAGGTGCATAGAATCATTGAGGTCTATTACATCTACATTGTAGGACAGGTCTCTGAAGATTTCTGCCGCAGAATAACATTCTGTAAGATTGGTGTGTGAAAAATTGATTTCGTTTGTAAACGGTGTCGTTAAGTAAGAGATTAAAACTTTCCTTGAATACTGTGTTTTGAAAACATTTTCCAGCAGCAATTGATCATTAGAAGTCCTTTTGATCTCATAGCCTTTTTTTTTCAGGAAGCCACTTATGATGTCTTTTAAATAACCCATTACCAGTATGTTTCTTTGTCGAGGCTTTTCTTCACTTGTGTTTCAGGTGATTCTGATGGCAACGGTCGTGACCAGTTTTCATTAAAAAAATCTTCTGCAAAGTTTTTATAATCGGGTTCTTCCCATCTTTTCCCGATAATTCCAAATAATAACTGAGTAGCGCCACCCATATGGATGCCCTGTTTTCCGTTCCGTTTGGCATGCGCAGCAAGATGAAAGCCGTAAGGTCCGCAGCCGATAATGGCTACATCATAATCCGCACTATCCATCTGTCCCTTTATATGCTCCAGGACTTCAAACCAATCCTGGAACTGGTCCTGATTGATCCCGGAAAATGTGTGAAATGTATTGATAACTTCCAGTTCAAATTCTGGAAGTACATTCTTGTCTTTAAAAAGGAGTTCTCTTTTTTTGTATTGATTGTAAATGCTCTGCTCAAAAGGATGCACAACCAACACTTTCTTCCCTTGCAGCACCTTGCTCCAGGGATTGTTGTGATAATAGGGCTCTATATCCAGCAGAAAAACTGTTTTAAGCGTTTCAGGATAATATTTTTTGAGTTTCTTTTCTTCCTCGAGCCAGGAACCCAAAATGTCCAATTGTTTGATGTCCTGTTTGTAAAGTTCGGAGTACCGTCTGATCAATGCTTTTCTGGATTCATTTTTCTTTGAAAATAAGAAAAAATTGTAATCGAAGATAGAGTCTTCCCACTCAAAAAAGATTTGTTCTCCTTTTATATAATTAAAGTATTGAGATGCTTTGTCTCTTTGCAGATCCAAATAATTATTGAGAATCCTGAGTTCTACAGATCCAAACCTGGCAACCATCGCCGGCTCTTTTTTATTTAATAAAGAAAAAATCTGTTCGGATGCTGCATCACCGGTGAAATCTGGAGAGAATGTATGTGCAAATATATTATGAAGATCAATCTTTTTTCTATAGGTGTACGATCTCCGCAATCTGTCTAATATTTTCAGCAAGACACTGCTCATATCTCATTCCAGTTTAATACGGGTAGTATCGATCCCAATCGGCCTTCTGTTGTGATAATAACTGGGCTGACGGTGTCTAATATATTGAACTCCAAATCCTGCTTCAAATGATCCAATCCTTCAAGTTTTGGGATGACGGATGATACTGAAACATAATAGGTTCCTCCGCGCAGATATTGCATTGGAAGTTCTACGCGAAAACGGTGCAGGCCTTTCGTAAAGATAAAAGAATCATATGCTTCCAGTTTGGTATCTTTATAACAGGACCCGAAAATAGGGCCATATTCTATATGCTCCAAAGAAAATGAAATATCGTAACCTTTACCTTCTTTCAGGACTTCAAACTCAATTTCTATAAAAGCTTTATGAGCATTGTCTATTTCAGAGGCTATCTGCAGGTGATTATTTAATATTCTTGCCGCTCTGATTTTTACCTTCTTGCTTACGTCTACTGGTCCTGCTTCTACGATTTCTCCCACACCGGATTCATTAACTCTCAGATAGTCGCTGATAATATTGGCTGTAGGACCATAGCCGATAAGGTTACCCTGCTTCAGTAAGATAGTGCTTTTGCATAACGATGAGATTGTTCCCATATTGTGGCTTACAAAAAGAACAGTTCTTCCTTCGCCCTGGTTTACCTGATCCATTTTACCAAGACATTTTTTCTGGAATTCGTTATCACCTACTGCCAGTACCTCGTCTACAATTAATATTTCAGACTCCAGGTGTGCAGCTACAGCAAAAGCCAGTCTCACATACATTCCTGAAGAATATCTCTTAACGGGCGTGTCTATATATCTTTCTACGCCCGAAAAGTCGACAATCTCGTCAAACTTTCTGGAGATTTCTTTTCTAGTCATTCCCAGAATTGCGCCGTTGAGAAATACGTTTTCACGACCTGTCATCTCCGGGTGAAAACCCGTTCCTACCTCCAAAAGTGAGGCAATTCTTCCTTTTGTAAATATTTTTCCGGTAGTTGGTTTTGTAACCTTACTCAGAAGTTTTAACAACGTGGATTTTCCGGCGCCATTTTTACCAATGATTCCCACGGCGTCGCCCTGTTCTATTTCGAAGTTGATGTCTTTAAGAGACCAGACATACTCGCTCACACCTTTCTGTGAGCGGTCATTGGCCTCACCGATTTTTAAATAAGGATTTTCTTTTCCTCTTATCTGATGCCAAAATCTATTGAGATCATGAGAAATGGTTCCTGTTCCAACTTGTCCTAATCGATATTGTTTTGAAATATCTTCTGCCTTTAATGCTAATCCCATCTGTTATTTTTGATTATACAGTGTCCATAAAACTTTTTTCAACCTTATTGAAAACGATCGTTCCAATAGCTAACAACACCACGATAATTAGGCTGCTTAGTAGAAGCATTGCAGGATTAAATTCGCCAACGCCGAGCCAGCCATATTTGAAGCACTCGAAGATACCGGTCAAAGGATTCCACGCAGCGTAGGGCTGAATGAATTTGGGTAAAGCAGATACAGGATATATCACCGGTGTTGCATACATATAGAGGCTTACCCCAAAGCCTAAAAGCATCTGTAGATCTCTATACTTGGTAGTCATAGATGAAAATATCATCCCAACACCCAACGCAAACATAGCCATAAGTATAATCAAAAAAGGAGTCGCAAGAATCCACCAATTAGGCTGTATTTCGCCTTTTGCCAGATAGTAAAAAAATGCGATCAGAAACAAAATCATCTGTACGCCAAAACGCATCAGATTTGAAAAAACAATGGAGATAGGCATTACCAACCTCGGAAAATAGACTTTTCCGAAAATTGCAGCATTACTGGTAAATACGCTGGAGGTGCCATTAAGGCAAGATGAAAAGTAGTTCCACAGCGTAACTCCGGCAAGATAAAACAGTATTTTTGGCGCACCATCTGTTGAGATATTCGCAATGCCACCAAAAACAACAATGTAAACAATTGTTGTAAAAATAGGATTGATAAAAAACCAGATAGGACCTAGAACAGTCTGTTTGAAACTGGAGACGAAGTCCCGTTTTACAAACATATAGACCAAGTCTTTGTAGCGCCAGACTTCTTTAAGATTCAAATCCCATAGAGAATGGTTGGACTCTATGGTTTCTGTCCATTGCTGATTTTGAGAATCACTCATTTGTGTTATGTTATAATTTAATTTATTTAATAAGGCCTTTCAGGTATTGGCCATAGCCACTTTTACCGTATTTTCCTGCAGTCTCCAGAAGTTTTTCTTCATTGATGAAACCGTTTCGGAAAGCAATTTCCTCGATGCATCCGATCTTGAATCCCTGTCTTTTCTCAATCACGCTTACAAATTCTGATGCGTCCTGAAGAGAGTCAAAAGTCCCTGTATCCAGCCACGCTGTACCTCTGTCCAGAACACCTACTTCCAGTTTTCCTTTGCTAAGGTAAACGTTGTTGATATCCGTAATTTCCAGCTCGCCTCTTGGAGACGGCTTTATGTTTTTTGCAATCTCAACCACTTCATTATCATAGAAATAAAGCCCCGGCACCGCATAGTTAGATTTTGGTTCGCTCGGCTTTTCCTCAATAGAAATTGCTTTGAAATCATTATCAAATTCTACAACGCCGTATCTTTCGGGATCTGCCACGTGGTAAGCAAAAACTACTCCGCCGTCAGGATTGGTTTTGTTCTTCAACAAAGTGCCCATTTCGGAACCGTAGAAAATATTATCGCCTAAAACCAAAGCTGCGGAGTCGTCTCCGATAAACTGGTCTCCAAGAATAAACGCCTGTGCCAATCCGTCCGGACTGGGCTGAACCACGTATTCTATGTTGCATCCCAATTGAGATCCATCGCCCAAAAGCTTGATAAATCCTGCCTGGTCGTGCGGCGTTGTGATGATTAAAATATCTTTAATCCCAGCCAACAACAATGTTGATAGCGGATAATAAATCATTGGTTTGTCGTAAACAGGCATCAGCTGTTTGCTGACAGCGATTGTTAACGGGAAAAGTCTGGTTCCGGATCCTCCGGCTAATATAATTCCTTTCATTTGTTCTAAATTCAATAATTAATTATATTGTCCTGCATAGTATTTCTGATAATCGCCGGAAGTTACATTTTCCAGCCATTCTTTGTTTTCCAGAAACCAGTCGATGGTTTTGCCTAAACCTTGCTCAAAAGTTACAGATGGTTTCCAGCCAAGATCTTTGTTCAGTTTGGTGGCGTCGATAGCGTATCGTTTGTCATGGCCCGGTCTGTCTTTTACATAGGTGATCAGCTTTTCCGAATGTCCTGCAGGATTTCCTAGCTTTTCATCCATTTGTTTAATTAATTCCTTAACCAAATCGATATTCTGCCATTCGTTGAAACCTCCGATATTGTAAGTTTCACCGGTTTTAGACTCATTAAAGATCTGATGAATCGCTTTGGCGTGATCGATTACGAATAACCAGTCTCTTGTATATTTTCCGTCACCGTAGATTGGCAACGGTTTTTCATTAATGATATTAGAAATACAAAGCGGAATCAATTTCTCAGGGAAGTGATTTGGTCCGTAATTGTTTGAACAATTTGACAAAATGAATGGCATCCCGTACGTGTTTCCATAAGCTCTTACCAAATGGTCAGAAGCCGCTTTGGAAGCGGAATACGGCGATTGCGGATCGTAAGGCGTAGTTTCCAGAAAGAAACCTGTTTCGCCAAGACTTCCATATACTTCGTCTGTAGAAACGTGGTAGAAAAGATTTTTTCTAGGCTCATTCGGGAATCTTCCGTGCGTATGATCCGGGTTCAAAGTCCAGAATTCGATACAAAGATTGAGAAGGTTTGCAGTTCCGTTGACATTCGTATTGATGAATGCGTTGGGATCTGTGATGCTTCTGTCCACGTGGCTTTCTGCGGCTAGGTGTACAACAGCGTCCGGATTATATTTTTCAAAAACTTTTCTAAGTTCTTCAGGTTTTGTGATGTCCGCTTTTTCGAAAACGTAATTTGGCTCATTTTCGATATCTTTAAGATTTTCAAGATTTCCTGCGTAGGTCAAAGCATCAAGGTTGATGATGGTAGAATCTGGATTATTTTTTACAAATTCTCTTACGACGTGCGAGCCAATAAAACCTGCTCCTCCGGTGATGATAATGTTCTTCATATAATTCTTTAAATATTGTGTTTTTTAGTTTTTAATCGTTTCCAAATAAATCTCTGGTATAGACTTTTTCTTTTACATCTTCCAGATCTGGTGTTTTCCTGTTGGAGATAATGACGTCACATTCTTGTTTAAAGGCCTCTAAATCTCTGGATACTCTTGAACCGAAAAATAAATCTTCTTTCAGAACAGGCTCATATACAATAACCTCCACGCCTTTTGCCTTTATCCTTTTCATAATACCCTGTATGGCAGATGCCCGGAAATTGTCTGATCCGGATTTCATGATGAGCCTGTAAACGCCCACTTTCTTCGGTTGTTTTGCCAAAATAGAATCCGAAATAAAGTCTTTTCGTGTGCGGTTGGCATCCACGATAGCCTTTATGAGATTGTTTGGAACCAAATCATAATTTGCCAGCAATTGTTTGGTGTCTTTCGGGAGACAATAACCTCCGTACCCAAAAGATGGATTGTTATAATGGGTGCCAATTCTAGGATCTAGTCCTACACCTTCTATAATCTGCCGGCTGTCTAACCCGTGTATTTGGGAATAACTGTCTAGTTCGTTGAAGTAGGCTACACGCATTGCCAAATAAGTATTTGAGAACAATTTGATAGCTTCTGCTTCGGTTCCGTTTGTGAAAAGGGTGGGAATATCTTTTTTTATGGCACCTTCTTTCAGAAGATTTGCAAAAACAGTGGCGCGCTCACTTTGCTCACCAATAATAATTCTTGAAGGATAGAGATTATCGTAAAGCGCTTTTCCTTCTCTCAGAAACTCCGGAGAAAATATAATGTTATCAAAATCTAACTCTTTTTTTAGACTTTCTGTAAAACCGACAGGAACTGTAGATTTTACAATAACAACTGCTTTCGGATTGCTTTCTTTAACTTCTTTAATCACATTTGCAACACTGCTTGTATCGAAGTAATTTGTAGAAGGATCATAATCTGTTGGCGTGGCTACGATGATAAAATCCGCATTTTTATAAGCTTCCTTTTTGTCAAGAGTTGCTTTTAGGCTTAGGTTTTTGGTTCCGAGAAACTCTGTAATCTCGGGATCATCAATAGTAGATTGCTTATTATTTAGCATTTCCACTTTTTCCGGGATAATGTCCAACGCAATCACGTCATTATGTTGTGCTAACAACACGGCGTTTGAAAGCCCAACATACCCGGTACCAACAATTGTAATATTCAAAAGAATAAGTTTTAATTTCGGCAAAAATAAGAAAATTTACTTGAAGTATATGTAAATGCAATATGAGCTTTTTGTTTGTTTTAATAAATTTGATTATCTTTGCCAAAGATTTACGGGAAAATGGAAAGGGCTTTCGCAAGAATGCCTTTTTTCGTAGATGTAATTAGGAGGTATTATTATGGAATTTAAAACAGAATTAAGTCGGTT
Organism: Bacteroidota bacterium; assembly: GCA_037033105.1. Taxonomy (GTDB): domain Bacteria; phylum Bacteroidota; class Bacteroidia; order Flavobacteriales; family Weeksellaceae; genus Epilithonimonas. The sequence goes on from JAZBLF010000004.1 coordinate 146,588, forward strand.
ACTTAATGAGTTTCTAGAAGCTAGGCCGGATCTTTTTTTAGTAGATCTGAAAATCTCTGCAACCTATGATGTGACAGTGATTCTGGATGGTGACAACGGTGTTACACTTCAGGATTGTCTGGATGCCAGCAGGGCGATTGAGTTCAATATGGACCGCGAGATTCACGATTTCAGCCTGCAGGTAATGTCTGCCGGATTGAGTGAACCTTTGGAAAATCCCAGACAGTTTCGCAAAAACATTGGTAGAGAGATCGAAGTGATGTTGGCCGATTCTTCGGAAGTTGAAGGCGAGCTGCTGTCTGTAGATGACGAAAAGATTGTTCTCAGACTGGAATACAGAAGACCCAAGTCGGTAGGCAAAGGAAAGGAAGACGTAGTGGAGGAAAGAGAAATTCCTTACGCCGACATCAAAAAAGCATTAGTAGTAATTAAATTTTAACAATTAGATGACTTGATATTGATCAGAAAAAATCAATTATCAAACATCATTTATCAATTATATATAGGATATGGATAATTTAGCTTTAATAGAAGCCTTTGGTGATTTTAAAGAAATAAAGAATATCAGCAAAATAGACTTAATGGCTATTATCGAAGATTCTCTCAAGACTCTTCTTAGAAAAAGATATGACTCTGATGACCATTTTGATGTGATCGTAAATCCTGATAAAGGAGATTTTCAGATTTTCTTAAACAAAACCATCGTGGAGGATGAGATGTCCGAAGATGATGATTTGGAAATCGAGATCTCTGAAGTGAGAAAAATCGATGCAACTTTTGAAGTTGGCGAGGAATATACACAGGAGATTGAAGTTGCCAATCTTGGAAGAAGAAGTATCCTTACTTTGAAGCAAATCCTGGCTACCAAAATCCAGGAGCATTTCAACGCTTCTTTGTACGAGCAGTTCAAAGACAGAATCGGAGAAATTATCATTGGCGAAGTGCACCATATCCGTCACAAACACGTGATTCTTTTGGATGATGAAGACAATGAATTTATCTTACCAAAAGAAAATCAAATCCCTTCCGACTTCTTCAAAAAAGGAGAAACGGTTAAAGGAATTGTGGAAAGCGTAGATTTCCGAGGTTCAAAACCGCAGATCATCGTTTCCAGAACAGCACCAAAATTCCTGGAAGAATTATTGGAACTTGAGATTCCTGAAATCCAGGACGGGACTATTATCCTTAAAAAAGTAGTAAGAATCCCCGGAGAGAAAGCGAAAATCGCAGTTGACGCGTACGATGACAGAATAGACCCTGTCGGAGCTTGCGTAGGTGTGAAAGGTTCAAGAATCCACGGTGTGGTGAGAGAACTTAAAAATGAAAATATTGATGTGATCCAATGGTCAAAAAATCCGGAGATCTTTGTAAAAAGAGCTTTAGGGAATATCATCATCAATAAGATTGAAATAAACGAGGAGTCCAACTATGCTTTGGTGTACACACCGGTAGAGGAGATCTCCAAAGTTATCGGTAAACAGGGACAGAATATCAAGTTGGCATCATGGTTGACGGGTTATGAAATTGATGTTTACAGAGAAACTTCTGATGACGACGATGTTGAGTTGAGAGAATTCTCAGACGAGATAGAGGCTTGGATCATAGATGAATTCAAAAAAGTTGGATTGACTACCGCAAGAAGCGTTCTGGATAAGGAAACAGATGCACTACTTAAAATTGTAGATCTTGAGGAAGAAACAATCGACGATGTGAAAAACATTTTGAGAGAAGAATTAGAAGGATAAAATGAAATAGGTTGTCAATTTGTTTGATGACAAAATTTAATAAAAAGAAAAAAATTAAAGCAAAAGCTTAAAACGCTAAAGCCAAAAGCAAATTTATATTTATGCCAAAAATAAGATTAAATAAAGCCGTTAAAGAACTTAACATTTCTATCCCAAGAGCTGTAGAATATCTGCAGGGCAAAGGAATAGATGTGGACAGTAATCCTAACGCTCTATTAGAAGAACAGGCATTTTCTGCATTGGAAGCTGAGTTCCGAAAAGATGGAGAACAGAGAAAAGCTTCTCATGAGGTGGTTATTTCTAAAGTTCCTGACGAAAAATTAGCGATCGAAGAAAAAGCACCTGAGGTTATAAGAGCCAAATCAAACGCAAGACCCGAAACAAGAATTCTGGGCAAAATAGACCTCAACCCGACAGCGAAACCTGCGGAGGAGGCTGCTCCTGCTGCTGAAAAACCAGTTGAGGAGAAAAAAGAAGTACAGCCAGAAGTTGCAAAACCGGAAGTTGTAAAAAAAGAAGAAAAACAGGAGTTCAAAGTTTTAGATAAAATAGACCTTTCTACGATAGATACAGGCAGACCAAAAGTTTCCGAAAAACCGAAGGAAGAGCCAAAACCTGTTGTGAAAGAAGAACCAAAGCCAGAGCCTAAGGTTGAAGAGTCGCAGGCAAAGCCTATAGAAACTGTTACAGGTCCTGATTCTGAGGAATCTCAGAAAATTGAAACTGTTTACCAAAAATTAGACGGACCAAAAATCGTAGGAGAAAAAATCGATTTGACTCAGTTCAATAGAAAACCTTCTTCTAATTCTAATAATAACGCTGCCAAAAAGAAAAGAAAGCGTATTACCAAAGATGTTCCGGGTCAGACTAATACCAACCAAGGTGGCAACACTGCGGGTGGTGCAAACAGACCTGCAGGACAAGGTACAGGAAGCCGCCCACCAGGACAAGGCGGCGGACAAAATCGTCCGGGAGGTAATAACAACCGCCCTGGAGGCAACAATAACCGCCCTGGAGGTAACAACCGTGGTCCGGGACAAGCCCGTACTATGCCGGTAGAACTGACGGATGAGCAGGTAAAAAATCAAATCAAGGAAACTTTAGAAAAACTTACCAATAAAGGTGGAAAATCTAAAGGTTCTAAGCATAGAAAAGATAAGAGATCCTGGAGAAGAGAGCAGGACGAAATCCAGCAGGAGATCGACGCACAAGACAGAACGCTGAAAGTTACCGAGTTTATCACCGTTAGCGAATTGGCTAGTTTGATGAATGTAAGTGCAACAGAAGTGATCTCAGCTTGTTTCTCTCTAGGAGTGATGGTGACGATGAACCAACGTCTGGAAGCAGATACTTTGTTACTTGTAGCTGACGAATTTGGTTATAAAATTGAATTCTCCGATGCTGATGTTGAAGAAGCAGCAGCAGATGATGTGGAAGATCTTGCAGAAGACCTATTGCCAAGAGCTGCAGTGGTAACAGTAATGGGACACGTAGATCACGGTAAAACATCATTACTGGATTATATTAGAAAAACAAACGTGATCGCCGGGGAATCCGGAGGTATCACACAGCACATTGGTGCCTACAACGTGAAACTGGAAAGTGGACAGAGAATTACATTCCTGGATACACCTGGTCACGAAGCCTTTACTGCGATGAGAGCCAGAGGTGCTCAGATTACAGATATCGCAATTATTGTAGTGGCAGCAGATGATGATGTAATGCCACAGACAAAAGAAGCTATTGCCCACGCACAGGCTGCCGGCGTTCCTATGATTATTGCAATCAACAAAGTGGACAAGGCTGGTGCAAACCCTGATAAAATCAGAGAGCAATTATCAGCGATGAACGTTCTTGTAGAAGAATGGGGTGGAAATGTTCAGGCACAGGAGATCTCAGCCAAATTTGGTAACAATGTAGATTTGTTGTTAGAAAAAGTTCTGCTACAGGCAGAAATGCTGGAGTTGAAATCAAATCCAAACAAACAGTCAAGCGGTGTGGTTATAGAAGCAGCTTTGGACAAAGGCCGTGGCTACGTAGCAACAATGTTGGTACAAAACGGTACTTTGAAAGTGGGAGATTACGTGCTTGCAGGTAAAAACCACGGTAAGGTAAAAGCAATGCTGGACGAACGTGGAAAAGCGATGGAAACAGCAGGACCATCAATTCCTGTTACTATTCTGGGTCTGGACGGTGCGCCAACAGCGGGAGATAAATTCAGAGTTTTTGCTGATGAGAAAGAAGCGAAAACGATTGCAAACAAAAGAGAGCAGCTACAGAGAGAGCAGTCTATCAGAACCAAGAAACACCTTACGCTTGATGAGATCGGACGTCGTATCGCTCTTGGAGATTTCAAAGAACTGAACATTATCCTTAAAGGTGACGTGGATGGATCTGTAGAAGCATTATCTGACCAGTTACAAAGACTATCTACTGAAGAAATTCAGGTTAATATCCTTCACAAAGGTGTTGGTCAGATTACAGAAAGCGACGTATTGCTGGCAGCAGCTTCCGACGCGATTATGATCGGTTTCAACGTAAGAGCTAGTGTCAACGCAAAAGATATTGCAGACAAAGAAGAAGTTGAGATCAGAACCTATTCCATCATCTACCGAGCAATAGATGAAGTGAAAGAAGCGATGGAAGGATTACTTTCTCCGGAAATTCAGGAGCAGGTTATCGGAAATGTTGAGATCAGAGAAGTATTCAGAATCTCGAAAGTTGGAGCTATTGCAGGTTGTATGGTACTGACGGGTAAGGTCACCAGAAATTCAAAAATCAGACTCCTTAGAGATGGTATTGTGAAATTTGACGGTGAGCTGGAAAGTCTGAAACGTTTCAAAGACGATGTGAAAGAAGTGACCAAAGGTTACGAATGTGGTCTTAATATCAAAGGATACAATGATATTGAGGAAAGAGACATTCTTGAAGTCTACGAAGAAGTAGCTGTTAAGAAGAAGCTTAAATAATTTTAACACCATTATATAAACCGTCTACAAAGGCGGTTTTTTTATGTTCAAAATATTATTTGTAATAATTCTAAATAAAGTTTTTAATTTTAGAAATAATAAGAGAATGCTACGATCAGCATAGTATAAAATCACGATTATTCAATGGATTTTTCAATGAAATCGTAAAAATAATGATATATTATAATCTAAAATTATAAAAAACAATAGAATTCATAATATTTAACCACCGATTTTTTTGTTGTGTTAATATTTTTTAACATATTTGCAGATTATAATTAAATAGTGTTAATATGAATGTAAAATTACGATTGTTGTCCGTTGGAGTTCTTTTCTTCACAGGGCAAGCATTGACTGCACAAAAAACAACATCTGATACGGCTAGTGTAAAGGACATTCAGGAAGTTGTTTTAGTTGGTGGGGTAAAATTGGATCCGGCTGTTAAATTAGGCTCTTATACTACTGTATCTAAGGCAAATTTCGAATCTACTCCTGTGGCATCAGTAGATGAGGTACTAAATGGTAGAGTTGCAGGTTTGGTTTTTTCTACGAACGGTGGTGATCCAGGATCTACAAATATGATTACTATCAGAGGTGTAGGATCGCTTATTGGAACCCCAAACCCTTTGTACGTTATTGATGGAGTAGTTGTAGGAAAAGGCTCAGACAACTCACAGGTTATGGAATCATGGAATCCTCTGGCAAGTATAGATCCAAACTCAATAGAAAATGTTTCTGTATTAAAAGATGCTTCGTCTACCGCATTATATGGTGCTCGTGGTGCTAATGGTGTTATCGTAATTACTACAAAAAGAGGAAGATACAATCAGAAAACAAGATTTAATTTGTCAAGTGACATGTCTGTACAGGACATTGCATATGATAAGCAAAATTATATGAATGCCAGTGAATATCTTCAATGGGGAGGATTGACTTTATTTAATAAAGGAGGAGGATTGTCTCTGGAGGACGCGATAGGTCTGTTTACACAGAACGCTTTTAGTGGCCCTAATGGTGAAGCGTATGATGGCACTGATGAAAATTGGCAAAAAAGAGTGCAGAGAGATAACTCTATTGTGAACACGTATAACTTTTCCGCTACTGGTGGAGGAGAAAATACATCTTTCCGTCTAGGAGGGTCATATTATCAAAACCAGCCATTAGTGCTTAATAGTAATTTTGACAGAATAAGCTTAACAGCGGCAGTTGACCACAAAGTTTCGGATAAGTTCAAATTGGCATTTAATTCTAATTTCACCAACGTAGAAAGAAAGACTTATGACGATGGAGGTGCTTATAGAAACCCTTGGCTGACTAACTGGTACATTGCTCCTATTTACCCTGCTTATAATGCGGATGGTACATATAATCAAACCAATTTGGGTGATGGTAATGATACCTTTAATCCTTTAGCGATACAAAACATGGATTTTCTGAGGGGCTCAATTAAGACCTTTGTTTCTTCAGTTAATGGGGATTTGCAGTTAGCAAAAGGATTAACTGCAAATTCATTATTTGGAGTTCAATATCAAGCCTTAGATGAAAAACAATTCTGGCATCCGGATATTGGCGATGGGTTTGCAAATGGAGGATATGTATTAGAAAGTAGAACCAGTGCTTTTGACTGGAACTGGAATAATTCCTTAAACTATAGAATAGTTTTCAATGACAAACATGACGTACAAGTCTACGGTGGTGTGGAATATCAGGAGCATAAATATTTTGTATTGGGAGCACAAGGCAATAATCTTTCACAGCCGCTTCCATACCTTACTTTTGCAACACCTCCTTTTCTGCAATCATTTGAAGATAGGCTTAAATGGACTCAAATTTCTTATTACTCGAGATTGAATTATGCTTTCGATAAAAAGTATAACCTTTCTGCCAACTTTAGAAGAGATGGAAACTCTACTCTAGGAAATACTAAATTTGGAAATTTCTGGTCTGTTGCCGGGGGTTGGAATTTAGAACAGGAAAGTTTTATTCCAGAATTTTTTGAGCAATTGACACTTAGAGTCAATTATGGTCAAATTGGTAATATTCCGTATGCAGACCAATGGTATACTCAATACAATTCACAGGCATTGATTCGTCCTGCTTCCTTGTATGCTGCTGACACTGCTGCAACAATCAGTGAGCCAGGTAATGAAGATTTAAGGTGGGAGATTTCTAAACAATATAATTTAGGGTTGGATTTCACAATTCTTAATAATGCAATTAATGCTTCAGTAGATGTCTATCAAAGAAAAACAGTAGATGCTATTAATCCATTTACCGTGCCTACAACAACGGGCGGACCTGATAGTTATTTAATTAATGTTGGAGATATTCTGAATAAAGGAGTAGAGACTACGCTAAGTTTTAAACCGTTTAATAAAGAATTCAAATGGTTAATTGATGCTAATTTTGCGTACAACAAAAACACAATTGAAAAACTGTCATCACCTGACCAAATTGATTTGGATGGCGGAACTGGTAACAACATGAGAGCGCTTGCGCAAGGACATTTATTAGGAGAATATTACACCTATGACTGGGCAGGTGTAGATCCAACAAATGGTGCTGGTTTATTCTGGACAGATGCCTCGCATACAGCTACAACAACCAATAGAACAGAGGCAAAGAGAGTATGGCAAGGTAAATCACCATTCCCGAAATATACTGCCGGTTTTAAAAGTGAATTCAAATATAAAAAAGTTTCCTTGAGTCTATTCTTTACTGGTCAGTTTGAATATTCTGTACATAATAGGTGGACCAACTATATTATGAGTGATGGTTCTGCAATCAACAATCAGTTAACGGACGCTTTGTATGATAGCTGGACGCCAACTAATACTACTGCATCTAACCCAATTCAGCTTGCGAATAATCCTTCCAACGCTGCAGGACCATCTACCAGATGGATGAAAGATGGAGATCACGTTAGATTAAAGGAAGCAAAATTATCGTATAGTTTTGGATCAGTATTAAAAGACGCAGGTATTGATAATTTGACAGTTTATGTGAGAGGAGTCAATCTCTGGATTTATACTTTTGATAGAAGTTTGACTTTTGATCCAGAATCAAACTCAAATGCAGGTGGTGCATCTTGGGTAGGAAAAGGATTGTATGATTATACATCGCCACTTATGAGAAGTTTATCTTTTGGTATTTCATTAGATTTTTAAAATTAGACATTATGAAATTTATTAAATTATTTATAGCAGCAACTTTTGCTGCAACATTATTCTCTGGATGTTCAGAGGAACGATTAGATGAAAAGCCAATAGATCAATTTCCGTTGGAAGAAGCAATCACTAAAGAAAGTGATATGAGAAATGTTCTAAACGGAGTCTACGATCAATATTCAACTTCTCAAGGATTTGGAGCTGATGTCCTTGTATTTGGAGATCTAATTTCTGATAATGTATTTATTACTTCTAGTAATACAGATATATCTTACAGAAATACAGGCTTTCTCAATTGGTCTCCAGATATTTCTGATTTTGCAATGTTGGACGAAATGTATGATGGAATTATTTTAGCAAACTTGGTAATTAATAATACAACCTTAGAAGAAACTGCAAATGTTATTAATTTAAAAGGTGAAGCACGAATTGCCAGAGCGGTCGGTTATTTTTATGCAGTTAGCTTTTATTCTCCAAACCCAACGTCCGGCATAAACCAAGAATATGGCGTGCCATTGAATTTAGGGACTTATGATCCACGTAATACATTGCCTCGCGCAACGGTAGCTGAGGTTTATAACCAAATTATTACAGATCTTACAACAGCTATCAGTACGATGACGATTGATACGCCTGGAAACAAAGGGTACTTGAGCAAAACTGCTGCAAAATTATTGCTGTCTCGGGTTTACCTTACAAGAGGTGGGGCTGGAGATTATCAAAAATGTGTAGATTTGGCTGATGAAATAATAGCATCGGCTAATTCAAATGCGCCATTTAACTTTGTAGGAGTTGATCCGACACAAACGCAGACCGTAAATTCAAATAATTATTATAATTATTTTGTTTCTCCTGACAAAGCATTATCAGCAGATCAAAAAGAAACTGTATGGGAAATTAATATGGATCAGAATCCAAGTGAAAACCCGGGAATCAATAGTGCACTGTCAACTTTCTATGCCAACAATGGATCAAAAAGACGGTTCTTATTCACCGAGTCATTTTATAACTCATACCCAACAACAGATTTTAGGAAAAGACTATTCAATACGGCTGGAACCCCTAGTGAAGGAGCTGGAGTACCAAAAGGTGTTTGGACTAGAAAATATGTTGTAGGTGTTACTGTAGGTGGTCAAAGTGCCCCACATACTCAAAACGTCAAAGTGATGAGATTGTCAGAAGCTTATTTGAATAGAATTGAAGCTCTTTTCAAATTAGGTCGTTTGCCAGAAGCGCTTACACAATTAAACGCTTTTGCTACCTCAAGGCGTGGCTCTACTTACACATCTGCCACACTCACAAATATTTTAAATGAACGAAGAAAAGAATTTTTTGGAGAAGGACAAAGATTTTTTGATTTGAAAAGAAATAATTTAGGATTTGCAAAAACGTCGAATTGTTATAGTATAGTTTGTTCTGTAGATGCAAACAGTAAACTGTTCGTAATCCCGATGCCTCTAAGAGAAATGAATGTAAACCCAAAAATGCAACAGTATCCAGACTGGAAATAAATATATACCACAGTAGAAAGCTTTTTGCTGTGGTATCTTTAAAAAAAGTACCATTATACTGTGTATATATTCAGAAAAAATCTTATATTTGAATATTATAAATTATTACATTATGAAAAAAATACTATTTTCTTTAGCTATGATTTCAATGGTTGGAGCGTCCAACGCTCAGTCATGGGTTGCAAAAACGACAGGCGCACCAAGTCTACATTTTGTAAACTCACTGAAAGCTGTAAATTCTAGTACAATTTGGTTTAGTGATACTGCATCTGCATCTGCTACTGATACTGGAAGGTATATTGGTTTGTCAACGGATGGTGGTAACACGTGGTCTAACAAACTAATTACGGGGCCTTCAACATCAGCCACAATTGGCGATTTACATCCTGTTTCTGCTACAACAGCCTTTCTAGTTAGTTCTGGAAGTGGTGCTCAAAACGGGATCTGGAAAACTACAAATGCAGGAACTTCTTGGACTAAACAAACTACTGCACCTTTCAGCACATCCATTTCTTTTGCAAACGTTGTTCATTTCTGGGATGAAAATACAGGGTTTTGTGCAGGAGATCCATTTGGGACAGGAGCAAATCTAAGATTTGAAATGTATACCACTACTAACGGTGGTACAACTTGGACAAATATTCCAACAGGAGTAGCTCCAGCACCGTTGAACGGCGCTGAATTCGGCTATACTGGCAAAATCACAGTTCAGGGTGATAACATTTGGTACGGTACAGATTTAGGTAGAGTACTATATTCTCCGAATAAAGGTGCTTCTTGGCAGGCTTTTCAGACACCTGCAGTTGATTTTGGTGGTGTAACTGTTACTGGGTTTACTGCTGATGTTGCATTCAGAAATTCAACTAACGGTTTGTTAATTTCTGATGAGGACGGAATTTCTCTACTATATTCTTCTACTAACAGTGGTGCAACTTGGACTCCTATTACACCAAACGGCCCATTCTATTCAAACAATATAGAATATGTTCCTGGTACAGCCAACACTTATGTGACTTCAGGTTTCGATGCTGGTTCTTCTTTCTCTAATGACGGAGGTTTGAACTGGACAGAAATTGCAAGTGATCCAACTCTGGCTCCTTATTTTGGCTCATTAGAATTCATTAGTCCTACTGTAGGTTTCGCAGGTGGTGTGAGTGGTGCTCAAAGTACAGACACAGGCTTACCTTTCCCTGCTTTCAACGTCCTATCCGGAAGTGTACTTGCGGTTTCCGATGCAGCAGCTAACAACTTGAAATTATCTGTTTTCCCTAACCCGGTTTCAGAGGTTCTTAACTTGAAATCTGATAAAGAAATTACTGGTGTTACAGTGATTGATCTTTCTGGTAAAATCATCAAAAGAGAAAAAGGAGTTTCTCAAATCAACGTTTCGAACTTAGCTAAAGGAACTTATGTAGTTCAGGCAGCTTACAAAAACGGATCTGTTGAAAATACTAAATTCATCAAAAAATAAGCAATTATTTTTACAAATATCATCCCGTCTTGTTTTATAACGAGACGGGATTTTTTATTTAAGTATAATTAGTATTTTTGTACTCAAATTTCCTTGATGAAATATTTATTAATACTCGCTTTCGTCTTCAACATCTTTGTAAACGGACAGCAGGTCAACAAAACAGATTCCAATCAGTTACCTTCAGATACGCTCAAAGTAGATTCAGGAGAAAAAGATTCTTTGGAGATCTACAAACCTACAATCAACGACTATCTGGTCAAAACAAGATTCTCCGAAAAGAAAATCTACGATACCACTTTTGCAATAGAAAGATCGTACATCGCCACGCAGTACAATAAAAAAGATAATTTTGGCAGAATCCCATCCGCCAACATCGGTTCAGGATTTCAGAATTTGATTTATGAAAAAAATGCTGAGCAAAACCTCACGCTTCTGCCGGAGAACAAATCCTTCTACATCAAAGGAGAAAATGACATCAATTATTACGATGTCAAAACGCCGACCACCACATTTTTCTATAATAATGCGATGCGGAACGGCGGACAGCTCCAGACCACATACACACAGAATGTCGGGAAGAATTTCAATTTTGCGATAGAATATATGGGACTCAGGTCGCAAGGTCTTTACAGAAATAGCCTGGCATCCAGCAACAACACTGTTTTCAGCGGTCATTACACGTCGCCGAACGGCAAATATGAGGCCTATGCACACTATATCCATCAGAATGTCAACAATCAGGAAAATGGTGGTATAAAAGATATGGATGTATTCCTCAGCGGCGATTCCAGATTCAACAACAGACAGAATATTGAGACCAATCTCGAGGGCGCAGAATCACGCTACGCTTACAGACGTTACTATTTCAGTCAGGAGTTTTCACCCTTCGATCCTGTGAAATATCCCTTCAAACTGAGACACACGATTTTTCATCAGGGAAACAAATATTATTTCTCGGAAACTTCCGCAAACACAGATTTCTTTAATTCTGGCAGCATCACCAATTTTCCGCTGTATAACAAGAAATTCACCAACAATCTCAGCAATACTTTCAGTTTGGTCTGGGACAACGAAAAATTCAAGCTGGACGCGGGTTTCAGACATCAGTATCTGGTCTTCGGCAACAAAAATGCCTATCCCAATCTCAACATTCCGGGATACTTCAAGGAGCAGAGAATTGGCGCAGTTGGAAACCTTCAGATCACACTTTTAGATAAAATCCAACTGAAATCTTTTCTCGAAATTTCCAAAGGCTCAGAATTTGGAGACTACATCAAAACAACCAATCTACTCGTTTTCGAACCTATCAAAGATTATCTGGTAGAAGGCCGAATCAATTTCCAGTCTGCCTACCCAAGCTTCAATTATCTCGTCAACTCTTCGCACTACATCAATTATAACTATTACCTCCAAAATCCCAACAACGAGATTGTGACGCAGATCGGCGGAACTGTAAGATTGGCGAAATGGTTTGATACACAGTTGTTTGCAGACTATTACAAAATAGATAATTACACCTATTTCAACAGCAGTTCTCTGCCGCAACAGAGTTCATCTTCGCTCAATATTTCCCAGATCGGCGGTGAAAGTACGTTGAAGTACGGCAAATTCAACCTCAACGGAAAAGTAGTGTTCCAAAAAGCATTGAGCAATGAGAACCTGCTGCCAATGCCGGATTTCATTGGGCGCATCAACCTCTTTTATCAGACAAAAGCATTTAAAAAGGCCGCCGAGATTCAGGCCGGAGTCAAACTTTATTATTTCACCAAATTTGATTCAAGAGAATATTCCCCAATTCTGAATGAATATATTCTGCCAGGCAGCAATCCCTATTCTATTGGAGGACAGCCTATTGCGGATATTTATTTCAATATGAGAGTCAAGCGGATGTATTTTTACATAGAAGGCCAGCATATCAATCAGACCTTTATGGACAACAGATCCTTCACGTCGCCCAATTATCCGATCTACGATTTCAGGCTCAATCTTGGCGTGGTATGGTATCTTTTCCATTAATTTTGGATCCATATTTATGGCAGCTATTTCCGCCTTCCACTCCCAATCTTTTTTGCTCAGGATTTTCCCTCAATTAGAAAGTTGAGACAGGCAAAAAAGGATTTCCGTTCAAGTCGGGCTGCAGTTACAAGATAGAAAAACTTTCGTCATCAAAGACAAAGACCAACCACAAGCACCAATCAAAATGACCATCGATTTCGAAAATATAAATAGTATTCCACAGCTCGTAAAAGATTTCCTAAACAGAAAACTGGACGGATTTCAAGACAAAGTCTTTGATTTGGAAAACTTCAAAAAACAGATTGCCGGGAAACAAAATTCATTCTCGCAGGACAAAAGAGAAGTGCTGTACAATACCGTTTTTTCACAAAATCAGCAGGAGCAATTGTCGCCAAAACAGCTGGAACACCTTTTCCTGCTGAAGGAAAGCAATACATTTACCATCACAACCGGTCATCAGCTCAATCTTTTCACAGGACCTGTTTTCTTCATTTATAAAATTTTGCAGACCATCAAGACGGCAGAATTTCTGAAGACCAGTTTTCCGCAGCATCACTTCGTTCCCATCTTCTGGATGGCAACAGAAGACCACGATTTCGAAGAGATCGATCACTTCAAAACCAGAGAACATTATTATGAAATTAAAGGTAATGCTGGCGGCGACGTAGGAAATATTGAGATTGGAGATCCGTATTTCATTCAGGAATTCGAAAAAGAATTCAAAGACAATCTTTACGGAACCGAGTTGATTCTTTGGATCAAAAAAGCCTATAAAACGGGTAATTCCCATACGCAGGCCATTCGTTATCTTGTAAATCAACTATTTTCCGGCTACGGATTGCTGACCATTGATGGCAATGAGAAACAACTGAAATCTCAGGTCAAAGAGATTTTCAGGAAGGAGTTATTAGCAGATCAGCTTTACAGGACGACAGAAAGTCAGCGCGGGTTTCTTGAAAAAGAATATCATAAAGTTCAGGTAAACCCTAGGGAGATCAACCTGTTTTATCTTTCTGAAACCAGAAACAGGATAGAAAAGATCAATGGAGAATATCATATTCTAGATACAGATCTGAAGTTTTCTGAGAAAGAGATTTTGATCGAGCTGGAAAATCATCCTGAAAAATTCAGTCCCAATGCAGTTCTGCGCCCGGCTTATCAGGAATCTGTGCTGCCAAATCTGGCTTACATTGGCGGCAATGCAGAGATTATGTATTGGATAGAGCTCAAAGATCATTTCGCATCCATCCAACTTCCGTTTCCAATTCTGATTCCAAGAAATTCAATGTTGTTCCTGGAAGAAAAAACGTTCAGAAAAATTGAAAATTCCGGACTGCAAATCGAAAACTTCTTCGAAAATTTTGCAGAAGTGATCAATCAAAAGATCCTGGAAAACAATGATATCAAAGTGCTCTTGTCAGAGAAAGAACTCCAACTGATTGCTTCCTTCGCCGAGCTTAAAAACAAAGCTGCTGAGACCGAAAAGACTTTCTTCAATTTGGTAGAAGCGGAAGAAACCCGGCAGCTCAAATCTTTCCGGAGGATGCAGAAACGCCTTCTGAAAGCTGAAAAAATAAAGCAGTCGGAAAGGTTTGATCAGATGCAGAGCCTCTTTCTGAAAGTACATCCCGGCGGAAACTGGCAGGAGAGAGTCTACAACTTCAGTGTGTTCTATGCCGATTTCGGGAGCCAGTGGATTGATGACTGCTATCAAAAAATGAATGTTGAAAAATCAGAATTAATAATTTCGCCCATTTAATCTGAAAGCATTATTTTTGTATCATTATTAAAAAAGAATGATAAACAAAATTTTCATTTTATCCGCAGTCGCAGCCTTTTTAGGGCTTTCCGCACAGAAAACGCATACCGTTGCGCCCAAGGAAACACCGTATGGGATTTCCAAACAATATGGTCTGTCAATAGATGAGCTGTATCAATTGAATCCTTCCAAAAAAGATGGAGGCTTGAAAATTGGTGATGTTTTGGTGGTTGCCAAAACAGGAAGTGCCACAAAAACTGTAACGGCGAAAGTAACGCCCGCAGCTGCTGTAACGACATCAGGGAAAACCGGAACAATCACTCTGCAGCCAAAACAGACCGTTTATGGAATCACCAAGCAATATAAAATATCCGAAGCCGATCTTCGTAAACTGAATCCGCAACTGGATTCTAATCTCAAAATTGGCGACAAAATCACTTTGCCGCTGGACAGCATTAAAAAATATTCCTATGCATCCGCCAACGTTGCACAAACGACAGTGGTGACGGAAACAAAACCTGCAAAAACGCAGGAAGCCACTTCAGATACAGCAAAAGGAATGTATGTGGTTCAGGCAAAAGACAACTATTATAAAATCTCCAGACAGTTCAATCTTACACAGAAACAGCTATTCGCACTCAATCCAGGATTGGAAACTGCGGGTCTTAAACCAGGAGAATCGATCAGAGTTTCTGGTTCAGAGACTATCAGTGTGCAAGATAATTCTGCTGATAATACCATCTCGGCTCCGGTAACCAAAACGGTTGCAGCTACGCAGACATCTGCGCCAAGTGCATCGTCCTCTGCTTCCGGAAACACTTCTACGTCCGAGGATGATTACGTGACTTATACCGTACAGAGTGGTGATACGATGTTCAGCATTATGAACCATTTCAATGTGACTTTGGATCAGCTGATTACACTTAATCCCAATTTGGTTGACGGATTGAAAGCAGGAATGACACTGAAGATCAAAAAACAGGATCCCATGTATTCCAAAAAAGCAGGCGACGTTCTAAGTGTTGTTTTGATGCTGCCATTCGGGTTTGATGCCAACGATGCCAAATACAGAACAATGTCTATGGATTTCCTTACTGGTGCTAAGTTAGCAGCCGAAAGAAATGCCAATACAGGACAGAAACTGGATATCAAAGTAGTAGATGCCGGTAACGAGGTGACTTTTAAAAACAGCCTTTCGCAAATCAATCAGGACAATACAGATCTGATAGTAGGGCCGTTTTTCAAATCAAGTATTCTGGAAGTTCTCAATTATGTGAAGCAGAAAAGTATTCCTGTAGTGGCACCTTTTGCCAATTCTGCAGATCTTTTTGATTACAACAATCTCATAATTATCGAGACAGAAAACTCTGTTTATTCAGACAGAATCGTAAAAGAAGTTGCGCAGGTCTATCAGGATCAAAAAATATATATCGTCGCCGATAATTCCAAAGCCAACGCCAATGCAATCAAAGCAGGACTGGACAAATCTTTGCCAAAAGCGAATGTTGTCATCGTAAATTCATCAAGTGATATCCAGTTAGAAAACAACATGATGACAGGCCAGTCAGCGCCCGTCATTGCGGTGCTGGCAGATGACGATGATGCTGCAGGAAGTGCATTTGCTTCCAAAATCATTGCGCTAGGCAAGCAGACAGCTGGCGTAAAGGCTTTCAGTATGTTTTATAATCCGAGCTTTGAGAAAAATGTAGACGATCTGTCAAAAGCAAGCCTGGTTTATCTGATGGACAGAAAAATCAATTACGACGGTGATTTCGAAAAAGAAATCCTTGCGGCCTACAAAGCGAAGTATTGCAAAGCACCCTCAAAATATGCAGTCATTGGGTTCGATGTGATGAACGATATGCTGATGAGAGAAAATAAAAAAGGCGAGATCTTCAAACAGATTGGAAAATCTCAGACGCAGCTTGCCACCAAATTTGAATTTGTAAAAGCAAAACCAAATGGTGCCTACATCAACAACGGCTACAGAGTCGTAAGACTGATGCAGTAGTAAGCGAGGATTGCTAAGTGATTGCTTATTGCACCAGCTGATAATTCGATGTTTGCGTCTATAAAGAATAGTAGTAGAATAAAATTTTAAAATATTGATGAATCAATAGCGATCATCAATTATCATTTATAAAAAAATATGAAAGCACTTGTATTTCCTGGTCAGGGTTCACAGTATGTAGGAATGGGAAAAGAATTGTACGATTCCCGGAAAGATGTGAAAGACCTGATGGATTCTGCTAACGAGATCCTGGGTTTCGACCTTGTCTCTATTATGTTCAGCGGAACGGATGAAGATCTAAAAAAAACCAGCGTTACCCAGCCTGCTATTTTCTTACATTCTGTAGCTTCAGTAAAAGTAGCTAACGGATTGGGAGCAGAGATGGTTGCCGGACATTCTTTAGGTGAATTTTCCGCTTTGGTTGCCAATGGTGTTTTGTCTTTCGAAGACGGACTGAAACTCGTTTACGAAAGAGCGCAGGCGATGCAGATGGCTTGTGATATCAATCCAAGTTCTATGGCAGCTATTCTCGGTTTGGAAGATTCCAAGGTGGAGGAAATCTGTGCTGGAATAGAAGGAATCGTGGTGCCTGCCAATTACAATTGCCCTGGTCAACTGGTGATCTCCGGTGAAACCGCTTCAGTAGAAAAAGCATGTGAAGCGCTGAAAGCTGCCGGAGCAAAAAGAGCTTTGATGTTGCCGGTAAACGGGGCTTTTCATTCACCATTGATGATGCCTGCGCAAGAAAGACTGGCGGCGGCCATCGAAAAAACCAATTTCCGAAAAGCAATGATTCCGGTATATCAGAATATTACAACCACTGCAGTTTCTGACCCGGAAGAGATCAAAAGAAATCTGATCGCACAGCTTACAGGTCCTGTAAAATGGACGCAGAGTGTACAGAATATGATCAAAGACGGTGCTGACAACTTTATAGAGGTTGGACCCGGAAAAACGCTTCAAGGCTTGATCAAAAAGATCAATTCAGAAGTTTCTGTGGCATCTGCTATGTAAATTACATTGATACAAACTGATCTTACAAAAATAAAAATTCCCACAAATGAACAGGATATTTTCCCCCGGAAAGCTGATGCTGACCTCAGAATATGTTGCTGTTGATGGTGCTCTTGTTCTGGCTGTTCCCACAAAGCTGGGACAAGAGTTTTTTTTTGATGAAGAAAACGACGGCAAATCGTTAATCTATTGGAATGCGTACCATCAAAACGAATTGTGGCTGGAAACCGTCATCGATTACCACCATTGGGAAATCCTGCAAACCAATGATCAGAAAGCATCAGAATTCATTCTGAAAGTGCTTAAAAATGTTCAGAATCTTTCTGATATTAAATTTAAAAGCAACAACTCTTACCATCTGAAAACCAATCTTCAGTTCCCATCAGATTTTGGATTGGGAAGCAGCTCTACTCTTATGAGCAATCTGGGAGAATGGGCGGATGTAGATCCTTTTATTCTTAATGAAATAAGTCTTGGTGGCAGCGGTTACGACGTTGCTGTTGCTAAGGAAAAGTCCGCCATTCTTTACACACGGTTTCCGGAGAGAGTTTACAAAAACGTCATTTTCGATCCCTTGTTCAAAGATGATCTGATTTTCATCCATCTCAATCAGAAACAGGATACGAGAGAGGGCATCTCGCATTATAAATCAAAACCGATTTCAACGGAATTAATCAATCAGTATTCTGAATTAACCAAAATGATCTTCGCAAGTACTGATTTGGGAGAATTTTCCGAATTGATGACTGTACACGAGCAAAAACTTTCCGATTTTCTGGAAATCCCAACCGTTAAAGAAAAATATTTCAAAAACTGTCCCAGCTTTGTCAAAAGTTTAGGCGCATGGGGCGGAGATTTCGTTCTTGCGTCCAAATTTGGAGATTATAAAGCCTATTTCAAAAAGCAGGGTTTCGACAGAATATTTTCCTGGAATGAGTTAATTAATTGATTGTTAATGATTTGTAAATTAATAATGAACTGATGAAAATCAGTTAATAAAAACTTTCATAGTTCGCCGATATTTTTACATTTGTCCCAACACCTTTAATCTTCAAAAAAATTAAAAATGGACAAGCTAAAATCTTATCTTGAACGTCAGGGTATTTTCAATCCAAAAGAAATCTTCCACAATCCAACTTACGAAGAAATTTTCCAGGCAGAAATGGATCCAAAGAATTCCGGCTTTGCGCAGGGAGTTCTTACCAAGTCCGGAGCTGTTGCTGTAAAAACAGGTATTTTCACAGGAAGATCTCCTAAAGACAGATACATCGTAGACGACGGCATTACGAAAGATACGATCTGGTGGGACGGTACCATCAATCGTCCGACTTCTGTAGAAGTTTTTGATGAGCTTAAAGACATCGTAACCAAAGACCTTTCCGACGAGAGTATTTACGTGGTAGACACCTATTGCGGATCAAACGAAGACACCAGACTTAAGGTGAGATTTGTGACCAAAGTAGCCTGGCAGGCACATTTTGTGATGAATATGTTCATCCGTCCTTCGCATTATGATCTTCAGAATTATGGTGAGCCGGATTTTGTGGTCATCAATTCTTCCGAATCTGTGAATCCAAACTGGGAACAACACGGATTGAACTCTGAAGTTTTTGTAATGTTTGATTTGACGAAAAAAATGCAGATCATTGGCGGAACCTGGTATGGTGGCGAAATGAAAAAAGGAATGTTCGCGATCATGAATTACTACCTTCCACTGAAAGGAATGGCATCGATGCACTGCTCTGCAAACGTTGGCGAAGAGGGTGATGTAGCGGTTTTCTTCGGACTTTCCGGAACCGGTAAAACAACACTTTCTGCAGATCCGAAACGATATTTGATTGGTGACGACGAGCACGGCTGGGACAACAACGGCGTTTTCAACTATGAAGGCGGCTGCTATGCGAAAGTGATTGACCTTAGCAAAGAAAAAGAGCCGGATATCTACGCTGCAATCAGAAGAGATGCGCTTCTGGAAAATGTAATGACCGACGACGAGGGCAATGTAGATTATACAGACGGATCTATCACAGAAAATACAAGAGTTTCTTACCCAATTTATCATATCAGCAAAATCGTATTGCCTTCCAAAGCTGGCCACGCAAGCAAGATTATTTATCTTTCTGCTGATGCATTTGGGGTTTTGCCACCGGTTTCTATTTTGACGGAATGCCAGGCGCAATACCATTTCCTTTGTGGTTACACTTCCAAATTGGCAGGTACAGAACGCGGAATTACAGAACCGACGCCGTCTTTTTCTCCGGCATTTGGTGAAGCATTTTTGACACTTCATCCAACAATGTATTCCAAAACTTTGATTGGAAAAATGAAGGAACACAACGCAAAAGCCTATCTTGTAAATACAGGCTGGAACGGGACAGGCAAGCGAATTTCTCTGAAAGACACCAGAGCAATCATCGATGCAATTATAGATGGCAGCATAGATAAAGCAGAAACGGATCACGTTCCGATTATGAATCTGGAATTTCCGGTTTCTCTGCCAAATGTTTCGGAACATATCCTGGACCCACGAGATACTTACGAGAATAACTCTGACTGGGAGAAGAAAGCCAAAGATCTGGCGGCGAGATATATCAATTATTTTGAGCAGTTTGCAGATAATGACGAGGCAAAAGCGCTGATTTCATCGGGACCGAGTCTTTCTGAAGTACATCAGCATTAAACTAATCAAAATACAATCAAAAATCCCGAAGATTAACTTCGGGATTTTCTTTTTGAAAAAATTTAACTTAATTATAATGATTTGTTATCTGGTGCGGTTTTTAATGTCCTTGTCTGCGCTGCTGATATCTCTTATTTTCTGAACTTTTTTGTTCCCGAAATTGTAAGTGATGCTGAAGTTGACGCTTTGGTTATATTGGTTTTGGTTGATGTAATTATACTTGCCGTCAGCCTGTGAATAATCGCTGATTTCCACTTTGTTTGTATTTAGAATATCAAAGATTTCCAATGCAAATGTCCAGTCGTTCCATACTTTCTTGATGTTGGTGTCCAGGCTCATTAATGATTTTAACTGTCCCAATTCGATTTGCTGATTATCAACATACCAGTAATTTAGTCCTAGAAACCAGGTTTTCTTTTTGTCCAGTCGCACTGTATTGTTGGTCTGGATCAAGAGACTGTTAGATTTAATTTTATTCACATAATCCGGGAAAACCTCGCCTGTGATTGGATCTGTATTTAGGAATCCATTGTTGATATTTCTCTGCATCCCGACGTTGAAGTTGGTTGTGAGATATTGTTTGAAGAAAGTTTTCTGCATCCCGATCATTGCAGACATTTCCTGTTTGTCGCCAAAATTGGTTCTAATGTATCTGATTTGATCTTCCCCAAAAGTTCCATCCAAACGTCTCGGAGCGCCGATCAACGATACTTGTGTGATGACATTTTTGGTGTAAGAATGATTTAAAATCAGGAAGTAAGAACTTTTGAACATATAAGTCAACTCATTGGTGTAAACCGAAGCTGCTTTTACGAAGGGATTATTCTGGGTATAATTTACATCGGTCAGATAATTTTTTACGGGATTCAGTTCCCAGAAACTTGGTCTTCTCATCCTACTGGAGAAGGCGTAGGAAATGTTATTTTTATCATTAATGCCATAATTCAAACTGATGTAAGGCAGAAAGTTGTTATAGTTTTGCTCGATTCTTCCAAGCGAAGGATTTTCCGGATTGTCTGAAGTTCCCACGCTGTTGGTGATCTCATATCTGGATCCGATCTTACCGGAGAATTTATCAGAAAATTTCTTCTCAAGCGTCAGATAGGTGCCGTAGATATTCTCATCATAAATGAAATGGTTTGGATTGGAATCAACCAACACATTGGAGCTGTAAGTGTCGTTTTTCGTATCGTTATCTGTTTTTGTCTTATTAAAATTTCCACCTACAGAAACGGTGAAATCATTTTTAAATTT
Source organism: Bacteroidota bacterium (assembly GCA_037033105.1). Taxonomy (GTDB): domain Bacteria; phylum Bacteroidota; class Bacteroidia; order Flavobacteriales; family Weeksellaceae; genus Epilithonimonas. The sequence goes on from JAZBLF010000004.1 coordinate 168,188, forward strand.
CTTGATGTAATCGCCTAAGAATGAAAAATTATTGATGATCTGAGGTGTACTTTGCGTAATTCTGGTTGTTGCGTCTCCAATTATATTTTGAAAAATATCAGAATCGTAAGTATTATTATTCGCATTCTGGAAACGTCTGAAGTGAAGATAAGCCGCATTCAGATTCAACTTACTTCCAAGTGTGTCGGTTTTCCATTCGTAATTCAGATTGAGAGAATTGTTGTAAGAACGGGAGTTTTCAAGATTTTTAGTAAAGTTGTATGAGGTTTTTCTGACGCCGAGAGAATCTGTATTTGTAACAGTATTGAAAAGGTTGGAAGTAGAATTATAACTTCTATTGGCAGAGGAATTCCAGGTTAAGGCCAAATTGCTGTTATCATTCAGCTGATAGTCAAGGTTTAGATAGCCGCCAAGATATTTGTTAGGATCCGTCACTCGCCCTTCAGATTGATTGCTGGATCTCGCCGTTCCGTTTTTCAAAATATAATATTGCTCCTGAATATTTTGGCTGGTATGCAGATTGGAGCTGATTGCCAGCTTATTTTTTCTGTAATTCAGCGAAAGTCCGGCGTAGGAAGAGTTGTAATAGCTTTGGGAATTTCCTATTCTCAGGTTCCCGTTCAGGCCATCGGTCATTTTTTTCTTCAAAACGATGTTGATGATTCCGTCAGAGGATTCCACCTGATATTCACTTCCAGGAAGTGTAATCACTTCTATTTTCTGGATATTTTCAGCTGGTGTATTTTTTAGAAACTGCGTCAGAGATTCAGCATCCATATTGGTTCTCCTGCCATTAATGAAAATCACAGCGTTGTTCTTTCCAATAATTTTCAAAGTTTTGTCATCAGTTGAAGAAACAAGAGGCGTCTGTTTCAGAATGTTGAAAGCCGTATTTCCTTTAGCAACCGGCGATGCAGCAACATCGTAAACGAAGCGGTCACTTTGCTTTTTGAAGACCTGCTTGGTGAGTGTCACAGTTTCTATCTCTTTTGCAGCGGTAGTGTCTGTTTTAGGCTTTTCCTGAGCGTTCAGACAGATTCCCGAGATGAGACTTAATCCTAAAAATAATTTTGTATTGAGAGCTTTCATTTTAAGTTTATTTGAGAGTTAAAGTTTTAATAATGATTAAGTTCTGGACTTGATGGCATCGTTCGCAGATTTCACTTCTCTTGCTTTTTTAAGTTTCTGATTTCCGAAGTTATACGTCACATTGATGTTCAGCTCTCTGCCGTATTTGAAACTCCTCACACTGTTGTAAGTGCCGTTGGGCTGCATCGTTTTGATGTCATCAATGTTAGAATTAAGAACATCATTCACTTCTACCAAAAATGTGAAATTCCCCATAATTTTCTTGATATTGAGATCCAGACTCTGCTGCGTGTGCAGTGTTCCGATCTCCATTTCTCTTGAAGGCATCAGCCAGTAATTCACGCCCAGATACCAGTCTTTTTTCGCAGATAATCGCACCACATTATTGGCCTGGAAAAACGTGTTGAGTGTTTTTATGTCAATCACAAAAGGCTGCAGTTCTTCGGTGTCTCCTGGAAGTAGTTGCGAAGTTGGGTCTTTTGTTACACCGCCGGATAAAGTTGCATATTCAAAATTGGCAGAATAGTTCGTTGTCCATATGTCGCCAAACCAGGATTTGTTCATTCCCAAAGTCAGTCCCAGCTGTTTGTTGTTGCCATAATTGGTTCTGATGTATCTTAAGAATTTTGAGGTTACTTTGATTGGTTGGCCATCAGGTCCAAGTAATGGATTTCCGTTTTCGTCTCTCTGGATTTTTGTTTCAGTCCCTTGCAAAGGCAGCTGGCTGTAAGCATTTTCTGCAAAGTTGAAGCTCAAATTAGCATAGAAAGCATTTTTATACATATAATTGATTTCCTGATTATAATTCCTGGAAGCCTGCATAAAAGGATTGTTCTGAATATAATTCGTTGGTGTAAAGTACGTTCTGGAAGGGTTCAGCTGTCCAAATCCCGGTCTTCGCACTCTGCTGGAGAAGCTGTAGGTGATGTTGTTATTATCATTGATCGCATAATTGAGAGTGGCGTAAGGCAGAAGATTGTTGTAATTTCTCTCAAAACCAATGTCAGCCTTTCCTACCACATCGCCTGTGCTGAGAGTAGCCTCGAATCTGGTTCCCAATTTACCCGAGAATTTTTCAGAGAATTTCCTTTCGTAAGTCGCATAGGCACCAATGATATTTTCTTTATAAATGAAGTGATTGGAAAGCAGCAGGTCTTCTACAAAATTGGTCCCGTCAAAATTATTCTGCTTTGTATCACTGTCTGTATTGGTGTAATTGTAACTGGTACCGATCGCAAACGTACTTTCATTTCTGAATTTTTTGATATAATCAATATTAGCTGCGTAATTGTTTATAATCTGTGGAACAGCCTGTTGAAAGGCGCTGTAACGTCCTGTCTCAGATAATGGAAAAGTTTCTCCAAGACTTACTTTATCTCTGTTGAACCATAAGTAAGAAACATTTGAGCTTAGTTTACTTCCAAGCGTATCGGTTTTGATTTCATAATTGAGGTTGAAATTGTGATTTCTAGTCTGCGCATCTTCTCTGTTGACAGTTCTGTTGGAAAGTACGCCGTCCTCAAAATTTGTCATATCCAAAACGGATCCAAAACTCTTGTTGTAACGCACGTTGTAGCTGAATCCGAGACTTTGGTTTTTATTAATTTCATAATCGATATTAATATTTCCGCCGTAATTTTTATTAGGATCATCCATCGTTCCCGTAGACACGTTCCCGAAGGAGGAGTCGCCGTTGGTCAGCGTATATTTTTCCCGTTCCCTATAGCTTCCCATATTGAAGTTGGAGTTGAAAGACCATTTGTCCTGTCTCGCGTTCAAAGCAATTCCAGAAGATGGATTGTTGTAAAAACTCTGGCTGTTGTTCATTTTCAGAGTCCCATTGTAGCCGTTTGTTTTGCTTTTCTTCATCACAATGTTGATGACGCCTTCATTCGCTTCCACCTGGAACTCGCTTCCGGGAACGGTCACCACTTCTATTTTCTGGATATTTTCTGAAGGTGTATTTTTCAGCATTTCTGTAATTGCTTCAGCATCCAGAAGCGTTCTTTTGCCATTGATGTAAAACACAACACTGGATTTTCCCATGATTTTGAACGTCTTTCCGTCTGTGCTGGACAGCATTGGCGTCTGCTGCAAAAGGTTAAAAGAATTGGTTCCCTTTGCGATAGGAGAGGACGCCACATCATAGACGAATCTGTCAGATTTTTTCTGAAACACCTTTTTGGTAAGCTTTACTTCCTCCAGGGTTTTAGTTTTTGTAGAATCTGTTTTGCTTTGCTGAGCGGTCATCATTCCGGAGAAGAATATAGCTGCGATGAGGAAGTTGGCTTTCATAATTTATTTTAGTTTGAGTAGTTTGTAATTTTTACTATTTGATATTGCAAAGATATATTAATATTTAAGTATTATGCAATACAAAGTAGTATTAAAAAATTGTTTGTGATTTTAATAATCTGATAATCAGTTACAAAACTTTTCAACTCACTTTATAGATTAGACAACATTAGAATATGTTTCATTACATCGATTTTAAAATAAATAAAAAAAACCTCTGCGAAATTTCACAGAGGCCTAGTTTTCCGACGATTAAACTTTCATTCCATTGACAAAAATTTAGTGGCGACAGATATTAATTTGTAAAACGATCATTCATCCCGATTTTTCCGGATCAGTTTTTTCTCTACCCAAATGGTGGCAAAGGGGAAAAAAGCACTCATCAAAGCAAAAATAAATTCCTCATCATCCCAACGGAAAATCTTTTTTACCGGCAGCAAAAGCAAGAGATAAAGACTGAAAAAAAGCCCGTGGATATTCCCGATAATGATGATGTAAATCGTTGGCAAAAGTCCTTCGTGATCTGTCCGGATCCAGGTCATTGCTGTGAAAAGCAAAAGCCAGGAAACGGCTTCTGCCACACAAATTTGTTTGAACCATTTGATGATTTTATCCTCCGGATATTTAGCGAAATATTTTTCTATAATGTTCATTTTCTTTGTTTTTCAGACTTTAGAATTTTGGCTAAAGTCAGGTCGTAGTTTTTATCGTATTCTAAATCCTTTCCATGTTCATCTTCGCCATCTTCAATCACATAGCCAAAATCTTTGACCTTATTTCCTTCGATTTTATAAAAGCTAGTCCAATTTCTTCCCGACATTACCGTACAATCGATGAGATCGTATTTTTTGAGATAATTTGGATTTTTGATACCACTGAAACCGTCAATCTTACGAAGTTTTTGATTTTTGAGATCGACTAGAAACAAGTTGTAAGTCAGATTACTTCTGACATCCGAAATATTCTCCACCAAAATATCTTTGATTCCGTCTCCGTTAAAGTCGATAAACTCTACATTTTTGAATTTGCTGAATAATTTTTCCCGATGAATAATTTTCTCCCTGCCGTTGATTTGTTTTGAAAAAGTGAATATAATATTGGGTTTAGTTTCATCCGAACTTTCATCTTCCAGATCGTATTCCAAAGAAACGGAATATCCCTTTTGGGTAAAAATAGAATCACAGTTTATTTTCTTCAGCTCCTTTTTCTGACCGAAAACCACCGTTTGGAGGATTATACAAATTAACAAAAGAATATTTTTTTTCATCCTCAATTATTTATAAAATGAAGAACCGTCCAGATATTCAAATACTTCGGGTGGCAACATCGGTCTGGTATTTTTTCCTGCTTTGATCATATTTCTTATTTCTGTAGCCGAAAGTTCTATGATTGGCGCATTGATTTGATGGATGTTTTCGTGTTTTAAATAGTCCGGTTTTTTCTCTTCACCTAAAATTCTAGGATAAACAATAATCTGGTAATTTTCCAGAAGCAATTCGTAGTTTTTCCATTTGTGGAGACTTCCCAGATTGTCTTCGCCCATTATTAATGAAAAGGAAAAATCAGGATGTTTCTCTTTCAGATATGCCAACGTGTCAATCGTGTAACTTGGCACAGGAAGGGAAAACTCGACATTGGAAGCCCTCATTTTTGGGTAGTTTTTGATGGCCAGCTGCACCATATCCAAACGGTTGTGGTCTTTGAGCAAAGATTTTTTGTCCTTGAAGGGATTTTGAGGACTCACCACAAACCACAGTTCTGCCATGTCAGAATTTTCCAGAATATAATTTCCCAAAATCAAATGCCCAATGTGAATGGGATTGAAAGAGCCGAAAAAGAGTCCGATTTTCTTTTGTTTTTCCAAGCTTGAAGGTGGTTTTAAAACTCAAATTTAGAGAAATTAAGTTGCAATCAGAAATCAATTCTAATTGGAAGTTGCAATTTTCTCATTTTCTAAGCTGGCAAAGCAACTTGTCAAAAGATTAAAATAAATTTCTAACTAATTCGAGCTAAATAATGACAGGGATATTTTTTTTTAATAATGTGAATAGAAAAGAAGAAAAGCTGCAGATAATTGCAGCTTTGTTCGTTTTATCTCTTCGGCAGAAAGATTTCTGCCAGCATACATCTGGCACTTCCACCGCCGTTGGTCTCTATGGTTTCCAAATCTGAGTAGATGATTTCACAGTATTTTTCTATTGCAGCAACCTGGTCAGAATGTAAAGATTTGTAAGCGCTTTGGCTCATCACCAGAAATTTTTTGCTGTCATTGTTCTGAACCTGAAGCATATTGCCTGCAAAATTCTGCATTTGATTTTCGGAGATCTCAATCAACTCTTTTCCCGAACTTTTGATAGACTGTAAAACGACTTCTCTTTCAGCTTCATTATCGATGCAATCCAGACATATAACCACAAAATGGTCTGCAACGCACATCATCACGTTGGTATGATAAATGGGAAGTCTTTCGCCTGCAGCCGTCTGATAGGAATGGAAAACAACAGGTTTGTATCCAAACTCGCTGCAGAATTTCTTGAAAAGTTTTTCGTCTAATCTTAGTGATACAGAACCGTAGGCAATCTTATTCTCGTGGTCGAAGATCATACTTCCGGTGCCTTCCAGATAGATATTGGCTTTTTCGATTTCGGAATAATCGATGATCTCATCTACTTTAAACTGTTCTTTGATCTTATCGATAATATCATTTCGTCTTTCCGATCTGCGGTTTTCTGCAAACATGGGGTAAAGCACAACTTTTCCGTCCTGATGAAAGCTGACCCAGTTGTTGGGGAAAATAGAATCGGGAGTTTTAGGATCGATGGTATCTTTTACAATAATGACGTTGATGTCTTTTGATCTCAACTTGTCCACAAAAGAGTTGAATTCTTCCAGAGCTTTCCCCTGAACGTTGCCTTCCTGGTGGACCTGAAAATAATTGTTAACTGCCGTTTGCTCGTTGTAGCCAAAAGCAATAGGCTCTATCATTAGAACTGTATCTGTAGTCTGCATTGTTTAATAAAGTGATTAAATAATTAAAAGAATGAAATTATTCTCTAACTAAAGGAAGCGTAGAGCATCTCAAAAGTCCGCCCATTTTGGAAATCTCGCGGTACGGGATTTCTTCTACGGTAATTCCCCATTCGTTGCGGAAATGGTCATTCATTCTGGTAAACGCCTGGTCAGAAACCACTACGTCCGGCGCGAGGGAAAACACATTGGGGAACATTTGGAACATCTCTTCATCATTGACGTTGAAGCAGTTTTCTTCGCCAAAAATATCTACCACAAGCTGGTAATCATCTTCGTCTACAAAACCGTTTTTATAGATTACACATTTGTCCTTCCCAATCGGGTTGAAAGTGCAGTCCAGATGCAGAATACCTTCGTAAGGTTTGGTGTCGCTTTTCTTGAGATCCAGGTCAATAATTCTCTTTTTAGGGAAATATTCCTTCAGAATTTCGATGGCATACTCATTGGTTCTGGCAGTTTTGAAGTTTCTGTAATCCGGATGATAGCTGGTACCGATGAACAGAAACTCATCCCAAACGATGACGTCGCCGCCTTCTATATGGGCTTTTTCCGGAAGATTGATGACGTTTCTCCAAGACACTTTATCGATAATATGTCTGTAGGCTTCCTGTTCATCTGCACGATCGGGAATGATGTTGGAGATGATCATTTTGTCTTCTATCACAAAAGCAACATCACGGGCAAAAACCTGGTTGTAATCTTTGATAATCTTCGGACGGAAAACTTCCACATCATATTTTTTCAGGACTTTCTCAAATGCTGTCATTTCTGAATTAACAGCTTCCTCGGTGGGATAATTGTTATTCTCTATGGTGTGGTATGACTTTGCATCATAGCTCTCTGCAAGTGTAGGAACCGGCCCGTTGGATTTTGGCTGGCCAAGAACTACAGACTTCAGTTTTCCCGTTTCGTTTTTAATATTAAGATTGATTGCCATAAAATTGTAAGTGCCGCAAATATAATTAAAGCTTACCAATAAGAGAACATTCGGGAATAATATCTGTTTACAGAAATAATTAAGCGTTTTAGGTTTTCGAATGTGACTTGGTGCCAAAAAATAATCCCCAAAAACAGTATTTTGGGGATTATTAATTTATTTAAAAATAAGAATTATCTGCTTTTGATATCTACGTAATTTCTTTCCTGAGAACCCTGATAGATTTGTCTCGGTCTTCCGATAGGATCGCCTTTCAGTCTCATCTCTCTCCACTGGGAGATCCAACCTGGTAATCTTCCTAAAGCAAACATTACGGTGAACATTTCTGTAGGGATTCCCAAAGCTCTGTAGATGATTCCGGAGTAGAAATCTACGTTTGGATATAGTTTTCTTTCGATGAAGTACTCGTCTTCCAACGCTACTTTTTCCAACTGCATCGCAATGTCTAGTGCTTTATCCTGAATTCCTAATGAGTTTAAGATGTCATCTGCTGCTTTTTTGATAATCTTCGCTCTTGGGTCAAAGTTTTTGTAAACTCTGTGTCCAAAGCCCATCAGACGGAAACTGTCTTCTTTGCTTTTCGCTTTTTCAACCCATTTCGTTACATCGCCGCCATCTTTTTCTATCATTTCCAGCATCTCGATTACTGCCTGGTTTGCACCACCGTGAAGTGGTCCCCAAAGTGCAGAAACACCTGAAGAGATAGAAGCGAAAAGGCCTGTGTGTGCAGATCCTACCATTCTCACGGTAGAAGTAGAGCAGTTTTGCTCGTGGTCTGCGTGAAGGATTAATAATTTATCCAAAGCAGCCACTACCACAGGATCCATCTGGAATTCCTGATTTGGAAGTTTGAAAGCCATTTTGTAAAAATTCTCGACATAATTCAGGCTGTTGTCGCCGTGGTTAATTGGCAATCCCTGCGTTTTTCTGTAAGTCCAGGCACAAAGATGAGAGAATTTTGCGATCATAAGCTCCGAAGCAAGATCCATTTCTTCTTTAGATTTTACATCTACAGCCTTCGGATTGAAAGCCGTAAGTGCTGATGTAAGAGAAGAAAGGACACCCATTGGATGCGCAGAACGTGGGAAAACGTCGATCAGCTTTTTAAGCTCATCTGCGACAAAATTATATTTTTTGATGCCGTTTTCGAAATTGGTGAACTGATCCGCTTTAGGCAATTCTCCGTGAAGCAAAAGGTACATTACTTCCGTGAAATTGGAATTTTCTGCAATTTGCTCTATAGGATAGCCGCGGTATAATAATTCTCCTTTATCACCGTCTAGGTAAGTAATTTCACTAATTGTAGCACCTGTGTTTTTGTAACCAAGATCCAAAGTGATCAATCCCGTTTGGTCTCTCAGTTTGGAAATATCAATTCCTCTGTCTCCGATAGTACTATCTACGATCGGATACTCGAAACTTTTCCCGTCGTAATTTAATATAACTTTGTTATCTGACATTATAAAAATATTTATGTGTTAAATATAGTACTTTACTAGGAAATGGTCAACTGACAAAAGTCATAATTGCCAATTGATTGTATTTATATTAATAATTGAAGAAAATAAATGATTTATTATAAAAAATACATCAGATTAAACCATTGATTTACAAATACATAAAACGAAAAAAGCATCTGAATTTCTTCAAATGCCTTTTATATTAATTTTTATAATTAATTATCTTTTGATCTTAAAAGCGTCCAATCCCGGGAAAACAGCTGTTTCACCAAGAGCTTCTTCAATTCTCAAAAGTTGGTTGTATTTCGCCATTCTGTCAGATCTGGAAGCAGAACCTGTTTTGATCTGTCCACAGTTCTGAGCTACTGCAAGATCTGCAATTGTAGAATCTTCAGTTTCACCGGATCTGTGAGACATTACCGTTGTGTATCTGTTGTGCTGAGCCATTTGTACAGCCGCCATAGTTTCTGAAAGAGAACCGATTTGGTTTACTTTTACAAGGATTGAGTTAGCAATTCCTTCGTTGATACCTTTGGAAAGTCTTTCAACATTGGTTACGAACAAATCATCTCCAACCAATTGTACTTTATCACCAATTTTATCAGTCAGCTCTTTCCAGCCAGCCCAGTCGTTTTCCTGCATTCCGTCCTCGATAGAGATAATCGGATATTTATTGGCAAGGTCAGCCAGGTAAGAAACCTGCTCGCTGCTGCTGAATTTAGGTGCATCCGGCGTTTGGAATTTTGTATAATCGTAGATGCCATCTTTATAGAATTCTGAAGCGGCGCAATCCAAAGCAATCATAATATCGTCTCCTGGCTTGTAACCTGCTTTTTCGATAGCTTGTAATAAAGTATCCAGAGCATCCTCAGTTCCTTTGAAAGTTGGTGCAAATCCACCTTCGTCTCCAACAGCTGTAGACAATCCTCTTCCGTGAAGAATAGACTTCAGGCTGTGGAAAATTTCAGTTCCTTTTCTAAGTGCGTGAGAGAAAGAATCAGCTTTTACCGGCATTACCATAAATTCCTGGAACGCGATTGGCGCATCTGAGTGAGAACCACCGTTGATCACGTTCATCATCGGAACAGGAAGTGTGTTGGCATTTACACCACCTACATATTTATAAAGAGGCATTCTCAATTCATTAGCCGCCGCTTTTGCAACAGCTAGAGAAACGCCAAGAATAGCGTTTGCGCCTAATTTTCCTTTGTTGTGTGTCCCATCAAGATCGATCATTACAGCATCGATAAGATTTTGTTCGAAAACAGGAAGACCTATAAGTTCTGGAGCGATGATTTCTTTCACATTTTCTACCGCTTTCAAAACACCTTTTCCTAAGAATTCCGGCGCGCCGTCTCTCAGTTCCACTGCTTCGTGCTCACCTGTAGAGGCTCCGGACGGTACTGCTGCACGGCCCATAGCTCCACTTTCTGTGAAAACATCTACTTCTATTGTTGGATTCCCTCTGGAATCTAATATTTGTCTTGCTTCGATAAATGAAATGTAACTCATTGTCTTGATGTTTATTTTTAAGATTTTTATTTGTTTGCTTGTTTCATAAGCATTGCAAATTTAAACAATTTTAAGATATTATGTATTGAATGACTTTATACATTTAACAGTATATTATTATTAATTATCTCAGAATCCTGTATTTTATTTTTACAATACCTTCATTCAAATCGGCAATTTTACGGAAAGCGCCTTGGCTGAGATCAAATTCACGCGAAGGTTTCAGCGGTCCGCGGTCATTCACGGTGATAATCACAGATTTGTCATTTGCAGGATTAATAATTTCTACCCGAGTTCCGAAAGCCAGGCTTTTGTTGGAAGCTGTCAGTCTGGAATGTCTGTAAGTTTCTCCACTGGCAGTTTTCTTTCCATCAAATTTATCAGCATAATAGGAAACAGTGGTAGATTTGTAACTGGTGTTCAGAGCCTTGCTTCCGCCACAGGAAAATAATGTGCCGAGCAGCAGAAAAATGTAGGTTTTAAACAGTACAGCAGATTTTTGACAGCTTGTTTTCATTAAAACGATTTGGATGATTTATAAATTAATGGACTTTTATGATAATTATTCATTAATATTTTGTTTATTTTGCAAAAATTTCTATATTCGATTAATAATTAATTTAGAAATTAAAACATAAGATTGTTTTAAAATGAATTACGAAAGTATAAAATTAACGATAGATAAAAGAATCGCGGTAGTCACAATCAACAGACCGGAAAGCCTGAATGCGCTGAACGCACAGGTCTTCAATGATCTGGATGAAGTTTTCAGTGATTTGGAAAAGGACAAAAGCGTCAACTGCGTTATTGTGACAGGAAGCGGGGAAAAAGCTTTTGTAGCGGGCGCAGATATCAAAGAATTTCCGTCACTGAATGCAGAACAGGCGAAACAACTGTCAAAAAGAGGCCACGATGTTTTTAATAAAATCGAAAATCTAAGCAAACCGGTCATTGCCGCTGTAAATGGTTTTGCGCTGGGCGGCGGATTGGAATTGGCATTGGCCTGCCACATCAGATATGCTTCAGAAAATGCAAAACTGGGTCTGCCGGAAGTGACCTTAGGCTTGATTCCCGGTTATGGCGGCACTCAACGATTGCCAAAATTGATAGGGAAAGGTCTGGCCAACGAGATGGTTTTTTCTGCTAAAATGATTTCTGCTGAGAAAGCTAAATCTGTAGGTTTGGTAAATGAGGTTTTTGCTGCCGAAGAATTGCTTCCGAAATGTGAAGAGTTAGCGATGCAAATCGTAAAAAATTCGCCGCAAGGTATCGCAATGGCAATCAAAGCGATCAACGCCAGTGATTCGGAAAACGGAATGGATAGCGAAATAGATTCTTTCGGCGCATTATTTGCCCAAGAGGATTTTAAAGAGGGTGTAGCTGCTTTTCTTGAAAAAAGAAAACCGTCCTTCAACTAAGATTATAGGAATGGACTACAACAAATTCGATATTGCCTATCTCAAGATGGCTTCCGAATGGGGAAATCTTTCTTATTGCAAAAGGAAAAAGGTAGGCGCGCTGATCGTAAAAGACAGGATGATAATCTCTGACGGCTACAACGGTACACCTTCCGGCTTTGAAAATGATTGCGAAGACGCACACGGCAAAACAAACTGGTTTGTACTGCACGCAGAAGCCAATGCAATCCTGAAAATAGCAAGCAGTACGCAATCCTGCAAAGATGCCACATTGTACATCACAATGTCGCCTTGCAAAGAGTGCAGTAAACTGATATTACAGGCCGGAATCCAAAGAGTGGTCTATATGACAGCCTATTCTGACAACAGCGGACTGGATTTTTTAAATAATGCAGGAATTATAACTTTAAATATAAACGAACAAGAATTATATAGAACATGATGAGATAATCAACACAAAAAACAATTAAAAAAACACAAATATGAACTGGTCCGAAAAAATTACAGACTTCTCAAATTTTCTTAAATTTGAGAAAAGCTTCTCCGACAACACGCTCGACGCCTATGTCCGGGATATCAAAAAGCTGGAAAGCTTTGTCATCACAGATTTGGAAGCAATCTCTCCCGAAACTATTACCTATGAAAACCTTCAGGAATTCATCTATCAACTATCCAAAAAGAAAATAAGCGAACGCTCACAGGCTAGAGGGATTTCCTCAATCAAGGCTTTTTTCAAATTCCTGCTGGAAGAAGAACACCGCCAGGATAATCCTGCGGCACTTCTGGAAGGTCCGAAATTGGGTCTCTATCTGCCTGATACCTTGAGTATTGAGGATATAGACAGAATTATCAGTAATATAGAAAAGCACACAGATATTGGAAAAAGAAACCAATGTATTCTAGAAGTATTGTACGGCTGCGGGCTGCGCGTCTCAGAATTGGTAGATCTTAAAATTTCCAATATTAATTTCAAAGAAAATTACATCATTGTAGAAGGCAAGGGCGAAAAAACCAGACTGGTTCCTTTAGCTGCTTCTACTGCAGACTGCATTCAGAATTATATCAAAACAGTGCGCGCCGTAGGCAAGATCAATAAAAAATTTGAGGATATCGTTTTCCTCAATACCAGAGGTACCAATATGTCGCGCGTAATTGTCTTTATCATTATCAAAGAACTGACGCAGAAAGCCGGTATTAATAAAAGTATTTCGCCGCATACCTTTCGTCACTCTTTTGCGACCCATCTTCTTCAAAATGGCGCAGACCTTAGGTTTATCCAGGAAATGCTTGGTCACAGCAGTATTACGACCACTCAGATCTACACGCACCTTAAAACTGAAGAATTGCGCGATGTGATCCTGCAATTCCATCCAAGGAACAGTAAAGCACTTTAGATTTTAAAATTATCAGAGATAAAACCACATAGAAATCCTTTTCTATGTGGCTTTTCTGTTTGGAGATCTGTGGAAAATGATTATTTTTAGCTTATGGAAAATTTGAAGTTCTGTCCCAAATGCGGGCAGGAAAAACTGATCTGGAACGGTGTTTGTAAATTCAGCTGCAGTCATTGCGATTTTGTGCTTTACCACAATACAGCCGCCGCGGTTGCTGTGATTATAAAGCACGGCGATGCATTATTTTTCACAGTCCGGAATCAGGAACCGGGAAAAGGAAAACTAGATTTGCCAGGCGGATTCTGTGATCCGGAAGAATCTGCTGAAGAAACCTGTGCAAGAGAACTTGACGAAGAATTAGAATTAAAAATCGACGTTAAAAAACTGGAATATCTGGGAAGCAGACCCAACATTTATCCCTATAAAAATATCAATTACAACACAATGGATCTTTTTTATCTGTACGAAGTAGCACAGAAATTTGAGATAAAACTTGAAGAATCCGAAATATCTGCCGGAATCTGGATTCCAAAGTCCGAAATTGAAATCGACGAGATCGCTTTTGAATCCCAGAAAGATTTTATCAGAAATCATATTGATCAGTTGTAAAAAGCAAAAAACCGTTTCGCATTCCACGAGACGGTTTTTTGTTTTAAATTTTATCTGATAATAAAATTATTCTATTTCCACTTGATATTGCAGCCCAGGCTTGGTCTTTGGAAATCCTCCTGTGGCAGGCCTGCCAGTTGGTTTTCGAAAGCAATAATCAGGTCTTCTCCTGTGATTTCTTTCTGATTTCCCGGTCTAGAGTCGTCCATCTGTCCGCGGTAAATCAATTTCAAATTTTCATCAAAGAAATAGAAATCCGGCGTGCAGGCTGCATTGTAAGATTTTGCAACGTCCTGGCTTTCATCATAAAGATACGGGAATTTCAGTTCCTTTTCGTCTGCAAATTCCACCATCATCTCGGGCGAATCTGCAGGGTAATTGTCAACATCATTGGAATTGATGGCGATAAATTCTATGCCCAGCGATTTGTAATCTTCATAAAGCTCCTCCAGTTTATCAATAATGTGAAGCACAAAAGGGCAGTGATTGCACATAAAAATAACCAAAGTTCCTTTCTTTCCTTTGAGAGATTCCAAAGTCTGGATTTCGTTGTTTTTCGAAGGATTCGGAAGGCTGAAGTCTGCTGCTTGTGTTCCCAGCGCCAGCATATTAGATGAAGTATTTGACATATTTTATTCTTATTTAAATGATTAAAAATTAATTATTAAAAAATCAATGATTCAAAACGCCGATATATTTATTTAAAATAAAATAATTTTATCTTTGAATCATTTAGTATTTTAATTTTCTCAGCAAAGATAATGCTTCTTGCAGAGAATTATCATAGTGCACCCAATTCACATTGCCCAATTTTCTATTCCACGTCATCTGGCGTTTGGCATATCTCCTGGAATTTTTCTGGATTTCAGAAACAGCAAAATCCAGATTCCATTCTCCATCAAAATATTTGAACAGTTCTGAGTAGCCTACTGTTTGCAGTGCCACTTTTTCTCTTGCCGGGATCAATCCTTGTGCTTCGTGCAGCAAGCCATTTTCCATCATGAGGTCAACTCGGCGGTTGATTCTCTCATAAATGATTTCCCTGGGCGCCTCAATTCCGATTCTGAATGTTTTAAAACTTCGTGTGGGTTTCGGTAAACTAAGGTTTTCGGTATAGGTTTTGCCGGTTTGCCAGATGACGTCTATTGCGCGCAAAAGTCGTCTGGGATTATCTTTGTCCACCACTTCATAATATTCCGGATCAAGCACCCGCAAAAGTTTTTGTAAAGGTTCGATGCCTTCGTTTTCAAATAAATCAATCAGTTTTTTTTGATTTTCCTCATCCGCTTCGGGCAGATCGTTCATACTTTCTACGACGGCTTTTTCGTACATTCCACTTCCGCCAACCATTATGGCAACGTCTTTTTCTGAGAAAATTTCAGTCAATTTTTCCAGAGCTTCGTGCTCGTACAAGCCAATCGAATAATAATCGTGGATGCTGATATTACCGACAAAATGATGTGTTGCCTCAGCCAATTCGGATTCAGTCGGCATCGCAGTCCCGATTTTCATCTCTTTATAAAACTGACGGGAATCGCAGGAAATAATTTCTGTGCCCAGATGTTTTGCCAGATCTATTGCCAATCTTGTTTTCCCGATTCCTGTGGTTCCGACGATGGATATGAGACGTTTCAAAAAGAATATTTTTGCAAATTTACGAAATGGATATTCAATAATTATTACTTAATTTTACCATCGTTATGGCGTTACGATTACCCGGTTCCAAACTTCCAGATGTGAAAACCACTATTTTCACAGAAATGTCTTTGTTGGCTCAAAAAGAGAGTGCAGTCAATCTTTCGCAGGGATTTCCGGACTATCAGGCGGATGAAAATCTGCTGAAATATTTGGGGCATTTTGCTAAAGAAGGTTATAATCAGTATGCACCATTATCCGGCATAAAGGAGCTTAGGGAAGAGATTTCCATGAAATTCAGCCAGCAATATCAGGTTGGTTATCATCCCGATTCTGAGATTAATATCACCGCCGGTGCAACGCAGGGGATTTTCACGGTCATATCAGCTTTTGTAGAGAAAAATGATGAGGTGATTATTTTTGAACCTGCTTACGATTGCTACGAACCAGCGGTAATTCTGAATGGCGGCAGCGTGAAAAGTGTCAGAATGCTCTATCCGGATTATCAGATTAACTGGAACAAGGTGGAAAATCTGGTTTCTGAAAAGACCAAGATGATCATCATCAATAATCCCAACAATCCGTCCGGTAAAATCCTTAAACAAGCTGATATTGACGAATTGACAAGGATTGTAAAAAACACAGATATCATTATCCTGAGCGATGAGGTTTATGAAAACATCACGTTTGACGGCAAACCACATCTGACTTTAGCAAAATATCCGGAACTGAAAGAACGGACTTTCGTCATCGGTTCTTTCGGAAAACTGCTACACATCACCGGGTGGAAAATTGGTTATATTCTGGCACCGGATCAATTGATGAATGAGTTCCGGAAGGTGCATCAGTTCAATGTTTTTTGTGTAAATACACCGGCGCAATATGCGATTGCAAAATATCTGCAGCATATTCAGGATTTTTCTGATAACTCAACGTTCTTCGAAGATAAAAGAAATTACCTTAGAAATGCTTTAGCAGAAACGCCGTTGGAATTGTTGGATTGCGAAGGCACTTACTTTCTTTCTGCCAATTTTGGTTCGATTTCTGATAAGAACGACAAGGATTTCTGCTATTGGATGACCAAAGAATTAAAAGTGGCAACCATCCCGTTTTCAGCATTTTACAAAGATAAAACAGACGAAAAAGTAATCCGTTTTTGTTTTGCGAAAAAGCAGGAGACTCTGGACAAAGCTATTGACCAATTATTAAAATTAAAATAGAAATAATAAAAAATTTATGAAAAATCTAATTATCGCAGCTTCTTTACTTATTGGAGTCAGCGCATTTTCTCAGGTGAAACTGGACGCCACAAAACTAAACTATCTGGCAGCAGACGCGAGTCCGATGGATGCCACTTATTATCCATTACAGGTGTTGTCTTCAAAATCTGAAAAGCCGAAAATCAAAGTGCTTTATTCCCGTCCGCAGAAAAAAGACAGAGTGGTCTTTGGAAATCTGATCAAGTATGGAGAAGTCTGGAGAATGGGTGCCAACGAAAATACCGAAATCAAATTCTACACGCCTGTGAAAATCGGCGGAAAGGATATTGCTGCAGGAACTTACAGCCTTTTCGCAATTCCGGGAGAGAAAGAGTGGACCATTATTTTGAATTCTGAAACAGACAAATGGGGCGCTTATGCCTATGACAAAAGCAAAGACGTTGTACGACTGACCGTTCCTGCAGAGAAAACGGCATCTGTTGTAGAACATTTTTCCATTACATTTGTGCAGACAAAAACGGGAGCAGATTTCTACGCCGGGTGGGACAATACGCAAGTGAAATTCCCAATCGAGTTTAAATAAATCTTGGACTGATAAAAATAGAAGCCTCATCCATTTGATGAGGCTTTTTTGTGATCAGATATTCAATAAATCTTCAAAAGCAGCAATCTGATATTCGCAGTTTTCTATCTTCCCAAAGCCGTAAGCAGCATAAATAAAATCGACGCCGGCCTTTTCAGACGATTCTTTGTCCCAAATGGTATCGCCGATGTAGACGGGATTTTGTAGGTTGTTTCTATTGACAATCAGTTTAATATTTTCATCTTTCGGTAAATTGTCATTCCCGAAGCATTCAAAATCTTCAAAAATCGTTCTGAATCCGTGGTAGTCCAAAAATGTCTCGATATAGCCAGCCATACAATTGCTGACAATAAAAAGGCGGTATTTGCTGGATAGTTTTTCCAGCGTTTCAGCTAGATTTGGGAACAGTTTTCCACCAGATTTACCTAGATATTCTTTTTCTTTGTTGCTGTAAATTTGTATAAATTCCGGTAGTTTTTCTTTCGGGATAAAGCCAAAGTTGCGGGCAAAAATGTCATCCATCTTGAGCCCGGAAAAGTTTCTGACTTCCTGAGCAGTCACGCTCACCTCATAACTAATTTGTTTGATACTGTCGTTAAAAGCTTTGTAGACCGTTTCTGATGCGTCCCAAAGTGTTCCGTCCAGATCAAAAATTAGACTGTCTCTTTCTTTCATTTTAAATAAATTCTCCATTAATATAAACTTTTGATGGCGCAAGACTGCCCTGATGATAGAGAATATTCTGGAAATTATCGGTCTCATAGGTGATAAAATCTGCCTTTTTGCCTTTTGCAAGAATTCCTCTGTCTTCAAGACCCAGCGCATAAGCGGCACGGAAAGTGATCGCAGCGAGCACTTCTGCCGTACTCAATTTCTGATAAGTGGCTAATATTGAGGCTTGTATGACGAGATTTCCCATCGGCGCAGAACCGGGATTCCAGTCCGTAGCGATGGCAAGAATGCCACCTTTGTCGAGGATTTTTCTGGCGGGAGCAAATGGTTCTCCTAAACCTAAACTCGCACCGGGCAGCGCGATAGCAACAGTATCGGAATCGGCAAGAAACTGAATATCCTCATCAATTGTAGCCTCCAGATGATCCGCAGATTTTGCGCCAACTTCCACAGCAATTCTTGAACTTCCTGCTGTAAACTGGTCTGCGTGAACGGTAATCTGGAAACCTAATTCTTTAGCTTTCAAAAGGAAATTTTTACTCTCTTCCGGATGAAAAGCTGATTTCTCGATGAAAATATCGACCCGATCAGCCAGATTTTCTGATTTTACTTTTGGTAAGATTTCATTAAGAATATAATTGAGATATTCCTGAGAATTGCCCTCGAAATCTCTTGGCTTCAAATGAGCCGAAAGGCAGGTTGGAATAAGGGTGGCTTTAGTTTTTGCCTGCGCTTTTTTAATGGCTCGCAGCATCTTTAGTTCGTCGTCAACATTCAATCCATAGCCGCTTTTGATTTCGATGGTTGTGATGCCTTGATTTAATAAAACATCGACGCGCTTTAGAATTCCATCAACCAATTCATCTTCTGAAGATGCTCTTGTGTGCTGCACAGAACTCCAGATTCCACCGCCGGATTCTGCAATGTCAAGATAGGTTTTTCCTGCATTCCTCATTGCAAAATCATTAGCCCGATTTCCACCAAAACAGATATGGGTGTGTGCATCTGTAAAAGCAGGTAATGCGATTTGCTCGTTTTCAATCAAATGGATTTCAGCATCGGGGAATTTTTGTTTTAAAACTTCAAAATCATCAACTGCGAGAATAATTCGATTGTCAGTCAAAATACCGCCATTGTTAATTATTTCTAACTGGTCATCATTTAATTTTCCTTTTAATGGAAGATGATGTAGTGTAACGATTTGTTTGAAAGGACCGGATAATTTCATATTAAAATCTTGAGATGTAAAAATAATATAAAGTTCAATATCTCTACAATTTTACGAACTCAATTATTTAGAATGATAATTCTGTTAAAAATTCGTTATTTTTTTTAATAATTCTTTTTTTTATTTGAATTTCATTGTATTTTTATGAAAAATTAATAACCGATGAGAAAGATTATTACAATTAGTATTTTTTGTGCAGCGACATTTCTGCATGCTCAGCAAATCGATTTGAACAGGAATGCGCAATTTAGTAAATCGATGGATGAGATCAATAATGGTAAGAACACCATTAAGTATTCTGATATCCAGGGTACACCTTACTACTATCCAAACTTTGTTCCGGCTAAGGTTGGTGATACTTCCGGTGTAATTCCCATTCGATATAGCCCTTTTCTGGATTCGGTTGAAATATTGGACAGTAACAACGGCAATGTTTACCAGCTGCCTAAAGAAGAAGCTTATCCTAAATTTACTTTTCAGAAAACTAATGAAAAATTGATTTTGGTAAGTACTAATGACGCATTTTCCGGTTATTTTTTTGAATTGGTGAATGGTAACTACCAGCTATTAAAAAAAATGATTACCAAATTTAAAGATGCAACGGCACCGGCAAACACTTTAGTTCCAGGAATCCCCGCAAAATTTGAGATTCAAAAACCGATCTATTTTTTAAAAACCCAAAGCGGAATAACAAAATTATCAAAAAAGGCTGATGATTTACTAAGCGCTTTACCGGCTGATAAAAAGGACGCAGCTAAGGATTTTATAAAATCAAATAAGATAAAACTTAACGATGAGCTTGACCTTATCAAACTGGTTACATTTCTTAATAAATAGTAAAAAAGAGATGCATTTGCATCTTTTTTTATTTTAAAAAACCTCTCTTCCAATCTTCAAGATATTATCACTTTTTCCCATCGAATAAAAGTGAAGAACATCCACTCCGAAATCTAACAATTCTTTGCATTGGCTAATGGCCCATTCGATCCCGACTTCACGGACGTCGCTGTTTGTTTTGCATTTCAGGACTTCTGAAATCAGATTCTCGGGCAAATCGATTTTGAAAACCTGAGGCAGCATTTGCAGATGGCCTTTGGTAGCAATCGGTTTGATGCCCGGAATAATGGGAACGTCAATTCCGATTTCTCTGGCCTGTCTCACAAATTCAAAATATTTTTGATTGTCAAAAAACATCTGGGTGACGATATAATCTGCGCCAGCTTCTACTTTTTTCTTCAACATTTGAAGGTCGTAGTTCATAGAAGGCGCTTCGATATGTTTCTCCGGATAACCCGCAACACCAATACAGAAACTGCTGTTTTCCTCACATTGGACAATTTCTTCGTGAAGATATTTCCCGGTTCCCAAATCGTGAATCTGTTTTACCAAATCCGAAGCATATTTGTGTCCGCCTTTTGACTGTTCAAAGTATTTTTCACCTTTCATCGCATCGCCACGAAGAGCCACAATGTTATTGATTCCCAAATACATACAATCCACCAAAAGATATTCGGTTTCTTCTTTTGTAAATCCGCCGCAAAGAACGTGTGGAACAGTATCGACGTTGTATTTATTTTGAATAGCTGAACAAATCCCCAAAGTTCCTGGGCGCATTCTGGTGATTTTCCGCTCCATCAAACCATTTCCTCTTTCAAGAAAAATGTATTCTTCGCGGGAAGTCGTTACATCAATAAAAGGCGGATTGAACTCCATCAAAGGGTCAATATTTTTATATAAATCGGCGATTCCAACGCCTTTTTGTGGCGGCACAATCTCGAAAGAGAAAAGCGTTTTTCCGTTGGCGTTTTTTATATGGTCAGTAATTTTCATTTTATAATTTTAGTATTTAGTATGTAGTTTTTAGTGTTTTGATATTTACAAGTCGAAATACCAAACACAGAAAACCAAACACAATTATTAATCCGCCAAATTCGGGCTCAGCCATTTTCTCGCATATTCCAAATCGACCTCTTTTCTTTCAGCATAATCTTTCAATTGGTCTTCATCAATTTTCCCAACACCGAAATATTTTGATTTTTCATTGCCAAAATAATAACCGGAAACCGCTGCAGTTGGCCACATCGCTAAACTTTCGGTCAAAGTCACACCAATTTTTTCATCTACTTTAAGTAAATCCCAGATCGTCAATTTATCCAAATGGTCGGGACAAGCCGGATAACCAGGAGCGGGACGAATTCCCAAATATTTTTCTTTAATCAAATCATCATTCGTCAATGTTTCGTTTTCTGAATAGCCCCAATATTCGGTTCTGACTTTTTTGTGAAGATATTCTGCGAAAGCTTCTGCAAAACGATCCGCCAGAGCTTTTACCATAATTGCATTGTAATCATCCATTTTGTCTTCGTACTCTTTCGCCAATTCGTCGGCACCAAAACCTGTACAAACACAGAAAACGCCGATGTAATCTTCCTTTCCGGAATTTTCAGGCGCAATAAAATCTGACAAAGCAAAATATTCTTTTCCTTCCGATTTTTTATGTTGCTGTCTCAAAGTTCTGAAAGTTGAAATCACATTTTGATGGTCATCATAAACCAAAATATCATCACGTTCTGTTGCATTTGCAGGGAAAATTCCGAAAATTCCTTTGGCTTTAAAGCTCTTTTCCTGAAGGATTTTCTTGAGCATTGCTTTCGCTTCATTAAATAAAATCGTCGCTTGCTCACCAACTACATTATCCGTCAAAATATCAGGGAATTTCCCAAACAATTGCCAGCTTCTGAAAAACGGCGACCAGTCGATAAATTCTACCAATTCATCCAAATCTTGGTCTTCGATAATGGTGATTCCTAATTTATTTGGTTTGTGAATCTCTTCGTTATCCCAATCGATTTTGAATTTCTGTTTTCTGGCTTCATCAATCGTAACGTATTCTTTATCAACTTGTCTGTTCAGGAATTTTTCACGGAAATCGTCGTAATCTTTTTTCAATTCCAAAGAATAAACGCTGGATTTATCTTTATTTAAAAGTGAACTCACTACACCAACGGCTCTGGAAGCATCATTCACGTGAACAACTGTATTGGCATATTTCGGAGCGATTTTCACCGCTGTATGCGCTTTGGAAGTTGTTGCGCCGCCAATCAATAATGGAAAACTAAGATTTCGTCTTTCCAATTCTGAAGCCAAGTGAACCATCTCGTCCAAACTTGGGGTAATCAATCCGCTCAAGCCAATGATGTCTACGTTTTCGTCAATTGCAGTTTGGATAATTTTATCAGCCGGAACCATTACACCGAGGTCAACAATTTCATAATTGTTACAACCCAAAACCACACTCACAATATTTTTTCCGATATCGTGAACGTCACCTTTTACAGTTGCCATCAAAATTTTTCCATTCGCAGGTCTTGTTCCATCTTTCTCAGCTTCGATGAATGGCTGAAGATAAGCAACCGCTTTTTTCATTACTCTCGCCGATTTCACAACCTGAGGCAGGAACATTTTTCCGCTTCCAAAAAGGTCGCCGACGACGCCCATTCCGGTCATTAGATTAATTTCGATGACGTGAAGTGGTTTTTCAGCTTGTAGCCTTGCTTCTTCCGTATCTTCCTCAATAAAACGGTCAAGTCCTTTCACCAAAGAATGTGTGATTCTTTCCTGCAAAGGCATTTCGCGCCAAGCCAAATCTTCGGCTTTTTCTTTTTTGGTAGATTTTACCCTTTCGGAATAGTCTAATAATCTTTCAGTTGCGTCGTCTTTTCTGTCGAGCATCACGTCCTCTACCAATTCTAAAAGTTCTTTCGGAATTTCGTCATAAACTTCGAGCATTGTCGGGTTCACGATTCCCATATTCATTCCCGCTTTTATGGCGTGGTAAAGGAAAACAGAATGCATTGCTTCACGCACGGAATCGTTTCCTCGGAAAGAGAATGAAACGTTGGAAACACCACCACTGACCGATGCGTAAGGAAGATTGGTTCGAACCCAACGCGTAGCCTCGATAAAATCTATGGCATTTCTGCGGTGTTCTTCCATTCCCGTTGCAACAGGGAAAATATTTAAATCGAAAATAATATCTTCTGCCGGAAAGTTGAGTTGATTGACCAAAATATCATAAGAACGTTTGGTGATTTCCAGCCTTCTTTCAAAATTATCGGCCTGTCCAACTTCATCAAAAGCCATCACAATTACAGCGGCACCGTAACGTTTGATTGCTTTTGCGTGTTTGATGAACTCTTCTTCGCCTTCTTTTAAACTGATGGAATTAACAACTGCTTTTCCCTGAACAACCTGTAATCCCGCTTCCAAGATTTCCCATTTTGAGGAATCAATCATAATCGGAATTCTGGAAATATCCGGTTCTGAAGCAATTAAGTTTAGGAATTTTACCATCGATGCTTTTCCGTCAATCAATCCGTCATCAAAATTGACATCCAGGATTTGTGCGCCTCCATCTACCTGATGACGGGCAATATCGAGCGCTTCGGAGAATTTTTCTTCCTTAATTAATCGAAGAAATTTTTTGGAACCGGCCACATTGGTTCTTTCCCCAACATTGATGAAGTTGGATTCCGGGGTTATAATTAGAGGTTCTAGACCTGATAATTTTAAGTACCTTGGTGTATGGTTTGTGGTACTTAGTATTTGGTCGTTGGCTTTATTTTCCATCATCTAGTCTTTTAAAATAGTTAATAAAACCATTTAGTAATTTTTTTGAAATTTGAATTTTTTCTAAAACTTCGTTGAAAATATTTTCATCAATGAAATTTTGGTCTAAACTGATATAAAGTTGTGTCTCTAACTCGAATAAGGAACCTCGCGAAATATAAAAAAACACCAATTTTCCTTTGGAGGTATTTCTTCCACAACCTTCTGCAATATTAGAGGGAACAGAAACAGCACATCTTCTCATTTGATTGTTCAAACCAAATTGTTCAGAATTTGGAAATTCTTTTGTTAGAGCATAAATTGAATTGGTTAATTGTCTGGCAGAAATCCAAACATCCAATTTTGTAAAATCTTGAAAACTCATAAATTATGTTTTTAAAACAAAATACCAAAAACTAAACACTATAAACAACTCTTCTCGGTTCGTAGTTATTTGCCAAATCAGCAATCGCTTTGATATGTTCCGGCGTTGTTCCGCAACAACCACCGATAATATTGATAAGTCCTTTTTCCATATATTCCTGCACCTGCTCAGCCATTTGACTCGCAGTTTCGTCGTATTGTCCGAAAGCATTCGGTAAGCCGGCATTTGGATAAGCTGAGATTCCGAATTCTGACTGAGAAGAAATCGCTTCCAAATAAGGCGTGAGTTGTTTTGCACCCAAAGCACAATTGAATCCGACACTCAATAAGTTGAGATGAGAAACAGAAATCAGAAACGCTTCGGCGGTTTGTCCGCTCAAAGTTCTTCCGGAAGCATCGGTAATTGTTCCGGAAACCATAATTGGGATTTCGATTTTTCTTTCTTCCTGAATTTGGTCGATGGCGAAAAGGGCTGCTTTGGCATTCAATGTGTCGAAGATGGTTTCTACCAAAAGAATGTCGGAACCGCCGTCCAGCAGAGCTTCTGCTTGTTGTTTGTAGGCAATTCTCAGTTCGTCGAAAGTGATGGCTCTGTAACCAGGGTCATTTACGTCTGGACTTAAACTCGCTGTTCTATTGGTTGGTCCGATAGAACCTGCAACAAATCTTGGTTTGTTAGGATTTTGAGCAGTAAATTCATCGCAGACTTTACGAGCGATTTTAGCCGATTCGTAATTGAGTTCGTAAACCAAATCTTCCATATGGTAATCGGCCATCGCAATTGTGGTTCCGGAAAATGTATTGGTTTCGATGATGTCTGCGCCGGCTGAAAGATATTTTTTGTGAATTTCTTCAATGGCTGCCGGCTGCGTCAAAGACAACAGATCATTGTTTCCTTTGAGTGAGGATTCCCAGTCTTTGAAACGCTCGCCACGATAATCTTCTTCCGAAAAATTGTAGCGCTGAATCATGGTTCCCATTGCACCGTCCAAAATCAGGATGCGTTCGGAGATTGCTTTATATAATTGTTCTGAATTTTTCATTGTTTTAAATTTTTTATCGTCGATTGGAAGAGGAAACCTCAACATAGCCCCGATGGGAGCGGCATCCTTTTTTGCTTTGACTAAATTTTCTTTTTGATGACCAATCTTCGCAAGCAAAAAAGATATAGTGGACAGCGGGTTGGAAACGTTTTTGGAAGCTGACACTTTTTGCTCCAAATCCTTCAAACTCTACTAATCTAAAGCCTGTTTCAAATCATTGATAATGTCATCGATATTTTCCAATCCGACGGAGCAGCGTACCAATCCGGCGGTGATTCCGACCTCGTTTCGCTCGTCATCGGAAAGCTTGGAATGCGTTGTGGAAGAGGGATGTGTGACGATCGTCCGCGTGTCACCGAGATTTGCGGATAGGGAACACATCTTGATTCGGTTGAGGAAATTGCGCCCGCCTTCGATGCCGTTTTTGACTTCAAAAGCGACGATGTTTCCACCTAATTTCATTTGTTTTTTGGCAATTTCGTAGCTTGGATGAGACTTCAGGAAAGGATATTTTACCAATTCTACATTTGGGTGATTTTCCAGAAAGTCGGCAACTTTGAGTGCATTTTCGCAATGTTTTTCGACGCGAATCGCCAAAGTTTCCAGACTCTTGCTCAAAACCCACGCGTTGAACGGCGACATTGCAGGACCTGTGTTTCTTGCGAAAAGGTAAATTTCGCGAATCAAATCGGCCTTTCCAACGGCAACGCCACCGAGCACACGACCTTGACCATCAATGAGTTTCGTTGCGGAATGGACGACAATATCTGCACCGTATTTGATTGGCTGTTGCAGGTAAGGTGTTGCAAAACAGTTATCTACAACGAAAATCAAGTTATGTTTTTTGGCAATTTGTCCGAAGAATTCTAAATCTAAAATCTCGATTGCAGGATTTGTTGGCGTTTCCAAGTACAGGATTTTTGTATTTGGTTGGATGTATTTTTCAATATTTTCGGCGTCTTCTGCTTTGAAATAGGTTGTTTCGATGTTCCATTTTGGGAAATATTTCGTAAACAACGTGTGCGTGGAGCCGAAAACCGACTGACAGCTTACGATATGGTCGCCTGCATTGAGCAAAGTTGCAAACGTGGAATAAATTGCCGCCATTCCCGTTGCGAACGCGTAACCGGACTCTGCGCCTTCCATTTTTACCATTTTATCTACGAATTCTGTGACATTCGGATTGCTGAAACGGCTGTAAAGATTTTTGTCTTTCTCCTCCGCAAAGCTCGCGCGCATATCTTCCGCATCTTCGAAAACGAAGCTCGAAGTGAGGTATAAAGGCGTAGAATGCTCATCAAACTGAGTTCTTTCGGTTTGGGTTCTGATGGCTAATGTCTCAAAATTAGTTGATGGTTGATAGTTGTCAGCTGACAGTTTATCTTGGCTCATAATTTTATTTTTTGTCTTGAATCTTAGGTCTTAAAACTGACTCTTTCTATTTTGTTTCGCTGAGTCTTAAAATATCACCGAAAACGCCTCGGGCAGTTACTTTTGCTCCGGCTCCGGCACCCATAATTACGATTGGATTTTCGCCGTAACTTTCGGTGTAGATTTCGAAGAGGGAATCGGAACCTTTCAGTTGTCCGAGTGCGGAATTGGCTAGAACGGATATTAATTTCACATCCAATTCTCCTTTTTCTTCCTGAAGATTTCCGTGCAAATCGCCGACGTAACGTAGAACGTGGTCAGGTTTCTGGTTTTCTTTGATGTTTTGATATTCTGAATCTAATTCTTCAAGTCTGGAAATGAATTCATTTTTATCGATGTCCAAAAGGTTTTGTGGAACGAGATTTTGAATATTAATATCCTGGAACTCATTAATCAAATCTAATTCTCTTGCCAAAATCAACAATTTTCTCGCAACATCATTTCCGGATAAATCTTCGCGCGGGTCCGGTTCTGTGAAACCTTTTTCCATCGCTTCCCGGATGATGACTGAGTATTTGTCATTTCTAAGAGAGAAATTATTGAAAACGTAACTCAAAGTTCCGGAAAAGACACCTTTGATTCTGGTGATATTTTCGCCTGAAAGGTGGAGAAGTTTTATGGTGTCAATTAATGGTAAACCGGCGCCGACATTGGTTTCGTAAAGGTATTTCTTTTTATTTTTTTCCAATAATTTTCGGAAATCGCGGTATTCTGAAATTGGTAACGTATTGTAAATTTTGTTGGAACCTACGACATCAAAACCATTTTCTACAAAAGTGGGATAATGTTTTACAAAATCTTTACTCGCCGTGTTGTCCACCATTACAAGGTTTTCCAAGTGGTTTTCTTTTGCGAATTCTACCAACTTTTCTACACTTGATTCTGTTTGGGAAAATTTGATTTTCTGTCTCCAATCGCTTCCGAAACCGGCTTGGTTAAACGCTATTTTTTTCGAATTCGCAATCGCAACAATTTTCAGATCCACTCTTTTTCTTTTCAGAATATCATAAGCTGAATCCAGAATTTGCTCTACCAAAGTTCCGCCGACATTTCCGTGACCAATCAACGCGAGGTGGACGGTTTTTGGTTTGCCGTAAATTTCGGTTTCGATGATGTTTTTTGTGATTTCGGTTTGATTTCCGGTTACCACAATGTTCACTCTTCCGGCAGACGCGATTTGGCTTAATAATAAAGGATAAATCTTGTTGCGCTGAAGTTCTGATAAAATCTTATTATAATTGTCTGAAACAAACCCGATAACACTGAGACTGTCAATGCTATAGATGTTATTAACGTGGCCTTCCTTCGTTTCCAGTTCGAATTCTTTTTTAAGAAATTTGACTGCATCTTCTGCATCCACTTCGTCGACAAGGACAGAAATTCCGTTTTCTATGGCTTGTTGGGAAATGACACCAACGCTGATTCCGCCTCCATTCAAAGCCTGAAAGATGCGTGAATCCACACCGATTTGTCCCAGGAAATTTTTTCCTTCGAAGTTGACCAAAGCTTTGTTTCTGTAAATATTAATTGCGTTCTTGTCTGTCATTTGTGTAAAATATAGGTGTTAAAATGGTGTTCAGCTGTTCGTATTCCATCAGGAAAGCATCGTGTCCGTGGATGGATTTTATTTTGTGGTAATGAACGTTTTTATTTTTATGTTTTAAAAAATCGTAAGTGTTTTTAATCTCAAAAGCCGGATAAAAAAGGTCTGAGTCTACAGACACTAAATGGATTTCTGCATTGATGTTTTCCAGTTCGTTTTCCTTTCCATTAATGTTCATCAGAAGATGATTGACAAGTTGGTAAGCTTTTAAACTAAATCTTTCGTTCAATCGGTTTCCGTGGAAGTTGAGCCAATCGTGGGATTTTAAAATCTGCTTTTCGGAATCGGTTTCCCTTCTGAATCTGGAGTTGAGAGATTCGGGCGTTCTGTAGCACAACATTGCGTGGACTCGGGCTTTTTCTAAAGGCTTTTCTTCAGATTCTAGTAGATATTTCTGAACCAGACATTGGGAATGCAACCAGTCCGACGTTTTGAAATCTGTTGCGATCGGAATAAATCTTTCTGTTAAATTATTTTCCAAAGCCAGCATTTCCCAGCCAATAGAACCGCCAACAGAACCACTAACCAAAGCAAAAAGTTTGTCAATGTTTAGAAGCTTTAAACCTTCGATGAAAATTTTGGCGATATCACGAGCAGTGAAATCTTCATAATTGTCAATGAAAAATCCGTCGAAGCCATTTCCTGGAATGTTAAAACAAATTATTGTGAATCGGTTGGTGTCGATTACTTTTCCGTCGCCAACCAGGGTTTTCCACCAGCCGTTTTCGCCGGCAACGTCGGAGTTTCCTGTAAGCGCGTGATTTATCAGAATAATTGGAACAGAATACAGTTCTTTTCCAAAAAGCTGATAGCTTAACGGAATATCATAAACCTTACCGGTTTGTGTCGTGAAATGTAATGTCTGAAGATGTTGTAACTTATTTTCCAATTTTTTTGACTGATAAAAAATTGAAAATGCTACAGGGAAATGTAGAATAAATGTTTTGGTTATCTTTTCCCGAATACTTCGGGATAGAATTTAGCACCTTCTTCGTCTCCGAAGGGTTGCCAAGGTTTCACAGAGTCTAATCTCTCCACCTTTCTCGATAACATTTTCAATATGTAAATGAACAATTCTGAATTGCAAATATACTTCACAAAATTCACTTATTCCAAATTTCGCCGGAAAATTGTAAAATAATTATTTGTTAAGAATAAATTTTCTCGGAACTTGCGTATAGAATTTGCAATTAAAAACGTCAATTTAAAATAAATTATGGAAATCAATCTAAATAAACAAGTCGCCATCGTAACCGGCTCCAGCAGCGGAATCGGGAAAGGAATTGCTATCAGTTTGGCAAAATCCGGCGCAATTACTATAGTTAATCATTCCTCAGAACATTCGCGTCCTGAGGCGGAAGATACTTTGAAAACTATTGAGGAAAATGGTGGTGAAGGTTTCATAATTCAATGCGATGTGAGCAAGGAAGATCAGGTCCAGGCCATGTTTGCCACGACGATTGAAAAATATGGAACTGTCGACATTCTTATTAATAATGCAGGTTTACAGCAGGACGCAGCCTTTGTGGATATGACTTTGGCGCAATGGCAAAAAGTAATTGACGTGAATCTGACAGGACAGTTTCTGTGTTCAAGAGAAGCCATCAGAGAATTTCTGAAGCGCGGCATGAATGATAAATCTAAAGCTTTGGGGAAAATCATCAATATCAGCAGTGTTCACGAAACTATTCCGTGGGCTGGACACGCGAATTATGCTTCCAGCAAAGGTGCGCTTAGAATGTTGATGCAGACTTTGGCTCAGGAATATGGAAAACAGAAAATCCGTGTGAATAATATTTGTCCGGGCGCTATCCAAACGCCAATTAATAAGTCGGCTTGGGATAATGAGAAATCTTTGGATGCCCTGATGACGCTGATTCCGTACGACAGAATCGGTCAGCCGGAAGACATTGGAAATTTAGCCGTATTTTTGGCGAGCGATTATTCGGACTACATTACAGGAGCGAGTATTTATGTAGATGGCGGAATGACTTCTTTGGAGAGCTTTGCGGACAACGGATAGTTATGAATGATAAAAGATAAGTGATAAATGATTTTTGCTGAACATATTTTTTGTTCATTTTTAAGCAAAGATTTTTAAAGGCGAAAGAATTTTTAAGTGGGCAAAGTTTAGATGAATCGATTTTTGAATCGGATGGAAATTTCCTTGAATATTTATTTTAGGCTTTAAAAGGTTCAATTTTATTTGTATCATTTATCGATTATCAACTATCATTTATCTTTTGGAAGAAGGAAAAATCTTCAACATAGCCCCGATGGTAGCGGCATCCTTTTTTTGCTGACGGCAACGTTTTCTTTGGATGACAAAGCTTGTAGGCAAAAAAAGATATAGTGGACAGCGGGTGGGGCACGCGGAAAGAAGTCCATTGCTAATGCTCCAAAAATAAACACGAATAATTGTTCTTATTATAATTAGAAAAAAAATGAACGAGGAAGAGAAATTACGAGATCCGCGTTGGAAGAAATGGGGTCCTTATGTGAGCCATCGCCAATGGGGAAATGTGCGGGAAGATTACAGTACAAATGGTGATGCATGGGGTTTTACAGGCCACGACACGGCAGAATCCTGGACTTACAGATGGGCCGAAGAAGGTATTGCGGGCATTTCCGATGACAAGCAGCAGCTGTGTTTTGCGCTGTCCTTCTGGAACAAAAAAGATGTGAGAGTAAAAGAACGTTTTTTCGGACTGAGCAACTATCAGGGAAATCACGGTGAAGATATCAAGGAGATTTTTTATTATCTGGACAATACGCCGTCTCACAGCTACATGAAGATGGTTTACAAATATCCGATTAATGCATTTCCTTACGAAGAACTGATTGCTGTCAACGGCCAGCGATCCAACAAGGATCCGGAATATGAGCTGATAGATACAGGAATATTTGATAATGATGAATATTTCGATATTTTTATAGAATACGCAAAAGCTGGTGAGGATGATTTTTTAATCAGAATAGATGTTCATAACCGCAGCGATAAAGCAGCTCCAATTGTGGTTTTGCCAACCGTTTGGTATAGGAACAACTGGGTTTGGGGCTATAATGATTACAAAGCAAATCTTGGTTTTTCCAAACAGGGAGAAATTGATGTTCACCACGACAGTCTCAGCATCAGAAAGTTATACTCCAGAAACCGAAATGCGGATGCGTTGTTCTGCGAGAATGAAAGCAACAGAACAAGACTGTTCAATCATCCGAAAACGGAAGGTTTCTTCAAAGATGGGATCAATCAATATGTTACGAAGGGCCTTGATACCATCAATCCAAAAAAGACCGGAACCAAAGCTGCATTGCATTGCGAAGAGATTGTAGAAGCGCACAGCAACAGGGTTTTTGAATTTCGTCTGTCGCCACATATTATGGACGATGCCTTCTGGGATTTTGATGAGATCATCAATCACAGAAAACAGGATTCTGATGATTTCTACGCCGATATCCAGAAAGATATTGAGAATGAAGACGAGAAAAACGTACAAAGACAGGCTTTTGCAGGTTTGCTCTGGAACAAACAATTCTACCACTACAACGTGGGGAAATGGCTGAAAGGCGACCCCAATTTCCCGATACAGAGAAAAGGATTTGTAAGAAACAGCGACTGGGAGCATCTTCATAACAAAGATATCATCTCGATGCCCGATAAGTGGGAATATCCCTGGTACGCCACTTGGGATCTTGCGTTTCACTGCGTGAGTTTTTCTGTGATAGATTCGGAATTTGCTAAAGATCAGTTGATTACGCTTACCAAAGAATGGTATATGCATCCCAACGGTCAGGTTCCTGCCTACGAATGGAATTTTGATGATGTCAATCCACCGGTTCATGCATGGGCTACTTTCCGGGTTTTCAAAATCGATGAAAAAAATAATGGAAAACCGGATCTGGCTTTCCTGGAAAGGGTCTTCCAAAAATTATTACTGAACTTCACCTGGTGGGTCAACCGGAAAGATTACAATGGGAACAACCTTTTTGGAGGCGGATTCCTGGGTCTTGATAATATCGGAGCCTTTGACCGCAACATGGAATTCAATGAAGGCGAACATCTGGAACAAGCCGATGGAACGAGCTGGATGGCGATGTATGCGCTGAATATGATGCGAATCTCAATGGAATTGGCCGTTCACAATCCTGTTTATGAGGACATGGCAATCAAATTTTTTGAGCATTACCTTTATATTGCTGAAGCGATGGAAAATATCGGCGATGGCAAGCAAGGTCTTTGGAATGAAGAGGATGGGTTCTTCTACGACGTGCTTCAGCTATCCAACGGAGACAGTGTGAGTTTGAAACTCCGAAGTATCGTAGGATTGATTCCAATGTTTGCCGTAGAAGTTGTGGAACACAGTATGCTGGAGAAACTTCCGGCGTTTAAAAAACGAATGGAGTGGATCCTGCGAAATAAACAAGACCTCACCAAACTTGTTTCACAATGGTATGTGGAAGGCGAAGGCAACAAACATTTGTTGAGTATTCTCAGAAAAACAAGACTGACGAAAGTGCTTACAAGATTGGTAGATGAAGCCGAATTCCTCAGTGATTACGGCATCCGTGCGATGTCCAAGATTTACGAAAAAAATCCTTTCAGATTTACAGTTCACGATCAGGAGCACGTGGTTTATTACACGCCGGCAGAAAGTGACAGCCGCATGTTTGGTGGCAACAGCAACTGGCGCGGGCCAATCTGGTTCCCGATCAACTTCCTGATTGTTGAGAGTCTTCAGCGTTTCCATTTCTTTTTTGGAGATTCTTTCACGATTGAATATCCGAAAGGAAGCGGCGTTCAGAAGAATCTGGAAGAGGTTTCCAAAGACATCAGCGACAGGCTTTGCGGGATTTTCCTGAAAGACGAAAATGGAAACAGAGCCTTCAACGGCGGTGTCGAAAAGTTTAATAATGATCCGCATTTTAAGGATTATATTATGTTTTTCGAATATTTCCACGGGGACAATGGGCGTGGCGTTGGCGCTTCCCATCAGACCGGATGGACTTCTACGGTTGCCAAATTGATTCAGCCGAGACTGACGCAAAAATAATTGGGAGTGTGGGAGCGTTTTAGTGTGTGAGGAGTTTTTCTCTCGTACTCTAAGACGCTCAGACTCTCAAATTCTATTGTGCTATTTCACCATTGACGCTCACTTCGTAAGTGATTTCCACATTCGGTTCCAGCGTTTTGGAAACCGAGCAGTATTTCTCAAAAGATAATTCGGCAGCTTTTTGCGCTTTTTTAGGATCGATATTTCCCTGAAGGAAAAAACTGACTTTGATAGATTTAAATGGTTTGGCCTCATCTACCTGAACTCGTTCGCCTTCCACTTCGGCAAAAAAAGAATCAATCTGCTGGCGCTGTTTTTTTAAGATCGACACCAAATCTATCCCGCTGCAACCAGCCACAGCCATCAGCAAAGACTGCATTGGCGAAACACCTTTTGCGCCAGGCAAAGTAGTATTGTCCAGCAAGATCGAATTTCCCTGGTCATTGGTACATTCAAAAAGATAATCCTCATTCAGCCTGTTAAGTTTTATTTTCATTGTTTTAAAAATTGTATTCAAATTTACAAAAACAAATACGATAGAAGCTTCTGTTGTGCGATAATTTTAGCACAAGAACAGTTTGGAAATGCTGTTTTTCCAAACCATTTTATTCCAAATCAAATCATCCCACGGAAAAGATTTTATATATTTGACCAAACTTCTAATCAAACTATGAAAAACATTCTTTTGATAGGTTTGCTCTGTTTTAGCATATCTATCCTCTCACAGACGCCGCCGCCGTCAGAAAAATCATTAATTACTTCAAAAGCGGAATTCCCCGGCGGCGAAACAGCATTCCGGAATGAATTTACGAAAATGGTTTACGGCTACGTGGATATCACTGCTTACGCGGTAAACGGTAAATTTTCTTTTATTATAGTCATTGATGAAAAAGGCAAAATGAGCGAGCTTATGATCTATCCAAAAGTCAGGAATGACGAGGAGTTCCGCAACGATATGACTTTTGCGATGAAGCGGATTAAGAAGAAATGGAAACCGGCTCTTAATAATGGCGTACCCGTAGCATCCAGATATCTTTTTGACATCAATTTTACATCCGAACATTCTGACCACGAATACTAATACTTTAATTTTAATTGATGAAAAATATAGCTTTCTTCCTATGTTTTATTGCTTCATTTTACAATGCGCAGTATGATTATTTTCCTCAAGAGCAATCGCCATACAAAGAGGGTGTTGCCAATTATTATAAAGATTTTCACAAAATAGTGACGGAAAGGAATCTCAAACCTTGTGACAATAAGGAGGAAATGTATAATCTGAGAGTTCTTATCTCTCCGGATGCCTCGATAAAATTTGTGAAAAGTCCGGATGGGGAAGATACACTCGAAAATAAATGCGCATACGATCTGGCGCGGGAAGTTGCCAGATACCAATCTGGATGGCAGCCTGCAGTCATAACCGGAGAAAAAAGAGCCGCTATTGCTCATTTTATGATTTATCCAGATGATCTTTTTGAAAAATATAAGGAAGGTTATGATGTCTCAGATGCGTACACTTTTCCGGCCTATGAAGGAAGTATCAATTCCTTTCGAAAAAAAGTATCCGAAAATATTAATATATCAAGATTCAGCTGGAAGGGGAAATTCACGATTATTATAAGATTTGTAGTAGAAAAGGATGGTAGTGTTTCCAACGTTGTTTTGGACCAGTCCTCGGGACTTAAAGATTTTGATGGAATGGTGATCAGAACTATTAAAAATCTCAAAAATAAGTGGACTCCTGCAAAGATTCATTCCACGCCCGTCAGATGCAATATGAAATTGCCATTGAGTTTTTCTATGGAATAAATCTGCCATTCTGTCACCATTTTTTGTATCTTTGCATTCAGTTTTGAATTTAAAATTCAGAATGCAAAAAATTTACAAAAGTGCAGGAAAAATATATAGACGAAACCAAACAGGGCGAAGCATTTGCCATACTGGAAAAGCCCGAGAATTCTAAAAAATTATTTTTAGAGAGTTACGGCTGTCAGATGAACTTCTCTGATTCTGAGATTGTTGCATCAATTCTAAATGAGCAGGGTTACAACACAACACTGAATGTGGAAGAAGCAGATTTGATTCTGCTGAATACGTGTTCTATCCGCGAAAAAGCCGAGCAGACAGTGAGAATGCGTCTCGCTCAATTCAAAAACCTTAAAAAAGAGCGCCCAAATATGACCGTTGGCGTTCTGGGCTGTATGGCGGAAAGGCTGAAAACCAAATTTTTGGAAGAAGAGCAGCTTGTTGATCTTGTTGTTGGGCCGGATGCTTACCGGGATCTTCCGAATTTGCTTAAGGAAACTGAGGACGGCAGAGACGCCATCAATGTTATCTTATCAAAAGAAGAAACTTATGCCGATATCAATCCCGTCCGTCTCGGCGGCAATGGTGTAACAGCTTTTGTGACCATCACGAGAGGCTGCGATAATATGTGTACGTTCTGCGTTGTTCCGTTTACCAGAGGCCGCGAGAGAAGCCGCGATCCGCACTCCATCATTGAAGAATGCAAGAATCTTTGGGACAATGGGTACAAGGAAATTACGCTCCTCGGGCAGAATGTTGATTCCTACCTTTGGTATGGCGGCGGTCCGAAAAAAGATTTTGCCAAAGCTTCAGAAATGCAGAGGTTGACAGCTGTTAATTTTGCTCAGCTGCTGGATATGGTTGCAGTTGCCGTTCCGGAAATGAGGATCCGATTCTCTACATCCAATCCGCACGAGATGACGGAGGACGTATTCAGAATGATTGCAAAACACGATAATATCTGCAATTACGTTCATCTACCTGTACAAAGTGGAAGTGACAGGATTTTGCAGCTCATGAACCGCCAGCATACACGTCAGGAATATTTGGATTTAATTAAAAAAGGAAAAGAAATTGTGCCCGATATTTCGTTTTCACAAGATATGATCATCGGTTTCTGTACAGAAACGGAAGAAGATCACCAGTTGACGATGAGTCTGATGCGGGAAGTAGAATACGATTACGGCTATATGTTCTCCTACTCCGAAAGGCCGGGAACACCTGCGCACAAAAAGATGGCAGACGATATTCCTGCAGATGTGAAACAGAGAAGATTAGCCGAAGTCATTGCTTTACAAGGCGAACTGTCCCGAAAAAGAATGGAAGGCTACGTGGGCAGAGTACACGAAGTTTTGATTGAAGGTGTTTCCAAAAAAAATAAAAACCAATGGAAAGGCCGGAATTCTCAAAATGCCGTTTGTGTGTTTGATATGATGGATGGCCAGAAACTGGGCGACATTGTGTCTGTTTATGTTCACGGGAATACTCAGGGAACGCTTTTGGGGACGACTTTTATTGCATAATTATACTTTAGAAAACGCCAGACTTACTTTATAATGAGTGATTTGTCTTGAAAACTTATTCGATATTAACGTCAGTACGATTCTGCTTTGTATTCAGGATTCTCATTAAGTAAAAACAAAGAAGAAATTCTTCAACTGTCAGAAGATGATTAAAAAAGTGGTTTGATTGATAAACTGGATCTATGAAAAGCATTCTCTACATATTTTTTCTTTTACCAATCCTTTTCAGCTGCCAGGCGGAGAAAACTGTAACTGTATATCCAAACCAAGTTGGCGATATTGTATTTGATAAAAGTAAAGACGATCCGGCTTTTAAAAGATGTATGAATAAAGATTACGGAATCCAATATTACAATGATTCTAAAGGTTATCAGTACAACGGTGAAAAAATCGCTATAATACAGGGATTAGACTACTTAAAATTATCTTCATCCCAACAAATAAACGGCTCTGTTACCATCAGATTTTTGGTTAATTGTGAAGGAAAAACCGGACTGTTTCGGGTTCAGCAGATGGACGATAATTACACTGAAGCACATTTTGAAAAGGAATTTGTAGAGAAAATTTTAGATTTCACAAAGTCGCTGAATGGCTGGCTTCCGAAAGAATATGAGGGTGACAAAATAGATTATTATCAATATTTAACCTATAAAATAGAGAATGGAAAAATTGCCGAAATACTTCCTTAGCCTTTTTATAGTTGTTCTCTACACCAATTTGCATGCGCAGGTAAACTGTAATGTAATTGAAGGCGAAAATTGCAAAAAAGCCTGCGAAATTTACAACGATTCTGGCATCCAAGGACCTAAGGAATCGCAAGAAAATTTTGATAGGGCTATTGCGTTATGTCCCAGTTTTTCCGATGCTTACATGGAAAAATCTGTTCCATATCTTAAGAGAGGCGATCTCATCACCTGGAAGATTCTCATTGATAAAGCTGTGGAACTTAATCCAAAAATGCATCTTGGCTATCGTGGCTGGTGCAGATATCAGTTTCTGCGGGATTACAATGGTGCAATTGCTGACATCGAGGCCTTGGAAAAGATCTATCCAACAGGCTATCTTGGATATTCTGCCAATGGTGATTATGAATTACATATCGCAAAAGCACTTTGCTATTCGGCGATTGGGCAGAAAGAAAAAGCGATTTCGATCATAGAAAATCAACTTTCCAAGAAAGATCACAATGTTGGTTTATATGATCATTACCAATTGGGCGTCACCTATTTTGAAACCGGAAAATATGACAAAGCCTTAGAAAACTTCGAGAAACAAAGCAAAGTTGATGATTTTGCAGAAAATATATATTTTAGAAGCAAAGTTTCTAAAGTCAGAAATAAGGATTATTTGGATTTGAAAACGCTTGCCCTCAAAACTTATGATGAAGGCAAAACGATGAAAGATGGCTATACACATCACTTCAAAAAAGTTTACAGAACGTAGATGGCAGAACTGTAAATTTTAAAAATTCAATCAAATTCAAAAATATTCCTGTTTCCGGCTTCGGAATTGGGACCAAAAAATTAAAAAAAATTATGGCAGAATTACAATCCATAAAAGCACGCTTCGGAATTATCGGAAATTTTCCCGCGCTAAACAGGGCTTTGGAAAAGGCAATTCAGGTAGCACCTACAGATATTTCGGTTTTAGTAATGGGCGAAAGTGGAGTAGGGAAAGAATTCATCCCGAAAATCATCCACGGTGAGTCCAGAAGAAAACACCAGCCTTATATTGTCGTCAACTGCGGCGCAATCCCGGAAGGAACGATAGATTCTGAACTGTTTGGCCACGAGAAAGGTGCATTTACAGGCGCTACATCTACGCGTAAAGGTTATTTTGAAGTGGCTGATGGCGGAACTATTTTTCTGGATGAAGTTGGCGAACTGCCTTTACAGACGCAAGTTCGTCTCTTGAGAGTTCTGGAAAGCGGCGAATTTATGAAAGTCGGTTCTTCGCAGGTGCAGAAAACCAATGTCAGAATTGTGGCCGCAACCAATGTGAATATGATGAAGGCCATCAATGACAACCGTTTCCGCGAGGATCTTTATTACCGTCTCAATACAGTTCAGATTGATATGCCGGCGCTTCGTGAGAGAAAAGGTGATATTCATCTGTTATTCAGAAAGTTTGCAATAGATTTTGCTGAGAAATACAGAATGCCGGAACTGAAACTGACGGATGATGCAGTTTCTTATTTAGAAAATTATGCTTTCCCCGGCAACGTACGTCAATTGCGAAATCTGGTAGAGCAAATGACCGTCGTAGAGCAAAACCGCGAAGTAAACTCGACCAAACTGGCAGAATATATTCCTATGAATGCGAATCTACCGGCGGTAGTACAGAAAAATAATCTCGGAGGAAATCAGGGGTCAGATTTTGGATCTGAGCGGGATATAATGTACAAAATCCTCTTCGATATGCGGAGCGATATTAATGATTTAAAATCCTTAACTTCGGAACTGATAAAAAACAAAGGAAATTCTGATCTCAGTCTGCAGGAAAAAAACCTGATCAACAGGATTTATACGCCGGAAACGCAGCAGGGAGCAAGTCCGAATTCTCTGCTCTATTTTGAAAATAATCAGAATAGCCAGCAAAGTCAAATCCACCATCCGACCATTGTTTCTGATGACGAGGATCATCATTACAACGATGTTGAAGATATCGAACTGGAAGAAAGCAGACCAGAATCCCTGTCTCTTCAGAATAATGAGAAAGATTTGATTATCAAAGCTTTAGAAAAGCATAAGGGAAGGAGAAACAGAGCGGCGGATGAATTGGGAATTTCCCAAAGAACGCTTTACAGAAAGATAAAACAATATAACCTAGAGGAATAATGGAAGCACAACTAAATCCAAGAAGAGTCAATTTCAAATTCGGAGAATATATCTCAAAAGCTATCAACCTCATGCAGAAGGACTTCGTGACTTTTCTGCTGAGTTTTTTATGTCTGATGCTGCTGTCCCTGATTCCCTTTTGCGGGATGATGGCTGCCGGTAATTTCTATAAAGTATGCTACAAGATTGACCAAGGTGTTCCAGCGCAAGCCGGAGAGGTTTTCAATTTTGACGATTTTATGCCTTATTTCATTTTTCAGCTTTACGTAATAGTAGGACTCATCATTGCATTGATTCCGATGGGAATTTTCATGCTGATATTTCATGACAACGACGCTGCTGCAGGCACTTTTATGTTAGTCTATTTTTTTGCATTTTACATCGTGTTGATCTATCTGCTGCTGCAGGCTTTTTACATCCCGGCATTAATTACTTTTAAGAGAATAACAGATATCAAAGCAGCCTGGAATATTTCGAAAGTGATGACAAAAGGAAATCTGTGGATGATATTCTTCTTCTCGATTGCTGTCACCATTCTTGGGGAATTGGGCATTATACTGTGCGGAATCGGTATTTTTCTGACCGCTCCTTTTATTTATGTTTCACATTATGAAGCCTTCAAAGACGGTCTTGCTCAGGTAGAAGTAGCAACGCCTCAGGCCATAGAATCTCCACTTGGTTAATTATGAATAAAGTATTCAGATTTATTATGTTTGTCAAAAATCAGGGGATTGCGGTCTGTGCGCTCTTTTCACTGTTTTTTCTGGTCACGAGTTGCTATTCATTTACAGGGTCGTCTCTCAGTCCTGAGATGAAAACAGTAAAGATCAACACCTTCCCCAATAACGCTGCGAACAACCTTCCCAGTCTCAGTCAGGATTTTACAGTGTCTCTGCAAAACCGTTTCCTTCAGAGAACCACTTTGAAAGGCGCCGTAGAGAATCCCGATCTTTTGATAGAAGGAGAAATCAGTGATTATAATATTACGCCGACCAGCGTCGGGACGGCTACTACCACGAATCAGGGTAATACAATACAGGCTTTGCAGAATAAACTGACGATTACTGTAAAAGTCCATTACGAAAATAAAATAGACCCGGCACTTAGTTTTGACAAGAGCTATAGTGACGAAGCGGTCTTCAACAGTGATCTGGATCTCAATGCAATAGAAACCGCGCAGGTAAGAATTGTGAACGAGAGGATCATCAATAAAATATATAACGACATTGTCGCCAACTGGTAAGAGTATGAATACTAGAGTTTTAGAATTAATAAAAAATCCAAGAATAATAAACGAATCGGATCTGAGCCTGTTGGAATCGGAATCCGAAAAGATGCCGTATGCGCAAAGTATCCGGGCGCTTTATCTATACGGGATCAACCTTTATAAAACAGAAAATTATAAGGAAAACCTTTCTAAGACTGCGGCATACACCACCGATAAAAAAATACTTTATCAGTTTATCAACTCTCAGAAAATCAATCAAAACGAAGCTATTCCTATTGATAGCCAAGAATCTGAAGTTGTTGAAAATAAAGTGATTAATGAAAAAGTAACCGCTGCAGATATTATCGAAA
This sequence comes from Bacteroidota bacterium, assembly GCA_037033105.1. Taxonomy (GTDB): domain Bacteria; phylum Bacteroidota; class Bacteroidia; order Flavobacteriales; family Weeksellaceae; genus Epilithonimonas. The sequence goes on from JAZBLF010000004.1 coordinate 209,134, forward strand.
AAGCAGATGCCAACCATCAGGAAGTAGCCGAAGCTGCTGTTGTTCTGAACAAATTCGATATTGATAAAATTATCGAATCTGAGAGTGTTGATAATTCGGAATTCATAGTTGTAGAAGGCGAAAAGAACAGATTGCTCTACGAAGGCGAAGAGAATTTCCTTCAGGAAAAATCCCACGAGATAGATCTGGAAGCGACAAAGGAGTCCGGCGTCATCACGGTGAAGGACGATCTGGAGATCAAAGAAAAATTAATTGTCTTGGATGATAACCGCTCGGAAGAGACCATCTCGGAACATCGCAATGTGGAAGAGGTGCTTTCCGTTCCCGAAGAAAAAGCTGCTGAAAAACTGCCTGACACGCAGGTTCAGGACGAAGATTCTTCCGGGAATGTCAGTTTCAACGGTATTGAAGAATTTCTGCCTCAGGTCAAATTTTCTGTTCCGAAAAATCACCTCGACTATCTGAATCCTCCAAAAAGAGAACTTAAGAAAGAAACAATTGTCACACCGATTAAATCTGAACCGCAACCTGAATACGAGCAGCCGGAAGCGACGGAAATTCCTGAAGAAAAGATAGACAGAAGCCAAATCAGTTTTGGAGAGACACAGTCTTTTGAAGTGCGTGATTCGAAAGAAAGTCAAAGTTCTGAATCTCAGCCCAACAATACAGTAGAAGAAAAAATGACGTCTGATGGGGTTAATTTTGAAAAACCGGAAATCTTCGAAATTAAAGAAAATAATATATCTTTATCTCCTGCAGAATCGGTTTCTGACAATGAGAATGAAGCTGTTGAGCAAGTGACCCAACCGGTCACCGAATGGAAACCAATGTCGTTTTCTGCAAACACACCGGACGCTCTGATTGGTAAAAAAGCAGAAACTGAAATACCAAAAGCAGAAATCGAAGACAAATCTGAAACGGAAGAAGTATTGCCGGAAGCCAGTGCGGAAGAAAAAGCACCCGAAGATATTCCTGAAATTCCGGTGAGCGAACGACCTGTGATGAACGTCTCTTTCTTCGGAAACGACGTATCGAAAATTGAAGAAAAAGAAAAGGAAATTCCTGCTATTCTGGATAAAGTGATAGAACAGGATCTGGCAGACAGCAACGTTGGAACCTTCATTAATACCTGGCAAAGCTGGCTGAAAATAGAGAGGCCAAAAGAGGACGATTCTGCAGAAAAAAAAATTGTTGTCAAAGAAAAAATTATCGATCAGTTCATCGAGAAAAATCCGCGGATTTCGCAGCTGAAAGATGAGGTCAACTTTGTTGTAAAAGAGAAAAAAGACGACATTTCCCACCTGATGACAGAGACTCTGGCGAAGTTGTATGTGGAGCAGAAACTCTACTCCAAAGCAATTAAAGCTTACGATACTCTGATAGAAAAACATCCTCAGAAAAAAGCTTATTTTGAGGAAAAAATTGAAGAAGTCAAGGAAATCAGAAAATCATAAAATAAAAAAGTCGTCTCAGAATTTGGAGACGACTTTTTTATTATTTCAGTTCGATAGGATTGTTTCTGCTCTTCATTTCGGCTTCCATTCTTTTCTGGAATTCCTGCATCTGCTTGGGATCTATTGCGGGTCCGTTTCCGCCAGGACCTCTTCCGCCGCCGGTTCTTTGGGCAAATGCCAGAGAAGGATCTTTCTGGATCTTTTTCTCCATATCCACATATTTCGGTTTGGAAAGCGCGATAGTCTGTCCCCGGTTTAGCGGTTGATAGATTTCTGCTATTTTTTTCGTCTGCATCAAATCAAAAGAGTAGTCGCCTCTCTCATCCTGAACTTTCACGATCAATCCAGGCAATCCGGAAAATTTATACGGTCCGTCCTGCAAAGGAATTTCTTGGGTGAACCAGGCGTGCCAGATTCTTCCGCCAAATCTTGTTTCTGCCTTTTGCGTTTGATATTCACCGATCTTCACAGTTTCAGGCAAGATTTTCCATTCAAAAACAGGTGTTTCAGAATAAGAATAGTTATCTCTTCCGATTCTGGATTTGTACAATACACTTTGGTTCGTCAGGTCTTTTTCCACGGTGAATTGCATATTACTTCTCAGATTCTGCATTTGCGTCCGGTCAAAGTTTTTCGTCGCGCGCATCCTTTCCATCACCGAGTCTCTCTTCATAGAGTTTTCTGCATAGAAAATCGATTTTTTCCCATCGGTATCAAGATACGCCAGTTCCGTTTTTTTCTCCACATTGCTAGAATCGGGAGTTGCCGTTACCTGGTAGACAAATCTGGTGCTTTGCTGCGCCAAGACGAGAGGCATTGCCAAAAAGCTTATTAATCTTAATATTTTCATTTAATATTTATTAGTTAGTTCAATTGGATTTGTAGTTCCAAAATTAGCTGGATTACCGTTGCCATTTTGGTTTTGTGCTGGTGCTCCCAGATCCGGCTGGCCATTTCCCATATCACCATTCGTTCCGCCGGGCTGACCGTTCATTCCGTTGTTCATACTGCCATTTCTTTGGTTCATTCTGTTGAAGCTGTCAAAATTGATTTCCGGATCTTTATTATTTACCATTTCCATTCTTACCGACGCTTTGTCGCCCTGGAAATTGATTCTTGTCGACTTTCTGGCCTCAGGTTTTAAGCTTTCAGAATAAGCATTGGGTACAATTATTTTTTTCACAAAACTAAATCTGTAATCACCTTTGTCATCTTCCAGCTTCAAAATCAATCCCGGAAGACCCAGAAATTTATAAGGACCGTCCGATATTTTAATTTCCGGCGCAAACCATGCGGTCCAGTTTCTCCCACCGAAGGACATCGTTGCTTTTTGAATTTTATAATTATTGAATTCAGAAACCTGGTCAGAGATTAGCCAGTTCATTTTGCGGTCTTCCTGATAGTAAACCTGCTTGGATCCGATCTTTTCTACAAAATTGACCGATTTGTCATCTCTGTTTTTTATAATTAAATACTCGAAGAAAGTGGGCTGAATAGATTTGCCGTTCGGAAGTTTTGGGAATTCTGATTTATCTTTTTTCGACTTTTTAACCTCGGTGATTCCCTGCTGTCTCAGGACTGTTGTCAAAGAATCTTTGAGAAGTTTGCTTTCACTGATGAAGAGAGACTGGTTGTTTCTGATGTCCAGAAAGGTCTTTTCAACCTTCATATTGACAAGGTTGATGGTGTCGGGATTAACTTCCGTCTGGTAAATATATCGTTCTGTCTGGCTCAATAATTTGCCTGAAACAGAAAATAAAATCATCAATATAATTAGCTTCTTCATGTGCTGAACTGGGTGTTTGATTGTCAAAATCAGACAAAGTTAATTGATAGATGGAAGTGTTAAGATTTAATATAAGAATTTATAAATAATTTAACATTCAGGCAGATCATTAGCACTGGCTCATCATCCTTTAAAGTATTTTAAATATTACGAGAATAGACGCCATCGATTTGAGATTGCGGAAATTAGTTCGTACTTTTGTACACTCAAATCATTCTAAATAAAAATAATGATACAAGTAAGCGATCAGGCAAAATCCAAGGCGGCTCAGCTAATGACCGAGGAAGGTTTTGATCCTGTAACAGATTATATAAGAGTGGGCGTAAAATCCGGCGGATGTTCCGGTCTGGAGTACGTTCTCAAGTTTGATAATATAAAAAATGAAACCGATCAGGTTTTTGAAGATAACGGCGTTAAAGTGATCATCGAGAAAAAATCTATCCTTTATCTGGCAGGAACTATCTTAGAATATTCCGGAGGATTGAATGGTAAAGGTTTTATTTTCAACAACCCAAATGCCTCAAGAACTTGCGGCTGCGGAGAAAGTTTTAGTTTATAATTAGAATTTAGCCGATAGAGAAATAGATGAGACATCATCTAAAATCTGAAATCTAAAATCTAAAATCTTTTTAAATGGCAAAATACACAGAGGACGATTTAAGGGAAGACCTTAAAACTAAAGAATACGAAGCCGGGTTTTATACTGATATCCAGTATGACGATTTCCCGACTGGCCTGAATGAAGACATTGTGCGCGCTATTTCTGCAAAGAAAGAAGAGCCGGAATGGATGACGGAATGGCGTTTGGAATCTTTCCGCATCTGGCTGAAAATGACAGAACCGGATTGGGCCAACATCAAGTACGAAAAGCCTGATTTCCAGGCAATCAAATATTATGCAGCGCCAACTGCAAAACCAGAATTGGCAAGTTTGGATGAAGTGGATCCTGAACTTTTGGCAACTTTTGCTAAACTGGGAATCAACATCGAAGAGCAAAAAAGACTGGCCAATGTTGCGGTTGACATCGTGATGGATTCTGTATCCGTAAAGACGACTTTTCAGGCAACTCTGCTGGAGAAAGGCGTGATTTTCTGTTCAATTTCAGAAGCGATTAAAAATCATCCGGATTTAGTTAAAAAATATCTTGGAAAAGTTGTTCCAAGAGGCGATAACTTTTATGCAGCGCTCAACTCCGCAGTTTTCTCTGACGGAAGTTTCTGCTATATTCCAAAAGGTGTAAGATGCCCGATGGAATTGTCAACTTATTTCCGAATCAATCAGTCAGGAACAGGACAGTTCGAGAGAACCTTGGTAATTGCTGATGCAGGAAGTTATGTTTCATATTTGGAAGGCTGTACGGCACCATCAAGAGACGAAAATCAATTACACGCCGCAGTTGTTGAACTGATAGCGATGGATGACGCTGAAATCAAATATTCCACCGTTCAGAACTGGTATCCTGGAAATGCAGAAGGAAAAGGAGGTGTTTTCAACTTTGTGACCAAAAGAGGACTTTGTGAAAACAGAGCCAAAATCTCTTGGACACAAGTAGAAACTGGTTCTGCCGTAACCTGGAAATATCCATCTTGCATCTTGAAAGGTGATAACTCAATTGGGGAATTTTATTCGATTGCGGTGACAAATAATCACCAATATGCTGATACAGGAACCAAGATGATCCACATCGGTAAGAACTCCAGATCTACGATTATTTCGAAAGGAATCTCTGCCGGTAAATCTCAAAACTCATACCGAGGATTGGTAAAAGTAATGCCTTCTGCAAAAGGAGCGCGTAACTTCTCCCAATGTGATTCACTTTTGATGGGAAATGAATGTGGCGCACACACGTTTCCTTACATCGAGATCAAAGATCCAACAGCACAATTGGAACACGAAGCAACGACTTCGAAAATCGGTGAAGATCAGATTTTCTACTGCAACCAAAGAGGAATTGATACTGAGAGAGCAATTGCGTTGATTGTAAACGGATTCAGTAAAGAAGTTTTAAATAAGCTTCCAATGGAATTTGCGATTGAAGCTCAGAAATTACTGGAAATATCTTTGGAAGGAAGCGTTGGATAATTTTTAACGCAGAGCGAAACAAAGTTTTTTTTGATTTGCGTGAAAAAATTTTAAGTGAAACAAAGACGCTTAGCTTATTGAAGTATGACAAGATTTCTCTTGGTATTTCTTAGAATAAGTTTTACGACTTTGTATATCTAATCAACAATTAGAAATAAATTCTTTGTCTCGCCTTGCGTTTTAAAGAAATAATAAAAACATATTTCATTTTCATAATCAGCTTGATTATCTTTGTGAAAACAACACAAATGAATGAGAATGAAATTTCAAAAATTGTATTTGAATGTGTACTAAGAATCCACAGAAAATTGGGAATTGGATTATTTGAAAGTATTTATGAAGACTGCTTATTTTACGAACTTCAGAAATCATGATTAAAAGTCGAAAGACAAAAGTATTTGGATGTTATTTATGATGAGTTGATTCTTTTTAAAGCTTTTAAAATGGATTTACTTGTAGAAGACAAAGTGGTTTTAGAAATAAAATCTGTAGAAAGCCTTAATAACTTTCACGCAGCCCAATTGAAAAATTACCTGAGATTGGGAAACTATAAATTGGGAATGTTATTAAATTTTTATTCTCAATTATTTAAAAATGGAGTGAGAAGAATTGCAAATGGTCTAGACTAGATGTATTTCGAAAACAAGCATAACGTCATTGTTCAACTTAAAAAAGATAAGCAGTTAAAATTCATCTTTTTAACCTTGCGATAATTTATATAATTAAAATGTTACAAATAAAAAACCTACACGCCAAAATTGAGGATGGCGCAGAAATATTAAAAGGAATCAACCTTGAGATCAAACCAGGCGAGGTGCACGCAATTATGGGACCGAATGGTGCCGGAAAATCTACTCTTTCATCTGTGATTGCAGGGAAAGAGTCTTACGAGGTAACCGAAGGAAACATCCTTTTCGAAGGCGAAGATATCGCTGAAGATGCTCCGGAAGAAAGAGCGCACAAAGGAATTTTCCTTTCGTTCCAATATCCGGTTGAGATTCCCGGCGTTTCTGTTACCAACTTTATCAAAGCAGCACTTAACGAAACCAGAAAAGCAAATGGGCTTGAAGATATGGGCGCAAAAGAAATGCTTGGACTGATCCGTGAAAAATCTGAGCAACTGGGCATCAAAAAAGATTTCCTTTCCAGATCTCTGAACGAAGGTTTCTCCGGAGGTGAGAAAAAAAGAAACGAGATCTTCCAGATGATGATGTTAAATCCAAAATTGGCAATCCTCGACGAAACCGACTCAGGACTTGATATCGATGCTTTGAGAATCGTTGCTGATGGTGTGAACAAATTCAAGAATGAAGGTAATGCAGTTCTTTTGATCACGCATTACCAAAGACTTTTAAATTACATCCAGCCAGATTTCGTACACGTTTTGGCAGATGGAAAAATCATTAAAACAGGAGATAAATCTCTAGCGCTGGAATTGGAAGAGAAAGGCTATGACTGGCTTTTAAACTAAAAATAAATCTTCTAACAGATGCAAAATCAAACCATTACAATGGCTTTATTTGAACAGACAATAGATCTACATTCAGATTTTTTGGAAACGCTTCGTCACAGATTTTTAGACGAAGATAGAAAATCCGCACTCAAAGCATTCGCTTTCAAAGGATTTCCAACCAAAAAAGATGAAGAATACAAATACACCAATCTCAAAGAGATTACGGAGAAAAGCTACAGCTTTTTCCCAAAAGAAGATCACCATATCTCAAAAGAGCAGCTGGATGCACTTCATTTGGGCGAAGAAAATTTTGACCGTATTGTTTTCATCAACGGGAAACTTCACAAAGAATTTTCTAAGATCTCCATCGGAAACGCTGAGTTTCTTTCATTCAATTATGCGTTGAATGATCCTGCGTACAGAGAAGTTTTTGATAAATATTTCAATACAATTGCCAACAAAGATCTGGCTTTCACCAACTTGAATTCAGCTTACTGCAAATTTGGATTCTTCCTTAGAGTTCCAAAAAATGTAGTGATCGAGAAGCCTATTCACGTTTTCTATCTGTCTCAAAATCAGGAAGAAAACACATTCTACAACACAAGAAATCTCTTGATTGTAGAAGAAGGTGCCAAAGTTGAAATCATCGAAAGCCATCATAATCTGGACGAATCTTTTGTCCTTACCAACTCTGTCACAGAAATTTTTACGCATCAGAATGCAAAAACCGATTGGCACAAATTGCAGAATGACAATGACACTTCTTATTTGGTAGATCACACTTTTGCAAAGCAGGAAAGGGACAGTTTGACGACCGTAAACACCTTCACTTTCGGAGGGAAATTGGTTCGTAACAATCTGGATTTCATCCACAACGGCGAGAATATCAACTCGTTTATGAATGGGATCACGATCATCGGAAAAGACCAATTGGTGGATCACCACACGGCCGTGCATCACAACACGCCAAATTGCGAATCTTACCAGAATTACAAAGGCATCTACAAAGACAAATCGCACGGTGTTTTCAACGGAAAAGTTTTCGTGAACAAGGTTGCTCAGAAAACCAACGCTTATCAGCAAAACAACAACATTCTTCTGGACGAAGGCGCAAGCATCGATACAAAACCTCAGCTTGAGATCTTCGCAGATGATGTCAAATGTTCGCACGGTTGTACCGTTGGACAGTTGAACGAGGATGCAATGTTCTATCTGCGTGCAAGAGGGATTTCCAAGAAAGAAGCCAGAGCACTTTTGCTTTACGCTTTCGCTAACGATGCGATGCAAAACATTGATATTGAGCCATTAAAAGTAAAAGTTTCCAAACTCCTCGCTGAAAAGCTGGAGGTGAATATGGAATTCTAAAACTTCAACATAAACAATCTAAATCCCGGAATTTTCTGGGATTTTTTATTTTTGGGCGCCTTTATCCGCCTTCCGTTCCCGCTTTTTTGCCATTGCGATCGACGGGAATTTACCAATAGAAATTTTCTGCACTCGCAATGACAAAAAGAGCTCCACTCAAGTCGGGGCGCAACTTCAACTTTTTTTCAACATTTGCCCCGAAATTGTAAATTTGAACAACAATAGAATGTACAAAATCTACAAATGAACTACGAAAAACTACAATTCAACCTCAATGCTTACAAAGAAACCGGCGAAATTTTAGACGGTGCCAAATTCCTAATTCACCAATTCAATTTGGACGATGATAATTTTGCAGGATTCGGCTTCCGCGAAGAATTAGAAAAAACCTCCGTTTTATTAACTGCCAATGGAGAAATCGGAGAATTACAGCACGTGATGATTCCCAAAAATCTCTTCGATTTTGATCTGACTTTAGTTCTCAATATGCTCGCTCACGAGATGTTGCATGTGCGCCAGAAATCACCCAGAATGATGATAATGGACAAGAACGAACGTGAATGGCAAGCTTATTACGAGATGCTTTTCCATACCAACTTTCCACAAATTCCGGTATTGTCGGATTACTACATCAAATTCTTCGGAAAAAAAGCTTTGATTTATTATTCCAGAATGGGAGCGGGAAGTGACCTTCAAGTAAAGTATGGTGATCAGAAATTGCAGGTAGAAAAACTTTTGGAAGATTTAACCAACAAAGAATAAAATGACAAAACCCGAAATTACCTGGCAGGATTTTGAGAAAATTGATATTCGGATAGGGACGATAATCTCTGCAGCAGATTTTGAAAAAGCCAGAAATCCTTCTTATCAACTGGAAATCGATTTTGGAGATTTGGGAATTAGAAAATCTGCGGCTCAAATTACAGCCTTGTATAAAAAGGAAGATTTGATCGGAAAACAAATTATGGCAGTCGTCAATTTCCCAAAAAAGCAAATCGCTAATTTCTTCAGTGAATGCCTGGTGATGGGCATTTACGGTGACAACAAAAATGAGGTCACACTTTTGACGCCGACTCTGCCGGCGAAAAATGGATCGGAAGTTGGCTGAATTTAATCAAAATTCTGAAGCTCAACCAACTTTCTGTACGTTCCGTTTCTTTCCATCAATTCGTGGTGGGAACCTTGCTCGATGATGTCGCCTTTTTCCATCACTACAATGTGATCTGCCTTTTGAATTGTCGATAATCTGTGCGCGATAATCAATGATGTTCGGTTTTCCATCATCTTTTCCAAAGCGTCCTGAACATATCTTTCGGATTCTGTGTCTAAGGCAGAAGTTGCCTCGTCCAGGATCATAATTGGTGGATTTTTCAGCACTGCTCTTGCGATGGAAACACGCTGTTTTTGTCCGCCGGAAAGTTTGTTCCCATCGTCACCGATATTGGTGTAATAACCATCCTGAAGTTGAGAAATGAACTCGTGGGCGTTGGCAATCTTGGCTGCTTCCATCACTTGCGCTTCGGTAGCATCGGGATTTCCCATCAGAATATTATTGTAAACGGAATCATTAAACAAGACAGATTCCTGTGTTACCATTCCCAAAAGCTGTCGGTAGTCTGTCAGTTTTAAGTTTTTGATGTTGTGCCCATCTATTAATATTTCGCCCTCGGAAACATCGTAGAATCTTGCTAATAGATTGGCAATCGTCGTCTTTCCACTTCCAGATTGTCCCACAAGTGCTACCGTTTTCCCTTTGGGCACTGTGATCGAAACATTTTTGAGAATCAGATTGGACTTTTCGTAATAGAAACCAATATTCCTGAATTCTATTTTATCTTTAATTTCAGAAATCGGCATTGGATTGGCAATTTCTTCAACCTTCAAATCATAATCTAAAACCTCGGATACTCTCTCCAGACTCGCCATTCCGCCCTGAATGGCAGAAACTGCGTTTGACAGTCGTTTCGCTGGATCCAAAACCTGGAAAAACACGCCAATAAAAGCAAGAAAAGTAGCAGGATCCTTGTTGGTTCCGTTGATGATCTCTGTTCCGGCGTAGTAAGTGATAATCAGCATTGTTACAGAGCCGAGAAATTCACTCATCGGCGACGCCAATTCACGTTTTCTGCTCATAGAAATAGCGTGATGCTGCCAATTATCGGTGGTTTTATTAAATCTGTTTTTAAGAATTTTATCGGCGTTGAAAATCTTGATTACTTTCGAAGATTTCAAAGTTTCATCTACCAGAGAAAAAAGATTTCCTAATTCTTCCTGCGCAAATCTGGCCTGCTTTTTAAGACTTTTACCCACCCACGAAATGATCCAACCCATTATTGGAAAAACAATTAATGAAAATAAAGTAAGCTTCGGTGATAGCAAAAATAAGGCTGTGAGTGAAGACAAAATCATAAACGGTGAATTCACGATATCAACTAAAGAACCCATAATTCCACCTTCTACAGCACCGATATCATTGGAAATCCGCGACATCATATCGCCTTTTCTCTGCTCCGTAAAAAATGAGACCGGTAATTTCAGGAATTTATCGTACATCAAAGTCCGCAGATCTCTTGTGATCCCAACGCGGTAATTCACCAAAAGATAAGAACCCAGATATCTGAAAATGTTTCTCAGTAAAAATGCAACTGCGGTGATTGAGCAAAGAACGGCTAACACCTTGATTCCGCCGTGCTCATCCATATTCACCTGAATTGTGTAATAGGCCCAATCTTTTAGGTAACCGAAATAATCTGCAATTCTGCCACTCCAGACAGGCGCTTTGGAAGTATCCACTTTGTCGACAGTTCCGAACATTACGCTGAGAATCGGAAGCAAAGTCCCGATGGATGCTATCTGAAGCAGTGAATATAGTATATTGAAAAACATACTGCCCCACAGGAATCTCTGATGTGGTCTAGCAATACTGATAATGCGCTGGAATGGTTTCATTCAAAAAAATTGAATTGCAAAATTACGGAAAATAAATAGTTCTTTCAGAAGACGTTTAGAAATCGAAATTTACTTTATCATTGTATTTCGGCGTGAAGTTTTCGGTGTTCAATTTCTCAATTGTTTTCGCAAAATTGTTGATGATAGCAGTCAGATTTTCTGCGTCTACTATTTTAAGGTCGTCATTTACAGCGTGATAATGCGTTGCCTTTGTCATATCGACTGTTGAAATAGAATGTGCGATGATTTTCTTTTTAACAAAATTAACATTGTCTGATCTGTAAAAAAGCTGTTCGTTTCTGTAAGGATCGGGATATACTTTGAGACTGTTGACTGCATTTTGATTGATCAGTTCATCAAAATCAGAGAACTCGTCGCCGGTCATAAAAACAGCATTTTTCCCAAACTGAGATTCTGTAGCCAGCATTTCGAAGTTGAAAAGCGCAGTGATATTATTTAAAACCGGATTCAGTTTTTCATTAGCAGCTAAAGCTTTTGAACCGATTAATCCAATCTCTTCTGCGTTAAAGGTCATAAAAACCAGAGAGTAATCCGTCTTTTTGTCCTTAAAATAGTCTGCTAATCCAATGACGGTAGAAATTCCGCTGGCATCATCATCTGCGCCATTGTAGATATTGTCGCCTTCCTTATTATTGGTTCCGATGTGATCAAAATGCCCTGAGAAAGCGAGACTTTTTTCTGATGTTCCTTTTTTAATACCACAAACATTAAAACCTTTTTTTCCTTTATATTCAAATGGAATAAGGTAAGAATCGCCGACGCAGTAAGCTAAATTGTCTTTTTTAAATTCAGACGCAATATATTCTGCGGCTTTGTCATTTTCCGTTGTGCCGAATTTCCGACCTTTCATCTCGTCGGACGCAAGTGTGGAAATGATGCTTACAATTCTGTCTTTCGGAATGTCCTGAGCAGAAAGTGAGAAAGTCTGTGCAAAAAGGAGTGCGGTAATAATTTTCTTCATAAGATTATCAATTTTTTATAAAGATAATTTTTTATTGATAATAAAAAAAACAGCTTCCAAAAAGGAAGCTGTTCTTACTCAAAAAAATCGTCGTAAGATTATCGAAGTCTGTCTACAGATTTTACGAGCCTCTCATCTTTCTTGATGTATACATTTGCCAGGAGCAGACATATAATCGCGATTACTGAGAAAACGGGCTCAATACCCTTCTCAGGAAAAGAAATTCCTCCGGGTAAGTTTTGCAGCCAATAAATCAAAAAACCAAGCAACAAAGCGTTTATAATGATGCTGATGTTATTCAGCAGAATCTGTCTTTTTCGGTTTTTGAAACTAAAGACACTTAGCAATCCTAATAATATTAATAGCACTGTTGATATATTGATGAGAAGATTTCCACCCAATACATCAAAGTCCTGTGCTGTAAGATTGAGGAACAAAGCGCCTAATACAGCTAAAAATATCCAGATTGTTTGTATTCTTTGTAACATTTTTTTCGATTGGTTCCGTTTTGAATGGGAACAAATTGTCTGCAAAAATAAAATAATTTTTGCTTAATTCAAAAATTAATGTAGATTTGCATTGTAATCACCTATTAAAAATGATAACCGCCTGGTTTTCATTCTTACTTTTACAAAATTAATTTACTTTTTTACGCATTATATGTTTAATATTGAAACGCTAAGGTCAAAATCCGATGAGGAATTGACCAAACTTTCTAAAGATTTAGGCGTCAATTTGGCAAAGAAAAGCTCTCCGGAAGACACAGTTTTCGCTATTCTGGACTATCAGGCTTCTAATCCAAAAATCATTAAAGATTATCTAAACGCCAATCAGGAAAATATGACTAAAAATACAGAAGATAACTCTGAGGAGAAACCTGCACCTGCAAAAAAACGAGGCCGGAAACCTGCAGAAAAACCGAAGCCGGAAGTTGAGATTCCTGCAGCAGAAGTTACAAAAGAAGAGGTTCCTGTAGCAGTAGAAACGCCGGTTGCAACGGAGGAAGTGAAAAAACCGAATCCGCCCAGGAAAAAACAACCAAGAGCCAGAGTTGCCGCAAACGAAAATCAGGAAGCAGTGGCAGAAGCTAAACCGGCAGAGCCAACTCAGCCCACTGAAACTGCTCCTAAATCTGACGAAAAACCGGAGGAAACAAAACAACCTCAGCAAAGACAGCCTCAACAGCAGAACAACCGTCAGCAACAGCAAAAGACCAACAATAACAACAGAGGTCAGCAAAAAACACAAAATCCCAACGCTTCCCAGCACAACAATCAAAAAGAACAATCAGAAAATCAGCAGGACAATTCTCCTAAAAAAGAATTCAACTTTGACGGATTGATCACAATAGAAGGTGTTTTGGAAATACTTCCGGACAATTACGGATTCCTCCGTTCTTCAGATTTCAGCTATATTTCTTCTCCAGACGACGTTTACGTATCAACCAATCAAATCAGAAATTATGGTTTGAAAACGGGCGACACCGTAAAAGGATTCGTAAGATTGCCAAAAGAAGGCGAGAAATATTTCTCTCTTCTGAAACCGACCGAGGTCAACGGAAGAGATTTAGCATTCATCAAAGACCGTGTGGCTTTCGAATATCTCACTCCACTTTTCCCTCAGGAAAAATTCAATCTTGCCGGCAAAGGTTCTACACTTTCTACAAGAATTGTTGATTTGTTCGCACCAATCGGAAAGGGACAAAGAGCAATGATCGTTGCTCAGCCAAAAACAGGTAAAACAATTTTATTAAAAGATATCGCCAACGCTATTTCTGCAAATCATCCGGAAGCTTATATGATGGTTCTTCTCATCGATGAACGGCCTGAGGAAGTAACTGATATGCAGAGAAGTGTGAACGCAGAAGTTATCGCTTCTACTTTTGATGAAGCAGCAGATAAGCACGTAAAAGTAGCGAATCTTGTGTTGTCAAAAGCACAAAGAATGGTAGAATGCGGTCACGATGTTGTCATTCTTCTGGACTCGATTACGAGATTGGCAAGAGCTTACAATACGGTGACGCCAGCGTCCGGAAAAATTCTTTCGGGTGGTGTGGATGCCAATGCACTTCACAAACCGAAACGTTTCTTCGGAGCAGCAAGAAAAATTGAGAACGGCGGATCTTTGACCATCATTGCAACTGCGTTGATCGATACCGGTTCCAAAATGGACGAGGTGATCTTCGAAGAGTTCAAAGGAACAGGTAATATGGAATTGCAACTTGACAGAAAAATTGCTAATAAGCGTATCTATCCTGCAGTTGATTTGGTTTCATCCAGCACAAGAAGAGATGATCTCCTTCTGGACGAGGCTACGATGCAGCGTATGTGGATTATGAGAAAATACCTTGCCGATATGAACCCGATGGAAGCTATGGAATTTGTACAGAAACAAATGAAAGCAACCCTTAATAATGAGGAGTTTCTGATGTCTATGAACAGATAGATTTTCATTAATTAGATAAAAAATTCCGTCTCATTTATTTGAGACGGAATTTTTTATTTATAATCGAAATTTGGTGCTACTTAAGAGACGAAAACATCTTCGACATCGTTTTTTCTGGCAAGTACGGCATGCGCGTAAGAACAATGCGCCTTAATCTTCCAGCCATTTTTTCTGGCAAAATCTACGGATTTTTCAACTAATTTTTTTCCTAATCCCTGTCCTTCAAATTTTGGAAAAACCATCACGTAACTTACAATCAGCTTTTTAAGTTCCGGAACAATGGTGTATGTTAATCTTCCCATATCTTCCGCACTGTTTTTCAATGTGATGTAACCGCCGTTTCCGGATTTGTTGTTTTCAAAGCTAAGTTCCATAATATTTTCTGTTTAATGTACTGTAGCCAAAAATATTCCAAAAGCGTTATGTGTAAAAAGGATTTGTAAAAATTATCTCACAGGCGTCCGAAATTCGCCGTAACCAATCAGTCCGTCGAAGTTTCTATTGAATAGTAGACTTGAAAATGGATTACTACAGCATTTCGACCAAGATATTACTCAAAAGAGCATTATTGCCAGGAAAAGCAGACGGGCTTACATTATCAACTTTGAATCTCACGTCAGCACTTCCACCAACACCAAAAGTAATTGCATTGAAAAAAAGTTCTCCAAAAGGGTATGTTGGTTGTAATTCATATTTGGCAGAGCTCCTCTTATGAGCATTATCTAAAACTGGGAATATAAATCCGAAACTATTGACGGCAACGTTCGGAACTGGTGTACTGACAAATGACAAAATATATTTAGCTTTGTTCGAAAGATGATTTCTAAATATATTAGAAGGTACAAATTCCACTTTAGGTGCGTTTCCTAAATATATATTATCTCTAATTGTGGTTGACTTTATTTCATCACTATTAATATAAATAAGATGTTCCATATTAGAAGTTTCCAATGATGTAGTGTTATTGTTAATAATACAATGCTTAAGTGATAAGGCACTCACTGAGACAATTCTTTGAGATTTTGTAAAGTTGTTTTCAGAAATTTTAACATAAGAATAATTACACAGTGGACCGCCCTCGTCACTTTTATAAAATTCTACTCCTTTTTCATGACCTACAAAATAATTATTGGTTATCTCCAATCCCTCAACATCTGTGGTTAATACCGCTGCATGCCTCAGATCTTTATTTAAATTGTATAAAATATGACAAAAATTGCTTTGTGCAATTATTCCTTTGCAGTTTCCTCCTCCCTTATACATTGTTCTAAACAAACATTGGTGGCTATTGTACCACTCTGACCCTTGTTCAGGATCCAGAGGAGTATGTGTTATTTCAACGTGAGTATGCTTAATAACATTAGAATTAATAGATAAATTGGAAATAGTAGTGCCCATGTTTGGCCATATGTCTATTGCTGAATTGGTTATTTCAGCTATATTATCAGAAAGTAATATATTGTTAATATCACCTTTCTCCGATGTGCCACTGGAAATAAAATTCATCCTTGTGTAACGATAAACCTTATTATTGGTAAAGGAAGAATTACTTCCATGAATCTCACAAGCACAACCGATGAGACTCAAAAAATAGTTTCCTAAAAATAGATTATTATCAACTGATAAAAAATTAACATTTCCATAAATAGTAGAGTGGTCATCATTGATTTCCAGATGACTAGTTGCTAGATTTTCAAAAGTACAATTGCTAATCCGGACATTACCTCCATATCCCTCCCAACCTACGCCAATGCAATTGGTCAAATCACCATTAGTCCAATAAAGTCCATCAATATCAACATTTGTACATCTTCCTCCCTCAAAACCAATTCTTCTCATGTATCCTGTCCGCATTTGTGAGGTATTTCCGGAAAAGTCTATGATACCGCAACCTTTTAATGAAATGTTATATAATGGTTTGAAATCTAGGACTTTCTCAGCATTGAATCCTGAAAATAATAAAAAAGGTTTATCATCGAAAAAGTCTCCCACCTTCAGTACGCTATATTCTTCAAACTCAATATCTAAATAAGATTTAAGTTCTAAAATATTTCCACGCCCCGCTATTTGGGGATTGTCACTATAAGAATTGATAAGATAATGTCCACTAGGAAATACTAGCTTTAAGCCCAACGAGGAGCAAATATCAATAGCTTTCTGAATATTTGCCCTTTGGTCTAGTGTATAAGAAGATTTAACCCCAAAAGTTGTAGCATATACTCTTTTACTTCCAAATATCACTGTCTTAACATAGTAAAAAGATCCTCTTTTTCTGTAAATAACTCCATCTATTATAGAATCAGTGTTACTATCAAGTAATCTATCATCAATCCATGTTGTTACTCGTCTAAAATTTACACTTTCCAAAGTGTTACTGTCAATTAATTGAACTAAATCAGCATCAGGTTCTAGATTTCCTACTGCGAAAAAATCATCTGTATATATCATTGTTTTAAATTATTTGTTACTATTATATTTTTCGAAAAGTGAAAGTTTGTATTATCTTTGTTACTGAGTATTGTACTTTCCAACATGGACTGCGGATTCTATGACCTTTCAGTATTATTTTTATCAAAAAAATACGGAAAAGCTTAAGATGGACTGTTGTAAGCAACTTTTTCATAATTTAAGTTTTGTAGTGATTATTACAATACAAAAATGAGGTACTACTACGTCAAAACTTGTCGCATTATCTTTTTTTTTAAAATATTTGTGTGGCTTGAATTAGCTCAAAATAATATTGGTTATTTCACTTATCATTCAAAATCGGCAGGTGGGAAAGTATTCTTAAAAAAAATAGCCTGGAAAATTCCAAGCTGGTTGTGTTATTAAGTGAAAAATTACAAGTTATCTCACAGGCGTCCGAAATTCGCCGTAACCAATCAGTCCGTCGAAGTTTCTGCCAAATGGCGTGTAATATAAAAAGGCCTGGTACAAATTTTCTGTCTGCCAGAAGTTACCGTTGATCTCGCCATAGTTCAGCTTTCCGTCAGCGCCTTTTGTGGCGAGGATATAACTGTAAAAACCTTGCTTTAGGTAGATTTTAGCTAAGTATTTCTGTGCTTTGTCATCATAGATCATCCTGCTTTTTTCATCATCTTTATAATCATTAAACATGCCAAGAACGTAGAATTCTTTGTCGGATTTCTGACTGTCCAGGGCAAAGTAAACCCAGGAATAGTCGCCTTCACGGTCGGGATCTCTCTCAATCCCCAGATCATTTCGTCTGAAATAAAAGGCTCCGTTGACGTCTGGCTGATATTGATAGTCGCCCGGATATGCCCAGACAGGATGCAGATAGGTGTAGTTCTTCCCATCGATATTTTCTGTGTTAGCCACCATATCCATCGCCTGATTCATGACTTTGTTGTCAAAATAATAAAATTCATTATTGCCTGGAAAAGCGAGACCCAACTGCTGGAAAAGCAGCTGATTTCCCATTGTAGAACTCGGGCGGATATTATTCAAAGCAATGCCCCAGTTGTTATTCTGAATGACACTAAGTGATAACGAAGAAATATTATTGGTAATTCCGGGGCCGTTTCCTGTAGCCTGGATTTCAAGTCTTTGTTTGGCATTCGGATTTTTTGCGTCTATAAAACGCGTCACATTAATTCCAAGATTGGCACCGTTTTCATAGATCGAAAACCTTTTCCTGAACAATGGCTTGTCCTGAGAATCCTTGTAGACAATGATCTCGTAATTTCCGGAAATCTTAGGCTGGATTTTCTCGTTTGGGAATACCAGTTCGTAGTGCGTATATTTCTGATAAGTGTTGAAAGAATACTGGAACTGATCAATCAGGGCATTCATACTGCCGTTGGCATATTCTGTAAAAAAGAGGCCGTCTTCTTCCCAATTTCTGTTGTAATGTTTGTAAGTATAACGGTAGATCTGGCTAGAGTTGGAAAGGTCGTCGAAGCGGAGAATCAACTGCTCGCCCTGCGCTATGACAGGCGTCTCATCATTGGTTTTCGGATTGAAAACCTGAACGCTTCTAATCTCCTGCGCCAGAGAAAATACACCGAGAAAAAGGAAAAATAGTCTGATAATGTTCATACCGCTAAGTTAATGTTTTATATTTTTACACTTAAATTAATACAATGTTACACGTAGAATCTTTCACTTTCAATCCGTTTTCCGAAAACACATACCTTATTTACAACGATGAAAAGGAGGCTTTTCTTATAGATCCCGGCAATATGCCTGATGCTGAGACCCAGGTTTTGGAAGATTTTATAAAATCACAAGGTCTGAAGATCCGGAATATCCTTTTGACGCACGCGCACATCGATCATATTATTGGGCTGCAATGGGCTTTTGACGAGTTCAAAGTTCCTGTTTTGGTTCATGCTGATGAATTGGAAATTCTTGAAAAGGCGCCTTTCACAGCCAAAAATTACGGTTTCTTTTTTCCGGCTTTCAAAGGTGAAATCAGTCATATCAAAGGCGGTGACCAATTGATGTTGGGTTCCGATACTTTCAGCATTCTGGATGTTCCTGGACATTCGCCGGGAAGTATTGCTTTTTATAATAAGGACAATGAATTTGTGATTTCCGGTGATGCACTTTTTATGATGAGCATCGGCAGAACGGATTTGTATAAGGGCGACTATGACCAACTGATTACCAGTATCAAAACTCAGTTGCTGACGCTCCCGGAAACTACAAAAGTCTACAGTGGACACGGCGAATCTACAACCGTTGGTTTTGAAAAAGCACACAATTCTTTCTTAAAATAAAATTTTAAATTGATGAAATACAGAATCCTGATCCTTCTACTATTCGCTTTCAATTTTTCATTCTCACAAAATGATCTCGATCAAACTGAAATTGAAAATATTCAGAAGCTGATAAAATTGTTTCAGACCAAAAATGTGGACGGAATTTCCAAAATTATTAACTATCCTCTGAAAAGAGAATATCCGATTTCTGATGTTAAAAATGAAGTTGATTTTAGGAAAAGATTCAATCAGATTTTTGATCAAAAAATTATTAATGAAATTTCAAACTCCAAAATGGATCAATGGAGCGAAGTTGGCTGGCGTGGAATTATGCTCAATAATGGTGATCTCTGGATAGAATCTGACGGAAAAATACAGGCTCTCAATTACCCGAGTAATTTTGAAATCAATCAAAAGAAAACGCTCATTAATAATGATAAGAAAAGGTTACATTCAACCATAAAGGCTTTTAAATCTCCGACTTATAAAATTAAAACTAAAAGTTATCTCATTAGAATTGATGAACTGGAAAATGGAAAATACCGGTACGCATCCTGGAAAATTGGTAAATCGGAATCTTCTAAACCTGACTTAATTTTATCCAATGGTGAATTAAAATTTGACGGAAGCGGAGGCAATCACACCATTACTTTCAGAAAAGGCGAGTTCAGTTATAAATTATACCGAGGAATTATCGGTGAAAAAGATGCTGCAGAAATTTCCTTAACGGTTGAACAGGGCGGAAAGATTATCTTGCAACAAGAGGGTCAATTGATTTACTAAAATGCGCTTCCGGACGGGAGCGTTTTTGCTTATATGTTAATCGTGGAACATTACATCGCGGACATTCAGGAAATGGGAAACATTTCCCTTCCAGTGATTTTCCTCAATGGTGAAGGCCAGATCAAAGGTTTTTGTTCTGAAATCGTCTGCAAACTGGCCAAAACGGAAGCCCACACATTCCACATTTCTGCCTGTGGTAGGCTGCGCAATGTTGAATTTGAGATGTGTGCTTTCTTTCCCCATTAATTTAACATAACCACTGACTTTCTGGTTTTTAAGAACCAAAACAGGTTTCATATTGTGTGGTCCAAACGGTGCCAGTTTTCTGTGAAAGTTGATAAATTCACGGTTGAGATCTTCAGGTTTTACCACACTGTCAACATAGATAGTAGGTTCTTTCTGATGCTCCTGAATATTAGTTTTCACATAATCTTCAAATCTGATTTTAAATTCTTCAAACTTTTCTTTTTCCATAGAAAGTCCTGCTGCAGCCTGATGCCCGCCGAATTTCATAAAAAGATCGGAACAGAATTCCAATGCTTTGTGAATATCAAAATCAGAAACGGATCTTGCGGAAGCTACCATTTCGCCGTTATTTCCCTCCGTGAAAACCAAAGTGGGTTTGAAGTAATTTTCTATCAATCTGGAAGCTACAATTCCAATCACGCCTTTGTTCCAAATCGGGTCGTATACAATCGTGGAATAGCGTTGGGTCTTGTGCATTTCCAAAGCCTGATTCATCGCTGACAGTGTGATGTTGATGTCCATCTCGCGGCGCTCGTCATTCAGATTGATGATGTTTTCAACGATTTGCTGAGCCTGTTTCAGGTTATCCGAAATCATTAGTTCAACCGAAGCTTTAGCATGGGAAATCCTTCCGGCAGCATTGATTTTCGGTGCAATGTCAAAGACAATATTCGAAATTTCGAAGTGCGCCAGTTTCTCTTCCGGAATCAAAAGCCTTAGCCCAAATTTCCGTGTTTTCCTGAGGAATTTCAATCCTTGCATTGCCAAAACACGATTTTCACCCGTCATCGCAACGATGTCGGAAGCAATACTGATGGCCAGTAGATCTGTGAGTTCAAACAGCTCACTTTCGGGGATTTTGTAAATGGTGTTGAGGCCCTGGCAAAGCTTGAAACCTACGCCGCAACCGCTCAATTCTTTATATGGATATCGGCAGTCTTTTCTTTTCGGATCCAGAACTGCAATGGCGTTTGGAAGTTTTTCGCCGGGAAGATGGTGATCACAAATAATGAAATCTACGCCTACAGAATTGGCGTAATCTATCTTGTCCACAGATTTTATACCGCAGTCCAAGGCTATTATTAATGAAAATCCGTTGTCCCTGGCAAAGTCAATGCCTTCGTCTGAAATACCATAACCTTCAACATTTCTGTCCGGGATGTAAAAATCGAGGTATTTTTTGTCGACTATCTTGCTGAGATACAGATACATCAAAGCTACTGAAGTGGTGCCGTCTACGTCGTAATCGCCATAAACCAATATTTTTTCTCCATTTTCTATAGACGTTGCAATGCGTTCTACCGCTTTTTGCATGTCGGCCATTAGGAAAGGATTGTGGATGTCTGTGCCGTTTGGTTTGAAGAATTCACGGGCTTTCTGATAATTATCGATGCCGCGCATGACCAGGATTTTGGACTCTAAAGTTCCAAAACCAATAGAAGAAATTAATCCATCAACAATTTCTTCGTCCGGCTCGGGTTTATAGATCCATTTTTGACTCATAGCTACAAAAGTACTGAAAAAATTATCGATAAGAAATTAAAAAAGCTACCAATTTGATTGATAGCTTATCCTGAAAAGTTTAAATTTTAAACTTAATTTTTGATGAATTTCTTTGATTCAACACCTGATTTTGTTTCGATGGAAATGATGTAATTTCCTTTTGGGAATGCTGAAATCTCTATTTTCGAAGTGTTGTCAGATTTTATTAATGAACCTCTGATGTCGTAGATTCTGATTGATTTAATTTGCTCTTCAGATTTTACATTAATGAAATCTGAACCTGGATTCGGGAAAATGCTGATCTCGGTTTTACTTATGTCATTCACAGCTAAATAATCCATATCCTTAATGATAATATTATCAACAATATAGCCGCTGTTGTAATTGTCAAATTCAAAATTGAGTTCGTTGGTTCTAACGATTTTATTGGATAATGGACTTGTGAAAACCAATTGATTATCAAGATAATATTTCACATTTTTCTCTGTCACGTGGTCTATTTCTATTTTAAGATTGTACCACCTTCCGGCTTCCCAATCCTGGATGTATTTCGCGGCTTCATCGCTGTCTGCATACAGTCCGCCTTCGTAATCAAAATTAAAACCGCCGGACCAGGAATAAGTGCCGTTGTTGTTATAATATAGAGACAGCATATAATAATCAGAATTATCAAGCTTTTCCAGTTTTACATCGGCGGAGATGGAAAGCCTGTTGTATTCGGGAATTTTTTTGAAGAGAAAAGTGAGGTTGTCAGTTGGCGTGCCGTTGCTGGTAACTTCTACGGAATTATTGCCGTCAGTTGCTTTTGCTGTAACAACTTTGAAATTATTAGTTGGAACATTGTCCGTTTTTACCATCCATTCTTTTTGGCCGACAACACTTCCAGGTGTATAACCTTCGGAATTTTCAAAGGAGATTTTTTGCTGTTGGGCAGATAGACAAACAGATATTAAAGCAGTTGCGAAAGAGAATAAAGATTTTGTCATAGATCATTTTAAAAGGGAAGCGAATTTATCGATTTTTTATTAATTCATCTAAATCAATAAAAAAACCTTCCGAAAATGATTCGGAAGGTTCTAAATTATAGTCTATTTTCTATTCGTTTTTAATATTACGGTCTACTTTGTGTGATTCATCGCATTGGCGTCGATATTCACATTCAATCCTTGGGCGACTCTCATCCCAAGTTCTATATTCGCCCGGAAGAAATGACAGAGCTGACGGTTGATAATCTCGTCCCGTTTTGGTCCGTCTACACCGCCAAGATGGCCGATGATGTTGTTGACCAAAGCCGTTCTCGCTTCCTGATCTAAAGCTTTAGTATAAAATAATCCAGGTTGCGTGTAATGATCATCATCATTCTGATTTCTGTCGAAGTGGGCCACTCTGGAATTGTCTAAGTCATATTCCAGATTCTTGTAAGATTCCGTAGGTTCTACATTGCTGAAACTGTTGGGGAAATAATTCGGTTCGTCGCCATAATCTGTGTCGCTGGCCATAGAGCCACTTCTCTGAAAGTTGTTGACTGCAAAAGGACATCTGTTTACTTCCAGCTGATGCGAGTTCACGCCCAATCTGTATCTGTGTGCGTCTGCATAAGAGAATAATCTGCCCTGCAACATTTTGTCCGGAGAAAAACTAATGCCGTCTACCAAATGACTTGGCGCAAAAGCAGCCTGTTCTACGTGGACGAAGTAATTTCTTGGCACTTCATTCAGTTCCATCACGCCAACTTCCTGAAGAGGAAATTCGTCCTGAAACCAGACTTTCGTGACATCAAAAGGGTTCCAGCGCCATTCCTTAGCCTGCTCCTCTGTCATTGTCTGAATGTAAAGTTTCCATTTTGGGAAATTTCCGGCCTCAATTTCATTTACCAAATCTTCCTGTGAGAAATCCGGGTTTTCACCTTTCATTTTTGTGGCCTCATCATCTGTAAAGTTTTTGATGCCTTGCTGCGTTTTGAAGTGGAATTTGACCCAGGTTCTTTCATTGTTTTCATTAATCAAAGAAAAAGTATGAGATCCAAATCCGTGCATATGTCTGTATCCGTGAGGTGTTCCCCTGTCCGACATCAATATTAGCACCTGATGAAGCGATTCCGGATTCAAAGACCAAAAGTCCCAAACCATCGTCTTGCTTTTCAGATTAGTTTTCGGAACACGTTTTTGTGTATGGATAAAATCGGGGAATTTCTTAGCATCCTTAATAAAGAAAACAGGTGTGTTGTTCCCAACCAAATCCCAATTGCCGTCTTCGGTATAGAATTTCAACGCGAAACCTCGTGGATCTCTTTCTGTATCGGCACTTCCCATCTCTCCGCCCACTGTTGAGAATCTTGCAAACATTTTGCAGGAATTCCCGACTTGAGAGAAGATCTTTGCTCTAGTCAGATGGCTGATATCGTGCGTGACGGTAAAAGTCCCGTAAGCACCGGAACCTTTGGCGTGAACGATTCTTTCCGGAATCCGTTCTCGTACAAAGTGCGCAAGATTTTCCTGAAGGATAAAATCCTGTAGCAAAACAGGGCCGCGTGGGCCTACAGTCTGCGAATCCTGATGCTCAAAGTAAGGCGCACCGACGGAATTGGTTAATTTTTTCTTGTTTTCCATATTTTCAGATTTATTGATATAAATGTAATGCAAGCGAAATTCGATAAAAAAAGCTATTCATGAAACAAATTAATAATTATATTTGTCATAGATAAAATAAATTAGAACTAGTGAATATCCAACAGTTAGAATATTTGATTGCGGTAGATAAATATAAACATTTTGGCAAAGCTGCACAAGCGTGTTTCATCACACAGCCAACCTTGAGTGCGATGATCCAAAAGTTTGAAGATGAGCTGGATGTGAAAATTTTTGACAGAACCACGCATCCCATCAGAACAACGGATGCAGGCGGAGAACTGATCAAGGAAGCACAAAAAATCATCGATGCTGTGATGGAATTGCGGAACAAGGCCAATTTCCTTAATAATATTCTTGCAGGCAAACTCAATCTTGGCATAATCCCGACCGTTTCCACGTATATTCTTCCAAACGAAATTTTTAGTTTTCTGAATAAAAATCCTCAGATAGAGCTTAATATCAAGGAAATGACGACGGAAAGCATTATCAAATCTCTGAAATCCGGAGAGCTGGATGCTGGAATCATTTCGACGCCATATTCTGCTGCCGACGAATTTTATCAGGACTTTTTATTTAATGAAGAGCTGATGCTGTATTCCGGAGCGGAATCTGTTCAGAAGAAAGATTGCTTCGTAGTTCCGGAAGATATAGACGTCAATAAAGTCTGGCTTTTGGAAGAAGGGAACTGCCTCAGAACTCAGTTCGAAAATATCTGTCATCTCAAAGAAAATTCTTTGAAACCGAAAAATCTGGAATTTTTGGCTTCCAACGTCAATACCCTGATTCAAATGGTAGACAAAGTGGGCGGAATTACCATTCTTTCTGAGATTGGAGTTCAGCAGCTTTCTGATGTGCAGAAGCAGAAAGTTTCCAGATTTATCAAGCCATTTCCTTACCGGGAAATCAGTCTGATCTATTACAAACCGACTTACAAACAGAAGATTATCGATGAGTTGATCTCGGAAGTTCGGACATCTATGGAGCAAAAGCTCAACTTCTACAAAGACAGAGAAAATTATAAAAGTGTAAAACCTGAATAAATTCATACCCAACTGATAGGAATTGATTTTGAAATCTAAAAATTAGTTTGTAAATTTGCAACCGATTTTTGAATAAACGGAGGAGAACTTTGACTGATTGCAACCTCAATAAAAAATGCTAAAACAGATATTTTTCTCTTTTAGTTCCTTTTTTAAACAATCATTGTTTAGCCTCAAAAATTTAATATAAAAGGAATATCTATGTCTTATTTATTTACGTCCGAATCAGTTTCTGAAGGACATCCTGATAAAGTAGCAGATCAAATCTCTGATGCGCTGATCGATCATTTTTTAGCTTACGACAAAAATTCAAAAGTAGCCTGCGAAACTCTTGTGACCACAGGTCAGGTAGTTTTGGCGGGTGAAGTGAAATCACAAGCTTACCTAGATGTCCAGCAGATTGCAAGGAATGTCATCAATAAAATTGGCTACACCAAAAGCGAATATATGTTCAACGGAGATTCCTGCGGTGTGATCTCTGCGATCCACGAGCAGTCACCGGATATCAACCAAGGTGTAGACAGGACTTTGGACGAGACCGATTTCGAGACCAGAGCCAACGCTCAGGGCGCAGGTGATCAGGGAATGATGTTTGGCTATGCTACCAACGAGACTGAAAATTATATGCCTTTGGCGCTAGATCTGGCTCATCAGATTCTTAGAGAATTGGCAGATCTTAGAAGAGAAGGTTCAGCTATTCCTTACCTTCGTCCGGATGCGAAATCCCAGGTAACAATTGAATATTCTGATGATCACAAACCAGTAAGAATCGACAGTATTGTGGTTTCTACCCAGCACGACGACTTCGGAAGCGAAGAAGCGATGTTGGCGAAAATCAAAAGAGATATTATCGAGATTCTGATTCCGAAAATCAAGGCCAAACAAAAACCTGAAATCCAGCAGTTGTTCAACGGTGATATCAAATACCATATCAACCCGACTGGAAAGTTCGTCATCGGCGGTCCTCACGGAGATACAGGTCTTACAGGTAGAAAAATAATCGTAGATACTTACGGTGGGAAAGGTGCTCACGGTGGTGGCGCATTCTCCGGAAAAGATCCTTCCAAAGTAGACAGAAGTGCGGCTTACGCAACAAGACACATTGCTAAAAATCTTGTGGCAGCAGGCGTTGCAGATGAGGTTTTGGTTCAGGTTTCTTACGCCATCGGTGTGGCAGAGCCTTGCGGACTTTACATTAATACCTACGGAACTTCAAAACTGGATATCAACGACGGAGAACTGGCTAAAAAAGTGCAGCAATTGTTTGATCTGAGACCTTACGCGGTGGAGAAAAACCTAAAGCTGAGAAACCCGATTTATATCGAGACAGCAGCTTACGGCCATATGGGAAAAGATTATTACGTTGGCGATAAAACCTTCAACAAAGGGCTTAAAAATGAACTGACTTTGAAAGATCTGGAATTTTTCACCTGGGAGAAACTGGATCGTGTAGAAGATATCAAGAAAGAATTTGGAATCTAATCTGATTCTTATCAATATAAAAAAAACTGTTTTGTCTCTGGGATAAAGCAGTTTTTTTTCACCTCAATGTTACATATTATCAACAATAAGTAATACCACAAGAATCTCTTTTGTTACTTTTGTCGTAAATAATATTATCAAAATGAAATCAAAATTATACATCATTATAGTCTTGCTCGCTTTTTCCGGATTGGCAAAATCGCAGCTTACAATGCACAAATTTATAACGGCCGGTTACGTCTACCAAAACCAGAGCTTCGGCGAGGTAGGAGGCAAGCTTTTGTTCCTGAGTAATGATGATGTCCTTTTCCGCGTAGGCGCCTCTGCGCTGATGGGATCTGCGAACAGTAAATTTGCCATAATGCCGAAGGTGAATGCAGATTTCCTGTTAAATTTTCAAAAAAATGTAGACTTTTACCACGCCCATTATTTCATTTTAGGTGCAGAAGCCACCAATAAATACATCGCACCGAAGGCCGGTTTCAGCCTTTTCGGAATTTTGGATTTGACCGGAGGATACGGATTTTCGCTGGATAAAGAAGGCATTAACGGTAAAGAACTGAAAGGTCTTAATATCAATTTCACAATAAATATCCCATTAGTTTTACTTAATTGATTTAACTTTTTCATTTTATTTGAATCAAATTAAAGAAATATGAAAGTTTAACACTTCATTAACATTTTGTTTTGACTTTTTTATTACTTTTACAAACCAAAATTAAGGCGTATAGATAAAATTTACTTCATTAAAAATTAAAACAGTCGAGTCACTACAATTAATTATTTATGTAATTAATGATTTGCTGGGTTTTATATAAAAAAGAAGTAAATATTATGAAAATGCAAACTGATAGCCTATTGATCCTGCAATACCAGGGTGGCGATGAGAAGTCACTCTCGGTACTCATCAACAGGCACAAGAAAGATCTTTACACATTCATCTACTACAAACTGATGGATGAAGATCTGGCCAACGATATCTTCCAGGATACTTTTATAAAAATCATAGTCACCCTGAAAGAAGGGCGCTATAAGGAAGAAAACAAATTCATCCTGTGGGCCAAACGCATCGCCCACAACCTGATCATCGATCATTTCCGTCTGCAGTCCAAGCACATCAAAGTTTCCGAAACTTCTTATGAAAACGAAGAATTTTCAATTTTTGATATTCTCAAAGAACCGGAAAATAATATTGAAGACCGATTGATAGATAAGCAAATAAATGATGATCTTTTAAAGATGTTGGTAATGCTCCCGGAAAATCAGCAAGAGGTGATTAAACTGAGATTCTTTGACGATCTCAGCTTCAAAGAGATTGCAGATCATACAGATACAAGTATCAACACTACACTCGGAAGAGTACGATACGCATTGATTAATCTCAGAAAGATCATGGAAGAACATCATATTATTTTGACAAAATAATAATTTATTAATAATAAAGATTTTCTTTTGGCGTTATTGTTGTAAAAGTCAGCCTATGAAAAAAAACGACACTTTAACAACGAAAGCTTTGATGCCTAAAAAAGAGATAATCAATTTTCTGATGAATTATTCCAAGAATATTCATCCAATAAAAACGAAGAACAGTAAAACCATATTAGTTTCCAAGAACTAAGCATTTTAGATTTTAAATAATTGATTTTTATGATTGAACTTTCCTACGTGGATCAAAAATGATTAGATTTGTGCCTTATGAAAAACATAAGGCACATTTTTTTTGACCTGGACAATACCCTTTGGGATCACCGCAAAAACGCATATCTTACCATCAGAGAACTATTTTCTCAACAGAAAATCGGCGAGAAATACAGCATCGATTTTGAACTGTTTCACGACGCTTATCATGAGATCAACGAAAAACTCTGGGAGCAGATCCGGGATGGGGAAATTAATAAAGAGTATCTTCGAAAATACAGATTTTACAATACTTTTCTGAGATTCGGAGTAGATGATCAGGTTCTATCCGACTATTTTGAACATCATTTCCTGGATGAGATTCTGAAATATAATGAGCTGGTTCCTGGCGCAGCAGATCTTTTGGATTACCTGGAGGGCAAGGCTTATAAAATGCATATCATCTCCAACGGTTTTCAGGAAGTGACGGAACGTAAATGTGTCCTTTCCGGGATTGCAGACTACTTTGAGACCATTACCAGCGCAGATTCTGTGGGAGTGAGAAAGCCTAGGCCAGAGATTTTTCAGCATTCTTTAGATCTCGCAAGAGCAGAAAAATCTGAAAGTATTTTAATCGGTGACGATTGGATTGCCGATGTCAAAGGCGCACAGAGATTCGGGATCGATGTGATTTTCTTCGATGTTTATAACGATGATCCTCAAGAAGCTGATCTGAAAGTGATTCAACATCTTTCAC
The DNA here is from genome assembly GCA_037033105.1 of Bacteroidota bacterium. Lineage (GTDB taxonomy): Bacteria > Bacteroidota > Bacteroidia > Flavobacteriales > Weeksellaceae > Epilithonimonas. The sequence goes on from JAZBLF010000004.1 coordinate 238,432, forward strand.
AGATAAAAGACTATTTATAAGAATTGAAAAAACCTTTCGAATTACGAAAGGTTTTATTTTTTCAGTGAAGTTTCTGCTTAGATACCAAGACTTTCCCGCACTCGGGTAATCGTCTCTGTTGCTATTTTTCTGGTCTTTTGTGCGCCTTCCTGCAGTTTCGCTTCCAGCTCGCCCAGATTATTCATATAATAGTTAAAAGTTTCTCTTTCCTTAGCAAATCGTGTCAAAATGAGATCCAGTAATTCTTTTTTTGCGTGACCGTAGCCATAATTTCCTGCCAGATATTTTGCCCGCAATTCTTCAGTCTGTTCAGGCGTTGCAACCAGTGCGTAGATTGCAAACACTTTATCTGTCTCAGGATCTTTCGGGTCTTCCAGCGGTGTGCTGTCTGTTTCGATAGACATAACCTGCTTTTTCAGCTCTTTTTCCGGCAGGAATATATTAATGATATTACCACGCGATTTTGACATTTTGTGTCCGTCAGTTCCGGGAACATATTTTGTATCTTGCTGAAGTTCAGCTTGAGGCAAAACCAAAACTTCGCCCATTTGATTGTTGAATCTGGAAGCCACATCTCTTGCAATTTCAAGGTGCTGAAGCTGGTCTTTCCCAACCGGAACTATCTCCGCATCATAAAGCAAAATATCTGCAGCCATCAGAATCGGATAGGTGAAAAGTCCGGCGTTGACATCGCTCAGCCTGTCTGCTTTGTCTTTGAAAGAATGCGCCAGCGTCAGTCTTTGGTAAGGAAAAAAGCAGGACAAATGCCAGGATAATTCGCAAGTTTCGGGGATGTCACTTTGTCTGTAGAAATACGTTTTCTCGGTGTCTAGTCCGCATGCAAGCCAGGCTGCAGCAATCTCATAGGTGTTTTCCTTCAGTTCTGCAGCGTTTTTGATCTGAGTCAAAGAATGGAGATTGGCGATAAAGAGAAAAGATTCGTTTTCCGCTTTTTTGGATAATTCTATCGCGGGAATAATGGCGCCCAAAAGATTGCCCAAATGGGGCGTTCCGGTGGCTTGGATTCCGGTCAGGATTCTAGACATTTTAATTTTTGATTTTAAAATTGAAGCTGTAAAAATAAGAAACATTGAAGGCTTTGACAATTTTTATTGTTCCAATATCTTCTTTGTTCTCAATTTTTTACATTGCAGAAGCAGGTTTTGAGTATATTAGTAAAAATATTTTTTGAGAATGGAGCAAAATGACTTTTTATCGCCAAAGATTCACAAATCAATCCAAAGCTTGTGGGTCTTACTTCTGATTTTTGTAGCAGTAGATTTCTCGTCCAACTATTTTTATCCGGAAGGCAAACATCTTACGCTCGCCATTGTTCTGGATTTCCTGTCCGGCGCTCTTGGCTGTCTGCTTTTTTCCTGGTATTTTGTGGTAAACAGGCGTTGGAAATCTCTGTTGATGGTGCTTCCATTGCTGATAATGTGTTTCTTTTTTATGAAAGAAATCAGAGATACAATAGATTATTACTTGCCATTCGAAAAAATAATCAACTCTGATACACTGCGTAAATATACTTATCTGCTTATAGAATTAGCAGCGGTTTTCGTGCTTGCAAAAAGATATATGGTGGAGGAAAGTGTAACCGGAAAAGGCACATTCGCAAAGCTGTTTTTTCTTAATCTTGGCTTTTTCTCACTGTACAACGCAGATATGGGAATGATAGAGCAATTTATCTCATCAGGATCTTTCAGCTCAAAAACGACAGAATTTTTCGTGACTTTATTTTATTACGTGCTCACCTCGGTGAAGACCATTTCTATGTTAGGTGCGTTTTTATTTTTAATCAACTGTATTGCGAAGCGTGAAAATATTTATAGATTTTCAGACAGCGTTTTGCAGTTTGCCAATCGTCATTTTGGTGTTGCGGTTCTTATTGTCATCAGTTGCGTCATCTTTTCTTTCGGTTATCTTCTGGAAAATGCAATCTCTCTGGAGATGGATTTTTTTGGTAAGAAACTGACGATTTTTGGTTGGATCAACAATATTGCAGTCGTTATTTTATTTGTAATAAGCTGCCGGTTTACAGGACAGTATTTGCAACTGCGCAGCCATCTGAAGCAGAAATATTATGGCGTTGTAGGAAGTTCTGTCTGGATTCCCGTTATCAATATTATTTCTTTGCTGATGATAAAATTTGAAGACAAAATCAAATTCCTATCGCCCGCAAACCTCGAGAAGGCAAAGAAAATACATTTGGTTGCAGCCTCACTGTTGATTCTCTTTTTTTACCGGAACGACATTCTTGATAATGATAAAAGGCTGGAAGGTCTTTTGATGAGCGCAATTTATATTGCTGCCTTTTGCATCGTTTCTTACCTTAAAAAATACAACTGGCTTTTCCCCGCTATTCTTGCTGCGATTGTTATGATTGTCAAGATTTTTCCTTTCTATAAAGATGCCTATGATACGGAATTCATCTTCAAAGATTACGCTTTGGACCTTTTAGGACACACCTTTTCTATTGCAATGGTGCTTTCCGCAATCGTTTTCTACGGTATCTATTACATTGCTTTTCAAACGATGAACACCAGAAGGTAGATTTTATTTTTTTCTTAGAATCACAGACACTTTTGTGAATAAGCTTTCAGCTTTTTCATCGCTGCTGCCTGCTTTATAATCCAAAGTGTATTTCCCGTCTTTTTTGATTGGGATTTTAATGATTTCCTGCTCAAAAATCCAGTCAGATTTTACGATTTGCTCAGGCGTTTCTTCGGGACTACCGCTGGTTTCTTCGGCATTTTCTGTGAGTTCATTTGCGTTTTGTTCCTCACTCTGGTCGTTTTCGTCTTCTTCCTCTTTTTGGATTTCGTAGCTAGAATTGATCAAATGCTCCTTATCAGAAAACATCGGAATTGTCTGATTCTCCACCGTTTTCCCGTCCAGGCTGAGATTATAATGCAATTGGAAAACAGGAACTTTGTCATTTTCCAGAAAACCGGCATCTATTTTTCCCCATATCACGAGAACGTCACCTTCTTTCAGATCTATATTCTCAGTAGTATTTACAAGCTGTTTATCCAGCGGTTTTTCTTCAGAAATAGTGTCCCCGACAGGACTGCAGGAGATTGCGGAGATAGAAATTAGCAAGACAGGAAAAAATGCTTTCATCATTATATTTTTAAGTGTTTGCTGAAGTAAGTGTTAATCAGGGCAGTCACGTCATTGCCGTTTTCAGTGGTAGGACTTATGAGATAAAACCGGCCTTTGGGTGTTTTGATGGAACTGATGATGTAAAAACTGGTGTCGTTGCTGCTGTAGCCTGTTCGTGTTGCGCTCATCAAAATACTGTTGTCGCTTATCTTCCTGATAAATTTAAAAGGATCATCAATCTCATATATTCCTTTGAAAAATCCCTGATAAAGACGGCTTTGAAAATACATCGTTTCGAAAGTTCCGGAATACTGAGAATCGGCAAGAACAGTCACCTGATCAAAGTTGTGTTTGCTGTGGTCATCGTCACGGTAGAGGTAGAGCTGGATATGTTCATTTTTGATATCAGCACTGTCATTATCCTTCATAAAGTATTTAAGTTCTTTCTCCAGAGACTTATAATAGACTTCATAATTTTTAAGTTCGAAAGTGGAAAGGGTTGGTCTGACAGATTCCCAGGTCAGGTTTTGGGACTGGTTTTCTTTGTCAAAAGCCAGTAGATTCTGCGCCTTTTTGTAGATTGAAAACAATTCCGCGTACTGCAGTTTCTGATCATTGTATTTCGGTACATCTGCAATGTAAAGGTAATAGGAGCTGTTGGCCGGATTGTATTGTCTGTAATACATTTTTTTGTGTCCAAAATCATCAACGTAAAGCAGTGCATTTTTGGTTTCCAGCAATACCTTTTCTATTTCATTAAATTCTTTGATATCGGAAACCGGATAAATATCAGGATTGTTGGACTTTCCGATCTGTATTAATTCTGCCGTATCGCCATCGGAAAAATCATTTTTGATACTGATGGTGGCCGGTATTTCATCTTCACTCCTTTCCGCGCTAGAGTTGGGGTCTGTGAGATTGATGTCGCCGGAGAAAGAATATTCTTTGGCATAATTGCTTATAGGGAGCATCAGATCTACAGAATTCGCAGAATCTATCTTGAAAGAAACTTTCTTCAGAACTACCTGTTTTTTTTCTTCGCTTTTACGGATAGAATCTATCTGAGCTTGCGGAATTCCCAAAACGAGACTCTCATACTCGGAGCTTTCTTTGATATCGCCGTTGGGATTGTCATCTTTGCAGGAGAACATCAGGAATAAAACTAAAAATAGGAGGTAAGCTTTTTTCATAACCAGTTTATAGATTCTAAAAATAGTGAAATTTATCAATTAAAAGCTTTACTGTTTTGAATTTCAGATAAATATTGACACTATCGGCATTTGCTGTCAATCTTCTATTTTCTGATCTGCGTTATTTTGTTTGAGTTTAATTTTATAATGAAATGTCAAAACCCTGATTTTCCAAAGTGTCAAAGTCTGCTCTGCTGTGATATGACCGTCCTCTGAACCGATGATCAGCCTGTCCCGGAAAGAACTGATAAATTGCGACCAATATTCACCTCTAGAGTCTTTCAGTAAAAAATAAAAACCGGCATCGCCAAATTTATCGCCAGACGAATCTAAAATCAGTTCACCGTTTTTTTCTACACCTGGTGTCATCAGAACTGTTGCATTGCCGTTGGGCAAAGGGAAAACTGCTTTCACACACGTCTGTCCAGATGGTAGCATCCCGATACCGTAAACACCGGAATAGATCACCCTGCCGCTGGATTCCACAGATCTGAGCCAGAATGTATATTTTATCTCACCGGTCTCAGCATCTTTGAGATTGATGATTTCGCTTTTTAAAATCTCAGAACTCGCAATATTTTCCGTTGGAATATTCAGCTGATTGATTCTGTTACTGAATAATTTATTGATCAAAACCCCAAAAAATTTGAAAAACGGATTCCAGCTGACGGAAAAATCCAAACTGTAATCAGACGTGTTTTCATAAAATCTGATCACTTCAGGAGACAATTTTAAAAATAAGGTCTCTGACAGATTCAGTTTTTTCATTGAAGGTATAATTCCTCGCGGTGACGCTGTATTTTCAATAATTAAGTTTTCTCTGTCTGCAAATTGCTGGATGAAATCTTTGCCGATAGCATCCAAATTCCCAAATGGTCCTATGAGCCACGAGAATTCTTCCGGATCTATCTTTCTGCCCCGAAAAATCACCCACTGCTGAGTAATCCAGTCCTGAAATTTCTGCATAGGATAAGCGAATCTCATTTTAAATGCTTTTGAGATTAGGGATGATGTGGTGTCGGCCGTTCCATTCACCAGATTCAGACATCGGCTGAAAACGCAATGTGGTGAATTCGAAGTGAAAATCCTTCCTCTCCCGTTCTTTCATCGCATCTGCATGCCGCTCAGGCTTGGGAACGCTGCTGTGGCCGTGTACCATATCGGTCATTTCTTTCTGCGTTTTCCAGACCGAAAATGTGGAAACGGTATTCGGAAATTTGATCGAAGCTAAAGATAAAGTGGTTGCAGGATGATCTCTCACCAGTTTTTCGACAGGCCGTCCCCAGTTTATAAATCGCGGAATCTCCGGAAATTTCATTCTGGCAATAGTCACTGCAACGACAGCAGAATCCGGATTCTCGAGTTCCAGGGTTTCCTCCGGAATTTCAAAATGACTGTATTTTCCCCATTTTCTCAAAAACCGTAAACGCGTGTGCCAGCCTTTTGCCAGCCTTTGCCCGAAATCATTATTCAGTAAAAAATGATCGATATCGCTTTCGTTTTCCCATTGTGCAAATACAGCGATCTGCCTGATCAGCATTCTGGAAAGTGAAAAAACCGGAGAGCCCAAAGTCATAGCGGTCATCACTTCAGAATGTATCAATCCTGGAATATTTTTCGGCTTTGGCGGAAACAGATGGATCCTGAGCGCAGAAATATATGATGTTTTTACAAGATGGTAGGTGAATACGCTCATATTAAGTCATTTATTTGATCTCAATCTGCTCTCCGCCAAATTTCGGATCTACATCAAACAAAAAATCCCAAAAGACTTTTACCCTAGCGAGTTTTTCACGGGCGTTGGTTTTGAATCCTGCTTCTTTATCAACATCTTTAGCATTGTAGCCGTAAGCCTGGATTCCGTTTCTATGAGCGAGATAAACAGCACGTTCGTTATGAAAACGCTGTGAAATCACGATAAATGAATTTTGTCCGAAAATTTCCTTTGCACGAACTACAGAATCCAAAGTTCTGAAACCTGCAAAATCTTCATAAATTTTATCAGCAGGAACGCCCAATTTGATGAGCGCGTTCTTCATGTCCTCCGGCTCATTATAGTTCTCACGAGAGTTGTCTCCGCTTGCGATAATGTTTTTGACCCTCCCGGAGTGGAACAGTTTGGCTGCCGCTTCTATCCTGTAGGTGAAATATGGATTCGGACTTCCGTCATCCAGGTTTTTGCTGGTTCCCAGGAGCAATCCTACTTTTTCGTTTGGCAGATTTCCAATGTCTGAGGTGACGTTGTCTTCCGCTGCACCGTCTATTGTAAAATTGGCCCAGAAAACAAAAAGAACCGATAATCCAAAGAAAATCAGTCCTGTTATTAATATTATTTTAAAAATTTTCATCTTTTAAAAATCAAGTCCGTTTGGAAATGCTTTCTTTCTGAAAATATACAGGAATAATGCGCCGACAGTAATTGAGCTATCTGCCACATTGAAAATATATTTGAAGAATTCTATCTTGTTGCCTCCCAAAAGCGGTACCCAATCTGGCCAGACAGAATCTACGAGAGGGAAATGAAGCATATCTACCACGCAGCCTTTCATCAGATCAGAATAACCGTGTCCGAATTGTGTGAGTTTGGAAACGCCGCCATAATCGATCCAGCGTTCTGAAACTGCATCGTAAAATGTGCCGCTGTCAAAAATAACACCGTAGAAAATACCGTCAAACACATTTCCTATCGCGCCGGCAAAGATCATTGCCATTGGAATGATAAGGTAATTGGAAGCGCCTTCCTTGAGCCATTTTCTGAATAATACGACCATTCCTACTGCCAGGACAATTCGTAAAAGGATCAACGCATATTTACCCCACAATCCGCCGAAATGAAGACCGTAAGCCATTCCCGGATTCTCAACAAAAGTCAGTTTGAACCAGCTAAGACCAAAGACATTGATGCTTTCGCCAAGGTAAAAATGGGTTTTAACGTAGATTTTGGAAAACTGGTCCAGCAGCAGAATCAGAACTGTAATTGCAATTATCTTCTTCATTACAATCCTTTTGGTTTAGTTGGTCTGTTAATTTTTTTATCCTTTCTGTCCGTTATTTTCTGGATGGTTTTCTGATTGTGGAAGTTGTTTTTTGTGTGGAATTTTTCAAATTCTATGTTCATATCTTTCAGTACACTTTTCAGTGCCGTCAGTTCCATTGCGTTTTTCGGATGTACAATTATGGATTCCATTTTGTCATTTTTAGTTTAAATTCAAGATCATATTAATTTTCCCTGAAAGAAAATTTTTTGCAAATGTAGCTCAAATTACTTATTTCTTGGACAACTCGTCCAGTCTTTTGCGTTCTTTTTCGCTGAGATCATCCAGTCCGTTTTTCCCGATTTTGCTCAGGAGCTGGTCTATTTCGTCCTGCCGTTCCTTCCGTTTTGCGTTGAACTCATCATCTATGGTGTGGTATTTTGGTTCTGACTTAAAAATGCCGGTTCCGGGCTTATTCTTAAAAATAAAAAAGCCGATCACAATTACGATGAGTAAAATTAAAATCACTGTCATCTTTATAAAAAAAATACAAAGCAAAAGTGTCGCAACACTTTATACTTTGTATTAGAATTTATTACATTATTCTTTGTATTTCTACTACAGTCTATCGCTGCATATTTTTAGCTTCAATGCTGAGTGTTGCGTGTGGAACGGCCTTCAGCCTGTCTTTCGGGATTAGTTTTCCTGTCACTCTGCAGATGCCGTAAGTTTTATTTTCTATGCGGATGAGTGCATGTTTCAGGTCTCTTACAAATTTTTCCTGTCTTCCTGCAAGAATAGAATTCTGCTCTTTGCTCAGTGTTTCTGCACCTTCTTCAAAAGCTTTGAAGGTAGGCGAAGTGTCGTCTGTGCCGTTGTTTTGATCATTAATAAAACTTTCTTTTATAAGAACAAGGTCGTGTTCTGCTTTTGCAATTTTGTCCTGAATCAGTTTTTTGAATTCCTGCAGATCGGCATCATTATATCGTAGTTTTTCGTCAGCCATTTTTTTGGGTTATTAATTATTTAACTTTTATTTTTTTAACAATATAGAAAAGTTGTAAATGAAAATAAGAGTACTTATGATTAATAATTTATTAATGATAATTAATTTTTATTTACTTTTTCTCAACTTTTACCTTGAATTTTTCCTCATCTATCTCTATTTCGTCAAAATTCGAGAGTGAATTTACAAATTCTATTTTATCCGACAATACTTCTTCAGAAATATATACTTCATTGTTAGTAAGTTCTTTCTGGAACGGAGAATTGTCTTCCAACTGGATTGATATCCTGTCTGTTAAATCAAAATATTTTTCTTTTCGAAGGCCTTGAATTCTGTTGATGAATTCTCTGGCAATTCCTTCGGATTTCAATTCCTCCGTGAGCGTCAAATCTAATGCCACAGTCATTTTTCCTTCGCTTGCAACTGTCCATCCCGGGATGTCTTTTGTGAAAATTTCTACATCTTCAGTCGTGATTTCATATCCGGAAACTGTTGCTTGTCCTTCTTTTTCTAAAGAAGCAATCTGCTCAGAAGTGAAATTAGAAATCTCGCCGGCAACCGTTTTCATATCTTTGCCAAGTCTGGCACCCAGCGTTTTAAAATTTGGTTTGATCTGCTTCACAATTAAATGGGAAGCTTCTTCCGCATTGATTAACTGTAATTCTTTAACGTTTACTTCCTGCTTAATCAATTCTGAAACCGCCAAAATTTGCGCCTCAGTTTTCTTATCCAAAACAGGAATTAACACTTTTTGAAGTGGCTGACGAACTTTTACATTTTCCTTTTTTCTCAGTGAGAAAACCATACTTGTAATGGTTTGAGCCAAATGTGTTTTCTCCACCAGATCAGTATCAATCAGACTTTCATCTGCAACAGGGAAGTCGGTGAGGTGAATAGAATCCGCAGAATCTTTTCCTGTTACCTTGTTTAAATCCTGGAACAACTGATCCATAAAAAACGGTGCAATTGGCGCAGAAAGTTTGGCTACAGTTTCCAGACAAGTGTATAAAGTTTGGTAAGCAGAAATTTTATCATCAGAATAATCGCCTTTCCAGAAACGTCTTCTGCAAAGTCTTACGTACCAATTACTTAAATTGTCATTTACAAAAGTGCTGATTTCTCTTGCAACTCTTGTGGGCTCGTAATCTTCGTAAAACGCTTTTACTTCTTTAATTAACAGGTTGAGTTCGGATAGAATCCAACGGTCAATTTCGGGTCTGTTTTCAATGTTTTTTTCTGAATAATTAAATCCGTCAACATTCGCATAAAGAGCGAAGAACGAGTAGGTGTTGTAAAGTGTTCCGAAGAATTTTCTGCGCACTTCATCAATTCCTTCAATGTCAAATTTCAGGTTTTCCCAAGGATTTGCATTGGAAATCATGTACCAACGGGTGGCATCCGGGCCGTAAACCGAAAGTGTTTCGAATGGATCCACCGTATTGCCTTTGGATTTCGACATTTTGATGCCGTTTTTATCCAAAACAAGTCCGTTGCTCATTACGTTTTTGTACGCTACAGAATCGAAAACCGTTGTTGCAATGGCGTGCAAAGTATAAAACCAGCCACGCGTCTGGTCTACACCTTCTGCGATGAAATCTGCCGGGAATGCTTTGTTGTTATCAACTTGTTCTTTATTTTCAAACGGATAATGCAGCTGCGCATAAGGCATCGCTCCGGAATCAAACCAGACATCAATCAAATCGCTCTCACGCTTCATAGGCTGTCCTGAATCTGAAACCAAAGTAATCTGGTCTACAATATTTTTATGAAGGTCAACTTTTGCATAGTTTTCCTCAGACATATTTCCGATTTCAAAATCTTTGAACGGATTTTCTTTCTGGAAACCAGCCTTTATAGACTTTTCAATCGCACTGTATAATTCTTCAACAGAACCGATGATAACTTCTTCTTTTTTATCCTCCGTTCTCCAGATTGGCAATGGAATTCCCCAGTATCTTGAGCGGGAAAGATTCCAGTCGTTCGCGTTTTTCAACCAGTTTCCAAAACGGCCTTCACCTGTGGATTTTGGTTTCCAGTTGATGGTTTCGTTCAAATCGAACATTCTGTCTTTCACATCAGTCACTTTGATGAACCAGGAATCCAGTGGATAATACAGCAAAGGCTCATCAGTTCTCCAGCTGTGCGGATAACTGTGAACATATTTTTCGACCTTGAAGGCTTTATTTTCTTTTCTTAATTTTAAGGCAATTCTCTCATCAACAGAAAGATACGCTTTCAAATCGGCGATAATTGATTTTAAATTTTCTTTCTGAATATTGAATTCTGTATCTTTTTCCTCGTCATTTAAATATTCACCTTTTACATATTCATTTGCAAAACCGTAAGTCTCATCTTTTACAACCGATAAAAATCTACCCTGCAAATCAACCAAAGGAACGGGATTACCATTATCATCCAAAACCAACATTGGCGGAACTTCCGGAGAAGCTTCTTTTGCCACTTTCGCATCATCTGCACCAAAAGTCGGCGCGGTGTGTACGATTCCAGTTCCGTCTTCAGTGGTTACGAAATCTCCCGAAATCACCCGGAAAGCGTTCTCAGGATTTTGGTACGGCGTTGCGTAATCTAATAATTGCTCATATTGAATCCCCACCAAATCTGCACCTTTGAATTCGGATAAGATTTTATATGGAATAACTTTCGTTTCAGAAGTATAATTGGCAAAATCTTCATCAGTTCCTTCTGCATATTTCTTCGCAAACTGTTTCCCAACCAAAGCTTTCGCCAAAATAATATGAATCGGCTCAAAAGTATATTGGTTGAAAGTTTTTACTAAAACATAATCGATTTTTGGTCCAACCGTCAAAGCCGTGTTGGAAGGCAAAGTCCAAGGTGTCGTTGTCCAGGCTAAGAAATATACAGAAGCTTGAGGTTTTTCTTTGTCAAATTCTGCCCAATGCAAAGCGCCACCGCAAGTTGCACCTGCAATTTCATCCGAATTAATTTCGGTATTGGGATAAGCTATTTTAGATATTTCTTTCCAGGTTTCGCTCGCATTTTCTGGCGCTTTTTTGATTTTGAATTGCGCGACAACCGTTGTATCAGAAACATCACGGTAAGCGCCAGGTTGATTGACTTCGTGGGAAGACAAACCGGTTCCCGCTTTAGGAGAATACGGCTGAATGGTGTAGCCTTTATAAATTAAACCTTTGTTGTAAATCTGTTTCAAAAGCCACCAAACCGATTCCATATATTTTGGTTTGTAAGTGATATACGGATTTTCCATATCCACCCAATAACCGATTTTTTCGGTCATATCATTCCAGACATCGGTGTAGCGCATCACGGCATTTTTACAAGCTTCGTTGTATTCTTCGATCGTAATTTTCTTGCCGATATCTTCTTTGGTGATGCCCAATTCTTTCTCAACGCCCAATTCCACAGGAAGTCCGTGTGTGTCCCAACCTGCTTTTCTGAAAACCTGTTTTCCGTTTTGCGTTTGGAAACGGCAAAAAATATCCTTAATCGCTCTTGCCATTACGTGGTGAATTCCCGGCATTCCGTTAGCGGAAGGCGGTCCTTCATAAAAAACAAATTCCGGATGTCCTTCGCGGATTTCTACGGATTTTTTGAAGGTATCGTTGGTATTCCAAAATTCTGCAACGTTTTTTGCAGTTTCGGTAAGGCTAAGATTTTTATATTCGGTAAACTTGCTCATTTTCAATGTGTCAAATCTGTTTCTGATAGATTAAGTTTGCGAATTTAGTGATTTTTGGCGATTTTAAAGGTATCTTTTGCGTGGTTTCTGAATGTTAAAAACTTCAGATTCAGAATCATAAAATTTATAAATTTGCGACTTGTACTAAAGTCACAAAATGCACGGAACAAATTAGTTTATATCGGATTTGATATCTCGCAGATTCTTCAGATTTAGCAGGTGAAAAGAAATTTGCATAATTTGCAAAATCTGCGAGAGACGATAAATTACTTTGTGTGCTTAATAACTCTTAAACTAAAAAAACATCATCCTTGGAACTGTACCCAACCATTGAAAAAACGGATTTAAAATCGATAAAAACCTTTCAGGAAAGTAAATTGAAAGCGCTTTTGGTTTATCTAAAATCTAATTCTCCTTTTTATCAGAAATTATTTATTGATAATGAAATTGATATTAATGAAATCAAAACGCTTGAAGATTTAGCCAAAATCCCGACGACTTCCAAGAATGATATTCAGCAAAATAATGATGATTTCTTCTGTATTCCTCAACCGGAAATCGTGGATTACAGCACAACGTCTGGCACTTTAGGCGATCCTGTAACTTTCGGATTATCAGATAACGATTTGGAAAGATTGGCTTACAATGAGGCGATTTCTTTTGCCTGCGCCGGAATCCAGAAAGGTGATGTTGTGCAGATGATTACGACGATTGACAAAAGATTTATGGCTGGTCTGGCGTATTTTCTTGGACTTAGAAAAATGGGAGCGAGCGTGGTGAGAATGGGACCCGGGATTCCGGAATTACAGTGGGATTCGATTTTCCGATATAAACCTAAATATGTGATAACAGTTCCATCGTTTCTGCTAAAGATGATTGATTACGCTGAAAGAAATAATATCGACTATAGAAATTCCAGCGTTTACGGCGCAATTTGCATTGGGGAAAGTCTTAAAAACCAGGATTTTAGTGATAATATTCTGTCTCAAAAAATAAAAGAGAAATGGGATATTCAATTGTATTCCACTTACGCTTCTACGGAGATGAGTACGGCTTTTACGGAGTGTGAATTCCAAATCGGGGGTCATCAACACCCGGAACTGATCATTACGGAAATCCTTGATGAAAATGAAAACCCGGTAAATGAAGGCGATAGCGGCGAATTGACTATTACAACTTTAGGCGTTGAAGCTCTTCCGCTTTTGCGATTTAAAACCGGCGATTTGGTGAAAGCGCATTATGAACCTTGCAAATGTGGAAGAAATACGATGCGTCTTGGTCCGGTTCTCGGCAGAAAACAGCAGATGATTAAATATAAGGGAACAACTTTGTATCCGCCGGCGATGAGTGATATTCTGAATGATTTCACCGGAATTTCCTGCTACCAAATCGTTATCAAATCAGACGAAATTGGTCTGGATGAAATTATCATTAAAATAAGCACAGACAATGAAACGGAAAATTTTGTGGATGAAGTGAGAGATCATTTCCGCGCAAAACTGCGGGTAAGTCCGACAATTGAAGTGTTGGAGTATGAGGTCTTGTCTAAAACTGTTTTTAATCCAATCAGCCGGAAACCCATCAACTTTATAGATTTGAGAGATTAGCGACTAAGCTTGGGAGATTCCTGCTTTTTCCAATTTGATGAAATCAGCAAGGTTTTTGACCGCTTTATCGTGAATTCTTACAAACGTATTGTCCTTATTCCAGACATATCCTGCGAGAACCGCACAGATTTTCCTCTTTACATCAGGATTTTCCGGTTGGTGGAAAAATAATTCCTGAAGATTTCCGGTGTACCATTCTTTCACATAAGTGGTGAAAACATTGACGCCGTATAAAATGTAGTCAGAATATTCCTTTTGCCAGTCGATGGTTTCGCCGTTCAGTTGTCTTAATGCTAGTTTTGCAGCAAGCATTCCGGATTCCGTTGCAAAGGCCATTCCCGATGAGAAAACCGGATCCAGAAACTCTGAAGCATTGCCAGTCAACGCAAATCCGTCTCCGAATAATTTTTTTACGGAGCAGGAATAATCTTTCAGATGCCTCGGTTCAAAAAGAAAATCAACTTCGCCAAAACGTTTGACGTAATAATCTGACAGCGAAATGGCTTTTCTCAAGGCTTCAGTTGTATCGCCATTTTCCGATAGTTTATCAATATAGTCAGTCGGTCCAACGATTCCTAAACTGGTATTGCCGTCTGAAAAAGGGATGACCCAAAGCCAGACTTCAGTTTCAATAATATCAAAGGAAATCAAAGTGCCTTCCTCGCCTTCCTCACGATTAATATCATCCACGTGCGCAAAAATTGCAGAATGTGGCGATAGTTTTGAAGGCTTTTCCAAATCTAGTAATCTGGGAAGAACTCGTCCGTAACCACTGGAATCAATGACGAATTTTGCATGGATTTCCTTGGTTTCGCCGCTTTTATTTTTAACAGTTGTAATAGAATCTGTACCGTTGAATTCAATCCCGATTACCTCGGTTTCAAATTCCAGATCTACACCTTTGTTAATCAATTCCTGAGCCAAGGTATTGTCGAAATCAGCTCTCGGAACCTGCCAGGTCCAGTCCCAGCCTTTACCAAATTTATCACTGAAATCAAAAATGCAGACTTCATTTCCGCGCATAAAACGTGCTCCTAATTTTTTTTCAAAGCCCATCTTATCTAAAGCTGGAAACAATCCTGCTTCCTCAAAATGATCCATCACCCGGGGAATCAGACTCTCGCCAACGACCAGTCTTGGGAAGCGTGTTTTTTCAACAACTTTTACATTGATGTTATTCTTTTTCAGAAAGGCAGAAGAAACACAACCCGAAGGTCCGGCTCCAATTACCAAAACATCAACCACTTCTTTGTCCATTTGTTTAATAAAACTTTTATCTTTGCGCAAAATTAATGACAAATATTTAATTATATTACAATTTTGTCTTTTATTACGATAATTAATGAAAATTAGCAACCATTTAGGTATTAGAGATTTCCAGCGGATAATCGTAGGAAACGAAAGCATAGAACTGGACGATACACTCTTGCAGAGAGTGAACGTCAGTTTCCAATTTCTTAAAGAATTTTCTAAAAATAAGGTGATCTATGGCGTCAATACGGGTTTCGGACCTATGGCGCAATTCAAGATCAACGATCAGGATACGCATCAGCTTCAGTATAATCTTATCAGAAGCCATTCTTCCGGTATCGGAAATCCACTGCCTGCAGATGAGGTGAAAGCCTGTATGTTGGCGAGACTTAATACTTTGTCATTAGGCCGTTCCGGTGTTCACGATTCGGTTATTCATTTGCTTAAAGAATTGATAAACAGAAACATTACCCCACTCATCTTCGAGCACGGCGGTGTGGGTGCAAGCGGCGATTTGGTACAGTTAGCACATTTAGCTTTAGTTCTTATTGGCGAAGGCGAAGTGTTCTTTGAAGGTGAAAGAAAATTAACGAAAGAAGTTTTTGAAAGCGAAGGATTGCAACCTATTAACGTCGAAATCCGTGAAGGACTTGCGTTGATGAACGGAACTTCTGTGATGTCCGGAATCGGGATCGTAAATGCTTACAAAGCCAGTCAGTTAACAGAGATTTCTATCAAATTATCGTGCGCGATCAATGAATTGGTTCAGGCTTATGATGATCATTTTTCCGAATCTCTGAATGCGACCAAAAAGCATCTTGGGCAACAAAAAGTGGCGGAGAAAATGCGCAATTATCTGTCTGATAGTAAATTAATTAGAAAAAGAGAAGACCATCTCTACACAAGTTTTGAAGAACAGGACAAAGTGTTCAAGGAAAAAGTTCAGGAATATTATTCTTTGAGATGTGTGCCTCAGATTTTGGGACCGGTTCTGGATACTTTGGAATATACGGAAGAAGTGCTGGAAAATGAGATCAATTCTGCTAATGACAATCCAATCATTAATGTTGAGGATCAGCACGTTTATCACGGTGGAAATTTCCACGGCGATTATATTTCTCTGGAAATGGACAAGCTGAAAATTGTGGTGACAAAGTTGACTATGTTGGCAGAAAGACAGCTGAATTATCTGCTGAATGCCAAAATTAATGAGATTTTCCCGCCGTTTGTGAATTTGGGGAAACTGGGATTCAATTTTGGGATGCAGGGCGTTCAGTTTACAGCCACTTCTACAACAGCAGAAAGCCAGATGCTGTCCAATCCAATGTATGTACACAGCATTCCTAACAACAATGATAATCAGGATATTGTGAGCATGGGAACCAATGCCGCGGTGATCTGCAGAAAGGTTATCGAAAATGCTTTTGAAGTACTGGCGATTGAAGCTATTACAATTGTTCAGGCGGTTGAATATCTTGGTTTTCAGGATCAGATCTCATCATCCACAAGAGAATTATACACGGATATCCGAAAAATTATTCCTGCATTTTCAGAAGATATGGTGATGTATCCATACTTGCAAGGCGTAAAAAAATATCTGATGGAAACTGAGGTTTTGCATTCATAATCAATTAAATAAAAACTGAAACCGATGAAATGTGCCATTATAACAGGAGGATCCAGAGGAATTGGAAGGGCAATATGTCTGAAGCTGGCCGAGGAAAAAAATTATCATATCTTAATTAATTATACTTCAAACGAAGCTGCAGCAAAGGAAACTTTAGCCAAGGTTGAAGAATTGGGTGCTACAGGCGAGATTCTTAAATTTGATGTAGGAAATGCTGACGAAACTCAAAAAGTTTTAAACGAATGGCAGGAAAACAATCCAAATTCTATCGTAGAAGTGATCGTCAACAACGCCGGAATCACCAGAGACGGATTATTTATGTGGATGCCCAGAGAAGACTGGAACGCTGTGATTAACACGAGTTTGAATGGTTTTTATAACGTCACCAACTTCTTTATTCAGAAATTACTGAGAAACAAATATGGCAGAATCATCAATATGGTTTCTGTTTCCGGAGTGAAAGGAACGGCAGGACAAACCAATTACTCAGCGGCAAAAGGCGCGGTAGTAGGTGCTACAAAAGCTTTGGCTCAGGAAGTTGCTAAAAGAAATATCACCGTAAATGCAGTTGCGCCGGGTTTTATTAAAACCGATATGACGCAGGATTTTAATGAAGATGAACTGAAAGCTATGATTCCTGCCAACAGATTTGGCGAAGCGGAAGAAGTGGCAGATCTGGTTGCGTTTTTAGCATCCAGAAAATCATCTTACATTACCGGAGAAATTATTAATATTAACGGAGGAATTTATTCATAAATTAGTCTGGCAACGTAAAAGTCTAACAATTTCCCAAGATGATTGGCTTTCAATTGTTATACTGTTACATTGGTAAATTATTACATTTTTAAATGGAAAATAGGGTAGTCATTACCGGAATGGGAATTTATTCCTGCATCGGCATTTCTTTGGAAGAGGTGAAGGAATCCCTGTATAAAGGTAAATCCGGGATTGTACTGGATCAAAACAGAAAAGAATTCGGATTCAGATCCGGGCTGACCGGCGTAGTTCCCAAACCTGAGCTGAAAAATCTTCTCACCAGAAGGCAGCGCATCAGTATGGGTGAAGAAAGTGAATATGCTTACATCGCAACACTTGATGCTTTGAAACAGGCCAACATCAATCAGGATTTTTTAGACCAAAACGAAGTCGGAATCTTATATGGAAACGACAGCGTTTCTCAGGCCGTTGTAGAATCTATCGACATTGCGAGGGAAAAAAAAGATACCACGCTGATGGGTTCTGGGGCGATATTCAAATCGATGAATTCCACGGTCACAATGAACTTATCCACGATTTTTAAATTAAGAGGAATCAATTTAACCATCAGCGCTGCCTGTGCCAGTGGTTCCCATGCTTTGGGACTGGCGTATATGATGATCAAAAACGGATTTCAGGAGATGATTATTTGCGGTGGTGCGCAGGAAACCAACAAATACTCGATGGCGAGTTTTGACGGTTTGGGTGTTTTTTCGGTGAGAGAAGATGAACCACAAAAAGCATCTAGACCGTTCGATTCGGAAAGAGACGGCTTAATTCCCAGTGGAGGAGCGGCTACTTTGATGGTGGAAAGTTTGGAATCGGCCCAAAGAAGAGGCGCCAACATCATTGCAGAAATTGTAGGTTATGGATTTTCATCCAACGGCGGCCATATTTCAACGCCCAATGTCGATGGCCCCGCTTTAGCAATGAACCGCGCTTTAAAACAGTCCGGATTTGAAGCTAAAGATATCGATTATATCAATGCTCACGCCACTTCCACGCCAATTGGTGATGCCAATGAGGCAAAAGCCATTCACGAGATTTTCGGAAGCGAAGTTCCCGTAAGTTCCACAAAATCAATGACCGGCCACGAATGCTGGATGGCGGGAGCGAGCGAAGTGGTCTATTCAATTCTGATGATGCAGAATGATTTTGTGGCGCCCAACATCAATCTTGAAAATCCCGATGATGATGCCCAAAAGATAAATCTGGTGACCGAAACTAAAAATCAAAAAATTGACGTATTTTTGTCGAATTCTTTTGGATTCGGCGGAACAAATTCCGCATTGATTGTTAAAAAATTTGTTTAAATAAAGTTATGGAAAAAGAAAAAATTATTACAATTGCTAATGATTTTCTTGTCAACGAATTTGAAGTGGATCGCGACGATATCGCTTCTGATTCCCACTTCAAAACTACACTGGGCCTGGATAGTCTGGATTATATCGATATGGTGGTGGTTATAGAATCCAACTTCGGAGTAAAATTGGCCGAAGCCGACTTCAAAAACATCATCACTTTTGACGATTTTTATAACACGATTGAACAAAAAATCTCACAAAAAACGGCCTAGCTACAGTTCTATCAGTCTAATTTCTAGCATCTAAAGTCTAACTTTTTCATATGAACAAGTGGAAAGGCAAATCCAAAGGAACAATTTTAGGCTACCGGATCTTCGTCTGGTGCATCAGGAATATCGGAATCCGAAGCGCCTATTTCGTTCTCTATTTCGTGGCGTTTTACTATTTTTTGTTCGAAAAAAAAAGCAACCATTATTACCGGTACTACTTCCAGAAAAGGCTCAGTTACGGATTTTGGAAAACAAAACTTTCTCTTTTTCAGAGCTATTTTACATTCGGCCAGACATTGATCGATAAAACTGCTATTTCTGCAGGCTTACGGGAAAAATACACCTATGAATTCGACGGAATTCAAAACCTCAGAGACCTTTTGAATGATAAAAAAGGCGGCGTGCTCATCAGCGCCCACATCGGGAATTTCGAAATCGCCGAGCATTTTTTTGCGGACATCGATTTTGACTGTCAGATCAATTTAGTCACAACAGATCAGGAAGTTACAATCATCAAAGAATATCTCGAAAGCGTTTCCGTAAAGGCGACCAATATGAAATTCATCTACGTCAAAGACGATATGTCGCACATTTTTGAGATTAACGAAGCGCTGTCCAACAACGAACTTATCTGCTTTACCGGCGACCGCTATTTTGAAGGATCCAAATTTCTAGAAGCAGAGTTGCTCGGTAAAACAGCAAAATTTCCGGCAGGACCTTTTATGATTGCCTCCAGGCTGGGTGTTCCTGTTGTTTACGTGTATGTGATGAAGGAGGAAAATCTTCATTACCATTTGTACGCAAGAGTAGCACAAAACGTCAAAAAGCGCGATGCACAGGGACTTTTAAACTCGTATACTCAAAACCTCGAAATGATGATTAGAAAATATCCACTTCAATGGTTCAATTACTTCGACTTTTGGGACGATATTGATTGATTTTCAATATATTTATGGCAACATAATCCGTCTTCCGCTCCCAATCTTTTTGCCATTGCTTTCCCAGCCGCAAAAAGGATTTCCGCTCAAGCCGGGTTGCAGATTCAACATAATTGACATTACACCTTAAAACCCAGTTTTTTCAATTCGCAGGAATCTAAATTAGCAGTCATCGGGGAATAACAGAAAAGTAGGCGTTAATATACCACAAACTCTAGCAGCACACTCTTAAAATAATTGAAAAAACAATACGACATATTGGTTATTGGCAGCGGTCTCGGCGGACTTGTCTCTGCATTGATTTTGGCAAAAGAAGGCCTGAAGGTATGTGTTTTAGAAAAAAATAACCAATACGGCGGAAATCTACAAACTTTTTCAAGAGATAAACTCATCTTCGACACCGGAGTACATTACATTGGCGGGCTCTCGGAAGGGCAAAACCTGAATCATTTTTTTTCCTACCTGGAAATTATGAATGACCTGGACATCCGGAAAATGGAGACCGATGGTTATGACAAAATCACGTTTGGAGATGACTTCACGGAATATCCGCACGCTCAGGGATACAAAAATTTCGTTGATCAGCTCGCGAAGCTTTTCCCTGACGAACGGCAGAATTTAGAAACCTACTGTCAGGAAATTCAGGAAATCTGCAACTCTTTTCCAAGATATAATGTCGTTGGCAAAGAAAATTACAGCGAAGAAATCTTACATTTAAACACCAAAAGATTCATTGAATCCATTACATCAGACAAAAAGCTTCAGGCGGTTTTGCTGGGTTCAAACTTCCTCTACGCAGGAGATTCCGAGAATACACCTTTTTATGTTCATGCTTTGACGGTCAACTCCTATATTCAGAGCGCCTACAAGTGTGGAAAGGGAGGAAGTCAGATTTCAAAATTGCTTATCAGGAAGCTTAGAGAATATGGTGCGGATGTTTTTAAACACGCAGAAGTTTCAGAAATGCTTTTTGATGAAAAAGAAATTTTGAAAGGTGTTAAAATAAGATCCGGTAAATCGTTTTACGCCAACTTATTTATTTCAAATATAGAAATCCGCTCTGCTATTCAGCTGATTGGTGAAAAAAGACTGAAAAAATCTTTCGTAAACCGTGTGATGAGCTGGAAACCAATTACTTCCTGCTTCAGTGTTTATTTGGTTCTAAAACCAAACAAAGTTCAAAATTTCAACTATAATATTTATCATTATTCTTCACCGGATTTGGTTTGGAATGCCTTCCGGTACGATAAAAAAAAATGGCCGGAAACCTATATGCTTTCCTCAACACCTTCAAAGCAAAACGGCGAATTTGCCGAAAGTATGACAGCCATTTCTTATATGGATTTTACAGAGGTGAAAGAATGGGAAACTACCTTCAATACCATCACGGACGAATATGAAAGAGGACAGCTATACGAAAAATTCAAGCTTGAAAAAGCTGAAAAGATGATCGACGCTCTGGAACATAAATTTCCGGCGTTGCGTGCTTCTGTAAAAAATATATACACCTCGTCTCCGCTTTCCTACCGCGATTACATTGGGAGTTTTGAAGGCAATATGTACGGATATTCCAAAACTTCTGAAAACCCTCTGAAAACGATGGTGTCTCCGCGAACAAAGATTAATAATCTCTTTCTTACAGGCCAATCTGTCAATATGCACGGAATTCTTGGCTGTACGATTGGCGCATTCAATACCTGTGCAGAAATCCTGGGAAAGGAGCTGATAGATGACCGTTTGAAAAAAATTTTACAGCAGAAACAGTGAAAATTAGAGTTTTTATTTACTTCTTTTTAGTGGCAAATCTACTTTCTTGCGGTACGGGAAAATCTGTGCATCATGTTCCTGAAGTACAGCAATATGCGCTGGAAATCCCTAAAGTTCAGAAAATTAACGATTCAACTTTCAGTTTTAATCAAAACTATTTAACGAAGAATAATCAGCAAATTTGGGAACTGTATGTAAAAGGAAATCCTTTACAATTGGGCTATAACTACGGTGCGCTGACGCAGAATCTAATGCAGAAACAGGAAGAAATCTTCTTTTCGAAAGTAGAAACTTTTGTACCGTCTAAGTTTAAGCAGAATCTTCTAAGAGGATTTTTAAAATGGTACAACCGGAAAATGTATCTGAATATCCGGGACGATTTTCAGGCAGAATTGTACGGGTTGTCGCAATATTCATCGGATCAATATAATTTTATTGCCCCGAAATTTCAACGGAATATGTATTTGCACGGCGCACACGATATCGGTCACGCGATGCAGGATTTGATGGTGGTAGGATGTACTTCTCTTGCAGTCTGGAACGAAAACTCGGAAGACGGAGATTTGTTAATCGGAAGAAATTTCGATTTCTACGTTGGTGATGATTTTGCTAAAAATAAAATGGTGGAATTTGTAGAACCCGAAAACGGAATTCCATATTTGTCTGTAAGCTGGCCAGGAATGATCGGCGTGGTTTCGGGGATGAATAAAGAAGGAATTTCGGTGACGATCAATGCGGGAAAATCTAAAATTCCGATGGCTGCAAAGACGCCGGTTTCTCTGGTGACGAGAGAGATTTTACAATTTTCAAAAACAATTGACGACGCGATTGCTATTGCCAGAAAGCGAAAAGTTTTTGTTTCGGAATCTATTTTGGTGGGGAGCGCTAATGATAAAAAAGCCGTGATTATTGAAGTTTCGCCCAAGAATTTCGGTGTTTATGACGCTGCTAATTCAAGCAAAGTTTTGTGTACCAATCATTTTCAATCTGAAGCTTATAAAAATGATAAAAAAAACCAAAAGCATATCCTCGAAAGCCATTCTGAATACCGCTATGAAAAACTTCAGGCGCTTTTGCAGGAGAACCCAAAACTGAATCCCGAGAAAATGGCTTCTATCTTAAGAGATCAATCTGGATTGAAAGGTGAGAGAATTGGTTTCGGAAATGAAAAAGCCATCAATCAGCTGTTGGCGCATCATGCGGTAATTTTTTCACCTGAAAAAAGGCTGGTTTGGGTGTCGGCAAATCCTTATCAGCTGGGGGAATTTATGTGCTATGATCTGAATAGGATTTTCTCTGCCGAACGTTTAAAAACCGGCAAATTTGCGACTTCAGGTTTGAATATTTCGAAAGATCCTTTTGTGGATTCTCAGGAATTTAAAAACTATGAAGAGTTTAAAAAATTAAGTCCTCAATTTGATGAAGAAAAAGTCCTGTCAGAGGAATTCATCAACCATTATCAGGCGTTGAACCCGGATTTGTGGTTGGTTTATTATCAGGTCGGGAAATATTATTTTAAGCACAAAGCGTTTTCCAGGGCGAAAATTGAATTTGAACAGGCGCTGAAGAAAGAAATTACAACCGCTCCGGATCGGGAGAATGTTGAAAAGTATCTGAAGAAAACTCTTAAGAAGTTGTAAAACTCAGTTTTGTGCCAGATCTTGTTTGATGCCGAATCTGCAGCCCGACCTGAATGGAGCTCATTTTTGTGCTGTTTCCTAAATTGTTCCGAAGCTGCGGACGTGTGCAGAAAAATAGCGGGAATGGAGGGCGGAAAAGCTGCCAAATTTTAACCTTTTTCAGGATTCAACTTGTTCAGAAAAAGATAAAATCCCACGCCAAAAGCCGCTGAAACCGTTGTGGCCAAAATCATACTGCCAATAATGTACTGAAGGAGATGATTTTTCACCAATTCGAAGTCGAGTTTGTGCGTAAAAAAGTTGGTATTTCCATCCACAAAAGGGGCGCCGATAAAGAGAGAAGCGGCAATAATGAACGGGATAAACGGCGGAAAACTGATGTTGGATGAAAGGAATGTGAGGACTTTGTTAAGTTTGAAAACGACGGATAGAGAAATGGCCAGAAACGTCTGCAAACCCCACACCGGCGACAATCCGATGAATACGCCGAGGGCAATTGAAAATGCTTTCGTACGGTTGCTGCCGTCGCTTTCCAAAACATCTTCCTGGATGAATTTTTTGAAGCTTTTCTTCCTGAAATTAATGATGAAATTCCGCGGTTTTATGTAAGCTAAAGTGATGATAACCAGAATGGTATTGAGGATGCTGATTCTCGTGAAATCTCTGAATGGCCGGAAATGCGAAACGCGTTCAGCGGGATCGTAGAGTACTTTTACGGGAACATTTTTTACGGGAATGTTTTTCCAGGCGCTTCTTACAATCACCTCGATTTCGAACTCAAATTTTGGCGTGAAATATTTCTTCGGAATTTTGTTTAGCGGATAAAGACGGTAGCCGGATTGTGTGTCCTGGAGCTTGATTCCCGTCTCAAACCAAAACCAGAAGTTGGAAAAATTGTTTCCAAAGCTGCTTTTTTTAGGAATTCCGTCTTGGGACATATTTCGGTTTCCGATGAGCAAAACATCTTCATTTTCTGTCAGCAAAGCTTCAACAAAAACAGGAATATCGTCGGGATAATGCTGTCCGTCGGAATCGATCGTAATGGCGTGATGGTAGCCAAGTTCTGTCGCTTTTCTGAAACCCAACTTCAAAGCATTCCCTTTTCCTTTGTTTTGAGGCAAATTGATAATGCTTAACTGGGAATAACTTTTTAAAATTTCTGAAGTGGAATCTGTAGAACCGTCGTTGACAATGATGATATTCTGTGTGTATTCCAAAACGCCTTCTACGACTCTTTTCAACGTTTTGCCGTTGTTGAAAGTAGGGATCAAAACGCATATTTTTCGCTCAGAAATTGCATTCTGTACTTCGGAAAGTGTCATTTAGTTCAATGCATTTTTTTCCGTCGCAGTCATTGTTTTAGACTGCATTGCAAACTTTTTGATGTAGGTTTTAAGAGAAGAATTCTGCTTGGAGTAGTTAGTCAGAATATAAGTTTTGTCTTCTTTCAGGTTTTTGGAATAGCCAACAATTTTAGGAATGTTTTCCTGAACACTCATTCGGATCACGCGCAGTTCTACGTTGTTTGGGTTCGATTTTATAACGGCTTCAAGATCAGTTGCGCCAGATTTCACGAAAAATTTTCTCTTGTTTTTTTCCGTGGTCACTTTGGCTTCAAGAATTTTTGCGGCAGCTTTATACCCTTTTACCAAAGGATCGGAAGAGGAATTTTTGTCTGCCAATTGAATGAAGTTTTTTGCGCCTTCGTTGGACGAATTAGCTTTGGAATAAGCATTTCTTAAACCCTCTAAATCTGCGCTTTGGAAGAATAAAAATAATGCTGTTATGAATGAAAATAAAAGTTTCATAATTAAATCTTTGTGTAATTAACAGACATTTTCAGTGCAATAGTCTCGCCAAAAGAAGTGGTGTTTTTTACCTTCACTTCGTGTTCGACTTCTTTAATATCCAGTTGAAGTGTTAAATCAGGTGTCTCAAACGGATTTATGATAGCCATAAATTTCACATTGGAAGCCGTTTTTAGAAATAGTTTTTTTCCTGTAAATTCTTCACTCAGTTCTTTTACAATTTGCATCATACAAACGCCTGGTGTAACAGGATTTCCCGGGAAATGACCTTTGAAAATATTGTGATCCTGGTTTAATTTAATATTGGCTGTGAAGCTGCCGGTTTCTGATTTTTCGTAGTTTTCTAAAGTGTAAAAATCTGTCAGTATGGTTTGCATTTTTATTCTGTTTCTGTTATCTGAAATAGTTTGATATCGATCTTGAAATCTTCGTGTTCAAGATGAATTGTCTCTGCAAAAGTAGGTTTTTTAGCTTCAAAAGTGAAATTGATTTTTTCCTTCTTATTTTGGGTATATACGATGTTGGTAAGCAAAGAATTTTCTTTATTAAAAGACAGGTAGTAATTTTTTTTGCCCCATTCTGACCTGACAATATTTGATTTTTCATTTTCAAAACTTTCGGCAACAGGATATTTCCGTCTGAGTAATTCCCGAAAGTCATTCTTGAGAAAATTAATAACCATTTTTTTGTCTAAATCTGCGAGAACATAATTTAGCTTAAAATCATCTTCAGAGATTTCGAAATCAATCATTTTATTCCCGAAATCTGAGGTCATTACAACTCTGTGCGATGTTTCAGAGATTTTTTTGACGATCAAAATTCCGCTGATGTCATTGCCATAAACTTCCATTTGGCATTTGTAAACATAATCTTCGTTCGAAGAAAAGTACAGATTTTCAACTTCTTTTTCGGAGTTTGAAATTGGTTGTGCATCTTTCAGCTGATACGTTTTGCACGAAATCAACAGAAAAAAAAGACCACTATAAAGAAAACTCTGAAGCAGGAATCGGCGCATTTATTTTGGTGTTTTTGAAAACGATATTTGTGGTGTCGCCAGAAGCTTCGGTCATATTCACCTGTGAAACAGTGGTTTGGTTCTTAGGGAAATGAAGTTCGATCTGCTTAATATACTTCAGCAATTGCGCGGATTTCGGAGTGAATTTAGCAATATTTGAACTTGAATTTTTTAAGTAAACCACTGAAAATTCCGGATCGCTAAACATCTTTCCGTTTGAACTTCCAACAATTAATTTGTTGATTTTTTCAAAGGTCTTACTTTTCGCATCAACCGAAGATTTTTTTCCCTGATCGTTGATGAATATTTTATTTTCCTTAAAGATAATACTGTATTGATAAGGTTTTGTGTATTTCCAGCTTAACGTATTTGGCGATTTTAAAGACATTCTTCCCGAAGTTACAATGTTTTTATCCAGAAAATCCATCTTTTTGGTTTGAATGAAATCGCTCTGTAAAGTTTTAATTTGTTTGGATTCAGCAGAAATCTTTGTCACAAATGCTCTAGATTCCGCACTTGTCATTGCGGTGTTCTGTGCAAAAGCAAAACTTGAAATCAATAGAAATGCTGTGAAAGCTATATTTTTAAACATTATTTTTAGATTTGAAAATGGAATCAATTGTAAAAGTCGAATATTTTTCACGCTCCAAAAATAACAATAATTCCACCAAAACATTGAAGGTTTTCTCAGAAGTGTCGTGAAGCAGAATGATACTTCCTTTTTTTAAATTTTTAGTAATTTGCTTGTAGATTTTTTTCTCGTCAGAAATCACCGTGTCTAAAGAACGGACATTCCAGCCGATACTTTTCTTATTTGTTTTTTTAATCGCCTTTGCAATATTTGGATTGGTAACGCCGAAAGGTGGGCGATAAAGGTTTGTTTTACTATTTCCAATTTTCAACATCACTTCATCACATCTTTCGATTTCGTCAATCATTTTTGAAGTCGATAAAAAGCCGGTGTTATTTGAATGTGAAAAAGTGTGATTTCCAATTGAATGGCCTTCTGCAATGATTCTTTGGAAAGTTTCGGGATATTTCTCAATCTGTTTTCCGATGCAGAAAAAGGTGGCTTTGATGTTGTTTTCTTTTAATAAATCTAAAAATTTCGGGGTAAATTCAGTCGGTCCGTCATCGAAAGTCAAAGCAACTTCTCGGATTTTCGTTCGTTTGTGTGTGAAACTATTGACAAAATATCCTAATTGAATATCGAAAGAACCCCAAACTACAACTGCGGAAAATAGGATGAAACCGAAAAAATAGACCCAAATTGTTCCTTGAAATGCATAAATAAAAAGATTCAAGAAAAGATAAAAGATAATAAATGGATAATGTTTCATCTTTATAGTTTTGGATTTTCATTTAAAATATTCAGCTAATTTTTAGACAGTGCGTTTGTCATTCCGCAGGAATCTAAACAAAGAATTATGATTCCGACGGATGATAAAAGCGGCGATTAAATTAAAAATAATTAAGCTTTCTCCAACAAAACCAAACTATGGTCTTTCCCGCCAAAATGATTGTAAAGTAAAATGTTTTTGATGTTTTCCTTTTTTACGTCATTAATGATCATCGCTTCCGGAATCTCCTGATTCTTTAAAATATGACAAGCCATAAATGTTGAAAAACCACTTGCTGTATTGAATTCGCCACTCAAATGTTTGTAATACAACAACGATGAATTTTGAAATAATTCTGATGCATTTTTATAATAAACATCAGATTTTGAATCTCCGCTGAAACCTAAAATTACAGCATCAATATCTTCATTCTTCAACTTATTTTTAACTAAAAAATCTTCAATAAATTTCTTTATTTCTTCCGGCTCTAAATTATTGATGATCTGAACATCTGTTAATTGTGCGTAAGATGTTGTTGATTTTTCTTTGCCTAAAACAAAAAAGCTTGAACCTTCACCCCAAGTCACGCCTTTTGTTGTAGAATTTAAATAATTAACGGGCAGATTTTCTTCTTTTTTGATGGCGCCGCTGAGTTTAAACAATTCTAATGTCCTGTCTGTCTGCTCATCGGTGGAACCTACCAGCACATTTTCAGCCTCTTCATCCAAAATCTGAAGTTTGCCGTCCAACATTGAAAATTCTAATGATGACGAGCAATTGACGTAAGTAAAATTATAGCCGTGACACTGCAGTCCCAGAGCAATTTGCCCGGAAACAGTGTTGTGTGTAGACTGAATGAAAAACGTTGGCGTCAAAAATTCTTCATTGTTTTCCAAAACATTTTTTAGAAACTTTTCAGAATCTTGTGAACAACCCATTCCGGTTCCTACGATGATGGCGTCGGGTTTTTCAATTCCCGCTTCCTGCAACGCTTTTGTGGAAGCTACGGAACTCATTTTCACTGTTTTAGACATTCTTCGGCTCATCGCTGGTGGAATGAATTCTTTGTAGTTGGGCTCAATCGCTTTTAGAACCTGAACTGAATTTTCAGGTTTTAAAGTGTCGAAGAAATTTTTGTTTAAAGTGTCCTGAACCGATATGCAGGCGGCACTATTGATGTAAACTGCACTCATTCTTTAGAAAATATTAAAGTTGAACAGTTTCCGCCAAATCCAAACGAGTTGGAAAGTACGTGATTGATGTTTTTTTCTTTCAGTTCGGTAACCGGTGTCAAATCAAATTCTTCCATTTTTGTTTTAAAATTTAAATTTGGAAAAATCACATTGTTCTGCATCGCCAAAATCGAATAAACCGCTTCAATTCCCGCCGCCGCCGCCAAAGTGTGTCCGGTAAACGCTTTTGTAGAACTGAATTCCGGAACCTGGTTTTCACCAAAAATCCGAATCATTGCAATGCCTTCAGACAAGTCATTATTCGGTGTCGCCGTTCCGTGAACGTTGATATAATCGATGTTTTCTTTATTCAAACCTGAAACTTTCAACGCTTTTTCCATTGCTAAAAAAGCGCCTTGTCCATTTTCCGAGGAAGCGGTCTGATGATGCGCATCGTTGGCATTTCCGTAACCGGAAAGATAAGCGAGAACTTTTTTATTTTCTTTTTTCACGACTTCATCAGATTCCAAAACGAGGAAAGCCGCTGCTTCACCCAGATTCAAACCTTTTCTGTCGTTATCAAAAGGTGTGTTGTAAGAATCCGTTAGAATCATCAGTGTATTAAATCCATTCAAAGTAAACTTCGAAAGTGAATCTGTTCCGCCAACAATCACACGGTCCAGAACGCCGTTTTTAATGAGTTTTGCTCCCATCATAATCGCATTGGCAGCGGAAGAGCAGGCTGTGCTTATGGTAGAAACTATTCCTTTCAGACCCAATAATTCTGCAATCGCCAAAGATGAATTTCCGGCATCGTGAGAGTTGATGTATTTCTGTTTGTCAGGAAAATCTTCGTAGCTATAGAAATATTTTTCGGTGATATCCATTCCGCCCACGCTTGTGGAGGAAATGAGTCCGGTTTTATACTGGTTGATATCCAAAATTCCGGCACTTTCTACCGCTTCTTTTGCGGCCACCATTCCTAATAAAGTGGTTCTTGTAAAGTTGTTGTCTTCGCTCAACTTAAGTTTCTGCACAAGTTCTTCATTAGACAATTTGATCTCGCCTGTTTTGATGCTTCCGGCGTGGCGGGTCTCAAACAATTCGATGTCTGAAATGCCGTGTTTGCCGGTCGACAATGAAATAAAATTTTCCGCTACATTGTTACCAATGGCGGAAATGATGCCCATTCCTGTAATGGCAATTTTTTGACCCATCTTTACAAATGTAACAATATAGCAATGTAAAAGTTTACCAATAATTGTAAGACTGTTGCATTGCTACATTGGTAAATTAATTTATTTTGTTCTGTTTTCTTCGATGTATTTTGCCATCACTTCGATAGATTCGAAGATTTCTTTTCCTTTTTTAGGATCTGCCAGTTTGATGCCGTAGTCTTTATCAAGCATTACAATCAACTCCAATGCATCAATTGAATCTAAACCAAGACCTCCGCCGAAAAGTGGATCTGTATCTTTGATTTCTTCTATTGCAACGTCTTCAAGATTAAGAACTTCTATGATTTTGTTTTTTAATTCTAATTTTAAATCTTCCATTTTTTTTAAATTTACCAATGTATCAATGTACTAGTTTACCAATTGAGACTGAATAGTATTGTTACATTGTTATACTGTTTTATTGTTAAATTACGTAGTTAGCAAATATACAAAAGCTTTATAACTTTCCTGATATAGTTCGACCCAGCCGCACAAGACTTTTTCAGCTTTCCCTGATTGCAGAATCTGTGCCGCATATGAATTTAAAAATTCTTCATCAAATTCATCCAGAATGAAAAAGGCATTTTCGGTCTGCATTTTATGTTTAATGCTGATTTCGCCGACGCAAATGTTGGGTAACGTATAAACGAAAACAGCAGGACTCGGGAAATAACTGTGCTGAGAATTGATACTTTCCTGATATTTAAAATCGGTATCGAGGCTTGAGGATTTGTTGGCAAAAACCAATGCGGTATTGCTGTGATCATCGTTTTTCAGAATCATTTCGGAAGCAATAAAAGCCAATTTGCTTAGATTATCCATTTTATGAAATTTAGGATAATTCAGTTCGAAATTTTTATAAGCTTCTTTCGTAAAATCTGAGAAATTTTCGGTTTTAGTTTCAAAAATAATTTGTTCGTTGAGGATTATTTTTGAGTTTTCTATGGTGCAAATGTCTGTTTTCTTCATTGTCTTCATTTTAACATTTCTCCAAAACTATCGCCGCATTACATCCACCAAAACCTGATGCTGTTTTCAGGATATATTTAATTTCTGTCGATTGATTTTCTTTAATAATATTCAAATCCTGGGAAATGCCCATTTCTTTAAAATTTTTAGATTGAATTAAAGTGTTATTTAAAGCAGATTCCATTGAAATGATGCTTTCCAAAAGTCCTGAAGCTCCCAAACAATGTCCGTAATAACCTTTCATACTATTCAGAGGAACATTTTGCAAATCCATTCTGTTAAAAGAGATGGCTTCCATTTCGTCGTTGTACAGCGTTGCCGTTCCGTGAGCGGAAATGAAATTGATTTTTTCGGCTGAAACTTTCGCTTCTTTCATTGCATTTTGGACGCTCGCAAACAATCCGTCTCCAGTTCTCGATGGTCCGGAAATATGATTGGCGTCGTTAATTGCAGAGTCGCCTAAAACTTTGAACTTAAATTTTTCTTTATCTGATGGGGTAGAAGTGATGAATGCACTTGCTGTTGCTTCACCCAGATTAATACCGTTTCGGTTTTTATCGTAAGGTTTGCAAGGTTCGCTTCCAATCGCCTGGAAAGAATTGAAACCTGAAATAACAAACTCAGAAATTTCATCTCCGGCAACCACGAAAGCATCTTTATATTGTCCTGCCTGAATCATATTTTTCGCCACAGAAATCGCCATTACTCCGGAAACACAAGCGTTGGAAACGACAACCGGTTTCGTTTTAAATCCAAAAAAATCAGCGAGTTTTTGAGCTAAATTGGAAAGATAAACACCTTCTGGTAAAGCACCTCTATTTTTTAATAAACTGATATTTCCTTTCGTTGTTGATAATATGAAAGCCGTTTCATCTGAAATCTGATTTCTTTCCACTAAAGGTTTTAGACTTAACAAAAACATTTTTTCAAGTCTCGTGAAATTGTGATTGTCGAAGTTTTTATTAAATTCCTCATCCAATTTCTCAGAATCAATTTTAGAAACAAAAAAAGCGTCGTGATTATCGATAACTTTATGCAAAGCCACGCCTGATTTTCCTTCCAGAAGCGCTGTCCAGTTTGATTCCACATCAAAACCCAAAGGCGTGACGCAGTTATAATCTGTGATGTAAATTTCTTTGTTCATTAATTAATGAATTGTTCGATTCATATTTTGAAAAGCTAAAAGCTATTAGCCAATCGCCAAAAGCTCACTATAATCCCATTTTATCTTTCCAGGTTTGAAAAAAGTCAGGATTGTATAAGCATAAATTATTCTCAGAATCCAGAAAAACCTGAATGGTTTCGCCACTGCAAACCAACTGATTTTGCTGATTGAAAATCTCGTATTTATAAATCAGTTTCGCTGAAACAGAATTCACGAAAGTCGTAACGACGTTGAATGTTTCACCATATTTCAAAGGCAGAAAATGCTCCGTAGTTGTTTTCACAATCGGCGTTACAAATCCGGCTTTTTGGATGTCGAGGTATGTTAAACCGTGCTGTCTTCCGAAAGCTTCTCTTCCGTCTTCGAAATACACGATATAATGACCGTGCCAAACAATTCCCAGCGGGTCTGTCTCGTTGAAACGGACGCGTACTTCCTCGGTACAGGTTAAATTTTTAGACTGCATTTTGTTTTGTCGTGAAGTTTTTTATTTCTTATTGTAGTAATCGAAAGCCACCTTTGAAATTTCTGCTATAATTTTTTCGGAATCTTCAAAAGTTTCGTAAGTATTATGGACAAAAACTGCTATAAATATTTTTTTATCATTTGGCAATTCGATAATTCCAATATCATTAATTGCTCCTGTCATTCCTTCATCGTTAGTGAAAGATGTTCCTGTTCTATGTGCAATTTTTGTGTTTTTAGGCAAATTTCCTTTAAGTCTGTTTGAGCCAGATTGATTATTTAGCATTGCTTTATAAAGCCATTCTGTATATTCTTTATTTAAAAATTTTCCATTGTTCAATTTTTTAAGTAAATGTACAGCTTCATTCGGTGTTACTTGATTAATAAATTGCGAATCCCAATCTTTATGCATATCCTCTTCATCATTTTTTATAATGAAATTTTTACTATTTATAAAATTCTGCACAGTTTGCGGACCACCAATTAAGCGTAATAAAATATCTGTTAAATTATTATCACTATGAGAAACCATCCATTTAATTGCTTCTTCTAAAGTAATAGAGATGTTCCCATTTGGATATTCTTTTCTGAACGGACTGTAAGTATCTTCTATTAGCTCTTCTTTTTTTACAAATAATTTCTGAGTCATCGAAAGTTCTCCTTTTTGAACTTTATTTAAAATAGATAAAGCAATTTGAAATTTAACAGTACTTAACATCGGGTAAAATTTATCTCCATTTATTTGAGTTAAATCATTTTGCTTAATTCCAATAATTGAGATTCCAACGTCAGCCTTTTTATTTTTAATAATTTTTTCAATTTGTTTTTGTAAAACAGAATTTTGTTTATTTTGGGATAGAATATTTATGCTTACAAGTAGTAATAAAAATGAAAGTATAATATTTTTTTGATTCATCTGATTGTTTTTATGTGTGTAAAATATGGACTATTTTTATTTAGATTATTACGAAATCAAACACTGTTTTGTTTCCTCTCATATAATAATGAAATGGTCACCATCGCAATATAAAATAAAAATAAGAAAATCAGTTCTTTGGCAATTTCGCCAATGCCGCTGTTTCTTAAAATGATATCGTAATACGCATTTAAGCCCCAGTTCATCGGGGAAAACTGCGCAATTTTCTGCATAAATTCGGGCATCAGGAAAACGGGAACCCAAATGCCGCCAATTGCTGCCAAAACTACCACGGAAGTTGCTCCAAATGGCGCCGACTGTTCCTGCGTGTTGGACATTGTTCCGATTAAAATTCCAAATCCGATTGCTGCCAATCCGGCGAAAAGAGTGACAATTAGAAGGTGGAACATTTTTCCGGAAACATCAAATTGCGGTAAATCCATCAAAGGGAAAATCCAGATTCCTACCGCAACCATCAGCAAAAACTGGATGACGCAAATGATTAAATAAGTGAAAGTTTTTCCTAAAATATGAATGAAATACGGCGTCGGACTCGTACGGATTCTCACGCTCGTGCCCTGACTTTTTTCTTTGACTAAATTAATTGACAGCGGTACCACAATAAAGAAAATCGCAAACAACGCCCAAGCCGGAACGTTGTGCTGAACGGAATTTGGTATTACATCCAGTTTACCTTTGTTCGGTGTGATTTCTTTGAAGGTAATTAAGCTTTTATTTTCAAGGTCTTCCGTCGTGCCGAGTTGGTCCTGGAAGGCTTTGTAGATTTTTTTATTCTCGATTTCGAAAACCATTTTGTTGATGGCATTCATCACAGAATTTTTGAAACCAGCATTTGTTGCGGGGTCGAAATAGAGATGAATATCTTTCGTTTTTGAGGCCACAGTTTTTGTCGCAGTTGAATCGGCTTCTAAACCAAACGAGCTTACGACGGTTTGAACTTTGGAATCGATATTTGAATTTAAATCTTTCGTTAAATTTTCCGGAATGACGATGGCCATTTGATAATCTCCCGTAAACACGGCTTTTTCGGCTGATTTTTCGTTGTAATCAGTAACGAGTTCAAATGTTTTGCTGGTTTCCAATTCTTTCTTGATGACTTTGGAAACTTCAGATTTATCGTTATCAATAAAAATAATCGGGATTTTTGAACCTTCCAGATTTTTGAATGTCGAATCCTGAATTAAAGTGATGGTAATAATCAGCAGCAACGGCATCAGGAAAATGATGACAATTCCGCCGGAATCTCTTTTCAGCAACTGAATTTCCTTGATGAAACTTCTCCACAATTTATACAACATCTCTCAATTCTTTTCCGGTTAATGAAATGAAAACATCCTCCAAATTTTCTGCATTGGCAACTCTTTCCACCAATTCTTCCGGAGTTCCAGTCGCGTGGATTTTTCCGTGGTCGATGATGGCGATTTTTGTACAGAATTCCTCAGCCTCAGAAAGGTGATGCGAGGTGTAAATAATGCACGTTCCCTTTTTATTTAAATCTAAAAGATAATCGATAATCGCTTTTTTTGATTGAACGTCAACGCCAACGGTCGGCTCGTCCAGAAACAAAACTTTCGGGTTGTGAAGTGTTCCGGCAATCAGGTTGCAACGGCGTTTCATTCCTCCTGAAAACTGGTCGACTTTTTTATTGGCGAATTTCGTTAAACCCATTAATTCTAAAGCTTCATCGATTGCTTTGTGAAGGTA
The DNA here is from genome assembly GCA_037033105.1 of Bacteroidota bacterium. GTDB lineage: Bacteria > Bacteroidota > Bacteroidia > Flavobacteriales > Weeksellaceae > Epilithonimonas. Next base: position 273,341 of record JAZBLF010000004.1, read on the forward strand.
ATCGTTTTTCAAACCATACAGACTTCCAAAGAACAGAAGGTTCTCTTTTGCCGTCAGAGTCGGATAGAGCGCATATTCCTGCGGAACAACGCCGATGATTTGTTTGATTTTTGAACTGTCTTTTTTGGGCGACAATCCGTTAATGGTAAAACTTCCAGAGGTTGGTTTAATCAAACCTGAAAGCATAG
>JAZBLF010000005.1:0-267888 GCA_037033105.1 Bacteroidota bacterium
ATCAACAGGATTATCAGAAAAACTTTAAAATTTTAACCTGAATAATTTGCAAATTAACATAGAACATCGGGGCTATGGAATTTTGGAAGTAGGAATTTTCAGAATGAAAATTAATTTTTCATCCAAAAACTGGCAATAAACAAAACAAAAGCAGAGACCATTAGAAAAAGTCCACCTACTAAAGCTAAAGTATTTAATTCAGGACCAGGTAAAACTGTCCAAGCAAGTCCATTTAATATAAAACCCATAATAAAACTTATTACAGATATTAAAAATCCTTTTACTTTAGTCATTATTTAATTTAGCTAAACTCTCTTTCCACTCATTCGTAAAATCAATGAAATCAGCCACAGACAATTCCTCCGCACGAATATCAAGAAAACGATGTGAACTAATAGCTTCAGGAATCCCAAGAACTTTCAAAGAATTGCTCATTTTTTTTCGTCTTTGTCCAAAACCGGCTTTCACGATTTGCTTGAACAAAACCTCATTTCCAGCCAATCCGGGTTTTAAATTTCGGGTCATTCGGATAACACCGGATTTCACTTTTGGTGGCGGATTGAACACATTTTCGTGAACTGTAAAAAGATATTCCACATCATAATAAGCCTGAACCAAAACCGACAAAATGCCGTATTCCTTAGTTCGTGGAACGCCAGAAGTTCTCTCTGCAACTTCTTTCTGAAACATTCCGCTCATCTCCGGAACATACTCGAAATTATCAATGATTTTAAACAAAATCTGAGACGAAATATTATAAGGGAAATTCCCAATCACAGCAAGCTGTTCTTTACCAAAAACTGTTGGAATATCAGTCTTCAGAAAATCGCCGGTGAAATGCTGTTCTTCTAATTTAGGATAATGTTTTTTAAGATAATCTATGGACTCGTTATCAATCTCAGCAACGTAAGTTTCAACGTCCTTTTCCAGAAGGAATTTTGTGAGAACGCCCATTCCCGGACCAACTTCCAAAACTTTTTTGTAACCTTCCAAAGAAAGCGAATCTACAATGTCACGTGCGATATTCTGGTCTGTAAGAAAATGCTGACCGAGGTGTTTTTTTGCTCTAACGTCCAATTCCGATTTTTTGCAAAGATAAGGTAATTATCAGCAATGTCCGAACTTGATAAAATGGAATTATAATATTAAAAAGTCTTCGACTCCGCTCAGACTGACACTGTTTTAACAGCTGGTATTAAAACTGTCACACTGAGCGGAGTCTAAGTGTCTTTGATTCAAGTTTTTTAAATCAATACATCTTCGTTTTCACACAAGTCACATTTTTAATAAAAATTGGTTTCCCCACTTGCTTCAACATTCCTGTTTCCAGATTTCTTTTGAAAACCGTTACATTTTGAGAAATAACATTGGTCACAATAATGAATTTTCCACTTTCGCTGATAGCAAACGTTCTCGGATGTTTCCCTTTCACAGATTGATAGCCGACAGATTCCAGAGTGCCGTCTTCCTTAATTTTAAAAATAGCAATGTTGTTTTCTTTCCCTCTGTTGCTCGCGTACAAGAATTTTCCGTCTGGCGAAATATGAACGTCAGAACTTTCAAATCCTTCTTTGACTTTGTCTGTATGTGTCGCAATTCTCTGGATTTCTTTCAACTCGTTCTCGGAGAAATCGTAAACCGAAACCATTCCCGCCAATTCCTCGATAGAGTAGACCTTTTTTCCATCGGCACTGAAAGTTATATGTCTTGGTCCGCTGCCAGGTTTTGTCTGTGTAAAAGTACTTTGAGCGTCGTTCAAAGGTTGTTTCAAATTGGCATCAAATGGATACTGAAGAATTTTGTCAGCGCCCAAATCTGCGACGAGCAAAGTCTTGTAATCTGGTGAAAAAACGGCAGAATGAGTGTGCGCTTTATCCTGTCTTTTTGGGTCAACACCGCTTCCTTCTGTGAATGTAAAATGTTGTGCTATCGAATCAATTTTTCCATTTTCAAGAAGCGGAAAAACTGAAATCGTTGGAATGTTATAGGTTGCATTGATGAGCCATTTTCCACTTTTGTCAACATTTACATAAACGGGATTTTCTCCGCCTGTTTTTTGTTGATTGAGGAAAGTCAGTGATTTTTTGTCAGCATCAAAAGCGAAAGCACTCACTGTGCCGTTTGGCATCTTGGCATCAGACGACGCGTAAACGTATTTTCCGTCGTTTGAAATTGTGATGTAACCAGGATTAATAACATCCGAAGATGACGTTACTTTCGTCAGTTTTCCGCTTTCATTATCCAGTGCATAAACATAAACTGCTTCGGAATTCTTGTCCCAATTGTAGGAACCAAAGAACACAAATTCCCTTTGAGAATATAAACTCGCAAAAATTATTAAGCTAAAAAATAAAGCAATTTTCCTGATGGTCATCGGTCAGATTTTTAAGGATTAATTTGATGCCGGATTTGCGCCGGCACTTTTACAAATCTCTTAAAAATTCGCCTGGAATCCAAACTGTACACCAAATTTTCTGACTTCAGAAGTTGCAGAGGTATTATGATTAAGGTAATTTCCTCTCCAGTTGAAATCCAGTCTCAACAATCTGAAGTTGCCCCAGCCAATATTTTCAATCCCAAATCCATATTCGTAATAAGGTTTGTTTGGTGCGGTCAGATTGATATTACCTGCATTGATAGCAATAGATTCCGATCTTAGACTTCCGACACCGCTTCTGAAAAATGCAACTTCACGCAACTTAAGCTTTTTAATAAGAGGAATCTGTGAAAGAATTTTTCCGTTAAAATGGTGTTCCAGAAACAAAACGGCATAAGAATCTGCAACAAATTCATAATAATTCATCAGTGAAAAAACACCGCGTACCAAGCCGTAAGATTGGTTGGCAGGCATCACATTCTGCAAAGCAAGTGGCAAAGCATCGAAGTTTTTCCCTGCTTCAACATTGGCAAAAAGCCTTCCCCAGTTTCCGATAATTACCGGCTGGTAATAGTAAAACTGCAGTTTGTTATAGTTATAATCTGAATTGAAGACGCCACCGACACCTTTTGTATATTTCAGAATAAGGCTTGGGTTTTTGGCCAGTGCAGTCATTTCGTAGCGATCTACGCCATACGTGGAAAATTTGATGCCTGGTCTGAAAATCAAAGTGGTGGTGAATCTGGTGTCGTTGAGATCCGAACGCAAAATGCCGCCTCTGTAATAATTGATGTTGAAAAGATCCGAATCTGCAGATTTGATATTTTGTACCGTGGCATCCAATCTGATCTGAAAGTTCTTCCACGGCTCGATGCTGGTGTAGACGTTGGATTGTCTCACCCAGCTCATAGAAGTCGTTGCGCCGCTGTTCAGCACAGAAGAAGACGCAAATGATCTTGTCATAATACCTTCGTCAGTAGTGAGCTGAACGCCCAGCTGAAGAACATCTTTTCTGAAGCCTGCTCCAATCTGAAAACGGTCGTTTTTGTTGAACATATATTTGGCTTCGCCTCCAAATTTCCATTGTTGATCTCGGAATCCGTAGGCGGTGTAGGCCTGGATTCGCCACATATCATTTTTGCCTCTGTAGGTTCTGAAACCGCCGCGAAGCCGCACTCCTTCGATATCATTATAGCCAAATGACTGGAAAATATTACCTATGTCGATACCTTTTCCTACGTGAAAATAACCGGAATTTCCAATTTCTATGATCTTAACTACTTTTTTGTATTTGGGATTTTCTGCCAGTTCATCATACATTTTGTAGATGTTTTGATCACTTTCTGTCAGAACTTCAGTCCTGTTGGCTTCCCAGAACGTTTCGTCCTTGGACACCAATTCGTCTTCCGGAATCACCACTTTATTCAGGAAATCGTCTGTCAGTCCTTTGTCAAAAGTATATTCAGAATAATCCGCAGTACGTCTGGCAATAATGGATTTAGCCTTTTCTCTGTCGTTCGTAACGAGATTGATGGTGGTTTCATTTCTGGTAGGAATAAAGGTGGAATCGTCAGGATTGTCAAATTCCAAATCGGTAGCAATCTTTTTTACGAAATTGATATTGATATTTTTATTCGTTTCCATTTCCACTTTCATCACATTATATTTGTCCATAGAAATGTACAGTCTGCCTTTCAATGCAAGTGCTTCTGTGTTCTTCGGCGTAAAACGGATCTCGTAGCTTCTGACGGTATTAACTTCAATTGTGTCTGTGATATTATAATCAAAAACGCCGAAACCATCGGTTGAAACCGGACTTACGAAACCTATATTAAGATAATTAATAGTATTGTCATAAATATTAATATCCTGATACATACCCTGCAAAGTCTTGGTTACAATCTGGTTATTCTTGAGACCGGAAAGTCTGGTGGCCACCATATCTTTGCGCTCTTTTTTTGGATTGTTTTTGCCATAGGTCTGGAAAATAGTTTCTGTAATGAAGATCGGCAGCACGGCTTTTCCTGCTATTTCAGAAGAGTCGTTATATTTGAAAATAATAGAATCCATCCCTTTGAAAGCTCTTTTTTTGGTAAAAGTGCTGTCTATATTGTCCAGACGGAAATCGATCTTTTCGTAGGTTTTATATTGGTAATCTTTATGGAGCAGCAGTCCGTTGGATTTCTTTTTTTTCCATACTTCGCGCATAATGGCGTAAGCTGGGTTTTCCTTTTTGTTTTTGTATTTTTTTACGCCCTGAATCACGACGTTTTCAATTTCGTTTTCCTTCTCAGTCTGCGCAAAAAGCAAACCGGTAACGAAAATCAGAAAAAAGGAGAGAATAAATTTTTTATCAAGCATCGATTTCATCAAGCATTAACTGTTAGTAACTGTGTTTTTTTTAAAATATTGTTTTGAAGTAAAATCATTTTCCTTTTTCATAAAAGATGACATTGACCGGACTGCAAACCGGTATTGATTTTCCCGTTGCTGTGAGCAAGCCTGTTTTGAGGTCGCGGGCAAAGATATTGATCCTGTTGGTATCCTGGTTTGCTATCAGAACCAATTTGTTGTTTGGACTGATGGTAAAGTTTCGAGGATTTCTGCCAACTGTTTTGATCTGTTGAATTCTTTTGACTTTGCCGTCTTTTTTTCTTTTAAAAACGGTAATATCGTCTGCGTCATCACGATTGGTTACGTACACAAATTTCTCATTATTTGAAAGATGGATATCTGCAGCCCTGAAGTTGAATCGCACTTTTCTGGACAATAAAGTCTCTTCCTGTATCAATTCTATTTTACCTTCATCGAAACTTAAAACAGACAGATCGCCGCTCAGTTCCTGCACGAGATAAATCAGTTTTCCTGTTTTATCAAACGCAATATGTCGCGGTCCGGAGCCTTTCTTTGCATCAAATTCGCTGATTTTTTCTAATACCGTTCCTCCAGTTTTGGTATATTTAAAAACATAAATCTTATCCAGTCCCAGATCTGTTGCCATTATATACTCATGATCTACGGAAAACTGTACCTGATGGATGTGCGATTTCTCCTGACGTTTAGGATTTACACCAATGCCTTCAAATTTGATATTCTGGACAACCTCTGATAACTTCCCGTCCTCCAAACGCCTGAAAACGTTGATGCTGCCGCCTGAATAGTTTGCAGTGATCACATTTTGCTCATCAGAAATCAGAAAGGCAGGATCTTCACCCTGTGTTTTTTTTGTATCTTTTTTGATTAATTTTCCTTCTTCTTCATCAATGGAAAAAGATGATACGGTACTGTTTTCGCCATCTTCATTCACAGAAAAAAGGAATTTTTTATCAGGACTGAGACTTACAAAACTCGGATTGATAACGTCTTCGGTTACAAATTTCAGACTGTGTTTGTAGGTGTTTTCATCAAAGTCAAATATGTGTATACCTCCACTGTTACACTTATCGCTGTTGGTGTATGTTCCTACAATAATGGTGTTTTGTGCTGATGTATTGGCCATAAAAATAATTGAAAAGATAAAACTGCTCCAGATTTTCATTTTTAATAAACGGGGAAAATTGTATATTTTGCGCGAATTTATCACATAAAAAATTAAGCCAAACGATATTTGTGATTAATTAACTTTATACGCCCAAAAAACGCATAATTCTTGCGGTTGTCACTTCGTACGTTTAAATTTGTGAAAAATCTTGCTATGAACTGGACCGATGTATTGAAACCGATAAAAGAAAGCGATTATTTTAAGGATCTTTGGGAAAAGGTAAAGGCGGAATATAACACCTCCAAATGTTTTCCTCGTAAGAAAGAAATTTTCCGGGCGTTGGAACTCACAGAATTTGACGACGTAAAAGTAGTGATCATAGGGCAGGATCCATATCATAACGATGGACAGGCAAACGGACTGTGTTTTTCGGTTTCTGAAAATGTAACCGCGCCCCCTTCGCTTAAAAATATTTTTATTGAACTCAAAGATGATGTTGGCGTAGAAAGAAAGCAAAAAGATCTTCAGGATTGGGCAAAGCAGGGCGTTCTTCTCCTCAACGCTACACTCACAGTGCAGGCGCACGAGCCTAATTCTCACAGAAAAATAGGCTGGGAAGTCTTCACAGATTACATCATCAAGCAGATTTCTGAAGAGAAGGAAAACGTTGTATTTGTGCTCTGGGGCGCATTTGCACAAAAAAAGGCCTCGCTAATAGACGAGACCAAACATTTTATAATACAATCTGCGCATCCTTCTCCGTTTTCCGTCTACAGAGGTTTTTTCGGAAGCCGTCCTTTTTCTAAAATCAACAATTATCTTAATGAAAAGGGAAAAGAGACTATTGTTTGGGGATAAATTTATCTGAAGAAGAGATCATGTGTTACTTCTCTTTTTCATATTTAAAAGTAGCTGTCACGGGTTCTTCTTTGGCGCCGGGTTGTGGTTTCAGTTCAACCAATGTCACGCTGTAGCCTGCGAAGCTGGCAGATTTTTTCACGTTTTTCTGTTCGAAATCTCTTGTCGCAATCTGTAAGTCTGCTTTTTCGCTTCCTGAAGTTGCTGCGATATCAACAATTGCAATGCCTTCCCAAACACAGGTGACATCAACTGGGCAGCGGCTTTCTTCCACCACTTCTTTAAACTGCAGACTCAATTTGGATCCCGGAATTGTCTTTGTTTTTCCAAGTTCAATAGAAATAGTATTTCCGGTTTGATTTTCAGTTTGCGCCGTCGCAGTCTCTGTTTTGCAGTTGCTCATTATTAAGAAGAGCGGCAGCATTATTAATGGTTTTACGTTCATCATTTTTGATTTATTTAAAAGAAAATATAATAGCCAACGACGAGAAACATCGCTAGTCCGGCCATAAAATTGAAGCCTGTACCGTAAAGAAAACCAATGAAGGCACCTTTCATAGAATTGAGGGCTTTTTTTGTGTCTTTCACGTCGTGCAGCAATTCGCCGAGGAAAACGCCCAGCATCATTCCAATAAGAAAACCGAAAGGAAGCGGGATAATAAGCAGACCTAATATAGTTCCTATAAAAGATCCGATGCTGCCATACCTCGTCCCGCCGTACTTTTTGTTCGTTTTGGCCGGGATCACGTAGTTGATCACTGTAGAAACAATGGTAAGAAGGACAAAGATCCAGACGTAAATCATCGGCATGTCGTTCTCTGTCCCGAATTTGAAAATCAAAACGCCGCAAATGCTTAAAAGTAATCCAGGCAAAACGGGAAGAAAAGTGCCGATAAGACCCACCAGGAGCAGTGCTAAAACGACAATGTTTATTAATGTTGAATCCAATATTTATAATTTTATTAAAAATACATTTTTCTGTCTTAAACAGAAAATTTATTATGCTTAAATTTGTTGATTATTATTTACAACGCAGAATTGAAGCGCCTTTTCAAAAAGTAGGAGAGCAGCAATTTTATCAGACTAAATGCAAAAGAACAACGGCAATGAAAGACGAACTAATAAATTATAAAGATTTTCTCCAACGTATCAGCGACGAAATTCATTTTTTCTGCAAAGATTACCTACCGGAAGATTTCATTCTGCTCGCACAGATTTCGCTGAAGTTTGCGTTACTCATTGTTTTAATATTTGTAGTTGCTTTTTTGCTTCGTAATTTTATCAATCTGGTCTTCAGATTCTTTTTTGACAAAGAGAAATATCCAGTGATGAAGTCTATCTATCAGGCAAAAGTAACCAATTCCGTTGCCAATATTCTCGCTCTTGCGTTTGGTAATTATGCACTGTTTTCAATTTTTTACAGACATCCCAAAAGTTTTGTTTTTCTCGAAAGGCTGATAGGTATTCTCATCGTCCTTGTGATTGCCAACATGGCTTTCAAATTCATAAAAGTATTGCAGAATTATTATCTTATTCAAAAAGACTATTATAAGATTATTGCCATCAATTCCATCTCACAGACCGTCCGGATTTTTGGAACATTTATTTTCAGCGTCATTGCGATCTGCGTGCTCTTTGGCATCAGCGGTACAACGGTTCTAGGAAGTCTTGGGGCAATAACTGCCGTCATGGTTTTGGTGTTTAGAGATACCATTTTGGGCTTTGTAACCGGGATCCACGTTGCAACATCCAAAAACCTGAAAGTTGGTGACTGGGTGGCTATTCCAAAATATTCTATGGAAGGTAATATTGAAGATATAGACCTTCTCACGACCAAAATCAGGAATTTTGATAAAACCCTTTCAACGATTCCCACTTACGATCTACTGACTACGGAAATCAAAAATATCCAGGTGATGAGCGAAAGCAACACTAGGAGGATCAAGAAATCAATCATTTTCAATATCAATTCGTTCAAGTTTCTGGATAGTACATCTATTGAAAAGCTGAAAGATATCAATCTGATCAAATTTTATCTTTCCGAAAAGCAGGAGGAAATCGAGCGGTCAAAAATCGACACAACTAGTTCTGATAAAATGATAAATGGCGTTCAGCTTACAAATATCGGAACGTTTAGGAAATATGCTTATGAATATCTGAAACACAATCTTCATATCAACCAAAAAGAAACGGTTCTGGTACGACAACTGGAGATCACGCCTCAAGGCCTTCCGCTGGAAATTTACTGCTTTACCAACGATTCCAACTGGGAGCATTTTGAGCGCATCCAGTCTGATATTTTTGACCATCTTTTGGTAGCATCCAAGGAGTTTGATTTGGAAATTACTCAGATCAATCTAAAAGTTTAACTTAAAAACTATTCATCAAAATGACAAAATTAAGTGTCAATATCAATAAAATCGCAACGCTTAGAAATGCCAGAGGCGGCGATGTTCCAAGTGTAACTCAGGTGGCTGTGGATCTGGAAAGATTTGGAGCACAAGGTATTACAATCCATCCGCGGCCAGATGAGCGACATATTACGAGAAAGGATGTTTACGACCTGAAACCGCTTGTAACTACAGAATTTAATATTGAGGGCAACCCACACAGACCTTTTATAGATATGGTTTTGGAAGTGAAACCGGAGCAGGTAACACTGGTACCGGACGCGGATAACGCCATCACGTCCAATGCAGGCTGGGATTGCGAACGGAATCTTGACTTTTTGAAGTCTGTAATTGCAGAATTTAAAAATGCTAGTATAAGAACCTCAATTTTCCTTGACCCAAATCCTGAAATGGTAAAATTTGCTGCACAGACAGGAACAGACAGGATCGAACTTTACACCGAAGCTTACGCGACAAACTATCCTAAAAATAGAGAAGAAGCCATAAAATCATACGTTGAAACAGCCATAGAAGCGGAGAAATTTGGATTGGGAATCAACGCCGGACACGATTTGAGTTTGGACAATTTGAAATATTTTTCAGACAATATTCCTAATCTATTGGAAGTTTCCATCGGCCACGCTTTGATTTCGGAGGCTCTATATTTAGGATTGGAAAATACAGTTCAGGCTTATCTTAAAAGATTAGCCAAATGGTAAACATAAAATATTATTAATGGAAATTTTACACTCAAAAATATACGGAGAGGAACGTACGGAAACGCCGCTTTTGGTTTTTCACGGCCTATTTGGAATGCTGGACAATTGGGGAAGTTTCGGGAAAGAATTTGGCGAATTGATGCCGACACATTTGATTGATCTTAGGAATCATGGCCGCAGTTTCCATTCCGAATCTATGTCGCACGATGATTTGGCAAATGATATTCTTAATTATATGAACGATCACAAAATTGAAAAAGCCAATCTTCTGGGGCATTCTCTGGGTGGAAAAGCGGTGATGCAGTTTGCAATAAAATATCCTGAAAAACTGGACAGATTAATCGTTGTGGACATCTCACCAAAGGCTTACCCGCCGCATCATCAAGGCATTATTAAAGCCTTGCAGAGCGTCGATTTTTCGGTAGTAGAATCGAGACAAGATGTAGAAAAGGTTTTGGGCGAATACATTCACGAGAAATTTGTGATCCAGTTTCTGATGAAAAATCTCTATTGGACCGATGATAAGAAATTAGCGTGGAGATTCAATCTCAATACACTCGCGGAAAAATATACGGAATTTGTCTCCAATGCCATCAAGTTTGGTGTTTTCAACGGTCCTACTTTGTTCGTTGCCGGAGCCAATTCCAATTATATTTTGCCTCAGGATGAATTGCTGATCAGACAGCAATTCCCGAACTCTAAAATTATAAAAATTGCCAATGCAGAACACTGGGTGCAGGCGAACAATCCAGCAGATTTCAATGCAGCTGTTAAGGATTTTATATTGTCATAGATAACTGTATATTTTTTATGATTTGATAATGGTACATGCATTGTACTGTTCGATCATTTAAAATATGCACTATTATGAAATGGAAGTTATCGCTGCTCCTGATTGTCTTTTTAACATTTTTCAAAGCGCAGGATACTATTTCCGAGGTTTTGATGTATAAAGATGTCACCTACAAAAAGGCTGATACAGCAGAGCAAAAACTGGACATCTATCTTCCCGAAAATTCAGTGACAAGTCACCCGGTGGTGATTTATGCGCACGGCGGCGGATGGAACAAAGGTGACAAGGCGTTTCGTGACGGCCAATACCTCAATGATTTTGTGTTGAAACTTGTCCAGGATGGATATGCCGTTGTAAGCATCAATTACACCTTGCTGGATGAAAATACACACTTTCCAAAACCTGTGGAAGACTGCAAAGAAGCAGTCAGGTGGATCCGCGCCAATGCATCAAAATACAATTTTGACCGCGACAATATTGGAATCTGGGGCGCTTCGGCAGGCGCGCAGATCGGTTTGATTGCTGCCAATTCCGCAGAAACCGAATTCTCAGAAAACACGGCTTTGCCTGGCTATTCTTCAAAAGTGAATTACTTCGTGGATTTTTTTGGACCGACAGATCTAAACCAACTTTTTCGCACGCAGGAGGCCGGATTCAAGATCTTCATTTTCAAATTAATACTTCCTAAAATCTACAAAATGCGGAACGATATGATCTTCGGTATCACTTCGGTTGATATTAAAAAACAGGAAGAAAAAGCAATCGATCAACTGAAGATATTTTCTCCGGTCACATATATTAATCAAAATTCTGTTCCTACACTCATTATCCACGGGACAAAAGATAAAGTGGTTCCTTATTCTCAATCCGAATTGCTGAAAGAAGCACTCGATAAAAATGGAGTAGCGAATGAACTTGTACCGATTGATAAAGGAAATCACGGTCTGAATGAGGACGCAGGACACGAAATAATGCTGCAAAAGATGCTGGAGTTTATCAAGGAGAATACGCATTGATTTTATGACAGATTTCAACATTAGAATGAAAGTTTTTTTACATAATTAAATTATCTTTGTAAAAATCTTAAATGATCAAATATCAAAAAAATATCTTCAAGTACATTCTCGTATTCTCTGTTGTTATCAATGTTTTTCTTTTAGGCATATTATTTCTTGTCCTTAGAGATTCACTTTCACAGCAAGGTGATTACCGTTTGGAAGGGAAGAGTTTTTGGTATTTTGTAGGAATAGTTGCCGCTTACTGTTTGGGCAATATTTATTTTTTGATTCAGTTTTTCAAAAAAGATGTAGAAGTAGAACCTGAAATCCTAACCGAGGAATGATTTTAATTACAGGTGCAACCGGAATTCTGGGCAGAGTCATCGCATTGGAACTTTTAAAAAAAGGATCGAAAGTGCGCGCGACCAAACGCAAAACCAGCAAGCTGGAAGAGGTCCGGGATTCGTTCAGATTCTATACCGATAAGCCCGATTTCTATTTTGATCAGATCGAATGGATTGATACAGACTTCGAAGATATAGATTCGCTGGCTACTGTGCTCAAAGGCGTGGAGGAAGTTTATCATTGCGCTGCAAAAGTGAGTTTCCAGCCGAAAGATGATAAGGAACTCTATAAAACCAATGTGGAAGGGACCAAGAATGTGCTCTTCGCTATTGAAAATTCATCTGTTAAAAAATTCCTTTTTGTAAGTTCTATTGCTGTCCTGGATGGTTTCAACGATGAGGGAATGATGGATGAGAATTCCGATTTCAATCCAAAACTTGATCATTCATCGTATGCTATTTCCAAGCATCTCTCTGAAATCGAAGTCTGGAGAGCTTCGGCGGAAGGTCTTAATACCGTTATCATAAATCCTGGAATGATTTTAGGCTCAGGAAATTGGGGCAACAGCAGCGGCGATCTGTTTGCAAAATCCGCCTATCCATTTACTTATAAGGGCGGAACTGCTTTCGTAGACGTAAGAGATGTTGCGGCTATTGCGTTGCAGCTGATGGAGAAAAATGCTTTTGGTAAACGTTTTATCGTCATCTCAGAAAATTCTAAATTCAGTTTGATTTCTGATAAAGTACGGACGGCATTAGGAAAGTCAAAGGCCAAAGCATTGCCGGATTACATTCTCGATATATTGCCGATTTTTTCTATTTTTGGTTGGATTTTTCCAATCCTTAGATTATTGCAAAAAACATCGCTGGATTCTCTGAAAATAGACTCCAGGATTTCAAATAAAAAAGTAAGAGAATACCTTGATTATCAATTTATTACGACAGAAGAAAGCGTAGATTTTCATCTGAAAAATTATCTTGAAAGTGCCCATAAAATCTGATTAATGAACATTGCGGAATTTCTTTATAAGAACACCAAACGATTTCCACAGAAAGCTTCTGTAGGTTTCAAAAAAAATAATGAGTGGCACGAACTGACGTGTTTGAAATTCCAAAAGATGGTTTTCAAAACAGCTAATGCTCTTGTAGAGGCTGGTGTGAAAGAAAATGATAAGGTGGCTATCTATGCCGACAATTCCCCCGAATGGATCATTATGGATGTCGCAACTCTGGCCATCGGCGCAGTTACGGTCCCAATTTATTCTACCAACGGCACAGATCAGGTGGAATATATTATCAAACATGCCGAACCGAAAATTATCCTGGCAGGTGACGAAGAGCAGTACAAGATATGCTACGATTTGATGACTAAAACATCTGGCGTAGAAATGATTATAGCTGCTAAGAATAATTTCACTTTAAGTGAGAAGTCCACATCTCTTGCCGATTTTATCGAAAAAACATCTGAGAAATTTGAAGTTGTAAATAGAGCAGATGATGATCTGGCAACTTTGATTTATACTTCCGGAACGTCAGGTATTCCAAAAGGGGTGATGCTGACACACGGCAATTTTCAAAAAGCATTTGATGCCCACGTTCACTTTTTTAATTTTAAAGATTTTGAGAAAGAACAGTCTCTTGCATTCCTACCGCTAAGCCACGTATTTGAAAGATGCTGGACGCTGTTTTGCCTTTCACAAGGCGCCAAAGTAAGCTTTCTGGAAAATCCAAAAATGATCGCGAGTGCTTTGCAGGAAGTAAAACCTACCACGATGTGTTCGGTTCCACGGTTCTATCAGAAAATCTATGCAGGTATTCACGAAATGCTTTCTTCGGCCTCTCCAACCAAGAAAAAGATTTTTTCTTGGGCTGTAGAAACAGGAAGTCTGGTTTCCGAGATTAAGCGTAACAGTCAAAAAGTGCCTTTCCTTTTAAACCAAAAATATAACATTGCCAATGCTCTGGTTTTTAATAAAATCAAAACCAAATTGGGTGGAAGGCTTTGGTTTATGCCATGTGGCGGCGCTTCTATTTCAAAAGAAGTCACCCAGTTTTTCGACGCAATGGGAATTCATATCACGGTGGGATACGGGATGACCGAGACTACAGCTACGGTCACAGCTTTTCCTTTGACCAGATATCAGTACGGGACAGCCGGAAAACTGATTGGTGATTCTCAACTCAAAATAGGAGATAATGACGAGATTCTTGTGAAAGGCAGTGGCGTGATGAAAGGCTATTATAAAAATCCTGATGAAACGGCCAAAATCTTCACCACAGATGGCTGGATGAAGACAGGAGACGCAGGAATTATTGATAGTGAGGGTCATCTGACCATTACAGACCGGATCAAAGATCTGATGAAGACCTCAAATGGTAAATATATTGCGCCGCAGCCGATAGAAAATATGTTCTCCAACAACAGCTACATCAGTCAGATAATGCTGATCGCAGATGATAAACCGTTTGTCTCAGCCTTGATTGTCCCAAATTTTGAGACACTTGAAGAGAAATTGAAAACTATGGGAATCACATTTACAAATTGGAAAGACGCGGTTGAAAATGAAAAAGTTCAGGCTTTCTACCAGAAATTAATTGATGATATCCAAGTGAATCTCTCGGGCTTTGAGAAAATTAAGAAATTTATATTAATGTCCGCAGATTTCGAAATACATTCCGGTGAGATCACACCCACCTTAAAAATAAAACGAAATATCGTTATCGAAAAATATTCGGACAAAATCGATTTAATTTATAATAAATAGATCGAAAAAATGGATTGCTGAAAGTTAAAATCAGTATTAGGATGAACTTTCGGTAATATTCGCTATGGTAAGTATTTTTTGAAATAATTAAATTTACAAACCTTATTAATGAAAATCTAATTTGAAGTTTTATAAATGAATACACAACAATTCGTCAATCGTCACATCAGCCTTAATGAATCTGATAAAGAGGAAATGCTGAAGAAAGTCGGGGCAGGAAGTATAGAAGAACTGATCTCGCAAACCATTCCGGATTCTATTAGATTAGAAAAAGATCTGGACATTTCTGAGCCACTTTCAGAATTTGAAATGCTGAACCATTCCAAGGAACTGGCTGCCAAAAACCTGAATTTTGATAATTATATCGGATTCGGTTACAATAATACTATTTTGCCGTCGCCAATTCAGAGAAATATTCTGGAAAATCCAAGCTGGTATACCGCTTATACACCATACCAGGCTGAGATAGCACAAGGCAGACTGGAGGCTCTGCTCAATTTCCAGACGGTTGTTTCTGACCTGACTGGTTTTCCGTTGGCCAATGCTTCTTTGCTGGACGAATCTACTGCGGCTGCTGAAGCAATGCATATGTTTTTCAACAACAGGACCAAGGATCAGAAGAAGGCAGAAGCAACGAAGTTTTTTATCTCAGACCTTGTTCTTCCACAGACCATTTCTGTTCTGAAAACTAAAGCGGAAGGTCTTGGTATTGATGTGATTGTAGGTAATCATATCAACCATCAGTTTAATGATAGCTATTACGGTGTTCTTTTGCAATATCCTGGTAAAAACGGTATTGTTCTGGATTATACAGAGAACATTAATTATTATAAGGAATTTAATCTGCAGGTAGTTGTTGCGTGCGATCCTATGGCTTTGGTTAAGTTAAAATCACCGGCTGATATGGGTGCTGACTGTGCAGTCGGGACATCTCAGAGATTCGGGATTCCAATGGGTTACGGCGGACCACACGCGGCATTTTTCACTTGTAAAGAAGATTACAAAAGGGATATTCCAGGAAGAATTATTGGGGTCTCACAGGATATGTATGGCAAACGTGCACTTAGAATGGCATTGCAGACAAGAGAGCAGCACATCAAGAGAGAGCGTGCAACCTCTAACATCTGTACAGCTCAAGTATTGCTTGCAGTGATGGCAGGTATGTATGCTGTATATCACGGACCTAAAGGTCTTGAATTTATCGCAGATCAAATCCATTATAAGACCAATGCACTTAGCGATGCACTTAATATTCTGGGTTACGATATCGTAGACGAGCCTGTTTTTGATACCGTTAAATTCAGATTGCACGAGGAGGAAAAAGCTTCTCTCCGTATGAAAATGAGGGATCAGAAGATCAATCTTAATTACTTTTCGCAAGGCATTGTAAGTATTTCGCTTAACGAAACTACAACTGTAGATAAGCTGAATCATCTTATAGAAGCTTTTGCTCAATTCAAAGGTAAGCAAGGCTACAAAGTGAGTCTAAAGGAAGAATATTCTATCCCTTCTGAATTGTTGAGAGAAGATAAAATATTGAAGGAAGAAGTTTTCAACAAATACCATACAGAGACAGAATTGATGCGTTACATCAAACGTCTTGAAAGAAAGGATTTGTCCCTTACCCATTCCATGATTTCGCTTGGATCTTGTACAATGAAGCTGAATGCTGCAACCCAGATGATTCCACTATCCTGGGGAGAATGGGGCGGCGTCCATCCGTTTGTGCCAACCGAGCAGGCGGGCGGTTATCAGGAAATGATAAAGGAGTTGGAAAAGGATCTTGCAGAAATTACCGGTTTTGCCGGGACCTCTCTTCAGCCTAATTCTGGTGCGCAGGGAGAATATGCCGGTTTGATGGTCATCAGAGAATACCACAAAAACAGAGGCGAAGGTCACAGAAACATTGTGCTGATCCCGCAGTCCGCACACGGCACCAATCCTGCTTCTGCAGCGATGGCCGGGATGAAGATTGTTGTGGTAAAAAACCTGGAGAGCGGTGAGATCGATTTCGAAGATTTTAAGGCAAAGACGGAGCAGCATTCAGAAAATCTTTCTGCTGTGATGATTACTTATCCTTCGACGTACGGATTCTTTGATGCCAATATTAAGGAAATTACACAGCTGGTGCACGAGCACGGCGGACAGGTTTATATGGACGGTGCCAATATGAATGCTCAGGTTGGCTACACAAGTCCGGGTAACATCGGTGCAGACGTTTGCCACCTGAATCTTCATAAGACTTTCGCTATTCCTCACGGCGGCGGCGGTCCTGGCGTTGGACCTATCTGTGTGGCTGAACATCTTGTTCCGTTCCTACCAACCAACGCCAATATTGCAATTGGAGGAAAAGAAGCTATTGAAGGAATTTCCGCAGCACCTTACGGTTCCGGACTTATCCTTAATATCTCATATGCTTACATCAAAATGCTTGGTACTTCAGGATTGAAAAAAGCGACGGAGCACGCAATTCTCAATGCTAATTATTTGAAAGAAATCCTGGCTGAGCATTTCCCAATCCTTTATGCAAACGAAAAAGGCAGAGTAGCGCACGAATGTATTGTAGATTTCCGTCAGTTCAAGTCATTAGGTATTGAAGTGGCTGATATCGCAAAACGACTGATGGATTATGGTTTCCATGCACCAACGGTCAGCTTCCCGGTTGCCGGAACATTAATGATAGAACCTACAGAATCTGAAAACAAAGATGAAATCGACAGGTTTGCAGAAGCCTTGATCAGCATCAAAAAAGAAATTGATGAGATTGCAAACGGCGAAGCAGACAGAGAAAACAATGTTCTCAAAAATGCGCCGCATACAGAGCAGCTGGTCATCTCCGATTCCTGGGACAAGCCTTACGGCAGAGAAAAAGCAGCATATCCATTGGAGTGGGTGAGAACGCATAAATTCTTTGCTACAGTTGCCAGAATTGATGAAGCATACGGTGATAGAAATCTAATCTGTACCTGCGAACCAATTGAGGCTTACATGTAAAAGGTAACAATTTGTGTTAAAAAGCTGATAAATGTTAGCTTTTCAATAACAGTTATAAAATTAAACCTCTCAAGAAATTGAGGGGTTTTTTGATGTTATCACGTAAAAGTATTGATAATGAGAGAGATCATAAGTGTATTTTTTTCGTAATTATAGTATAAAACACTAAAATCGTTATTTTGAATTATTCAAAATAATATAGGTCATTATTTATTGGTATGGTAATTGGATAAGGAATGGTCGCCTCCAGATATTTTGGTGTCTGGATTCAAAATGTAAAACAATTAAATTCTTTTTTATGAAATCAAAATTAACAATCTTATCATTGGCACTGGCTTGTCCGGCAGTGATGTTCTCGCAAGAGGTAATGCAGACGACTACAAGTACAAATTCCGTTGAAACTACATCAGTAAACTCAACAGATTCATCTCCAAGATTCAACAGCTGGTCTGTATCTTTCGGTGGTGGTGTGCCATTGATGCAAAATGCAGATCTTAAATCAATCAACAGTGGAAATACACTTGTAGGGTATTCAGCTTATTTCAGTATAGACAAGGCTATTTCTCACGCTTTTGGTTTAAAATTGCAGTATGACCGTGGAGAAACTAGACAAGGTTACTTTAACACCAAAGATGCAGCTCCTGCAAATTCAGCAGCTACTCTTCAGGTGGCAGGTAGAACGCAATACGATGCGATCTCTTTATTAGGAGATGTAAACCTTTCAAATTTGTTGAGAAGAGTTGATAACAAATCTTCTTACAGATGGGCGCTTCATGCTTATGCAGGTGCTGGTGTATTATCTTACAGAGCATTCCAGAAAGATAATTTCGGACAAAGATTGATGACTGAAGTTAAGCCTTTCAAATTTAACTCTCTATTCGGACAGGCGGGTGCAGGTCTGAAATATAAAATCAGCAACAGAGTAGACATCGAAGGTCGTGTAATGTATGTAATGACTGGTGATGATTCATTCGATGGAGGTGGAGATCAGTACAGCGATGTGAACAGAATCAGTTCTCACACTTCTGATAATTTCTTCAACCCGACATTGGGTCTTACAATCAACCTTGGTAAAAACGCGTCCAACGTAATGTGGCACGACCCATTGCAGGAAGTATACACAAAAATAGATGAGCTGGAAACTAAGATTGACGAAATCAAATTGTGTAAATCCGGAGATGCTGACAACGACGGTGTTTGCGACGATTGGGACAGACAGCTTGATACACCTGCAGGTGCTAGAGTTGACGGTGCTGGTGTAGCTTTAGATGTTGATTTGGACGGTGTAATCGATCTTAATGATAAATGTGTAACAGTTCCGGGACCTGCTGAAAACAACGGTTGTCCACTTACAAACAACGGAACCGGAATGGTTTCTGGCGACGAGACTGCAATCAGCGCAATCGAATTTGATTTGAACTCTGACAGAATCCTTCCTAGCAACACGCCAATTCTTAACAGCGCTGTAAACTATATCAATTCTTCAAACGGATCTTACACTGTTGTAGGTGCTACAGATTCTAGAGGAACTGAAAGTTACAACCAAATGTTGTCTGAGAAAAGAGCAAACAACGTAAAAGAATATCTAATCACGAATGGTGTTGCACCTACGAAATTGGAATCTCAAGGTAATGGTAAATTAGACCTAAAATATCCTGAGTGTGATCCAGCTTCTAAATGCCCTGAGTGGAAAAATAAAGCTAATAGAAGAGTGTATTTTAAAGCAAAATAAAGATTAATTTTCTATTCTGAGACTGCCAATTTTGGCAGTCTTTTTTTTTGCTCTTATTTTATCATATTTTTATTAAATCATTGTTTAAATTACGATAAATTGTCTTTTGTTATCCAATTTATCAAAAGTATGTTTTTCTTGTTCAGTTAAAAACATTCACAATTTTCGTTTTTTCAGCGCTTCATACAAAAATGGCTTGGCGGGAATTTTGTAGCCTAAAGGTTCAAATAAAAAAAATGGATTATGGATATGGACTGGAAACAACTTTTTATAGGAGACCTTAACTTTACATTCGCACTGGAAATCGTTATTCGGACATTGATTATGTTCAGCATGGTTTTATTAATAATGAGGCTTTCAGGCAAAAAGGGCGTTCGGCAGCTTTCACTTTTTGAAGTGGCCATCATCATTGCCTTGGGATCGGCAGCCGGAGATCCGATGTTCAGCAGAGACGTTGCTATAGTTCCGTCGGTAATTGTTTTTGGAGCCATTATCATTTTTTACAGAATCATCACCTACTTTGCAATGAAAAGTGAGAAGTTTGAAGAAATCATTGAAGGTGAACCACTTTATGTGATAGAAGATGGGAAATTCTCACTTGGCGCCCGGAAAGATCACACCTTTGCACGAGACGAGTTTTTCTCCGAAATGAGACAGGAATCTATAGAACACGTTGGTCAGATCAAAGTTGCAATTCTTGAAACCACCGGCAATATCAGTTTTTATTATTATGAAGATGCAGACGTAAAATACGGTTTGCCAGTCCTGCCAAAGCCTTATCAGAAAAAGATGAATGAAATAAAAAACGAAGGAATTTATGCCTGTACTTACTGCGGAAATCCCGAGAAACTGCAGCCGGGAAATCATATCTGTTCCAGATGCAATGAGGAAGAATGGGTGAAGGCTATCAATACTTTGAGGCTCACTTAGAATTAATTGATTTTGATAGTTTGCCAGTGTTTTTAAACGCCCTTATTTTTTTAAGTCCCTATGCAGCTATGGCTGATGAATACAAGCATAATCTGTAATTTGCAAAATTAAATCAATCAAAAAATATAAACTTTTCTTAAAGTCTTTTTGAAGCCGTATCGGGCATTATTCTTGCAAAACTATAGGTACACCAAAATAAAAATATTATGAACAACGACAAATCAATTCCGGTATTAAACGATCTGCTAAACATTACAAATGATAGAATAGCAGGTTTTTCAAAAGTTGAAGACAAAGTGTGGGAAACACATTCTGATCTAAAAGCAGTGTATGACGATATGGTCTCCAGATCTGTTGATATGAAGAACGATCTAATCAACCTTATCAGCCTGAAAGGTGGCGAAGCCGACAATTCCACCAGTGTCTCGGGCGCTATTCACAGAGCTTGGATCGATGTTAAAAATGCATTTGCTGCAGACAAGGATGAGTCTACCTTGGAGAATGTTGTATTCGGCGAAAAAGCTGCGATAGAAGCTTATGAAGATGCTTTGGAAAGTGGCGATCTGTGCCCGGAAAGTACAACGCTGGTATCAGATCAGTTGCACCACCTGAGATCATCTTACGCTAAATTTGAGACTTTAGAAGGTATCAGCTAATCACGTAAAATTTAAGTTCATTTTTTGTTAAATGAGATGAACATCAAAACAAAACCTCTCGAAAAATTGAGAGGTTTTTTTTGTGATGTTTTTTAATGAATATTTTTATTATAATTTCAAATTAATTGTTGATCATAATCGGTAGGAAGCGCCAAAAAAGAAATGTTTTGCTGCAGTATGCTGAATGCCGAAGTTGACACCTGCGTCCAGTTTAAAATCTGCTGCAACCTCCATCTGGACAGCTGCATTCACATAATTAGAAAACTGATGCTCCTTGAAATCATAAGTGTAATAGGTTTCGGCAATACCATCCAAACCTTTCATGATGGCATGACTTACGGTAAGCGTCTGCAAAAATTCCGTATGCATTGCCGCAGCATCTTCATCTTTCAGACGGTCGACTTCCACCTGAAATCCCAATTGCCATTCGCCGGGAAGTTTATATTGCATCGGGACAATCAGGCCGCCTTCCCACTGGCTGTCTTCGTATTCTGAAATCGGAACTTTAAGATAAGGCAACACTGCGAGTGCAAAATCACCACTGTCATTTCCGATAATATTCTGCTTTATCCTAAATGTCAGATCACCGTGGCCTTCCGTAACACTTTTTTCATTTGACCCAAATTCCCGTTCGGTCTGCCTGCCATAGATCTGGAAACCAATTTGTACAGCTGTGGAACCAGTGATGCCTATTTTGAGGTTCATCTGATTGATAAGCAAGTTGTGGGTCTCCTGTGTTTCTGTCTTTTCACGGATGGTTCTTATGACGTCTGTCTCAAACTGAAAATGTCCTGCATCCACTGTAAAAGGTGACTCCGTGACATCGGGACGGTCTGTTTCCATTTCTCGCATTTGTGCTTTCGGAGTTGGATTGAAAAGTGAAAAATGCTTGCTGGTGCTCTGCTGCGCCCATCCCTTCACTGGAATAATTGCGCTGCAAAGTACCATAGTCGATACAATGTAATTTTTCTTCATAGCTATCTGAATACAATTAGGGTTTAATATTAGCTGTAGATTAAAAGCTGTGCCGTAATTGCAGAATGGTTATGATGTTTGAATATTTGTACGGATAATATTAAAACTGCTTCGGTTTTATTTTTTTTTCAGCGGCTTCTGCAATGGTAAGAATTCTTTTCTGTCGGGTTTCCGGTCTTTTGGCGAGGACAATCCATTGGAGCATCATTTTCTTAACGGATTTACTAAGGCTTTGAAAGAATTCTGCCGCATTTTCTCTGTTTCTGAGTTCAGTGGCGAGATCTTCAGGGATGGTAAGTTCTTCTACGCCGTCCAGGATTTCCCAGGAGCCGTTAGCTTTCGCAGTGTCGATGATCTCAATACCCGCCTGAGACATTCGGTTTTCAGAAATAAGTATTTCAACCTTTTGTTTGTTGATTTTAGACCAAGTGCTTTTAGCTTTTCGTTTTCCAAAATACTGAACGGAAGAGTCTTCGTCCAATTTTTTCTTAAGACTGTCTATCCACCCGAAGCAGAGCGCCTCGTCTACAGCATCGCTCCAGCTTACAGAAGGCTTGCCGGATTTTTTGTTATATTGAATAAGCCAAATTCCTTTTTCCCTGCTGTGATTTTCCTTAAGCCAATTGCGCCACTGACCGGAATCTTCCGCATAAAAAGTGTCTGGAGTTTCAGTAGTTTTGTAGGTCATCACTTTTTGATTCGTAACTGTAAATATACTTAAAGACAGGAGAAACGCTCGCTATTACACATAAAAAAAGAGAGACAAATTTGAGCTGCCTCCCTTTCTTTAATTAAATATAATTGATGTATGATTGTCTGGGAAAGAGGGCAAAATTGCCCTCCTTATCAATAAATCTAATAAACTATGAATTAGGTTTATTTGATTTATTAACAGCAAAATTTTTGCCAAAATAATCTCAATTTATCTATTCTAAAAAAATATTTGCTTTTTTTTGATCGATCCGTATGTGCTGGGTTTTCTTTAATATTAATTGCTACGGTTAGTTTGTGTTAGCCTTTTTATGTAATCCATCCCACCTTTCTTTTCCAATTTTCCATTTCTGCTTTTCTTTTTTTAAAATCTTCGGGTGGAAGGTGGTTTTCGGCTTTTGCCTGATTTCGGATAATTTCGGTCTGTTCCTGAAGTGTATTCAGACCCAGCGATTTTCTTCTGTCATTCACCTTTTTAATGTCATCAACCGGGTTAGGGCTCAGCTCACCCTTCTCATCCCAGTCAAACTGCGTTCCATAGTTTTGCGGTTTATTTTCAAAGACTGCAATCCTATCTGTAAGATAAGCAAGGTTACGTGGATCCGCTTTTTTTCTTTGAACTTCTGTTGCTAAAAGTTCTGCACATTTTTTCATAAAGTAGGGTTTCCCAATTGAATGCTGAATAATAATCCAAGCTGAATAAGCTGCTTCTGGACCTAATTTTTCAACGGTAGGAAATCCAATTTTATCAATGATCTCCTCCAGTATTGAAGCATTACTGTCGTGCAGCTCTGCCATCTCGGCATTATATCCTTCTCCCAATTTTCCAGTTGAAATGAGGTGGTTTCTGAGCTCAAAGTCTTTCTGTTGAAGATCAAAAATGATGTCTGAAAATTGTTGATAATCCATTTTAAGATTACTGGTTTTAACAATAATTTTGAACGCCTTCAGTCTTTATTTACCTTCTTCATTGAGATAGACAAAATCTCCGGAATTCAATTTGCCGAAAACTTCAGCTTTACTGCCTGGATCGATTAGGAAAAGATAGCTTACAAAATGTGGTTCCTTTGCTCCATTTTCAATCGTATTTTTTTCCTTGTCCAAAACAATTTTCAAAGTAGTGCTTTCGTCGTTGTAGGCAGTTACAAATCGGATAATACGATCTGGTTTTGTCCATTCATAGATCGTCAGTTTTTGGTTCCAGCTGCTCTTTTTCTTTTGCGAAGTTCCGAATTTTGCAGTGAGAAGCTTCAAAATATTTTGAGAATCACTCTTCGTAAGTTCGTCTGCAACAACGCCAATCGCTTTTATTTTGCCGTCATTTGTAGTTGCTATACTGATCTTTTGAAAATAAGTGTTTTTGAAGACTGCCATCTTATCCATATTACTCCAGTTGATCTGACTGTATTCAAATCCGATCTTTTTCTTTTCCGGAGAATAATTATTTAAAAATGTTTCCTTTTTCGTAAGCATCACCGAGCGCTCCCTGTCACCTTCTATATTGATTTCGTAGGCATTAGGGTAATCTTTACTCTTATACTTTTCGGGTAAAAGGCTGGAGATATATGTTTTAAAACTGAAGTTTTCCAGGTCCAAAGGTGCTTCACCAATTGCTTTCTGTTGGGCAAAAGAAAGACTGAACGTCAGCAAAAGCAACAAGCCGGCTGTGATTTTAGTTTTCATATGTTGGTTTTTAGTTAATGATAATAAACTTAGTCAGAATCGACGTTTGAATTAGTTTGATGCAGAATCACGTAATCCCAGGGATTCATCGTCAGGATCATCGTTCCGGAAACCGATTGCTCCTTACCTGTAAAAAGGTTAATGTAAGTTCCTGTATCAAAAGAAGTATCGAACTGAACGATAATCAGTTCTTTGCTAAGATTCACAAAGGTCAGAACTTTGTCACCGTTTTTCTCTCTCACGAAGGAGATGACCTGATCCATACGGTCATTCATAATTCTCACCATTTCGCCGCCACGATCACCATTCCAGAGCGCCTGATTTTGATGTTTTAATGTAAATAAAGTGGTGTAGAGCGCCTCACTCTCATGAAGATCCCAACTGATTGCGTCCTTTTCAAAAAAAGCGAGCGAACGGTCCAGTCCGGCTTCCTGACCGCTGTAGACCAACGGAATGCCGTCCATCATCGCTGTGAAAACAGTAACGGCTTTTAAAGATTCGCCAAAGTTGATGTATTGGTTGCCTTCCCAGGAGTTTTTATCGTGGTTATCAATGAAATTCATTCTGATGGCCGCCTTTGGGAAAATCGAAACGTGCTCCGCAATATAAGCTTCGCTTAGCGTCTTTACGCTCAATTCATTCACAAAAATGCGGTGCAGAATATTCCACAAAGTCCAGTTGTAGGTAGCGTCGAAAGCCCTTCTGTGAAGTTCTTTGTCCTCGGCTTCGGCGAGCATAAAAACGGGTTTTATTTCATCGAGCTCTTTCCTTACATTTTCCCAGAAATCAATGGGGACAAAGCTGGCGATATCGCATCTATAACCGTCTACGTCGTACTTTTCCACCCAGAATTTCATCGCTTCTGTCATATACTTTCGCAGTTCCGGGTTTTTGTAGTCCAGTTCGATAATATCATCATAATCCCGCCAGCGCGTCGACTGGAAAGTGCCTTTTCGGGATTTCATGTACCAGTCCGGATTTTTGATCACCATATCATTGTCCCAGCTGGTATGGTTGGCAACCCAATCGATGATCACGTACATACCGTGGTTGTGAATTGCTGTAACCAGACTTTTAAAATCGTCCTCGGTGCCAAATTCCGGGCTTACAGACCAATAATCTTTCACCGAATAATAACTGCCGAGACTGCCTTTCCTGTGAAGCTCGCCGATGGGCTGAACGGGCATCAGCCATATAATATCGATGCCCATTTTCTTGAGCCTGGGAAGCTGATCTTCTACCGAACGGAAAGAACTGTTTTCTGAAAACTGGCGTATATTAAGTTCGTAAAGTGTTGCATTTTTCACCCAGTCCGGTGTGGTAATTTCAACATATTTCTTTGGCTGATATTGGTCGTAATGCTGTTGTTCCATATATTGTTGTCGAGGTTACAAAAATAATCATAACTAATATCATACCTAGCTTCAAATTTTATATCAAGAGAATATTAATCTTTTAAAATCTTAAACGGATAGCAGAAAAATTGAATGAGGAATCTATTTAGGTTTGATGTTTGCAGGGAAAAACGGGTGACAGTCTTTTGATAATTCATTAAAAATATATAGTTATGATTCCGAAAAAAATACATTACTGCTGGTTTGGCGGACAACCTAAAACAGAGTTGGCGACCCATTGCATCGAATCCTGGAAAAAGATCCATCCCGATTTTGAAATTGTAGAATGGAATGATGAAAACTCCCCACTGGAAGACAACAATTACGTCAGAGAAGCCTATGAGCAGAAGAAATGGGCATTCGTCTCCGATTATGTGCGATCCAAAGTGATGCTGGAACACGGCGGCATCTATATGGATACGGATATGGAACTGAAACATCCTCTGGACGAATTCCTGAACGAGGAAGCGATCTGTGGTTTCGAGGTCAAAGGTGTGCCGTACTCCGCATTCTGGATGGCAGAACCGCAGCACCAGTTGTCCAAAGATTTTGTAGATTATTATCAAAGGCAGGATGGCTTCGTAGAGCGCATCAACACAGATATATTTTCAGAAATGCTGGAAAAGGAATATGGCGCAGACCGCTACAGTGATACGATCCAAAAGTTGAAACACGGCGTTAAATTGTATCCGTCAGTATACTTCTCGCAGGATCTTCAGAAAAATTATGTGAGTCACCATTTCAGCGGTTCCTGGTTTGGCGGTGATGAAGAAAATACGCACAAAAAAATGGTTAATGTCTACGGCCTTTTGGAACGTCTGATTAATTATCCCGGAGCTGCAAACGCTGTGAAAAGTGTGATCGACGAACACAAGATCATAGATGTAAAAGCAGTGCTCGATTTGATTCCAAAAGAGAAAATCAAAGAATATCTGGCTTCTGAATAGTACATTTATTCCTTAACGACAACAAGTTTCCTGACTGCAGTTCTAAATCTTAAGAACTGCAGTCCTGTTATAAGGATGTACGCCACCGAAAAGATAAAAAACGTCATCAAAATCCTGTTCGAACTGAAACTGAACTGTAAAACAACCATCGTATAAATCAAACTGATAATCGGAATGGCTAAAAAGGAGAGAAAAGAGTAGAACGGACTATTCCTGACTGCAGCGATGCAATTGAGGAATATGGTAAGAGAGGAAAGCAACAGCCCGATAACGTAAACCAGAGAAAAGCCGATATTTAAAAGAAGCTCGAAAATGTCCATGACTTTATCAAAAGCAGTCGGACCGTGCGGATCGGTTTCCGAAATAGCCATACGGTAGCCGAAGAAAAGCAGTATGAGCAAAAACACATTGAAGATCCAGAATCTGAACAGCATATTCATCATATCTACAGTCTATTTTTTTAAAGTTAAATACTGACCGTTGGCTCCGGACATTCACCTTTTTTATATTTGTTCTGATTTTCGTCCTCCAGATGATCTATGGTTTTGCTTTTGGATTTGTAAAAAACATTGAAAGTTTTCTTTGGATATTTTTCTGATTTGCTCGGAGAAAACATCACTTTGTTTTTGGCTTCCGTAAAATCACCGTCCACATATTGCGAGGTTTTTGAGTAAATATAATCCGATTCATTCTCCTTCTTTTTTGCAGGATCATAGTCATAAGTGGTTTTAATCATTCTAGCATTGGTAGAGGACCAACCGTACTCAAAAAGATTTTCGGTGACATACACTCTGGAATCTTTTTCTGATGTGGCAGTGTAAACAAAGCACTTTTTTGATCTGTCGGCGCCTGGATAGTCCGGTGTTTTTTCCTGTGGCACAAGAATGATTTTCGGCGGCATGATGGGAGGCGGAACTTTATTTGATTTTTTCTTTTGGCCAAATGACAGGCTGAAGATCGTCAAAGTAATAATTGTAAGGGTATTTCGCATGGATGTTTTGTTTTAACTAATACATTATCAAATCTACCGCCAAATCATTAATCTGATATTAGTTTAATAAGCAATTAACAGCCGACTATCAATCAGTCCTTAAATTCGGCGTCGCTTGCAAAGGCTAAAAACAGTAAAATCCACGGCAGCAAGATGATCAAAAAAAGGATCACGGTATAAATGACAAGGTATCTCCGGTTTTTGGTCTGCCACCAGAGCAATCCGCCGCCAATAATGCCGAGAACTATCACACCGATCAGTAATTCCATTTTAGTATTGTAATTAAATTAACTTATTTGCTATGTTCTGATTGCTCAAACACACTTCTCATATCAGGATTTGTATTATTTCCTGCTTTTTTTGCCTTGGCCAAATCTGAAGATTTTCAGCGCTATCGCAGACAGCAGGATTGCGAATAAAATATCCAGGATCAAAAACCAGCATTTCGTGATGGATATGTCCGCAGAATTTATTGGACTCGGAGACGTCATTTCGCTGTACTTAATGTAGAATGCCAGCGGGAAACCGACATAATACGGACCGTCTACCGGCCGCATATCATCGACGGTGAAATAAGTCAGTGCTGCAAAAATGACGACAGCAAGGACGAAAGTCAGCAGGTATTTCTTCATTTGGTCTGCGGTTTTTGAGTGGTTTTTACTTCGAAATCTTTCTGAGTTTTATATTTTTAAAGTCGATGGCCGAGCCTTCATAATTTAGAGAAATACGACCCTCACGCGAGCTTGCGTCAGTAGCTTCGTTCACCAATTTTCCATTTAGATATTGTGTAATTTTGCCATTGAAAGATCTGATGACGATAGCGTTCCATTCGCCGTAAGGTTTTTCATTCTCTAGGAATTTGGGAGATGTGACGCTTGCGCCAGGCTCCACCAGTTTGCCATTCACTTTTGCAGTCACCTGATCCAGAAAGACAAAATCCCCGGTTGTATTTTCTTTGATTTGAAACTGAATCCCTTTTGGCCAAACCTTATCCGGGGAGTCGGTCGGAATATTGTACATCACGCCGCTGTTTTTCTTGCCTTTTCCTTTGTACTGCTCATCCACATTCCAACGGTAGTCCAGCGTCAGTTCAAAGTTGGAATAGCTTTTTTTAGACATCAGATAGCCCACATTTTCGCCGTGCATTCTTATCATACCATCAGTGAACTCATATATTTTGGCAGGCTCCAGTTTTTCAGAACTTGTTTTGATGTAGGCGTACCAGTCATTTTCTGTCCAGGTTTTTTGCTGGGTGGTGCAGGCGGTTAGGATGAGGAGGAATAGGAGGGTTAGGGTTGTTTTTTTGAACATGAATATTATTTTAAATCGTCTAGCTCTTTATAAAGTTTAACTAAATGGTCTATTGATAAATCTATTATTGGTTCAAACATAAATGAATTTAAGTGAATGTTTTCAGGAGTTATTAAATTAACTTCATCAAGTTTGCTTATTTCTTCATTATGAATATCTGTGAATTCATTCTTAAATCTTTCAAATAACTTACCAGTTTGGTATTTGTTGATTGGAGATTTGTCAGTTATTTTTGTAAACATATAACTTTCAGCTTTCATTCGAATTCCAATAGATAAAACGATTTTTTCTTCAAGGTTTATTCCTTGTACAATCGGATTTGAAACAATTTTATTAATCTCATTTTCTAATATATCTATGACTATATCTGTTTGATTGTAATTCTCTAACCCATCTGATGTAATAACTTTACCATAAATTGTTTTAAGTTCTGAAACTGTGATAGTATTTGTATTACTCTTTACATGTAAAAGGGAAGTTAATAATGCGAAATCAGGGGATGAATCGTCGTCTTTAAATTCAATCAAATTACGAACAAAAGGAATGGAAGCTAGAAACATTACTGGATTTTGTAAATTTTTTTTCCAGTGGTTAAATGGTTCAGTTTGATAATTATGTCCAGTTCCCATCAAAGTGATTTCATTATCATCTCTTAAAGCCATAAAAGAACAATCTCTTTTAGTACTACCGTCAAGTAATCTGGACTGTATGGTTCGATAAAAATCATAATTATGAGTTAAAATTATTTGTTTAAACGAAGCGTCCCTATGAATATCAGAGAGATATTGTATAATTGCATACTTGTTTTTATAATCAAATGAGTCAGCAATGTCATCAACAATAATTAGAGTTTCGATATTCTCTTTCTTTTTTGCCTCTATATTAAATAATACGTTCATTAAATACATAGCTCTCTTTTCTCCTTGACTCAAGATATCTTCTCTATTTAATTCATCATTATTAAGTGTTTTAGGCGAACCTCCTTTGTTTTCAAATTCAAAAGCTATAATAGGAACAGATTTCCCTAATATAGAGCTGTCCTTATTTGTAATTTTTGCTTTAAATGGTACAAAAAATCTTTCATTAAATTTTTTAACAATCTTATCCCATTGGGTTTCTTGACTTATAGCTTCCTTTTCTATTTCTAAAAGTCTCTTATTACCTTGATTGTGAGCATCAACAATTTCTGCTAAGAAAAAAATAATAGTTGAAAAATATGAATACCAAATCTTCTGTCTAAATTTTTTAATATCAGTATATTCAGATACAATACCAGGGTTTTTCTCGATAAGTTCTCTAAATTGTTTAACAGCAACTTTTTTAATCTCTTTTTCAATCTTTAGCAGATTATCATTTTCAATTATAGATTTTTTTTCTTCTAAAAGTCTTTCTGCAAGTTGCTTGTCATTTGTTATAGGATTTTCATCTCCGTCAAATAAAATCTTATGATTAGCATGAAAATAACTTTCTTTATTTAATGCTAAGGCTACAGAATCTGCTCTTCCAGGATTAAATACTCCTGTTTTAAATATCGTAGAATTTTTTATTAATTTATTGTATGTATTAAAATATTCTTCGATTTTGTTTTTAACATCAGGCTTGGTCAAGAATTCAATGACATCTGAGTTGAAAAGTTCACTATATTTTAATAATGAATAATCTTCTTTTAACTCTTGTTCATAGATAAATTTAAGTAAGTCAAATATATTCTTTTCATCAAAATCATTTAGTAATATTTGTTCAATTTCTTTCTTAGGTACTCCTGATTTACGATTTAAATCAACAATTATCTTGTCTTTTAAATCATCTAAATTTCTAAATATAGAATCGTATTCTTCCTTTGATTTTTCATCTACTAATAGTTTTGATTGGCTTTCCGATGTATTGATACTCTCAAAAGATTTAACAACCAAAATGTCTTTTGCATCAATGTCGTTATTGTCCATTTTAATTGAACAAGTAGTTAATTTTCCAAATAATCTGTCTTTAGGAGCTTTTCCTTTTGATAATTCTTGAAAAGTGTTAGCAAAAGAAGTTTTCATTATTCCGTTTGAAGCATAAACTACAATGGTATTGGATTTTGTAAAATCAAAATTATGCTTGAGTTTATTTATGCCAAAACAGTTTTCTAAATCAAGTTCTAATAAAGTACTCATATTTAATCGTTTAAATTCTTCACATAACGATTAATATAACTGTTCAAACCACTACCACTTTCAGCAAACCTTTTCATAGTTTCTACGTGATGTTGTCCAGCTTTACTATAACTGTAGCTGTAAATACGAGAGTTACCTGAAAACCTTATAAGTATATGATCTGAACCGATTTCATAAGCTAATACTCCTGAATTTCCGCCTGAGTTTCTATATGTTTCCATAATTTAGATTTCGGCATAAATTTCAGACATTCCTCTGTCTCCTCTTTTGTAATCACTTCTTATTTCAAATGTATCTTCTGTTACCTCTATATCATCAGCTTTGCCTAAATCATACATTTTCCAACCCATTTTACCAGATGAAGAATATCCATCTATCTGATAGGCCCTTAGACCTTCATTTCCTGCAGTAGTCTTTCCATAACAATGTGGCTCTACAACTCTTAATTCACCTTCGTAATAAAATTCTATTACATTTTGATTCTCAATTGCTCTAATAATTTCTTGGTTCATAATTTTAATTTAATGTTAGTAATATTTTTAAAGTTAAGTTATTATAATAGACAATTTTTACGGTTTTCCGTAAATCAAGCAATTTTATTAAATACTTTTATAAAAATAAATCCTATTCATTAGGACATTCTCAATTTTTCATCCTCACCATCTTTAAAGTTACAATGAAATAAAAAAACTCGAAAAGAAAAAAAATAAACCCACCAGCTTTTCAATTAATAAAAAATACTATATTTAACACCGAAAAAGAATTTATTTATTTTGTATTTCTTTAAGTTGTTAGGATTATAAACCAGTATTCGTAAGGATTAAGGTTTTTTTTAAGCATAAAGTAGCGGATACAAAATAACCTAAACGTTTACCATTGAGACGTAAAATTTTAGGGTGGATAGAGTAAACGTTTACCCCTAGGGACGTAAAAGTTTGGGTCGGGAACGTAAACTTTTACCCCCAAGGACGTAAAATTTTACCCCCAGAGACGTAAAATTTTGGGTCGACAACCTAAACGTTTAGGTCCAGGCCTGATGAACATTAGAAAAGTAAAGAAGAGTAAAGTACTCTGATTAGTAATATTAACCATTAAATAAAACACAAATGCCAATTGACAATTTAGGAAGACTGCACCTGACTGCAGCACAGAAGACAACTATCGCAGGAGCTATGACAACCATCGAAACTGTCTTGCTTACCGTAACGCAAAATCTAAGTTCCGAAGAACGCCAGAAGTTTGGAAGCGTCAACGAAACCAACAAATTACTTGTGAACAAAGCCCGCGATTACAACCAGACTCAACCGTCTTTGAGCAGCACTGATGTAGATTGGGAAGAGTATGAGCTCGATTTTCAGGATCGTTCCTTTTCAGACACTACGGAGCAACGTATGATTTCTGCCTTGAGAATGCTTACCGATTTTAAAATCGTTCACGATTATGATAACTACCAGGCTGCACTCACTGACTATGATTACAGCAAATACAAGGCGAGCACAAAAACACCCGGTTTCACTGAAAAGGTGGCAGACCTGAAAGTGTTTTTCCCCAACAGTGGCGGATCCGGAACTCCTCCCGAACCCAAAACAGAATCATAATCCTTGAAAATAAAAACCATAAAAAAACCCCGAAACTTAAAAGTTCCGGGTTTTTATTTATAAAATGTCCTAATCATATTCTCGAATTGTCATCCTGAGGCTCTCGAAGGAGTACCATCAACTATTTATTTACTGTTAGCAGCCTCCAATATCATTTTCAACACCTCTTTCGGTTTAGAAATCATTACCACGTGGCTGGCGTCTACTTCGGTGCTTTTTGCTTTCATTCTTTTTACAAAGAAGCGTTGTAAGTCCGGGTGAAGAGATTTGTCGCTTTTTGCTACCACAAACCAGCTTGGTTTTGTTTTCCACGCAGCCTCAGTCACAGTATCGGCGAACACTTTTCCGTTGGCAGCATTCTGTGTAGCATAGACCACATCCTGCTGGCTTGGAGACAAATCTTCGGCAAATACTTTTTGCACGCCTTCTTTTGATAAAGTCATATAGCCGTTAGTTTGCACAAGATATTTTCCCAGTTCTGTGGCTGGTGCTGTTGCAGACAGCCCTGAAAGTGTTTCGCCCTTGTCAGGCGCCAGTGCAGCTACATAAACCAGACCTTTCACTTTGGGATCGTTACCCGCTTCTGTAATGACGAAGCCGCCCCAGGAATGGCCCACCAGAATTACCGGACCAGCAGCTCTGTCAATCGCTCTTTTTGTGTAGGCCACATCTTCGGCTAAAGACGAGGTTGGGTTTTGTACGGAAATGACTTCATAGCCATTTGATAATAGGGTAGGAATCACTTCACTCCAGCTGGAGCCGTCTGCAAACAGTCCGTGGACAAAAATGATGGTTGGTTTTTGAGTCTTGTTTTGGTTTTGAGCGTTCACATTGGCAGCTACAAAAAGGATTACAAAAGCAATCATTGATTTTAATAGTTTCATCTTGATAATTTTATTTAAAATTGTTTGTCGTTATTGACAGTACAAAGATGCGACTGAAAAATGGGAAAGGATTTGCAGATCAGTCCAATTACTTGGCAATTTGGTTCAGCCGGTAATTGGTCGGCGTGGTGTGGTACTTTTCACCGAAACTCTTGGTAAAATTGGCAATGTCGTTGAAGCCGCAATCAAAAGCAATATCGCTGATGCGTTCATTAGAAACCAAAAGCAGCCCCGCCGCCTTTTCCAGTTTTTTGGTTTTGATGTAATTGGCGGGCGTGTCATTGTACAACCTGGCAAATTCCCTTTTGAATGATGACAGGCTCAGGTTGTTCGCATTTGCCAATTCTTCAATAGACGATTGGGAATATAAATGCGCTTCTATGATTTGTTTGAAAGTATAAGTAGCCGGCGAAAACAATTGAGACAGGATCACCTGTACGGCGTCTGCGTTTTGCGTCTGCGAAAGAAGGAGGACAATTTCTTTCAGTTTAAGGATCAGAATATCTTCATTGACCAGTGTCGGATTTTCGAAATAAAACAGAAGGCCTTCAATGTATTTCTGGATCAGGAAGTCGTTATTAATCTTTTCGCTCGATTTATTGGAGATTGCAATTTTCGGTTTCTGAAGGATTATGGGCAGTTCGCGGTCGTAGATTTTCTTAAGAATCTCGGGATGGAACGTTACGATAACAATTTCACAATCGGTGTCCGGGCTGGAATTGTGCAGTTGCCTGTCAAAGTTGATACAGTTTAAAAACAAGGCATAATTGGTTGGGATATTGACTTTTTCATCATCAGTCTTGTATTGAAATTCACCTTCCTTCACAAAGAAAAAACAGGCTTTTTCAGCAACCTCAATATCAACTTCGAAAGGAGCTTCCAATACCAATTTCTGGATCAGTGTTTTCCCAAATAATTCTATTTTTTTGTGGTCGGTTTTCATCCTTGATTTTATATCAATCGTTAACTTTTTAACTATTTTCCTATGGCCTCGTTCAAAAACCGGTTAAACGGGTATATTTCTTTCAGAACCTTTACTGTATTTATAATAAAATCTTTATCCAGAACATCAGCATCAGACAATGGGTGGAAGACGGTAAACTGCTTGAATTTCAGATAATCGCTCATTGGATCTTCCTTTTCAAAGCCTTGCGGAACTTTCACAAGTTTAGTTCCTTGTAATTCCAAAATGTCTTTGAAAGATTTTTTATTGAGGATTTTAAGGAATTTTTCGCTTTCAGAACTGATTGCTGTGCGGATGGCTTTCAGGTTCTTTGGTTCGGTCAGATAAACACCACCTGCGAGAAAGGATTTGCCAGGTTCCAGATGGATGTAATAGCCGGCGTGATTCAGTGTTTTCGGACCTTTTTCCACCAGCGATGCGCCCAGATTATTTTTGTACGGCGTTTTGTCTTTGGAAAATCTGGTATCTTTATAAATCCTGAAAATACAGTTTTTGGCTTCCAGTCTTTCAACGCTTTGATCAAATTCAGCAACTTCGGATATGATCTCATTTACGACATTCTCCACATTCGCTTTGGCTTCCAGATAGAGGTGTTTATTTTCGTTGAACCATTCTCTATTGTTATTGATTTCAAGCGTGGACAGGAAATTAAGGGTTTCTTTATTGACAGTTGCTCGCATTGCTTTGATAATTTAGGATAAAGATATTTAATTCTAAGATTATTTCAACAAAAAAAATCCCGCTCAGTGAGCGGGATTCGATCTAGTGATCTTACTTTTTAATAATTTTGGAACTGTACGTCTTGCCGTCAAAGTTCTTTATATTGATGATATAAACACCGGATTTCAATTGACTGAGGTTAATTTCCTCCGCGTTTTTAAAATCAGCAACCTTCTGTCCAACCGCGTTGTGCACATCGATTGTTGCTATTTTTTCGCCATTCGGAAGATTGAGTTTTAAAATGTCTTTTACAGGATTTGGATAAAGCTTGATATTACCTTTTGTCACATCATTCACAGCAAGCACTTCATCATTGATTTTCAAATTATCAATGTACGCACTGCCTCCGAAATTATCATGGACAAAGTTGATCCCCGCAATGTTGGTTTTGGCAAAGTTCTCCAGCGAGTGGATCAAAACGCCATCAATATAGAAGTCGATTTTATTTTCTGAAGTTACAGATTTCAGTTTGTACCATCTGTTGGCTTCCCAGGTAAAATTGGCATTTTCGTAATCATAATCTTCATTCGCTACCACTTCAAGATTTCCTGTGTAGTTGAAAGAGTAAATCGAAATTGGCATAAACTCGTCCGTTTCCACGATTCCAAAAGTTCCAAATTCAAAAGTAGAACCTTCCAGTTCCGTAATGTAAACATCAAATTCTACCGTCGTTGTTTGGTAACTGTAATCATTTTCAAAAAATTTAGCTGCTCCAAAAATAGGGAACCAGCCAAAATCTTCGTTCGTATCAACGCTTATTTTAAGAGATTGAGTTCCGGTAGAAGCCTGTTCGTTTGAAATCACCTGATTGTTGATAGGAAGTTCGTCATTATTCAAAGTGACTTCCCATCCATTCTGGCCCTGTACAGAACCAAGTGCATAGCCTTCCGATGCTTCAAAAGAAACGGTCTGCTGCGCAAAAGCAAAAGACGAAAATAGAGAAAGCATCAATAAGTATTTATTCTTCATAAAATAATTTTTGCCAATGATAAGAAATTAAAATGAAAAACAAAGTCCGAAGCAAGCTGAAAAAGCCTTGGGAAGAAGATTTTTTCTTAAAAACTATTAGTCCAGACAAAATTTAGCCGAATCGTCTTCACCTATTGAGAATATAATTGTATTTGATTGCTATGCCATTCGTCTTCATTCATAAATTGATAATTGTACTTTTAGTTATCATCTATCGGGATAAAAACCAATTTTTTATAATTTGGATATTTCTTTTTATTGATGGTTATTTTCGCAGAAATACGCCTGTGCTTTCCAGTTGACGGACAAGGCTTCCAGAATTTTCTTTCCCAATAAATTTTTATCGTATCACTGCTTTGCTGTGCATACAATTCCTCAATTTTAGGCGTAAAACACCCATTTCCCATACTAAATAAATAATCGGCATTTTGGGCGTAGTATTTTTCATAACCGGCTTTGTTATTTTTAGTTGTGTCCACTATTTCTGCGTTTAATGCATCCATATAATTTTCAATGAGTTTAAAATCAGAGTCGTAGTTGTGCTCGGTTTCTTCTATTTTAAAGTCGGATATGTTTTTACCGCACGAACAGAAGAATATTAATGCCAGAAGAAATATTATTTTAATTATTTGCAGTTTTTTATTCATTTTTATTACTTTCAATAAATTTAGAAATATTTATGAATGTCTGACCGTTTTTTTCTAAGTCGAGTAGAGCTTGTCAGCAATGCACTTAAAAACGCCACTGAAAATTTGGTGAAGTCAACCTTTTTATTTTAAGTTGAAGTTTGCATAGCTATTGCAAAGAACTTTTTAGACGTAGTATTTATATTTGTTAAAGTAACCAGTTTTATTACTCATGTGAATTTCGCCAATACTGAATGCTTGTCAGGATAATTCTACAATTCGTCTTCAATATTTTTGTGTTTTCAATTGATATCAAAAAAATGAAATTGTAAGGTCTTTATTTTTTATCAAAATAGCGAAGGCAGAAATGATCTGTTGTCTAAAAATCAGTACAGTTTCTGATCGTTTTCGCAAAAGAAACTCGGTCTTTTTCCTTTTCCTGTTGTTTTTTTAGAAACATCGCCGCCACATTTCGGACATTTCTTTTTGTGATAAATCTGCCAATGTTTTTTGAGCGCATCAATCCTTTTCCATTTCAGAAAATCAAAACTGTAATTTCTGGCTTCTGCGATAAGGCTGTTCAGCTTTTTTAAGGGCAGATTTCCAATAAGACTTTCCGGATGGACGTAGACTCTAAAAAGAGCCTCATTCTTAATAATATTGCCAACGCCCGAGAAAATATCCTGATCCATCAGCGCATCACAAACCATCATTTCGGGATGAGTTTTCAGTTTCTTTTTAGCCTTTTTTGGATTCCACGCGTCGCTCATTACATCTGCTTCCCAGTCTACATTTTTCAGAAAATTGTCTGTAACTGCCTTTACAGAACAGGTGTAGAAAAGGGCTTTGCCATTTTTGAAAGTAAGTGCGAGCCGAAGAGATCTGTCCGGCTTTGTCTGCTCGTCAATCTCGTAGGAGCCAAACATCAGCAGATGGATTCTGATGTTTATACGGTCGAAAATGAGATAGGTCTGTTTCCCGTAGAGCCTGATTTCCTTTAGCTTTTCCCCAATCAGTTGTTCCGTTTCAATGGCTGCATTTCCGCTTGCTGCGGTCACTTTCTCTCCAACGAATTTGGTGAGATCTTCTTTCATCAAAAAGATAGACGGACCTTCTGGCATAATGACTTTTTTGATAAAATCTCAAATATTATTCCGTTAAAAATAAAAATTGAAGTATTTTTGAAAAATGATGAACTTAAACCAGATTTACAACAATCAGCGGACAGGCAATAATCCACACACAAAGGCTTCACGAACAGATTTTCAAAGAGATTTTGACCGGATTATTTTTTCATCAGCTTTCCGCAGACTGCAAAACAAAACCCAGGTTTTTCCGCTTCCCGGCAGTGTTTTCGTTCACAACCGTTTAACGCATTCTCTGGAGGTTTCTTCCGTAGGCAGAAGTTTGGGAAGCGTCATCGGTGAGTTCATCTACGAAGATTTTAAAGACGAACTGAGTGAAGATTCTAAAAGTTTTTATCTGCATAACCTTAGTAATGTCATCGCTGCAGCCTGCCTTTGTCACGATGTGGGAAATCCGGCCTTCGGGCATTCCGGAGAAGATGCCATCGCCAGTTATTTTGACCGAAATGAAAACGATCTCAAACCAAAATTTAATGAGAAAGAATGGGCAGATCTTGTTAATTTTGAAGGAAATGCGAATGCGATACGTGTTTTGGCTCAGCAGCAACAAGGTAAAGACGCCGGCGGCATCCAGTTGACATTTGCCACTCTGGCGAGCATTGCCAAATATCCGTGCGAGGCAATTGCCAAAAAGAAATGTGTTCTGCACCGCAAGAAGTTTGGCTTTTTTCAAAACGAAAAAGAGGTCTTTCTGCAGATAGCTAAAGGTTCTGGTATGATGCAGGAAAGCGAGGATCCTCAGATTTTCAAAAGGCATCCTTTTGTCTGGCTTGTAGAGGCGGCAGATGATATTTGTTATAATATTATTGATATGGAGGATGCACACAGGCTTGGCATCGTCTCTACCGCAGACTGCAAAAATCTCTTCTTTGAGCTGGTGAAGTCCGAAACCGATGACGTCGCAAGAATTGATACAAAGCTGGCTTCTATTTCAAATGAAAATGAGCAGATATCGTATCTGAGAGCCAAAGTGATCAATGCGTTAATTAATAAATCGGTAGCGCTTTATAAAAGTAATTTTGACAAGATTCTAAACGGAACGCTGGATCAGGGACTTCTTGATATTTATAATTCAGAAAATAAAATACTGCAGGACATTACCACATTTTCCGTAGACAAGATTTACAATCACAAAGCGGTTGTAGAGATTGAAAATGCAGGCTATAACGTGATGTATGAGCTTCTTGATCATTTTATTCCTTCCATTTTGAAGGCGGATCAGGAAATGAAATCTTACGACAAAAAAGCACTCAAACTGCTTCCCAAGCAATTCTTTTATGAGAACGGGACAGACTATCAAAAAGTACTGGGCGTGGTAGATTTTGTCTCAGGAATGACAGATAATTTCGCTACAGATCTTTACAGGAAAATTAAAGGAATTGATATTGGAATGACAATGTAAACCGTCAAATTCCTGTAAGTGGACAACGATGGAAATTTAAATCAGTTCACAACCAAAAACTTCCTGGAAGTGTTTTTTGATTTTGTCCTTTACTTCTTCAAAATCAACTTCCGTCTCCAGCTCTCTTTTCATAGAAGTGACCTGTTTATCGGTGATTCCACAAGGGATAATATAGTCGAAATACCGCATATCGGTGTTTACATTTAATGCAAAACCGTGGATGGTGATCCAGCGTGAAGCTTTTACTCCCAATGCACAGATCTTTCTTGCATAAGGTTTTCCGACATCAAACCAGACGCCCGTTTCACCAGGAGATCTTTCGCCGTGCAGGCCATATTCTGCAAGTGTGCGGATAATTACTTCCTCCAGATCTCTCATATAACGGTGGATATCTGTATAGAAATTCTCAAGATCCAAAACAGGATAGCCAACGATCTGCCCGTAGCCGTGGTAAGTAATATCGCCGCCACGATTCACTTTTACGTATGTCGCATTGATTTCTTTGAGTTTATTTTCGTTCGCCAGAAGGTTGGACTCGTGACCGCTTTTTCCCAAAGTATAAACGTGTGGATGCTCTACGAAAAGCAAATGGTTGTCTGTTTTCCTGAGATCATCCGGATTCTCCCGGTTATGAACTTTGATATCAAGATTCTGTTTAAGCAATTGTTCCTGATAGTCCCAGGAAGGCTGATAATCCTTGGTTCCGAGATCCTGAAATTTTACTTTTTTATTGATGAGATCATTCACTTTTTTTGAATTATTTATACAAATTTAATCATTATTTGACCAAGTGGCAACAAAGCAAAAAACCACCCGAAGGTGGCCTGATAATAAAGAATAAAATCTGAAAAAATGATATAAATATCTTAATGGAGATTGTCCTTTTCTGAAAGTTCTCTCAGTCATTTGCAGAGATTTCTGTTTTGCTTACTTTTTAATAAACTTTGATTTCACAGTCTGTCCCTTTTTATTCTCGATGATGATGAAGTAAACACCTGTTTTTAATCTTGTAATATCAAATGAATCATTGTTGATTTTCCCTTCTGCAGCCAGTTGCCCTGCAGCGGAGTAGATTTTTGCACTTTCCAGAGTGTTGTTGGATGCAAATTTCAAAGCATGGTTGTCTGCTGTCACCGCAAATTTGGCGTCATTGGCTGAGAATCCATTTTCAGATACGGCAAGATTAGCATCATATTTTACATTGTCGATCTGCAATGCGGTGTGAGCAACTGTCGGCGTAAATTTAAATACGATGTAAGAATTGGTAGAAGCGCTGACTGGTACGCTGATAGTCTGTACGGTCTCTGAAGACAGAGTTACAGTTCTCAACGATACAAAAGTTGTCATATTAGTCGGGCTGGAAGCCAAACCTACTTCTAAACTACCGTTACCACCGGATCCAACGGCCTTTGAGGCATCAAATGTCAGAACTTTGTCACCAGCCGGCGCTACAATCTGGGGTGCAATAAGGTAAGACGGTGCGTTCGTATTGTTCCCGGAATAGGCCTGAACTGCTTTATCAGCAGTATTTGTAACAAGCATCATAGGTGCAGGTGGGAAGGGAAGCGGGTTGGCAGCAATAATTGCAGACCATCCATTCTGAGGAAAGGTAGTATTTCCCGCTGTGAATGCGTTGAAATTTTCATTGATTGTTGATACCTGGGCGTTTGCAATCACTGCAAATAAAGAAGCTGCCAAAAATAGTTTTGCTTTCATAATGTATATTAGTTAAACGTAAATCGTTATTTAGAATTATTCTACAAAACTATAAAATTATTTTTAATTATTCTAAATAAAACATATCTTCGCAAAAATTATTTTTCGATGAAGAAGCGAACGATGAGTCTTTTTTCCTTAGCAATCCTCAATTTGGCCTACGCTCAAAAGGATTCACTCAGTCAAAAAAATATTGAGGAAGTAGTGGTTACAGGACAGTACACACCGCAGTCCATCAATAAGTCCATCTACAAAGTTGAAGTCATAGACGCTGCGCAGATCAAAAATATGGCAGCCACCAATGTTGCTGATGTGATTAATCAAAATTTAAATATCCTGATTACTCCTAATTCCAGTTCTGGAGACTCAAACGCCACCATCATGGGGCTCAGCGGGGAATATACCAAGATATTGATAGACAACATCCCTGTTGTAAGCGATAAAGGAATGGGAAATCTTGTAGATCTTACAAAAATTAATGTCAATAATATAGAGCGCATCGAGATTGTAAAAGGTGCGATGGGCGTAGAATACGGGAATAATGCGATGGCTGGTGTTATCAACATTATCACAAAAAAAACCTATCAGAAGAAAATCAGTATCAATGCATCTCTGCAGGAGGAAACGGTGGGTAAGGATTATGACTGGAAGAAAAAAGGCTTTGGCCGTCATATGCAGAGTCTCAATTTGGGCTACAGAATTACCGAAAATCTATCGCTCACGGCAGATATCAATCATAATGATTTTCAGGGTTTTGAAGGCGTTCAGAAAGGTTACAGATTTTTTGATGAGAATACCAACGGGCAGAGAGGA
Organism: Bacteroidota bacterium; assembly: GCA_037033105.1. GTDB lineage: Bacteria > Bacteroidota > Bacteroidia > Flavobacteriales > Weeksellaceae > Epilithonimonas. Next base: position 42,043 of record JAZBLF010000005.1, read on the forward strand.
TATGAATGGCAGCCCAAAGATCTTCTGATCGCCAACGCAGCTTTGAGGTATTCGAAAAATAGTACATCCGTTTTTTATAAAGTCAATTTTCTGACGGAAGATATCGATTATTACAATCCCAAAACTGAAGTGCTTGCATTTCCCGGAGGACAGCGCACTTTTACAGCAAAAGACAGAGAATATAACTCCAGCAGATGGATTCACCAGCTTAATATTCTATCCAAAATAGGCTCGAAAATCAATTATAACGGTGACTTTTCTTATCAAATCCAAGAAAGGAATTTTCAAGAAAAAATTTACGATGTTCCTAACAGGTTCGTTCGGTCGGAAGCAGCGGAAAAGACCTTTTACAAGTCGGAAGTTTTGTATTCCAGAGGGATGTTCAGTAACTTTTTGGATAGTAAAAAAATCAATTTCCAGTTGGGATATGAGCTGGATCACACCAAAGGTTTTGCAGATTCCGATACGTTTGAATTCAATAATAATGGCAGGAGTATAACGCGTTCAATTTTTAACTATGCCAACTTTTTATCCGCCGAATGGAATCCTTTACATTGGTTGTCCTTCCGTCCGGGCGTTCGCCTCGCACTTAGCGATAAGTTTGACAGACAGTATAATTACGCCTTGACCACCAGATTTGTAACAACGGCAAAATCAAATATCCGCGTTGTGCTTGGTTCCGCAAACCGTTTTCCTGTCTATAACGAGCTTTACACTTTTGTAGTGGACAACAATCACGATATCCGCGGCAATGAGAATCTGAAACCTGAAAATGGATATTCCGGCGGTGTTTTCTGGGATTATGCCACCACCAGTTCCAATGCGTGGCAATATAACGTGGGTGCGAGTGGCTTATACCTCGATGTAAAAGACAGGATAGAAAATGTAATAGTCAGCAATATTCCTTTGAAATACACTTACCTGAATGTCGAAAATTATAAGTCTGTCATTTTTGGAATGAGTTTCAATGCGAGAAAAGATAATTTTTCCTTCAATGCCGGTGTTTCCACAATGGGAATCTCTCAAAATCTTACGACAGGAAATGTTGATTCTGATGATGATTTTAATTACTATGTGGAAGCTAACGCTAGTGCCAATTATGTGCTTCTGAAAACGAAAACAATTTTTGCACTTTACTATAAATACACGGGCAAAAGTAAACTATACAGCTTGGAATCTTCGGGTGCTGCAGATCAAGGGACGTATGTATTAGGTGATATAGGTGATTTTAGTATGATGAATTTTACCGCCAGTCAGCCATTCTTCAACAATCATTTTGAAGTGAGTCTTGGTGTTAAAAATATATTCGATGTTACCACCATCAGAAACTCTGCGCAATCGGGAGACGGCCACAATGCCGCGGCAGATCTGCAGAATCTCTTCTATGGCAGAAGTTATTTTGCCAGAGTCAACTACAATTTTTAAAAACTTTTAGAAATGAAAAAACTATTATTTCTACTCATAAGCACATCTTTAATTTTTCAATCCTGTCTTCGTGATAATGAAGATCCTGTAGCTGTTTCACCCTTAATGGGCAAACTGGACAGTGCAGAAGTTGGCGGTGCTGCAGAGCCAAATCAGGTTTGGTACGACCTCAGTTCCGGCCAGAAAACCCAAAATAAGAGAACCGATTGGGATCTGGCATTTTATGCCGGCGATCAATTCAAAGTGATCATAAACTCCTCGGTGATGATGGCTGCGGGAAAGATACCGAATGCCACTGATATCAGCCTGGTCAAAGAATCCGATGTTACAGAACTTAAAAAAAAGGTGCAGGTCGCAAATTTTGATTCACAGAATACCACTTTTATAGATGACGTCAAAGGTCATTTCCCAACCGGTTATACCGCTATTTCAGAAATTGCAATCAACGATTCTGATAATGCAGTTTACCTGATCAATATGGGTAGAAATGTCTACGAAGGCAGCGTACCTAGTGGCTCCGTCGTGACAGGTGGTACCGAAAGAGGCTGGATGAAGCTGCAGATTACCAGAGCCGGGAATTCTGCTTATAAAATCAAATATGGCGAGATCTCATCTACAGACCTTAAAGAATATACAGTCAATAAAAATCCGGATTACAACTTCAATTATTTCAGTCTGATTAATAATAAAGAGATTATGATCCAGCCGCTAAAAGAGAAGTGGGATCTGTGTTTCACTGTTTTTACCAATGTGATAGAAGGCGCCGGAACGTACATCTACGCAGATTTTGTGACAGATAATATTGTGGGTGGCTCAGCGTCCTACCAAGTCGATATTCCTGCAAATGTTTCGGCATCAGAGTATTATAATAATTTTAAGCTGGCTGATATCGAGACGTCAAAGTTCAATTTTACAGATCAGAGGACGATAGGTGCAAACTGGCGAAATCCGGTTGGTACAAATGGTTTGGAAACTTATGGAGACAGATTTTACATTATTAAAGATCCGGAAGGTTTTTACTTTAAACTCAAATTCCTGAGAATGACCAATGAGAAAGGTGTCCGCGGTCATCCTCAATTCGAATATCAACCTCTTTAAGTGTTCCTTAATTATTAATTCAGTTAATATAATTCATTATGAAAGCAATAAAAATAACAGTTGTATCAATCATATTATTAGCAGGAATCTCCTGTAAGAAAGAAGATCCCAAAGTAGCGGAAAATAAAGAAGCAAAAACCGAAAAACCAGTTTCCAACCAAAGGATTGTCAGTATCAGCGGCGGCGTTACAGAGATTGTAGCGGCTCTGGGCCACGAAAAAGAAATTGTTGGTATAGACGTCACCAGCACTTATCCGGAAAGCCTGAAAAAAACGGCAGAAGAACTCGGCCACGTCCGTTCTATGACCATAGAGCCGCTGCTGGCACTCAATCCATCGATGATCCTTGCGTCTGATAAGGACATCAATCCTGATCTTTTGGCAAAGATTAAAAGTTCCGGCGTGCAGACCCAATTATTCAAACAGGAATTCACGATTGATGGAACCAAGCAACTCATTGATCAGGTGGCCAAAGCTCTCGGGAACACAAACCAAAAAGCTTTGATTGATAAGATTGATGCCGATGTAAAACAAATCCAGCCCATTTCTAAAAAGCCGAAAGTCCTTTTCATCTACGCAAGAGGCAATATGCTGATGGTTGCGGGAAAAAATACACCTATGGCAAAGATGATAGAAATTGCAGGCGGCGAAAATTCTGCTAATGATTTTGAGGATTTCAAACCACTCACTCCCGAGGCTGTTGTACAGTCCAATCCTGATGTTCTGATGTTTTTTACAAGCGGCCTGGAAGGTTCCGGTGGAGTAGAAGGCGCGCTAAAAATGCCGGGCGTCTCACAGACCAATGCCGGTAAAAACAAAAAAATAATTGCTTTGGATGGCGGTCTCCTGTCATCATTTGGCCCGAGAGTCGGCGAAGCTGCATTGAGCCTGAACAAAATGCTGATCGAAAGCACAAAATAAAATTCCAGAAATGTAACTGCGCTCAATCCAGGATTCTGCGTCTGCATTCCATAAGTCTTATCAATTTTGAAATCACAAAGTCTAACATTTTACGCACTGATCGGTATTATTTTATTAATGCTGATGATGGCTCTTTCCGTGAATACCGGTGTTTACGACTTCGGAAAATCGAGCTCGTATAAGGTTTTCTGGAGATTCGTGACAGGCGACACTTCCTTATCTCTGGGCGAGAGATATATCATTTGGGAAGTCCGTGCGTCGCGGATTGTAATGGCCGTTCTGATCGGAAGTATGCTGGCCGTTTCAGGCACTACACTGCAGGGAATGTTCAAAAATCCACTGGCCACGGGCGAGGCGATTGGTCTTACTTCCGGAGCCACACTTCTGGCAGCCATTGCAATCGTACTAGGCCATACTTTTGAAAGTTATCTTCCCGAAATTGTCACGAATTCTCTGGTTGGTGTTTCTGCATTCATCGGTGCGTTGCTGGCCATGATCATCGTTTACAGGATCTCCACTTCTGCAGGGAAAACCAATGTGGTAATGATGCTTTTAAGCGGTGTAGCCATCACATCAATTGGATTTTCGATTACAGGTTTTCTGATTTATATTTCAAAAGACGAGCAGCTCAGAGATCTCACCTTCTGGAATCTCGGAAGTCTTGCGGCTGCAACGTGGACAAAAAATTATATTTTAACCGCCGTTTTAGTGCTTTCATACCTGATTATTTTACCAAAGGGAAAAGCACTGAATGCAATGATGCTGGGCGAAAAAGACGCAGAGCATTTGGGAATCGGTGTAGAAAGTCTGAAAAAGCAGATCGTGGTTCTAACAGCCCTGATGGTCGGTACCTGCGTGGCATTTTCGGGAACAATTGGCTTTGTAGGCTTGATTGTTCCCTATATTTTAAGACTGCTTTTCCGTTCCGATTACCACTTCATTTTACCACTGTCAGCCATCTCCGGAAGTATTCTGTTGCTGTTTGCAGACACGGTTAGCAGAACCATTGTGGCGCCTTCAGAATTGCCGATTGGAATTTTGACGTCACTGATTGGCGGTCCGATATTCATCGCCATTCTCATTAAATTTAAAAATACTTTAAGATGATCACTGGGACTAATATCAATTATAAAAGTCAGAAAGTCAGTATTATAACTGATGTTGATATCCTCGTTGGCTTTGGTGAATTTCTTGCGATCGTAGGGCCAAACGGTGCAGGAAAATCGAGCCTTCTCAATATTCTTGCCAATGAAATCAAGACGGATAACAGACAAAATATTCAGTTTAAAAATAAAATACTGACAGAATGGAATCTGGAAGAATTGTCAAAACATAAAGCAAAATTTTCTCAGCACAATGCGCAGGATATTCCGCTTCTCGTGCAAGATGTGGTGATGATGGGCCGCTATCCTTATTTCCAGTCCCAGCCTGGCGCAGCAGATTTCAGTTCTGTAGAAAATGCGATGACAGAAACCGATGTTCTGAACTTTAAAGGTAGGGAATACAACTCACTTTCCGGAGGTGAGAAGCAGCGCGTCCACCTGGCAAGAGTTCTGGCACAGTTGGACAACGACGTAGAAAATACTTTACTTCTGCTGGATGAACCACTTAATAATCTGGATGTTAAACACCAGTATAAAACGTTGGAACTGATCAAAAAATTTACTCAGAATAATAATACAGCAATTGTGGTCTTGCATGATCTCAACCTTGCAGCGCAGTTTGCAGATCAGATTCTGCTGATGGAAAAGGGAAAGATTCTCTCGCACGGTTCTCCGGAAAAAGTTTTCACTGCAGAGAAAATAAGTAAAGCCTACAATTTCCCGTGCACCATCTGCAAACATCCTGTGCACGACAATACAATGATATTATTTGGATAAAAAACAAAAAAAAGCCTTGGGGAAGGCCTGAAAACTACAATAAAAATAAATTAATATGAGTACATTAATTAATGAATTAAAAGAAAAATGGGAAACTTTAAAAGCAGAAAACCCTCATCTTAGAATCCGGAATGCAGCAGAACAGTTGGGCGTAAGCGAAGCCGAATTACTGGCCACCAACGTTGGAAATGGCGTTACGGTCCTGAAATCTGATTTTTCAGATCTTCTTCGGGAAGTTGTGAAACTGAACAAAGTAATGGCGCTGACAAGAAATGACGAATGCGTGCACGAGAGAAAAGGCGTGTATCTAAATCCGGATTTCAGCAGTCCGCACGCACAGCTTTTCGTGGGCGAAGATATTGATTTGAGGATTTTCATCAGCTCCTGGAAATTTGGTTTTTCTGTGGCAGAAGGCGACCGAAAAAGCCTACAGTTCTTCGGAAAAGACGGACTTGCTCTTCATAAAATTTATTTGACGAAAGACAGCAGTGAAGCAGAATTTGATGTTTTGACCGAAAAATACAAAGCCGAAAATCAGTCCGCGGAAATAGTCACTGAAACTGTTCCTGCCAAAGCTACAGAAAAAGCGGATTCTGAAATTGATGTGGCTGGTTTCCAACAAGCTTGGAGAGGTCTGAAAGATACACACGATTTCTTTATGATGCTGAGGAAATTCGGCGTTACAAGAACTCAGGCATTAAGATTGGCGCCGGAAGGCTACGCGACGAAAATCGAAAATTCTAAAGTTGTTAATGTCTTGGAAGACGCATCAGAACAGCAATTGCCGATTATGATTTTTGTCGGAAATCGCGGCATTATCCAGATTCACACGGGTGAAGTCAACAAGACACTTTGGCACCAGCAATGGTTCAATGTGATGGATCCGGATTTTAATCTTCATCTGGACACCACCAAAATTGCCGAAACGTGGATTACTAAAAAACCTACGGAAGACGGCGAAGTGACTTCGGTAGAAGTCTTCAACAAAGAAGGCGATTTCATCGTTCAGTTTTTTGGAAAAAGAAAGCCCGGAATCCCGGAATTACAAGGTTGGAAAGATCTTATAGCCGGTTTATAATTAAAGTTTAGTTGTTATTTACGAAGTCGTTTTTAAAGTATTAATTTACTTTAAGACGGCTTTTTTATATATTTGAATATGAAAAAGTTGGTATTGTTCATTTTTGTTATAAGTCTAAATTTTTTAGACGCTCAGGATTTCCGTGCCTATCAGTTTTTTGATAAAAAGTCGAAAACGGTTACGCCGGAGAAAGTGACTGTGGACCTTGCAAATTATGATGTCGTTCTGATCGGTGAGCACCATAATAATTCTATAAACCATTGGCTGGAAAAGAAGATTACAGAAGCACTTTTTGAAAAGAAAAACGGGCGGATCATTTTGGGCGCAGAGATGTTCGAAAGAGATAATCAACAGGCATTAGACTCTTACCTCGCCGGCAAAATAGAAGGTGAAAATCTTAAAGATTCCGTCAGACTTTGGAACAATTACGAGACCGATTACAAGCCGTTGCTCGATTTTGCTAAAGACAAAAAACTGCAATTCATCGCTACCAATGTTCCAAGAAAATATGCTTCCCAAACTTCTAAACAAGGCATCAAAACTTTGAATGAATTGCCTGAACAGGAAAAGAAATTTATTGCTCAACTACCAATCGAAGTCACGTTGGAAACGCCGGGCTACAAAGAAATGAAATCTTTGATGGGCGACCACGTGGATGAATTAAAATTGATGAATTTCATATCAGCGCAAGCCATCAAAGACGCAACGATGGCAGAATCTATCATCAACAATTGGCAGGCAGGAAAGACCTTCATCCATTATAACGGTGACTATCACAGCAAACAATATGGCGGAATTTACTGGTATTTGAAAAAGAAAAACCCAAATTTAAAAATTGCAGTGATCTCTGTTTTTGAATCTGAAAAACCGGACTTGATTTTGCCTGAAAAAGATTTTATTCCGACAGAGTTTAATCTCGTGATTCCGATTGATATGACGAAGACTTATTAGAAATATTACGGCTTCAATTTCAGAATGAAATTTGAGATCAGCACGTCAATCTTACCTTTGTATATTACTGATGCGTCTTCATAACTTTGATTTACCGTGAGTTCTAGGAATTTTTCTCTATCATATTTAATCAGATATTCAACAAAAGCGCCGGAAATCGGATAAAGCATTTCATCATCGATTTTCGAATCATTTTTCCAAATTTCTTTCAGATCGATGGGATTTTTTTGATACTCTTCGCTTGCAGCTTTTAGTTTATCACTTATCTTTTGGTCGAAGCAAACAGCTATACCTTCATTGATAAAGTGGGTTTTCCTGCCGGCGATGCTTTTCCAGAAGGAAATATTGTGAGCAATTTCGTGACCCGGTGTTTGATCAAGTCGATTGTGGGATACAGAAAAAACAGGCGTCGAAAATCCGAGATTTCTATTCAAAACAGGATTAAAACTGTTTGTCATATTCCAGACAAAAAAATCAATTTTCTTCGGCAACTGAGATTTGAAAAAAGAATTGATTTCGTCAAATGCTTTTTGCCTCGTCAACATAATTCTAATAATTTCTTCATCGTTGACGCCGTTCTGAAAATGAAAAACTATATTTTTTGTTTCTTTAATCTTCCATTCATTATAAAATTCATCCAGGCCAGTTAACATTCCGAAACTTTTAAGACTTTTCGTGGAATTCTTTGTTCCTGTTATTTTGCAAGCATCCTTATAATACTGTTTTGCAACTTCAAGATTTCCAAGTCCAAAATTATTTTTGGCATTTTCCAAAAGTGCCCAGGATTTTTGCCAATCTTCTTTCATCAGCGTTTTTGACTTTTCAAGAAATGGTTTGGCAGCATTAAAATTTCCTTTTTCATCTTCTGCTCTTGCAATCGTAAGATTTGTTTCAAAATCCTCAGGCCCGGATTTGAGAATTTCCTTCCCAATCGCTATCGCTTTGTCAAAATTATGGCTGGAAAAACTCTGGGCCATTTCTCTTTTTTGGCCTAGTGTGATAATCGAGTAAAAGATGAATAATAAGGCTGTTAGTCTTTTCATTGATATTAGTTAGAGCACTAAATTAATCAATTTTGGATTCTAAAACACCAGACTTTAATCATTTCCCAATTTACTTTTTCCCATATTTGTAAAAAATATCACCAAATGCAGGCATTACTTTTAGAAGACGATTCTGTTCTATCTTCAGAAATTGCACTTTTTCTCGAGTCAAAATCAGTTAAAACCGACAAAGCAGAAGACGGCGAAGTTCTCCTGAATATGTTTACTGCCAAAGAATACGACATCTTTCTGCTGGATATCAACGTGCCTAAAATCAATGGTTTGGAGATCTGCAAGACCATCAGAGAATCCAATGCCGAAACGCCCATTATCATCATTTCTGCTTACGACGGCATCGAGGAGAAAAAAGAAGCATTCCTGCACGCAGCAGATGATTATCTCGTAAAACCATTTCTGCTGGAGGAATTATTATTAAGGATCAACTCGCAAATGCGGAGGCACACACCAAAAACGGAAGAGGTAGAAAAAATAGTGATAGAAGATCTGGAGATTTTCCCGGAAGACAGCAAAGTGTTCCGTTCCGGTGAAGAAATCAGCCTTACGGTGAAGGAATTTCAGCTCTTGGTTTTATTGGCAAGAGCCAACGGGCGCACGCTTTCCAAGCAGTATATTTCCGATGAAGTCTGGAAAAACCAGTTCCAGTCCACCAATAATGCGATAGAAGTTTACATTAACTTCCTCAGAAAAAAAATTGATAAAAATTTTAAAACTAAACTCATCCACACAAGACCCGGATTCGGATATTACCTAAGTCCATTATAGCTATTGCTTTTTATTTCTTTGATTATTGTTTAACAGTAATCGTTTATCATTAATAAATCATTTATTACATAATTTATGTCTCTGAAACGCCGGATTGCTATCAGCCTCAGCATCGCATTCTCCCTGATATTCGGGATTATGATGTTTGTGGTGTACATTTCGTTTAATGATTTCAGAAGAGATGAGTTCAAAGAAAGATTTCAGAAACGTTTGGTTTTCACGGTCAATTTTATAGAGAAATCAAGAGACTTTGAGCAGGAAGCACCCATTTTCTTTGACGAAAATTCAGACAATGTCTTGCTGAATGAAAATATTATGATTTTCAACGGAGCAAAAGATCTGGTTTACAGCACGCTGAAAGACAAAAAAATCACCTGGGATCAAGGCCTTTTGCAACGTCTCGACAGTGAAAAGACGCTCTACATCGAACATTCTGCGCCCGAGATTTATGCTGCTCTCAGAACTATTAACGGCGAGAATTATTATATTCTTACCAGCGCCCAGGATGTTACAGGACAGTCAAAGCTGGACTTTTTAAAATATATGCTGATCTTCTCCTATGTCGTCAGCATTCTTCTGATCTGGTTTTTCAGTTATTATATCGTTTCAAAATTTCTGGAACCTCTGGAAATCCTCAAGTCAGACATTTCAGAGATCAGTGTTCACCGTCTGACAACGCCTGTTTTGGTCAAAAATCAAAAAGATGAAATTGGCGTTCTGGCAGCGTCTTTCAATGTAATGACCAACCGTCTGAATGATGTCTTCCAGTCGCAGAAGGATTTCAACTCCAGCGCGGCCCACGAGATGCGGACACCGCTTACAAGGATGGCTTTTCAGCTGGAGAATCTGATTCAGCTTGAGAATCATTCGCCGAAGACAAAAACTACGCTGCAGCAGATGCTGCAGGACGTTCATCAGCTTTCAGACCTTACCAAATCTTTGCTTCTGCTCTCGAGATTCGACAAAGAAGGCATTGCAACCGTTTACGAGGAAGTCCGGATAGATGAAGTGGTTTTTGACGCCTTCGAATCTGTCCGCCGCAATTTCCCGGATTTCAGAATGGACTTTCAAATCGATGAAGAGAGTAGTGATGATGCACTTCTCACGGTAAAAGGCGTGAAGTCTCTGCTGGAGATTACCTTCATCAATCTTTTCAAAAATGCCGCGCTATATTCCCACGGTCAGGAAGCTGATATCAGCATCAGAGAAACTGAATTCCGAATCATTGTGACGGTCATTTCCAAAGGCGCCGTCATTCCGGTTTCTGAGCGCGACAAACTTTTTGAAGCCTTTATGCGCGGCAGCAATTCACAGAACAAATCCGGTTCTGGCCTGGGTTTGCGTATCGTCAAACGTATATTGGAATACCACAAAGCGGAGATTTCCTACAGTTCGGTTGCAGACAATGAGAATCTTTTTACCGTTATTTTTAATAAATAGTAATATTTGGGCAGCTATTTCCGCCTTCCACTCCCAATCTTTTTTGCACAACGATTCTACATTAAACAGAACTTTTGTATGCGCAAAAAAGGATTTCCGTTCAAGTCGGGCTGCAGCTTCGCAAAGATTTACCATTCCATCATAAACACTATTTTGTCATTCCGCAGGAATCTAAACCGCTAAAATTCCTAGGGAACAATATTGCGTTTTAAATCTGCTAAATCTGGTAAATCTGCGAGATGTCAGTATTTTAAAGTCTCTCATCTATCCGTCTCTCATCTATTCTCAAAACCACAATTAAGCTTTTTTTAAGTCGCATTTAAGTCCGTTTTAATCGTGTTAAAGCATTTTTGCAAAACCAAAACGAGATAAAAATGAATAAAATAACAACGCTGGTGTTATCCGTTTCGGCATTTGTATGTCTTTCCGGACAGCAACAGATGTCTCTTCAGGATTGCGAATTGGCTTTTCAGAAAAACAATCTTCAGATTCTCGCCGCACAGTACAATATTAATATGGCAGATGCCGATATTATTCAGGCCAGGATTTGGGAACTTCCACAGATTAGCGGTTATGTCAATGCTTATAATCCTGAAGACAAAAGGGTTTTTGATGTCGGCCGAGCAAAAGGCGCAGAAATCACACAGCTGATTTACCTCGGCGGAAAAAAGAAAAACGAAATCGAATTCGCAAAATCCAACAAAGAATTGTCACAGTTGCAGTTCAATCAATTATTGGTAGAGCTGCGGTCACAGCTTCGGGAAACTTATTACCACCTGATATACGAAAAAAAGAAACAGAGCAGCATAGAAGGTCAGCTGACTTATATGAATGAGCTTCTTGCCGCTTACAAAATCCAGGCAGACAAGGGAAATATCTCTCTTAAAGATTATGTGAGACTTCAGAGCATCGTGATCCAGCTCAATAGTGATAAGATTGAAATCAACAACAATATCCTGACGTTTCAGCAAAATATGAAGCTTCTGACAGGCCTTTCAGACAATATTCTTCCCAATATCTCAAAGCTGGACGAGAACGATCTTCTGGCCTCACAGCCTTTCGGAGATCTGCAGCTATTGAAGGAAAAAGCTTTAGTTAATAATGCAGATTACCTTTATAATCTAAGACTTATCGATAACAGCAAGCTCTTCGCACAATGGCAGAAGTCGCTCAATACGCCGGACCTGAATCTGGGAGCGGAATACGATCAGAACTCCGGTACCTTCAGAAATGAGATCAATCTGAAAGTCGGCATTCCAATTCCGCTCTGGAAAGTAAATAAAGGTAATGTGGAAAGGGCAAAATATGCCATTCAGCAAAGTGAAAAAAACTCAGAATTTCAGAAGCTGGACCTCGAAACCCAGGTAGAATCTGCTTATCAGACCTGGAAAAATCAATATGACCAATACTTCGAACTGAAACCTGTAGATGTTGAAAATCTGAACACGGTTTACAACGGAATTCAGAAAAACTTCCGAAGCGGAAACGTCAGCCTGATGGATTTTACAGATTTCCTGGAAAGTTACAGACAGACCGTCCTGCAGATTTATGATATGAAAAAGCAGATTCTGGTCTCTGCAGAACAGCTCAATCAACTAGTACAAACCAAAATCTTTTATTAATGCAAAAAATAATTATTCCAATAATCCTCGCTGTTACATTATTCTCCTGCTCCAAAAAGGAAGAAACGGTGCAGGAAGAAACGAAAGGTTTTGAACTGAGCCAAACGATGCTGAAGTCTACAACTTTCGCAAAAGCAGAAAAGAAATTCATAGAAGACGAATACAGTTTTTACGGTAAGATCTCGGCAGACAAGAATACTTATATTGATATTTTCCCGTTAGTCGGCGGCAATGTTTTGAGTGTGAACGTAGAACTGGGAGATTACGTCCGCAAAGGCCAGGTTCTCGCTACCATCAGAAGTACAGAGCTGGCAGAAGTGCAGAAAGAGGTGAGCGATGCTAAAACCGATTTGCTGGTTGCCCAGAATAATCTCCGCGTCGCCAAAGAAATGTACGCCGGGAAGCTGAACACCGAAAAAGACATTCTGGAGGCACAAAGCGACGTTCAAAAAGCCAAAGACGCCCTGCACCGGTCTAACTCCGTGAGCACGGTATACAACGTAAAAAAAGGAAATATATACAGTGTTATTTCGCCCATCAACGGTTTCATTGTTCATAAAGATATCAACAAGGATATGGAACTGAGAAGTGACCGAAGTGAAAATATCTTCGACGTTGCCAATACAAAAAATGTCTGGGCCATTATGAACGTTAATGAAGCCGATATTGATAAAATAAATCTGGGGATGAAAGCTCAGGTTTCTACATTATCCTATCCGGACAAAGTTTTTTTCGGGAAGATAGATAAGATTTTTAAAATCATAGATCCGGAGACCAATTCTATGCAGGCCAGAGTGGTACTAGACAATTCTCAGGGCCTACTGATCCCGGAAAGTAAAGCAACCATCAGGGTTTCCTCCGCAGAGGATGAAACTGCCCTTGCCATTCCGTCCAGCGCTGTAATCTTTGATGACAACCGTTATTTTGTCGTGGTTTACAAGTCACAAACTGATATCAAGGTAAAGGAAATCAAAATATTAAAACAGAACACCGAGAATACTTACGTCGCAAGCGGCCTTTCCGAAGGCGAAACGGTTGTTACCAACAATCAGCTGCTGATCTACCGATCATTGAATAACTGATACCAGCTCACTTTACGATAAACCGCAAGGTTCCTACAATTTCCGTCAGTACTGCTGTCGGACCAATATTAATATGAATAATCGCGGCATCAGACCGGCGATTCAAAATATCAGATATGAACAAATTCATAAAAAGTATCATAGGATTTTCCCTTAAAAATAAAGCTTTTACCTTCATCTGGGTGGCGATTCTCGCAGTGGCAGGTTTCATCAGCTTCAAGAATATGCCGATCGAGGCTTTTCCTGATGTGACCAATACACAGATCGTCATCATCACACAATGGAACGGCAGAAGTGCAGAAGAAGTAGAACGCTTTGTCACCACACCGATCGAGCTGGCAATGAGTCCGGTTCAGAAGAAAACCAGTGTCCGGAGTACCACTATGTTTGGCCTATCCATCGTCAAGATTTTATTTGAGGATGGTGTAGACGATATTTTTGCACGGAATATGGTCAACAACCAGTTGCGGACAGTGAGCCTTCCGGATGGCATAGATCCCGAAGTTCAGCCGCCATATGGGCCGACCGGTGAGATCTACAGGTATACTCTTGAAAGCAAAGACCGTGATTCCAGAGACCTTCTTACGCTCCAGACCTGGGTGGTAGACAGAGCTTTGAGAAGTGTTCCAGGCGTGGCAGATGTCAATGTCTTCGGAGGTCAGGACAAGGTTTTCGAACTAAGTATCGATCCCAGAAAACTGGATAAGTACAATCTCACACCCACAGAAGTGCTGGAAGCCGTCACCAACAGCAACCTGAATGTCGGCGGCGATGTCATCGAAAAAAGCGGTCAGGCATATGTAGTCCGTGGAATTGGACTGGTGAAATCTATTGCAGACATCGAAAATATTACGGTTCATAACGACAGTGGCAATCCTATCCTCGTAAAATATGTTGCAGATGTGCACGAAGGTTCTTTGCCGAGAGTCGGGCAGGCTTCCCTCAATAATGAAAATGACACGGTTGAAGGCATCGTGGTAATGCGAAAAGGCGAGAATGCTCAGGAAGTGCTCAAGCTGGTAAAGGCCAAAATAGATGATCTCAACCATAAAATCCTGCCAAAGGATGTCAAAATGAGAACTTTCTATGATCGTCAGAACCTGATGGATTTTACCACCAGCACCGTGATGCACAACCTGTTGGAAGGCATTATTCTGGTAACGGTCATCGTCCTGATATTTATGGCAGACTGGCGTACAACGCTCATCGTGTCCATCATCATTCCCTTGTCTTTGCTGTTTGCCTTTTTCTGTCTCAAGATGGCTGGAATGAGTGCTAACTTACTGTCATTGGGCGCAGTGGATTTCGGAATTATAATAGACGGTGCCGTGGTGATGGTAGAAGGGCTATTCGTAATGCTGGATCACAAAGCAAAGAAATATGGAATGGAGCGCTTCAACAAAATGGCCAAAGCGGGCTGGATAAAACAGACAGGAACGGGACTGGGCAAAGCCATTTTCTTCTCAAAACTAATTATCATTACCTCGCTTTTACCCATCTTTTCCTTCCAGAAGGTAGAGGGCAAAATGTTTTCTCCGCTGGCCTTCACGCTTGGTTTTGCCTTGGTGGGCGCGCTCTTGTTCACGCTGACTCTGGTTCCGGTGATGTCCCATCTGTTATTAAAGAAGAATGTAAAAGAAAGACACAACCCATTCGTAGAATTCTGGGACAAATATGTGATGAAGGGTCTGAAGTTCACATTCAGATACAAGAAGCTCAGCTTGATAGCAGCCACATCGGCGCTTGCAGTGACGTTGTTCTCTGCAACATTTCTGGGAACCGAATTTTTACCGCAACTAAATGAAGGCTCCCTTTGGATCACAGCGGAGATGCCGATGAGCTCCTCTCTGGACAAATCTCTGGTGACGGCAGACCAGCTCAAAAAAGACATTATGAGTTTCCCGGAAGTCACAGACGTTCTTGCGCAGACGGGCAGGAGTAATGATGGGACAGACCCGAACGGTTTCGGCTTTGTACAGTTTGCCGTCAGTCTTCAGCCCCGGGAAGACTGGAAACGGAAGATCACTTATGATGAGCTTATTGCGCAGATTGATAAAAAACTGAAGAACTATCAGGGTATCACCTTCAACTATTCCCAGCCGATTTCTGATAATGTTGCAGAAGCGGTGGCAGGCTTCAAGGCGGAAAACGGGATTAAGATCTACGGTGACAACCTGCATACGCTGGACAGGCTGGCAGACGAGGTTTTGGCTGCTATCAAAGATGTAGACGGTGTAAAAGAGCCGGGAATTATAAAAAATATTGGTCAGCCCGAGATCAGCGTCGTTCTGGACAGAAGCAAAATGGCAGCGTATGGCGTACTGCCTGCCGACGCCCAGGCAGTTCTGGAAATGGCTTTTGGAGGGAAAACAGCCTCGGAAATGTTTGACGGCGAGAGGAAATTCCCTATCCGACTGCGCTACGCCCAGGAATACAGAAAGAACGAAACCGATATTGCTTCCCTGATGGTTCCCACACAGGACGGTGCAAAAATCCCGTTGAAAGAGATCAGTACAATCGAGAAGGAAAACGGTGCCGCGTTCATCTACAGAGACGATATCAAACGTTATATTGGCGTCAAGTTCTCGATCCGCGACCGGGATTTGGGCGGAACCATTGCCGATGCCCAAAAGAAAGTTGAGAAGATCAAACTGCCCGACGGTTACTCGGTGGGGTGGACAGGACAGTTCGAAAATCAGCAGCGGGCAACCAGCCGGCTTACGGAGGTTGTACCCATCAGTATCATTGGGATTTTCTTCCTGCTGTTCATCCTTTTCGGTAATATGAAGGATTCGCTTTTGGTGCTTGCCAATGTGCCTTTTGCTTTGATAGGCGCCATTATAGCGCTGCATCTTACCAATATGAACTTCGGGATTTCTGCCGGCGTCGGGATGATTGCGCTGATTGGGATCTGTATCCAGAACGGGGTGATTCTGATTTCTGAGTTTCATCAGAATCTCAAAAACGGACTTGCTATCGACCAGTCTATTATGGAGGGCGTGAAGGTGCGGACGCGACCTGTTGTGATGACGGCACTGATGGCTTCTATCGGACTTCTGCCGGCGGCTCTTTCTACCGGCATCGGGTCTGAGTCGCAGAAACCGCTGGCCATCGTCATCATTGGCGGCCTGATAACGGCAACAGTCCTCACGCTGCTGATCTTCCCGATTATCTTCTGGATCTTCAATAGACGTAAGAATGAAATGATTGATTAAGATACAGATAGTCCTTCGAGAGCCTCAGGATGACAACGATAAGCGAAGCATTGTCTGTCTGAGGTTCTCGAAGACAAATAAAACTAAAATTCCTGATAATATTGAATCTCTCAAAACTTATCTATTGCGTGTTGCGATTTTCTTAAGAATGCCAATCGCAATAATTCTATAGAATAATATTAAACTCGCCAGGCCGATGAGGCTCTCGAAGACATCTAAAAACTAAGTTATAGTTGTTAGTTCCTTTTTCTTCAGCGTTCTCCCGAATTATTTTGGGAGAACGTTTTTTTTGTATTTAACAGACGAAAGTCATATGAGACTAATGTGTTTTGAAATAATGTACTGTGTGTTTTATAAAAAAGCTACGTGTGTTTTAATTAAAAGACACGTATGTTCTAGTAAAAAGACACGTGTGTTTCTTTCAAAAGACACGTGTGTTTTCTGATGGCTTGTGAAGCCTTTATTGATGGGACTTTGCGAGGCTCGATTTTAAAGGCTGGAAAAGCGGTGTACTGGGCGGAATCTTCTTTTAAAATCCGAAGATCTCTAAGAGGCGAAGCGCACCCCGGGCTGAGTGGAGCTCTTTTTCTGTTGTTGCGGTTGTAGGCAACTTCAACAAAGAGCCAAACGTCTGCCGCAACGACAGAAAAAAGCGGGAACGGAGCACGGATAAAGGTGCCCAAATTATTATCTTTGAATTAAAAATAAAACGATGCGGAATTTTACGGTTTTAATATTATTGTTCCTGGGAACCTTCGCTTTTTCTCAGAAATTCTCAAAAGAAGAAAAAGAACGGATCCTCGCCGGAGATCCGAAAACGGCACTTCCGATATTCCAGACGGACCAGGCGGATCAGCATCAGGTGCTGCTGAGCCAGTCTCTGGAGATCTCGCCCAAAGACAAAAATCTGGCGGTACTGATAGAGAGGATGCGTCTGGCACTGGCTGCGACGGGCGGCGGCGTGGGGATTGCGGCGCCACAGGTGGGTATCAACAGGCGGGTAGTGCTGGTGCAGAGGTTTGATAAAGAGGGTGCTCCGGTAGAATATTTTATCAATCCGAAGATTGTCTGGCGGTCGGAACTGCTGAACAAATGGCCGGAAGGCGACCTGTCTATCGAGAATTTCCGTGGTGAGTTTTACAGAAGCTACAGCATCCGCCTGGAATATGTTGATCTGGAAAATAAGAAACACGACGAGATGGTGGAAGGTTTTACAGCCGTGATCTGCCAGCACGAAATCGATCATCTGTCCGGAATTCTGATCTCGGATAAGTTGCAGAATGAGAAGGATTTGCAGTACAGGGAGGTGAAAGTTTATAAGAAACCGCAGTATTAGGTCTGGTTTTTGAATACCAATTTGTAAATTTTAAATACAAAAAACTATGAACTTTATTATCCGTTTACTGATCACCGCGATATCAGCTTTCATCCTCAGCAAAGTCCTTACAGGCGTACATTTTGACACCTTTGGCTCTACCATTATTTTTGCCGTCGTGCTCGGACTTCTGAACCTGATTGTAAAGCCGATTTTATCTATCCTATCCTTGCCGGTAACGATTATCACATTGGGACTTTTCTCATTTGTTATCAATGCATTGATTATCTTACTGGCCGATTATCTGATGGACAGTATGCAGGTGGCTGGCTTCTGGTGGGCACTTCTGTTCAGTATTCTGCTGTCACTGGTGACGTCTGCCTTCTCAACGATTTTTGAAAGCAATGATTAATATTCACCATAAAAATAGAAAAGAGTTTCAGTGATCTGAAACTCTTTTTTTATGTTTGATTTAGTTTTTAATACTTTCTATAAAGTCTTTCCCTTTATCTTCCCAATTATCATTTTGGAGGAGAACGTTTACGAAAGCCGTTCCTATGATTCCGCCCTGTGCTTTCTCTGTTACATTCTCGAAATCTGCTTTGTCTTTGATTCCGAATCCGATGAACACTGGATTGGTTAATTCTAAAGTAGCCAGTTTATCAAGGTAATCTTCGTTCTTCAAAACGGCATTTGCATTTCCTGTTGTACTTGAAGAACTTACCGCGTAGAGAAAGCCCGAACTGAGAGAATCGAGGTATCTGATGCGGTCTTCCGACGTTTCCGGCGTGACTAGAAAAGTAAAGTTTAAGTTGTATTTCTTAAGTATTTCGCCATATTTTGTTTCAAAGGCAATTGGAGGAAGGTCAGGAATAATCAGTCCTGAAACGCCAACTTCTGAACATCTCTGACAGAAATTCTCGAAGCCAAACTGTAAAACAGGATTCAGATAGCCCATCAGAATTTTAGGAATTGTTACAGAATCTTTGACTTCTGCCAGCTGTTCGAAGAGTTTTTTGATGCTCATTCCGTTTTTCAAAGCCAAAGAATGCGCCTCCTGAATGACAGGGCCATCGGCAACAGGATCAGAATACGGAATTCCGATTTCCATCATATCGGCGCCGGAATCCTGGATCAGTTTGGCAATCTTTCCGGTATCTTCCAGCTTTGGAACGCCTGCTGTGAAGTATATGTTTAGTTTTTTCATAATTTAGATGTTAGATGTTAGATGTTAGAATTTAGAATTTAGATTTTATTGAGAGTTCTAATTTCTCCCCTCTAACTTCTAATTTCACTTAAGTAAGTTTCCATATCCTTATCGCCACGACCACTCAAACAAATCACGACCACATCATCTTTCTCGAATTTCTTTTTGTCCAAAACTGCCAAAGCGTGCGCACTTTCAAGCGCTGGAATAATGCCTTCAATTTTTGTAAGTTCAAACGCAGATTTCAAAGCTTCATCATCATTGATGCTGAAAAATTCGGCTCTGTTGGAGGTGAAGAGATTCGCATGCATAGGTCCAATTCCCGGATAATCCAAACCTGCAGAAATAGAATGTGGCTCGATCACCTGGCCGTCTTCGGTCTGCATTACCAAACTTTGACTGCCGTGCAGAATGCCTAAAGTTCCTAAGAAAGTAGTCGCGGCAGACTTCCCGGAATCTACGCCAAAACCGCCTGCTTCTGCGGCAATCAGTTTTACATTTTCGTCATTGGCAAAATGGTAAAAAGTACCAGCAGCATTGCTTCCGCCACCAACGCAGGCAATTAGATAGTCTGGATTTTCTCTGCCAATTTTCTCATTCAGTTGTTCCTTGATTTCCTTCGAAATCACACTTTGGAATCTCGCCACCAGATCCGGAAACGGATGCGGACCTACGACACTTCCGATGATGTAATGGGTGCTTTCGGGATTGTTGATCCAATCTCTTAATGCTTCATTTACAGCATCTTTCAGCGTTTTGGAGCCTGAAGTTGCGGGAATTACGGTGGCACCAAGCATTTTCATACGGCCGACGTTTGGTGACTGTCTTGCAATATCCACTTCGCCCATATATACGATGCATTCTAATCCAAGCAAAGCGCACGCTGTAGCAGTTGCAACGCCGTGTTGACCGGCTCCGGTTTCCGCGATAATTCTTTTATTTCCCAGTTTTTTTGCCAGCAAAGCCTGTCCCAGAGCGTTATTGATTTTGTGCGCGCCAGTGTGATTCAGATCTTCTCTTTTGAGATAAATCTGAGTCTGGTATTTGTCGCTCAGATTCTTAGCAAAATAGAGTGGTGTTGCACGCCCGACGTAGTTTTTAAGCAACTCCTGAAACTCCGTTTGAAATTCGTCGGATTCGATGATCTGGATGTATTTTTCCTGTAATTCGGCAACATTTGGGTAAAGCATTTCGGGAATGAAAGCGCCACCGAAATCGCCGTAATAGCCGTGTTTATCTGGGTTTTGAAAGTTCATAACTGTAATTTTATTGTTGAGATTCTTTAGAATGACAAAAATTATGTTTGGATAAATGTACACTCTGTCATTCCTTAGGAATCTAAATTTTTAATAATTTTTTAAATTCTTTTATTTTCTCTATATCTTTAGTTCCAGGCTCCATTTCGAACTTAGAATTGATGTCGAGCGCGATTGGTTGATGGTTGATTGTTGACAGCTGATGGACGTTTTCTAATGAAATTCCGCCACTCAAAATATAGGGAACCGGGATTTCGATTTTATTTAAAATATTCCAATCGAAGGTTTGTCCGGTTCCGCCAAAAGCTTTTGAATCCGTATCAAAAAGGAGATACTTAATAGTTTTTGCTTGATGGCTGATGGTTTTTTGAAGTTCGTCAGATGTTTGATTTCCGATTCGGATTACTTTTATAATTTTAATTTCAGGATTCAGTTTTTCTCTTAATTCTGAAACATAATTTTCATTTTCATTGCCGTGAAGCTGCATGAAATTTAGGTTTGCTTTTTCTGAAATTTCTATAATTCTTTCTATATTTTCATTGACAAAAACTCCAACTTTTCCTGAATGTTTGATGTTGGAAAGCTGCTCCAGACTCAAATGATTCAGAACAAATCTTGGCGATTTATCGTAAAAGATAAAGCCGAGGAAATCAACTTTTAAACCAATTAATTCCTGAATCTGATCAAGTTTTGTCAGTCCGCAAACTTTAATTTGCAATTGGCTTTTCGCTTTTGGCTTTTGGCTGTCCATCATTGGTAAATTGTTAGACTTTTAAATTGTTACATTGGAAATAAACTCTCCAAATTTCTTTCCGGGATTGTCATCCTTCATAAAATATTCACCCATCAGGAAACCGTCAAAGCCTTTTTCTCTCAGGAATCTGAAATCTTCTTCGTTATAAATGCCGCTTTCTGCGATGGACAAAATATCCTCTGGAAGCTGGTTTTTTAAATTGACCGAATGTTGTAAATCAACTTTGAAATCCTTCAAATTTCTATTGTTGATTCCGACAAAATCTACATTTTTATTAATGTGAATAAGTTCCTCTTCGGAATGGATTTCCAATAAAACTTCGAGGTTTAATTGATGAGCCAAATCTGTAAATTCGGAAACCTGATTTGGCGAAATACACGATGCAATCAGCAAAATAACATCGGCACCGATTGATTTTGCTTCATAGAATTGATATTCATCGACCATAAAATCTTTTCTCAAAATCGGAATGTTGATATGATTCCGGACGCTTAAAATATCTTCAAAACTCCCACCGAAAAAGTCTTTGTCGGTCAGAATAGAAAGTGCACTTGCGCCGTACTTTTCGTATTGAGAAACAACTTCCACTGGCGAAACTTTGTCATTGATGATTCCTTTGCTCGGTGATTGTCTTTTGAATTCTGTGATGATCCCGGATTTTGATTTCAAGGTTTCTTTCAGCGAAAAGGTGTTCCTTCCAAAAAATTCTGAATCTTTCAGCTGACTGATAGAAATCTCAGATTTTGAATCTGCAACTTCCTGTTTTTTTTGTTCTATTATTTTATCTAAAATTGTCATTTTCTGGACTAAATTTTATATTGATGTTGAATCTGCGACCCGGCTTGAGTGGAGCTCTTTTTGTAAGCCTCGGCAAAGCATTGGCACAAAAAAGCGGGAACGGAAGACGGAAAAGTCGCCATAATAATTCTAGTTAATAATATTCTTGAGACTTTGAAGTGCTTTTCCGCTTTCTAAACTTTCCTTCGCCAGCGCTAGACAGTTGTCGTAATTGCCGTATTTTTCTGTGTTTTGAAGGGCGATTGCAGCGTTTGCCAGAACTACAGAATTCTGTTCTTCAGTTCCTTTTCCTTCCAGAATATTAATGAAAATCTTCGCCGCTTCTTCTTTTGTGTCACCTCCAAAAATACTTTCCGGTTCTATGTTTTTGAATTTTAAATCTGCTGCGGAATAAATTTTTTCGCCATTTTTGTTGATGATTTTTGTGTCGCCGGTCAATGAAATTTCATCATAACCATCCAAAGCGTGAACGAGCATAAACTCGCTTTTCTGTTGCTGCAGAAGGTATTGGTAGACTCTGGCTGTCTCCAGATTGGCAACGCCGATCATAGAAAATTTTGGTTTCGCAGGATTTACAAGCGGGCCAAGGCTGTTGAAAAACGTCTTCAGACCCAGTTGTTTTCTCAAGGGCGCAACCGATTTTAAAGCCGGGTGAAAAAGCGGTGCGTGGATAAAACAGATGTTTCCTTTTTCCAGATCGGCTTTCAGATCCTCGGAATTATCTTTGAATTGATAGCCTAATTCTTCCAAAACATTGGACGAACCTGAAATAGACGAGGCGCCGTAATTTCCCTGTTTTGCCACCTTTTGCCCCGTTCCTGCAACGATGAAACTTGCTAAAGTTGAAATGTTGAATGTGTTTTTTCCATCGCCACCGGTTCCGACAATATCAACCAAATCGTTCGTGCCCAGATCGATAGGTTTTGCCAATTGAAGTAATGCTTCTCGGAAACCTGTAAGTTCTTCGAGCGTTATACTTCTCATCAAGAAAACGGTGACGAAAGCTGTGACCTCGCTTTCATTGAATTTATTTTGTGAAATCTCTGTCAGAATGGCTTTGGCTTCGGCTCTTGTCAAAGTCTGGTGGTTGAAGAGATATTGTAGTATTTGTTTCATGTCCTATTTTATTTCACTGACGACAGCGTTGTGATCTGATATTTTTCTGTTAATTTCTATCATTTTACTTTTTACTATTTTGTTTTTCAAAAAGTCGTTGTTCATTACAATATGAATTGCACAATCAGCATTTTCTTTTGTAAGAATCACTAAGTTTTCATTCTCGAAAAATAATTTTGTTTCATCAATTACTTTTTTGCTTGGATATTTCCAACCGGAGAAAGCAATGTTGAAATCCCCGGAATAACAGATGTTTCCTTTCAGTTTTCTGATTTCACTTTTTTGATTTTCAAGGTCATTTTCAAAATAAAATCCTCTCCCACCAAAACTACCAATGATGCTTCCATAGACGGTTAAATCTACTGATTTAGTTGTAATTTTCGCAGAAATTGCAGTGTATTCATCATAAGTTTTTATTGTTTCCTTGAAAGGATATTTTGAAAAAACACTAACTCTATTTTCTTTACTTTCATATTTTTGATTCTCGTAGAAATCTGGTAATTCTCTTGAATGTAAGCTAAAATATTCAGTTCCAAAATCGATTGTTAAATTGGTTTCCGTTAAAAAAATCAGATCAGGATTTTCAGATAAAATTAAATTTTTGATGAAATCTAACTTGTCTTTTTCATTAGTTTTTAATCGTTCAACATTCCAGCTTAAAATTTTCATCTTAATTCGATAAAAAATTCTCTAAAATCTTTCTGCCATCGGGCGTCAAAATACTTTCCGGATGGTATTGTACGCCGTGAACATCATAGGTTTTGTGTCTTAAACTCATAATCATTCCATTTTTGTCTACGCTTGTGATTTCTAATTCTACAGGGAAATCGTCAGCATTTACTGCCCAAGAATGGTATCTTCCGACTTCCAGCGTTTCCGGCAAGCTGTCGAAAATCTTGTGCGCATTGATTTGAATGGCATCTGTTGCTACGCCGTGGTAGATTTCTGAGAGATTAATCAAACTCCCGCCAAAAGCTTCCGCGATCGCCTGCTGACCAAGGCAAACACCGAAAATTGATTTTGTTGGTGCATATTTTTTAATGACTTCAAGCAAAATTCCTGCTTCTTCCGGAATTCCGGGACCCGGAGAAAGGATGATTTTATCATATTTCTCGATGTCTTCCAAATTAATTTTGTCGTTGCGGAAAACATCTACTTCTGAACCAACAATCTGCTCGATAATTTGAACGAGATTGTACGTGAAGCTGTCGTAATTATCGAAGACTAAGATTTTCATAATTTCTCTGCTTTTAAAACGGCTTTCTTCAAAGCGCCTAATTTGTTATTAACTTCCTGCAACTCACTTTCTGCAACGGATTTGGCTGTAATTCCTGCGCCGGCCTGGTAAAATAGTGTATTGTTTTTACTTAGGAAAGTCCGGATCATAATCGCCTGATTACAACTTCCGTCAAAACCTACAAAACCAATACAACCGGCGTAATAACTTCGGGAAGTTTTCTCGTGTTCATCAATCAATTGCATTGCCCTGTATTTTGGAGCACCACTTAAAGTGCCTTGTGGAAAGGTGGTTGCAATCATTTCGTAAGGATTTTGATCTTTTTTGACATCAGCAACCACTTCCGAAACCATATGGATCACGTGGGAGAAAAAATGAATTTCCTTCAGCTTTGAAACCGTTGTATTTTTCCCGTGAATGCTCAAATCGTTTCTTGCAAGATCTACCAACATCGTGTGTTCCGCATTTTCTTTTGGGTCTTTTTTCAGTTCTTCGGCGGATTCCAAATCTTTTTCGATATTTCCGGTTCTTTTGAACGTTCCTGCAATTGGATGAATTATGGCTTTTCCGTTTTTGATAATTAACTGGCTTTCCGGACTTGATCCCAATAATTTGTAGTCGCCATAATCGAAGAAAAATAGGTAAGGAGAAGGATTGATGTTCCGCAAAGCACGATAAACGTTAAATTCGTCGCCCTGAAATTTCTGCTCGAATCTTCTGCTCAAAACCAACTGGAACACGTCGCCTCGGAAACAATGTTTCTTCGCAAATTCTACCGATTCCAAAAATTCTTCATCTTTTAAATTTGAAGTTTCTTCCGCTGTAATTTCGAATGGAAAAACCGGCGCATTTTTTTGGTTGATGAAATTCTCAATTGTTGAAAGTTCAGATTTCAGGCCATCAATTTTATTCTCAATTAAGAACATTTCGTCGTTGTGATGGTTGATGGCGATGACGTATTGGTATAATCTGTAACGCATCAACGGGATTTTATTGTCCTCGGAAAGTTCTTTAAATTTTATATTCTCAAAAAACGGAATGGCGTCGTAACTCGTGTATCCGAAAAATCCCTGCGCACTTTTTCCGATCTCGTGGTTTGGTTTTTCGCACTGGAAAGTCGCCGAAAATTCCTGAAGCAAATCAGATAATTTTTCATTTTCCAATTTTATTTTTTCTGGATTTTCAAGCGGGAACTTAAATTCAGCTTCGTGATAATCTCTGATTTCTATTCCTGCAATGGCATTCACACAAATGAAAGAATAGGAGTTTTCCGAATTTTGATTACCTGCATTCTCCAAAAGAATCGTATCGCGAAAGTTGTCGCGAAGTCGAAGATAAATTCCGATTGGCGTAAAAAGGTCTGCCAATTGGGACTTTACGGTGGTTTTTACTTTTATGGTTTTACTGAATTTCATCAGAATAATTTTAAAATTAAATAAAAAAAAGACTTCAACAGAAAATGTCGAAGTCTTATTATGATTGAGTTATAGTACGTTCAGAATTTAGAATACCGATAAGCCTTTCAGACCCGACAAAGAGTTTGAAAGCCACCACCAGTTATTTGTATTCATTAGTTTCATTGGGACAAATTTAGAAATGATTTTTAATTCTACAACTATTTTATTGAAAAAATTCTAAACTAATTCACTTTTTATTTTATCACTTTCTGAGAAGTGACTGATTTATCAGTTTCTATCTTTACCAGGTAAGAACCTTTTTGATAAGTTCTAAAGTCAATTTTTGTACTGCTGCCGTCTATTTTTCGAAGTAATTTGCCGTCCAGAGAATAGATCTCCACCGATTTTAAAGTGTCGTCAGTGATGATATTCAGCTGATCAACTACTGGATTTGGATAGATTTTAACAGCAGTTTTATTGACATCTGCCACCGCTAATGTATTTTTCACAAACGTCACATTGTCCACTCTCAAAGAAGTGTTGATCGCTACCGGCGCGGTGGTATTGCCAAATCCAAAATAGTAAACATTGTCCGAAGTTGCCGTGTAGGTTTTCGTAAATGCCGTGTAGCTATTCGTGGAAATTATATCGGTACTCAGGTTTTCAATGATATCCGCTTTGTCCTGACTGTTTGCAACTGCAAATTTCAGGGTTGCCGGACTTGCCTCTGCGCTTCCGATGGCAGCATAATATTTTACGGTAACACTTTCATTCTTTTTGAGATAGATAGGATAGGAAAACATCCAGTCGTTCTTTGCGGTGGTCTTGCTGGTATTGTTGAAGATGTAGCCGGTTCCCGTCTGCGCGGCTGTATTGCTCTCACCGTTCAGCCATGTTGAAGACGCCCAACCGTCGGAGTCATATTCGCCGTAGTTCTCCGCAGTTGCTTCGAAGTCATAGGCATAAGGAAGCTCTGAAGGTGTGAAAATCGATTTTGGCCCGGCCCAGCCAGATCCGCAATCTGCATTTTTTAGGAAAAACTGGTATCTTTTTCCGGACTGCAGGTTATTAAAGCTTTTTGTTGTAGCGGTAGTTGTTCCTGTTGAGGAAACCGAAGTGTCAAAAGTCGTAAGTCCTGTGTCGTAGCTGGTAATTCCGGAGGTAGAAGACCAATTGATGGTCACGGAATTTGGTTTTAAATCTGAAGCAGAAAATCCGCTTAAAGAAGGCATCTGACAGTTTGCTGACTGACTGATGTACAGATCATCCAGCGCTAAATATAATCCGTTAGTAGTATTGTTTATGAATGCTATGTAAATAGTTTTTCCCTTGTAGGCAGATAAATCCAAGGTGTGGCTTGCAAAATCGTACGGTTGCTCGCCATCAATCTGGGCTAGAGTAGTTGTAAAAGATTCCTTGTTATTATTGGTTTCCGAAACTTTAACTGCGTAAGAATCTGTAAACTCAAAATCATAGGATTTCCCTTTCCAGTACAAGGTGGGATTTCCGTCCTGCGGGATGGCGATCGCCGGGGTAATCAGGAAATCATCGGATTGACCCGCTGGATCATAATTGGAGGTACTGAAAGCAATTTTGCTGTCGTAGCCGTCATAAAACTGAATCCAGGCTTCTGTGTTGAATTCCGGTACCTGTCCCCATTCTGGAACCTGCAATCCGTCTGCATTGATAGTTTTGAACTGTGATAAAGGCGTTCCGTTGTTGTTTTCGAAACCTGCATTAAAGACCTGCGCATTGATATTAGCCACAAGAGAAAGGGCCAATAAACTGATAATTTTTTTGTTCAATTTAAATATATTTTTAATTTCCGAACAAAAGTATGTATTGTTGCCGGGATAAATATAGTTTGAATTGTTAATTTTTATTTCAACTAATCTCTATTATTTTTACTGACAGTGGTGTAATAATCGATGTTATTTGTGGATTCTGTTTATAAGAATGGTTTCATCTCGTCCTCAATATCGCGGCGGAGATTCATCAGCTTTACTGCATATTCCTGCATTTGGATTTCCTGCTCTGTCGTTGGATTCCATTTCGGAACCTGCACAGATTTACCTTTCTCATCAACCGCTACAAAAACAATGATGCAATGCGTTTTCTTTTCAAAGAGTTTTTCTTTGATATTGCGTGAATACACATCTATGGCAATATGCATACTGGAGCTGCCTGTGTAAATGACGTGAGATTCCAGCTTTACAATCTCACCGATTTTAATAGGCTGATAAAACCGTATCCCGCCTACATAAACGGTTACGCAGTAGCTGGATGACCAATTGCTTGCGCAGGCATAGCCTACCTGATCTATCCACTTCATCACGCTGCCACCGTGCACATTGCCGCCAAAGTTGACGTCCGTTGGTTCTGAAATAAACTGGAAAGTAATTGGTTTGTTATCCATCTTTTGTATAAATTTTTATAAAAGTAAGCTTTTCTTAAGAAATAGAGAATTCTGCTGCGCTGTCAATAATTAAAAAGCTCGCAATTTAAAAACTGCAATAATCAAATACCGAAATTTTTACAGCGATATCAAGCATGATGAGTTAACCGCATAAAAAATGAATTCCTTAACGAAAGTTAAATTTTTATACTTAAAATGCAGAATATGAGACCTTGGGGCGGTTCGTAATATAAGATAATACACTGACATAGCGCTCATGTGAAAAAAAATCCGTATTTTCGCCAAATGAAAAAAGTATTTTATCTTAAAACTTGCGATACCTGTAGAAAAATATTAGGACAATATGATACTAGAGATTGGGAAATGCGTGAAATCAAAATCAACCCAATCACTGAGGAGGAGGTAGAAGATATGTACAAATTGGCCGGTTCTTATGAAGCACTCTTCAATAAGAAATCTAACCAGATCAAATTGCAGGAGCTAGACCCAAAAGCCCTTCAGGAAAAGGATTACAAAGAATTGTTACTGGATCATTACACGTTCCTGAAACGTCCTGTATTCCTTACCGAAGAAGAAATCTTCATTGGCAGCGACAAAATAAATCTTGGTAAATTAAAAGATTATTTCCTTTCTAAGAAAGAAAATTAAGCGATAAAATTTGTACAGCAAATCAATCCGGAGCGACTATCGTTTCGGATTTTTTTTTGTTTTTTGGTTCACGCAGATTCGGCAGATTGAGATATTGAAAAAAATCTGCTCAATCTGTAAAATCTGCGAGCCATTTTTTACTTTTAACTCTAAATCTGGTTTTAGAATTTTGAATGAGAAAAACAAATTTTAGTCGTAATTTCACACAATGAAACGTTCGGGAACTGCAGATTTGCCTTTACATTACGGTCAGGTTCCGCCTTGGCTTTATGAGCGGATGTCCAAATTGGGGCTTGCCATCGTGGAAGTAATTCTCGCCGATTATGGTAAAGATGAAGTTCTGCGACGGTTGGCAGACCCATTTTGGTTTCAGAGTTTTGGAGCGGTGATGTGAATGGACTGGCATTCGTCCGGCATGACGACTTCTGTGATGGGCGCTTTGAAACGTTCCATCAATCCGAATTCCAAATCGCTGGGGATTTATATCGCTGGTGGAAAAGGAAGGTTCTCCAAAGATACGCCGAACGAACTTCTGAAAATTGCAGATTCCACAGGACTTGATGGCACGGAGCTCGTGCGATGCAGTAAGCTTTCTGCAAAAGTTGATAACACGGCCATCCAAGATGGTTATCAGCTTTATCTTCATAATTTTATTTTGTCGGACCAAGGCAATTGGGCGGTTGTTCAGCAAGGAATGCACGATTCCGATGGGACCGCGAGGCGTTACCATTGGCTTTCTGAAAGTGTCAGTTCTTTTGTGAATGAGCCTCATACGGGAATTTCCGGCGTGAATCGTGGGAGTATTCTGAATCTGACCTCTGCCCAAGCGGAACAAAGCAGAAACGGCATTGTGGACATCACAAAAACCGATTCCGAGAAATGGATGCAGGATTTCCAAAGGTTGATTTTGCCTGCGCATCACGAGGTTTTGGCGAGTGATGTGGATATGAAAAAGCTGGGAAATATTCTTTGGCTGGCGAGAGAAAATCAGCCTGAGAATTTTGAGGAATTGCTGATGCTGAAAGGCGTTGGTCCCAGAACGATGCAATCTCTGGCTCTCGTGAGTGAGGTGATTCACGGCGCGCCGTCGAGATTTACAGACCCTGCGCGGTTTTCTTTTGCGCACGGCGGGAAAGACGGTCATCCGTTTCCTGTGCCTACGAAAACCTACGACGAAACGATTTCTATCCTAAGAACCGGCATCGAGAAATCTAAGTTGGGGAATACGGATAAGTGCCAAGCCATCAAAAAGCTTCACGAGATTGCTTTGAGAACGGAAGCGAACTTCACGCCGGATTTTAACCTTGAAAAAGTGATAGAAGAGGAGCGACAAAACTCGTGGCGGTTTGGTGGGAAAACGGTTTTTGGTGATGCGAAGCCAGGGAAATCGAATGGAGGGATTCAGTTGAGTTTGTTTTGATTAAGAATGATATTTTTTTTTATCATTAATCTAAATTGTCTTATTTTTTTGTTTCACTTTAGTGAAACTTTGTTATCATTATAATGATTATAGAGAAACCAGTAGAGTTAAAATTTTTATTCCTTTTTGTTATTCCGTAGTAATCTAAACAACTTTATGGACGGTATTCGGCTAGATTCCTCCGGAATGACAAATAATCGGTTAACCGGTTTTTCTCATATGAAGAAAACTTGTGACTTTTAGGAATCAAAAAAGAATATGAAGACAGCAAATAAAAATCTAACAACTCTTGATGAGTTCAAAGAGAAAAACTCTGGCAAACGTGGGACAAAAGAACGTGACGAACTTGAAAATGGTTACGAAAATTTTAGAATAGGAGCGCTCATCCACGATACACGTTTGGAACTGGGAATGACACAAGAAGAATTAGCGGAAAAAGTTGGAACGACCAAATCCTACATTTCCAAAATTGAAAATAATCTAAAAGAAACCCGAATCTCGACGCTTCAAAAGATTGTCGAACTTGGATTTGGTGGGCGGTTGGAGTTGAGTATTAAAATTTGAGTATGTGTTAAATACAAAATTTATTTTCTTAATACGGATTCCCATAATTGAAAATTACTAACTCTTTATACCTTTAACAAAATTAAGCTATGAAAAAATTTATCTTTTTATTTATTCTTATCTCAGGATTTACTTTTGGACAGTTTACTGTTTCAGGGAATTCTAATGAATGGAAAACTATTGGAAAACATTATGCTGCTATTGAATTATTGACTAAGAAAGATAGTACTAAAGCAATTATAAAGTATGTAGACACTGGTGCTATTATGGGTAATAATTTGTATACACCAACTGATAGATATCAATTTGAGTTTTCCACTGAACCGGACACGTTAGATAAAATATATGAGATAATTGTTAAAAATTTGAAGGCAAGAAAAATTCAAACTATTACCTTGACTTTTCCTGAAGGTGAGATGTATTTAAATTTTGATTATTCAACATTTGGAGGATATTACTTTAATTTTCAATTTGATAACAATTCTAGTGGACTTGATAAAAACGCTAGTGGAGCAAAAAGAAACACGTATGCTTTAACCTTAGAGCGAGTTAGAAAACTTTTTAATAAACCTAAGAAATAAATCAACTCGAATAAATTTTACGATAAATTTAAATAACTAAAAACCCTCCGAAAAAATTCAGAGGGTTTATTATTTCAATTAACTTGATTATTTAGTAAGAATCTTTCTTAAAAAACTTTAATCAGAATTCTTATATTTGTTTAGCAATTAATATTAAAATTATGGAAAGTATAACGATTTATCCAAAAGACGAAAAGCAAAAATCTTTGCTCAAATCTTTGTTAGAGGAACTAAAAGTTCGTTTTGAAATTGGCGAAAAAGATGAGACTTTACTTTCTGAAGAAGATTTTTATAAAAAGATTAATAAATCTATTGAACAGGCAGAATCTGGAAGAACCACAAATCTTCCAAAAGATAAACAAAAGGAATTCTTAGGTTTATGAGTTTTGAGATTGAATTGACAGATGAAGCTAATTCTGATGTTGACAGACACAAAAAGTCTGGAGATAAGAAAGTGTTGATTAAAATTGACAAACTCCTTGAAGAATTAAGAAAACATCCAATGTCAGGAACGGGAAAACCAGAAATAATGAAGCATTATAGGTTGACTACTTGGTCCAGAAGAATTTCGGATAAACATAGAATGGTTTACAGAATCGAAAATGAAAAAGTTATTGTTTTAGTTCTTTCACTTTGGGGACACTACGACGATAAATAAAATACAAAATCCCGTTTCAATTTTTGAAACGGGATTTGTTTATATCAAATTGATTATTTAATAAGAACCTTTCCCAATAAAATGCTCTGCAATCTTTTCAGTCAAGGCAATTGGATTTGGCGTGTTTACGTATTTTGTAAAACGTCTTAGTCCGGCCAGCATCATTCTTTGCTCGTCGCCTTCGGAGAAAGACACGATGCCTTCTTTGGCGTTGGTTGCGATGATGTCTGTTGCTTTGTAAAGATTCAGTCTTGCCATTGATGCTTCTACAGAATCGGTGTCGAAATGTTTCTCCGCTCTCAGGATGGCAGATTCTGCCATATAGATTTGGTTCAGGATTTCGGAAGCGTTCAGGAGAAGATGCTGTTGTTTCTCGATGTCCATCATATATTTTTGAAGGGCAGAACCGGAAACCATCAGGAATACTTTCTTCAGGTTTTTGATAACCTCTTTTTCCTCAGACATATATTCTGAATAATCAGGAATGTCGAAAGACGGAATTCCCATCAATTCTTTTCCTACATTTTTTGCAGGCGTCAAAAGGTCGATTTTCCCTTGCATCGTCCGTTTGATGAGCATTCCAACAGCAAGAAGTCTGTTGATTTCGTTGGTTCCTTCGTAGATTCTGGAAATCCTGGAATCTCTCCACGCAGATTCCATTGGTGTATCTTCTGAGAAGCCCATTCCACCAAAAACCTGAATCCCTTCGTCCGCTGAATGTTGTGCTAAATCCGAAACGAAAACTTTCAGGATAGAACATTCAACAGCGAATTCCTCCACACCTTTCAGTTCCGCTTCCTCGTGGTTCATTCCGCCGGCAACCAATTCCTCGATTTTGTTTTCGACATCTTTTGCACCACGGTAAGAGCCAGCCTCACTCACGAAAGTGCCAGTCGCCATCTCTGCCAACTTCTTGCGAATTGCTCCGAAAGTGTTGATAGAAACGCCAAACTGCTTTCTCTCATTTGAATAATTCAATGAATGGTTCAGAATTCTTCTTTGTGCATCCAGGCAAGCCGCAGCCAATTTGATTCGGCCAACGTTCAGGGCATTAAGAGCGATTTTGAAACCGTTGTTTCTTTCGCCCAAAAGATTTTCCACCGGAACTTTCATATCATTGAAGAAAACCTGACGCGTAGAAGACGCACGGATTCCCAATTTGTGTTCTTCCTCTCCGAAAGTCAGACTCTCAGGATTTTCCAATTCTGAACGGTTGATGACGAATCCGGTGATGTTTTTATCATCGTCAATTTTCGCAAACAAAGTGAAAGTGTCTGCAAAACCAGCATTCGAAATCCACATTTTCTGTCCGTTGATGATGTAGTGTTTTCCGTCCTCGGAAAGTTTGGCTCTTGTTTTTCCGCTATTGGCGTCGGAACCTGCGTCTGGCTCAGTCAAACAATAAGCACCGAATTTAGTTCCAGCCGCTAAGTCCGGAAGGTATTTGTTTTTCAGATATTCACTTCCGTAAAGTAGGATTGGAAGTGTTCCAATTCCCGTGTGAGCGCCGTAAGCGGTTGCCAATGAACCAGTCGTTCCGGAGATGTAATCGCAAGCCAGCATTGTGGTCACGAATCCCATTCCCAATCCGCCGTAAGCTTCCGGAACAGCGATTCCCAGGAATCCCATTTCTCCGATTTTACGCATCACTTCTTCTGTGTAGGCGTAATCTTTTTTCTCGAAGCGTTCTTTGTTCGGAACCACTTCTTTATCTATGAATTCTTTCGCAGAATCGCGTAGCATTTTTTGCTCTTCGGAAAGCTCTTCAAGACTGAAAATGTCTTCTGTTGTTATTTCTTTGATGAGAAATTCCCCACCGTGTGTTGTTTTAGTTTCGGTTGACATATTATTGTGATTTTAAATTTTAGATTATAAATTTTAGATGTAAGATTCGCTGTTATAAATTTTCAGATGACGTTTTGATGATTTTAGTTAGAATATTAATGATGCTTTCAATTTCTTTTAAGTAAGAATCAACTTCAACCTTCACAAGATTTGAAGAGTGATAAAGCTTTAACCAATACTTTGTTTCTCTCGCTTCCTTATTTGCAATGGAAAGTTTGGAGATAAAATCTTTTTTAGATTGAGCGGCAATTGCTTCTTCCACATTTGCTCCAATTGATGTTCCGCTTCGAAGAATCTGCTTTGAAAGAATGTACTCATTTTGAGATTTACAAATAGTATAAAATTTAATTATGCCTAATGCAAAGTCAAATGTTTTATTTTGAATCAAATTATCTTCTTTGAAGCTCATTTCATCTAAAATTTATAATTTAAAATCTATAATTAAAGAAGTTCGAATACACTCGCCGCTCCCTGACCAGTTCCCACGCACATTGTTACAACACCATATTTGCTGTTTCTGCGTTTCATTTCGTCAAGAAGCTGAACTGTTAATTTTGTTCCTGTACAGCCAAGCGGATGTCCAAGTGCGATGGCGCCTCCGTTTACGTTGACGATTTCCGGGTTGATATCCAATTCTCTCAAGATTGCAACTGACTGAGAAGCAAACGCCTCATTCAATTCAAACAAATCGATGTCGGATTGTTTAAGACCAGCCTGTTCCAACGCTTTAGGAATAGCGAACATTGGCCCGATTCCCATAATTCTTGGCGGAACACCAACCGTCGAATAGGAGAGAAGTCTCGCAACCGGCGTCAGATTTAATTCTTTTACCATTCTTTCAGACATTACCATTGTAAAAGCAGCGCCGTCAGAAGTTTGAGAAGAGTTACCAGCTGTCACAGAACCATTCGCTGCGAAAACCGGACGAAGTTTTGCCAAAGCTTCAATTGATGTGTCAGCTCTTGGACCTTCGTCCTGCTTGAACGCATATTCTTTGGTCTGGATTTTTTCCTTTTCGTCAAGGAAATTATATGCTACATCAATCGGAACAATCTGACTTTCAAATTTTCCTTCTTTGATGGCTTTCATCGCTTTCTGATGCGAGTTGTAAGCAAATTGGTCTTGCTCCTCACGACTCACTTTGAATTCGTTTGCAACCGCTTCAGCCGTCAATCCCATTCCCCAATAATAATCGGGATGTTTCTTTGCCAAATCCGTGTCTGGAATAGGTTTGTAACCGCCCATCGGGATGTAAGACATACTTTCTGCACCACCGGCGATGATGCATTCTGCCATTCCGGCTTTGATTTTCGCCGCTGCAATAGCAATCGCTTCTGAGCCTGATGCGCAATATCTGTTGACTGTCACGCCCGGAACTTTGTCTGTATCCAATCCCATTAGTGAAATCAGTCTTGCGACGTTAAGGCCTTGTTCTGCTTCCGGCATTGCACAACCGACAATCAAATCGTCGATGCGGGCCGGGTCAAGATTTGGAACATCTTTCATCAGATGTTGTATCACAGTTGCCGCCATATCATCCGGACGGGTAAAACGCAAAGAACCTTTCGGCGCTTTACCAACTGCTGTTCTGTATCCTGTTACTATATATGCTTCCATTGTTTTTGTTGTATTTACGTATTAATGTAAAATGTATTTATGATTTTAAAATGTTTGAGTATTAAATTTCTGCTTCAATTTTGCTAACATATTTTGGATGTGTTTGATTTCGGAATAAATGTTATTAAAATCATCATTTTTGAAGTATCCCAAATCACTTGCGATTAATATTTGAGTTTCAAATTCGAATGATGAGCCTAAAGCAATATTCAGAAAATGAGAAAATTGAGCATTTGTATCACGACCAGCGCCTTCAGCAATGTTAGATGGAATTGAAATTAAACTTCTTCTTGCTTGAGAAGTTAATCCGAACAATTCATCTTTTGGAAAATTGTTAGAAGCCAAGTAAAATACTTTACAAAGTTTCATCGATTTTGTCCAAACTTCTAAATCTCTAAAATTGTGCATCGTTAATACATTAATACTTTTTACATTTTACAAAAAATCTAATTTCTAAGTGGCTTTCCAGTTGTTAACATTGTCTGAATTCTTTCCAAAGTTTTTCTTTCCCCACAAAGTGAAAGGAAAGCCTCTCTTTCCAAATCCAAAAGATATTGTTCGGAAACTTCGGTTGGTTCGGAGAGATTTCCTCCGGTCATGACGTATCCGATTTTGTTGGCAATCAATCTGTCGTGTTCTGAGGCATAACCGCCGGCAACCATTTGGTCTGTCCCAACGTAGAACATTCCCATTGATTCTTTTCCGAGCACTTTTATTTTTTCCGGAACTGGCGCTGTATATCCTAATTCGTCCAAAACAATCGCCTGACGTTTTGCTTCTGCAATTTGTCGGTCTTTGTTTACAACTATTATATCTTTGTCCGTCAAAATTCCCATTTGCTTAGCTTCGTGCGCCGAAGTTGCTACTTTCGCCGTTGCAATATTCATAAAATAATTTCGCAAATGATTGGTTTTAACGTCGTCAGGAAGTGCGCCTTTCAAAGCTCTTAATGCGAACTCTTTCGTTCCGCCACCGCCTGGAATCAAACCAACACCAACTTCTACCAAACCGATGTAAGTTTCTGCCGCAGCAACAATTTTGTCTGAATGCATAGAGAATTCGCAACCGCCACCAAGCGTCATTCCGAACGGTGCAGCGATCACTGGAATTGAGGAATATCGAAGTTTCATTGATGTTTGTTGGAACATTGCGATGGCCATATTCAATTCGTACCAATCCTGCTCAACAGCCATCATCAATACCATCGCAAGGTTGGCGCCGACAGAGAAATTCTCAGATTGATTTCCTATCACCAAACCTCTGTAATCTTTCTCAGCAATGTCGATAGATTTATTAAGACCTTCCAAAACGCCTCCTCCAAGAGAATTCATCTTTGAACGGAATTCGAAGTTTAAGATGCCGTCGCCAAGGTCAATTAACGCAGATTCGGAATTTGACCAGATGGTTTTTTCTTTTCTGATATTATCAAGAATAATGAACGCATCCAAACCTGGAATCGGCTCGTAAGTTTTTGTGTTTTGATTGTAGAACAACTGCTTTCCGTTTTCCAATTTATAGAAAGATTCGTTTCCGGAAGCCAGCATTTCCTTAACCCAATCAGCAACTTTGTAACCTTCGCTTTCCACCAAATCGATTCCTTTCTGAATTCCTAAGAAATCCCAGTTTTCGAATGGTCCGTATTTCCAAGCGTAACCGGTTTTCATCGCATCATCGATGGAGTAAAACACGTCAGTAATTTCGGGAACTCGCTGAGAAACATAAGCAAAAAGTGAAGCGTAGTGTTTTCTAATCAATTCGCCAGCTTTGGTTTGGTCCTTTAACAAAATTGGCAGACGATTTTTCAAGCTTCCGGCTTCTTTCGCCGCTTTTACGATTGGAAGTTTTGGCTGTTTCGTCGGTTCGTATCCAAGCGTTTCATAATTAAGAACGAAACGGTTGACATTTCCGCCAGCATCTTTTTCTTTATAATAGAATCCTTTTTTAGCTTTATCACCAAGGAATTTATTTTCAATTAAATGATTCAAAGTCTTGGAATCTTTCAGAGCCTGAACCATTTCGTCCTCTTTCAGATTAGCCTGAAGGCCTTTTGTAACGTTAAAAGCAGTGTCCAATCCAACCAAATCTCCTAATTTGAAAGTTCCGGTTTTTGGACGATTCAGCAAATCGCCTGTCAAGGAATCTGCTTCTTCAATGGTCAAACCGATTTCCTCGGTCAGTTCCATAATTTTTGCCATCGAATAAACACCGATTCTGTTTCCGATAAACCCTGGCGTATCTTTACAAAGAACCGTCGTTTTTCCAAGGAATTTCTCGCCGTATGACATAAAGAAGTCCACAACAGATTTATCCGTTTTAGGACCTGGAATCACTTCAAACAATTTTAAATATCTCGGCGGATTGAAGAAATGCGTCCCACAGAAATGCTTTTGGAAATCTTCAGACCTTCCCTCTGACATCAGATGAATCGGGATTCCTGATGTGTTAGACGTCACCAAAGTTCCCGGTTTGCGAAGTTTGTCCACTTTCTCAAACATCGATTGTTTGATGTCCAATCTTTCTACAATTACCTCAATCACCCAATCCGAATTTTTGATCTTTTCCAAATCATCTTCAAAGTTTCCAACGGTAATTCTCGAAGCGAAAGATTTGTCATAGATGGGTGAAGGATTGCTTTTCAGAGCGTTGTCCAGATGACCTTGCGCAACACTGTTTCTGAATTTTTTACTTTCTGGTTTTACGCCCGTCGCTTTGTCTTTTTCAGACAATTCTTTCGGAGGCATATCCAACATCAAAACCTGAATCCCGTTACCAGCCAGATGGCAGGCAATCCCGGAGCCCATCACACCGGAGCCGAGGACCGTAACGTGTTTTATTTTTCTGTTCATTATTAAAATTTATTTTTTGTGATTAAGTTCGTTTGCAATTTTCAGGATATCGGCCATCACATCTTTGAAGATTTCAAATTTTTCCGGCTCTATTCTTTCAACAATTTTTTTGTTGAAGTTCTGAACAACTTCTTTCGACAGGTTTCTGGAGTTGATACCTTTATCTGTCAGCTTGATAATTACTTCTCTTTTGTCTGCAGTCGTTTTCTCTTTATATATGTATCCATTGTCCTCCAAAAGCTTGATGATTCTGGTGAGAGAGGTTGGTTCAATCGCCATTTTCGGACCGAGGTTGGTGCTGCGCGTACCTTCTTTTGGATCAATCTTCAGCAATGTAAGTGCCTGTACAGCAGTAGAGTTGTACAGGGAAGCCTGATCCGAGTACATTTTGGAAACTGCTAACCAAGCCGACTTCAGCATCAAGTCAACACTTTCGACTTTTTCTGAATTTTTCTTTTCCATAAGTTGTTAAATGAAGTGTTATATACAAATATAAAAAAAATACTATGCATGCATAGTATTATCAATGTAAAATATATAAGTAATTGTTTATCAGATATTTAATTGCTATGCTGATCTCATTAATTAAAAAAAGGAAAAGTCTATTTAGTTGTAAGTGCCTTTGTTAATAAGGTTTTGCAGCGACCGTTTAACTTCTGACAAACTATGACAATTATCATAAAAATCATCCAAATTGAGCTCCCATTTCTCATTTTTAAACGTCAATTTAAAATTTGTAAGATCTGAGGCAAAATTTTTCTGAAGAAAAGAAAACATCATTTCTTTTTCGATTTTCGGAGCATCAATAGCAGGCGGATGGAAGTTTTTGCTGAATTTCAATATTTTCGGCTGTATCAGTTCTGTATTTCTGAGAATCACTTCTTCAGAGATGCCGCTTATTAGTTTTCCGTTCTTCAGCCACCATATTTTATCTGAAAATTCCTTTGCCAGTCGCCAGTCGTGGGACGAAAAAAGAATCAGTTTGTTCTCGTTTTTGGCCATAGTTCTTATTAATGAAAGGATCATCAGTTTGTTTTCTTCGTCAAGATGAGTTGTCGGTTCATCCAGAATAATGAATGGTGAGTTTTGTGCCAAAGCCCGTCCAATAAAAGCTTTCTGAAGATTACCGTCAGATAGTTCGGTTAGTTTTCTGTGCGTGAATTCTTTAAGATTCAGCTTTTCAATGATATCCTGGATTTCGTGTTGATCATCTTTATTCAATTTGAAATAGTAAGGATAATGAATGTATTTGCCGAGCGCAATCAAATCTATGACCGTGAAATTGTCGGGAATTTCAGCTTTAGAAAAAACGATGGCGATGTGGGATGCTATATTGCTTGGATTTAGCTTTCGAATTGATTTCTGATTGATTAGAATATCGCCATTCAAAAGTTGATTTTGACCCAGAATAGATTTGATTAAAGTTGTTTTTCCAATCCCGTTATTTCCCATCAAAAGACAAACTTCGCCTAGTTCCAGAGAAGTATTGATGTCAGATATAAACGGTTCTGAATATCCAATTGATGTATTTTTTATTTCTAAGAAGCTCATTTTTATGAATTGCCTTTGTCATTCTGAAAGAATCTCAACAGTATAGATTACTGCGGAATGACAAATTATGTTTTATTATTTCTTATCAGATTGGACAACCTATTTCTTTTTCATCAACATCAACAAAATCACAGGAATTCCAAAAAACGTCGTAATTATATTAATCGGAAACTGACTGAGTTCTGAAATAATCGAAAAAACCTGCATAATAAAAATCCCTAAAACAATATTCAAAATGCACTGATGCCAAAGCTGAGCCGGATTCCAGAGCATTCTGCAAAAATGCGGGACAACAACACCTATGAATAATATAGGACCCAAAAATGCAGTGACAGAAGCCGAAAGGATAGAAGAAGCTAGAATAATAGTGACTTTCAATTTTGATTGACTGACGCCAAAACTTTGCGCATACGCTGAACCCAAAGAGTTGCCAATTAACGGTTTTATGGATTTAAAAGTGAAAAATAATCCAATAATTACTAAAATTGCTAAGATGGATATCTGAGAAATATTAGCTTGATTATTCGCTCCAAAAGTCCATAAAATATAATTTTTGAGACTCTGACTTTCCACATAAAACTGTAGAAACGATACAACAGCTCCTGCCAAAGCCGAAATCAAAAAGCCGAAGATGATAATGAAACTTCTGTCCCGAAATCGATTGGAAAATAGCAGTAAAACCATCATCAAAACCAGGCTTCCGAGAATTGAAGATAAACTGATGAAACTATTCTGCAGAAAATCCGGAATCACAATATTCTGAGAAAAGAAAATATAAAAAGCCACAAACAGACTGGCCACCGAAGTGATTCCCAAAACATCAGGACCAGCCAAAGGATTTTTGAAATATTCCTGCAAAAGAAATCCACTGGTTGGAATTGCAATGCCAGCCAAAATCATTGCTAAAGCACGATTAATACGAAATCCGGCAATTTCAAAGTTTTCTCTTTCGGAATTTAAAAAGTCGGAAAAAGTAAGTTTTGCATAACCGACATTCAGATTGATAATGAACGAAATGATAATTCCGACGATGATAAAAAAGCAAATAATTCCGAATTTATTTTTCAAGATTTAGTCATTTCAGATGGCGTGTTTATTTTGCAGATAAAAACTGAGTAAGCTTTTGATTCAAAGCCTCTTCGGTCATCGATCCCAATGTTTCATCAACTTTATCGCCTTTTTTAATTAAAGTAAATGGAATTGCACCGCCGTCCCAGGTTTTGAAATTCTGTTTGAAAAATTCAGGTTTCAGCAGACTGCCGTCCAGCAATGTTACATTTTTTCGGATGTTAAATTCGTTTGCAAAATCGCTGACTTTGGTTGGCCAGTCGGATTTATTGTCAATACTTACGAATGTAAATTTTACGGGCTGTCCGTTCAATTCGTCCATTTTCTTTCGGAAATAAGGAATCTCATGCATACACGGTCCGCACCAGGTGGCAAAAAAGTTGGTCACATATAAGGTGTCAGAATTTTTATTCTGAATGTATGCAGACATTTTTTCAGGAGA
This sequence comes from Bacteroidota bacterium, assembly GCA_037033105.1. GTDB lineage: Bacteria > Bacteroidota > Bacteroidia > Flavobacteriales > Weeksellaceae > Epilithonimonas. The sequence goes on from JAZBLF010000005.1 coordinate 83,316, forward strand.
GAATTCCACCAGTTGTGCAACGTCGGCTTCGGATTTTGAAGGTTCAACTTTTATCGAATCTTCTTTTGCCTGAGTTTCCGCCACTTTTTCGTCATTCTTTTTACAAGCTAAGAAGCTGATTGACAGGACTGAATATATTATTATTTTTTTCATGTAATTTTAATTTATAATGAATTTACGAGCTTGTATTTGATTTAGATTTTTTCTTTTGCTAATTTTCATTAAATTTGATTCTTAACAATGGAGAACCAATTAACAGTAGCCAATCAACCTCAGTTTCACAGGCTAAAAATAGCTAAAAAACAACAACTGACCAAACAGGCTTTTGCGCTGGAACTGGAAGTCGCGGAAGAATTGAAATCACTGTATCACTTCCGTGCGGGCCAATATGTGACGCTGAAATATCATTTTAATGAAAAAGAAATTCAGAACGATTATTCTTTCACATCTGCGCCGGGAGATGACAAGTTGTCGTTGGCAATCAAAATAAACGGAGAGGGAAGTTCTACAAAGTTTCTCTTTGAACATTATCAGGTGGGCGACGAGATTTCTGTGAGCGAACCTTTGGGCAGGTTTTTCCTCAATTCTAAGCCGAACGAGAAGCGTACCATCATCGCTTTTGCTTCAGGAATTGGAATTACGCCCATCATCAGTCATATTAAAAATATTTTGGCCGAAGAAAAAAACACCAGAATTTTTCTTTTCTATGGCAATAAAAGTTACGAAGATATTATCCTCAAAGATCAGTTGGAACATCTTCAAATAACATTTGGCGGAAGACTGGAATGTTTCTATTTCATTTCTCAGGAACCTGTGAAGGATAAGTTGTTTCAAGGGAGAATTGATGAGAAGAAAGTCTCTCTTATTATCAATCAAATCCTTCATCTGGACGAGGACGACGAGGAATCTACAATCTGGGACAGTACAGACAAAGTTCTGATTTGCGGTCCCGGAGCGATGATAAAATCGGTTGCAAATGCCTGTTATAATCACGGTATTCCTAAGAAAAACATCCATTTTGAGCTTTTCGAAGCTTACAATGAAGATATCTATCCAACGGAAAAAGAATTTCCTCTGATTGAAAATGTGGAAGTGAAAATCAAATTCAATCATATCGAAAAAGACGGCATTATCCTGAAAAATAACGAACGAAAAATCCTCCATCAGCTTTTGGATCTGGGTTACAAACTGCCTTACTCGTGCAAATCGGGCGTATGCGGCAGCTGTCTTTGTTATTTGAAAACCGGAGAAGTTGATATGACGGAAGATGAATATCTGACCGATAATGAAAAACATCAGGGAAAAATCTTACCTTGTACAGCTATTGCAATGAGTAAAGAGATTTTCTTAGATTTTGATATGATTTAATTATGCTTAGGGCGTTTACCAACTTTTTCAAAATAGCTTACCGGCTTTTGGAATTCGGAATTTTGCTGATGATTTTAGCGAATTTCTGGGTTTATGCGCTTACCAGCGGGCGAACTTACACCAAGATCAGCCAAGTACCGCCGAGAGACTGCGCACTGGTTCTTGGAACATCTCCCAAAATGAGATCAGGCGTTGCCAATCCGTACTTTACAGCCAGGATGGACGCTGTAGGAACACTTTATCACCACGGGAAGATCAAAAAAATCATCGTCAGCGGAGAGAAGAGCAAAAACTACGACGAGACCGAGGCGATGAAGAATTTTCTGGTGTACAATGAAGGCGTGCCCGAGGAAATCATCATCAAAGATCCAAAAGGCCTCAACACACACCGAAGTATTCTCAACTGCAAAAATACCTATAAGCAGAAAAATGTGATCATCGTTTCTCAGGGATTTCATAATCTCAGGGCTCTGTTTTTTGCCCGTAATAATGGAATGAATGCCCTGGGATTCGATGCTCAGGACGTTACCAAGAACGAAAGCTTCTATAGAAATCACACCCGCGAGTTTCTGGCCCGCGATCTCGCTGTTTTCTATTATATACTTGGGATTTCTCCTGAAGAATAATTTTTTCCGAATCCATTTTTAATGCCATACAGCTGCTGTAATTTAACTTGGCAGCTTCTTTGTAATCATACTAATGTTACTGATATGGTAATATTTAAAAACGTAGAAACAATGAAAAATTTATTTAAAATAATAGTTCCGTCGTTCATCGCAATGTCTCTGATGTCTTGTATGGCGACAACAGCCACGGATAATTATGGCTACAACGATTCTTATAACCAAGGCTATTCTGCCGGATACCGCGACGGATATTACCAGTCTCCAGACGGAAATTGGTATGCACCAAATGTCGTATATTCGGACTACAACGGTAACGCTTACAGAAATGGAAACGTATACAGATACAGCTCTACAGGAAACCGCAATTCCAATTCCGGAAGAAGTACAGCGACTACCAAGCGTACGATGCCGACAATCAATACCAATCAAAGTTCTTCCAGACCTCAGAATAGCGGTACAAGGAATCAGAACAACGTTCGGGTACAGCCCAATGCTGGCAGTGGAACCAGAAGTCAGTCCCAGAATAGCGTTCGGGTTCAGCCTCAGAATACCAGATCTGGATCACAAAACGCAGTGAGAGTGCAGCCGCAGGTGCAGCAGGACAATAGCGGCCAGCGGTCGAGCGGTAGAAGATAACAATGAAAGCTAGTTTTTACTAGCTTTTTTTATGCTCTGATTTCAAATTTCTGATATTAAAAACGGGTGTCTATAAAAATTATATTATTTTTGTAAAAATTGTAAAGATGCTCGTGATTGGAATTGCCGGTGGAACAGGTTCCGGAAAAACTACTGTTGTTAATAAAATTTTACAACAACTTAATATAGAAGGTGTTAACGTACTTTCTCAAGATAATTATTATCACGATAATCCAAACCTGACTTTGTCTGAAAGAGAAGTTCTGAATTATGACCACCCAAAGTCTATCGATTTTGAACTGATGCTGCAGCATGTAAAAGCGCTCAAAAACAGCCAGCACATAGAACAGCCGATTTACTCGTTTGTGACACACTCCAGAACAGGCGATCACGTAACGGTGGAACCCAAAAATGTATTGATTGTAGAAGGTATTTTGGTTTTGACCAACAAAGAACTGCTGAAGGAATTCAATCTGAAAGTCTTTGTCCATGCAGATTCCGACGAGAGATTGATCCGTAGAATAAGGAGAGATACGCAGGAGAGAGGACGGGATTTGCAGGAAGTTTTGCACCGTTATCAGACGACTCTCAAACCGATGCATCAGGAATTTATAGAACCTTCCAAAAACGAAGCCGATCTTATTGTCCCCAATATGCGTCAGAACTCTGTAGCCATCGATTTTTTGACCACAGTTATCAACAATTCACTCAAAAAAGTCCATTAATTAATATTATATTTATGGCAGCTATTTCCGTCTTCCGTTCCCAATCTTTTTTGCTTCCAGTTCGTAATCAATAACAGGTCACGACAAGCAAATAAGGATTTCCACTCAAGCCGGGCTGCAGATTTGTAACCAATATCAGGATTAGACTATGAAAGAACTTATCAAAGAAATCAAGAAAAAATCGCCTACGATGAAGTTTTTTCAGACTTACGTATTCAACAAATATCTGCTCACAATGGTCGGATTTTTGATCTGGATGATTTTCTTTGATAGCACCTCCTTTTTGGTCATCAATGAATTAAACGGCGAGATCAAACGCTACGAAAACCAGCTCGATTTCTACAAAACAGAATATGAGAAGAATGACAAATTCTACCGTAAACTAATGAATAATAAGGACGAAAAAGAGAAATACGCCAGAGAAAATTACTTCATGAAAAAACCAAATGAAGAGATATTCATTTTGGTAGTGGACAGTTCCAAAATTGCTAAAAAATAGAAAATCGCTGGTGTTTTTAAAATACTTTTGAAGGTGTTGAGTAAGAGATATTGCGAGCGTAAAACTATTCAATAAATTATAAAAATCTTGCGTTAAAATCATATCAGAATGAGTGAATTGGAAGATTGGGAAATGCTTGTAAAAAAGCAGCTCAAAACAGAAAGCATCTACGAGATTCTCCAAAAGGAAAACATCGAGAATATTGATGTAAAACCTTATTACCACAACAATTCTGATTACAAAATTCTCCCGAAAATAGAGGAAAGTACACATCTTGTTGCAGAGTTTCAAGATGGTCTGAGTGATCAGGCTTTCGCTTTTCTCCTCAATGAAAATGTACAGAATCTTGAGGAAAAAGCAATTTTTATCAATAATTCAGACCTAGCAGAACACATTCTCACTGAAGAATCCAACCGGTATTTTTCTTTGGTTGATATTTTTTCTGATGATTTAGCAGGAGAGATTGATGAGCATCTGACGCAGGAATTACTGTCAAAATCCTTTGAAAGGCATATTTGTATTGACGTCAGCTTGCACCAGAATTCCGGCGCATCCATCATCCAACAATTGAGTTTTGCATTAGCAAAAGCGAAAGAATTGGTGGAGAAATTTGATTCTGAAATTCTAAATCAATTGATGTTTAAGTTTGCTGTAGGAAGCAACTATTTTTTTGAAATTGCAAAAATCAGGGCGTTCAAATATCTGTATAATCAATTTTCCAAAGAGTTTGGTAAAGATCTGATTCCTTACATTTTCGTCGAAACATCGTTAAGAAATAAATCTAAGAATGATCAGGACAACAACCTGATCCGTTCTACGCTGGAGCTGGCTTCGGCAATGGTCGGCGGTGCAGATGCCGTCTTCGCCAATAATTATAAAATCGAAAATGCGACGGAGCTTTCCAAGGAAATCTCCTTCAAACAGCAGATTGTTTTGGCTTACGAAAGTATCATCAACGTTTTTGAAGACGCTACTTCCGGAAGTTATTTTGTGGAAAATATCACGCAACAATTTTGTGAGAAATCCTGGAAATTGTTTCTTGAAATCGAGGAAAAGGGTGGTTATTTGCAAATGCTGAAATCCGGAGAAATTCAAAAAATGATTTTCGAACAAGCTGTGAAAGAACAAGCTTGGGTAGAAGCGGGGAAAATTAAGATCATAGGAGTAAATCTATATCCAAAGTCGGAAGCAAAAAAATCAGTTTCGGAACTTTATGATGCTGCCGAAATAAAACCGGTCAGATTATCTGAAATGTTTGAATGATGAAGGAAAATTTTGATGATTATCTGCAATACAATCAACATTACAACAACTTTCTGATCCAGAATTTCCTTCAGAATGAATCGTCGTGTTCTGAGAAAAGCCGCAGTCTTCTCAATCATATTATCAATGCACAGCAGATCTGGAATGCCAGAATCCTCAATGAAAATCAATTTGACGTTTGGCAAATCAATGGTGATAATCAATTATTAACTCTAAATAGTGATAATTTCCTAAACAGTTCAAAAATCCTCGAGAGTAAACAGCCTGATGAAATTATAAGCTATCAAAACTCTAAAGGCGAACGGTTTCAAAATTCTGTACGGGAGATTTTCTTTCACTTTATCAACCATTCCACATATCACCGCTGCCAGCTGGCTATGCTGATGAAACAGGCAGGACTGGACCCAATCAACACCGATTATATTTTTTACAAAAGGCTTTAATAATTTCGGAATCAAACGTTACATTATTCTCAATTTTCGCAATTCTTAAACTCAGAATTCGTAACTCTTAACTAATTCACTATCTTTGCAAAAATTTTTAGAAATGAGCGAAGACGGAAAAAGACCAGAAAGAGACAAAAAACCAAGAAGTGCTGGCAGCAGCAGACCTTCTGGAAACTCCCGTGGCTCTGGCGAAAGAACGTCCAAAAGCAGACCTTCTGCAGGAGGTGCGCGCAAACCAAAGACGACTAGAGGCGGCGACCGTAATTTTGACAGCAGAGAGAAATACGAAAACGGCGACAAGAAACCTTTTAGCAAAAAGCCATCCAACAAGAAGCCATACATACGACCGGAAACAGCTGAAGACAAAACCAAATCTTTTATCCAACGTAGAAGACTGGAAAAAATCAGTAAAGAAGTTCATAAAGATACGATCAGACTTAACAAATATATTGCTAACTCCGGGATTTGCAGTAGGAGAGAGGCCGATGAGCTTATTGCGCAGGGACTGGTAGAAGTGAATGGAAAAGTGGTGACCGAAATGGGCTATCAGGTTCAAAAAACCGACCGCGTTGTATTTGACAGCCAGAACATTACACCTGAAAAGCCGGTTTATGTTTTACTGAACAAGCCTAAAGGCTATATCTCAACAACCAAAGACGAAAAAGCGAGAAAGACTGTGATGGATCTCACGGCCAATGCGTCGCCATACAGAATTTTTCCAGTTGGCAGATTGGACAGACAAACAACGGGTGTTATTCTATTGACAAACGACGGTCATATCACGAAAAAGCTGACTCACCCGTCTTTTGCTATGAGAAAGATCTACCACGTGACACTCGACAGAAAACTGACGAATGATGATATGAAATCGATCGCAGAAGGCATCCGCCTGGATGAAGGCATTGCAGAGATAGACAGCATTTCTTTCATCGAAGGATCACCGAAGAATGAAGTTGGTATAGAACTTCACATCGGATGGAACAGAGTTGTGCGCAGAATTTTCCAGAAATTAGGTTACGAAGTCGAAGCACTAGACAGAGTGATGTTTGCAGGACTTACCAAGAAAAATATTAAAAGAGGCCACTGGCGAATCCTAACGGAACTGGAGGTAAACAATTTGAAAATGTTGTAATTAGCCTTTAGCTTATTGCTTTTCGCAGTTGGCTTTAAGTTTACATATAAAGATTAAAGACCGGAGAAATTCGGTCTTTTTTGTTAATTAGAAATTCATATCTTGAGAAATGAATAAGATTTATATTTTCAGTGGTCTAGGTGTCGACAGAAGAGTTTTTGATAATATTGACTTTGGAGAATTAAATGTCGAGTTTATTGATTGGATTAGTCCTTGACGAATGAAGCGATAGAAAACTATACGGAAAGAATTTCGCGAAAAATAAATAGTGAAAATCCGATCTTGATAGGTTTATCGTTTGGTGGAATGGTAGCCGTTGAGATTTCTAAAATCATTAAAACCGAAAAAATAATCCTGATTGCTTCCGCAAAAAGCAAATTTGAACTTCCAGGATTCAATCGATTTTCAGGCAAATTAAAACTTAACAAATTAATTCCTAAAGCTATATTCAAAAAACAAGACTTCATTGCGAATTGGCTTTTCGGAATTGAAAGTGAAGCTGAAAAACAACTTCTGAAAAACATTCTAAAAGATACAGATCCACATTTTTTCGCTTGGGCCATCAACGAAATTGTGAATTGGAAAAATGAAACAATTCCAGAAAATCTGATTCACATTCACGGAAATAAGGACAGAATAATTCCGATAAAAAATGTAAAAGCAGACTTTGTAATTCACGGTGGAGGCCATTTTATGACGGTGAATCGAGCGGAAGGCATTCAGAATATTATTTATAATTTAATAAAATCTTCCAGATAAAAAGACTTTCCTATTGCCAAAAGTGTTGAAAATCACTACTTCAGAATCTCATTATAGTAGAGAAGTTGGTCATCCTTATCAAAACTGATGATTGTGACCTCTCGGTTTTTCGCATTGTCATTGTTATAGAAAGTGACGTTTGAGCCTACTTTTGGATTCCAATATAAAACTTCTCGAGTATCGTTAATCAATGATTTGTATTTTGCTTGTGAATAATCGATTATTTTAAAATTATCCACTTTGTCATAAGCGTTGATTTCTACTTTGTTGACATCACTTTTCGTTTCCGTTTTTTTTAGAAAATTTCCTGTTTTAGTATATATTGCGACTGCGTTTGATATAAGTCCAGCAACTCTAAATATTTTAACCATTGCAATATCGCTCACATTGATAGAATTTATAGCATCAATACCCACTGCCTTTTCATCCAGAAAAATGGTCACTTTACTTTCTCTGATATACGGAACTAGATTCCCATAATTGTCATATTTAAATGTCAATCCGATGACTCTGCCGTCTAACCATTGCATAATATTCGGATACGATTGTACATCCTCATTCTCATTCACGAAGTCAAAAACGGTTGCATTCATACTCGCAAACATTCCGGATGCTATGTCATCACTGAGTTTCTTTTTTACGTCGCTTTTTCTTTTTATTAATTTCACTTCTTCGATAAGTGTTTCTTCCCGATTAATTTGTTCGTTATTTTTTGCGATTGCCACAGCTTTTGCTATTGAGGTAGGTAAAGTGTAAGTGTCCCCAACTTCCATCAAATTATATTCACTTTGAGACAAGTTTAATTTTTCAATGTTGTTATCTATCAAAGGTTTAAATTTCAATGTTATATTTTCTTGTTGTTTCTTGTCCGAATTAAGGAAGTAGCTCACAAAATAAGAATCTTGAAAATTCAAATTATTGATGAATATATCTCCGTTTTGATCCGTCGTCATTTGCGATAGAAGTGGTTCACCATCATCACTTTTGAAAACCAACGTCACCAGTGTATTGGGCAAAGGTCGGCTGTTGAGCGCAAGTCGTGCTTTGTAAGAAATGAACTCGTTGTCAGTCAAATTGTATTTAATCACAGGTTTTTGACCGGCCAACAACTTTACCCAATCAAATCGTTTCCACTTTTCTGAGATTAGAAGCGCGTCTAATGCTTCCAGATTTGCATTTTTAGAAAAATATTGAGCCGGATTTTTTACCGGATTTTTAAAATCTTCACTGAGGTATAAACTGCTGAGGATATTTTCTTTTGAAGCAGAATTAGTATCAGTCAAATCTTTTATTAAAACTGTGTAGCTTACATTTTCAGTATTTTGTTTTATCTCAAAACGATTGAGAGCTCTCGGATCATTATTGAGATTTAAACTTTCTAAGACTGTAGGATTTGTAGAATTTTGATTTAAAAAACAAAGTCTCTGCGCCACAAGATTATCTTTTTCATCAAACAACGAGATCTGCATCACTCCATTTTGCCCGATTTCTTTTGTTGGAATCAAGCTTGAAACTTGCGGATTTGCAGATTTTATTTTCGCTTTATACGCCAATTGGTTATTGACGGTTCCAACTACGCTGTAATTTTGGACATTCTTTTCTAAATTAATCGCATCAATGGTATATCTGATTCCCAATTTTTCAGAATTGATTTGCAGCTTTACACCTTGGTTTATAACTGATGGCAAAGTATTAATTTTAGAATTCCTATCACCATCTTCTACCACAACTTTGTAAGTTTTTCCAAATTTTGGAGTCATAGAAAATAATGCAAGATTGTCATCAAGCGATTTGAAAGTTTCAATTTTATTATCAGGGAATTCAGAGTCGATCACATAGCCGCTCCAATTTTTCAGTGAATTTCCGTGAGTTAATAATCTGACAGCAACTTTCGTACGAACTTGATTTACAAATGTTCCGCCTTCCGGAGATGCTGCAATAGTCCAATTTGAGGTTTCTGACAAAACTAATTTTTTCGTCGAAGTTGGGTTGTAAATTGGAATTGGTTTAATGAAATTCCATTCGTTGTCAAAGTTTGCCATCCAATTCGTGTAAGCCCGAACGAAATAAATGTCTTCCTTCAAAGTTTTGTTTAGATTAAAAGTTCCGGAAGCTTTACCATCATTAATCAGAATCGTTTTTTTATCAATAAGATTTTTACTTTGATCGTACAATTCTACAAACAACGTTTTCGAAATTGAAGACAGATTATAGCCATCAAAAATAAAAGATTGAAAATAAATTTGATCGCCAGCAACATATTGATCTTTATCAAAGAGAATATAAAGCTTCTCTTGTGAATAATTTTTTTCAAGATTATCTATAGCTTGGTCTAATTTGCTCTGAGCATCGACTATTAAAAAACCGAATACCAGTAGAATTGTTGTAAATATTCCCTTCATAAAATTATCAATTATGACTGTTGAATTACTGTTAAGTTTAGTCTTTTCAAGATATGAAGAATTTTAAAACAAAAAAACAGCACTTTAAAAAATGCTGTTTTAAATGTAGTTAATTGATTTTAAACGTTAAGAAAATTGATCAAAATCTGATTCAATTCCTCTGCATGTGTCACATTCAAGCCGTGCGGTGCACCTTCGATTATGTGATATTCACTATTGGGAATGCCTTTCGCAGCTTGGTCACCTGCAGTTGATATCGGCACTACTTTGTCATCATCACCGTGAACAATCAGCGTAGGAACTGTTACATTCTGCAGTTCGGGACGGAAATCTGTATTCGCCCAGCTCTCCGCACATTTCAGTGTTGCAATTGGCGATGCGTTCGATGCGATGCTCCAGTCGTAGTTCAGTTGTGCCTGGCTTACGGATTGAGACAACAAACCGTAGTTGTAGAAATTTTTGTGAAAACTCTCCAGAAAAGTAACACGGTCTTTCTTTACATTTTCAAGGATTTCGTTGAGATCGCCTTCCGGTACGCCGTCAGGGTTGTCTTCTTTCTGTTTTACAAGTGGAATGATAGAGGAGATCAGCGCTACTTTCGCAACATTATCAGAACCATTATTGGTTAGATAACGAACGACTTCACCGCCACCCATTGAGAATCCGACGAGGACTACGTTTTGAAGGTCGAGATTTGAGATCAATTCTTCCAGATCAGCTGTCAGTGTATTGTAATCATATCCATCAAGACTGGCGCCCGATTTCCCGAATCCTCTCCTGTCATAGGTGATCACGCGGTAGCCTGCATCAAGCAACGCAGATACTTGCGGCTCCCAGGATTTACTGCTCAATGGCCAGCCATGGATTAAAATAACAGGCTGTCCCTGTCCTAAATCTTCATAATAAACGCTGTAATCTTTGTCAATGGCTTTGTTGATGTAAGGCATAATTTGATTTTTTATATTAATATTTGAATATTTTTACCAAACATCACACCACAAAAAAGACTTTCCGGTTGGAAAGTCTTTTTTATATTTAATTAACATTATTACTTAACGATTTGATTGTAATAAAGCATTCTGTCGTCTTTATCGAAACTGATGATAATAATCTGACGGTCTTTTGCGTCATCATTATTAAAGAATTTTGCTCTTGGTGCAAGACCGCCATCAACGGTCATAGAAGGGTTCCAGTACAGCGTTTCTCGCGTGTCTTTAGTAATTCTTTTATAAGCATCACCGGTGATGTCCGGCAATTCAAATTCTGTGGATTTATCGTAGCCTTTCAATACCAGTTTATTTACTTTTTCGGTGTTTTTGTCTTCTTCCGCCACCATATTGCCACGGCGCGTGTAGATTGCAATAGCGTTGCCGACCAGACCGTCGTTTTTCAGCACTTTTACCATCGCTATATCACTGATTGGCAAAGAACTGATCATACTTGGATCCGTCGGCATTTCATTAAGGAAAAGACTGGCCTGAGAACCGCGGATGCTGGGCACCAGATTTCCGGACTGGTCCATTGTAAAAGTAAGTCCTGCAGCACGGCCCTGAAGCCACTGCAGAATATTCTGGGAGCCTCTTGCTTCCTTATTTTCATTCACAAAGTCAAAAATGGTAGCGTTCATACTGCTGAATCTACCGCTTGACAATTCCCTGTCTAGTTCCGCCTTTTTATCCACTGGTTTTGCCGTCACTTTTACTTCCTCGATCAGGGTTTCTTTTCCAAAATCTTCGATTCCCTGTCGGTTTTTTCTATTCTGAAGCGCTTTGGCAATGGAAGGTTCCGGTGTTGTATTTTTATCATTCACCAATCGGTAGTTGGTTTGTGGCAAAGGATTTTTGTAAGGAATATTATTTATCAAGGGCTGAAATACGATATTCAGATTGTCTGTGTCTGAGGTTTGTTTTTTGTCTTTATTAAGGTAATAGGAAATCGTAAGCGGCTCATCAAAATAAATATTGTCCAGATAGATGAAGCCGTTGTCATCGGTGACTGCAGGAACGAAATTCTTTTCAGAACTTTCTGTTTTTAGCAACAGATTTACGCTCTTATTCGGAATGAAACGACCGTTGTTGGTCACTTTTCCTTTGAATGAAAGGTTTTTCGCAGGTTTGTAAGTGAAGTTAGGTGTTTTCCCTTCCATAAGGGTTTTCCAGTCATAACGCTGCCATTTTTCTGAGATCAGCAGAGCATCGAGAGCCTCAGGATTGGATGTCTTTTCAAAATACTGTGAAGGATTGAAGATGGCTGAAGTGAAATCACCAGTAAGCCATTTTGCACTTAGAATTGTATTGTCATTTTTATTTTCGGAAGGCAGATTTTCCCTTACCAGAACGGTGTAATTGGTATAATCCCCGTCCGGCTCAATATCGAAACTGTTGAAAGCGCGCGGCTCATTATTCATAGAAAAGGCGAGTGCGGGCTCATCAAGATTTAGTTTTTTTGGATTGACGAAAAACAGGCGTTGTGCTGCCACATTTTGCTTTTCATCAAAGATCGTCAGGTTTAGTACGGCTGTTTCATCGTTGCTCACCTTATTTGGAATCTGGCTGGCAACTTCATTTGTAGTCGTTTTCATATTGGCGCGGTAAACCAATTGATTATTGATCGTTCCCACGATACTATAACCTTGAAGTCCCTGTGGCAGGCCATTTCCTTTTAGTTTGTAATTGATGCCCTTCTCGTCGCCTGTCAGTTGTAGGCTGATCCCTGAGGTTGCAACTGCGGGTAGATTCACAGTCTGCTTGGTTCCTTTATTGTCCTCGATGAAGGCTTTGTAAATTTTCCCGGCAGCAGGCGTGATATTGAATACAGCAACATTCTGATCGAGGTTTTTGAAACTGATAATTTTCTCATTGGGTTTTGCAGCGTCTACAACATAACCGCTCCAGGATGCTGGCGGAATACCCTGTGAATAGAGTCTCACAGCTACTTTTGTCGGAATCTGATCTACGAAAGTGCCGCTTTCCGGAAATACATCAGCGGACCACTTTGTGTTTTTATCGAGCACCAGTTTTTGTTCTGATGCAGGATTGTAGATCGGGACTTGCTTCATAAAGTTGAATTCTTCCGGAAAATTGCCCATCCAGGTGGTGTATGCTCTTACGAAATAGATGTCTTCATTGAGAAAATCGCTGAGTGCAAAAGTGCCGTCACCTTCTCCGTTTTTGAGGAAGACGGTTTTCTTGTCTACTACATTCTTGTTGTGGTCATATAATTCGACAAAGAGCGTGTTGGAAATGGCAGAACGACCATAGCCATTGAATACAAAAGCTTTGAAATACATATTGTCGCCGACAACATATTTGTCTTTATCCATCAACAGAAAGACTTTTTCCTGGGTATAATTATTTTCCAGGTTTTGGATGGCCTGATCTATCTTATCCTGTGCGGACAGTTGTGACATTCCAAAAATATACAGGAAAAATAGGAGTGTTTTTTTCATATCAAGAAGCTTGTTATCATTGATTTTTAAATTGTTGTAAGGCATTTTGCGCTTTATGTTCGACTGATGATTTTAATGCAAAATGACAAAATTTCGTTTTGTTGTCAAAACTTGACAATGCTTTGAAACTGCAGCCCGGCTTGAGTGGAAATCCTTTTTTGTGGCTGGAAAAGCTTTGGCAAAAAAGATTGGGAACGGAAGACGGAAAAGCTGCCCAAAAATAGAGCTAAAAGACAAAACCCTCAACATCTGTCGAGGGTTTTATGTAATATTTAACACGGTTTAGATGCCGTTTACAATCGTATTGAGTGTTTCTGACGGTCTCATCGCCACATCTGTCTTCTGGAAATCCGGTTTGTAGTAGCCGTCGATTTCTTTTGGCTGACCTTGAGAACCTATCAATTCTTCATTGATTTTGGCTTCGTTTTCTGTGAATGCCTTTGCAACAGGCGCAAATTTGGCAGCGATTTCAGCATCCTGAGTTTGCTTTGCTAAAGCCTCCGCCCAATATGTTGCCAGATAGAAGTGTGAACCTCTGTTGTCAATAGTTCCCAATTTTCTACCCGGAGATTTGTCTTCTGCTAAGAATTTAGCGTTTGCTTCATCTAAAGCATCAGCTAAAATCTGCGCTTTAGTGTTGTTTTGAGTCTGTGCCAGATGCTCCAGAGATGCCTGCAGCGCAAGAAACTCGCCAAGAGAATCCCAACGCAAATAGCCTTCTTCTATGAATTGCTCGATGTGTTTAGGCGCAGAACCTCCGGCTCCGGTTTCGAACAATCCGCCGCCGTTCATCAACGGAACGATAGACAACATTTTTGCAGAAGTTCCCAGTTCCAAGATAGGGAAAAGATCTGTCAGATAATCTCTCAATACGTTTCCGGAAACCGAGATTGTATCTTTACCTTCTCTTGCTCTTTCCAATGTCTCTGTCATAGCATCTTTCACATCCAGGATTTTGATATCAAGTCCGTTTGTGTCGTGATCAGCTAAATATTTTTCTACTTTTTTGATCATTTCTCTGTCGTGTGCTCTGGCTTTATCTAGCCAGAAAATCGCAGGTGTGTCAGATAATCTTGCTCTGTTGACAGCCAGTTTTACCCAATCCTGGATCGGTGCATCTTTGGTCTGGCACATTCTGAAGATGTCGGATTTCTCCACTTTTTGTTCCAGCAACGTATTGCCGTTTTCGTCAAGAACTTTGATGGTTCCGTCCGCTTCTGCCTGGAAAGTTTTGTCGTGAGATCCGTATTCTTCAGCTTTCTGAGCCATTAAACCTACGTTTGGAACAGAACCCATCGTTTTCGGATCCAATGCGCCGTGCTTCTTCATATCATCAATTGCCGCCTGGTAGAATCCGGAGTAAGAACGGTCTGGGATAATTGCTACAGTATCTTCCTCAGCGCCTGCTTTGTCCCACATTTTTCCGCCATTTCTGATGAGTGCTGCCATAGAAGCATCAACGATGATGTCAGAAGGAACGTGGAAATTGGTGATGCCTTTGTCGGAATTTACCATCGCTACTTTTGGACCCTCGGAAAAGGTTTTGTCGATGTCAGCTTTTATTTCCGCTTCCTGTGGAATTCCGGCAATTTTATCATAAAGATTTTGTAGTCCGTTGTTTGGATTGATGTCCAATTCATTGAACGTCTCTTTGTATTTATCGAAAACATTTTTGAAGAAAGTTTCCACGATTGCTCCGAAGATAATCGGGTCAGAAACTTTCATCATCGTCGCTTTCAGGTGAGCAGAAAGGATCACGCCTCTTTGTTTAGCTTCTTCAATTGCTTCTTGAACAAAAGCTTTCAATGAATTGATATTCAACACAGAAGAATCAACTACTTCACCTGCTTTGAGTGGCGCAAGATCTTTTAAAACTTTTTCAGAACCGTCATTTGCGAAGAATACAATTTTGAATTTAGAGTCATCCTCTAATGTTGTAGAAGTTTCTGTTCCGTAGAAATCGCCTTGTACCATATTAGAAACATCGGTCTTGCTGTCAGCTGCCCAAGCGCCCATTTTGTGTGGATTTGCTTTAGCATAATTTTTAACGGCTTTCGGCGCACGTCTGTCAGAATTTCCTTCTCTGAGAACGGGATTTACTGCAGATCCAAGAACCTTTGCATATTTAGCTTTGATTGCTTTTTCCTCGTCATTTTTTGGTTCTGCAGGATAATTGGGTAGAGCAAAGCCTTTAGCCTGTAATTCTGCAATTGCTTCCTCCAACTGAGGTGCAGAAGCCGAGATATTTGGTAATTTAATAATGTTCGCTTCCGGTGTCGTAGCCAGTTGACCCAGCTCTGCAAGGGCATCGCCAATCTTTTGATCATCTGAAAGAAACTCAGGGAAGTTGGCAAGAATTCTGCCTGCAAGAGAAATGTCTTTGGCCACAATATCAACGTCTGCAACTGCTGTGAAAGCCTTTACTATAGGCAAAAAAGAATGTGTTGCAAGCATTGGCGCTTCGTCTGTAAGCGTGTAAATAATTTTCGATTTTTCTGACATTATTTAGTTGATTTTATTTCGTATTGAATCACAAAAATACATATTTTATAATGATTTTGAGGTAGGGCAAGTATGATTTTTATTCATAAAACGAGGGATTCAACTTTATTTAATAGTAAAAGTTAAATTTTATTAAAGTAGAATCAAAGTTTTGACAGATCAGCAAGCAACAACTAACTTTGAAAAAAATATTTTAAACTATGTCACAGATTACATTCAAAGGAAATCCTATTAATACCGTTGGCGATTTGCCGGAAGTTGGAACGATCGCTCAGGAATTTACATTGGTTGGTGCAGATCTTTCAGAAAAGCATTTGGCTGATTACACAGGAAAAAAAGTGCTACTCAACATCTTCCCAAGTATTGATACGGGCGTTTGCGCGGCATCTGCAAGAGAATTCAACAAGGAAGCAAGTTCTTTGGAAAATACGGTTGTTATTAATGTTTCAAGAGATCTTCCATTTGCTTTAAACAGATTTTGTACAGCAGAAGGTCTTGAGAACGTAGAAGTTTTGTCAGATTTCAGAGGAAATTTTGGGGAAGATTACGGCGTGACTTTGATTGATTCTCCTATGCAGGGCTTATTGAGCAGAGCTGTAGTGGCATTGGACGAAACAGGAAAAGTGATCTATACAGAACAAATCCCGGAAATAGGACAGGAGCCAAATTATGCACAAGCTATCAATGCTTTGAAATAATTTCAGAAATTAAACACAACATAACGGGAAATCTATTAATTTAGATTTTCCGTTTTTTTTATGGATACATTACAAAACATCTATCAGCATCCCGCGTTTTCCGAGGAAGATCTGGAATTGATTTTTAATAGTCACCAGAAAATGATCTTTAAAAAAGGTGATTTTTTTCTCAAAGAAAGTGAAGTTTCAAACGAATATTTCGTCTTGGAATCTGGCGTTGCGCGTTCTTTCGTTTTTGATGTTGATAACAATGACATCACTATTAACTTCTTCACAGAATCTGATATTGTGATAGAAGCATCTTCCATTTTCCAAAGGATTCCTTCAATAGAGAACATTCAGGCAGAGACAGATTGTGTGGCCTGGAAGATTAATTTCGATGATTTTCAGGAATTATTCTGGACTATTCCGGCGCTTGCAGAATGGGGAAGAGCATGGATGTCTTACCAGCTTTTTTATCTGAAACAGAAATCTGTAGAAGTGATAACAAAATCAGCTACACAACGTTATCTGGATTTAATTAAAGCAAAGCCGGAAGTGCTAAAATATGCGCCGCTTAAAAATATAGCTTCCTATTTAGGTATCACAGACACATCGCTCAGCAGAATCAGAAAAGAAATTATCAGAGGCTAATCAAGCAAAATAAAAAAATCAGCAATAATCTAATATTGCTGATTTTTTATTGTTAATGTATTGTACAATTATAGTTTTGTAAGATCTTTATTCATATTTTTCTTCAGCATCTTTTTGTGAATTACGCTGGACATGAGGACACTCACTTCATAAAGCAGCACCAGCGGAAGCGCCGCTGCCATCATACTCAAAACGTCGGCGGGCGTGATAATTGCCGCAACAACCATAATAAGAACGATAGCGTGTCTTCTGTATGTTCTCAGGAATTTCGGTGTTAAAATTCCAATCGATGTCAAGATATAAACGGCAATTGGAAAGAGGAAAACTACGCCCATTCCCATTGTTACTTGTAAAAACAGAGTTGTATAATCTGACAAATCAAATAACTGAACAATATTATCCGAAACCTTGAACAGCAAACCAAAGTTGATGGCGAATGGTAATATCAAAAAGTATCCTGTGAGCACGCCGCACATAAATAGAATCCACACAGAATTAATGTAAAAGATAGAATTCTTTCTCTCGGCAGGCATCAGAGCCGGACTGATAAATCTCCAGATTTCCCATACCAGATAAGGAAAAGCCAATACCAATCCTGAAAATATAGAAACGGCCATCATCACGTTGAACTGCTGAAAAAGCTGTTTCTGCTGTACGCTGAATTTTGCGGGCATAATAAAACTGTCCGCTCCCGTGAGTTCTCTCGAGAAGTGATTGACAATCCGGAAGGTTAAAAAATCACTTCTCGTGGGGCCAAAAAAGATATGATCCATCACCCAGTTGATATTAAAACCGACTACAATTGCAAGAATTACAATCGCTAAAATAGACCGCACCAGATGCGATCTCAGTTCTCCAATATGTCCAAGAAAGGACATTTCTTTTTCTTCACTCATTCTTAGTTTATAAATGATAAATGCTTATTGATAAATGATTCCAAATTTAATCTTTTATCCCGCTTATTTCTTTGTTTTTAATTAATTCCTTCGTCCAGCAATTTATGAATATCTATGATACCGTAATACTTGTTTTGATCTGTGACTACCAACTGACCGATATTATACTGTTTCAATATCAGCATCGCCTCCTTTGCAAGACTGTTTTTATCAATTGTTTTTGGGTTTTTGCTGATGATGTCAGACGCTCTCACCTGCGAAATATCGTCCTGATCCAAAAGCATTCTTCTGATATCTCCATCTGTGATCACGCCTATAATTTCGCCGTTTTCCACAACGACCGTAATGCCGTGTTTGGATCCGCTTACGGAGATAATAACATCGCGGATAGAAGCCTGCGACGTCACTTCCGGCTTGTTTTTGGAAACAAACTGTTCCACCTTTGCAGTAAGATTTTTACCCAGACTGCCGCCCGGATGAAACTTGGCAAAATCTATCTCTTTAAAATCTTTCAGATCCATAAGGCAGACCGCCAAAGCATCTCCCAAAGCCATTTGAACTGTGGTAGAGCTGGTCGGCGCCAGTTTGTTTGGGCAAGCTTCCTTATCCACATGAGTATCCAGAACGATATCTGCGGCTTTCGCGAGTTTGCTCTCCGGATTGCCGGTCATAGCGATCAGTGCGGCTGAATATTCTTTAAGAAAAGGTATGAGATTGACTATTTCTGGAGAGTTTCCGGAATAAGAAATACATAAAACGACGTCCTGTTTCTGAATCACGCCCAGATCACCGTGGATGGCTTCTGCAGCGTGCAGAAATTGGGAAGGTGTACCTGTAGAATTGAGTGTTGCAACAATTTTATTGGCGACGTGAGCCGATTTTCCAATCCCGACGACAATCAGTTTTCCCTGAACTTCATTGATGGTTAAAACACTTTTTATAAAGCTGTCATTCAGACGGTTTCGGAGATTCTTAAGTTCATCTATTTCGATATCGAGCGCCTGATGCGCATTAAACAGAATTTCTTTTGGATTCAAAATTTTAAAATGTTTAATTATTTTTTTTTAATAATATTTATTTTGTATCTTCACTTCAATAATTTGAAATCACGAAATGAAGTTTTAGGCTTCATTTTTTTATCTAAAAAATCTAAGAAATCTATTTAAATAATTTGTATAAGCTTCAACAATATGCAAATTTAGCAAACTATATCAAAGGATGGACACAAAAGACATCAACTTATCTGCCGAACTCAAAAAATATTTTGGATTTTCTAAATTTAAAGGCCAGCAGGAACAGATTATAACCGAACTTTTAGACGGTAAGGATGTATTCGTTCTAATGCCTACCGGCGGCGGAAAATCACTTTGCTATCAACTGCCTGCGCTGATCTCAGAAGGGACGGCCATCGTAGTTTCTCCGCTGATTGCTTTGATGAAAAATCAGGTAGACGCGGTCAACGGTTTGTCTTCCGACGAAGGCGTGGCTCACGTTCTCAATTCATCTCTCAATAAAACTCAGACCAAGCAGGTGATGGATGACATCACTGCCGGTAAAACCAAATTACTTTACGTAGCGCCTGAATCATTAATAAAAGAAGAATATGTTGACTTTCTAAAGAATGTCAAAATATCATTTGTAGCCATCGATGAAGCGCACTGTATCTCGGAATGGGGACACGATTTCCGCCCGGAATACAGAAATCTGAAAGGTATTATTGATAAAATTGCAGATGTTGCAGTGATCGCACTTACCGCAACAGCAACACCTAAAGTTCAGGATGATATTCAGAAAACTCTGGGAATGAACAATGCACTCGTTTATAAGGAAAGCTTTAACAGAGCCAATCTTTTTTACGAGATCCGTCCCAAAGTGAATGTAGATAAGGAAATTGTAAGGTTTATCAATCAGCATAAAGGGAAATCAGGAATTGTGTACTGTCTCAGCAGAAGAAAAGTAGAGGAGTTCTCGCAACTTTTGCAGGTGAACGGCATCAACGCTTTGCCTTACCACGCTGGTCTCGATCAAAAAACCAGGGTTCTTCATCAGGATAAATTTCTTATGGAAGAAGCCGACGTGATTGTCGCAACCATCGCATTCGGGATGGGAATCGACAAGCCAGACGTCCGTTTTGTCATCCATTATGATATTCCTAAATCGCTGGAAAGTTATTATCAGGAAACCGGACGTGCCGGAAGAGACGGCGGCGAAGGTTATTGCCTAGCATTCTATGATCCGAAAGACATTGAAAAATTAGAAAAATTCCTGGCTCAAAAGCCTGTTTCTGAAAGAGAAATTGGTCTTCAGCTGCTGAATGAAGTAGTTGGATATGCGGAAACATCAATGAGCAGAAGGCAGTATTTGCTTTATTATTTCGGTGAGTTATTTGATCCTGTGACAGGTGACGGCGCCAAAATGTGCGACAATTCTCAGAATCCGCCGACGTTGAAAGATGCTACTAAAGACCTTAAAAAAGTCCTGGAAATGATAAAAATTCTAGGCGAAAAGTTTAAAACAAAAGATCTGATTTCGCTGATTACGGGGAAAGAATCTGCCGTTACAAAATCCTATAAACTGGAGCAGACAGAATATTTCGGCTTCGGCAAATCTGAAAGCGACAATTATTGGAAATCAATTATCAGACAGGCTACAGTTCAGGATTATTTGAAAAAAGATATTGAAACTTATGGCGTTCTGAAAGTTTCGGAAAAAGGGCAGGAGGTCATCAGCGGGAAATCAAAAAACATTTTCCACATCGCAGAAGACAGAGAATATGATCTCGCACAGTCTAAGACCAAAGCTGATAATGAGCAAGTTCAGATTCAGGCTGGCGGCGGTTTGGATCAGGTTTTATTTGGCCAGCTTAAAGAACTGAGGAAAACAGTAGCTAAAAAATACGGTATTCCTCCTTACACCGTTTTTATGGATCCAAGTCTGGAAGATATGACTGTGCAATATCCTGTTTCGGTAGAAGAAATTGCGAAGATCTATGGTGTAGGCGAAGGAAAGGCAAAGAAATATGGTAAAGACTTTGCGGAATTTATCAAAAAATACGTTGAAGAGAATGAGATCGAAAGAACTCAGGATACGGTTATCAAACAGGTAGCAAATAAATCCAGTCATAAGGTTTTCATCATCCAGAATACGGATAAAAAGATAGATCTGGAAGATATTGCGAAAGCAAAAAATATATCGATGACAGATCTCCTGTCTGAGATGGAGAGTATCATTTACCAAGGTACGAAACTGAATATCGACTACTACGTCAATGAAAACTTTGATGAGGATATTGTAGAGGAGTTTATGGATTTTATGAAAAATTCTGAAAGTGACAGCATGAAAACGCTTCTAGCAGAATATGGTGATGACTTGACGGATGAAGAAGTTAGAATCCTCAGGATCAAGTTTATAAGTGATATTGCTAATTAAATATAAATTCCGAAATTGATTTTCGGAATTTTTTATAGTATAATGTAGCGTTTCGTTTTGTAATTTTGAGTGATGAAAAAATCCATTATTTTAATATTGCCAGATTTGGAAACTGGCGGTGCAGAACGTATCGTCACCACAATTGCGAATCATCTACCAAGAGAAAGATTTTCGCCGGCTATCCTTTTATTGAGGAAAGAAGGTGCATATCTTGACCTTTTGAAACCTGATATCGAAATAATTGATATCGAGACTCCCAGAATCAGAAATTCTCTGAAACCTATTTTACTGGAAATTAAACGCCGCAAACCCGATATCGTTTTCTCAGGTTTTGGTGAAGTGAATGCATATCTGTCACTTTTCATCAGGCTTTTTCCGAAAACAAAATTCATAGCAAGAGAGACGAATGTGGTTTCTCAGCACGTGACGAGAAAAGAAATCCGTTTTTTTTATAAGTTTTATAATAATTACGAAAGAATCATTGCACAAAGTAATGATATGAAGACAGATCTTATCAGCAATTTTGGAATCAGAAAGGAAAAATTGATCAAAATTAATAACCCTGTAGACACTGCATTCATAGAGCAAAAATTGAAGGAATCTGAGAGGCCGGCAGAATTTTCGCACCAGTATAAGCACGTGGTAGCTATTGGGAATCTCTCAGCCCGGAAAGGTTTTGATAATCTCCTAAAGGTTTTTTCAAGGCTGAAAAATCAGAATATTCTCCTGCATATTCTGGGCGACGGCAGAGATAAAGAAATGCTGCTGGAAATGAAAGAAATGCTAGGATTGGATCACGTGATTTTTCACGGTAAAAAAAACAATCCTTATCAGTACCTCAAATTTGCAGATCTTTTTATACTTTCTTCTAGGTATGAAGGTTTTCCCAACGTGCTTTTGGAAGCCGGCGCTTGCGGGATTTATTCTCTGTCCAACAACTGTCCCGGCGGAATTGATGAAATTATTATTGACAATATTAACGGCGAAATAGCAAACATTGAAAATTATGACAGTTTTGCAGAAAAGGTAAAAGAGATTCTCCACAAAACCAAAGATAAAGACAACATCAAAGCCTCTATCAAGTCACGTTTTTCAAAAGATATTATATTAAAGCAATACGAGGATTTACTCTGGAATATTTAGATTTTTTATAAAAATTTACTTTTTGCCAACTCGAATACACGTTGATCAATCGGCAGTTCAAAGGGATTTTTGCCATTCAGCGGGAACCATTCAGTTTTTTCTATACACGGATCTAAAATTAATTGATCTTCTTCATTGAGGATTTCAGCAAGATAATAGATCGTGATCAACTGCTCGTTGTCACGAAATCTGGAAACTAAAAAATCATCCTGTGTATAAAAATGCTCGGTAACTTTGATTTCGAGGTTCAGCTCCTCCATAAACTCCCGCTTCAGGCATTCAATCGTGCTTTCTCCGAACTCCAAGCCGCCGCCGGGCAGTTTGATCAGGAAATCTCCGGCATATTCCTCGTGAAGGGCTAGAATTTTTTGGTCTTTGATACAAAGCGCATAGACGCGGATGTTGATCTTATCTATCATAACTGTAATTTGGAAAGTCTAATTTAGGCAAAATTATTTTTTCCAGGCAATCATCATTTCCCTTTTTCCCGGAGGTCCCTGTTTTTTTTCAACTTCAAAGCCAAGCTCGATCAGATTTCTTCTTACGCTGCCTTTTGAGGAATAAGTAGTGAGTAGAGCACCAGAATTCATTTTATCAGCAACTATTTCCAAGAGTTCCATTTCCCACAGATCCGGCTGTACACGCGCTCCGAAACAGTCAAAGTAAACCAGATCAATAGGTGGCAGTACAGTTGATTTTAAATCAAAAAAGTCTTTTTCAATTTTTGTGAGTGAAAAGCCGGGAGTCAATTCGTTGGCCACGTCCCATTCTAAGTCGTGGATTTTCAGAGACAAATCTTTAACATTATGATTGGAAAATAACTCAGAATAAGATAATTCTGCAGCCTCTTTCAATAAAACCGGATATTTCTCTACACTGAAATAGTTGATTTTTGATTCTTCATCAATTTTCAAATATGCATTAATTGTTACTAAAACGTTAAGACCTGTACCAAAACCGAGTTCTAAAATATTAATATCACAACTATTAATTAAATTAAGTCCATTATCAATAAATACATGGACTGCTTCCTGTAAAGCGCCATGTTTAGAGTGGTAAGTCTCTTCTAATCCATTGATTAGTAAAGTCTTACTTCCGTCACCTGTTGTTATTAATTCTCTTTTCAAATTATTTTTATACAAATTTAACATAAATTTTGATTATTAAATATTTATTATATATTTGTAATACGTCAATTAAAATTTAAAAAATGATAATTCAAAAATCTTCAAACCCAAGAATTTCTACATTTGATCCACAAAATTTCTCTTTTGGGAACACTTTTGTAGATCATATGATAATTTGCGAATACGAGAACGGAAAATGGGGGGAGCTTCAGCTTGTTCCTTATGGTCCGATCGGTTTTACCCCTGCTATGATGGGGGTCAATTATGGACAAGCTTGTTTTGAAGGAATGAAGGCATATAAGGATAATGATGGTCAGGTGTTCCTTTTTCGTCCGGAAAAGAACTTTGAACGCATTAACAAATCCGCAAAAAGATTGGCGATTCCTGAGATTTCCGAAGAGATATTCATCGGAGGTCTGAAGGCATTGGTAGATATAGACAGAGACTGGATCCCGCAAGGAGAAGGAATGTCTTTATATTTGAGACCGCTGCTATTCGCTACAGAAGAAGCTTTGAAAGCAAGAATCTCAGAAAAATATATGTTCGCAATTGTTGCTACGCCGGCAAAGAGCTATTATACAGCTCCGGTGTCTGTTAAAATTGCTGATCATTATTCCAGAGCTGCAAGTGGAGGCGTAGGCGCTGCTAAGGCGGCAGGGAACTACGCTGCATCATTCTATCCAACTCAGCTGGCGATAGAAGAAGGCTACGACCAGGTAATATGGACAGACGACTGCTCCCACGAGTATTTTGAAGAAAGCGGGACGATGAATGTTTTTGTCAGAATTAATGATACCATCTATACACCTAAAACGTCTGACAAAATCCTTGACGGTATTACGAGAGACAGCTTCATCAAACTGGCGGAAAAAAGGGGAATAAACCTTGTTATCGGAGATGTGAAAGTTTCTGATGTCGTAGAAGCACAGAGAAATGGAACTCTTAAAGAAGTCTGGGGTGTTGGGACTGCAGTTGTTACCAGTATCTTTGAAGGTCTGGGCTATCAGGGTGAGCATCTTGCATTGCCAAAGCTTTCTCCTGAAGAGAGCTTTGCAGAACAGCTGAAAAATGACCTGGTAAATATTCAGACCAATAATGCTGAAGATCCTTTTGGGTGGAGATATCTGGTAGAAGAGAATGTATACAGCGTATAGAATTAAATAAAAAGTAAATTGAAAATGCAAAAACCGGAAATTATCTTCTGGTTTTTGTTTTGATACCCGTTAAGTCTGTGAAAATTCTTAATTTTGCAGGAGTTTTTAAGATCAATTTGATTTGACTTTGAAAAAACTGCTGTCATGAGAAAACTGTTTTACCTTTCATCTTTAGCTTTACTCGCATCTTGTGCGAAGCAAAATCCTGTCCCTGCCAATTCAGGTGGCGCTGTCATCTCAGAAAATGAAATGGAGGTGTCTAAAAACCGGACTAAAGATCTTAATACAATGGAACGGTCTCAGATACAGGACTGGATCAAAACTCAGGACGCCAAATATTATCCGATGGGAATGAACTATTGGGTGAATATTGAAAACCTGGCCGATCTGCCCCGTAAAAATAACGGTGAGAAAGTGTCTTATCAGTACGATCTTTATGATTTTGACAGAACTAAGTTATACCAAAGCCCAATAGGTAACAGAGACGTGGTCTTCGGCCATTTTAAGGAGATGGATGCCGTAGAAGATGTGATCCGGTATTTGAAAAAAGGAGAGGAGGCAGAAATCCTGGTACCATCCGTTTTGGCTTATGGCACTTATGGCGACGGTAAAAGAATCAGCAATGATATGCCACTCATCATCAAGGTAAAAGTATTATAAAAAACTATTATTATAAGCAATGAAAAAAATTATAGCACTTTCTATAACATTATTAACATTATTAAATTGTAAAACATTGGAAATAGACAAAGAAGTTTATAAAGGTCTGCCAGACGGACTTTATGCGAATTTTGTAACAAGCAAAGGAGAGATTTTAGTAAAATTCGAGGATGAGAAATCACCGGTTACAGTGGCCAACTTTGTAGGTCTTGCAGAAGGTAAGATTGAGAACAAAGCCAAGAAAAAAGGTGAACCATTCTATGACGGAACCATCTTCCACAGAGTGATCAAAGATTTTATGATTCAGGGCGGAGATCCACAGGGTACCGGAATGGGAGATCCTGGATACAAATTCAGTGATGAGAAAAATGACCTGCAGCACACGGGAAAAGGAATTTTGTCTATGGCAAATTCCGGTCCTAATACCAATGGTTCTCAGTTTTTCATTACAGAAATTGCAACACCTTGGCTAGACGGCAAACACACTATTTTTGGAAAAGTAGTTGGTGGAGAAGCAACAATTGATGCTATTGCAAACGTTGAAAAAGGACCTCAGGACAAACCTAAAACAGACATCGTGTTGACAAAAGTAGCAGTTTTTGGTAAAGGTGATGCCTACAAACATTACGATGCTGCAAAAATATTTTCCGAAGGCAAAGCGAAAATTGAGGCTAACAACAAAGCTTATCTAGCGAAAGCTGAGGAAGAAAAAGCTAAAAAACTGGCCGAGTTTATCGCAACTCAGGAAAAGTTAGTCAATGATATGAAAGCCGGGATGCAGTCTACTGAATCCGGATTGTACTACAAAATCACCAAAACGACTACCGGTGCTGTACCTGCTGCCGGACAAACTGTTGCCGTGCATTATGCAGGAAGACTGATCAACGGTGAAGAGTTTGATAACTCTTTCAAAAGAAATGCACCAATCGACATTCCGATCGGAGTAGGACAGGTGATCAAAGGCTGGGACGAAGGTATCCTTCTTCTTAAGGAGGGCGAGACTGCTACATTGCTTATTCCACCAGCGTTAGGCTACGGTGAGAGAGGCGCTGGAGGCGTGATTCCACCTAACTCTTGGCTGATCTTTGATGTAGAATTGGTAAGTATCCAAAAGTAATCTGAATAGATTATTTTATCATAAAAAAAGGAGTGAAATTAATTTTTCACTCCTTTTTTATTTTACGAATTACGATAGTAATTGATAAGCTTTCTTTGCGCCATTCACGCAGTCTTCGTAATGATCTTCTGCTATTTCCCTGTCCAAGACAGTTTTAAATTCATTCCAGAAAGCACCCGTGTTTTCCGCGTACATTCCAAAGTAATTGAACTCTACATCTTCAAAATTCGGATTCTTTTTTAGCTGTTTTGCAATCACATTGCCGCCAAGTGTAGAGCCTTCCATCACATATAATGCGCCAAATGCCTCAGCTTCATTATCAAGATTTTGCGTTAGCTGATCTGTTTCGGTGGAGATATTCAGATTTTGCAAATCGGTTTTTAAAGCATCTATCTTTTTTCTTAAATGAAGATTGAGATCCGGATGATTTTTCAGCTTTTCCGATATTTGAGGCTCATATCTGCTGATCAGTTTATAATTGTGTATCAGAAGTTTTTTATAATCCTCAATCGTGTAAGATTTGTCAAATATTTTCTGCGACTGCAGATTTTCTTCAGTTTCGTCGTGTTGGTTTTTTGTTTTTTCTTTAAGATATGCTGAAATCATAGTCAGGTTTCTGAAATTTTAAAATAAATGTAGTTCCTATTCCGCTCTGGCTCTCATAAGTAATCTGTCCGCCCATCTTTTCCATCAGATGCTGCACGATGCTGAGGCCAACGCCATTTCCATAGAATGCTTTTGCATTGCTCATCCTGCTGAATATTTTGAACATTTTCCCTGCATCCTCTGCATCTATGCCGATACCGTTATCAGAAATCTTGTACATCACTTCATTTTCATATACTTCTCCAATAATTCTCACCATCGGTTGGGAAGATTTTGAAGAGTATTTGATCGCATTTCCAATCACATTTCCGAAAACCTGATAGACCATTGTCGGATCTCCCAAAACTTCAGGTGTATTTTCGATAATAATCTGAGTGTCAGGAGAGTCAAAACTGATTTTAGAATCCTCTGCCAGCTTGTTGATCAGAGAATCTACAGCAATTCGTTTAAGCTCGATCTCAGATTTTTTTATTTTACTGAGTTCCAGCACATTCTTGATCATATCGCTCATAGCATCTACCTGAGTAATGATGGTATCCAGGAATTTCTGAGAATTCTCGTCGGGCGGAGCCAGTCTTTTCATCAGCTGTGCGTTCAGCTTTATGACCGTCAACGGTGTATTGAGATCATGAGAGATGGTGTAGGAAAACGAGTCCAGCTCTTCGTTAAGTTCTTTCAGCTGCTCATTCAGATCCGAAATCTGGGATGATTTGGTATGAGAAGCCTTCAGAATGACAGACGTAATCCACTTTGCCGACTCAATTTCCTTAATTTGCCAAGGCAGAGAGGTATCCTTTACAAATTCCCGCCATACTTCAAAAGATTTCCTTGGAGAGAATTTGATAATTTCTACGCCGTCTTTTATCTCAGATATCGTTTCTTTTTCAGGATTGCCTGCCCAGGTGATCTTCTGGCCCTGTTCTTTTCTCATCCAGATCAGCATATCCGACGTATTGCTTCCCAGTACACTGATGATGATGCCACAGCTTTTCTCGGGGTCTTCCAGTTCTACATTGTCTTTGCTGATTGTTCTGCAAAAAGTGTTGGAGATGAAGATATTCTCTTCAAAATGCTGGTTGTTATCCTTGCTCCACTGGATGATCTTTTCTATGTCAGCAGGCCCGGGAACACTGCCGGCCGTGCGGATTTCATTATTGATTTTAATGATCATGCCGTCTGCGGTACAGGCGTCCATAATATCGATAATGTTATTTTCCAGAGATTTCCCAAAATCTTCTCCACTGAGTAGATTTTGACGGAGTTCTATATTGTTAAGGTTAATTTTCTGATAATCTTCTAAAGTCTGCAGAGATCTGTACGATGCAAATGCGTTAGCAGAAGTTCTTGTAAGCGTTTCTACCAGAAGTCTTGACTGAAGGTCAAGGTGTTTTGGCTCCGCATTTTGGCAGGCAACCATTCCCCAAAGTTCACCATTGATAATAATAGAGGCACTGAAGCTGGATTCTACACCCGCATTTTTAAGATATTGGCGGTGAACAGGTGATGATGATCTTGTTGTACTGTAAGTAAGATCCACATTTTCCTTCTGAACGCCCAAGATAGGGAAGGTCTCGCCGGAAACGTGAGGCGTAATTCTAACTGTATTTTTCAGGTAAAGTGCTCTGGCCTGCGCCGGAATATCAGATTCCGGATAATGAAGATGAAGATAGCTATCCAGACCGGGTCTTACAGATTCTTCAATCACTTCTCCGCTGCCATCGTAGAGGAACTGATAGATCATGGCGCGGTCAAAACCGATTATTTTCTGAACTTCTGTCAGGAGGATTTTCCAAATATTTTCATCATTGGAGAGCTTCAGAATATTCTGGATCGCCGTATATTCCTGATTCATCTTGTGATTGGGAAGCACTTTCTCTATTTCGTAAAAAGTAAATCCGTTATTTGCGTGAATAGATAGCGTATATTCTTCTTTTTTGAAACTGATATGCTGAATAGCAAGTTCGTGATTGTCTGAGACATTATCCCAGTTGATATCGAGATCAAGATCTTTAAACAATATCGCAATATCTTTCCCAATAACAGCATCTGAAGAAAGGGAAAAAAACTCTAAAATATTTTCGCTGTAAAAGTTAATTTTAGAGCCTCTTGTACCGATCAGGTATCCATATTTCTGAACTTCTCCACATACATGGATTGGTTCCTGATCGCAATTAATATATTCCTTAGGATACATCTAGTCTTACTTATTTAATAATTTTCTTTAATAATATTGAAGAAAAATATACTTATGTTAATTTGGTAAAGATAAGAATAAAATCGATCCTAATTTTATTTATTTATGATCAGCAGGATGTGCTGACGTCGTCCTAACTATCTATCAGCACAGTCTTTACGTTGCTGATTTGATTTAGTATAAATAAAAAAGACGCCAGTTTAGATTGGCGTCTTTTTGGAAGTTGGTCATTTTATTATTTCATATCATACATAATTAGTGCGGTGATCAATTTCGGTTCTATCAGTGTACATTTTGGTGGCATTTTGATTTCTTTATCAGAGATTTTCAAAAGGTCATTGAAGCTGATCGGGTAGATTCCAAAACCGACTTTATACTCACCGGAATCTACTTTTTCTTTGATGTCAACAATTCCTTTGGTATCAGAAGTGCCTTTCAGATAAGTGATTTTGTCTGTATGTTTTGCGTTTTCTATACCGAATATCTTTTCGAAAATATATTTGTCTACAAGATGATGATCCAGATCATTCTCATTTTTCTGCTCATCACGGATGTTATGTTTGACATGTAGACTGTAAAATCTGCCACCAAGATACATACTGATGTGGAACTTCTGAGAAGGAAAATATGGTTCTGTGCCTTTATCGTGAATCTGGAAATCTTCTTTTAATTTTTCAAGTATTTCATCATCAGAAAGACCGTTGAGATCAGTCAGAACACGGTTGTAATCGTTGATTTTAATAGATTGGTTGGAAACGATGAAGCTGAAAACAAAATTGTAATGCTCTGTCCCGTGAGATCTTTTGTATTTGTCGCGTTGTTTTTTTGCATATTCTGCGACGGAACCAATTCTGTGATGGCCGTCTGCAATGTAGAAAGAGTCAATAGGATCCAGAACTTCCTTGAATTGCTGAAGCTTCAGCCTGTTGTCAATACGCCAGATTTTATGCTTGATGCCGCGGTCATCTTTATAATTGATGATCGGCACATTTTTCTGTTCGTGCGTCATCAGAAGTTCTACCTTGGAGTTGGAATGATAGGTCAGAAGAACCGGTTCCGCCTGTACATTGACTTTTTCGAGATAATGCGCCATTTTCATCCTGCGTTCTGTGATCGTAGATTCGTGTTTTTTAATCTTGCCGTCCCAGAAATCATCCACACTTACAAGTCCCATCAGACCTCGGAAAGTACTTTTATCAGGCAATGTCTGCTCATATAAATAATAAGCGGCATCGTCCTGCGTCAGTTTTTTCTCTTCCAGCAATTCCTCGTAGTTCGACCGTATCTTTCTCAGATTTCTGTCTACATCTTTAGATTTGCTAACGACAGCAGGCTTTATCATCTGAATGTATGAATTGTCCTGCTGCGATTTTTTGTTGATTTCTTCCTGAGTAAAGTTATCCAGAGAATAGGTCGGGAAAATATCCACAAAATCGTGGTTCGGTCTGATTCCTTTAAATGGTTTAAATACTGGCATTTATATTTGGTCTTTCAGTTTGATTATTTGTATTGCTAATTCTTCCCCAATTCTGTTTTGCGCATCCACAGTATTTCCCCCAATATGCGGAGAAAGCGACATTCCGGGGTTCATCAGTATTTCTACTTCGGGATTTGGTTCTTTTTCGAAAACGTCCAGCGCTGCGCCGCCCAATTTACCATCTTCTATAGCATGTATCATAGCTACCTCATTCATCACGCCGCCTCTTGCAGCGTTTACGATAAAAACGCCATCCTTCATCAATGCAAACTCATTGGTATCAATAATATATTCTTCTGTTTTGCCTGTATTGAGGCTTATAAAATCTGCATTTTCTAAAACTTCTTCTAAAGTTCCAGATTTAATCTCGAAGCTGACAGATTGTCCGTCGAAGAAAGTGATTTCAATATTGCTGGTTTTAGGCGTTCTGTTGTAGGCTAATATTTTCATTCCCAGGGAAATACCAATTCTGATGACTTCGATTCCTATGTTTCCCATTCCAATGACGCCAAGTGTCTTACCGGAAAGTTCAGAAGCATTGTTGAAGGATTTTTTAAGTGCATTAAACTGGGTTTCACCTTCTAAAGGCATCAGTCTGTTGCTTTCGTGGAGATATCTGGCCAATGAAAAGAAATGGGCGAAAACCAATTCAGCCACAGATTTGCAGGATGCAGTTGGTGTATTGATAATGTAAATACCTTTATCTATAGCGTATTCCACATCAATGTTATCCATCCCAATGCCGCCGCGGCCTACAATCTTGAGATTCGGACATTCATCCATCAGGCTTTGTCTTACCTGCGTAGCACTTCGTACCAAAAGGACATCCACGTTGTTCTCGTTGATGAATCTGCTGAGATGCTCCGGCGATACGCGGCTGTCCAAAACCGTAATATCTGCGTTTTTTAAAAGTTGAATTCCCGATTCGGAAATCCCATCATTGGCTAATACAATCATGTTTAATTCAAAAATGCTTTTATAATTGAGTTTCCCTGAAATATTTGAATTAAATTTCAAGGTGTGCTAAGATACGATATTTTCACAAATTAACATTCATTTAACAAAAAAACGTCCTCAACTGCTTGAAGACGTTTTATATATTTCTGTTTGAGGTATTTCTGAGATGTAATGTTTTTAAAGATTTCGCATCACATCCACCAAAACCTGTACACTTTCAATCGGCATCGCATTGTAGATACTTGCTCTGTAACCGCCAACACTTCTGTGACCGGCAAGACCACTGATTCCGGCAGCTTTCCAGGCCGCATCAAAAGCTTGCTCCTTGGATTCATCTGTCAGCGTAAAAGTGACATTCATAAAAGATCTGTCTTCCAATGCAGCCACACCCTGGAAGTTTGGGTTGCTGTCTATCTCATCATAAAGCAATTTTGCCTTCGCATTGTTTCTGGCTTCAGCCGCTGCTATTCCGCCATTTTCTTCCAGAAATTTCAGTGTAAGATATGATGCGTAAACCGCAAAAACAGGTGGGGTATTGGACATCGATTCTTTATCAATATGAACTGCGTAATCTAAGTACGTAGGAATAGTTCTTCCGGTTTTTCCAAGAATTGATTTTTTAACGACAACCAAAGTGGCGCCTGCGGGACCCATATTCTTCTGAGCTCCGGCGTAGATGAGATCAAACTGAGAAAAATCCAGTTCTCTGCTGAAAATATCCGAAGACATATCGCAAACAAGCAGGGTGTCTACTTTCGGAAACTCCTTCATCTGCGTTCCGAAAATCGTATTGTTGGAGGTGCAATGGAAATAATCATATTCCGCACCTACTTTAAATTCTTTTGGGATGTAGGAGTAGTTGGCTTCTTTTGAAGTCGCTACAACATCTACATTTCCTATCATTTTGGCTTCTTTGATTGCGCCGGCCGCCCAGGTTCCGGTATTCGTATAAGCTGCCTTCCCTTCTACAGAAAGCAGATTGTACGGAACCATCAGAAACTGAAGGCTTGCGCCGCCCTGCAGGTACAAAACCTCATAATCATCGCCTAATTTCATCAGCCTTTTTACGATAGCACGTGCCTCGTCCATCACGGCTACAAAGTCTTTGCTTCGGTGAGAGATCTCCAAAAGTGACAATCCTGAACCGTTAAAATCAAGAATGGCTTCTGAGGATTTCTGGAAAACTTCCTGAGGTAAAATACTTGGACCTGCGCTGAAATTATGTTTTTTCATGATGTGATTAGAAATTAGATGTTAGAGTTTAGAAATTAGATTTTCAAATAATCCTACGGTCAAAAAGCCATTGGCTAAATGCTATTGGAAATGACTATTCGTTGTGAAGGAAGGCTTTTTTCGCCAGTAGCTGCTCTTCAGACTCCACGTGGTCCTCATCCGGAACACAGCAGTCGACAGGGCATACGGCAGCACACTGCGGCTCCTCGTGGAAACCTTTGCACTCAGTACACTTATCGGTTACAATAAAGTAATAATCGTCTGCAACAGGTTGCTGTGCAGCATCTGCGTTTACAGAAAGTCCGGATGAGAGAACTACCATTCCTTTCAGGTCTGTTCCTTCGGACGCTTTCCAGTCTACTGCTCCTTCATAGATGGCGGTGTTCGGACATTCCGGTTCACAGGCGCCACAATTTATACATTCATCAGTTATCTTGATAGCCATTGCTATTTTATTTTTAATTTTGCACAAAATTACAAAAAAAAAGCCAGCTATGCTGAACGAAAACAAAATTTTGGGACTCGAAATGTTAGGGAATTTTATTAATGATTTCATATCAAAAAATGAGGATTCCTATAGTGAAATAGAAGAACGGATGGCATATCTGATGAAGCGTTCCGAGATTGAAAATCCTTGGTTCACCATAGAAAATCAAACTTATAATCTGAAACAGTGGGCAGGCCTTTTCACCAAAGCTAATATTGAAAACTGGCTGTCAAAATATCGACTGGCGGAAACGCCGAAAAGGGTAGGACTTATCCTTGCGGGCAATATTCCGATTGTCGGCTTTCACGATATTATTTCTGTGGTTCTGAGCAATCACATTCCTGTCATTAAGCTTTCTTCTAAAGATAAACTGATGCTGCCGTTTTTACTGGAATTGTGGAAAGAATTTTCTAATCATGAAATTGAATATGAAATAGTCGAAAGACTGGAAAATTTTGACGCCGTAATTGCTACAGGAAGCAATAATACAGCGAGATATCTGGAATATTATTTCAAAAATCATCTTAGTATCATTAGAAAAAACAGAACATCAATCGCTGTTTTGAAAGGTGACGAGACCTCCGAAGAACTCCGACTGCTGGCAGACGATATCTTCCGCTATTTCGGTTTGGGATGCAGAAATGTGACCAAACTTCTACTGCCTAAAGATATGAAAGTGGACGGATTGTTTGAGAATTTTGTAAAATATCAGGAGGTCATCAATCATAACAAATATGCTAACAATTACGATTACAACCGCGCTGTTTATCTTTTAAACCAGGATCTTTTCTGGGATAATAATTTTGTGATGCTGAGAGAAGATGAAAAGTTGTTCAGCCCTTTATCAGTGGTTAATTTTTCACGTTATGAAACATTGGTGGAGGCCAAACAGTTTGTGGAAAATAACAGAAATGAAATCCAGGCCATTGTTGCAAAGCCGGAGTTGGGATTGGACTCAATAGGATTTGGAGAAACGCAGAATCCTTCTTTGGATACTTATGCGGATGATGTGGATACGATGGCTTTTCTGAGTGTGATTTAATTTAAAATTGTGCTGAAGAACTTGATCACATCATTATATTTTGCTATAGTGGTTTTGATCTGTATCTTCATTTTTGCCAGCATCAATTTTATCATATTATCAAATGGTCCTTTACAAAAAAATTACACCAAGATAATCGGTGCAAAAATTGTTTATGCTATTCTTATAGATGTTATAGCGATTGGATTTTCTTACAGTTTATATTTAATTATAAGGAAATTAACGCTTCTCGAAGCCGAAAATCAAGATATTCTAATACTTTTGTCAATCATTTTCACAAGCACAGCTTTTATATCTTTAGCCGTATTTCTATTCATA
The DNA here is from genome assembly GCA_037033105.1 of Bacteroidota bacterium. Taxonomy (GTDB): domain Bacteria; phylum Bacteroidota; class Bacteroidia; order Flavobacteriales; family Weeksellaceae; genus Epilithonimonas. Next base: position 118,293 of record JAZBLF010000005.1, read on the forward strand.
ATAATGGGCTAAAGCTCGGTAAAAGACATAAACAAAAGACCGTAACAAAAATTACGGTCTTTTTAATATATATGATCAACATAATTATCTTACGGTTGCCCGCTGCCACCAGCTGAACCGTAGATTTGTCCTGTTGCAAAACTTCCTGTGTTGTCTGCAAACTGCACAAATATAGAAGCTAGCTCTGCAGGCTGTCCCGGTCTTCCCAATGGTGTGTCGCCACCAAATTCCACGAGTTTTTCCTGAGTCTGTCCGCCACTTACTTCCAATGCTGTCCACACGGGTCCCGGCGCAACACCGTTGACTCTGATTCCCTTTGGTCCCAATTGTTTAGCTAATGATTTAACATAACTTGTCGTCGCTGCCTTAGTTTGCGCATAATCATAAAGATCGGCAGAAGGATCATAAGCCTGAACAGACGAAAGTCCAATGATGCTGGAACCCGGCTTTAGGTGCGGAAGCGCTGCTTTTATGATCCAAAAAGGTGCATACTGATTGGTCTTAATCGTTCTGTCGAAATCCTCGGTACTGATATCCAGAATCGATTGATTGCTTTTCTGATGTCCCGCATTGTTGACCAGGATATCCAGGCCTCCCAATTGACTGACTGCTTCGGATACCAAATGCTTGCAGAATGCCTCATCCCGGATATCTCCCGGAATCGCTACTGCTTTTCGACCCGCTTTTTCAATAAGTTTTATCACTTCCCGCGCATCCGATTCTTCTTCAGGAAGATAATTGATGGCGACATCCGCGCCTTCTCTTGCAAATGCAATTACCGCTGCACGTCCAATCCCCGAGTCTCCGCCGGTTACCAGTGCTTTTCTACCTGTGAGCCGTCCATTGCCTACGTAACTTTCTTCCCCGTGATCAGGAACCGGATCCATTTTGGCAGCCAAACCTGGAAAAGGCTGAAACTGTTTGTTGAAGGGCGGTTTAGGATGTTTGGAAGTAGGATCTTCCAAAAACGATGGGTCCTGGTTTTTAATAGTGTCTTCCTGAGTGATTTCCTGATTGTCATTCGACTCATCAGGTGTAATGATATTTACCAACTTGTCAAGTGCTTCTCGTCTTGTAATTTGCTCGTCCATAATAACTATAATTTGGTGTTAATAATTGATTTGATGTTGATTGGAAAGCAATCCATATTCCACACTGCCCGCATTGCCGAAATTTTTCTGTAATAAATTAATTTTATTAATGATAATTACCGGTAATCGCAATAAAGAAAACCAGCTTTTACTGCTTGCTTTCCAAGAAGCTGTTCACTGCTGAAAAAAGTTCCTGCGCACCAATATTCAGTTCCGAAGCGGTGAGGCTTACCGGTAAGTTTCCTTCCGCGGTCACCAGTCCGTTGGTCACCATTCCTGATAATTTTTTCTTGATTAATGGGAGATAATGTTCAGCATTGCTTACCGTCAGCGTTACCAAAGTATCGGCGCCCACTTTTTCCAGATCTGCTGCAATAATGTCTTTCCAAAGAATTAATCCCGCCGCTTTGCTTACCGCTGTGGTTTTTGAAATGAGACCTTCATGATTGAGAATGACCAGAGCCGATTTATCCCGCAAAGTCAGCAATTTATTGACAATGATAATAGCTAAAACGACAGCGAATAAGCCGGACACGCCCGCCAGCTTCGCACTTACACGATCATCAAACAGACCGATGCTGTACAGGAATACACCTGTCATCACTAGCAAAAGTCCTGCACAGATCAGGATCATAGTCATTGATTTCTTTTTGTCTCTGTAAAACTCCATGGGTATAATTGTATTTAAGGTATGCATTAATTCCAGTCCACATTCAGGTCATTTTCCTTGGCAAATGCTTTTCCGGCATTCATAAGATCGGTGTACATCGTTTCGAATTTCGCAGCATATTTCTGTTCAATGGAATTGGCCAGAGCATCTTTCTGCGCCTGATCTGCCTTGCTGTCGCAGAGTTTGGCATAATTGGTATACTCGTTTTTGTAGACAGGAATTACAAATTCATACAGAGCAATAGATTTTTCCTTAATGGCTTTTCTGTCATCAGAATTGGCGTTGAGCGCTTTGATGTCGTTGAGGGATTTTTCCATGTAAAGGATGTTGTTCTGTACCATTGTTACCGCCTCATTGCCTTTCTTTTTGCTGGAAGGTACATCCGGAAACTCTGTCGTCTCGTCCTCAATGTGTTTTGCAAGCGCCGGTGTGGCAAAATCTGTAATCGTATTGGTATTAAGAATGGCAGTCGAGAAGAATTTGTCTGCCGGCTCTGCGCAGGACTGCATTGAAAGTGAGGAGATCACCAGTAAGGCCGGAGCGCAGACGGTAGTCAACGTTTTGCTGAAGATTTGCATAATTTATTTGTATTAAGGTTTTTTCATCGGTTAAAGAAATTTCAGTTTCACGGTCACAATTGGAAGATGCCGATGAATACTGGTTTTCTATTTTAATTCAGCTGAGTCTGTCAGCAATTTTCAGACCTTTGAACCCTTCTCAGTATTTGTTTTACGTAATAGCTTCATTCTCCGATGATTTATTTTGATGCAAAGTCACAGAGAATCTTCCTGCGGTCAAGGTTTGGGAAAGGGAACTGTAGAACGGCGGTCTACCTAAAACAATGCTTATCTTTGGCAGCAGTCAAAAAAAAATGGTCTATGAGCACCGAACTACGGAAACATTTTGAAGAACTTGTCTCTCTGTCAGACCAAGAGTTTGCGGGCTTCAGTTCTTATTTTAAATTTAAAAAATTAAAGAAACACGAGTACCTGATCCACGACAGCGAAATGGTTTCGGAGATTTACTTTGTTGTCAAAGGTCTTCTAAAGGCCAGTTATATAGATGCGCACGGCAAGGAGCACATCATGCAGTTTGCGATGGAAAACTGGTGGGTGTCGGACTTTCAGGCTTTTTATACGGCAGTGCCGGCCGTCACCAGTATCGAGTGTCTGGAGGATGTGGAACTGTATGCCCTGTCCAAATCGGACCTGGAAAAGCTGTGTGCCGAGAACCATAAAGTGGAACATTTTTTCCGGGTAAAAAACAGTCTTGGCTATGTGGCGCTTCAAAAAAGAATTCTTTCTCTGCTGACTACCGACGCACGGGAACGGTTTGAACAGTTTTCCTTACAATATCCTACACTCAATCAGCGGGTACCGAAGACCATTATTGCTGCGTATCTCGGGATTTCGCGAGAGACGCTGAGCCGTATTACCAGAAAACCGTGATCTCTGTCACATTCGTTTTGTGATCTATGTCCTGTGATTCCGTTTGAGATTGGTGCAATTTTGTCTTATCAAATTTAAAATTTATCAAAATGAACAAAAAAATCTTATTCGTGCTTACAAGCCACGAAGACTTAGGAGACACAGGTAAAAAAACAGGATTCTGGACAGAAGAACTCGCAGCACCATACTATGCACTCGCAGATCAGGGCGCAGAGATCACACTGGCATCACCCAAAGGTGGCCAGCCGCCGATAGATCCTAAAAGTGAAGACCCAGATGCCCAGACCGACTCCACACGCAGAATGGCAGAAGATAAAGAATTGCTTGGGAAATTGAGCAATACCACCGTATTATCCGACATCAAAATGGAGGATTATGACGCGGTGTTCTATCCCGGCGGCCACGGCCCATTGTGGGATCTGGCTGAGGACGCAACCTCTCAAAAACTGATTGTTGATTTTTACAAAGCAGAAAAGCCTGTGGCCTTCGTATGCCACGCACCCGGCGTTCTGAAAAACGTGAAAGTGGATGGCGAATATCTGGTCAACGGTAAAAACGTTACCGGCTTTACCAATACCGAGGAGGAAGCGGTGCAACTGACCGATATTGTCCCGTTTCTTGTAGAAGATATGCTGAAAGAAAACGGCGGAAACTATAGCAAAATAGGGGACTGGGGTCCATACGCAGTTGTAGACGGCAGGCTGATCACAGGGCAAAATCCTGCATCCTCCGAAAAAGTGGCAGAAGAGCTGCTGAAAATGTTGTAAAAGCAGCAAAGCCTTATATAAAATCAAAGCACAGAATCATTTTCTGTGCTTTTTTTATTGCTTTATTTTATTGATCTTAAAGCTTAAGACTTACCAGTTCACAGTTTTTCGTGCATTAAAATTTGTATGTTGCCGCATCATTATTTTGGATATATTTGTGATACACACAAATGATATTCCAATGATTACGACAGCATTATGCTGCCTTTCTGTAGCAGTTACTTTACATCCGCAAAAGGACTATTTCACGATTAAATTATAACAAAATATTTAAGACTATCATATAAGAAAAGGATTGTATTTGCCTCATAGAGGCAACCTGATAATAGAAAACAAATATTATTTTGAAACCAGCTCCGTAGGAGCGACCTGTTAAAAACACAAAATATGGCAAACACCTATACCCAAATTTACATTCAAATAGTTTTTGCGGTAAAAGGAAGACAAAACCTAATTCGAAAACAGCATAGGGAAGAATTGCATAAATTCATTACAGGCATAGTCTCTAACAGAGGTCAGAAATTGTTTGCCATTTTTGTAATGCCGGATCACGTTCATCTTCTTTTGAGCATAAGCCCGAATATTCTGACTTCAGATTTGGTAAGAGATATAAAAGCAGGTTCATCAAAATTTATAAACGATAATAGATTGATTGTTGGTAAATTCAATTGGCAGGAAGGTTATGGCGCATTTTCGTATTCTAAAAGCCAAGTTGACAATGTCGTCAAATATATTTTGAATCAAGAGGAACACCATAAAAAGAAAACATTCAAAGAAGAATATTTAGATTTTCTAAGAAAATTTGATATTAAATATGATGACAAATATTTGTTCGAATGGATAGAATAAAACTGCGATTAACAGGCCGCTCCCACGGAGCTTTTTGCAAACGGTAGACCTGAAATTCTATTAACAGGTTGCCTCTATGAGGCAATGAAAATGAAATATTCTGAACCTTCGCAGCCACTGGATAAACACCTTTAGCCACTTGTGAAGTGGGTGGAGGTGGTTTTTACATAAAGAATCGGGAATTAAAATGAATTATAGAATGAAACTGTTTTAAAATAGGCCTCGCAGAGGCAACCTGTTAATAGAAACAGAATATCATTTAAAACCAACTTCGTAGGAGCGACCTGTTAAAAACTCAAATATGGCAAACACGTACACTCAAATTTATATTCAGATAATTTTTCGCAGTGAAAGGAAGGCAAAACTTGATTCCAACAGAACATCGGGAAGAGTGACACAATTCATAACCGGCACTGTTGCCAACAGAGGTCAGAAGTTATTCGCTGTCTTCGCAATGCCAGATCATTTGCATTTGCTGGTGAGCATCTGTCCGAATATTTTAATTTCGGATTAGTTAAGAGATATTAAGGCAGGTTTATCAAAATTCATCAACGAAACAGAATAGATCATTGGTAAATTTAATTGGCAGGAATGTTACGGCGTATTTTCATACCACAAGCCATATCTATTAAAGTTTCATTTCTCAACAACCGGCCGTTCTCAAAAGCTTAAACCTTTGATCGGTCTAAAGGATATATTTTTTATGACCCTGATACCCATTTTCGTTTACAAATCCCCCGATTCTGTTATTTTATTTTATTCAGCTTGACGCAATTTTGTACTCATAAAATAAGTACAATGAAAATCGTAATTACAGGTTCTTTAGGGAACATCGGGAAATCGCTTACAAAATTATTAATTGCAAAAGGACATCACGTTACTGTGATCAGCAGCAAGCCTGAAAGAATGCAAGAAATAAAGGAATTGGGAGCAATCCCTGCTATTGGAACTATTCAGGATGTAGAATTTTTAGCTGAAACATTTACAGGAGCTGATGCCGTCTATCTGATGGAAGCCTGGGAAGGAATAGGAAGCCTTTTTGATCAAAACATCAACTTTTTAGATGAATTTAAAAAAATAGCGAACAATTATGTTCAAGCTGTTCAAAAGTCAGGCGTTACCAAAATTATTCATCTGAGCAGTATTGGTGCGCATTCGGATAAGGGAACAGGAAGTCTGCAGGTTCATCACCAGGTTGAAAATATCCTTCGTACACTTCCTGATAATGTATCAGTCAAGTTTATGCGGCCGGTCGGTTTTTTCAGCAATATCTACCGATGGTTGCCGAGGATCAAATCCCAGGGAGCAATCATTCAAAGCTATGGTGGCGATCAGAAAGAACCATGGGTGTCTCCTTATGATATCGCGTCAACAATTGCTTCCGAAATGGAAAAGTCCTTTAGTGGGAAAACGGTACAATATGTTGCAAGTGATGAGGTTTCTCCGAATGAAATCGCACAGGCTTTGAGTAAAGCTATCGCAAAAAGCGATCTGCATTGGAAAGTGATTTCATCAGAAGAATTATTAAATCAAATGCGGTCTGCCGGAATCAATGAATGGATTGCCAATGGAATGGTCGCAATGCAACAGGCACAGGGAAATGGAAGTCTGTACGAAGATTTTTATTTAAATAAACCTGAGCTCGGCGAAACAAAACTGAGCGATTTTGCCAAAGAATTCGCTGAAGTCTATCACAATCAAAATATTTAATACAATGAAAAATGCACTCATCACAGGAGCTAACAAAGGAATTGGCTTCGAAACAGCTAAACAGCTTTTGGAAAACGGTTATTTTGTTTTCATAGGAAGCAGAAATCTCGAAAACGGAAAAATGGCTGTCCAACAGCTTCACGAAGCAGGATTTGAGAATGCAGAAGCCATTCAGCTTGACGTTACCGATAGGGCATCTGTAGAAAATGCAAGACTTGAGATTGGAAATAAAATCGAGATATTGGACGTTCTTATTAATAATGCAGGGATCAATGGCGGATTTCCTCAAGCCGCTCTGGAAGCACCGACTGACGCTTTTCATAATGTAATGGATACGAATCTTTACGGCGTTGTAAGAGTAACGCAGGCTTTTATAGATATGCTTAAAAAGTCAGATGAACCAAGAATCGTCAATGTCTCTTCCAGCGGTTGCTCACTCACTTTGCACTGCGATCCAAGCTGGAAATATTACAGCCACAAAGCCGCTGTGTATACTGCATCAAAAGCTGCGATGAATATGTACACCATCAATCTGGCGTATGAACTTCGGGATTCGCCTTTCAGAATTAATGCAGTTTGTCCGGGATATGTGGCGACTGATTTTAACGGTCACAGAGGGACGGGCACCGTGGAGGAAGGCGGAATGCGTATAGCGAAATATGCGATGATAGGAGCAGAAGGACCGACCGGAAAGTTTATCAGTGAAGAACATAACCCTGAAACAGGCGAAACACCTTGGTAATTAATTTGTTATTTTTGTTGGACATAACATCCGGATACGTAATTCCAGATGTTGTGTCCAACATTAATTAGATGAGAAAATGAGAAGTAAACAAAGCAAGATTCATAAATTCAGGTCTTTATCAGATTTTCATGTGATGTTTGGATTGCCAAAGCCTGAGCATCCGCTTGTCAGCTTTATCCGTCTGGAGGAAATGAAAATGCCGGATGAAACACTGCCCGAATTTCTGGTTTTGGATTTCTATAAAATCGCCTATAAGGATAATGTTGGAAAGGCTAAGTATGGTCAGCATCATTACGATTTTGGCGAAGGCGGATTGGTTTTTACAGCGCCCGGTCAGCTTTTTGAAAAACCGAAAAGCAATAAAGGCAAAGGCTGTCTTCTGCTGATTCACCCTGATTTTTTCCTTTCGTATCCTTTATCTAAAAAGATCAGGCAGTACGGATTTTTCTCCTATGCAGCTGATGAAGCGCTCCATCTGTCTGAAAAGGAGAAAGAAACCCTTTTTTCTGTATTCAAAATTATTGACGAGGAACTCAACAGCAGGGTAGACGACTTCAGCCAGGATGTTATGATCTCGCAGATCGAACTCCTTCTTACCTACAGCAGCCGGTTTTATAAGCGGCAGTTTATTACGTACAAAGCGGTCAACGATGATCTTTTTCAACAGTTCGAGGCGGTTTTGGATTCTTATTTTAATGCTGATCACCAATTGCAAAACGGGATGCCTTCGGTACAAAATATTGCAGAACAACTGAATGTTTCTGCCAATTATTTAAGTGATGTTCTCCGCTCACTGACAGGTTCTAATACGCAACAGCATATTCATAACAGATTGATTGATACGGCGAAAGAGATACTGTCTACCACTCAGCTCTCAGTTTCTGAAATTGCTTATCATTTGGGATTCGACTATCCGCAGTCTTTCACCAGACTTTTTAAGAGTAAAACCACGCTTAGTCCTTTAGAATTCAGGCAAAGTTTTAATTAGAGACAGATTAATTCTACCTTATTAAAATTTAGATTTTTATTCAGTAATTGGCAAGGATAACTGAGATTAGATCAACCACTGTCTTGTTTTAATCTGCAACAAAATATCTTCTTTTTAGCCAGATCAATGATCAAAATGGACCCCCAGCCAGTCTATGCATGTTTTGCCTTCGTAGATCAGGCCATCAATAAAAGCAATATCCAGGTTCTCAATCTTTTTGTAATTTATTGGCAGTATTACTACACTGACTTCCACAAGTGGGAACTATGAGAGGGAAGAAAGAAGTAACAGAGCGTAATTATTTATTATATTTGAATTCGAATTGATACCTGAAAAACCAGAGTTTTTGTCAAGATTGAAAGCGGTCATTATTACTGGAATTATCATTATTTTCATTTAAGATCTTAAAAAATATGCGCATAAGTCTTTGTCTAATAGTAAGAAATGAAGAGGCGGTTTTGGCCCGTTGTCTGGAAAGTGTTCTAAGTTTTGCAGATGAAATTATTATTGTAGATACGGGTTCGACAGACCAAACCAGACAGATCGCAAAACGTTTTACAGATCACATTTATGATTTTAATTGGATCAATGATTTTTCTGCCGCACGGAATTTTTCTTTTTCAAAGGCTACTGAGGATTATGTGATGTGGTTGGATGCAGATGATGTTGTACCGGAAAAATCAACGGCAGAGATAAATGCCCTGAAAAAATCCTTAGACGCCACAGTCGATATCATTACCATGAAATATGTTTTGTCTTTTGACCAGAATGACTGTCCTACTTATTTTTCGACAAGAGAAAGAATTTTTAAAAGAAGTAAAAACTATCAATGGATAGATCCGGTTCACGAATGCATTCCCTTACTCGGAAATCTGTATTATTCAGAGATTGAAATTTGGCATAAGAAAACAAAAACTGAAGTACTGTCCACACGAAATATAGATATTTACAGCAATCATGAACAATCCGGAGCCGAATTGTCGCCAAGGCAACTGTATTATTATGCAAGAGAATTAAGGGACCACGGAAAGTCTGATAAAGCTGTTTTATACTACGAAAGATTTCTGCAGTCGGGATCTGGCTGGGTAGAAGATGTGATCGCCACCTGTCAGCAACTTTCTATTGAATACAAAAAAAGAGGTGATGTCCAAAAGATCTTACCGACGCTTCTTAAAACACTGGAATATGATATTCCGCGACCAGAAATCTGCTGCGAAATTGGATATTATTACAAAGAAATAGAGAATTATTTCCAGGCATTTAAGTGGTTCGATCTTGCAACAAAACTGCCTGTAAGCAACTCGATTGGATTTGTTTCTCCGGATTACTCGGGCTATATTCCCAATATTGAAGCTTGCGTCTGCCTCAGTTTTCTAAAAGATTATATCCTGGCTAACGATTATAATGAACGGGCTGGCAAGTCGAAACCGGATTGTCCTGCCGTACTGCAAAATCGAGAATATTTAAGACCGTTTTTGATAAAATAACTGGGATTAAATTAAAAAACAGCGGATGACTGCAGTAATTGTAGCATTTATTGTTATCAATACTGCGTTATTTTTATGTATTTCACACAATCAGTAGCTTGATAGCCGTGATTAATCTGCATTTTGTAATATTTTAATATAAATAATTATTGTGTGTTAAAGTATTGTATATATTTGTTTATAGTGAAAAACTAATAAATATATACCATATATGCTATGAAAACTACATTATTTGTGTACCCATTATTTTTGATAGGTATCTCTGCCTCACTGTCGGCACAGGAAAGCATTAATACCGCCGGTGCGGATATTTCTAATAATTCCGGCAGTATGACAGCATCTGTTGGCCAGACTTTTTATGAAACTTCTTTTTCCGGACAGGGAAGTGCTTCGGCAGGTGTACAACAGCCTTACGAAATTATAGAAACACTTGGTACCGAGATAGCCGAGATCAGTTTAAGCCTAAACATTTATCCCAATCCTACACAGGATGTCCTAAACCTCACTTTAGATTTTAAAAACTACAGCAGTTACCGCTACGATCTCTTTGACGGCAGCGGCAAATTAATTACCGGCAAGACAATCAGTCAGGCAAAAACTTCTATACAGATGGCAGCACTCTCAGCAGCAATTTATTATCTTAAAGTGTCACTTGGCGGCAAAGTGATCAAAATCTTTAAAGTCGTAAAATCAGATAAATAATCAGTAACATAAAATAATAACCTATGAAAAAGCTTTCTTTTTTAGCGGCCTTTTTGGCTTCAGCCATGGCATTTTCGCAAGTACAAGATGCGATGAGTTACCAGGCAATTATCCGAAATTCAAGCAACCAGTTGGTAAAGAACCAAAGTGTTTCGCTGCGTTTTTCGATTTTGAAAGGATCAGCAAACGGAACAGTCGTTTATTCTGAAACACAATTACAGCCCACTAACATTAATGGATTGATTACGGTCAAGATCGGAGCTGGTAATCTTCTTAGTGGTTCGTACTCCAATATCAACTGGGGAGCAGATACTTACTTTTTAAAAATGGAAGCTGATCCAAATGGCTCCAATAATTATACGCTGACAGGAATATCACAATTGCTGAGTGTACCTTATGCTTTATACGCAAAGAATTCAGGGAGTTCAACTCCGGGACCACAAGGTATTCCCGGGATTACAGGACCTGCAGGAGCTACGGGTGCACAGGGACCTACTGGCGTAACTGGCGCTACAGGAGCACAAGGAATTCAAGGTGTTACAGGAGCTACAGGAGCACAAGGAACTCAAGGTCTAACCGGAGCTACAGGTGCAACAGGATCGCAAGGCGTTCAAGGTGTCACTGGAGCTACAGGATCACAAGGAATTCAAGGTATTACAGGAGCTGCAGGTGCAACAGGATCGCAAGGTGTTCAAGGCATAACTGGAGCTACAGGAGCACAGGGACCTACTGGCGCAACAGGAGCACAAGGAATTCAAGGTGTTACAGGAGCTACAGGTGCAACAGGATCGCAAGGTTTCACAGGCGCTACCGGAGCAAACGGTAGTCAGGGACCTCAAGGTATACAAGGTGTTATGGGCCCGATAGGCATTCAAGGAGTACCAGGTGTTACAGGCGCACAGGGACCTCAAGGGGTAACTGGAGCAGTAGGCGCTACAGGGGCAACTGGCGCAACAGGGGCTCAAGGTTCCGGTTTTTCAAACGGTACGGCAGGAGCACAAGTGTATCTTACCAATTCTACAACACCATTTGCGCCAACTGCACCGGTAACACTGACAGGCGATGTTACTCTGGCCGGCAACGGCGTAACAACTGTAGGTGATGGCAAAATTGCTACAGCTAAAATTGCTGATGCTGCCGTAACTACAGCTAAAATTGCTGACGCTGCTATAACGGTTACCAAGATCGGTACAACCTCCGGTACAGCAAGTTCAACAACCTACCTTAGAGGTGATGGCACTTGGTCTACACCTTCGTCTTCAGCAGGAAATGGATTTATAATTACTTCAGCTAATTCTAATATAACACTCTCTACAGCTAACCAAATCGTAAATCTAAACGGTAATTTTACCGTTAGTCTACCAAGTGCTCCTGTAAATGGTCAGTTAGTTTATGTAGTTAGTGCCAATGCTAATGGATCTATTGATGGTAATGGAAAATCTATCATTTTACAGGATGGTTCACAACTTCCCGGTTTTAATTATGCTGCTTACGGGGGCGCTTACCGTTTTAGTTTCTTATTTTACAACGGTATAGCTTGGTATAATGGTTTCTAAATTTACTTTTAATCTGACTGCAAAATATTGTACCAAATTTTGTTTCGATTTATAGAATAATTTTTAAAATTGAAAACCGCAGAGATCTGCGGTTTTTTTCATTGGGACCTCAGTCAAAAACGAATTTTGGAATCATAGTACCGATCTCCTGATGGCAATTCAGAAAAAATGAGTTTAGCTTTGATGACTTAAAAAATTAATGGAATTGCTGATTGATGTTAGAAGATATTTTTGACAAACAAGCCGTAATTCGAAGAATCTGATACCTAAATATGACAGTATCAAAAATAAATAACCAATGCAATTCTACTTCATAATTCTGATAATGGTTGAATGATGAAAATCCTGAATTGTTTTACATTATATAGCAACTAGCTATAGAACAACAAACTATAACTTATTTTTTTCTTTCTCGCCGTTTTGATAGTCTATACTTTCAGGATTCCAATCATCATAATAACAGCAAGAGACTTTATGTCTATGGTTTTGCAGTTCATTCTGCTTTTTTGTAGTCTTAAGGTCGTACTACAAAAGGATCAGAAGAACAGAAGTAGCTTATTATATATCTTCTGGCAAATATATTGAAGTTGTTAAGTAGTAAATATGAGCAAAGAAATGATCTTTTTATGAACTAAGATAATTGACAGATAAAGAGGAGATTGACCCGTTTTGAAACTCGGAATTAAAAATTATAAAAACAAATCCTTATACAGAGTCTTACGAAACAAAAATTACCTTAAAGTTCATATCGAAGACTACTTTTTTTATAAATGTATTAATAAAAAAATTGTCGCAAGTTTACTGAGAAAATAAAAAAAAACTTTCTGATAAATATTTACCTGAAAAACCGTATCTTTTTAAACTATAGTAAAATTGCAATGCTTTTTAAGATTACATTTGATACTCCACCAGTCCCGAGCAGAGCGCGGAGATATTAAAAATCTTATCTCTGGTTCATTATAAAATGCAGGCCAATTCAACTAATGCTCAAAATTAATTAAAGCTCAAAATAATTTCATTATCAAATAAGGATTAATAATAATATATGAAAGATATAAAACTGATTGTTACAGACATGGATGGGACATTCCTTAATTCTGAATATAAAATCAGTCCGGAATTTCCTGCCGTTTACCAGGAACTGAAAAAGCGGGATATCCTTTTTGTGCCTGCAAGCGGGCGGCAGATGCCGGGAATTACACAGTATTTTAAAGATATAGAATGCGAAATTGGCTTTATTGCCGAGAACGGCGGTTATGTAGTCTACAAAAATCAGGAGATCTTTGCAGATAAGCTACAACACCGGCTGATAAAAAAGATAGTCTCTGCAGTCCGTGAAATTGATGGCGCCAGAGCAGTTCTTTCGGCCAAGAAAAAAGCCTATTATGAAAGCGACGATCAGGAATTCATTGATTATTTTACGAGATATTACACAGAAAATCAGAAAGTAGACGATCTGACCGTAGAGGTGAAAGATGATGCTTTCAAGATAGCAGTTTATCATCCTGAAGGTGCAGAAAAATTCATCTATCCACATCTAAAAGTGTTTGAAAAATACAATCTGGAAATTGTAGTGTCAGGAAAATCGTGGTTAGATATTATGAATAGAAGTATCAACAAAGGACAGGCACTCGAAAAACTGCAGACTTTGCTGGATATTTCCCCTGCTCAAACGATGGCTTTCGGAGATTATATGAATGATATACAGATGCTGCAAAAATCACAATATTCTTACGCGATGGAAAATGCACATCCTTCCGTAAAAGAAGCTGCAAATTTTGCCTCCGGTTCCAACGATGATTATGGTGTTGTGGAAATTATTTCTGCTTATTTAAGATCCTAATCTAATGTTGATAACATTTTTATAAACCATTATTTTTAATAATTTGTAAATGAGAATCAGCGGAAATTATTTAGACAGATTATGGTATAATGTACTGCCCACGGCTTTTTTTGGCGGATTGATTTCCGGACTCCTTTCCAGTGATCACCTCCGAACTTTTTTTGTCTTGGGCGGGATTATTTTGGTAACCGTTTGGCTGGTAGATGCAGGAATTATTTTCGGGAAATTTGGCGCTAAACTCAACAAATTGGTTCTTAAAGATCATCTTATGCTCAATGAAAGGGTGATTGTGCCTGCACAGATTATGAAAATAAAGACTGAGAATATTTATCCTGATTCCATCGTAGCAAAATGGAGGATTAGCACCATAAGATTGACATTGGATGACAATTCGGACTTTTATATTTTAGCAAAACCGCATTCCGTCTTTTTTTACATCATATATTTAGCAGGCATTTTATGGCGCTATTACAAAGATCGGCCAAGATATAAAAGCGGTGTACAAAAGGGTTTTGCGCCCTTATCAAGTTACTTTCTTGCAGAGACATCGCAGACTTTAAATATTTTGACAGCAAAATTTCCTGAACTGAAAATAAAAGTATTTTAGTTGATTACAAGACCTCATTAGTCATTCTCTTTATCATAAATAGTAGTAATTACGCCATTTCCGATCGCATTGTCATTAAGAAAAAGATCGAAATCCATTCCTTCATATATTTTGCCTAAAATTTCCGGATTGCCAACCAAATTGATATCTGCATTGATGGTATCTCCGGGAAAAACCAATTCTGTATCTATAAAAGTCTGGTTGGCCAAAAATTCTGTATTATCATAAGGAAATCTCACAATACACCGGAATCCCGAAGAAACCGGCGTTATAATTCCGCCCTCTTCTGCGGCAAGATAGGTGAGCGTTGCCGTAAAGTGTGGTCTTTTTTTCATTCTGTAATTTTTAAATTTTAACGCAGCAAACCTCGAACCTTTCTCTCTGGAAACTACTATAACTGTTTTTATATTAACATTAATAATAGACCAGAAATATTCATTAATCCTCATTTATAAGAAGAATTATAATCCTGTAACACGACTTATACTTATGTTACCACAAAATAATGGAATCGGATCACAATAGCAAATCTATCCAAAAAATTGTGTAATAAAAAATTGTCGGAGTGGATCTACTTCATTAATATTGCGTTATTGTCTTTATCATGAAATACTTTAAATGTTCTGATTATCAAAAGGTTTATAAGATTTTTTTAGTTTTATTTTCACTAATATTCTGGTCCTGCAAAGAATCTGGAAAGAAGTCTGACAAAATTGTAATCGGATTTTCCCAGGGTCTTGGAAATCATCCATGGAGAGAATCTATGAACCATTCTATGGAAATTCAGGCCTCTTTGCATTCCGAAGTGCAGCTGGAAATCCAAAAAGCGGATGGCTCTGCAGAGAAACAGATCCGCGATATCAGGAAAATGATCAGTCAGAAGGTAGATGTAATCATTATTTCGCCACTGGATCCCAACGCGTTGGTTCCAATGATACAGAAAGCGGCTGAAAACAAAATTCCTGTCATTATGCTGGACCGCAAAATAAACTCGGAACAGTACGCGACATATATTGGTGGAGACAATACAGAAATTGGTAAAGAGGCCGCTCAATATATTATTTCGGACAGCAGGTTACCAAAAAAAATCATTGAAATCAAGGGCGATGATCTCTCATCACCTTCGGTAGAGAGGAGCCAGGGTTTTCAGCAGGCTATAGACAATAATCCTACGACACAGCTTATAAAATCCTTCAAAGGTTTGCCGGCAGACGCGTTTCGCAGGACGATAGATTCCCTTGGAGGTCAGAACTTGTATGTATTTGCATTCAATGATGAGCTGGCGACTCAGGCGTGGGAAATTGCCAGAAGCAGCGGCCTGGAAAAACAGATTAAATTCATAGGTGTAGACGGACTCAATACCAAAGAGGGCGGCATCCAAATGGTGCTGGATGGTAAATTCAATGCTACTTTGCTGTATCCCACCGGCGGACCGGAAGCGATAGAAACTGCCATAAAGATTTATCACGGGGCAGCTGTTCCAAAGCGTATTAAACTCAATACCACAATCATTGATAGGATGAATGCTGAAATTATGCGCAATCAATTTGATAAAATCATAGAGCAGCAGGGCATTATAGAAAATCAGGTTCACGCCGTAAGGATGCAGACAGAGCTTTACTCTTCACAGAAAGTGCTGTTTCGGTATTCTGTCATTTTGCTGGTCTTAATGTTTTGTCTCGCTGCCTACGCCATTTATCTGGTTTTCACAATTAAAGTTAAGAACAAACAGCTCACATTAACCAATGAGCGGATCACCATCCAAAGAAATCAGATCGAAAAAATTGCGACAGAACTTAAAGAGAGCAATGAGGCACGGGTCAACTTCTTCACCGGATTGTCCCACGAGTTCAAAACACCTATTACGTTGATCCTTAGTTCTGTAGAATCTATGAAGGACACTCACAAAAGCAGCGGCAGCAAACCTTTGTATGAATTGGAACTGATCAACAGAAACTCCGGTAGACTACTCCGGCTGGTAGACAATCTGTTGGATTTCAGAAAAGTCGAAAATCAGACATTCAACCTGAGAGTTTCCAAAACCAATATTTATGACTTTTCGTATTCCATCTTTCGTGATTTTGCCAGCGAGGCCAAAAAGAGAAGTATCAGTTTTGAAATCACAGCTCAGAATAAAGATATTGAACTTTATCTAGACAGAAACCTGATGGATAAGGTCTATTTCAATTTACTTTCCAACGCATTCAAATTCACGCCAGACAACGGAAAAATTGAAATTACCATTCAGGACAAAGGCAATCAGGTTCTTATAACGTTTAAAGACAGTGGTATAGGAATTCCGGAACAGGAAATCCAAAGCGTTTTTGAGGCCTATTTCAAAGCATCTAACAACAGGAAGAACAGTTCCGGAATCGGGCTGCACCTCAGCAGGCAGTTTACAGAACTTCATCTTGGCAAGATAGAAGTGTCATCATTTCAGGGAACCAAATTTGTTCTGACGCTTTTCAAAGGCAACCGGCATTTTAATGAAGATCAAATAATCAGAGAAATTGATGTCGTCAAAACTGAAGCAATATCCACAGGAGAATATCTGGATTTTGAGGCTGATGAGACCATTGTGACCGACGGCAGCCCAAACGGTGAACGCTACTCTCTGCTTTTGATTGAGGACAATACCGATCTGTCTTACTTCCTCAACATCAAGTTGCAGAATGAATTTGATATGCTTCTTTCTGACGGTACCGATGCTGTTGAAAAGGCTGTCAACGAAATTCCGGACATCATTGTCTGTGACGTCAATCTGCCTGATAAAAATGGTTTTGAAATATGCGAAATCCTGAAAAATGACTTGCGGACTTCACATATTCCTGTCATCATCCTTACTGCTCTGGATAATAAGGAATCCTATCTGCAAGGCCTGCGCGCCGGTGTAGATCTGTATCTCACGAAGCCTTTCAGCTATCCCA
Source organism: Bacteroidota bacterium (assembly GCA_037033105.1). Classification (GTDB taxonomy): domain Bacteria; phylum Bacteroidota; class Bacteroidia; order Flavobacteriales; family Weeksellaceae; genus Epilithonimonas. The sequence goes on from JAZBLF010000005.1 coordinate 135,683, forward strand.
TACTCATCCAGTCTGTCAAATCCCTGCTTTACAACAGAGAAAAACTGAGATACTATTATACCAATAATATCGGTAAAATACTGGACAGTAGGTCTTTTGGGAATCTGGAACAGGCTTTTGTGAGCAAGCTGAATGATGTGGTGAAAAACAATGTAGACAATCCCGATTTCTCAGTAGAAAATCTGGCCGATGCGCTAAATATCTCACGGATACAGCTTTATCGGAAGATCAAAGCAATTTTCAATATCAGCGTGAATGACTACATCAACAACATCCGCCTGGAGCAGGCAAAAGTGATGTTACAGGATCCCGGATTCACTATTTCTGAAATTGCATACAAAACAGGCTTTTCTTCGCCCAATTATTTCTCTACAGTTTTTAAAAGCAAATTTGGATTGACGCCCAATGCTTTTCGGAAAACACCCAATCCGGATTAAGTAAAATCATACCTTCGCAACCATCGATCTGATGTAACATTTTTATAAATGTGTGCAACAATTTTGTATGTTTTAAAAATAAATATTTTAATATTGATTTTTAAAAAGCTTATTATCAGTTATTTACATTAAAATTAACAATCCGTTCACATTACCGAAATGTTTTGAAACAAAATTAAACTACCGCATTTCCATCTGTCAATATATTAGCCTCAATCAAAAAATAATTGACAGATGAACAAAATTATGAGGTGGTCTGTTATCGCAGCATTAGCCGGTTTTCTATTCGGATTTGATGTAGTGGTAATTTCTGGCGCCGACAAAAAATTGCAATTGCTCTGGGACAGTTCAGATGCCTTCCACGGGATAGTAGTAATGGGAATGGCATTGTGGGGAACAGTTATCGGCGCTATCTTCGGAGGTATTCCAACCAACAGATTTGGCAGAAAGAAAACACTGATTGCCATTGGAATCTTATACGCCTTTTCTGCAATAGGAACGGCGCTTTCCAATGATCCCTACACTTTTGCCTTCTTCCGATTTATGGGCGGGCTTGGCGTAGGTGCTTCTACAATTGCTGCGCCAACGTATATCTCAGAAATTGCACCTGCAAAAGACCGCGGCAGACTGGTCTCCCTGTATCAGTTTAATATTGTTTTGGGGATTCTGGTTGCATTTTTATCGAATTATCTGTTAAGCGGTATCGGCGACAACGACTGGCGTTGGATGCTCGGCGTGCAGGCTATTCCCGCAGCTATCTATACTTTGGGTGTGTTGACCATTCCTGAAAGTCCGAGATGGCTGGTCTCCCAATCCAGAATAGAAGAAGCGAAAAAAGTGATGAAAATCCTTAGCCCCGACCAAGATTCTGAAATTTTGATCACGCAGATGGAAGATGACCACGCAGATTCTCCCAAGGAAAATATCTTTATGAAGAAATACCGTTTTCCGCTTATACTGGCTTTTTTGGTAGCCTTTTTCAATCAGATGTCAGGAATCAATGCTTTTCTGTATTATGCTCCCAGAATTTTTGGGGAAGCTGGACTAGGTGAAAAAACGGCATTGCTGAGCAGTATAGGAATTGGCATTGTCAATATGGTGTTCACCCTTGTAGGAGTCAATCTCATTGATAAAGTCGGCAGGCGGACATTGATGTTTGTTGGATCCATAGGTTATATCATTTCTTTATCACTGGTTTCGATGGCGTTTTTTTTCCATTGGTCGGGTCTGGCAATACCTGTATTTCTCTTTCTCTTTATTGCAGCGCACGCAATTGGTCAGGGCACCGTAATCTGGGTTTTCATCTCAGAAATCTTCCCCAATCATCTTCGGGCGTCCGGGCAGTCTTTTGGAAGTTCTACACATTGGGTGCTGGCAGCCATTATTCCGTCATTAATACCCACATTATTCTCAACCATTGGCGCAGGGACGGTGTTTCTAGTCTTTACCATCGCAATGTGTTTTCAACTAATCTTTGTGATTTTTATGATGCCGGAAACGAAGGGAATCTCCCTGGAAAAATTAAGTAAAACCCTTACCAAATAACACTATGAAACGATTTATAACATTGATGACCATCGCCGCCGCCTTCATGCAGCAGCTTAGTGCGCAGCAGACAGCCAAGAGTTCAGAAGAACAGCTTTACAGGCTCAACTATCATTTCAGTCCGGAAAAAGGCTGGATGAATGATCCAAACGGACTTTTTTATCTCGACGGAACTTACCACCTGTTTTTCCAGTATACATCATTCCAGAGTATTCCGGATTTTTCCAAGATGGGTTGGGGGCACGCCATCAGCAAGGATCTGATCCGGTGGGAAGAACTGTCTCCTGCAATTGCTTCGGATGACAAAGGTGCCATTTTTTCGGGAAGTGCCGTTGTGGACAAAGACAATACATCCGGCTTTGGTGATGGCAAAAATGTACCGGTGGTAGCCATTTTTACCTACCACAATATGGCAAAAGAAAAAGCCGGAGAAATCGATGCACAGTCTCAGGCAATCGCCTATTCATTAGACAAAGGAAAAACCTGGACCAAGTACAGCAACAATCCCGTCTTGAAAAACCCGGGAATCAAAGACTTTAGGGATCCGAAGGTTTTCTGGGATGCCGCACGTAAACAATGGGTGATGGGATTGGCAGCACAGGACAGACAGCACTTTTATGCCTCAAAGAATCTGAAAGACTGGACTTTCCTGTCAGAATTTGGGAAAGATGTAGGCGGACACGGCGGCGTTTGGGAATGTCCGGATCTCTTCCCGATCAAAGTTGAAGGAACAAATGAAGAGAAATGGGTTCTTATCGTCAATATCAATCCAGGTGGTCCCAATGGTGGTTCTGCTGCCCAGTATTTCGTAGGCGACTTCGATGGGACGACCTTCAAAATGGATGCTCTTTTTACGAAACAGCTGGAAAAAGAAAAAGTGGCCTGGCTGGATTGGGGGCGCGATAACTACGCAAGTGTTTCCTTTGATAATGTACCGGATCATAAAAGAGTGATCATCGGATGGATGTCCAACTGGGATTATTCGCCGGTTGTGCCCACAGACAAATGGCGAGGCAGTTCTACCATTCCCCGCGAAGTGACTTTGACAAGGTCAAGAGAAGGCTATACGTTGAAAAATATCCCGGTGCAGCAACTCAAAAATTATGAGGGAAATGCTGTAAGAAAGGAAATTAAACTTGTTTCTGATCAGAAGCTCATCAGCAAAGCAGATGTGGATCTTTCCAAAGCAGTGGTTGATATTAATTTAAAAAAGATGACAAAAGGAAAATACACTTTTACCTTAAAAAATTCAATAGGTGAAAAGGTGATTTTCGGAATTGATAACAATAAGCAGGAGCTTTTTATTGACCGTACAAAATCTGGAAAGACCGATTTTAAAAGCAATTTTGCAGACAGGATTTCCAAAGCGCCGTTGGCAAAAAGCTACAAAAACGCGACTTTTAAGATTGTACTTGACAAAACTTCGATCGAAATTTTCTTTAATGACGGCGAAAAAGTGATGACCGAAATCTTCTTCCCCAATGAGAATTTCTCCGAACTGGGATTGTCCACCAATACTAAAGGAACTACAATCGGCATCAGCGCACATCAGATTAACATCAAATAAAAAAACTATATTATGAAGAAATATAAAATAGCCGTTGCCTTTTGCCTTCTTCCTTTTTCCTACGTCTTTGCACAGGAAATCGTTAAAGGAAAGGTGTTGGCGCCCAATCAGAAACCCCTTAGTGGCGTCACTGTAACCGTTTCAGAAACTGGTGCTGCAACGACAACCGATAGTAGCGGTGCGTTTCAAATCAATGATTTAAAGAGAGGTAATACGCTGGTATTTACTTATCCCGATTATTCTACACAGGAAGTTTTGGTAGACGAAAAAACCATCCTAAACATTGTGCTCTCTTCCGAAAAAGTAAAAAGCATTGAAGAAGTTGTGGTCACCGGTTATACCAAGCAGAAAAAAGCCGATATCACAGGAGCAGTTTCCATAGTAGATATGAAAGACCTGAACAAACAGGCCGAACCCCATCCAATTAAAGCTTTGCAGGGGAGAGTTGCAGGACTTAATATCTCAACAGATGGATCGCCTTCCGGTGGAAATACAAAAGTATTGATCCGCGGCGTTGGTACCCTCAACAATACAGATCCTTTGTACGTAATTGACGGTGTACCCACAAAAGCGGGAATGCACGAGCTAAACCCAAGTGATGTAGAATCGATGCAGGTTCTGAAAGATGCATCCTCAGCAAGTATCTACGGTTCCAGGGCTGCCAATGGAGTGATCATTATCACCACCAAAAAAGGAAAAAAAGGGAAGATGAGAATCGACCTGAATTATTATTCTGCTTATTCGCAATATGCTAAAAAAACAGAGGTTCTGAACGCAAAACAATTTGGAGAAGTGCTTTGGCGCGCCAATATTAACGATGGCCTGAATCCTAACAGCAACAACCTAAGCTACAACTTCGATTGGGGCGTTCAGAATGGTATTCCAACTTTATACAATAGTTTCGTCCCGGAATATCTGGATGCTGCGAAAACCATCAAATCTGCCAATACCAACTGGTATGATGAAGTATCCCAAACCGGGGTGGCCAATTCTCTGGATGTGTCTGCTTCCAGTGCTTCTGACAAAGGATCATACTATTTCTCTATGGGGTATTATGACAATGACGGCATTGTAAAACTGACTAATTTTAAACGATTGTCCGCGCGTGTGAATACCTCTTACAACTTCTTCGATGGCAGATTAAAAATAGGTGAAAATTTTACCTTTAATAAGACCAACGAACTGATGGATCCCGGTGTTCTGGATCCGGCTTTGAGAGCATTGCCAATAATTCCTGTCCGCACGGTTGATGGAATAGGATGGGGCGGACCGGTTGGAGGAATGAATGACCGGCAGAATCCAGTTCGGCTTTTAGAATACAACAAAGACAACGGTTACCGTTACCAAAGATTTTTCGGGAATGTATTCGCTGAATTGCAGATCTTAAAAAATCTGACCTTAAGGTCAAGTTTTGGTATTGATTTTTCCAATTATTACAAAAGAATGCTGCAAAGAAGCTATGTGTCAGGCTATTTAAAAAATGATACAAATGCCGTCAATATTGATCAGTCAGATACAGAAAAATGGACGTGGACCAATACGCTGCAGTATACTGCGAAAGCAGGCAATCATCATTTTGATGTTTTGGGCGGAACCGAGGCTTACCACGATGTCTTCAACAATACATGGCTGAGGAAAGAAGGCTTCCTGATTGAAACACCGGAGTACATGTATCCTGATGCAGGTACAGGAGATGCTTTTAACGGCGGCAGCTCAACCTATTACAGCTTGTTGTCGTATTTTGGGAAATTCTCGTACGATTATGACAACCGATATCTTTTCTCCGCTACAGTGAGATATGATGGTTCTTCGCGTTTCGGAAAAAATAACCGTTTCGGTACATTCCCTGCCTTTTCTCTTGGCTGGAGAATTAACAAAGAAGATTTTGCTGAAAAAGTAATTCCTTTTTTCTCAGATCTTAGACTTAGAGCTGGCTGGGGACAAACCGGGAATCAGGAAATCAGTAATTCTGCGGTCTATTCGCTTTACATTGCCAATTATGCAGGCGGCAATCCTACCTGGGCTACATCTTATGGATCTGCTTACGATATTTCAGGTGTTGGAAGTGGTTTGCTGCCATCTGGATTCATCGCAACTCAAACTAAAAACGATGATCTAAGGTGGGAAACCACAACACAGACCAATCTCGGTTTAGATTTCGGATTTTTTAATCAGAAACTGACAGGAAGCGTCGATCTTTATCAAAAAGACACCAAGGATATTCTTGTATTGCCACCATATCTGGCAGTAATAGGCGAAGGTGGAAACCGTTGGATCAATGGTGCTTCTATGGAAAACAAAGGAATTGAAATCGCTTTGGGCTACCAGGACAAAACTTCCGGAGGATTTGGATATGAGATCTCGGGCAACTTCTCGATGAACAGAAATCAGATTACTGAACTGCCGCAATCCGTTATCAATAATTACGGTGGAAACGGAACTACAGATAATATTTTGGGAAGACCCATCAACTCTATGTACGGTTATGTGGCAGACGGACTTTTCAGAACGCAGTCCGAGGTAGATAATTCTGCAACACAGGCTGGTAAAGGTCTTGGCAGAATCCGGTATGCCGATTTGAATACAGACGGCATCATTGATGATAAGGACAGAAGCTGGATCGGAAATCCGAATCCCGGATATATGTATGGCGTCAACCTCAATTTTTCCTACAAAAACTTTGATTTATCAACCTTCTGGCAGGGCATCGGAGACGTGGATGTCATCAACGCCAAAAAATACCAGACCGATTTCTGGAGTGTAGATGATGTTGGTTCCAACAAGGGGACAAGATTGCTAAATGCCTGGTCGCCAGCCAATCCTAACTCCGATATTCCATCATTGACGACTGTGGACAGCAATGCAGAATCCAGATTCTCATCCTACTATGTGGAAAACGGAAGTTACCTGAAATTAAGGGTTTTGCAACTGGGTTACAGCATTCCTAAAAATATCCTTGAACAATATAAAATATCCAATTTCAGAATTTATCTCAGTGCGCAGAATCTTTTTACCATCAAATCAAAAAGCTTTACAGGCGTCGATCCTGAAACACCGGCTTTCGGATATCCACTTCCGATGACTTTCAATTTTGGAGTTAATTTATCCTTATAAATTCAAATATTAATACAATGAAAAAATATATACTGTTAACAGTAGCGTGTGCCTTTTTGCTTGGCACTTCTTCCTGCAGCGATTTTCTTGAGAATGAACCGAGAGGCGTACTTTCAGAAGCTGACGTGGTAACACCTCAAAACGTAGATGGCTTTGTGGTTTCTGCTTACGCTGCCCTTGGAAATGACCATTATGATACGCCTTTCAGCCTTTGGCCTTATGGAAATGTTCGTTCGGACGATGCCTATAAAGGAGGCAGCGGAACCAATGATATCCAGACTTTTCACTTTTTTGAAATATCAAGTAATATCCGTTCTGATTTCGGAGAATTAGACCGTCTTTGGTCATTGCATTATGTGGGTATTGGACGATGCAACAAAGCCATATCTGCACTCAATCAGCTTTCTGAAGCACAATATCCGGAAAAGCAAAAGCGTATTGCAGAGATGAAATTCGTGCGAGGTCACTTTTATTTCCTCCTAAAAATACTTTTCAAATACGTGCCTTACGTGGATGAAAATACACCGATAGAGGAATATCCAAAAATATCAAACCGTTCAAAATCAGACCAGCAGCTTTGGGAAGCTATTGCGACAGATTTCGAATTCGCCGCTGCCAATTTACCATCAACACAGCCTGAGGTCGGAAGGCCCAAGAAAAATGCTGCTTATGCTTATCTTTCGAAGGTCAGACTCTATCAGGCCTATGAGCAGGACGATAACTATACTGTCACTCAAATTAATCCTGCGACACTTCAAAAGTCTATTGATGCTGCAAACCAGGTCATCGGAAACTATAGTTTGGAATCGGATTTCGGCTATAACTTCCTTCCTGGAACCCACGAAAACGGCTCTGAATCTGTCTTCTCCATTCAGTATTCTGATAATGACGGGACGCTTTTCGGAAGACTGAACTATGGTGATGTGCTTTCCTTACCACAAGGTTTGGGATGCTGTGATTTCCACAAACCCAGCCAGAATCTCGTCAATGCTTTTAAAACAACACCTGAGGGTTTGCCGATGTTCGATACGTATAATGATACGGATTTGAATTACAGCCAGCTCAACAATTATAAAGTGGATCCTAGACTTTACCACACCGTAGCACTGCCTGGACTGCCTTGGAAATACGATGAAAACAAAATCTATCAGGAGAGTTGGAACAGAAGTCCGGGAACTTACGGTTATTATGCATCGCTGAAGGAGAATGTGCCGGTGGGATGTGGCTGTACAGTGAATCTGGATCCGTTTTACGGCAATTCAAAAAACAGAATCATCATCCGCTATTCTGATGTTTTGCTTATGAAAGCCGAAGCACTTATCGAACTCGGACAGATCAACGAAGCTTTGCCTCTGATCAACCAAGTAAGACAGCGTGCCGGGAACAGTACGGTGCTCACAGGAAGTTATACCACCAATAATCTGATCAGCAAATACGAACCGGGAGTCAATTGCACTTGGAATCAGGATTTTGCAAGAAAAGCCCTCAGATGGGAGCGCAGAATGGAGTTTGCAATGGAAGGAAGCCGTTTCTTTGATCTTGTAAGATGGGGTACGGCCACAGGTACTATGAATACTTATTATTCCGGGGAAAAAACGAAACGGTCTTACTATTCTCAAGCAGGTTTTGACCACGGAATTGAAGAGTTTTGCCCGATTCCATTAGCCCAAATCAACTTCAGCCAGGGACTGTACAAACAAAATAATGGTTACTAAAACAAAGATTTATGAAAACAATATTTAATAAATTTCAGAAAGCTATTCTCTTGCTGGTGTCTGCGTTGATGATTCTTTCTTGTGATAATGAAATGGAAGACGGACTTGTAACCGATGTTTCGGTGAATGTATCTTCCTTTAAAGTGAATGGTGCTGTTGGAGAGATTGACAATAAGAATGATAAAATAACAGTTTTTCTACCTTATGGGACAAGTGTGAACTCGTTATCTCCATCAATCGAAATTCCCGAGGGTGCATCTGTCTCTCCGGCTTCAGGAACAGTAATGGACTTTTCCCAGCCTGTGAAATTCAGAGTTAAAAACGGCAATATTTATAAAGATTACCAAGTAAGCGTTATGGCTAGGGTTCCGATTATCAGTTTTAAAATTAACGGATTGTCTGCAACCATCAATCATGCCAGCAAAAGCATCTCACTCACGGTGCCTGAAGGAACCGATCTTACAGCATTAAAACCTGAAATAGAAATGGAATCCGGCGTGACTATTAATCCTGCATCGGGCACTACAATCAATTTCAGCAGCCCGGTTCAGTTTACAGTTTCCAACGCCAATCTTACAGAAATATATACTGCAAAAGTATCAACGCCAGTTTCGGGGCCAATGGTTGCATTTATAGGCATGGCTGGAACCAGAACGGGACTGACTAATCCTGATGAAATTGCGGCAGCTGACTGGCTTTTTGGAAAGTTCTCCGGAGCCGTTTATATTTCTATGGCAGATGTGGCAAGTAGCGCTGCAAGCTTAAATGGAATTGATGTCATCTGGTGGCATTTTGATTCAGCAACTGCACTTCCGGCAGAAGCACTGAACGCGAATGTGACAGGAAAAATAAAGACTTATCTGAATGCTGGCGGAAATATCCTGCTGACAGGATTTGCGTCTCAATATGTTGACGCATTGGGTATTGTTCCCGCAGGAAAAGGCCCTAACAATGTTTTCGGAGATTTCCTTCCCAGTGGATTTATAGATTCAGGAAGTGATTGGGGGATTTCTTTTAAAGGCAACGAAAATCATCCCGCTTTTGAAGGTCTTCAAACCTACGAGCAGGGAAAAGCCAATCTACTGCAGAAAGGAACGTTCAGGCTCAATCATACAGCGTGGTGGTTTTTACCAGAGTGGGGCGGATATGTCAATGGCGCTGGCTGGAGAACCCAGACCGGTGGTAACAACCTTGCGAGTGAAGGCTGGGACAATACTCTGGATGGAAGAGTAGGCATTGCTGAGTTCCCTGGTGGAACCGCCAATAAAAAATGCATGGTCATTGCTATGGGTGCTTATGACTGGTACAACGAAACTTCAAACGGAACACCGAGCCAGCCTAACGGATTTTTGGATAACATCAAAAAACTGACGGAGAACAGTCTTAATTATCTTGTAAATAAATAATTTCAGAACAAATGACAATCAAAAATATATATTTAGCATCTGTTATGGCGCTGGCTACTTTTTCCTGCCAGAATAACGACTCGGTTGCAGACGTGAATCCGGATGAGATTTTCCGACAGACCAATATCTTTCCTATACCTCCCAATCAGTGGATGGGATCTGGAAATCCTTATTATACTGCAGGCTACGTTGGCGATGTAATGCCATATTATGAAAATGGAAAATTCCACTTTTTCTTCCTGCACGATGCCAAAACAAAACCTGCAGGTGAGGGTTTTCACGATATTCACAGCTTTGAAACAACCAATTTTAAAGATTATACTTACCAAGGACGACAAATTACCTACGGAACATCTTCTGAAGCGGATTTCGGTGTTGGTACAGGAAGTCTGGTGAAAGCAGGAAACACTTATTATTACTATTACACCGGGCACAATGAAGTGGCTTCATTTTTATCAAATAATCCGCGCGAAAGTGTTCTGTTGGCGACCAGCACCGATATGAAAAACTGGACGAAGGTCAAGAATTTCAAAATCACTGCACCTGCCGGTTATTTTGACTATGAGTTCCGTGACCCGCACGTTTTCTTCAATTCAGAGGACGGAAAATACTGGATGTTGGTATCAGCGCAGACTTCAGATAAGAAAGCAGTCGTGCTGAAATTCACTTCCACAGATCCTGCAAGTGGTAACTGGAAGGTAGAAAATCCAATTTATACCACCACTTCATCAGAAAATTATATTATGCTGGAATGTCCCGACCTTTTCAAGATGGGAAATTACTGGTACCTTCTCTTTTCCGAAAACTGGAGCAGCAACGCCGGAACGCATTACCGGATGGCAACATCACCAAACGGACCTTGGATCACACCCGCCAATGACAGATTGGACGGTTCTTACCTGTACGCAGCAAAAACAGTATCCGACAATACGGAACGTTACATTGTGGGCTGGACTGCGAGAAAAGTGCCTGAGAGCAATACAGGTGGAAAAGATTGGGGCGGAAATATTGTAACTCATAAATTAGGTCAGAATTCTGACGGAACACTGGCCGTGAAACCAATTTCTGGCATAGAGTCTGTGTTTGGCCAATCTGCGGTACTTTCGGTTGATAAAATTACGGGAAACGCTTCTCAGAATGGAAACATTTTTAATTTATCTGCCAATTCTCAGGTGATGTTCGGCAAGCTTCAGAAAGCAAATCAGATCACATTTACACTGAATGCGGCGGCAAGCGGAAAGTCTGGCTTTGTATTGGCACAGGATAATGACGGCAAAAACGGACTCAAAATTTCCTTCGAGCCTTCTGCTAACAGAATTGCAAGTTATGTGGTTAGTAACGGGATCGAGGATTTTGCTAATGCTTATCCGCTAACCGGTCTTTCAGGAACCAGCTACAATGTGACGGTTCAGATCAGTAACGATATCTGTGTAGTTTATGTCAATGACAAAATAGCATTCAGCAACCGCGTGTACGATGTTGTAAACAAAAAATGGAGTATTTTTGGTACTTCTGACAGTTCATTCAGTAATATTAATATCAAAAACCCTTAATGGATGTTTCTTAATAAAAAAATAAGTGTAGTAAGTTATGGTGAAGTGCTTTTTGATGTCTTTGGCGAGACCAAAAAAATTGGTGGAGCGCCTCTTAATATCGCTTTGAGAGCAGCATCTTACGGTTTTCCGGTGGCAATGATCAGTGCTGTCGGCAATGATGAGGACGGAAAATTAATACTGGACTACGCAAAACAAAACAACGTGAAAACCAATGCTATTCAGATCTCTTCGGAATATGAAACCGGAATTGTGCAGGTGCATCTGAACGAACGCGGATCTGCCACTTACGACATCAGATTTCCGTCAGCGTGGGATCATATCGCTGTAGACAAGCAGGTTGAAGATACGGTAAAGAATGCAGATGTTTTTTTCTACGGCAGTCTTGCGTGCAGAAACGATATCTCGAAGAAGACGCTTTTTAGTTTGTTAGAGTCTAACCAGTCGATGTTTAAGGTTTTCGATGTCAATCTGAGAAAGCCTTTCTACAATATTGAACTGTTGAAAATTTTAATGAACGAGGCTGATTTTATCAAGTTTAATGATGAAGAAATTTTGGAAATTGCAGCAGCATTAGGTTATGATGCTAAGGATCTGGAAGCAAATATTTCCTTCATTGCCAGAAGAACCGACACAAAGCACATCTGTGTGACCTTAGGCAAACACGGCTCTATTTTACTCTGGAATGATGCTTTATACAGGCATTCTGGCTATCAGGTGGACGTTGTAGATACTGTAGGTGCGGGCGATTCTTTTCTGGCCAGCCTCATCACAGGTCTTCTTTCCGGTAAGGAAGCCGATGAAGCCCTGGATTTTGCAAGTGCCGTTGGTGCATTGGTCGCAGGCAGTTCTGGTGCCAATCCAAAGCTGGAAAATAACAATATCACAGCTTTTATGGTAAAAAATGCAGATTAAAAACAAATCTTAATTCGATTAAAAAGGCAGTCTGTTTTCAGGCTGCCTTTTTATTTGTAATAAGATTGTCGAAATGAGTAAAACGTTGTCCATTAAAGCGTTATTGCTCAAATACAAATGATTTTTCCGAAAATTTTATTTTGTATTTACTTGACAATCTTTCCATCGATTTTGATGCTTTTCCAGTCATCCTGCAATCCCAAACCTTTCAAATAAGTGACCGTGTGTGGATTCCCGGCGAGATTTTCGTGGTAAATCATATCGAAAGAAAAAGTGATTTTATCATCCGATTTTTCCGTGACTGTTACCTTGTAATCATTGGCTGACTGGTCAGAAAGTGTGAAAAAGCTGTCACCAGTATTGCTGTTGAACTTTGCTCTGACGTACACTTTAGATTTCGATTCCGGCCACGATTCCAGCAGTTGATTGTTTTCATCGATTCTGAGATATGTTGTGGAAACAGCATCACCACCGATTAGCGAATAGAATTTATAATACAATTTGCCGTCGATTCTCATCGTGTCCTGTATTTCCGTATAATTCTGAGCATCCATTTTCCAGTAATTTCCGATCTGCATCGGCAAGAATGATTGATTATCGGTATGTTTCACCTGAGGAGTCTTACACGAAGCAAGTACGAGCGGCAGCAAAAGGAGTTGCAGGATGTTTCTTTTCATAATTTTTTGTCTTTAAAGTTGATATTGAATGGTATTTTGTTGTGAACACTGTTTTTTATCGTTCAGGCTGGATTGCCGCTATCTATTCAACGGTATTTATTTTAGGGATCTATTTTTTCACTAATTAAAACATCGCGTCAGCTCATCAACCAAAAGCTTAACCTGGAGAGGCCTCAACTTTTTATCGACCTCCAGACGGTTGTGAAGCCCGGTTTTGACGATAATCATATTTTTTTCCGGAATCATTACAATGAACTGACCCAGAAAACCATAAAAAAAACGGTACTTGATTTCATTATCATCATCAGCCCAGATATTGAGACAGAAGGCGCTGTTTTCTCTGGTAGGTGTCAGAAGTTTTCGGCAGAAATCCTTACTCAGAAGCTGTTTCCCGTTCCATTCACCTTCCTGCATCATCAGTTGTCCAATCCTGGCGAAATCTCTTGCAGTGGCATGAATACAGCAGAATGCTTTTTCTACGCCTTTTTCATCGGTGCTCCATTTTGCAGGCTGTTCCATCCCCAATGGCTGCCATAGTTTTTCTGAAAGGTAGGACGCCAGACTGCTGCCAATTGCCTGTCGCAAGGCCAGTCCCAGTAATTGTGCCGAGACGCTCTGGTATTCATATTTCTGTCCCGGCATCTCTTTAAAATCAATACTGAAAGCCTGCTCGGCAAGATCATCAACAAAATACTGTTTAGAATTTTCTGCAAACGGATGCCTGTATTCTTCCTCCCAATCCAGTCCGGCCTGCATCGTCATCAGATGCCGAAACGTAAGAAACTGTCCAAACGGGCTCTTTGCATAATCGAGAAATATGGTAGATATTAGTTGATCTTCAGATTCCAGATAGCCATCAGCGATTGCAAATCCAACCAAAATAGATAAAATTCCTTTGGCCATCGAGAAAGAATTCATCAAAGATTCGGAGTGGTGATCTTTCCAGTATTGCTCGTGCAGCAGTTGATTGTTCCGGATCACAAGCAGTGATGAAGATCTTGTTTTTTTAAGATTTTCCAGGATTTGTTCCGGCAGTTCTATTTTGTTATAATGTTCATCTTTTGTCCAGAAAATGGCCTTAGAATTGGGTATAGGCAACGATGGGAATTTTGCTTCATCATCTATTGAAGGCGATAGGGCACCCTTTTTCAGATTGACAGCGATGGCTTTGAAAATGTACTGGTAGCCAAAAATATATACTGCAGCAACACCCGCTGCCGCAGTTCCTATAAGCAAGCCAATCCATTTTTTCTTCATAGTTTATTTTAATCCTACATAGCCAATCGTATACCATCAGCGAATGTGAAAAGGATTGATCAAAAAAAAATCTAATTACGTCAGCTGATTTATTTCCGGAATACTTCGCCACTCTTGATTTAGCGGTACAGGTTTTGGTTAGGAACTTAGTATACCATTATTTAATTGCACCATTCACAAACAAACCATTCAAAATGAAAAAAGCATCCCTAAAGACAATTGCAGAAAAAATGAAAGACCTCGATTTCTGTATGATGACCACGCAAGACGGCAGGCAGGTTTCTCACTCCAGACCAATGAGCAACAACGGAAAGGTTGACTATGACGGCGATTCCTGGTTTTTTACCTACGAAGACAGCAACAAGGTGCAGCAGATCAAAAACGATCATAAAGTGAGCCTCGTTTATCAGGGTGAAGATATGCTATTTATAGAATGCTATGGAAACGCAACAGTGATTACGGATAATGAAATCTTAAAAGAAAAATGGATAGACAGCCTCCAGCAGTGGTTTCCGGAAGGGATAGAAACGGAAGGAATCTGTCTTTTGAAAGTAACGGCCAAGCGCGTCACTTTCTGGCACAAAGAAGAAGAGGGCGAATACAAGCCATCATAAATCTATTTTGAGATTGATCTTAAAATTTAATAAACACCAGAGCATGAAATGTCCGGATCATCTTGATACCGGATATTTTTAAGTTGTCAGAAAAAGATTGTATCCAGAAATCTTTTCTAGCAACATTCAAAACTTACTCGAATAAATAATTAATAATAAAAAAAACTTATGTTAAAAAATATATGGATTCTGGGATTTTCCGCCCTGTTGTTTTTAAGCTGTTCCAATGATGATGACGGCACCGAAACAGAAACTACCATAAAAAAGTATCCGGACTCTTATGTATTTACAAAGGACGGGGAAAGTGATAATGTCAAGATTATTTATAACGATCAGATGCAGATTACAGGCTATGCAGACCAATATTCGACCATCAGTTTTGTCTATGAAAATGGCAGAGTTGCAAAGGTGAAAGAGGGATCCGGCGTAGATCCGTACACGCTGAGGTACACAAACGGCATATTGTCTGGCCTGGATCATTATACGCAGTCGTATCCTGTGATTTTCAATGCTCAGCAGAACAGTTATCAGATTGGCGACTATACATCATTCGGACTTGTGGGAAGAGATGTGTCGTTTGTCAGCAATACAGTGGATAACAGTGAAAAATTGACCTATGATATCAGCAAAAAAGGAGCTTTGAACAGTCTGCCGGATGATAGCATTTTCCCGGTCACAATTTTCGCTAATTTCCGATATTATTTTTTGAGTTCTTCTGCCATCACTTCTATCACAGTTTCCAATAATGGGGCTTTTGTTGTTTACGCTGCCCAGAACACCTATGACAGTGACGGATTTCTGAAATCTACCATTATGAAATCGGGCACCGATGAACTCTTCAGAGTAGATTATAAATATTTCGAAAAGTAAACAATCAACAAATCCAATACTTATGGCATTTTTCACCGAAAAAGTTTGTTTCCTTATTTTTGGATTGATGAGCTTCTGCGCATTTTCGCAAAGCGGGACTTATGAACTCAAGCATAAAAACGGCTCTTACTGCTACATTTCTTTCACTAAAAAAGGGAATGAGGCATCTGCCGATATTTTCGCCTGGTGGAACACAAAAAGTGGCCAGACAGGTTCGTACTCTGGTAAATCCAGCTCCAGCGACAACCGCTACATTTTGAAAAGTCAGGAAAACGACCCGGACTGCAAGGTGACTTTGATATTGCAAAATGGCAGAATTCAGGCACAGTTTGATCAATGCGCTACAGACCATCTTACAGAGGATTTCAATGGTGTTTATACCAAAATTACAGATGCGACCTCCGGAGATTACCTGGTTGCTGCACCGAAGTCATATTTTTATAAGAAACCTGATGCAGGTTCCCGACAAAAAACCTACCTGATAAAAGGCAATAAAGTGACGCTGAATATAGACAGCATCATGCCGGGAAACTGGGCTAATGTTTATTATGTAGATCCCAATGGTAAAGAGTTCCGAGGTTATCTTAAGCTTAATGAACTTAGAAAAATCAATGCTGAATAATGAGAGATCTTATTAAATGAAAATTTAATTGGAATGAGTCCCAATTTTAGCAATATCAATATTGAGCATCAGCGCCAATAATCTAGATTTCAAAGTACTTTCCCGCCGTTTTTAAATCAAAATTAATTGATCAGAACTGTAGAATAATATTAACTTTGCTTTCTTAAGGTTCAAAAAAAGTGGGCAAAATACTTATTATAGACGACGAAGAGAAGATCAGAACACTTCTGTCAAGGATTATCAGTTTGGAAGGTTTTGATGTCATCCAGGCGTCTGATCTCAGAAACGGAAAAAAAAGACTGGAGATGTCTGATATCGATGTCGTGATCTGCGATGTTAAGCTGCCGGACGGGAGCGGAGTAGAGTTTTCCAAGATCATCAAGGACAAATATCCGTCATTGGAAATCATCCTTTTGACGGCCTACGGCAATATCGAAGACGGCGTGCAGGCTATCAAAAACGGCGCATTCGACTATATTACGAAAGGTGACGATAATAATAAAATCATTCCGCTTGTCTACAGAGCACTTGAAAAAGCCGGTCTCAACAAACGGCTGCTCCAACTGGAAAAACAGCTTGGTAAACGTTATTCTTTTGATACGATCATCGGAAAATCAAAAGTGATCAGATCTGCCATTGATGCTGCAAAAAAAGTAGCTGTGACAGATGCCACCGTACTTCTCACAGGTGAAACGGGAACCGGTAAGGAAGTCTTCGCGCAATCGATCCACAATGCGGGCAACCGAAGCAAGCAGAATTTTATCGCTGTCAACTGCTCGGCTTTCAGCAAAGAACTGTTGGAAAACGAATTATTCGGGCACAAAGCCGGTGCTTTTACAGGCGCGGTAAAAGATGCAAAAGGGATTTTCGAAGAAGCCAATAACGGTACTGTCTTTCTGGATGAGATCGGAGAAATGCCGCTGGATCTGCAGGCGAAACTTTTAAGAGTCCTGGAGTCAGGCGAATTTCTGAAAGTAGGAGACAACAAAGCAACAAAAGTCAATGTGAGAATTATAGCTGCTACCAACAGAGATCTGGAAGAGGAAATAGCAGCCGGTAACTTCCGCGAAGATCTTTACTACAGGATCAATATTTTTAATATTTCGCTGCCATCACTGCGGGAAAGAACTGCGGATATCGCCGAATTATCAGAGTATTTTCTTAAAACTATTTCGGCAAAAACCGGGAAGAAAATAACGGCAATCAGCAAGGAATATCTGGAAACGCTGAGACAGCATCCGTGGAAAGGCAACATCAGAGAATTGCGCAATATCATCGAGAGAAGTGTAATTCTGACCGAGGGTTCGGAGTTGGATCCCGGATCGCTGCCTTCAGACTTTCAGATCCGGACGGCAGACAATTCTGACAGCAAATCGCTTTCCGCTTTCTCATTGGCAAGCGCAGAAAAAATTCATATTCTTAAAACACTTAATTATACCAGCGGCAACAAAGCTGAGGCTGCCAGACTGCTGGAAATAGGAATCGCAACACTTTACCGTAAAATCGACGAGTATAAAATATAATTCAATTGTTATCATATTGAGAAAAAGCCTATCATTTTGATAGGTTTTTTTTTGTGTTCTGAAGT
Organism: Bacteroidota bacterium; assembly: GCA_037033105.1. Lineage (GTDB taxonomy): Bacteria > Bacteroidota > Bacteroidia > Flavobacteriales > Weeksellaceae > Epilithonimonas. The sequence goes on from JAZBLF010000005.1 coordinate 153,563, forward strand.
TTGGTAATTTGTTAAACTAATGATCTATTGCATGTTACAACAATTGCGCTTCTAAAGGAATATTTGTTGGCATTACAGATTCAAAATAATTAATAAAATGAATCACACAGAAGCAATGCAGGAGATCATCAAGGTGGCTCCGGAAGCAGCAGAAGATTTCAAAGAAACCTACAGAACCAATAATGCCTTTATGGTCATCAATGTTTTTACAAAGCAGATACAAAAAATGATTGGCAGGAAGGAAAACGAAGTTCTCGTGAATTGTCTTAATAAGATGAACGAAATCTACAGGAAAGGTGATCAGACGCTCAAAAATGCTGTAGAATCAATCTTCATTTATTCTCTGGACAGGCTCACTTTCAACTGCGAAAATGCGTACAAAAATTTGATTTTTGAAAAAATTCCCACCGGCCTGCAGCGTGCCTATCTGCGTCAGGTTTACAAATCAGGATTATAAAAATTTATATAAATGAAAAAATACAACAGCTGGCAACATTGGGAAAGATCCAGTACCAGACACAATATTCAGATTTTGGTGATCAATGTGAGCGTCATTCTTGGCGTCTTCGTTTTTGCTGCCATAATTCAATCCATTTAAAAAACTATAGAAAATGACACTACTATTAATGACCACAGGAGCGGGATTTTACCTGCTTTTCCTGCTCACCGTAAAATACTTTGAAAAGTTATGACTGTATTATTTATCATCGCCATCGCCGTATTTGCCTATATGTGCTACGTCCTGGTAAATCCGGAGAAATTTTAATACCATCAATATCAATTAAAAAATGAATACAGAAATTTTAGGCATTGTAATGATGTTTGCGCTGGCCGTAGCTCTTGCAATACCGTTAGGACGATACATCGGAAAGATTTTCAGTAATGAAAAAACCTGGATGGACAGGATTTTTGATCCAATAGATCAACTCTTCTACAAACTGAGCGGCATCAATCCGGAAAGGGAAATGACCTGGAAACAGCACCTGACCGCACTATTGACCATCAATCTGGTCTGGTTTATAGCTGCAATGCTGGTTCTCACCAATATGAGCTGGCTGCCACTCAATCCGGACAATAATCCGTCTATGAGCGGTGATCTGGCGTTCAACACAGCAGTTAGTTTTGTCACCAATACCAATCTGCAGCATTATTCCGGAGAAACAGGAATGTCATACCTCGGACAGCTGACCTTGATGCTCTGGCAGTTTATCAGTGCAGGTTGTGGAATGGCCGTGGCAGGTGTAGTTTTCTTCGCTATGAAGGAAAGAACAACAGATAAACTGGGGAACTTTTACTTTTTCTTTGTGAGAAGCAGTGTCCGGATTTTGTTACCCATCGCTATCATTGTAGCGTCCTTATTAGCTTTCAGCGGAACACCGATGACATTTGAGGGCAAAGATGCAATGACCACTTTCCAGGGCGACAAAGTAGAAGTCAGCCGTGGGCCTGTCGCAGCATTTGTGGCCATCAAGCATCTGGGGACAAACGGTGGCGGATTTTTCGGTCCCAACTCCGCACATCCTTTAGAAAATCCCGGTTATTTTACCAATACAGTAGAGATCGTAACACAGATGCTGATTCCGCTGGCCATGATTTTTGCAATGGGATTCATCATCAAAAGAAGAAAGCTGGCATGGACCGTTTTTGGCGTGATGACCATTGGCTTTCTCCTGCTCACAATTCCTACTGTCATCTCCGAGGTCAATGGTAATCCGGCCGTTTCCAATATGGGAATCTCTCAGACGATGGGAAATATGGAAGGTAAAGAAGTGAGATTCGGCGCCGCTGCGTCTGCTTACTGGAGTATTGCCACAACAGTTATTTCAACAGGAAGTGTCAATTCTATGCATGACAGTTTTATGCCGCTCAGCGGGATGAATCAGCTTTTGGGAATGATGGTGAACTGCTTCTATGGCGGCGTTGGCGTGGGATTTCTCAATTTTTATATTTTTATTATTCTTGCCGTTTTCATCAGCGGATTGATGGTAGGCAGAACGCCTGAATTTCTGGGTAAAAAAATAGAAGCTAAAGAAATGAAAATTGCGATGATGATTGCATTGCTTCATCCTTTTCTGATTCTCGCAGGCACTGCAATAGCATCCTACATCTACACAAGCGATCCCGAGGCCTTTGCAGGCTGGCTCAACAATCCTGGCTATCACGGCTTCAGCGAGATGCTTTATGAGTTCACATCATCCAGTGCCAACAACGGAAGTGGTTTTGAAGGCCTTGGAGACAACACACCTTTCTGGAATATTGCCTGCGGTATCGTAATGCTGATGGCAAGATATCTTCCCATCATAGGTCCTGTGGCTATTGCAGGAAGCCTTGCTGCGAAAAAATACATTCCCGAAAGCGCAGGAACTCTGAAAACCGATACGGCCACTTTTGGCTTAATGATCTTTGCTGTGATCGCACTTGTAGCTGCACTCTCATTTTTCCCGGCTTTGGCACTGGGACCTATCGCAGAACATTTTTCTCTTAAATAATTATCAAAATGAAAGAAAATAAAAATAATAAACTGCTCCAGCCGGAATTGATCTCTGAAGCTTTAAAACAGTCCTTTATAAAACTGCACCCGGCAAAAATGATTCGAAATCCGGTCATGTTTATGGTGTGGCTGGGAACTTTGGTAATGGCAGGCGTGTGTGTCTGGATCATCGCAGGAGAGCAAAGCCAGGGAAGTCTGGTCTATAATCTGATCGTTACACTGGTTTTATTAATAACATTGCTGTTTGCCAACTTCGCAGAAGCCATCGCAGAAGCCAGAGGAAAAGCACAGGCAGATTCCCTAAGGAAAACAAGAGAGGAGACGCCTGCAAAATTAATTTCCGGTAAGGAGATCAGCATTGTCTCTTCTTCCCAACTGAAAAAAGGTGATATTTTTCTCTGCGAACCCGGCGACATTATTCCTACTGATGGCGAGATTATAGAAGGCCTCGCGACAATAGACGAAAGTGCTATTACAGGAGAAAGTGCGCCCGTGATCCGCGAATCCGGTGGTGACAAAAGCAGTGTGACCGGCGGAACAAAAGTACTTTCCGATCAAATAAAAGTGAAAGTAACCACAGAACCCGGAGAGAGTTTTCTTGATAAGATGATCGCACTTGTAGAAGGAGCATCACGTCAGAAAACACCGAACGAAATAGCTTTAACGATTCTTTTGGCTGGTTTTACACTGGTATTCATCATCGTTACAGTAACGCTGAAGCCGTTTGGCGACTTTGCAAAAACGCCAATCACAATTGCTGCTTTTATTTCGCTGTTTGTCTGCCTTATTCCAACCACAATTGGCGGACTTCTATCAGCCATCGGTATTGCCGGAATGGACAGAGCTTTGCGCGCCAATGTGATCACAAAAAGCGGCAAAGCAGTAGAAACTGCAGGCGATATTGATGTTCTTTTGCTCGATAAAACAGGAACGATAACAATTGGTAACAGAAAAGCTACGCACTTTCATATCGCAGATGGTGTGGATGAAAATCACTTTATAAAAGCTGTCGTCCTGAGTTCTATGGCAGACGAGACACCGGAAGGAAAATCAATTATAGAATTAGCTGCCGTAAATCCTTTAAGTTACGAAATAAACAATCCTGAATTTATCACATTCACAGCAGAAACAAGAAGTTCAGGCGTCGATTATGAAGGTTTCAAAATCCGGAAAGGTGCCGCAGACTCCATAAGAACCATGGTCGAAAAAGCTGGGAATTCATTTCCGGCAGAAACACAGGCCGCAGTGACCACAATTTCCAGCAACGGCGGTACGCCTCTGGTAGTCTCGGAAAACGACAGGATTCTGGGTGTTGTAGAATTGCAGGATATCATCAAGCCAGGTATTCAGGAGAGGTTTGAACGCTTGAGAAAAATGGGTATCAAAACCGTGATGGTTACGGGAGATAATCCGCTGACTGCAAAATATATTGCGGAAAAAGCCGGTGTAGACGATTTTATCGCAGAAGCCAAGCCGGAAGACAAGATGAACTATATCAAAAAAGAACAGTCAGAAGGCAGATTGGTAGCTATGATGGGTGACGGAACCAATGATGCACCGGCGCTTGCACAGGCTGATGTGGGCGTTGCGATGAACAGCGGAACTCAGGCTGCCAAAGAAGCAGGAAATATGGTAGATCTCGACAATGACCCGACGAAACTCATCGAAATTGTGGAAATCGGAAAGCAGCTGCTTATGACCAGAGGCACTCTGACCACCTTCAGTATTGCCAATGATGTTGCGAAATATTTTGCAATCGTTCCGGCCCTTTTTATCGCCTCGATTCCGGCTTTGCAAGGTCTTAATATTATGAATCTTCATTCCCCGGAAAGCGCCATTCTTTCCGCCGTGATCTTCAACGCCATTATTATTCCGATGCTCATTCCGTTGGCATTGAAAGGTGTGGCTTACAAGCCGATCGGCGCAAGTGCACTGCTCAGGAGAAATCTGCTGATCTACGGTCTGGGAGGCGTTTTAATTCCATTTATAGGGATCAAAATCATAGATCTTATTGTATCACTATTTATTTAAAAAAGTTAAAAAAATGAAACAGAATATATTACCAGCAATCAGACTTACAGCGGTTTGCCTGCTTTTTTTCTCAGGATTTTACACCTTAATTATTCTTGGAATCGCCCAGTTGGCTCCTAATAATGGGAAAGGAGAAATCATTTCATCAAATCAAAAACAGTACTACGCCAAAATTGGACAGAACTTTACGGCCGACAACTATTTCTGGTCGCGGCCGTCTGCGGTAGATTATAATGCAGCGGGAGCGGGAGGAAGCAACAAAGGACCGTCCAACCCTGATTATCTGAAAACTGTTCAGGACAGAATCGATAATTTCATTAAACATAATCCGGGAATTGCCAAATCCGAAATTCCTTCTGATCTCGTGACGGCTAGTGGTAGCGGACTGGATCCCAATATATCTGTAGAAGCTGCTGAAGTTCAGGTGAAAAGGATTGCTAAAATCCGAAATAATGATGAACAGCAAATCCATAAACTGATCACAGAATACACCGAAAAACCTCTTTTGGGCTTATTCGGAACAGAAAAAATCAACGTCCTCAAACTCAATATTGCGCTCAGCAATCTGAAATAAAATTAATAAAATGAAAAATATAAAACTGCTAACCCTTCTTGTGTCAGGCATTTCCGGAATTTTTGTGGCACAGGAAGAAAATGTAAAACCTTTAAAAATAACCGCTTATGCTGAGGTTTATTATCAGTTTGATTTCAGCAATCCCAAAAATAATCTAAGACCTGGTTTTGTGTACAGCCACAACCGAAACAATGAAGTAAACCTCAACCTCGGATTTGTAAAGGCTAACTACGAAACCGAAAATATGCGGGCTAACCTGGCTTTGGCAACCGGAACTTATATGAATGCCAACTATGCGGCAGAATCCGGCGTTCTGAAAAATATTTACGAGGCCAATGTTGGTGTGAAGATTTCCAGGACAAAAAATCTTTGGATTGATGCGGGTGTTTTACCGTCGCACATCGGTTTTGAAAGTGCAGTGAGCAAAGACTGCTGGGCACTTACCAGAAGTATGCAGGCAGAAAATTCGCCCTACTTCGAGAGCGGTGCCAAAATCTCCTACACCAGTGATAGCGGGAAATGGTTCGTCAGCGGACTGCTTCTCAATGGCTGGCAGCGAATCCAGAGAGCAGACGGGAACTCTACCATCGCGTTCGGACATCAGCTGACATTTAAGCCTAATGAAAAAATTACCCTGAACAGCAGCTCTTTTGTCGGAAACGACAAGCCGGACAGCATCCGGCAGATGCGCTATTTTCATAATCTGTACGGAATTTTTCAGCTCAATGATAAGTTGGCTTTGACCACCGGATTTGATATCGGTGCAGAACAGAAAATGAAAAGAAGCAAGCAATACAATATTTGGTATTCTCCGGTGATCATTGCAAAATATGCAGTTACAGAAAAGATGAGTTTAGCAGCCAGAGCAGAATATTATAATGATGAAAAGGGAGTTATTACTGCTACAGGAACAGAAAATGGGTTCAGAACGTTGGGCTTTTCTGTCAATGCTGATTACTGGATTCTTCCAAATCTGGTCTGGCGCACGGAGTTGAAAAATCTGGCGGCGAAAGATGCTGTTTTTATCAACCGGAACGATGCATCTGAGAAGAATAATTTTTCGGCGGTCACTTCACTTGCTGTTAGTTTTTAGCAATTTTTATGTCATTCAATCCCTTGTTAATTTTGACAGGGGATTTAGTAAATTTGATTCAATAATCTGTTATGGATGAAAAAAAATCAGCACAGGATTTCCTTGATCTAATCAAAAAATCCAGGCGCGGCAAATTCAAAATTTATATCGGCATGAGTGCCGGCGTCGGGAAAACTTACAGGATGCTGCAGGAAGCGCATTCTCTTCTGACCAGCGGAATTGATGTGAAAATAGGCTATATAGAAACCCACAGAAGGAAGGAAACACACGCATTGCTTCAGGGATTGCCGATTATTCCCAGAAGGAAACTCTTTTACAGAGGCAAAGAACTGGAAGAACTGGATGTACAGGCGGTTATCAACCTGCGTCCTGAAGTCGTAATTGTAGATGAGCTGGCACACACCAACATCGAAGGCAGCAAAAATGAAAAGCGCTGGCAGGATGTGATGGAAATACTGGAGGCCGGCATCAATGTCATCAGTGCAGTCAATATTCAGCATATTGAAAGTCTGAATGAAGATGTTAAAAATATCACGGCTATCGAAGTCAGGGAAAGGATTCCGGACAGTGTTCTGGCTCAGGCCGATGAGGTCGTCAACATAGATCTGACCGCGGAGGAACTGATTGACAGGCTGAAAGCAGGAAAGATTTATGATGTTTCTAAAATCAATGCAGCGCTGAGTAATTTTTTTAAAAACGATAACATTCTGCAGCTCAGAGAATTGGCGCTCAAGGAAGTGGCATCTCAGGTCCAGCGGAAAGTGGAAACAGAGGTTGCAACGATCAAAAACGTCCGGAAAGAAAAATTTCTGGCCTGCATCAGTTCCAATGAGAAGACTGCTAAGAAAGTCATTAGAAAAGCAGCCAGGCTGGCCAACTATTATAACAGCAAATGGTATCTTCTGTATGTGCAGATCCCGAAAGAAAGTTCCGATAAAATTGCACTGGATAAGCAGCGTTATCTCATCAATAACTTTAAATTAGCCACAGAATTGGGCGCAGAGATTATCAAAGTAGAAAGTAAAAACGTCACGAGAGCAATAATGGAGCAGTGCGAGAGCCGCAAGATTACAACCGTCTGCATCGGAAAACCGCATCTCAACCTCTGGAAAGTCATTGTAGCTACAGATACTTTCAATTCTCTTCTCAACAAACTGTCTAAGGAAAATATCGACTTGGTGATACTGAGTTAACATATAAAATGAAAATAAAAACTAAATTAAACGCCGGTGTAGGCTTGCTTTTTCTAATGATCATCGTACTTTCTGCGCTGAGTGGATGGTATATCAATCAGCTGAAGAAGGACACCAACAATATATTGGCCGCCAACTACAATACGCTGCAGTATTCCAGAAACATGCTGCTGGCGCTGGAAGAGATTAATTCTGATCCGCTGGCCTACAACGTTTTTGAAAAACATCTGGAAAAACAGAAGCGAAATGTGACCGAGCCGGGCGAGAAAGAAGCGACAGAAAATATAGCAGTTCATTTTAAATTTTTGAAAAAACAGCCTGATAATGCTGGATTGCTGTCATCAATAAGGAAAGATATTGCAGAACTGATGCAGCTTAATATGGTGGCCATAGAACATAAAAGCAGCATTGCTGATGAGACCGCAAAGAGTGCGATTGCCATTATCTCTGCAGCCGGGATGCTGTGCTTCATCATCGCATTTATCCTGATGGTGAATCTGCCCTCCAATATTGCAAATCCGATCCAGATCCTCACGACCAGTATCCGGCAGATTGCGAATGAAAATTACAAGGAAAGAGTTCATTTTCAAAGCAATAGCGAGTTTGGACAGTTGGCAAACTCCTTCAATGTGATGGCGGAAAAGCTACAGGAATATTCGGAAAGTAAACTCGAAAAAATCATCCGCGGAAAGCGACGGATAGAAACGCTGATCGATAATATGCACGATCCGGTGATCGGGATTGATGAGAACAGAAAAGTTCTTTTCGTTAACGATGAAGCTCTAAAAATAACTGGCCTTCAAAAAGAAAAATTCGTGGGTGAACTCATTCAGGATGTGGCCGTTCACAATGATCTGATCCGCGATATTATCAAAGAAATCATTGATGAGAATAGTAAAGTCTCTGATATAATGAAAATTTATGCTGACGGTAAAGAAAGCTATTTTGAAAAAGAAATTGTCGATATCAACGTTATCCCGACGGGGGAAAAAGAGCACCGATTTATTGGTCAGGTTATTATGTTAAGAAATATCACACCTTTTAAAGAGCTTGATCTTGCTAAAACTCATTTCCTGGGAACCGTATCGCACGAGTTCAAAACACCGATTTCTTCCATCCAGATGGGACTGCAGCTTCTTGAAAATAATAAAATTGGAAACCTGAATGATGAGCAGAAAAATCTGGTAAAAGGAATTAAGGAAGATTCTGACAGGCTACTGAAAATTACCGGAGAGTTGCTTAATATCACGCAGGTAGAGAGCGGTTCCCTCCAGCTAAATCTGCAAAATTCTGACGTTCATACCATTCTGGATTACGCATTGAATGCCAATAAGGCCGCCGCAGATCAGAAAAATATAAGTTTCAGAACAAAAGTAAAATCCGGCGCCGAATCAGTCTGGGCAGACAGTGAAAAGACAGCCTGGATTCTCAATAATCTCATTTCAAATGCAGTCCGGTATTCGTATGAAAACTCAATTATTAATATCAATATTACAAAAGAAAATAATAAGGTCAAATTTGCAGTTGCAGATTCGGGAATCGGTATAGAGGAGAAATATATCAGCAGAATTTTTGACAGATATTTCAGGATTCCAGGCTCCAGAAAAGAAGGTACAGGCCTTGGGCTCACTATCAGCAAACAATTTGCAGAAGCGCAGGGCGGCGCTATTTATGTGGAAAGTGAATATGGTGCAGGCAGTGAATTCTCTTTTACATTAAATCAAAAATAAGAAAACAGACAGGCTTGAATTTCGCTATTTTTAAGACATTCATTTTAGTCTGCTGCTGACGGCAAGATAGTTGCAGTTGGAGAGCAAACAGACCAAAACAGATATGAAGTTAGAGCTAGATCCAACTCTTCGGGCAGCAGATTATCAATCCGATAATTTTAGATCCGACGTCCTGAAAGGTTTACAAAGTAATCCTAAAAAACTGTCTTCAAAATATTTCTACGATAAAACCGGTGACAGGCTTTTCCAACAGATTATGGCAATGCCGGAATATTATCTTACCAATTGTGAACTTGATATTTTTAAAAATAAAACCGAAGAACTTGCAGAATCCATGATTCGGGATCAGACGCCGTTTGATCTCATAGAACTGGGTTCGGGTGACGCCATGAAATCCACTTTTCTGCTGGACTACCTTGTTAAAAAACAAATCGATTTCACATATATGCCCATCGATATTTCCGGCAATATCCTTAGAATTTTAGACGATAAACTTAGCCAAAAACTTCCTCAACTGGAAATAATTCCGCTGGAAGGCGATTATTTTGAGATGCTCAACAAAGCCACTGCGATTTCGGACAGAAGAAAAGTCGTCCTTTTCCTAGGCGGGAATATCGGAAATATGAACATCAATGAAGCTTATGAATTTTGCAGGGAAGTGAAAAACAGACTCAGTCCGGGAGATCTTTTCCTGATTGGTTTTGACCTCAAGAAAAATCCACACACCATTCTTCGCGCTTACAATGATTCTGCAGGGATTACCGCGGCTTTCAACCTCAATCTTTTGTCCAGAATCAATCTTGAACTCAATGCCGATTTTGCCCTGGAACAGTTTCAGCATTATCAGACCTACGACCCTGTTTCAGGCGCTTGCAAAAGTTTTTTGATCAGTCTGGCAAATCAAGAAGTCAAAGTTGGAAACATAATCATTAAATTTGATGAAAACGAATTCATAGATATGGAGGTTTCTCAGAAATTTTCACCATCCGATATCAGTGAAATGGCAGAGGACTCGGGATTCACAATTATCAGTGAGATTCGGGATTCCAAAAGCTGGTTTACAGATTCTGTTTGGCAGGTTTCATAATTTTAAATCAATTCAAAATGAAAACAAATACCATCATCGAGAAATCCAACGTGCAGATCAATTGGCATGAGAAATATACGCAAATCCGGAACCATTCTGTGAAAATTTGTGAACCTTTGGAAATTGAGGATTATGTCGTTCAGCCCATAATTGATGTCAGCCCGCCGAAATGGCATCTTGGACATACCACATGGTTTTTTGAAACCTTTATTCTGGAGCCAAACCTTCCAGGATATCAGGTTTTTGATCCTCAGTATAACTTTGTTTTCAACAGTTATTATGAGACGATTGGCGCCAGGGTGATCCGCACAGACCGCGGTAATCTCAGCCGTCCTTCCGTTTCAGATATTTACAAATACCGGCAGTATGTCGACGAAAATATGACTGTTTTGCTTCAAAGCGAAGTGGTAATAGAAGCCCTGAAGCCTTTGCTGGCATTAGGTCTCAACCACGAGCAGCAACATCAGGAGTTACTGTTGACCGATATCAAATATATTTTGGGTCACAATCCACTTTTCCCGGCTTATCAGACCGAAATTAAATCGAATAAAGCAGATGTTGAAAGTACAAAAATGATCACTTTTCCGGAAGATGTCTATGAAATTGGTTTTGAAGGAGAATCGTTCTGTTTTGATAATGAGCTGGGAAGACACAAAGTCTATCTCAATGCTTTTGAAATCGCTGATCAGCTGGTCACCAATCGAGAATATCTGGAATTTATGAACGCTGGAGGCTATGAGGATTTTCGCCACTGGCACGAAGAAGGATGGGATTGGGTCAAGCAGAATGGAGCCAGATATCCTTTGTACTGGCATTTTATAGATGGAAAATGGATGAATTACACCCTGAATGGTCTTCAGGAAGTGGACTTAAATGACGCCTTGTGCCATATTAATTTCTTCGAAGCTTCTGCATTTGCCTCGTGGAAGGGAATGCGCCTGCCAACCGAGGCGGAATGGGAAGTGGCATCTGACCATTTTGAGTGGGGAAGTCGCTGGGAATGGACCAATTCTGCTTATCTGCCGTATCCGGGTTTCAAAAAAGAAGCCGGCGCAGTGGGAGAGTACAACGGCAAATTTATGGTCAACCAGACTGTGCTCCGTGGTGCGTCCGATGCTACGCCGGAAGGACACAGCCGCAACACGTACCGTAATTTTTTCCCAACAAACCTCAAATGGCAGTTTACAGGAATCCGGCTGGCTAAATAATTTCTATGATCAGACTAGAATCAGTTTCTAAAATTTTCAATGGAAAACCTGCGGTAGACGACATTTCCTTTCAGGCTAATCAGAAGGAAATTTTGGTGCTTCTGGGAACAAGTGGCTGTGGGAAAACCACCACGCTGAAGATGATAAACCGTCTGGTAGAATCCGATTCCGGAGACATTTTCATTAATGGAAAAAATATCCGCCACCAGAATATTGAAAAGCTAAGAATGGGAATCGGTTTTGTGATGCAGAACTCCGGATTATTTCCCCACTATTCCGTCCGGCGGAATATTGCTGTTGTTCCGGAATTATTAAAATGGAACAAGAAAAAGATTGCGGACAGAACTCTGGAACTTGTCCATAAACTGCACCTTCCGGAAGATATTCTGGAGCGTTTTCCAAACGAACTAAGCGGTGGTCAGCAGCAGCGTGTCGGTATTGCCAGAGCATTGATTGCAAATTCACCGATTCTTCTGATGGATGAGCCATTTGGCGCGTTAGACAATATCACCAAAACTGATATCCATTCTGAATTTAAATCTTTGGAGGAACTCAAAAATAAAACCACAATTCTCGTCACGCACGATGTACAGGAAGCTTTTGAATTGGGACATAAAATTTGTCTGATGGATAAAGGCAAAATAATCCAGATTGGAACGCCGGAAGAAATGCTTTATCAGCCTAAAAATGATTTTGTCACAGATTTTTTTGCAGAAAGCAGGCTTTTGCTTGAGTATAAAGTGGCTACTCTCAATGACGTCAGCCCTTTTATTAATTCAGAAAATTTTGCAGAGCAATTTAATTTTACAAAGCAAACCAGCGTTTGGAATGCTTTGCAAAAACTAAGTTCAGATCGTCAAAACACAGAGTCCTATGACCTTTTGATGAAGGCTTTCAGCGATTACAGAAAATTACAGATCGTATGACGCAGCAGAATCTTTGGCAGTTTATCACAGAACAGCACGAAAAATTGCTGACCCAGGTTACGCAGCATCTGGCGCTTACGTTTCTGTCTTTACTTTTAGCGATTATCGTAGGAGTACCATTAGGAATTCTGATTGCCAGAAAAAGAAAACTTTCCAGTCCTGTTCTGGGTTTTGCCGGCATTTTACAGACCATTCCCAGTATTGCACTGCTTGGTTTTATGATTCCCGCTTTCGGGATTGGCGCAACTCCTGCAATTGTTGCCCTGCTGATCTATGCACTTTTACCCATTATCAGAAACACTTTTACAGGTATTACCGGCGTAAACCAGGCGGTGATAGAATCTGCAAAAGCGATGGGAATGACCCGGAAACAGCTGCTTTTCAAAGTAGAACTTCCACTTGCAATGCCTGTAATTATCGCCGGTGTACGCACCGCAGCAGTCATTAATGTTGGAGTGGCGACGTTGGCTTCCTTCGTTGCAGCAGGAGGTTTGGGAGAATTCATCTTTGGCGGAATTTCTCTTAATAATACCAATATGATCCTGGCGGGCGCCATTCCGGCGGCACTGTTGGCCATTATTCTGGATCAGACAATTGCAGTTCTGCAGAAATCCGGCTATCAGGTTTTCAGGTATTTTAAATTTATCGTTCCAATTTTATTGCTGATTACAGGTGTTGGTTACCTTTTAACATCGGTTAAAGAAAACAAACTTAAAGCTGGATTTACGCCTGAATTTATGGGAAGGCAGGACGGTGATCTGGGCTTAAGGTCTGTTTACGGACTGAACGCCAATCCCAAAGTTGTCAATGATGCGGTGATGTACAAAGCAGCATTTGAAAAGGATCTGGATCTCATCAGCGGATATTCTACGGATGGCAGAATCAAGGCCTTTGATCTGTATGTGTTGGAGGATGATAAAAAAATATTTCCGCCTTATTTTGCAGCGCCGATAATCAAAACCAAAACTCTTCAGAAGTTTCCAGGTCTTGAGGAAACTTTGAATTTACTTTCAGGGAAATTCAATGATGCTGTAATGACCGATCTGAATTACCGCTCAGATTACCTCCATCAGACACCCGAGAAGATTGCGAAGGATTTTCTGATCAAAACCAATTTATTCAAGGTTTCAAGAAATGGAAATGCGGCAACAGTTAAAATAGGCTCCAAGATTTTTGGCGAACAGTACATCCTTACGCAAATCTATAAAATGCTGATTGAAGGCTACACCGATTATAAGGTAGAAACCAAAACAGGCCTTGGCGGTACGAAAATCTGCTTTGATGCACTGATGAACGATGCCATAGATTTTTACCCGGAATATACAGGAACCGGACTTTTGGTACTGTTGAAACCGACAGAAAAAACTATTAAACAAGTGTCCCAAAGTGCCGATAGGACCTATCAGTATGTAGATTCAGAATTTAGAAAGCAATATGGAATTCAGTGGCTGAAGCCGCTTGGGTTTAATAATTCTTATGCCCTGATGATGCGAAGGAAACAGGCTGAAGAACTCAAAATTAAAAGCATCTCTGACCTGAAAAAGTATTGGGATTCAAAATAAAAAACAGATGGCAAACAGTTATAACTTTGATGAAATTATTGATAGAAGATCAACCGATTCTGTAAAGTGGGATTTGTCCACAGACCGGGACGTTTTGCCAATGTGGGTGGCTGATATGGATTTCAAAACCGCACCGGAAATCACGGAGGCGATTATGAGGAAGATGGAGCTGGGAATCTACGGCTACAATCTCATTCCGGCAGATTTCTTTGATTCGATTATTTATTGGTGGAAAGAAGTTCACCATTTTGAAATCAAAAAAGAATGGATACTGCCGGGCCCGGGAATGATTCCATCGCTTTCGGCAATTCTAAGGACATTTGTAAAGGCTGGTGAAAATATAATCATTCAGCCACCTGTTTACAATCATTTTTATGATTTGCTGGAGAATTGCAGATTTGGTTTGGTTGAAAATAATCTGATGATCAAAGAAGGACGTTTCCAAATAGATTTTGATGATCTGGAAGCCAAAGCCTCAAATCCCGAAACTACGCTTTTACTGCTCTGCAACCCTCACAATCCGGTTGGCAGAGCCTGGAAGAAAGATGAATTGGAAAGAATTGCTGCCATCTGCTCTGAAAACGGCGTGATGGTTTTGTCGGATGAGATCCACGCAGATCTTGTTTATGACGGTCATCAGCATTTCAGTTTTGCAGATATAGCAAGGGATTACAACTTAGAATATATGAGTTGCTGCTCGCCCTGCAAAACATTTAATCTCGCAGGTCTGCCGATTTCTTATATGATTTCTCAGGATCAGGAACTTTTGGCTGCTGTTCACAAAACAATGGTGATTCAGGAGACCAGCTATCCCAATCCGGTGGCAGGCGAGGCATTGATGGCGGCGTACAGAAATGGCGGAAAGTGGCTACACGAACTGAAGGATTATCTGTATCAAAACTATCAATATCTTGTGGATTTCACAGATCAGTATATGCCGGAGATCGTTGTCACACCTTTGGAAGCCACCTATCTTGTCTGGCTGGATTGTAGAAAATTAAATAAAACTTCTCAGGAACTGTCCCAAATTCTACTCGAGCAGGAGAAACTCTGGGTCAACCCCGGAACTATGTATGGCCAGGCTGGCGAGGGATTTCTCCGAATCAATATCGGCTGTCCGAGAGAAACTTTGGAGGAAGGTTTGGGACGCTTCAGAAATTTTTACGGGAAGGCATTTCAATAATTAATTTATCAGATTGATGACTATAATTTTTTATCATTAATTATTAAAAAAAAACGGTTAGGATTGCTCCTGACCGTTTTCTGATTTTTTGTCGATGATTTAATTTTAAGGAATTATTTTCTCTCTTTTTAATTTCTCAAATAAGTTAATGAAAGAATCTTCCGTACTTTGAAAAACAGAAAATCCTGCTTTTCGGCTTTTTGAAACATCGGTCACCACTTCAATTGGTCGGCTCAGATCCAGATCTGTATGCCAGGCCGAAGCTATTTTTGAAAGGTCAGATTCTTTCAATCCGTATTTTTCGGTTATATTTTTCCAGACTTCCTCTGTTCCGATCATTTCTTTCTCAAGAGATCGAACAGTAGTGTCAAACCCATCAGTTTCTATTTCAAAGTAGGCAGCAATCCCGTTCCAAAGCCACTTCCAGCGGAAGACATCGCCATTTGTCACATTGAAAGCCTGATTCTTTGCGCTCTCAGAATCAGCCGCCCAGATCAGCTGTTTTGCAAGAACACCGGCATCTGTGACGTCGGATAATCCGTTCCATTGTGCCGCAGAACCCGGCCAGACGAAAGGCGCTCCCGTTTCCTTACAGATACTGGCATAGACTGCTAAAGTCACACCCATATTCATCAGGTTTCCGATGGCATATCCGATGACGGTATGAGGCCTATGAATGCTCCAGGTGAAATGATCTTTCTCAGCCGCTTCATAAACGGCATCTTCCTGCGCATAATAAAAATTGGGATATTCCAGTCTGCCTTGCTCTTCCCGCAGCGGTGTTTCCGGCAACGATCCGGCGTCTGCGTAAGCTTCGAAAGGACCAAGATAATGTTTGAGCCCGGTGACCAAAGCAACGTGGCGTACAGACTTTTTGGGCGATAAAACAGCCAGAAGATTTCTCACCAAAGCACTGTTCACACGGATATTTTCTTCCTCTGTATCATTGCGCATCCACGTGGTGAAAAAGATGTGCGTGGGCGAAATGTTTTTCAAAGCTTCATCAAGACTTTCGGTATTGAGAAGATCTGCCTTAATGGGATTGACACCCTTCATATTGTGATTTGGATTTCTGGCTAAACCGTAGGTCGTCCAGCCTTGTAAAACCAATTCCTGAGCCAGCGTGCTGCCGGTAATTCCGGTGGAACCGACGACCAATGCTATATTTTCCATAATGTAATTGAGTATTTGCTTAATTAATTATACAAAGATAGAATGGCTGTGGCGCAAAATACCTGATGTAGATCATGTGATGAGGATCTGGTTAAAACTACTGCTGAAGAATTTTCTTTCGGATTCTGCTCACAGTTTCCGGTGTGAGGCCAAGGTATGATGCAATGAGGCTGTGCGAAAGTCTTTGTGTCATCTCGGGATGCTTGCGAACTAAATGGAGGTATTTTTCTTCGGCAGAGAAATTATTGGAAACAATCAGTCTGTCATCTTTTACGACGAGGCTTTTCTGATAAAGGATCCTGAAATAACGGTCCATCACAGGAATTTTTAAGGTCAGTTCTTCATAGTTTTCCAGGCTTATCATCAATAATTCTGACTCTTCTATCGCATCGATATTCAAAACAGCTTTTTCCTGGTGGAGAAAACTGTTAAAATCTGATATCCACCAACCTTCGAACGCAAACATATTGATCCGGTCGTGGCCTTTCTCATCGGAAAAGTAGGCTTTAAGCATTCCACGGCTTACAAATGTGAGATATTGGCAGGCATTTCCGTCCTTCAGCAGAAACTCTTTTCTGCTGAGTTTTTTATGAATGAAATAAGATTGGAGCGCATCAGCCTGCAGTTCTGTCAAATCAACTTTTTGGCGGATATGAGATATTAGAACGTCAAACATAGCATTCAAAATTTGAGTTTTTGGGTTGAATTGCTAAGGTAGAACTTTTTACCAACTTTGAGAGTGTCTTAGAAATACGTCTTGCATACACATTTTTCAAAGTATTTTTATGGTTAAAAAAATAAATGCGGCTTGGTTTTTGTAAAATGAAAACCATTAACATACTAAACATCAACTGTATGACTGATAACAAGACCAAAAAAGGAAAGCAGGACCGCAACCAAGTCAGCGGGTCCGAGAACTATGAAATTCAGTATTTTAAGGAAAAAATGAATGTCAGTTCACAAGCCGTTTCCGGCGCAATACGAGCTACCGGCTCCAATGACAGGAAAATCTTAGAATCCTACCTGACGAAGCGACACAACAAATAATATTAACCACAATCAAAATGAAGTTATGAAAAATTCAATCTTAACAATCCTTGCAGTAGCCACATTGGCCTCGTGCGAAAAAAAAGAAACCACTAATGTCAATTCTGCTGACAGCACATCAGTAGCTGCAGATGCAACAATGCCTGCAACTGCAGATTCAGCTACAGCTGGCGGCGATACTGCAACGGCTGCGACAGACCTTTCTGATCAGGACAAAAAATTTGCAGATGCCGCAGCCACAGGTGGTATGATGGAAGTGATGGCCGGCGAACTGGCGTCTGCTAACGGAACCAATGCATCGGTAAAAACTCTTGGCGCTATGATGATAAAAGATCACACAAAAGCCAATAATGAGCTGAAAAGCTGGGCTGGTACTGCAGGTTACAAACTACCTACAACGCTCACTCCCGAGCAGCAGACTATATATGATAATTTAAAATCTAAAAAAGGTGCTGAGTTTGACCGTGCTTATGCCGATGTGATGGTGACGGATCACAAGAAAGTCATCGCAGAATTCAAAAAGCAAAGTACTGAGGGTAAAGAGGCCTCTCTCAAAGCTTTTGCCAGCAAAACAATACCAGCGTTGGAACACCATCTGATGGAGTCTGAAAAGACAAAAGAGGCCGTGAAATAATAAGGTTTTAATGCCTGATGAAAAAAAGAGAATAGATTTATCTGTTCTCTTTTTGTTTTGAAACTGCTTACATCAAATCATAATTGAGGATGACAGAACTGAGGATAAAGTGAACAAAATCTTGTTCCGCCTGTTTTGTATTGATCAGTTTTTTCCTGTAATAAGGTGAAGAAAGTACATTTTTGTAAGTCTGATACGCCACAAATCCTTCGCCTCGCATGTACGTATTGATATTTCCGTCTTTTTTCTTGAAGAGCTGGTCATCCAGTGTTCTCACTTTGAAAAGTACCTCGCATAACTTTGGTTTTGCGCCTGTAGTATACCTTTCAACTATATTGACCTTGAATGAATCTAGCAGGATTGTATTGAAAACAACGGGCGATTCGGTCGCCTTTACATCAAGCTCAAGCTTGTAGTTCATTTAATTCTAGTTTTTGCAAATGTAAGTAAAAGTACGGGACAAATAAAAGTAGTACACGAAAAAATAATCAGATATAATTAAGTAATCTGTAATTTTTTGCGACAAACGTGTTAGTATCGGATCTTTTTATAAATTATGAATATTTATTTTTTTGTGATTAATCCTATCGTCAAAATTTTCCAGATTGACAATCACTTAAAATGCGAAAATACGAATTAAAAAAAACTAGTATTTTTATTTAAGAAATTCTTTTCACGTCGAGTTACACGACATTTCCATTCAGGTTTCTGAACGTTTTAAGATTGATAATATACGAACGTTTGTCAGAAGGATCTGAACAAAACAATTTTTACTGTCTTAATTTCTTGGTCAAAAATAATTGTACTGATAACGGCAATACCGCAATCAAATCATAATCGGTGAAATACCTGTTTTAGCAGGTAGAATTTATTTTTCAGCCGATAAAGAAAAATCATTATTTTTATTGAAAATCTAAATAGTATGTCGATCAACAGAAGAGACTGGCTGAAAACGGCTTTCCTTGGGAGTGCAGCGCTCACGATTTCTCCACTTGAATTTCTGGCGAGGAATACGCCCAACTTTTCCGAATTAAAGCTTGATGAGAAAACCATTCGGCTCTGTTTCAATGAAAATCCGTTCGGAGTTTCTCCAAAAGCTCTGGAAGCGATGCAGCGCAGTCTGAATCTGTCTTCGATGTACGATTTTAAATTTGCAGATACTCTCAGCAACAAATTGGCAGAGAAAAATAACCTGAAACAGGAGAATATTTTAGTTTCCGCCGGTTCGTCCTTCTTGCTGGAATTGATTATCAAATATGTCTCGCTGGACAAAGGGCATTTCATCATTCCGGATCCTTCTTTTACGATCTTTGAACCGATTGGTGAATTTCTGGGAATGTCGAAATCTGTGATTAATTTGACCGAACAAAAGCGGATTGACCTCAATAAAATGAAAGATTCGATCCGAAAAGACACCAAACTCATTTACATCTGCAATCCGAATAATCCCACGGGCGACTTGCTTTCCAGAGACGAAATGGAAATTTTTATCAAATCTGTTCCAGAGAATATTACGATTTTGGTAGATGAAGCTTACATCGAATTTACCAATCAAAAATCGTTAAGCGACCTGGTTTCAACGTACAAAAACCTTATTGTCACAAGAACATTTTCCAAACTTTACGGATTTGCCGGCGCTAGATTGGGCTACGCAATTGGAAATCCACAA
This sequence comes from Bacteroidota bacterium, assembly GCA_037033105.1. Classification (GTDB taxonomy): domain Bacteria; phylum Bacteroidota; class Bacteroidia; order Flavobacteriales; family Weeksellaceae; genus Epilithonimonas. The sequence goes on from JAZBLF010000005.1 coordinate 173,164, forward strand.
TTAATTGCTGAGCTAAAAAAACTTCAAAGCTGGAGTGGTGCAGAAATCAGTGTTACTACGATGGCGGGTGCGATTGCTGCGATGGAAGATCAGGAATTCATTTCCAAAGTTTTGGACAATAATCAAAAAGTAAAAGATTTTACGGTGTCTGAATTTCGGAAAAGAGGCATTAAAACGATTCCTTCTTCTGCTAATTTCGTTTATTTTTCTTTGGATAATTATAAGGCTGATTATTTCAAAAAGCTGAAAGATGCTAAGATCCTTGGTGGAAAAACTTATGAGCAAACTGGAAAATGGACGAGGATTAGTTTGGGAACTATGGAGGAGATGAAGGTCTATTTTGGAGCGATTTCTTAAGAAAATATATACAAATTATGATTATTAATGAAATTTCTTTTCACGATTCCCAAATATTAAAAGTTACAGAAAATCCCGACAAACAAATGCTAGATTTTATTATAGACTTTCCAACTGATTGGTACAATAATATTTTTGAACACAAAATATTAAGATTTGAGGATGTTACCTTTTATAGTTTAGACGAAATTCCATTTCATGGTTTGCCAACCATTTTGAATATCATTGATTTGGGGAAAATAACTAAAGATCTTTCAACTTCAAATCACGAATTGATCATAACTAGGAATAAAATAAAAATAGAAACAAACGCAGGAAATAGGATTATCGAATTTTCCGATTTTACATTTATTTAAAAGTATTTTTTTTAATCTCATTAAATAACATCACGCCAAAATATTACTAAACTCCTTCCGATACTGCGACGGACTTTGCTTTGTATGTTCCTTAAAAGTTTTGTTGAAATAACTGAAGTTGTTAAATCCACTTTCAAAACAGATTTCTGTAATGCTCATCGGCTGTTCGGCCAAAAGTTTCAATGAGTGCGTGATGCGGTATTCGTTCACAAATTGGGTAAATGTTTTGTTAGTGATTTTCTTGAAATATCTGCAAAACGACGGAACCGTCATCGTTGCCAGGCCAGCGACCTTTTCCAGACTGATTTGGTTTTTGAAATTATCTTTTACATGATTGAAAATCAGGTTGATTCGGTCGTTGTCTTCTTTTTGCGTCTGTAAATAATATTTTCCGGCGTTCAGAATTTTGTAATCGCTGCTTGTAGACAGCACGTCCAGGATTTCTATGAGTTTCACAAGCTTGTCCAAATAGGATGCTTCGCACATCGCTTTAATTTTATCCTGCAGCATCTTTTTTACCTGATCTCCAAAGACAATTCCGCTTTTTGCTGTTTCCAGCATTTGTAAGATTCTGCCCATTTCAGGTGCGTTCCACAATTCGGGTCCGAGAAAATCGCGTGAAAACTGCACAACGACTTCATAATCATTATTGGTATTTTCATTGGTCATTCCGCAATGTGGCAGATTGCTGCCAATCAGAATCAGGTCGCCTTCAGAGAAATATGAAATGTTGCTTCCAATCTGTCTTTTCCCCGAGCCGCCGCAGATAAAAATCAGCTCTATCTCAGGATGATAGTGCCAGACGTGCGATTTGATATTTTGATTTTTCGGAAAATACAGACAGGTAAAACTACTTCCCATGTCCGGTTTTATGGCTTCGAAGGAAGGGCTATGGTGCTTCATCAGACAAATTTACGAAATCTAAATATATATCCAATATTATCTTTAATGTGTTGTTAATATTTAATTAATGTTAATATAGAACATATTTGTGAAAATGATAATGTATTGTACGCCAGATTTCCGGTCTACATTTGCATAGTAAAACAATTAAAACGAAACATTATGAAAAAGTTTATAAAATTAAGCCTGCTGATCGGAGTTCTGTTAATCTCAGGAAGTGCAGTTGCGAGAGACGTTGATTTTTCTCTTTCCTTTAATACGGTGACAAATAAAAGCATCAACTTCAATATTTCGAATTCTAAAAATGTATCACTTTATTTTTACGATGATTCCAAAGACGAAATTTTTTCTGAGGTGATCTCCAAAAATAATACGGCAGAGAAATCCTATAATCTGGACAAGCTGGAAAACGGAAACTATTACCTTGTTGCAGAATCTGACAACAGAATAGAAAAATACAAGATTACAGTTAAAGAAAATAAGGTGAATGTGGACAAAGCGCCAATTTCTGCGATTACAAAACCGGAATATACAGTGACGAAAAATGTGGTAAAACTGCAGATGTCAGACGTTGTCGGAGATGTAAAAGTGTCTGTCTACGATACAGCCAACAATACGTATTACAGCAAAAGCAACGTGGCAAAAGACGGGATGATCGATCTTACATTTGATCTTAACCCTCAGAATCCTGAAACTTACATCATCAATGTTGAGAAAGACGGCGACAGTTTCAGCAGAATGATTTCATTGAAATAGTTTTTTTAAACTAAGGTTATATATATTATTTTCTAGAGCTCCACATCGTGTGGAGCTTTTTTTGGTTAAGATATATGGCATTCATAATAGAGAATCTATTCTGAAAAACAATTGAAACGAACCTTATGTTTTCTGATCGTGATGATTTTAAAAAAAGTGTTAAATCTAATGATGAGACTCGATGACAAAAAAAATCCGCCTCATCGTAGAGGCAGATTTGTATTTATAATTAATCAACTGCAGTTGCAAACTCACTGATGAAATGCAGCTTCACATTCGGAAACTTCTCCTGCGTCATCACAATAGTGAAAGATGAATCTGCCAGGAAGACCAATTGGTCATATTTATCTCTCGCCAAGAATCTCTGCTTCAATCTCGCAAACTCCTGGAATTCTTCAGACCTTTCGTCAGCTTCCACCCAGCAGGCTTTGTGGATTCCGATTGGTTCATAGTTACATTTTGCGCCATATTCGTGCTCCAAACGGTATTGGATCACTTCGTATTGCAGTGCTCCAACTGTTCCGATAATTTTTCTGTTGTTCATTGTCAAGGTGAAAAGCTGTGCAACACCTTCGTCCATCAACTGGTCGATTCCTTTGGCTAACTGTTTCGCTTTCAATGGATCATCGTTGTTGATGTAACGGAAATGCTCCGGAGAGAAATTCGGAATTCCTTTGAAACTGATCTTTTCGCCAGCCGTCAAAGTATCGCCAATTCGGAAATTTCCAGTGTCGTGAAGTCCCACGATGTCGCCTGGGAAACTCTCGTCCACAACTTCTTTTTTGTCCGCAAAGAATGCGTTGGGAGAGGAGAACTTCATTTTTTTGCCCTCTCTTACAAGCAGGTAATTTTCATTTCTTTTGAAAGTTCCGGAAACGATCTTCACAAACGCCAAACGGTCTCTGTGTTTCGGATCCATATTTGCGTGGATTTTGAACACAAATCCGGTGAAATTACTCTCCTCAGGTTTTACAATCCTCGTCGAACTTTCCTTTGGCTGAGGCTTTGGCGCGATTTCGATAAATGCATCAAGCAATTCACGGACTCCAAAATTATTCAAAGCAGAACCAAAGAACACAGGCTGTAGATCGCCTTTCAGATAATCATCACGGTCAAATTCCGGATAAACAGATTCCACCAATTCCAATTCCTCACGAAGCGTCGCCGCTGCTTTTGCACCAACCAACTCATCGATTTGAGCATCATTAATGTCATCAAACTTTATTGCCTCGCCAACTTTCTGTTTTTTCTCTTCCAAAAACAATTGGATATTCTTTTCCCAAATATTATAAATCCCCTGGAAATCAGCTCCCATACCAATTGGCAGAGAAAGTGGCGTCACACGAAGACCCAATTTCTGTTCCACTTCATCCAGCAAATCGAATGCATCTTTACCTTCCCGGTCCAATTTGTTGATGAAAACCAACATCGGAATATTTCTCATTCTACAAACCTGAACCAATTTTTCCGTCTGTTCTTCAACACCTTTTGCAACGTCGATTACGACGATTACGGAGTCGACAGCGGTCAAAGTTCTGTAAGTATCTTCAGCAAAATCCTTGTGACCCGGCGTATCCAAGATATTGATTTTGTGACCTTTGTATTCAAAAGCCAACACCGAAGTCGCTACGGAAATCCCTCTCTGGCGCTCAATCTCCATAAAATCGGAGGTTGCTCCTTTTTTGATTTTGTTGGATTTTACCGCGCCCGCTTCCTGGATCGCTCCTCCAAAAAGAAGAAGTTTCTCTGTAAGCGTCGTTTTTCCCGCATCGGGGTGAGAGATGATCCCGAAAGTTTTTCTCCTGCTGATTTCTTGTTCTAAAGACATAATAAAATTTGAGACTGCAAAAATCGTGTTTTTTATCGAATTCTGAAAATCGAGTTTTTGTTATATTAATTAGGAGCTGTTTCCCGCTTTCCGTTGCAATCTTTTTTGCAAGATGTTTTACCCCAAAATAGAAGTTGCCGCAAACGCAAAAAAGGATTTCCACTGCAATCGGGGCTATTGGTCTTGTCTGTCAGTCAAGATTAAAGCACTGTCAGTCTGAGTCTCTCGAAGACCAATAAAACTAAAATTCCTTTTTTAATAAAATTGATGAAGCATCACAAATCAATCTCATTATTCAGACAATTTCGATTTCAGAAAATAAGCCAATCCGAGCCCAATCAAAACAATCGCAATACTGAACGGAAATATATAAGCCAATCCAAAATAATCTGCCACACCACCAATCAAAGGACCAGTGATCCCCAAAGAAATATCGATAAATAAACCGTAGCCAGCCAAAGCCGAACCTTGGTTGGAAGATGGAACAGTCTTCATAGCCATCACGCCCAAAGCAGGGAAAATTAATGAAAAACCTAATCCCGTAATCCCTGCGCCAACAAGAGCCAGATAAGGATGTGTGGCCAAACAAATGATCGTGAGACCCAAAGTTTCAACCGCCAAACTGGCAATGGCGACATTAATACCGCCAAATCTATTAATTGCATTGCTGAAAACCAGCCTTGAAACCACGAAAAGGATCCCGAAAACGGAAAGGCAAAGCGCACCGTTTTGCCAATGGTGAAAGTCATAATACAGCGTGATGAATGTCGAAATCGTCGCAAATCCCAATCCGCCTAACGCAAGACAAGCCCCGAAAGGCGCTACTTTCGCAAGGACTGTCCAAAAGGATTTTTGGGGCTCGACAGATTTTTTGCCGGTTCGGTTTTCTTTCGTCCGGGCAAGGAAATAGCCAATCAAACCCAGAATAACAATCAGAAATCCTAAGCCGTAAAAGCTGAAATGCTTAATAATGAGAATTCCCAAAGATGCACCCAATGCCAGCGCGCCATAGCAGGCCACACCGTTGTAGGAGATGATCTTTGCGGTATGCTGTTCCCCGAATTTCATAATGGCCCAATTGATAGGACTGGCGCCAATCATTCCTTCTGCGCAGCCCGTCAGCAATCTGGTAACAACCAGAAACGTGAGACTTGTAACAGGCGAAAATTTAAAATAAAAGGCAGCCATCAAAATGAAACCGGTCGCAGAAAAACTCAGCATACTGGCCAGCACTGCGGGTTTTGGTCCTTTATTGTCTACAATCTTCCCGGAATAGGCGCGCATTACAAATGTCATTACATATTGCAGACTGATGACAATACCGGCTACCAACATACTGAAACCGAGACCCTGATGAATATAAATCGGTAAGACAGAAAGTGACAAACCGATGATGAAATAACCTATAAAAGTGAAAAATATATAAGAAATCAAAGAAAGAGAAATATCCTTTGGCTGATCAATCGTTGCATCCATAACTTGATATTAATCTGCAAAGATACCACGGAAAAATTTTTCACGAAATTTCTGAATATTAAGAAATGAATAATTCTGCCCTTTTTACTTAAGGTAATCCTGCATAAATGCTGTGATGGCATCCAGCTCGCCGTAAGTTCTTTTGACAATCCTGCCTTCGGAGTCTACCAAAATCTGCAGCGGATATCCGCCGGCATTCAGTTTTTTCGGAAATTCTTTATTGATATCAACATAGTCCTTCCAGCTGATCTTATTATTCCGGAGAATTTCCTTTGCCTTTTTAATTCTCTCCGTCGACTGTTCGTCTGTCACTGAAATAAAATTGACTCCCTGACTTTTATATTGCTCGTAAAGTGCCACCAGCTTCGGCATATCTTCTATACAGGGTTTACAGAATGTCGCCCAATAATCAATTAGCGTCAGCTTATACGGCGCAAAATCTTGTTTAGATAAATGATTATTGTTATCAAAGTCAATATCGGGAAAGATGCTTTCAGATTCGGTATTCAATAGTTTGATAAATTCTTTGTAGGCATATGCGGCCTTCACCTTTGGACCGAATAATTTTAGATTATCGAGATAGACAGGATGATAGCCATATTTAGAAAAATCATCAACTATCTCCCACATTGCGACGAAAGAATTTGGGTTTTCAGCGATGTATTTCTCGAGTTCCGCTTCTTTAAGGGTTATCAGTTCGGGCGCGTTATTTTCAAAAGGTTTCAGATTGGAATTCTGCTTTTCGAGAAGCGCTTTCAATTTAGCATATTCTGTATTGGCAGGCGATGCAGACAGAATCTCGAAATTCAGTAAATCGTCTTTGAGTAAGAACTTAAGATTGCCTTTCTCTATAAAAAATGTTTTAGAAGCCATTCCGCTATTTTCTGCACGGTTGTAATAGGAGAAATTTGCTGGCTGAGGATAAGGAAGATCTGTCTTTATTGCTGTGATTTTCTGTAACGGAAATTTGATATCACCACCTTCGCCTATGGCTTTTGAGCCTTTTGCAGACAGTTTGTATTTGTGAAGAAGATGCGTATTTCTGGCGGCAGCAGGATAGGTGATAAATAGTGAATCCACTTTCAGATCTGGCGCTTCTATCTCAAGAACCGATTCTTTTTGAGCGTAATATAACTGCACAAAAAACAAGGCAAGTAAAAAAATATACTTCTTCATCAGCAAAATATTATTTGATTTTTAAAAATACATTTTTTCCGGTCAATAGAAAATATTTTCTGCAAAAGCAGTAACTTTCGGCTTCTAACTGCGTTGGACCATTCAAAACCTAAATTAATGACCAAGATAACAAAGCTTAAGAAAGCACTTCAACATATTATAAAGCAGCCAAGTTTACTGAATATCATTCTGGATCTTAATGATATCAGAAAAGAGGAATTCCGCACATCCTATCCCAATCTTTTAAGTCTGCCTGAAGTTTCTCTGGACGAAATTGCTGGCGGAAGTTTCGAAGCAGATGTTGATTTATGTATTTTGGATGGCGGTTCACTGTCTACAGATCTGGCTCTTTTAAAGACTTTGGCAAAAGGAAAAAAATCCTATTTTGAAATCGGAACCTGGCGTGGAGAAAGCGTCTGGAATGTGGCCAAAGAAATCGACGATTGCACAACGCTCAACCTTTCTAAAGAAGAAATGAAGGCGATGGGTTGGAATAAAAAATATGCGGAACTTCACGGAATTCTGTCCAAGAAAAATCCTGAAATCCTTCATCTGGAAGGCAATACAAAAAGTTATGACTTTGCAGGATTAAATAAAAGATATGACCTGATCTTCATAGACGGAGACCATTCTTACGAGATGGTGAAGCACGATACGGAAAAGGTTTTCCAACATCTGATACACGATGATACAGTGGTTGTATGGCACGACTATGCCTACAATCCAGAGAAGATCCGATACGAGGTTTTCAAAGCCATTTTGGATGCTTTGCCCGTAGAGTTGCATAAGAATCTTTACCACCCGCAAAATACGATGTGTGCCTTATTCACAAAAAAAAACTATAAAACATCTGCCTTCGAAAGTCCCAAATCACCTGAGGTTTTATTCGAAGTAAAATTGAAATCCAGCAACTTTACAAAAGTTTAATCATTCATCAATAATCAATTATAGTTTGAAATTCCTAATTGTCATTCCAGCGCACAATGAAGACAGCAGTATTGTTTCCTGTTTACAATCTCTGCAAAAACAGAGTTGTCAGGATTTTCTGTGCGTAGTTGTCAACGATGGATCTACGGATTCAACTCAAAATGTTGTTGGTGATTTTGTGGATGAGAACCAAACCAAATTTAAATTATTGAATCTGGAAGCTTCTCATCACGAACCTGGTGCAAAAGTGGTCCGGACGTTTAATAAAGGTTTGGAATCAGTAGACATCAATGATTTTGATGTCATCTGTAAATTTGACGCAGACATCATTTTTCCTGTAAATTATTTGGAAAAGGTAAAGAAGATTTTTGACTCCAATCCTAGAGCTGGCCTTGTGTCCGGTCTGGTTTATATCAGGAATTACCGGAATAATCCTGTAGTGAAAAATGTAAAAATACCCAGTGAAAACATTTTCGATTTCAGCAACAAAAATCACGAATGGGTTTTTGAAAATATTTCATCCAAAGAGCACGTTCGTGGTCCCATCAAGGCCTACAGAAAGGAATGTTTCAATGATATGGCCGGTTTGCGGACTGTTCTCGGCTGGGACAATCTGGATATTCTCTTAGCTAAAAAGAAGGGTTGGGAAGTGGTCACTATCAAAGATATCTGGGTCAAACATCTGCGACCAACAGCTTATAAATACAAAAGCCAAAAAGCTGAAAAATTGGGACAATACTTTTACAACATAGGTCTCAGCTTGCCTTTAGCAATGATCTCTTCTGCTAAATCATCATTCAAAAATAGATCTGCGAAGGAGTTTTTGATCACAGTCAACTCATTTTTGAAACAGAAAAGTAAACGAGATCTCAGCAAGGAGGAGATTGATTTCATCCGGAATCTCCGTTGGAAAGAGTTTTTGAAGAACCTTGGTTTATGAAGAGAATCGCTTACATAGAACTGGATACACACGCAGAACTGGCTCAAAATTTCTTTGAGCTCACCAGTAACATTCAAGGTATTGCCGTCGATTTTTATTTCTCGGAAAAGATCTACAAATTTCTTCAGATCACAGGAGACAACATTCATCTCACGGATTATACGGAGCTGTTGGAGCGGCTTAAAAAGGAGAAATATGAAGTCGTAATTATTGGAACAGTGCACCGACATTTCAATTTTTATAACGCAATTGTCAGGAGTTATAATACTGCAATTGTGGTTCATAATCTGAACTTTACCAAAGCGTCTGGTTGGCAACTTTTCAAAAGTATATTTAAAAAGGACAGAAGATACAGACTAAAACTTTTTCTGAAAGAAGGTCTTTTGGATGCAGCCAATGTGTATAAAAAATCAAAATACCTTTTTGGGATCGATGAACTGACTGCGAAACAAAATGACCTGAGGTTTCTACCGATTTATTTTAACCGTTTTAAGTCCGAAAATCCTGAGTCCGACGTTATCACGATTGTAGTTCCCGGCGCAGTTTCGCAACAAAGGCGAGACTACAAATCATTTTTAGAAAAGCTGAGAGACTTTAAAAATACCGGATTTAGTTATGAAGTCATATTATTAGGAAAAGCTTCCGAAGATGAAATAGAAAGTCTAAATAAAATTATAGATCAGATCCCTCAATTTGTTAATATTAAGTATTTTAAGGAAAAAGTTGTCCAGGACGAATTTGATCAGTGGATAGCAAAATCTGATGTTCTATATTGTCCGATTCAAACTGAATCGGAGTTTTTTTCAGTGAAAGAAATTTACGGAAAAACTAAAATAAGTGGTAATATCGGTGATGCGATAAAATATGGGAAACCTGCCATATTTCCTGCTACGTACAGGTCTGATTTAAAATTTATTATCGAGGAAAAGCCTGATTTGCAATCTCAGTTTATCCAGGTTAAAAATGGTACCTACGACTTCAGCAGCTATTCTCAAAACAAGATATCTGATCGCTTAAAAGAGGTGTTGGAAAAACTCTAAATTTTCCCTCTTTGGAAACTTTTCCTCAAAACTATTTTTGAGCGTCGCAAATGTTTAACAGAATTAAATCTGATTCTTTCATTAAATAGAAACCAGCCGCCAATACAGCCAATTGCAGTGCCGATCAAAATCTCTATCAGTCTCATTTTTAATAAGTAATCGGGGTCAAGTGAAGTAGAACTTCCTGTCTCAGCAAGAAGGATTCCCATTGGTGTGAGAAACATCACAGCCAAAGCATAATGCCTCGTAATCAGCATTTCTACGATAATCTGCAAAGTTATAATAAAGAAGCAAATCCATAATGGCGAGCTTACGAATGAGAAAATCAGCCACGCAATTCCAAGCCCAATCAATGTTCCGATGATCCTGTGCAGCCCTCGTTTCCAAATGTGATAACGGTTGACGCCCTGCAAAACGGCAAGACTGGAAATCGGAATCCAATAGGGATAATCCAGATGAAAAAATTTACCGATAAAAACGGAGATCAACATACAAATCCCAATAATAAAGGATTCTACGAAATTGACGTATGGATTGATGCGAAATGAATTGCTGTTATTTTGCGGCTGTTTTTTAGCGATAAATACACTGTAAATCAGACAAATAATACAGGCGTTGAGTGTCCCGAGGGTAAAGATACCGACTCTCTTGGGGATCAGCTCCAGACTGTGAGGCAGACCTATTGCCAGCGATGCCATCATAATAAAAAAGAAACTGCCCGGTGGTTTCAGATTAAAATACCTTGCAACATAGTATGCAACAGTCGACAGAATGCCAAACGCCAAAGTAGAAATCCAGAGATCAAAGCTTACTGCCAGACCAATGCTGTACGAAATAATCATCCCAAAGGAGCAGACAAACATCTTCATCATTGTTTCGATAAAGCCACTGTTGCTGGGAATATAGATGATGACCAGCCCGGCAAGACTTGCTGTGAGCGCCGATCTGATATCGCCCAGGATGTAGCCGAATATCAATGGGATGCCAACTGCCAATCCCGCGAGAAAAGGAATGTGCCAGCTTCTGGGAGACGGTTTCAATTTGAAAAAAGATAGAAGTTCGTTCTTGATTTGGTCAGTCTTCAATGGTAAAATTTGTCAGATTTAGTGATGGTTACGTCGATCAATTTTCGATGGTGCAAAATTACCCATATTCATCTAAAATGAAATCATTATGACTCTAAAAATTGCATAAAAAACGCTATTTTTGTTATCTTAAAATTTTGAGAATAGAATGGATTATCTGAAAGGATTGAATGAGCCTCAGCTAGAGGCGGTTACCACATTACAGGGACCACTGATGGTTTTGGCAGGCGCAGGTTCTGGCAAAACGAGGGTACTTACAATGCGGATTGCCCATCTGATCACCAATGGCGTAGACCCTTTCAATATTTTGTCGTTAACGTTTACCAACAAGGCGGCGAAAGAAATGAAGGAGCGGATCGCAAAAGTCGTTGGTCAAAGCGAAGCCAAATCTCTGTGGATGGGAACCTTTCACTCGGTTTTTGCCAGAATTCTGAGAAGCGAAGGTCATTTTCTGGGCTATCCTTCCAATTTCACGATCTACGATATGCAGGATGCACTGAATGTGATGAAGAAAGTGATCAAAGATTTGAATATCGATTCTGATATCTATAAAGCAAAAAAAGTCCTTTCAAGAATCTCTCAGTACAAGAATAATCTGATTACCGTCAATGCCTATTTCAACAATCCGGAATTGATGGAAGCAGATGAAAAGGCAAATATGAAACTAATCGGTAATATCTACAAAAAATATGTCGAAGCTTGTTTCCGAAACGGTGCAATGGATTTTGATGATTTGTTGTTGAAAACCAATGAGTTACTAACCCGTTTTCCTGAGGTTTTAGCCAAATATCAAGACCGTTTTAGATATATTCTGGTAGATGAGTACCAGGATACGAATCATTCCCAGTATTTGATTGTCAAGGCTTTAGCTTCCAAATTTGAGAATATCTGCGTGGTGGGCGACGATGCACAATCCATCTATTCATTCCGTGGTGCAAATATTTATAACATTCTCAACTTCAAAAAAGATTATCCCGACGCGGTAACGGTTTCATTAGAACAAAATTACCGTTCGACCCAGAATATTGTAGACGCGGCAAATGTTGTCATTTCCAAAAACTTACAGCAATTCAAGAAAAATGTCTTCAGCGAAAATGAAGTCGGCGAAAAGATCAAAGTCTACCGAAGCCTTTCTGATGCGGACGAGGCCAACTTTGTCTCCGCCAATATCTATGATAAACACAACACACAACAGCGCCACTTCTCGGATTTTGCAATCCTTTACAGGACCAATTCGCAAACGAGAGCATTTGAAGACGCGCTGAGAAAAAAGAATATTCCGTACCGGGTTTACGGCGGATTGTCCTTCTACCAAAGGAAAGAAGTCAAAGATCTATTGGCTTACCTCAGACTTTTGGTTAATGAAAACGACTCCGAAGCGTTGGCAAGAATCATCAATTTTCCTGCAAGAGGAATTGGCGAGACGACCCAGAATAAACTGATTGTTTTCGCAGATTCTCAGAATGTTCCCACAACTCAGGTTCTCGATAATCTCGGATTTTATGCGCCGCAATTAGGCTTAAACAACGGAATACTTACCAAACTAGGTGATTTTTGGGCAATGATAAAAGCGTTTCAGGTAATGCTGAAAACCGAAAACGTTTACGACGTCGCAATGGAAGTGGCAAAACGCAGCGGCCTGATCAAAATGCTGAAAGAAGATCAAACGCCTGAAGGCGTTTCCCGGGTTGAAAATATCCAGGAATTGCTGAACTCGATGCAGGGTTTTATAGAAGAGCAGATTCAGGTGGAAGGCGGCGATCCGAGCTTATCCAATTTTATGGAGAATATTGCGCTGTCTTCTGATACTCAAAATGATAAAGACGATGATAATAATAAAGTATCACTGATGACCATTCACTTGTCCAAAGGTTTGGAATTCCCTGTGGTTCACTTAGTTGGACTTGAGGAAAATCTTTTTCCAAGTTTTATGAGTTCGTCTACAAGAGAAGAATTGGAGGAGGAAAGACGTCTTTTTTATGTGGCCTTGACGAGAGCGGAGAAAGAAGTTTTCTTCACGTATGCCGTTTCCAGATTCCAGTGGGGAAAAATTACCGATGCGGAACCTTCCAGATTTTTAAGTGAAATTGATTCGAAATATCTGGAATTAATCAATCCTTTAAATGAATTGAAATTTATCAACAGGTCCGGAATCGATTCCAATATTTTTGATGATGCGCCTTCCGAACCCCGATTCTTCAAGAAGAAAGAGGAGAAAAAAACACTGGAACGCAATCTAAATGCGCCGATTCCGAAACAACTGAAACCGGTAGCGACTGCAAAAATCATCAACCCAACGGGACAATCCTCACAAGATATAGAAGTGGGAGACAACGTGAGACACGACCGTTTTGGTGTTGGAACCGTTGAGTTTTTGGACGGAACAGATCCTCAGAATATCAAGGCAAAAGTGATTTTCAAAAATGAAGGCGAGAAAAATCTTATCCTGAAATTTGCTAAATTGACGAAGATTTAGTTTTCAGTTGATAGGATTTTACAAATTAATATTAAGAATTAAAAGCTAATAGCCAAAAGCAATACTATGATTCGAGCAAAAAACATACATAAATTCTACGGAACACTGGAAGTGCTAAAAGGCGTAGATATCACGATAAAAGCGGGAGAAGTGGTCTCTATCGTTGGGGAATCCGGCGCCGGAAAATCTACATTATTGCAGATTCTAGGCACATTGGATAATCCTTCTGATCCCGATAAATACGGAACAGATATCGCTCTGGACGGCAATAGCTTTCTTAAAATGAAGGACAGGGAATTGTCCAAATTCAGAAATAAAAATATTGGTTTTGTGTTTCAGAATCATCAGCTTTTACCGGAATTTTCTGCTTTGGAAAATGTGCTTTTGCCATCCAGAATTGGAGGAATTGCAGAGAAAGAAGTTTTAGAAAAAGCACATTCACTTTTCGAAGATCTTAATATTGCAAGCCGACTGCATCACAAGCCTTCACAACTTTCCGGCGGTGAATCCCAGCGTGTTGCGGTGGCGAGAGCGCTGATTAATTCGCCGAAAATCATTTATGCAGATGAACCGACAGGAAACCTGGATTCCAAAAATGCAGACGCACTTCACCAGTTGTTTTTTGATTTGAGAGACAAATATCAGCAGACTTTTGTAATCGTAACGCACAATTCCGTTTTGGCAGAAAGTACGGATAGAAAGCTGGTGATGAAGGATGGACAGATTGTTCTTTAAAAATTATAGTCTCAATTAAAGAGTTCAAAAAATAATAATTTGAGTATCAAATCCCTTGCGGAAGATGACCGCCCCAGAGAAAAATTCCTGTTGAAAGGAAAGTCGGCAGTTTCGGATTCGGAACTGTTGGCCATCATTATGGGAAGCGGTAATCGGGACGAATCTGCAGTGGAATTGGCAAGAAGGATTTTAAATTCGGTCGAGAACAACTGGCACCGGTTAAGCCACTTGTCCATAAAAGACCTTACCAAGTTCAAAGGTGTAGGAGAAGCAAAGGCAATTTCGATTGCAACAGCTCTGGAAATAGGCAACAGAAAATCTCAGCAGGAGGTTTTGGAAAGACAGCAGATCAGCAGCAGCAAAGATGCGTTTGAGATTTTACAGCCTCATCTTTCGGATTTGCAGACGGAAGAATTTTGGGCAATTTTCCTCAATCATCAAAATAAAATCTTATACAAAACCTGCCTTTTCCGGGGCGGAATCGCAAGTTCTGTGGCAGATGTAAGAGTGATTTTTAAAACGGCTTTGGAACATTTCTCAACCCAAATTATCGTAGCACACAACCATCCAGCTGGCAGTTTGAAACCAAGTAAAGAAGATATCAGCATCACTCAGAAAATTAAGGAAGCAGGAAAATTGCTGGACATAGAGCTTTTGGATCACCTGATTCTGACACAGAATAATTTTTTTAGTTTTAAAGACGAAGGCTTACTGTAATGATAAAACGGATAAAATATAAGGATATTGATTTCGAAAAGTACCAAGCCTGTATCGAAAATTCTAGTCAGAAAAACGTTTACTGCCAAAAGGATACGCTGGACTTTCTGAGCAAAAACTGGGAACTCCTGGTTTTTGAAGATTATCTGGCCGTGATGCCGGTTCCGTTTATAAAAAAAGGCTTTGTAAAGCTGGTCATAATGCCGCTGTTCTGCCAGCAGTTGGGGATTTTTGGGAACGCGGCTAAAAATGTCTGCGAAGAATTTTTGAGTTATTTTAAAGCCAATTACCATATTCTTAATTATGCTTTCAACTTTCATAATGAATTTGAGACCGAACCGGCTACAAGAAAAAATTTCGTAGTTCCGGTTCAGGAATATGCTTTTCTCCGCCGCAAAAAGTATTTTAAAGGAAGAAAATCTACTGTGAAAACAGCGCAATATCTGGAATTCAGAGAAGTATTTGCGGAGAAGGATATTCTGCAATTCATCAAAAATAATTTTAAAGGTTTGGATAAGGAAACGGATATGGATTTTTTCATCCGCTATCTTCTGTTTCTGGAAGAAAATAACCGCCTGAAAATGTTCGGAAGTTATTATGAAGAAAACTTAACAAACGTAGCAGTTCTGATTGATAATGAAAACAATTTCTCTCTACTAGGACTTCTGAATAGCGAAGAACTAAAAAATCACAATGGCGCATCGTTCCTGATAGACAGGATTTTAAACCTT
This sequence comes from Bacteroidota bacterium, assembly GCA_037033105.1. Lineage (GTDB taxonomy): Bacteria > Bacteroidota > Bacteroidia > Flavobacteriales > Weeksellaceae > Epilithonimonas. Next base: position 188,667 of record JAZBLF010000005.1, read on the forward strand.
AATATTGAACAAAAATCCTTCAACTTTATGGGTGGCAGCATCCGCGGAATCGAGGTTTTCTTCAAAAGTTTCGGCTCAGATCTGCAGCAATATCCCGTTGTCCAAAATTCTAAAAAAGATATCATTAAGAATTGGCTAAAAATTTCTTAATTTTGCAATCCGATTTCAGATATGTTTGACTCAGAATATTTTCCTTACGCCGCCGCGGTTATCATAGCTTTGCCATTTCTGGTATTTGCGAAGAAATTCGTGTATGAATTCATCAGCCTCAAAAAGCAGGAGATCAATTTCATCGCCACCAAAAGCAACAGCGAGATCAAACTGCAGGCACTGGAAAGAATGACCCTGTTTCTGGAACGTCTTAAACCATCCAATCTCGTGACCAAGTTTGATAAAGACCTCCAGCCACATGAGTTTATCTATCTCACCGAAAAAAACATTACCGAGGAATACGAATACAACGCATCCCAGCAGTTATACATCTCAAAATCCTCTTGGCAGGACATCATCACCTGCAAAAACAATATGCTCCAGAGCCTTCGCAAAACCTACGAGGAAATGAACGAAAACTCAAAGCTGGAAGACTTCAAAACCGTCTTTCTGATGAGCTATGTCAACTCGGAAGACTATATCGCAGACACGATCGAGAATCTTAGAAAAGAACTGAACAAAATAATATAAACACTAAAAAATACATGATTCCAAACTTTAAAGCCCATCCGTGGCACGGGATTTCAGCTGGAGACAACGCTCCGGAAGTTGTAAACGTCTTCGTAGAAATAGTACCTACAGACACGATCAAATACGAAGTAGACAAGGAAAGCGGCTATCTGAAAGTAGATCGTCCGCAGAAATTCTCCAACATCATCCCGGCAATGTACGGTTTTGTGCCAAGAACATATTGTGAAGAAGAAGTGAAGAATCTTGCCGTTGCAACCGGCGCAACAGACGTCACAGAAGGCGATCACGATCCTTTGGACATCTGCGTTCTCAGCTCGCATAACTTCACTTCAGGAAATATCCTTTTACAGGCCATTCCAATCGGTGGTTTTCAGATGATCGACAAAGGTGAAGCAGATGACAAGATCATCGCCGTATTGGTAGAAGATCAGGTTTACGGCCATATCAGAGACATTTCTGAGTTGCCGGCTGCCGAAGTCAACCGTCTTCTACATTACTTTTTAAGTTACAAAAACCTGCCGACTGAGCCTGCAAAAGTAAAAATCGATTTGATTTACGGTGCAGATCAGGCAAGAAAAGTGATCGTTGCATCACAAAAAGACTACACAGATAATTTCGTAGACAAATTGAAATAATAATAAGTCTCATATAAATTACAAAATGCCATCTTTTATTAAGGTGGCATTTTTATGTGTTGTGCTGTTTTGGGCGCCTTTTCCGTCTTCCGTTCCCGCTTTTTTTGTCCTTGCTGTCGACGCGAAGCCATAGTTGAAATTTGCACCATCGCAATGACAAAAAAGAGCTCCACTCAAGCCGGGGCGCGCTTCGCCAGGATTGAAGATTTGTCGATAGTTTCGATTTAGTGTAATATTAGAATGTCACACTGAGCGGAGTCGAAGTGTTTTTACGAATAGGTTAAAGAAGTTTCCCGGTAAGAAAAAGTCCGGCAACAGAAAAATAGATGATAAGTCCTGTCACATCCACAAGAGTAGCCACAAAAGGAGCAGAAGAAGTGGCAGGATCCAGCTTCAGTTTCTTGAGAACAAACGGAACCATAGAACCCGAAATAGTGCCCCAAAGTACGATCAACATTAGCGATATACCAATACTGAGACCCACAAAAGCCCAATGTTCGCCGTAATCAAAAAGCCCGACTTTCTGCCAGAATGCAATGCGCATAAATCCGATAATTCCCAAAATACTTCCCAAAAACATTCCGGTAAATATTTCCTTTTTCATCACATACCACCAGTCTTTCAGGGTGATTTCCTGCAGTGCCATCGCCCTGATAATAAGCGTTGCGGCCTGGGATCCTGTATTACCGCCGCTGGAGATAATCAGCGGAACAAATAGTGCCAGAACTACAGCTTTCTGGATTTCATCTTCAAAATAACCCATTGCAGAAGCCGTCAGCATTTCCGAAAAGAAAAGCACGATCAGCCAGAAGCCTCGTTTCTTCACCATTTCAAAAATCGAAGTCTGTGTGTAAGGCATATCCAAGGCGTCAAGACCACCAAATTTCTGAATGTCTTCCGTATTTTGGGATTCAATCTGATCCAAAATATCATCAATGGTTACGATGCCCACCAAAACACCGCCATCCGTAATAATCGGCAAAGCACTGCGGTCGTATTTTTCAAAATAGGGTACGGCATCTTCCTTAGAAGTCGTTGTTTTGATTGCAACAAAATGATCATCCGTGAGTTCTGAAATCAGCTGGTCTTCATCAGCCAATAGGAGAGAGCCGATGGTAATATCGTCGATCAGAATATTTTTCTCATCCACAACGTACAGGAAGTTAAGTGTTTCCACCTTTTTTCCTACTTTTTTAATCTGCTGCAGACATCGTTTCACCGTCCATTCTTTCCGGATCTGAACGTAATAAGGCGTCATCAGACGGGCAATAGAATCGGCTTCATAACCTAAAAGTTTGAGCGCAACACGACGTTCCTGCGGATTTAATAGATTGATAGAAGATTTGATAAGTTCATCCGGAAAGTCCTCAAACAATTGGGTTCTGTCATCCGGAGACATCTCGTTTAGAATGTCGGAAACCTCGTGGCTGGCGATACTTCTGATTGTTTCTTCCTGGAAATCGGGATCTAAGTGCGAGAATACTTCTGCCTTTTCAGATTTCGGTAATTTCAGAAATTGCAGCAGCCGTTCTTTCACCGGCAATTTGCTCAGTGATTCCGCAACGTCAGCCGCGTTTAATATGATTTCTGAATTCTCGATCGTTAGGATTTTTGCACTGCAAAAGTATTAAAATCTGACAGAATTAATTTAGAAATAGATTAATATAATGTGAATTAAAAAGAATGTTCGGGAAATCTATCGGTTTTGAGTTCCTTATCCATTTTCCTGATTGCTCCTTTGGTCCCGATAATGACCGAATTGGCAGCAGAGCCCAGCAGCCTGCCATTTCCTTTATAAGTGTCATAAGAAGTTTCCATAATGAACTGGCCGTTGGAATCGTACAGTTTCATACTTACAATCACCTGGTTGGAGAGGACATATTTTCCAAATCCCACTTTGAAGTACTTTACTTTAGGAACTACAGCCACGTCAGCATTGTTGTTCTGACAGATTTCTTTCACAGTTTTTGTGTCCACATCATCGAAAGAAATAGGCGTGTCGATCTGCAGATATTTGATGTTTCCAAGTGATTTCATCTTATCCGAAGTCGCCGTATAAAATGCGGAATAAGTCGGTTCTTTAATTTCGGAAATGTCAGGAAACACTTCGGGATTGAAATAAAGTACGGTTTTTATTTTGGGAATTTTATAATTTTTATTTTTGTACAACAGACTGTCTCCATAATTTGCGCAGGAAATCAGGAGGATTGAAACATAAATATTTAGATAAAAAGGAGATAGAGGTTTTTTCATTTGCTTGCTACAAAATTACAATCAAATTTCAACAATCCAATCATAAATTTAAGATTTTTTTAACAATTCCTGACAAATGTATTTTTATGCATTTCGGAGAATAATCATCACAAAATTCTTACTTTTGTTTTTATGACTTCAAACGACAAACGATTATATCTCATCGATGCGTATGCCATGATTTTCCGTGGTTATTTTGCATTCATCAAAAATCCTAGAATTACGACGAAAGGTATCAATACCTCTGCCATTTTTGGATTTACAAACTCTTTGATCGAATTAATCAAGAGAGACCGACCAACGCATCTGGCCGTCGTTTTCGATGTTGGAAGAACCAATGTGCGCCACGACGACTATGCAGACTATAAAGCCAACCGTCTGGATACGCCGGAACCTATTCTCCTTGCAAAGCCCTTTATCAATGATATTCTTAAAGCCATGCATATCCCGATTCTGGGTGTGGAAGGCTACGAGGCAGATGATATCATCGGAACTATTGCGTGCAAAGCGGAGAAGCAGGGTTACAATGTTTTTATGGTAACGCCCGACAAAGATTTTGCACAGTTGGTTACAGATAATATCAAGATCTACAAACCGAGTATGAAGGGCAGCGATATCGAGATTCTTGGCGTTAAAGAAATTAAAGCAAAATACGAAATCAATGATCCGAAGCAGATCATCGATTATCTTGGAATGATGGGCGACGCTGTGGATAATATTCCCGGATTGGACGGCGTAGGAGACAAAACAGCCCGGAAATTCATTCAGGAATTTGGATCAATGGAAAATCTGCTCGCAAATACGCATTTGCTGAAAGGGAAAATGAAGGAGAAAGTAGAAGCCAGCGCAGAACGAGGACTGATGTCCAAGAAGCTCGCAACCATTATCTGCGATGCTCCGGTAGAATTTATCGAAGAACAGTATGATCTGGATATGCCGGACTTCGAAAAGGTAAAAGAAATTTTTGACGAACTAGAGTTCCGCAGGCTTTATGAAAATCTCTACCGCGCATTCTCCAACAAGGAATATGTGGAAGAATTGATGGAAGTGGATAATCCCGGCGACGGAAAAGTTGAAGTTTCAGCAACTGCCGGCAAAAACGGGATGATGGATCTCTTTGCTACCTTCGAACAGCTGGATCAGGCCACTACTACCAAATCTAATATTGAAGGCAACGATCATCTTTACCAATATATTGATACGCCAAAAGCCCAACGAATTCTTCTCGATAATCTTCTAAAACAGAAAGCCGTGGCTTTTGATACGGAAACGACTTCTCTCAATGAGTTGGAAGCGGAACTGATCGGGATGAGTTTTTCTTATAAAAAAGGGCTGGCCTACTACATTCCAATCTCGGAAAACAGGGCAGAAGCACAGGAAACGCTTGAACTTTTCCGACCGTTTTTTGATGATGAAAATGTTCTGAAAATTGCCCATAATCTTAAATACGACTACAAAGTCCTCCAGAATTATAACATCGAGGTTAAAGGTAAAATCTTTGATACTATGATTGCCCATTACCTTCTCAATCCAGACGGGCGCCACGGTATGGATTATTTATCGGAAATGTATCTGGACTACAAACCTGTTTCTATAGAATCGCTCATCGGTAAAAAAGGCAAAAACCAATTGACCCTGCGCGAGGTAGATCTTGATATCCAGACGGCTTATGCGGCAGAAGATGCAGATGTCACCTTTCAACTGTATGAATTATTTGCACCGCAGTTACCTAAAGAAAATCTGCAGGAGCTGTTTTATAATGTCGAAATGCCATTAATGAAAGTGCTTGCCAAAATAGAACTGACGGGCGTAAAACTGGACAACAACTGGCTGGCGCAGGAAAGTATAGATCTGGAAAATGATCTCCGCGTGCTGGAAAGCAAGATCTTTGAACTGTCTGGAGAGAATTTTAATATGAATTCGCCAAAACAGTTGGGAGAGATTTTGTTTGATAAAATGCAGTTGGATCCTAAAGCCAAAAAAACCAAAACCGGACAGTACGCCACTTCCGAAGACGTCCTTCAAAAACTGTCTTCCAAGCACGAGATCATTGCTTCTATTCTGGAATACAGAACTTTGCAGAAGCTGAAATCGACTTATGTAGATGCTCTGCCAAGTCAAATTGATAAAAAAGATGAACGCGTCCACACTACTTTTGCGCAGACTGTTGCTGCGACGGGACGTCTTGCTAGTGTCAACCCGAATCTTCAGAATATTCCTATCCGGACTTTAAGAGGTCAGCAGATCCGTGGTGCGTTTGTTTCCGGCGAAGGGAAAAAGATTATTTCTGCCGATTATTCTCAGATAGAATTGAGGTTGATTGCCGAGATTTCCGGCGAGCAGAATATGATTGCGGCTTTCCAGAACAATGAAGATATTCACGTTTCTACGGCTGCCAAATTGTTTGATATTCCGCTGGAAGAAGTGACTAAAGTACAGCGTGGGCAGGCAAAGACGGTAAATTTCGGGATCATCTATGGTCAGGGTGCATTTGCATTAGCAGAGCAAACCGGACTTTCCAGAACTGAGGCGAAGAAAATGATTGATTCTTATTACGAAAGCTATCCCCGTTTGAAAGAATATATGGCCGAACAAGTTAAAAAAGCCCAGCAGTTAGGCTACGTGGAAACGATTCTTGGCAGACGACGCCATCTGAAAGATATTAACTCCAGCAATTTTGTAGTCAAAGCACACGCCGAGAGAAACGCTGTGAATGCGCCAATCCAGGGAAGTGCAGCTGATATTATAAAATTGGCGATGATTAAAATTGATGAGGAATTAGAAATTCAAAACCTTAAAACTAAAATGCTTTTGCAGGTTCATGATGAATTGCTTTTCGAAGCGCCGATTGATGAAGTGGATGTGGCGATGTCATTAATAAAAAGGGAAATGGAAGCTGCTTTTGTAACGACTGTTCCGCTTTTGGTAGAAGTTGGAGTAGGTAATAACTGGCTGGAAGCGCATTAAATTATGAACGATAAATGATAAAAGATTAAATTAAAAACAAACAAATTATGAAAGCAGTAGTATTTTACGAGCACAACGTTGAGAAAACGATGGATGAATTTATGGCCGTTTTTCCGCGCCACGAAACATTTGAAGCTGAGTTTTTGAAATCCGGAAAGGTTTTGGGCACCGGCGCTTTTGCTAATTCCGGAGAAGGCGCGATGGCTATTTTTGTCAATAAAGAAGCCGCGGAAGAATTCGTAAACGGCGATCCTTTTGTGCAGGAAGGTCTGATTGCAAAAGTCACCATCAGAGAATGGAATGACGAATTAGCTTAAAATTAAATATTATGATTTCACTTGTAATACCAAAACTGCCTTTTATTAAAAGAGAAGAAACACTCGCATACTATCAGAAGTTAGGTTTTGAAATGGCGGCTGATTATGGCGATTATCTCATTACAAAATATACAGATCTGGAAATTCATTTTTTCAGTTTTGAAAGTATGCTTCCTGAAAAATCAGATTTTATGATCTATCTGAGGGTGGAAGATGATATCGAAGAATTTTATCAAATTATTCAAAATCAGGGTGTTGAAATTCATCCCAACGGAAAATTAGAAACAAAACCCTGGAATATGAAAGAGTTTTCTTTGATAGATCCTAACGGAACTCTGCTGACATTTGGCCAGAACAGTTAAATCAATATTTCTCTGGATAAAGAATAATGAATGCTGTGGGAATCACGGAAACTATAATCTTTGCCATCGTTCTCTTCATTAAAACGGAGTACGAACTTAAAAAGAAATTTGAGGACGTTTTGTAACAATTATTTGATAAAACCGACTTAATATTAAATTGACTATAAAAAAATTATTTTATGAAAAATATAAAACTGTACGGATTTTTCCTTGGTTTTGCACTGTTGCAAAGTTGTTCTACAGCAAAGAATTTCACTTATGAAGGCAAAGGTTTCAAAGACGCTTACAACAGCATCAGTCTGGATGAGCTGAAGACCAATCTTTACATCATAGCTGCTGACGATATGCAGGGAAGAGATACGGGCAGCGAGGGACAGAAGAAAGCAGGTGTTTTTATGATAGATCAGTACAAGAAAAACGGCATTGGTTTTCCGGCGGCTTTGGGATCATATTACCAGAAGGTGCCGTCAGAATCTATGAAAAAATACGGCGAAAAACTGCCTGATTCTGAGAATATTATGGCTTACATAGAAGGCAGCGAAAAACCAACTGAAGTGATTGTGGTTTCTGCCCATTACGACCACGTGGGCACCAAAGATGGCGTAGTCTTCAATGGTGCCGATGACGACGGGAGTGGAACTGTGGCGGTGATGGAAATTGCGCAGGCCTTCCAGGAAGCTAAGAAAAAAGGCTATGGTCCCAAAAGATCTATCCTTTTCCTTCACGTCACAGGTGAGGAACACGGACTTTTTGGGTCAGAATATTACTCGGAAAATCCTGTCTTTCCTTTAGCTAATACGGTTGCAGACCTTAATATTGATATGATAGGCCGTGATGATCCGGAAAACAGAGGGAAGCAATATGTCTACGTCATCGGTTCCGAAATGCTGAGCACCGAGCTTAAAAAAATCAACGAAGCTGCCAATCAGAAATCTGTCAATCTGGAACTTAATTATAAATATGATGATCCAAAAGATCCGCAGAGACTTTATTACAGATCTGACCATTACAACTTTGCAAAGCACAATATTCCGGTTGCATTTTTCTTTGACGGAATCCACGAGGATTATCACAAATCGACGGATGACGCCGACAAAATAGATTATCCATTGCTACAAAAGAGAACACAACTGGTTTTTGCAACTGCCTGGGAACTCGCCAACAGACCAGAGAGAATCAAGGTTGATGGCAAAAATAACAGATAAATTAGAGTCTAGAATTCTGAAATACGAATTTATATGATAACAATACTTGAATACAAAAAGACGACAGATATCTGTCGTCTTTTTTGTTTAAATCCCAAATAATTAATCAAAATCTGATTTTGTGATGGCTGTGGATCCTTCAAGAAACCGGTAGAGATAAGGCGCTTTGTTGGCAGATCCGCTGTAATGCTTTTCCAGACGTTCCAGAATATTCATTCCCAGTATTTTCCTTTGGAAATTGTTGCGTCTGAGTGGTTCGCCCAGGATCGCTTCGTAAAGGTGCTGCAGCTCTTTCATTGTGAATTTGTCCGGCAGCAGATTGCTTCCCATTACCTGATAATCTATGTTTTTTCTAAGGTAGAGCAGTCCTTTTTCTATCATTTCACGGTGGTCAAACGCCATATTCGGCAATTGGTCTATATCAAACCATTGGCAGACCTCGTTGAAGGAATCGGGAAATGTGTAGGTAAGTGTGTAATCTATTAAAGCACAGTAACCTACGGAGATAAAACGCTGGTAAATCCAGTGGCTTTTATCGACTTCTATATTTTTATTTTCTAATAATTTCTGGTGGGTGTTATTTTCTGTCCTTTTAATGTCGCCGAAAGTATAAAATTGCTCCATAAAGACATCGGTAAGATGCGTTCTTTCGTGCAGTGTTCTGGCTGCAGCATCATTTAGATTTTCATCGTTGAAGATGAATCCACCTGGCACAGACCAGAGATCCAGATCGTGGTATTTCAGCAGCAAAACTTTGAGTGTATCCTTATGAAAGCCGAATATCACGCAGTCTACAGAGACGTGCTCCACAAAGTCATTGCTGTCTATCAGTTCTTTTAAATTCTGTTTATTCTTGTGGTTTTCGGTCATAGGTTATTGGTGTTTTATTTAAGAAAAAAGTAAGTCCAAATATAATTAATAATGGGAACAAAATAAATACAGGGTAAAAATTACTCACATTTTTATGAAAAATGATGGCCATATAGAGCGATCCTACGGAGCTTCCCAATGAGGAAAAGATCACGACAACTGATACCAGAAAATGCGTTTTTTCCCGAGGGACACTATTGAGTATTTCTGAGTTGTACAGCGGGAAAAGCGGTGCCAGGAACAATCCTATCATCGGCATAATGAATATCAGCAGGTATTTGTAATCGGCATAAAAAAATGAAATCAGAACCTGACATACAATCAAAATAGAAAATACAGCTGCCAGGCAGATCAAGACAAACTTAAACCAGTGAAAACGCAAGATAAGCCGGCTAGTAATCAGTCTGCCGGCGAACGAAAATAGCGCCAGAAAAGCAGAAGCCTGCAATGCGAAATAGGAATTGATCTTGAGATTGTTCCGGAAAAAACTGGGCAGCCACGAGTTAAAACTCTGTTCCACGAACACCATAAAAAAGACAATCACGAAAAAATAAATGATCTTTGGCTTAAGAAAATATTTGTATTCACCTGGCTTTTTTGCAACTGCGGTATTTCGTTCCTCATCTATGGGGGCAGATCTGAGCATTAGCAGAGTGATGATGCTTAATAGGGCAATCACCCAGAATCCGAATTTCCAATATTCCGCGTAGGCACTCGTTAGTAACGTTCCGAAACCGATATTGACGAAAAAAATCCCGATCATAAAGGATGCATCTACACTGCTGATAGCGCTTGAAAGTTCCTTATCCTTAAAATTGTTTTTGATAATACTGAATACGGAAATCTTGGCCAGGGCAAAACTGACACCTACAATGCTGAGCCATATTTTGAAAAACCAGAAAGCATCTACAATAGGAAGCGCAAGACAGCTCACAAGAACGAAAATCAGGGAAAATGTCAATGCATTTTTATTGCCGGTTTTGGCAATCAGATTTACGCAGAAGAGCGACACGACCGCCATTGGAATATCTTTGAAAGACTCCAGAACACCAAGGCCTTTGTAGGAAACCTTCTCTGAAAGCTGAAGGATAATCACACCCATACTGTTTAGCAGCATAGAGAAAATCAGAAAGCTGAAAATAAGTGGCAGAATAATGCTCTTTTTATTAACATTCATTTAATGATATCTTAACTTTTTTTAACAATGACCAGCCTTTTTGGTGATTGTAAAAGTACAAATTATAATGATAAGTGAAGATTAAATCGGCTGCGAAACCGCATTATTATTGAGGAATCAAAAAAAATAAAAATTTATTTTGTAGTGTAAAAAAATAATTTACTTTTATTGTCTCAGTTTGAGATTAACAAAAATTAATTAAAATATGAACTTAAAGTATTCAAAATGTCTCGGATTAGCAGCTGTTCTTTACTTTACAGCCAACTATTCCGCGCAGCAGGTAAGTGACACGACTTCCAAAGAGAAAGCTATCGAAGAAGTGGTTGTCATCGGTTACGGAACTCAGAAGAAGAGTAATGTAACGGGCGCTATCTCAAGTATTAAGTCGGCTGATATTGAGAACATTCCTGCAGGTAAGCCAGAACAGGTTTTACAAGGTAGAGCAGCTGGCGTAAACGTAACTACCAACTCTGGACAGCCAGGCTCCTCCGCAACAATACGGGTAAGAGGTATTACAAGTTTTGGTTCCAATAATGATCCTTTGTTTGTTGTAGATGGTATTGTTGTAGATGGTATTGGCTGGCTCAATCAATCGGATATTGCAAGTATAGAAGTCTTGAAGGACGGTGCATCATCTGCCATCTATGGTGTATCTGCGGCAAGAGGTGTTGTTTTGGTAACTACTAAAAAAGGAGCCAAAGGAAAATTAAATTTGAGTTATAACGGTTTTTACGGAATTGGAAGTGCTGCAAGAAAATTAAATCTTTTGAATGCCACTCAGTACGCCACTATTATCAATGAAGGTTTTGTGAACGACGGTAAAACAGCACGCTATGACAATCCAGCAAGTTTTGGTCAAGGTACAGATTGGCAAGATGTTATTTTCGGAAATACTGAGCGAAATAACCACGAGGTAAGCATCAGTGGCGGAAATGAGAAATCAACTTTTTACGCCTCTTTTGGATATTTTGATCAGACAGGTTTGGTACTAAGCGATATCTCTTACTATAAAAGACTTACAGGAAGACTTAATTCTACACACCAGGTTACAGATTGGTTAAAAGTAGGTCAAACTTTTGCCTACACTCATACAAAGTCCCAAGGAATTAATGCTAATGGAGAGTTTGGTGGGCCTTTAAGTTCTGCTGCGAATTTGGATCCGACGACTCCCATTGTAGTGACAGACGTGAATGCACAACCATTTCCCAATGATTACAGCAATTCATTTCTGATAAGAGATGAAAATGGTAATCCTTATGGCATCTCACATTATGTGAATCAGGAAATGTCCAACCCATTGGCTTTTAAAAGAACACAGATGGGAAATTATGGATGGTCAGATGATTTTATAGCCAATGTATTTGCAGAGGTCAAGTTTTTAAAAAATTTCACATTCAGACCTTCCCTTAATGGTAAAAAAGCTTATTGGGGTGACAGAAACTTTACGCCAACATTTTATTTAAATCCAAATTATAGCGGTTCAAATGCACTAAGCAGAACTACAAATGAAAAATTTGAGTGGAGTTCCGAAAATACGATTAACTATCAAAATAAATTTGGTAAGCACAATATCAATGCATTGGTAGGTAATGGCTATTATGAATATAACATTGGCGGTGGACAAAACGTCACTTACAAAGATCTGCCAACCAATAATTATCAAGAGGCCTCTTTCAACTATTATGTAGCGCCTGACAAAAGAAACTCTAGTGCTTGGGATAATATCAATACACACAAAGCATCTTATTTCGGAAGGTTGATTTACGATTATGACAACAAATATTTGTTAACCGGAACAATAAGATATGATGCATCTTCAAAATTCGGTGCTAATCACCATTGGGGATCTTTCCCATCATTCTCTGCAGGATGGAATGTAAGTAACGAAAGTTTCTGGCCTACAAATGATGTTGTAAATACATTGAAACTAAGAGGTGGATACGGTATTTTAGGAAATGATGGAATCGGTGATTTTCAATTTGCTAGATTTTACGTTTCAGGAGCAAATTATACTTATATAGATGCAAATGGAAATGAAGTTCTAAATCCAGGTTATCTGCCAAACACTTTGGAAAATCCGGATCTGAAATGGGAAACTACTAAGCAGAGCAATATTGCAGTCGATATGAAATTATTCAATGACTTCACTTTAACTGTAGATCTTTATAGCAAGAAAACTTCGGATATTCTAAGACAAATTTTCATCCCTGGATATGTTGGTGTAACGGTAGCGCCAACTGCTAACGTTGGAGATATGACCAACAAAGGAATAGAGGTGGAGTTAGGCTATAAAAAGAACTGGAATGATTTCGGAATTTCTTTTAACAGTAATTTTGGTTACCTAAAAAATGAAGTGACCAAATTAGAAAATGGTGCTTTGTACAGAGACGGCTCAGGATTCCAATCTATGGGACCAATACAAAGAATCCAGGTTGGTCTTCCTTACAATTCATTTTTTGGATTTGAGGATGACGGTGTATTCCAAAATCAGGCACAGATTGACTCTTATGTGAATGCCAATGGGCAAAAAATCATACCAGGTGCAAAACCAGGAGATTTTATCTGGAGAGATTCTAACGGTGACGGCAAAATAGATGAAAATGATAAAGTAAATCTTGGAAGTTCTATACCGAAGTTCACTTACGGTGCAACGCTTAATCTGAATTATCAAAATTGGGATATGATGGTTTTTGCACAAGGTGCAGCCGGTAATAAAATTTTCCAGGGATTGAAAAGATTGGATATGCTAGATTCGAACTATCAAACCAAAATTCTAGACCGCTGGACTGGAGAAGGTTCTACAAATGATAATCCTAGAGTCACAAGAGATGATCTTAATAAAAACTATTCCAGATTATCTAATTATTACTTGCAAAAAGGTGATTACTTAAGACTGAAGTTAGTGCAGGTGGGATATACAATTCCACAGTCTATCACACAAAGTTTTGGATCCAGCAAAGTTAGAATTTACGTAACAGCTGAGAATCTATTTACATTTACAAAATACACCGGATATGATCCGGAAATTGCTAACGGAGATAGCTTTGGAATCGACAGAGCTTATTATCCACAGGCGAGATCTGTTCTTTTTGGTGCTAATATCACATTCTAAACCTAAAAAAATGAAAAATAAAATTTTTAAATTCGGTATTGCTGCTTCAATGTTAACAGGCGTTGCCTTCACAAGTATTGGGTGTTCCGACAGAAACATAGAAGATGTAGAATATTTGGGAGCCTATGATAAGTTCTTCAGAAATGAACAGGAATGTTTCTTTGCCCTTGTTGGCGCATACGACGTCATGCGTAAGTATGCCGGTGGTTTTGAGAACGTGGTAACGTTTTACAATGCCGCATCCGACGATTTTTACGCAGGAGGTGGTAGCTCTACAGATGGTGCTGGAATCCAGGGTTTTTCTAATTTTACAATCAGCCCGACTACAATGCCGGCCAGCTATTGGAGAGATTATTATCAGGGGATATCAAGAACTAATGAATTGATAGCCAATGTACCAAATTCAGATATGAGTGATGCTTTGAAAAACAGATTCATAGCAGAATCAAAAGCGCTGAGAGCAATCTATTATTTTGATTTGGTAAGGATGTTTGGAAATATTCCTTTGATAACAGAGCCTGTAAAAACAACTGACGATTATTATAATATTCCCCAAGCTGCATCAAGTGATGTTTATGCACAGATTGAAGCGGATCTTGTAAGTGCAATTCCTAATTTGCCAATGACTGTCACAGATCAAAAAGGACGTTTGACTCAGGGAGCTGCCAGGGCTATGTTAGGAAAAGTCTATCTGTATAACAATAAAAAGTCTGAAGCTGCTGCTCAGTTTGCAGAGGTCAACGGAACACCAGGACAAGCAAGTCAGTATGGTTATAAATTGGTTGATAATTTTGCCAATCTTTGGGTTACAAATAACAAATTCACAACAGAATCAATCATAGAAGTTAATCATACCAACTTAGGTAACTCGGACTGGAGTTTTTGGGGTCAAGGAAATGATGAAGGCAACTCCATTTGTATTATGACTTCAATAAGATCTTACACCCCGAAAAATGCGACAGCTCCAAATATCGTTTCTGGCTGGGCTTTTAATCCTATGACAGAAAATCTTTTCAACTTTATGCAAGGTGATCCTCGTTTGAATGCAACAGTTTTCAATGCAAAAGCTCTGAAACAACAGGGAACGATAGATTATTCTCCGGCCTATTTGGATTCTGGCTATTTCCTCAACAAATATTTACCTACAAAAGACGAGGTTACAACATTGCCAGGTGCAACAGAGTTGAACTACCGTCAAAACTACATCTTAATTAGACTAGCAGATACTTATCTGATGGAAGCAGAAGCTTTAGGAGGCTCAGGAAGTAGAGCGCAGGCACTTTTAGATGCTGTCCGGGCAAGAGTCGGTTTAGAATCAGTGCCGGTTAATATGCAGGCTATCAAAAATGAAAGAAGAAGAGAATTGGCAGGAGAAGGTCACCGTTTCTTTGATTTAGTAAGATGGGGCGATGCACCTGCTGTATTAGGAACCAGAGGATTTGTTGCAGGCAAAAATGAAATATTACCAATTCCTTTAACCGAACTTACAGGAACGATTCTTAAGCAAAATCCTCAATATTAACACTTTAATTATGAACAAATATTTAAAACATACGGTTATCGCAAGTTTTGCACTTCTAGCTTTCTCTTGTGTGCCAGATGATACAGACGGCGATGGAAACGGCATTACACCAACAAATACAGATGCATCTTTCACAGTTACAAAAACTTCTGAAAATCATTATAAGTTAACATCATCCAATCAAAATTATCTTTATTCCAACTGGGATCTAGGTGACGGCGGAGGATTTGGCAGAGGAGCAAATATCAGCGAAATATTTCTTCCGGACGAAGGGACTTATAATGTTCAGCATCAGATCATCGGGCAAGGTGGTGTGGTAGCAGGAACAGCTGCTCAAACCATCAAGGTAGACAAATCCGATCCACTTTCAGGAAACCTGATCCAGGGTGGAAAGTTTGCTGACGCTGCTGACGTTGCAAAGTGGTCGTTAACGTTTCCTAATCCAAATGGAAACGATGGTTATGCGCTTTGGACTTGGGGAATAGGCGAGGCTACTTTTAAAGCTACAAAATGGAACAGAAATGTGATGTACCAAGCCATACAAGTTGTAAAAGGAAGAAAATATCAGGCTGATGCAGTAGTTTCTTCAAAAGGAGTTTCTGAATCCTGGTTTGAGATTTACGTAGGTTATACTAAGCCAACTGCTAATACAGATTACACAGGAGACGGCAATGACAGTACTTGGCTACGAGGGATAAACACTTGGGCTGGCAGTGGAACTTCTGCTTTTGATGGTAAAATATCGATTAAAGGTTCTGTAAATGCCAACAATCCAACCGGTACTTTTACAGCAACTCAGGATGGGACTGTTTACTTTGCCATCAGATCAGGTGGTAACGATATGAAAGACGGTATTTCTATCAAAAGTGTAGAATTCCGAGGCGTGAACTAATTTTTTCTTATCATATTTCAGGTGAAAGAGGTCCTAAAAAACCTCTTTCATTTTTTTATCCAAACCAATTTATCAACTCCCGCTCAAAGGAAGGCTGTGCTGCAAAATGCCAGGCGCTCTGCATTACAATTTTCTTCAGTTTCTGGACTTGATAATTAATAAATCTTTCAAAATGTTAAAAAAATCATACATCATATTTTCAGGCATTGCCATTTTTTCCCTGTTGTTTTGCCAGAGCAGCAGTGTAGATGAGCAGACACCAACAGCACCGCCTGCCGGAGGTAATAACGGCAATTACACAACAGCAAATTTCTGGCTCACCAAAGCAGACGAATCTGCCAAACTTCAAAAGCAAACGGATCTGATTTTTAATAATGCTTCCAACAATTATCAGACATTGGAAGTGGATGCAGCTCAGAAATACCAGACGATCGATGGCTTTGGTTATACTCTTACCGGGGGCAGCGTTCAGGTGATCAATCAGTTGTCAGCGGTTAAAAAGGAAGAACTTTTGCAGGATCTTTTTTCACAGGGAGACAACGGAATTGGCATCAGCTACATCAGATTGAGCATCGGCGCATCGGATCTCAACAGCAGTGTTTTTTCTTATGATGATATGCCTGCAGGACAGACAGATCCCACACTTTCCCAATTTTCCTTAGCAAAAGATCAGGCTCTGATTGATATGCTGAAAAAAATATTAACCATCAATCCGAACATCAAAATTATGGCAGCACCTTGGTCGCCACCGGTTTGGATGAAGGACAATGGCAGTTCTATAGGTGGCAGTTTGCAGCCACAGTACTATAATGTTTATGCTCAGTATTTTGTAAAATACATTCAGGACATGAAAGCGCAGGGGATCACTGTAGATGCCATCACGCCACAGAATGAGCCTTTGCATCCGGGAAACAATCCAAGTTTGCTGATGACTGCTCCTCAACAGGCGGCATTCATAAAAAATAGTCTTGGACCAGCTTTTCAGGCCGCAAATATCACAACAAAAATTGTCCTTTACGATCACAATTGTGACAAACCGGAATATCCAATGGAAATCCTTGCCGATGCCGAAGCAGCTAAATTTGTTGACGGTTCTGCCTTCCATTTATATGCCGGCGATATCGCTGTTTTAAGTAATGTTCATCTGGCTTTTCCTTCCAAAAATCTTTATTTTACGGAGCAGTGGACTGGCTCAACTTCTTCTTTTTCCGGTGACCTGATCTGGCATTCAAAGAATGTAATTATCGGATCTATGAGAAACTGGAGCAGAATTGCCTTGGAATGGAATGTAGCAAACGATCCGAACTTCAACCCGCATACAGATGGAGGATGTACACAATGCAAAGGTGCTGTGACAGTGAATTCCAGTGAGCTTTTTACCAAAAATGTTGCTTACTATATTATTGCGCACGCTTCCAAGTTTGTACCGCAGAATTCGCAGAGAATCGCTTCCACACAACCGGGAAATCTCAGCTCTGTAGCATTTACAACGCCTAACGGTAAAACAACTTTAATCGTCCTTAATGAAGGCGCTGCAACGGAAAATTTTAATATTAAAATGAACGGAAACTCGGCAGCGTCATCCTTACCAGGAAAAGCTGTAGCCACATTTGTTTTTTAAAATTAATCAAGATCAATCCTGATGAAAATGATGAAGCCGCCTAGAATCATAATGATTACTAATCTCATCCTGATGACAGCTTTGAATATTTCCTGTGCCAATCAAAAAAGCAATACCAAGGGAAAACTTGTATTTCAGGACGAATTTAACTATTCGGGTCTGCCGGAAGCTTCCAAATGGGAATTTGAAGTTGGAGGCGACGGTTTCGGGAATAATGAACTTCAGTTTTATACCAAAAACAGAACTGAAAATGCAAGGGTAGAAGGGGGTCATCTGATCATCGAAGCAAAAAAAGAACAATGGGAAAAAAACGCATACACTTCAGCCAAACTGACTACAAAAAAAACATTTCCATTCCAATACGGAACTGTGGAAGTGCGTGCGAAACTGCCAAAAGGGAAGGGCACGTGGCCAGCTATCTGGATGCTGAGTGAAAATCTGAAGGAGTGGCCCGATGACGGAGAAATTGATATTATGGAGCACGTGGGTTACAACGAAGGTTTTGTGCACGCATCCGTTCATACAAAAAAGTACAATCATATTATTGGAACTCAGAAAACAGATACGATTGTTCTAAAAGATGCTACGGAAAAGTTCCACGTCTACAGAGCCGACTGGACACCTGAAAAAATCGAAATGTTTGTAGACGGTCAAAAATATTTTACCTACATCAAAACAGAAAAAGAGTACGAGGCGTGGCCTTTTGATCAGCCTTTCTATCTGATTCTGAATCAGGCAGTAGGAGGGAACTGGGGCGGAAAAGAAGGCGTAGATGAGCAAATTTATCCTCAGAAATTTCTGATCGATTACGTCAGAATTTATAAGAAATAACTAATAAAAATGATGCTGAAATCCGGCATCTCATATTTAATAAAATGAAAAAGACAATTGTATTATTTGCTGCTTTATCACTTTCGGCAAATATAAATGCCCAGAATTACTGGAAAAAAGGAATGAAGGAAGGCAAAGTGATTATAACTTCACAAAAAAATAACGAGAAATTTGCCAAAAAAGGGAATGCTGTATTTACAGATTTTCCTCAGCCAAAAGAAACGGATGTCTGTGTTTTTGTAGATCCCGATTTCAAATATCAGAAATTGATCGGAATCGGCGGTGCAATTACGGATGCATCTGCAGAAGTTTTTGCTAAGATTCCCAAGGACAAACAGAAAGAATTCATAGAGGCTTATTACGGAAAATCGGGGATTGGTTACAATGTGGTGCGCACCAATATGAACTCCTGCGATTTCTCCAGCGACACTTACACTTACGTAAAAGATAACGATGAATCACTGAGTTCGTTTGATGTAAAACACGATGAACAGTACAAAATTCCTTTAATAAAATTAGCTCAGAAAGCGATAGATCCGAAGGATTTCAGATTCTATTTCAGCCCGTGGAGTCCGCCGGCTTGGATGAAATCTACCAATAATATGCTGAAAGGCGGGAGATTATTAGACAAATATTATCAGGTTTGGGCAAATTATTATGTTAAGTTCATTCAGGAATATGAAAAACGAAATATTCCGGTGTGGGGACTGACGATTCAAAATGAGCCGATGGCTGTCCAGACTTGGGAATCCTGTATTTATACTGCAGATGAGGAAGCAAAATTCCTGAAGGAAAATCTGGGTCCTACGCTTTGGAAAAATAATTATAAAGACAAAAAAGTGATTATCTGGGATCACAACAGAGATCTGATGTACCAGCGTGCAACGACTACTTTGCAGGATCCTGCAACTGCAAAATATGCGTCCGGGATCGGCTATCACTGGTATGAGACCTGGAACAACAAGTCGCAGCTGTTTGACAACCTTTCAGAAACGCACAGGGCTTTCCCTGATAAATTCTTGATTTTCACCGAAGGCTGTAAGGAGCAGTTTGATTTTTCGAAAATTTACGATGTAAGTCTTGGCGAATTGTACGGCAGAAATATGATCAATGATTTTAATAAAGGCACCTCGGCGTGGACGGACTGGAATATTCTGCTTGATGAAAAAGGCGGCCCAAACCACGTCGGCAATTTCTGTTTTGCACCTGTAATCTATGATTCCAGAACCAAGCAGCTACATTATACTTATGAATATTACTACATCGGACATATTTCAAAATATGTAAAACCAAATGCACAGCGCGTGGGAACGTCTACAAACAAAGACTTTCTGCTCTCTACAAGTTTCCTTAATGAGAATGGGGAACTGGTAGTGGTGGTGATGAACGAAGGTGATGTGGATACTGATTTCAATCTCTGGATTGAAGGCAAATCCTCAAAACTCGCTGCACCAGCGCATTCTATCCAGACTATAGTTTTATAGTATATATTATTTTCTTAGAAACAGCAGCTCTAGAGCTGCTGTTTTATTTTATAGAATTGAGAAAATTAAAGATTTAATTCTTATTTTAATTTGGAGGCAATCATCTTGCAATCTGCCGGAGTCAGCCTTTGACCTTTGGTATAGTTGATGGCTTGTGGAGAAGAGTAGACCAGTTTGGCAGCACTCGGATCTGCATAATCGCCAATGCCTTCCAGCAAAACGCCGCTGTCCTGAAGAAAATAAATTTCACGTTCGCTAACAGAACCTTCTGAAGAAAATTTATAATTGACTCTTAAGGTATCGCCGGCAACTTTTCCCGTGATATCTCCAGAGTTGGAATCTTTTTCAAAGTTTTTATATTTCAATTTACCTGAGACGTTTCCATTGGAGATTTTATAGGAGATAAACATTGAATCTTTTCCAACGACATTCATATAACAGTAATCCACATTTTCTTTTTGAGAAATTTGGTTTGGATCTTCGGAAACCGCCAGTGTGTCGGGTTTTCTGTTTTCTACATTGCTTTGTTTTTCGATATTTTTCTCACAGGAAGAAACTAATAATATGGTTCCGGAAAGAATTAGAAATGCTTTTTTCATAATAGTTTACTTATATATAAATAAGGAGTAGAAAATATTATACCACATTAAAACGAGCAGAATTGAACGCGACGTCTAAATGACTTAAAGCTAAAATTATTGAATTCTAAAAAGTCCTATAATTTATATTATGTTAAATAGGATATATAACATATTGAAGATCAATATCTATTTATCAACCTAAACGTCTGTTTTTTTTGTTTTAAAAAATTATTCTATTGTAAAGTCTACCAAAGAATCCAGTTTAGGAAACTTTTTTTGAGAAATGAATTTTTTACCTGTACAGTCAATTTCTTTCCAGGCTTTTTTATGGTTGAGATCTCCAACTTCAATGACGTATGGCTGATATGTCAATTCCTTGCTGTCATCCAGCATTTCTCTGTACTGTACGGCAATATCCATAATGCATTCAAATTCGGTGTTCAGTTTCACATTTCTGTAGATCAGATCAAAATGCGTTTCCTTGTTCAGCGGAATGTCAAAATAAGTTTCGTAGCTCAACGTATCACCTTTAAGAACCGAGATTGCCTTCAACGCAAAATATAAAGCTTGTGTATAATATTCCCGGGTTTTGACTCTTTCCAGATCGTTCTCATAATAACCGCCTTCAAATAAAATCGACGGGATTCCCAACTTCATCAGATTGTCTCCGCTGGATGTTGGATAGAATTCGTCTGTGTAAGTTGCAATCCTGTTTGGCAGGATCTGTTTCATCTGCATATAAATAGCTGCGATCACGGCCATACTTTTTTTCCTGTTTTCCGTCACGTCCCGCTCAACATTCTCCGACGACGCCAGAAAAGATAAGGTCGCAGGATGTTGGCCATCAGTTGTAAAAATAGTCCGCTGATCGTGCAGATTCAGTAAGTAAGCATAATCACCTTCCAATACGATAGATTTGAGCACGCGCATCTCATTACTTGAGTTCATCAGAAAATCTCTGTTGATGTCAATATCATAAGCATTTCTTCGTGTCCAGTTTTCAGAACCGTCAGGATTCAGCATAAAGATAAAATCCAGTTTGATTAATGAAAATAACTTGTCTTTAAGCTCCGGATGCTTTTCAAAGATCGCCAGCAAATCCAGCATTGCCAATGTAGCCGTAGACTCATTACCGTGCATCTGCGACCAGCCTGCGACTTTAATATTTCCGGTTCCCAGAGAAAGCATGTAGATAGGCTTACCCAAACTGGATTTTCCAACCTCTCTAATCTGATCGCTGTAATTGTCCTGTAGATAGGAAAATAATTTTTCAGGAGAAATATAGCGTTTTGGGAAGTTTGCATTTTGGAAGTATGGAAAACTATTGGTCATCTGTCTGGATTTTGATTTTGACAAAAGTAAGATTTAATCTGAAATAATACGATTTACATTTGTAATATTATTAAACAGAATCAAATGCCACTTTGTCTGTTAATTATTTTGTGGATTGATATATTCTTAAATTTAAATTACAAATAGCTAAATATCAGTTATTTATACAATCAATCTAAAGCATAATTATAATTTTACTTTAATGCTTAAAATCGAGTAAAGCTTTGGTTTGTTCATCAAAAGATTAAACGTAAATTTGATGTTTAATTGCTGATATTTACAAATGTATAACATCTTAAATCATAATAATTTCCCTATTTTTGCTCTTATTCTTTACTGATGAGCAACGAGTTTTTATTCCTTTCAGGATTTTTAGTATTTATAGTGGTTCTGCTGATGCTGGACCTTGGGATTTTCAATAAGAAAGATTCAGCAGTTTCACTGAAACAGGCCGGATTGATGAGTATCTTCATAGTCCTACTCTCTCTCGGGTTTTACATCCTGCTTACTTATTATGGACATCTGATTCACGGAATAGACAGTGTAGAGAGGCTGCAGGAAGTTGTTGCCAAACACAAACATCCGGTAAAGATCATTCCTGGAAATCTGGACCACAGTATTATGCTGTATAATAAAAACCTGGGCCTTGAGTTTCTCACGGGATACCTTGTAGAATATGCGCTTTCTATTGATAATATATTTGTAATACTTTTAGTCTTTAGCGGGTTTGGTGTTGCACCGCGTAATTATCACCGGGTATTATTCTGGGGTATTTTTGGTGCGATCGTGATGCGATTTCTCTTCATATTTATAGGCGCTGCGCTGATTCAGAAGTTCGAATGGATAATGTATGTTTTCGGAGCCTTCCTTATATATACAGGTGTAAAAATGTTTATCGAACGGAATAAGGAGGACGAGATAGATCCGCAGCATCATCCTGTTGTGAAGTTTGCACAGAAGCATTTCAAAGTACACAACCAGTTTGTAGGCAATAAATTCTTTGTGGTGATCAACGGGATCAAGAAAATGACACCATTATTTCTGGTTTTGATCATCGTGGAATTCACAGATTTGATCTTCGCCGTCGATAGTATTCCGGCGATTTTCTCAATTACAAAAGATCCTTACATCGTATTTTTCTCCAATATTTTCGCCATTATAGGACTGAGATCGATGTTCTTTTTGCTCGCAGGAATTGTCAATAAGTTCCGGTTTTTAAAGATTGGGCTCGCAGCTCTACTTACATTTATCGGACTCAAAATGATTTTTCACCACTATTTGGACGACATAGGATTTGGAACTTCTCACTCGCTTATTGTGATTATATCCATCCTGTTTTTGAGTATTGCCATTTCCCTTTTGTTCCCGGAAAAGAAAGTTCGTAAAATAGAATCGTAGTTATTTTAGAGTGATAATTTTAAGATCTTCGAGGTTCTCTTATTACCTAAATTTACTGAATTATCACTCTGAAACGATTCCAAAATCATTATATTTCTTTCAAAATTTTTGCTCTTAATTTCAAATTAAATTGGTTTTAGGAGCAATGCCAGTTCATTAGTTTCAATGAAATCTTAAGGACGATTTTGCTTTTAAGAGATCGTGTATTAGTTCAATTGTAAAAGTGTGATAGGACTAATGTCAATAGTACAATTTCTTTTTAGCCGATCTATACAATACCTGCCAATACCCATTTCGCATTTTAAATTGTTCGTATTATCTATTTATCACGGTCAGGAAGACTACTGAGGACTTAGCTCATTCCTTATAATCTAAGAACAATGCTGTTAATAACTGCTGTTTACTCCGCAAAATTACGTTTGAGATGGATTTAGAGGACCTTTTTTTACTTTAGATAATAGATAATACAGTTATCCACATATTTTGCAAATACAATCTTTTTTGAATTAAATATAAATTTAATGTGTTGATTAATAAGATTATATAGTGTTTATTTAAAGTGATTATTAAATGATAAAAATAGTTATAATACTTCCAAACGCTTTTTACCATTAATCGGTATTACTTTCCACATCACACTTTTCCACATTTTAGGAGATATTGCATTATAAATCCAAGTTATCAACAAGTATGAAAATAAACACCTGTAAGTCAGTATCTTATGATATGTAAAATGATTTACATTTGTAATTTGATACTTATTACAAATGTAAATTAGCTGTCCTCAATTTTTATTACATTTGTAATATGGAATTTACAGAAAGATTTACAAAAGTAATTGAATATTCAAAGTTGACGCCGGCCGAGTTTGCCGAGGAAATTGGTGTGCAACGTTCAAATATTTCACATATCATTTCCGGAAGAAATAAACCGTCACTAGATTTCATCACAAAGATTAAAACAGCTTTCCCGGCCTTCGAATGGGACTGGCTCATCACAGGACAAGGCGAAATGCTGATCTCTGATAAAGCTCCGGAACCTGATGATGTACAACCGGAAACTGTGGAAAAGAAGAAAACTTCGCTTCCGGATCTATTTTCTCTTATCAATGATGAAAATTTTGGAGTAACTGAGAGTGAAGACAAAGTCCAAAAAACAATTGTACGAGAATCAGATATTCCCACACTAACTGCCGAGAAAACAATTTTACCCGATTCTCAGCCATTAGAAAAATCAACAGTTAAACAGTTGGCAGCAGACAAAAAAATCAGAAGAATTGTTTTTTTTTATGAGGACGGAACTTTTGAGACTTATGAAAATTAGTTAATTTTATAAAAAATAGGCCTCGTAGTTCAACGGATAGAATAGAAGTTTCCTAAACTTTAGATCCAAGTTCGATTCTTGGTGAGGCCACACCTATTCAAGATATATAAATCTTATCTTTGCAAAAATTTTCTTTTGAAAGATATTCTTCTGATAACTCCTCCTTTTACGCAGCTCAATACGCCTTATCCTGCCACAGCTTATATCAAAGGTTTCCTTAATACAAAGGAGATTACAAGCTATCAGATCGATTTGGGTATCGAGGTTATACTGCAGTTATTTTCAAGAGAAGGTATTCTGCATATTTTTTCAGAGGAAATAGATATCAGCAGTATTTCAGAAAATTCCAAGCGGATTTTTGCGTTGCGTGAGGAATACATCAAGACGATAGATCAGGTGATTCTGTTTTTACAAAATCGAAATCCAACTCTTGCAAGGCAGATCTGTTCTATGAATTTCCTTCCGGAAGCTTCCAGGTTCAATCAATTGCATGATATGGATTTTGCTTTTGGAAATATGGGTCTGCAGGACAAAGCAAAACATCTGTCAACCTTATATCTGGAAGATCTTTCCGATTATATTGTCGAAAATGTAGATTCCGATTTTGGTTTCAGCAGATATGCGGAACGTTTAGGTAAAAGTGCCAATTCATTTGATGAGCTTTATCAAAAACTGAACGGTGACCATACTTTTATAGACAATATAACATTAAAAATTCTCCATGAAAAACTGGAATTGACGCAGCCAAAACTCGTTTGTTTTTCGGTTCCCTTTCCGGGCAATTTATATTCGGCTTTTCGATGTGCAAATTTCATCAAACAACATTATCCGCAAATCAAAACAGCGATGGGCGGCGGTTTTCCGAATACAGAATTGCGAGAGTTGAAGGACAAGAGAGTTTTTGAATTCTTTGATTTTATCACGCTGGATGATGGCGAACTGCCTTTGGAGCTTGTCTATCAAAACGTTTGTCAGGCTGAGGCTCTCGAAGCCACATATAAGAGAACATTCCTTATTGAAAACGAAGAAGTTACGTATAAAAATAACTCTACAAAACAAGATTACAAACAAGCTCACGTAGGAACGCCGGACTATTCAGACTTGAAATTGGATCAGTATATTTCGGTCATAGAAATTGCAAATCCTATGCACAGTTTATGGAGCGATGGCCGGTGGAACAAGCTTACAATGGCACACGGCTGCTATTGGGGAAAATGTACTTTTTGTGATATTTCTCTCGATTACATCAGACTTTATGAGCCTGTTTCAGCCAAAATTCTGGTCGACAGGATGCAGGAACTGATCGCAAGCACGGGCGAAACGGGATTCCATTTTGTGGACGAAGCCGCACCACCGGCACTAATGCGCGAAGTAGCACTGGAAATTCTGAGAAGAAACCTCGTTGTCACGTGGTGGACCAATATCCGTTTTGAGAAGAGTTTTAGCAAAGATCTTTGTTTTCTGCTGAAAATATCAGGTTGTGTCGCCGTTTCCGGTGGTTTGGAAGTGGCAAGTGACCGACTATTAAAGTTAATTGACAAAGGTGTTTCAGTCGAACAGGTGGCGCAGGTAACAAGGAATTTCACCGAATCCGGAATTATGGTTCACGCTTATTTGATGTACGGCTACCCGACTCAAACCATTCAGGAAACGGTAGATTCTTTGGAAATGGTGCGTCAACTGTTTGAGATGGGAATATTACAGAGCGGATTTTGGCATCAGTTTGCAATGACAGCGCACTCACCTGTCGGCATCAATCCTGAAGAATATGGTGTAATACCCATAAAGCAGGATATTTTATTTGCTAATAATGATATTGATTTCACGGATAAAACGGGAATCGATCACAGTAAA
Source organism: Bacteroidota bacterium (assembly GCA_037033105.1). GTDB lineage: Bacteria > Bacteroidota > Bacteroidia > Flavobacteriales > Weeksellaceae > Epilithonimonas. Next base: position 215,084 of record JAZBLF010000005.1, read on the forward strand.
TTTAGTTTTGGACTGAAGAAATCTCTGTTTAATTATATGCACGGAATCAATTTTGAAATGCCATTGCAGAGTTGGTTTGATTTTAAAATTCCCAGGACGACCATAGATCCGGATTACATTCACGATTGTCTGTTGGAGGAAGAGAATTTCAGTTTCAAACCCAATTCAAAAATTATATTTCTGGATAGAAATCCGCTTTCTGAGGATTTTATAAAAACTAAAAAGGGCAACTCCTGGGAACTTACGAAACTTACTTTTCATCTTAAAACTAATATTCTTACCATCGAGCTGGATCAGGATAAGGCTATCTGGCTGAAAAGAATTCTGACAGAAAACTCAATTGAAAATCCAAAAAAAATGAGTCTTCTGCAGCTTAAAAATGATTTTGAAAGTGGTTTTGCAGATTTTGAACTGTTTTGGTTTTCGAAACCTATTAAGCAGTTGAAGGAAAATGGGGTGATTTTGAGTTTATAATATGAGATAAATCACGTGTAGTTTGTCATACCGTAAGAATCTAAACAGTTTGGTTTCCTACGGAATGATAAGATTGTGTTTTTATTAAACTTGTAAAGAATCAATTAATGGCAAATATTGAATAAATGACAAATGTTCAACCTTTGCGAAGCTGCAGCCCGACTTGAGTGGAAATCCTTTTTTTGATTGTCCAAATCTAGGTTGAGGAAAGAAACGTCTGCAAAAAAAGATTGGGAACGGAAGGCGGAAAAGCTGCCCAAATAATACTCAAAACTTAAACAAAAAATCCCGAAAATTGCTTTTCGGGATTTTGATTTATATGAACTGGAATATTACTCGCAGAGAATAATTCCCTTATCATTGTTGAATTCCAACACGCCGCTTTTGATCTCGTAAGAAAAAGCACTTTTCGCTTCAGATTCTTTGACCAGGTATTTTTCGGAAGCTGAACTGATTTTGTCAGTATAGATCTTCACTTTTCCACCAACCAAAGCAGATACGATTGCTGCGTGATTTTTATAAATTTGGAACTGCCCGCTTTTTCCGGGAAGAAGAACAGATTCTACCTCGCCATCAAAGATCACAAATTCCGGAGTTAAAATTTTTATATTCATTTTTATGAAATTATAGATTGTAGATTTTAAATTATAAATTATTTCAATTCAATCTAAAATCTAAAATTTAACATTTAAAATTTCTTAAGCGTTCTCTGCTAACAATTTTTGTCCTGCTGCGATAGCTTCTTCGATAGTTCCTTTCAGGTTGAACGCAGATTCCGGATACTGATCCAATTCTCCATCGATGATCATATTAAATCCTTTGATGGTATCTTTGATGTCTACCAATGATCCTTTAAGACCTGTAAACTGCTCAGCAACGTGGAAAGGCTGAGACAAGAATCTCTGAACTTTTCTAGCTCTGTAAACTACCAATTTATCTTCCTCAGAAAGTTCTTCCATACCAAGGATCGCGATAATATCCTGCAATGCTTTGTATCTCTGAAGAATTTCTTTTACTCTCTGAGCACAGTTATAATGCTCTTCACCAATAATTTCCGGAGCAAGGATTCTTGATGTAGAAGCCAATGGATCTACCGCCGGGTAAATACCTAATGAAGCAATTTTTCTATCCAATACAGTTGTTGCATCCAAGTGAGCAAAGGTTGTAGCCGGAGCCGGATCCGTTAAATCATCCGCAGGTACGTAAACCGCCTGTACTGAAGTAATAGAACCGTTTTTTGTAGAAGTAATTCTCTCCTGCATCGCACCCATTTCGGATGCCAATGTCGGCTGATAACCTACCGCTGAAGGCATACGTCCTAGAAGTGCAGACACCTCAGAACCAGCCTGTGTGAAACGGAAGATGTTATCTACGAAGAACAATACATCTCTACCTTGTCCGCTTTCGCCACCGTCTCTATAGTACTCAGCTAACGTTAAACCAGAAAGTGCTACTCTAGCTCTTGCTCCTGGTGGTTCGTTCATCTGTCCGAAAACGAAAGCTGCTTTAGAATCTTTCATTTCTTCAAGATCAACTTTGGAAAGATCCCAGCCTCCATTTTCCATAGAGTGCATGAACTCGTCTCCGTATTTGATAATGCCTGACTCAAGCATCTCTCTCAAAAGGTCATTTCCTTCTCTTGTTCTTTCTCCTACTCCTGCGAATACGGAAAGACCACCGTGGCCTTTTGCGATATTATTAATTAATTCCTGAATCAATACTGTTTTTCCAACACCTGCTCCTCCAAACAATCCAATTTTACCTCCTTTTGCATAAGGTTCAATAAGATCGATTACTTTGATACCGGTGAAAAGAACTTCTGCTGAAGTCGTCAACTGGTCAAATTTCGGTGCTTCTCTGTGGATTGGCAAACCTCCTTCTCTGGTCAGGTTAGGAAGACCGTCGATTGCATCACCTACAACATTGAACAGACGTCCGTTTACGCCTTCTCCAACTGGCATTGTGATCTGCTGACCTGTCCCAAGAACTTCCTGTCCTCTTTGTAGACCGTCTGTAGCATCCATTGCGATACATCTTACAACGTCCTCGCCAATGTGCTGCTCAACTTCCAAAACCACTTTTTCGCCATTGCTCTTAGTGATTTCCAAAGCGTCATATATGTTTGGTAATTGTTCAACTTCATTAAAGACCACATCGATAACTGGTCCAATAATTTGTGAAATTTTTCCTTTAATTTGGTTTGCCATTACTAAATTTTTACTTGTGCGCAAAGATAATAAAACTTTGTAGAACTGCATTGTCAGAAAAAAAGATTTTTATCATATTTGCATGACAATTTCATTCACCATTTTTAGGTGTATTTTTAGACGGGCAAAACAGATCACATTTTGCTAAAAAATTTCAGCAATTGAAAATCATCACAGATTTTAAAGACTACCACTCCAGTACGCCGCTAGCATTATCATTAGGAATGTTTGACGGCGTTCACCTTGGCCATTTATCTATTATTAATACGCTAAATCTGATTGCCAAAAATGAAGATTTGGAATCAGCAATTCTCAGTTTCTGGCCACACCCAAGAAAATTCCTGAATCCTGATGACAATGTGAAAATGCTCAATACGCTGGAAGAAAAACTGGACTTGCTTGAAAAAAGTGGAATTCAGAATATTTTTCTTAAAACTTTTGATGAGGACTTCCGCAATCTGACCGGAACCGAATTCTGCGAACAGGTTTTGGCTGATAAACTGAACGTCAAACATATTATAATAGGTCACGATCATACTTTTGGGAAGAATAAAAGCGGAAATTTTGACTTATTGAAATCGTTATCAACCGTGTTAGATTTTAAAGTGAATCAATTGGAAGCAGTTCAGCAGAATGATTTGAACATCAGCTCTACCAAAATTCGAATCGCTCTGTCAGAAGGCAGAATCAGAGATGCTAACGAGATGTTGGGTTACAATTATCCTCTTACTGGAAAAGTAATCCACGGAAAAAAATTGGGCAGAACCATTGGTTATCCAACGGCTAATATTGATGTTCCTATCAATAAACTGCTTCCAAAAAGCGGTGCTTACATCGTAGAAGTTTACGTTGACGATCAGTTTTACAAAGGCATGCTCAGCATCGGGACCAATCCTACAATCGATGATCGGAATCAATCTTTACACACTGAAGTTTATATTCTTGATTTTGATCAGGATATTTATGATCAGGAAATAACCGTGAAATTCAGAGATTATCTTCACGATGAGATCAAATTTGAAGGTTTGGAAAAATTGATTGAAAAGTTGGATTTGGATAAAAAACTGACTGAAGAATTTCAGTTTTAGAAATTTAACGAGTAAAATAAAATTTCCTAACTAAAAATCTTATGTTTTCTGTTCCATCAGTATTGAAAGATATTATTGCTAAATGTTCCATTTCTAGCACTAGAGATTTTTCATTTAAAATATTTATTTTCTGTGAAGGAAAATAATATCCTCCAAACTTATATAAACTCGTCTTTAAGATCGTTTCATCATTTTCAAAATTCCAGTTGCCATCTATCTTATCAACGAATTCGGGTCTATTGTATTTTACAGTCAGATCAGAATTAAATTTAATGGATTCAATCCCTTTATGAGTTTCATCCTTATCTACTTTTTCTAAAATATCATTATTATAATAGGAATTTTCATAATAATCTTTTTTCCACTCTGAAGAAGTTAGTATATCAGATTTCGTTAATTCTGAAACATTGGATTCTCTATTGCAAGAAAATACTATTGTTAGTGTAAATAAAAATGTTATAAATTTCACAATTCTATCTTTTATATTTTTTTAAGTTTTTTATATTAATTATTCAAAATGATTTCTTCTTTAATCTTTTTCGTCAAAGATTTGAAAACCAAATCGTAAGAATGATCAATCATTTTAAAGATTAAATCTTGTCTCAAACCTTCACAAACTACCGAATTCCAGTGGGTTTTATTAAGATGAAATGCACCATTGATCTGATGAAATTTTTCCCTTAATTCTTCACTCCATTCCGGATCGGCTTTGGCCGAGAATGTTGCTGGATGTGTTTCGATCGGCAGAAAGACAAATATTTTACCGCCAACCTTGAAAACCAAAGTTTCCTGATCGAATGGAAAAGCTTCTGTAACTGCTTTTTTAGATAAACAATATTCGCGAATTTCTTCTACTTCCATGAGAAATTAGAATTTAAAAGTATTCTTCGGCAATTCTTTGTTAAGCTCTATCTTATTGATTGTCATTACATAATCGCTGTCTTTTTTTGGAGAAGAGGATTCAATTCTGTAAGGCATCAGCAGCGTTCCGTTTTTCCTGTAGTCAGAATACGTCAGAATTTCGTCTTTTTTGATTTCTCTGAAAAGCATATAAGTTCTGATATCAAAAAAATAAATCGTTTTATTGACATTTTTGGTCAGTTCGATCTTGAAATAATACTGTTCTCCTATTTTTTCACGGCCGAGGAATTTGGCTTCAAAACCTTTGTTTTCCCAGTCTATAAAGTCATTGTCAAAGTTTTCCGGGATATAATCATTGTATTGCTGCAACTTGTTTTGAGCATAATTCATCGCATAACCATTCTTGCCGTCATAGCCTTCTACCGGTGTTTCTTTCCCGCCGACGACCATTGATGTTTTGCTTAGATTCGGACGTTGCTGATAGATTTTTATAGGATATTCGTCATTGACACCGAGGGTTACTCTGCCTTGAATCTGAACGGTATTCAGAAGTTTCCAGTTGGTAAGACCGCCGGAATTCTCGATATTTTTATCGATAATTTCTTTCGCAGTCTGTGCATTTAGAAAGATAGAAAATATAATTGTAAAAAGGATGGTGATACTTTTCATTCAAAAATTTTAAGATTTCAAAGATAGGATTTTTATTAAGTTATAGATTCTGTAGAAATCTTAAAAAGTCCTAAAAAACGAATTCAGGAATCAGATCAAAGTTTTGGCTTTTTCCAGATCCTCGGGCGTATCAATTCCGATTCCTACAAAATCAGTTTCCACCAGCCTAATCTTCATACCATTTTCCAAATAGCGCAGTTGCTCCAATTTTTCAGCAATTTCCATAGGCATCATTTCGAGTGAAGAAAATTTAATCAGAGCTTCCTTTCTGAATGCATAAACGCCGATATGCTTGTAGTATTTAACCTCAAAATCCAAATCTCGGTGAAAAGGAATGACGGAACGGCTGAAATACAGCGCAAATCCATTATTGTCTGTGATGACCTTTACATTATTAGGATTCTGAATTTCTTCAGATTCTTTCAATTGAATTTTTAATGAAGCCAAAGAAATTTCCTTCTTTTCATCGTTGGTAAAAACATCAATCAACTGCTTCAAAGGTTCTTTTTTAAGAAATGGTTCATCACCCTGAACATTGATGACGATATCGCAATCGATATTTTGTACAGCTTCTGCTATTCTGTCGCTTCCTGTCTCGTGCTGACCTGTCATTACAGCTTTGCCACCGTTTCTGGTGATTTCGTCGAAGATCATTTCGGAATCTGTCGCTACAAAAACTTCATCAAACAAACCCGTTTCCACCACGTTCTGATAAGTCGTTGTGATGATTGTTTTATCGCCCAAAACTTCCATCAGCTTTCCGGGAAATCTCGAGGAATTGTAGCGGGCAGGGATTACAGCAATTGTTTTGTTCATCACTTTTTATATTTTACTGAAATGCAATTTGAAATTTATCCTTTATTTATATTGTTTAATAATCTGTTCCAATCTGTCATCGGGATTGAAGTCCAGTACCTCGATAAGTTTTACTTTTTTAAAATCCTGATGAAAAGTATTGATGACGACATTCCAATTTTCGGGAACTACAGCAGAAGGCACCTTCAGGCAAAGCTTTTCCTCAGCATCAAACCATTGATTACCAATCTTCTGACATTCGGCGTAATTTCTAAAGTCTCTCCAAGTTTTTGGCAGATCTGTAGATTCTACAATTTGAAATTTTGATTCATCCCGAACTTGGATCACCATAATCCTGAAATCTCTGTTGAATCCCAGCCCTTTTCTGTGTGCCAAAGTTTCCAGGTACGCCAGAGAAATACTTTCTGCAGTGTACAGTACCTTCTTTCCTTCAGCATTCCATCTGCCTTCTATGCCGCTCGCAAAAAGTGTGTCGGCATATTTCTTATGCACAATCCTGTAAACCAGCATTACACAGGATATCCTTGAGCCAGTTTTTCAATCTCTTCGTAAATCAGATCTACACCTCCGGAAGTTGAGATAAAATCTACCGGTTTTTCATCTGAATTCCAAAATGGGCGGTTCATCCACAAGGTAAATTCTTCCAAAGATCCAAAAATCTCCTTGCCAAAGCTATAAAGATTGATCAGTTTCAGAAGATGCTCACTGTAGATCGGATCCAGACCTTTTTCCTGATCTCTGTAATTGCTGATAGTCCTCGGAGACAGATTGATGACAGATGCCAAAGTTTTCTCCGGCATCTTGATGGCATCAGCAAGCGAATAGAAAACATCAGTCTTGAGTCCTTCTTTCGCTTTTTTCAAAAGTTTGTAATCGTCCTTGATGGCAAATCTGTTGAAGACGGAATTACCAACTCCATAAGAAGCGACCGGTTCTTCTACCTTATTTTTGCCGGGAATTTGTTTGTCTTTGTTTGCAGCCATTTCTATATCCTTTCTACAAATATAGAATTTTTTCCAAATACAAAACGAATTTTTTCCAATTATTTCAAATTTTTCAGCGCCATTTCCAATTTTGGAAGGCAGTCTTTGATATCATCCAGGGAACATCCGCCGATTGAAGCTCTAAACCACGGCACAGATTTGTCATTTCCGAAGGCTGAAAAAGGAACCAAAGCCATTCCTGCATTATTAATCAGATAAAAAACAAGGTCTGTAGAATTTTCTATTACTTTCCCTTCAGGCGTGGTTTTTCCAAGATAGTCCAGTTTAATTGTAAGGTAAAGTGCGCCCATCGGGGAAATACTTTCCACATCAAATCCTTTAGATTTAAGGTTCTGTATTCCTGCGTGAAGCTCTTTCAGACTTGCATTGAGTTTTCCTTTGTAATCTGCTAGGAAACTATCAACAGCAGAATCATCCGCTAAAAACTCGGCAACTGCCTCTTGTTCAGGTTTTGGAGCCCACGCTCCAACGTGAGTCAGCAACGCCTTCATCTTATCGATAACCAGACTCGGTCCGAATCCCCAACCTACACGTACGCCCGTCGCAGCAAAGCATTTGGAAGTTCCGTCAACATAAATGGTGTAATCTTTCATTTCTGGAAAAAGACTAACAGGATCGTGGTGATCCGAGCCAAATGTCAGCATCGCATAAATCTGATCGTACATCAGATAAAGTGGTTTTTCGTCCTCGCCTCTCTTTTTATTTTCTTCTAAAACCAGTTCGCAAATGTCCGATAATTGTTCTTTCGAAAACATCGTTCCGGTCGGATTGAGCGGAGAACAGAGGCAAAGCAAAACGGCACCATCCAGATGTGGCCTCAAATCATCGGCTGTTGGCAGGAAATTGTTGGACTCCTGAGTCTGCACTTCTACCGCATTTGCACTCGTCAGATAGGAATAATGGTTGTTATTCCACGATGGGATTGGATAGATCACCTTATCACCTTCGTCAACAATTGTTTTAAAAACCGCATAGATCAATGGTCTGGAACCTGCTGTTATCAAAATATCATTGGGAGAATAATCTAAGTTCCAACGTTTTTTAAGATCGTTGCTCACCGAAGTCCTTAAGGATTGCAAACCGTTTGCCGGCGGATAATTTGTGAGATTGTTGGTATAAGCTTTATTAATGCCATCCTTCAGTTCCTGAGGAATTGGATAGATATTGGAATTTAGATCGCCGATAGTGAGATTGGAGATCTGAGCACCTTTCGCCTTCAGGTCATTCACTTCATTCCCAATTTTGATAATCTCTGAGCCTACAAGGTTGGATGCGAGTTTTGATACTTTCACTTTATTTTATTTTAGGTATTAATTTCAGACTTAGGATCTGATTTATTTCTGTGGTAATTTTACAAAGGTCTTAATTGAAGCTGATTAATTCAAAATTATATCAAAAAAAAGTTCTCAAAATTAAATTACTTTAATAATTGAGAACTTTTTGTTAAAAATATTATTGTTATATTTTTAAGCAAATAAAAAAATTTTCAATTAGAGATTCAAATCGTTTTTAACGCTCTGAATCTTCTCTTCCAGTTTCGGTAATTTGTCCACAAATTCCTGCTGAGAAGAAATCGAATCCTTCACAGAAACATAGAATTTAATCTTTGGCTCGGTTCCCGAAGGACGCACGCAAACCTTGGTTCCGTCCTGTGTATAGTAGATTAAAACATTTGATTTAGGAATATCATCCATTACTTTTTTCTCGTTTTTGGAAACGACAAGACAAGTCTGTTCTTTGAAATCTTTCACTTCTTCTACCAATGATCCTGCGATCTGTTTTGGTGGATTCTCGCGGAAGTTTTTCATCATATCCTGAATCTCTTCAGCACCTGTTCTACCCTTTCTTACCACGTTGATAAGACCTTCATAATAAAAACCTACTTCTTTATAAATATCAATCATATATTGATAAACAGTCGTTCCGTTGGCTTTGCACCAGGCAGCAAGTTCGCAGGCAGTCAGGATAGAACCACAAGAATCCTTGTCTCTTACAAAGTCTCCTGTCATAAAGCCGAAACTCTCTTCGCCACCGCAAATGAATTTTTCCTGACCTTCAAAATCACGTATCATCTTACCAATCCATTTGAATCCCGTGAGTCCAACTTTGCAGTCAACACCGAATTTCTCAGCTACGTCAAAGAAAATATCAGAGGTCACAATGGTAGAACCGATGAACTCTTTGCCAGTGATTTTTCCGGCTTTTTTCCATTGATCAAGGATATAATATGTTAAGATGGTATTGCACTGATTTCCATTTAATAGTTGGATTTCGCCTTCAAGATTTCTCACGGCTATTCCCAGTCTGTCTCCATCAGGATCGGTTCCAATTACGATATCTGCGTTGGTAATTTTTGCAAGATCCATCGCCATAGAAAGTGCAGCTGGCTCTTCCGGATTTGGAGAGGCCACGGTTGGGAAATTTCCACTGGGAATCATCTGCTCCTGGACAAGGTCCACTTTGGTAAATCCTGCTTTTTTCAAAGCTTTTGGAACCGTTGTATAAGTTGTGCCGTGGATAGATGTGAAAACGATATTGAGATTGTCTCTGCCAACATTCTGGTAAAGAGAATTTTCCATACATGCATCGATGTACACGTCATCCTGCTCCTCGCCGATCCACTCTATCAGATCATCATTGCCATTAAATTTAATATCTTCGAATTTGGTAGCGTAGACTTCTCTGATGATATTTTCGTCATCCGGCGGAACAATCTGCGCGCCGTCATTCCAATAAACCTTGTAACCGTTATACTCAGGCGGATTGTGAGAAGCTGTCAAAACGATTCCGGCGTTGCACTTTTTATCGCGAACAGTAAATGATAATTCAGGTGTCGGGCGGTGGTTTTTAAACAAAAGAACTTTGATGCCGTTCGCTGTCAAAACATCGGCAACTACTTTTCCGAATTCTTTCGAGTTGTTTCTTACATCATAGGCAATGGCTACTTTAATCTCCTCACCTGCAAATTGCTGCTGGAGATAATTCGCCAGTCCTTGAGTCGCCTGTCCTAAGGTGTATTTATTAAGACGATTGGTTCCAACGCCCATCACGCCGCGCATTCCTCCTGTTCCGAATTCTAATTCTCTGTAAAAAGAATCTTCCAAATCCGGAGAATTGGAGTCGATCAGCGTTTGTACAGCTTTTACAGTTTCTACATCAAATGTGCCTGTAAGCCAAAGTTTTGCTTTATCTAATGTTGATAATATTGACATTATTTATAGTTTATTTTTTTAATTAATTTTTCTCTTTTCAATGGTCGCCTTTTCGGTCAGATTTACCTTTTTTGCTGGATCACCGTAATAGACCAGTTTTGAGGTATTTTTGATTTTACCTTTTATCTCCTCATCCACATTCAGCTCTGCATAATTGCCGTTTTCAGAATCTATTTCCAAATCCTGGATGTACCAATACGGCGAAATAATACTCGCTGTATCTTTGATGCTCAGCTTTGCTAATGCTGTTTTTCCAAGAAGATTGGCTCTGCTTTTATTCAGCATTTCGATAGTGGACTTCTCTGAAATCACTGAACCGATAAATTTAGCATTATCTTTCAATTGAAGTGAGAAATTTTCTACTTTCATTTGGCTGGAGATGTTAAGTTCCACAGAATCAGACATTTTAATCTCATCGAACGGGTTTTTACCGTAAATCGTAATATTGTAGAAATCGACTTTATCCGTAGGATCATTTTCTATGATCGTCAGCACCTTATCCTTGGCTTCTATTTTCAAATTATCAAAAACATTGGGATAAGTTTCTACATTCACAAAATTGTGTGGACTTTGAATATAAAATACGCGGAATTTCCCCTTCAAATCAAGTTTTGAAAACTCGGCCAGCTCGATATCTTTGGATTGGATTTCGCCTTTCGGAGTTACTTTGCCACAGGAAACTGCTGTGAAAATTAGAATTAAATAAAATAGATTTTTCATAAGTTTATTGATTAACCAAATTAGAAAAATTAATTTGTTTAAATTAATTCTTCAATATGATAATTCTTATGTTCACGATTGGTTCGGATGATCAATTCGCCTAAGAAGCCCGCTACAAAAAGTAAACTTCCCAAAATCATCATGGTCAAAGCAATGAAAAACCAAGGATTATTAGCAATCAGATTTCCGTAAACTTTGAAAATATAAACGTCAATCAGTTTTGAAAGTCCCAGCCAAATAGCAGACAAAAACCCGATGATGAACATCAAAGTTCCTGCTGCACCAAAGAAATGCATTGGTCTTCCTCCAAATCTGCTAACGAACCAAAGCGTTACCAAATCCAAGAATCCACGGACAAATCTCTCTGTCCCGAATTTCGACGTTCCGTACGGTCTTGCCTGATGCTGGACCGGCTTCTCAGTAATATTTCTAAATCCTGCATTAGCTGCTAAAACCGGAATATAACGGTGCATATCGCCATAAACATCGATCGATTTTACGACTTGTTTTTTATAAGCTTTCAGTCCGCAATTGAAATCGTGAAGCGAAACACCGGATACTTTTCTGGCTGCAGAATTGAATAATTTTGACGGAATATTCTTAGTCATTACGTTGTCAAAACGTTTCTTTTTCCAGCCGGAAACGATGTCGTAATTTCCTATTTTTACCATTTCATAAAGTTCAGGAATCTCTTCCGGAAAGTCTTGAAGGTCAGCGTCCATCGTAATAATGACATCGCCATTTACCTTTTCGAAAGCCGCGTGAAGTGCCTGGGATTTCCCATAATTTTTAGAGAATTTGATGCCGTGGATCTGCGGATGCTGGATTTTCAGATTCTCGATGATAGACCAGGAAAGATCGGTACTTCCGTCATCTATAAACCAAACTTCGTAAGACAGCTTATTGGTCTGGCAGACGGTGTCGATCCTTGTGAACAGCTCTTCCAGAGAGTCCTGCTCGTTGAGTAACGGGATGATTATTGAGAGATTCATTGATTTTAAAAAGATGTTAGATGTTAGAATTGAGATATTAGATTTAAAATTCTGGATAGATTGGTTGACGCATCCAATTTTTTTCTAAATCTACTCGTAGCGTTTTTTGTTCTTCAAAAACCCCGCGATAATGATAGACAAAAGTAGGTAAAATAGTAAAAATCCACCAAAGACGGCTGACATAAATTTGAAGGAAAAATAATTACGGTTTTCCTTCTGTGCTGCTTCCCTAGCCAACTTGGCACCTGTATAATTTTCTTCGAGATCTTTTACTTTTGTGCGATCTTTCTGGTTGGCTGCCTCCACTTTCAGTTTGGCGTAGGACTCGTCCAAATTATCGAGTTCTGTCTGGATATATTGGTGGTTCAGGAGATCTCTTGCGTCTGTATCAGCATAATTGAGAAATGCAAAAATGGAAAAAACCGACAATAATCCACCCGTAAAAAGTGTTAAAAATGCTTGTTTAAAAGCCTGAGGATAAGTGATTAACCTGCCAATTCTTAACCAATAGGTTGAAGCGAAGCCTGCCAATGCATATAAAAACGTCATTCCAAAGGCATTCACCTGCATAGAGGTCTCGAAATAGTTGGCGTTGGCAAAGAAATAATAGACGATGAAGAATACAAGCATCGTCACAGCGTATAAAATAAAACCTATGGTTACAGGGTTTTTTGTCATAATTTAAGTGTAATAATTTGAATTGAAAGAAAAAGGACTAACGATTATTAAAAAAAATCAATTTAAAAATCAGCAGATTAACCGTTTTTTAGCAGATTTTTGGGTCTTTATTCCCAGTTCCTTTTTCATTTTCATTTTTAATTTCTATATTTGCAACGGCAAGTCCTAAACAACCAGCTCCTGAGAACCCTCCAGGGTGGGAACGCAGCAAAGGTAATTGGTCGTAGCGGTGTGATTTAGGTAGCTTGCCATTTTTTATTTTTTTAGATTAAGAGATCAGGACGGTTTTATTTTAAACTACTTGATCTCTTAATTTTTTTTTGTTTAAAATTCAAATTCCTGTCCCAATTCCGGTAACGAAAATTCGATATTTTTATCGGAGAAATGCTTCTTAGCTTCCTCGTGGTTGATTTCAATTGGTGGGAAAGTATCAAAATGACAACCAATTACTTTAGGCGTTTTCAATAATTCCGATGCTGCAAAAGCCGCTTTTCTAGGGCACATCGTATAATGTTTTCCAACTGGCAAAATCGATAAATCTAAATTCCCATAAACTTGTGGAAACAAACTCATCTCGGCAGTCACACCAGTATCTCCAGCCAAATAAAGGTTTCTGCCGTCAGCAAACCTGAAAATATATCCGGAAGCCAATCCGCCGTACGAACCATCCGGAAAAGAGCTTGTATGCAGTGCCGGAACCATTGAAATCTTCAAATCTTCAATCTTGGCAGAGCCGCCGAAGTTGATGTCAATATTATTCGAATGGTTGAAATAGCCGCAAATCTCCGGCTGCCCAATGACGGTTGCATCTGGATGATTTTCTAAAACTTCTTTCACATCGGCAATGTGATCGCCGTGTGCGTGGGTAATCAACACATAGTCGATTTTCTGAGCTGTGATGTCAAAACCTGATTTCTCCTTCTGATAATTGTAGAAAGGGTCTGCAAGAATGGTTTTTCCGTTGTATGTGAACAAAAAACAGTTTTGTCCGAGGAATTTTATTTTCATTTTCTTTTAAATTTATTAATTAAAATAATTAAGTCCGAATGCCATTAAAACTGCCATCAGGAAAGTCAGGATTCCGACCTGTTTCAGGAATGGATCCAGCAATTTCGGTTCGTCGACAGCCATGATGCTCCTTCTTAATTTGATGAAGGGGAAAATCAGTATCATCACGATGAAAGGATAGTATTTTCCCTGTGCCTGAAAGCCGTTGTACATTAAAAATGCCAGCATCAAAAGAATTGGTAATTGCAACAGGATAATTTCATAAATCATTGCGTTTTTAAAACCTAATCTCAACGCAAGCGTCTTTTTACCGGACAATTCGTCGTTGACAATATCTCTCATATTGTTCAGATTCAGAACGGCCATACTCAGCATTCCGACGGCTGTTGCGGGAAATAAAACATCCCAGCTGAAAGATTTCGTAAACAGGAAATAACTCCCGCAGACCGAAACCAATCCAAAAAAGATGAATACAAAAATATCGCCCAGACCCAAATAGCCGTATGGTTTTTTCCCAATTGTGTAACCGATTGCTGCTAAAATACAGGCAATTCCCAACCCGATAAATATCCAGAATTCCTTGATAAAATCCGGATAAAATGCAACGTACAATAATGCAACGGTTGCTGCAAAAGATAATATTGATAAAAGAATCACAGCATTTCTCATCTGGATCGCTGTAATCTTGCCCGATGCTACAGCTCTTTGCTCTGCCTCTCCCAGCCTGTTTTTGTCGGTTCCTTTGATACCGTCACCATAATCATTGGCAAAGTTCGATAAAACTTGATATAACAAAGTGACCAAAATTGCCAACGCAAAAATCCGCCAGTCCCAAACTCCGCCTTCTGTGGAAATGCGCCATTTTGCGATGAAAGATCCCATAATAATCCCACTCATTGAAAGCGGTAATGTTCTAAGCCTCGCGGCCAGTATCCAATGTTTCATAATTGATAAATGATTGTTGATAAATGATAAAAATGCTGATAAAATCAATTATCATTTATCATTAACCGATGATTTAAGAAATCCACTGGTCGTCTCCAAAGTTGGGTTTGCGTTTTTCCAGGAACGCATTTCTGCCTTCTTTTGCTTCTTCTGTCATGTATGCTAAACGGGTTGCTTCACCTGCAAATATTTGCTGTCCCACCATACCGTCGTCTGTAAGATTCATAGCAAATTTCAGCATTCTGATGGATGTCGGAGATTTTGCAAGGATTTCCTGCGCCCATTCGTAAGCGGTATCTTCCAATTCTGCGTGCGGAATTATGGCATTTACCATTCCCATTTCTTCCGCTTCTTTTGCGGAGTAATTTCTGCCTAAAAAGAATATTTCTCGTGCTTTTTTCTGGCCGACCATTTTTGCTAAATAGGCAGAACCATAACCACCGTCAAAACTGGTCACATCGGCATCGGTTTGTTTAAAAATGGCGTGCTCTTCACTTGCCAGCGTCAAATCGCAAACCACGTGAAGCGAATGTCCGCCGCCAACTGCCCAACCGTTTACCACGGCAATCACCGCTTTTGGCATAAAACGGATCAGACGCTGAACTTCCAGAATATTGAGGCGGTGTCTGCCGTCCTCGCCAACATAACCCTGATGGCCGCGCGCTTTTTGATCGCCACCGCTGCAGAATGCGTGTCCGCCGTCTTTTGGACTTGGTCCTTCGCCCGTCAATAATACAACTCCGATCGATGAATCTTCGTACGCATCGTAGAAAGCGTCGTAAAGTTCTGAGGTTGTTTTTGGCCGGAAAGCGTTTCTGACTTCTGGTCTGTTGAAGGCGATTCTTGCGACGCCGTTTGACTTTTTATAAGTGATATCCTGGTATTCTTTAACGGTTTTCCAATCTGCCATTTTTCTGAAAATTTTGAGTGTAAATATAAGCAGAATTGATGGTCTTTCAAAGGAATTTTGAACGCGATTTATAATTGACAGGCGCTCTGCGAGGTTGGAAATTGCAAGTGGGAAAAAGTATGAGTTTTGCGCCAGCGCGTAAGGGATAGAAACGGTTATCCTTTTGTTTTTTGACTTTAATTTCTCCCTGGCTAGGGATCTTCTGAAAACAAAAGATAATAGTGGATAGCCCGACCCGCTTGTTTTTGCTTTGCTGAAAACTATGTTTTTAAAAGCCAAATATGAAAGCAAAAACAAAGGGATACGCCCTAATAAAAAAGCTCCAGAAAAATCTGAAGCTTTCAATCTATATTTTGAAATAACTATTCTACAACCTTGATGGCGCTAGCTAAAAATCTGGTTTCGGTTTTCGGCTCTGTGATCGCGTCAATCTCCTCTTGTGATTTTTTTGCATCTTCTGCGTAATGCTGCAACTCTTTTACAGAAGTCGTTTTGCTCTCTGCGCTGCCTTCCAACACTACAGTTTTGCCTTCCAAAGCGGTCGGAACGAAGAAGGCGTAGTCTTTCATTTTGACAAAAAATGTTTCGCCGGAATCTGTGGCGAGGCTTACCCAGCATCCTTTTTTCGGGCAAACGCCGGTTACTTTTCCTTTGACGGAAGTTTTAGCGATTTTCGGATTGGATTTCAGTTCTTTGTTGAGCTGATCCGGAGTGATGGCTTTTTTAATGGCTTTGGATGATACCTGCTGCCCATAGAATTCGCCCACTTTAGCATCGCCTGCCGGAGGCCCGGATTGTGCCAGTGCAGATACGGATAATCCTACGAGGACAAATGCGAAGAGTATATTTTTCATTTTAAATTTTTATTTTTTTGATGCTGTAAATTTAGAAAATTAATTAATTCCAAAAAAAAATAATTTTGATGTAACGAAATCTCTATTGAAGTTGTCTTATTATTATAGAATCAAAAAATGCATTCTAATCTTTTCTGATAGATTTCAAAAAGACACTCCAAATGTGAATTAAAAACAAATAAATATATACTTATGAAAATTAAACTTTTATCTCTAGTACTCTTGGCTGCAGTGAGCAATTTTTCCTGTGTACAGTCAAAAGGTGACAATTCCAACGGCAACGATGTGATGTTTTCGCATTTGATTTCTGACTCGGGAAAGGGCGACGTGATCGAGAAATCCTACGATATCAATTTTGATGAATTGGAAATTTCTACCTCTCTAAATGCTGAAGTTTTCAAATCTGACAGGGAAAGAATCGTGGTTTTTGCGCCTTCTGATCTGATGCAGTATGTAAAAGTTAAGCAAAACGGTAGCAAAGTACAGGTGAAAATAGAATCGGAACGGATGAAAAGTATTTCTACGGACCGTATTAAAATCAAGGTTTATGCTAAAGATTTTGACCATTTGGCAGCTAATTCCAGCGGCAGTATTTCTTTGAAAGACAACTTCAACTTTTCTGATTTGGATGTGAAAGTTTCCAGTTCCGGAACGATCAAAGGGAATTTCATCGGCGGGAATATTAATATTCAGGCTTCCAGCAGCGGAAATTACGCAGGTGAAGTGACTGCGAAAAGCCTTAATATGCAGAGTTCCTCTTCTGGTGGAATTGATATTAAAGGAAAATCTGAAAGTGTAAATATACAGGCCTCGTCTTCCGGCGATGTGGACGCGGAAAACTTCACGACGGAAAGTGCGGTGCTTGCGACATCTTCCTCGGCTGATATCACAATAGGCGTGAGCAAAAGTGTGACTGCGAGTGCATCATCCAGTGGAGATATCCACGTAATAAAGAGAGGAGCGCTAAATGAGGTGACAAAAAATGAAAGCAGTTCCGGATCTGTATCTATCCAATAGTTTTAATATTCTAAAAAATGAAAATATTAAAAATTTGCCTAACCTTCAGTGTTTTGGCAGCAACAACTATTTGCAACGCACAAACCAGTTTCAAAAGTTTGCTGAGTGACTTTCAGAAAGTCTCGGGAAGCTGGACAGGTAGTTTGACCTATCTGGATTACTCGTCGGGAAAACCTTATACAATGCCTTCGAATCTGGAAATTAAAAGAATTGATAAGTCAAACAAATTCTCATTTTCAAATATTTATCCCAATGAAACGAATGCAAATTCTACCGATGCAGTAGTTCTTTCAGAGGATGGAAAGTATATTGATAAGGAATTAATCAAATCTAGAAGAAAACTCCCGAACAGCGATATTGAAATCATCACTGAAGAAGAAGGAAAAGATGGTAATGATAACAAACCGGCAACCATCAGACATACTTATATCTTCGGTGATAAAATATTAAAAAAACGAAAAGATGTGCGGTTTGCTGGCGAAGATCAATGGATCAACAGACACGAATATTCTTATGTCAGAATGATAAAAAAATAAACATATTCTTTTATACATTATTTTCTCAAAAAAAATAGACCTCGAATTTCGAGGTCTATTTTTATATTTAAAGTCAAATCCGGATTAGTTGAATTTGATAATACTTTCCATTTTAGCAGTTTCTTCGTTTACCAACTCGTCATCTACAAGGATTTTTCCTGAATGCTCATCAATGATGATTTTTTTTCTCTGGGCAATTTCCATCTGTTTCTGTGGCGGGATTGTGAAGAAAGATCCCTTCGGTGCGCCTCTTTCCAATCCTACAACTGCAAGACCTGTAGAAGAACCAGTACGGATTCTCTGGTAAGAAACTAATAATCTCTGGTCTATCTTTTCAGCAAATTCTTTGGATTTTTCCAATAGATAATCTTCCTCTTTCTGAGTTTCTGAAACCAGGTTTTCCAGTTCGTTTTTCTTGTGAACCAAGTGGTTTTTAAGCTCATCTATTTTAGAAGTAAGGTCAGCCAAAGTTTCCTTTTTGTGATCTATTTTTCCACCGAATTCTTTGATTCTTTTCTCAGCCAGCTGGATTTCCAATTCCTGGTATTCGACCTCTTTTGAGAGAGCTTCGAATTCTTTGTTGTTTCTAACGTTATCTTGCTGCGTTTTATATTTATCAATCAATACTTGAGCGCTTTTCATAAGATCTTTTTTCTCGTTGATCTCTGCATTTTGCTCAGCAATTTCAGATTCGAATTTTTGGGCTCTTTTGTTAAGACCTTCAATTTCTATCTCAAGATCTTCTACTTCAATCGGCAATTCGCCTCTTGTGTTGCGGATCTCATCCAAACGGGAATCAATGATCTGCAAATCGTAAAGTGCTCTTAGTTTTTCTTCAACAGAAATTTCGTTTACTTTTTTATCAGCCATATCTATATAAAATAATTAACAGGATTTGTTTTCTTAGTCGTTTTTGCGATGGCAAATATAGTGAATTTTTCGGACAATATTTCAAATAATTGTTGAGTCACAAATTGTTCCGATTCAAAATGGCCGATGTCGCAAATCAGCATTTGGTCTTCTGCGGAGAAAAAATCGTGGTATTTTACATCGCCAGTCAGGTACGCATCACATTGCGAGGAAGATGCAGCCTTGATTCCACTTGCTCCACTGCCGCCCAAAACGCCTACTCTTTTGATTCTTTTATTGATTAAAGAACTGTGCCTTATTACTTTAAGGTTAAATTTTTCTTTTACGAACTGCAGAAATTCCGTTTCGTCCATCTCTGTTTCCAGATCACCGAATCTGCCCAAACCTGTGTAGTGATTTTCATTGTCCAAAGAAATCAACTGGTAAGCCACTTCCTCGTAAGGATGATTCTGTTTCATCGCAGAAAGAATCTGGTTTTTCTTAAAATCTTCAAAAATTACCGAAACCAGAACTTCATCCGCATTTTCTCTTTCGTTATGACTCCCGGTCACCGGATTGGAACCTTCCAGCGGACGAAAAGTTCCACCGCCCTTAATCACGAAACTGCACTCATCATAAAATCCGATATTTCCCGCGCCAGCCAGAAACAGAGCGTTTTTCAAATTCTCAGCCGACTCTGTTGGGATGTAAACTTCCAGTTTCTTCAGCTGATTTTGCTTAGGCATTAGAATTTTTTGGTTTTTAAGGCCAAGAGCTTCACAGATTTTATAATTAACACCAAAGTAATCGTTGTCAAATGCCGTATGGATTCCGAAAATAGCAATTTTGTTTTCCAAAGCTTTGAGAACCGCCTTTTCAACATAATTCTTTCCGGTAATTGATTTTAAACCGGAAAAAATAATCGGATGGAAACATACCACAAGGTTAAAATTCTTTTCAATAGCTTCATCAATGACCACTTCCAGGGCATCGTGGGCAATAAGGACGCCTGATATTTCTCTTTCGGGATTTCCGCAAAGTAAGCCTACATTATCAAAATCTTCTGCCTGCCGCAATGGAATTATTTTTTCAAATTCCTTTATAAATTCTTTGATTTTCATCGATTTAAATTTTATTTAATAAACAGTCTGTCATCAAAAGTGAACTTCTCTATTTTTTTAATTTTAACATCTTTAAAATTAATATGCCGAGGATTTATAATATAATTGAATTCACCCTGGACGGCTGCAGAAGGTACTCTCATTGCCAGAAATTTGTTTTCTTTAAGAAATTTGTCGCCCATTTTCTGCGTGGCATCCAGATGTGGAAACGTATTCCAATCTTTTGGGAATCTCTTAGGTTCGAAAAAGTCCACCTCGGGAATTTCAATATGAATCAATCGGAAGTCTTTCGGAATAATGCCAAGTGGAATGTGGACGGCAATCTCTGTGACGCAAAGCGCAATAGACTGCCCGGTGTACAAGGCTGCGTTGCCTTTGCTGTTCCATCTTCCGCCAGCTATTTCTGCACCTTTTCCCGAAAGATCGTTGGCGTAGATCTCTTTTGCAAGCCTGTAAACGGTCATCAAAATTATGCTAAAATACCGTGTTCCAGACGTGTAAGCTCATCCATTAGTAGAGAAATACCAAAATTACTACCTATCAGATCCTGTGGTTTTGTTTTACCTAAAGCAAGATTTTCTGCCTGCAGCCATATCAGAAAATAATCCGCAGAACCAAATACTTCCTCGCCCCTTTTGTAAAGCATTTCTATCTGCAAAATCTTCTCCGACTGCAAAGTATCAAAGGTTTTTTCTTCTTTCTGATATCGCGATAACGTCTTACCGGAAATATGCAGAAAACCTGCCCATTCCTGAAAACTAAAAGGGAACTTTTTTACAAGATTGTTGAAGAGCTGAAAAGAGATGCCTTTTTCAGCGATTGCAATCATTCTGAATATACCTCCATCATCTACATTGTGATAACCGTAGGCTGCGGATGGCTCTCCTATGCTGTGTATTAATTCTGTGGATTTGTACTTTTTCATCTGTTTATTTTGTTTTACAATCACAAATATAAGACTTTTGTCCAAATAATAAAGACTTTTGTCTGATTTTTATTTACTCTTTCTTAGTTTATTTTTATTATCTTCATTTTTATTTAAAAGTATGAAAATTAAGCCAGAGTTTGATCTTGTTCCGGAAGATGGATGGAGAAAGAGAATATATGAAACTGTCTATCTGTCAGATACGAAGGCTGGGAAGTTGTTTGATATCGGTTTGCTGGCGCTGATCCTGATAAGTACAGCATTGCTGATGGTAGAGACTATTCCAATCATCAAACTGCAGTATTATAAAGAATTCTACTATGCTGAGTTTTTTATCACCATTATTTTTACGATCGAATATATTTTAAGGATTATTTGTGTGAAAGACCGTGAAGAATATATTTTCAGTCCTTTGGGAATTATAGACTTTCTGTCCATTATTCCTTTTTATATCAGCTTATTTTTTCCGATCTGGCATTTTGTGGCGATCATCAGGATGTTGAGAATGTTGAGGATTTTCAGGATTTTTAATTTGGCAGATTATATGCACGACGGCCGTTTTATCGTCTCAGCGCTCAAGCACAGCTCCCGAAAAATCTATATATTTCTGCTGTTTATGGTGATTTTCATCATTATGATAGGATCGCTGATGTATATTATAGAAGGTGGCAAAAATGGATTCAGCAGTATTCCGCAGAGTGTGTATTGGGCCGTTGTCACCATTACGACGGTTGGCTACGGTGATATCTCTCCTGCGACGCCGGTCGGAAAGATGGTTTCGATTATTGTAATGCTTTGTGGATACAGTATTATCGCTGTTCCCACGGGAATCGTAACGTCCGAATTCCGAAAACAGAAGAAAACCAATTTCCAGTGCAGAAGATGTGGCAACGAAGATAACGATGAAAACGCAAGATTCTGCAAAATTTGTGGCGAACAGATCATTTCTTAAATCGCTTTCAAACACTTTAAGCTCGTCAATCAAACCTATTTTCAAAACCTGAAAACGAATAAAAATAATAGATAGATGATTATAACTTTCTGAATATCTGAACTTTAAACCGTAGAAAGAAGATATTAGATTCGTTTTTCCTTATTTGAGAACATCAACGTAAATTCTTCTTCATTTTCCTCAAAAGAGCGTTTTGCTTCATCATATCCAAGCAGGAAAATTTCTTCCATCCTCTGTGGTTTTCTCTCAAATGTTCCATATTTAGACAGTTTTTTCGAAGTGATAAACCAGTCACAGTAAGCAAACTTATGGATTTCTGTCCTGTGGGACAACAGTTCATAAGCTCTCGTAGTAACAGCTTTGATACTCTTTAAGTCTTTCTCTTCAACATCCTGCGGTGGTGTCACATAAACGCCGATCATTTTATCACATTCATTATTAATAATATCTGCAGGAAAATTATTAAGAACGCCACCATCACTATACATCTCTTTACCGATAAAATAAGGCGTAGAAATCCCCGGAATGCAGGATGATGCAATGATTGCATCTACAATTTTATAATGCTTTTCAAACACTTTTTGCTGTCCGGTAATAAGTTCTGTGGCTACGATTCTGATATCCTTATCAAGATCGCCGATCGTCATATCCTCAAAAATAGGAATCAGATAATTGAGGAAAAGCACGGAGGAGACAAATCCGGGCTGATTGAATGTAAAATGCTTCCAGTTGAAAAAATAGATTGACTGGAAAAAGTCCAGAATCTCATCAGGTGTTTTACCAAAAGCATAGAGCGATCCCACGATAGAACCTGCACTGCAACAAGAAAGAATATCCGGCTCAATATTTTTTTCCTTTAAAAATTTCAGTACGCCAGCGTGTGCTAATCCACGCGTTCCACCTCCGGACAAAACCAATCCTATCTTCGAATTTTCCATTAAGTAAAATTAAAAAAACCGCAGAAGATTCTACGGTTTTTATATATGAACATTATGTTACTCTTACTAGATGTGAATAACTTCACCATAGGCAGCAGCCGCAGCCTCCATAATAGATTCTGACAATGTCGGGTGCGGGTGGATAGATTTAATGATATCGTGGCCTGTAGTTTCCAGCCTTCTCGCTACAACTGCTTCTGCGATCATATCGGTAACGCCGTCACCAACCATATGGCATCCAAGCCATTCGCCGTATTTAGCATCAAAAATAACTTTGATAAATCCGTCAACATCGCCATTAGCTGTAGCTTTTCCGGATGCGGAGAAAGGGAATTTACCAACTTTGATCTCGTAACCTTTTTCTTTAGCCTGCTTTTCAGTCAAGCCAACGGATGCGATTTCCGGATGACAATAAGTACAACCAGGAATGTTTCCGTAATCGATTGCTTCTACGTGAAGACCTTTGATTTTCTCAACGCAAGTGATTCCCTCTGCAGAAGCCACGTGAGCCAATGCCTGAGTTGGAATAATATCTCCAATTGCGTAATAGCCGGGAACAGAAGTTTCGTACCATTCATTAACCAAAACTTTTCCTTTTTCAGTTTTGATGCCGACAGCTTCAAGTCCGATTCCTTCAAGATTAGAAGCAATTCCGACTGCAGAAAGTACGATATCTGCTTCCAAAGTGATGTTTCCGGTAGCAGTTTTAACGTTAGCTTTTACGCCATTTCCTGAAGTATCTACAGATTCTACAGAAGCGTTGGTCATAATTTCTATGCCTGCTTTTTTCAGAGATTTCTCAACGTGTTTTGAAACTTCTTCATCCTCCAAAGGAACGATGTTTGGCAAGAATTCTACAACAGTTACCTTGGTTCCCATTGCGTTATAAAAATCAGCAAATTCAATTCCGATGGCACCAGAACCTACTACAATCATAGATTTTGGTTGCTCAGGAAGAGTCAATGCCTGTCTGTATCCGATTACTTTTTTACCATCCTGAGGAAGGTTTGGAAGTTCTCTTGAACGAGCTCCGGTTGCGATGATGATGTTTGTTCCGGAATATTCAGTTGATTTCCCTTCAGCATCTACAACGGTCACTTTTTTACCAGCTTTTACAGTGGCAGTCCCCATAATGACGTCGATTTTGTTTTTTCTCATCAAAAACGCAATTCCACTGCTCATTTTAGAAGCTACACCTCTACTTCTCTGGATTACTTTTGTGAAGTCAAATCCGGGATTTTCCACTTTGTTAAGACCATAGTCTTCTGCGTGCTTTAGATAATTGAAAACGTGCGCAGATTTCAACAGTGCTTTAGTTGGGATACAACCCCAGTTTAGGCAGATGCCGCCAAGACTTTCTTTTTCGATGATGGCTGTTTTGAAACCCAATTGAGCAGCTCTGATTGCAGTCACATAACCGCCAGGTCCACTTCCAATAACAATAATATCGTAGTTCATTGTGATTAAAAAATTTTAGCGAATTTACGGAAAATTATTGAAAGCATGGTATGACAAAAAGCAACTTTATCAGTTGCTTTTGGATTTACTTTTTGATGATTTTAAAGGTTTCAGACTCAGTTCCATATTTAAGTCTTACGAGATAGACGCTTTGCGGATAAGCGGAAATATCAAAAGTATTGGAGCCTTTGGCAAGATTATTTTTCTTCATCAATATTTTTCCGGTGTAATCGAACAATACAAATTCTTCAATATCTCTTTTTGTGTCTATTTTGAAAACGCCTTTAGTTGGATTTGGATAGATTTTGGTGGCAAAATCCTTTTTATCAATACTTTCAGTCTCAAGTTTTTTGTTGATATATTCGGTGGTAACACCATTTTTACAGTCCGGAACGGTCGATCGCTGGAGAATCAGTCTCAATAATAAATCGTTTAGTTTCTCGACTTCATATTCGCTGGCCGTCGGCTTTATATGGTTGTTCCCTATTCCACTCTCATTGGTGAGGAAAGTGTAAGTCCCATTGGTCAGCAAAGCGAAAGTACGCATCAGATATTCCGTCTGTTTATCAGTATCGCTTGCTGCGATTGGAATAATTGTAATTCCTTTTTTGGAAGCTAATTGGATTTTTTGATTCAGTTTGCCGATATTTTCATTAGACAAATGCGGCGGCGCATCCAGAAGGAGAAACATCAACTTTGTAGAGTTTTCTTTGCTCCAGGCCAGCTCATCAATTGATGTCTCCAAAGCTTCTACGACAGCTTCCGGCGTGTCTCCACCGCCATCTGCCTGCTGATTTTTGATAAATTGAATTAAATTTTCTGCATCATTCGAAAAATCAAATTTTTTAGTCACATATTCATCGCCAAGATCTCTGTAGAAAACCGAACCATATCTGACATTGGTATTTTTTAAATTGGACTCTACTTTTTTCAAAACATCCAGCAATTCTGATTTCAAATAATTGATTTCATCGCCCATAGAACCCGTCGCATCTACTACGAAAACCAATTCCAGAGCCCTTTTCTTAAGACAATTTTCATTGATTTTAATAAGATTTTGACCGTTTCTGAATTCTTTAGCATTGGCTGCTAAAACGTTTCCCTGTCCATCAATAATTGAATATTGTTGAGAATTCACCGGTTGATCCAGCAATGATGAAATCCACAATTCTGCACTGCCCCGGTTATCTGTGACACTTTCCCAAATAATTTCTTTTTTATCATTAATTAATTTTAATTCCTTTCCGATAATCGGATTATTATCAAAATTGACCAACTGGACGGAAACTCTCTTATCGGGAAAAAACTTCCACGTTTTCCTGTATTGGTCCAAAATCGGAACTGCAAAATCCTGCCAATAATCCCATTTGGAAAAATCATTGACTTCGCCGGCCGTTAGTTTTCCAGCGTCTGGTAAGTCTGTTTCAACTTCAATGATTGGAGTTTCTTTTTTTGAGTTTTTGAATAATTTTTGCCAAAGTGATTTCTTATTATTTAACATAACAACCTCTTCGATGTCTTTACTATGATCTCCCGAAGAATATTTACTTCTTACTTTCATTTTTGATGAAGTTCCAAAACTACCTTTACTTGGAGAAATTTTTACACCCGCAATTTTACCGCTTAAACTTTCAGAAGTAACTGTTGTCGTTGCATATCCGACACTCATCTTCTGCTTTTTACTTCCCATTGCTGTGACAACAACTCCTTCTATATCTTGTGTCTTTTCAGAATCATAAATGTAATTATTTTCAATTCCATAAGCTGTTTCTAAACTTTTAGTGATGACAGGTGGTGAAAACTTAGTTATATTACTACTTTCATCCTTATAATATTTCTGTGCCGTAGGTGTTTGGTAAGCAATAATTCCTTCCGCATTCGGCGAAGAAATATCTGGCTCTCTTTTGATATTTTGTTCAAAAGTTTTATTGATTTCCTCAACTTTTTTTGAAGATTCGTTTAATTTTGGATTGATTGGTTTTCCGAAATCATTTGAAGTAATCTGAGGTTCAATTTTCACCTTATCATCATTCATAAAATATAAAATACCCAGGGTAAGAGCCAATCCAGCGGCAATTCCGTAAGGCAACCAAAGTGGAATGATTCTTCTTTTCGGTTCTTTTTTATCTAATTTTTCTTCAACATCATTCCACACTTTTTCGAAATTTGGGAAAGTGGGTTTTTCTTCAGCCGATTTTCCGGCCTCACTGAACATTTTGTCGATATCTTGATTTTCCATTTTTTTAAACTTTAAGAATTAATTGTTTGAAGTCTCACGAGTTCCTGCAATTTTTTGCGGGCAAAATTGACCTGAGATTTGGAAGTACCTTCAGAAATTGAAAGCATTTGCGCAATTTCTTTGTGCGGATAGTCTTCCATCGCAAACAGATTGAAAATCGTACGGCAACCTTCCGGAAGGAAATTGAGAAGAGATATAATACCTCTTTCTTGTGTAACATTTTCTGGCTCTGATTCTGCCAAATCCACGAAATTTTCCTCAATCGAAATTGAAAACGGCTGTTTCTTGCGAAGTTTCTGCAGACACTGGTTAACTACAATTTTCTTGGCCCAGGCATCAAAAACCTGAAGTTCTTTCAACTGTTCAAGCTTTGTAAAAATAATGTAGAAAGAATCGGCTAAAACCTCTTCTGCGTCTTCATCATTTTTCAGATAACGCTTGCAGGTTACAAAGAAACGGCCGGCGTATTCTTCATAAAGCTTGCGCTGTGCGTTGCGGTCTTTATTTTTGCATCTT
This sequence comes from Bacteroidota bacterium, assembly GCA_037033105.1. Taxonomy (GTDB): domain Bacteria; phylum Bacteroidota; class Bacteroidia; order Flavobacteriales; family Weeksellaceae; genus Epilithonimonas. The sequence goes on from JAZBLF010000005.1 coordinate 242,073, forward strand.
ATGTATAATTCGTGTTCCATATTGCGCCGTTTATAAGGAAAGATGCAAGTGTTTAAAAAAAGTTGGAAATTTTGTGAAAAAATAAAGAAAAACTTTGAAAGTCAGCTTCCAAAGTTTTCAAATTTCGATCATCAAGAAATTTTTATTGTCCCATGCAACAGCCGAACTAATTTTAAAGTTCAAATCACAAATTGATTTTTGATACGTTATCTAATAATCGTTATATTAAGTATTGTCTTTTAAGTTGTGCTGAAAACACGTGAGATTTTTGGAAAGGTTACACATCAATAATTCTATATTACGAATATAATTACAGTATTTCTAATGGTCTTGTTTATAGATTATTTTGCTTTAGACTCCTGTAGTCAATTGCGCAGGAAATTAAAAAAAGTATTGCCATCATATTGATGAGTACTGTCATAAATCCAAGCATAAAATCAAATCCAAAAATGGACATTAAGATGACTGACAGTATAAAAATACAATATCCGAATGTGTAGATTCTGAATATGATATTTTTTTTGTTTAAACCGCCTACTCTAATGATAAAGCTGAAAGACTGTGAGAAACCTATGAAAAATAAATTGAGTGCAAAATTGCCTGTGAAATTGGAACTTAAGCTGGACCAAAGCAAAGGGATAAAATAAATCAACAGTTGCAGATATAGATCATATTTGATGAAATTTTTCATTTTGCGTCATTTAAAGATTTAGAAAATCAGCTCTTGTTCTTTTATTATTTCTGAAAAGAAAGAACATTATGATTTTAAATAGTAGATTCTTCATTTTTAGAATTTGTAAATAGGATTTTTTCGTGTGATTTTTTGCGTCCTTTCATAAAAAGTAACAGGTTGAAAAGCAGCATTAATCCCAAATAAATTGAAAATCCTCCAACTTTTTTACTCAAACCAACAACCAAAGACTCTCCGGTTATCAATTGATTTAATTCAATTATTAAAAGTGCAAAACCAATGTTCAAAAGGTAAAATCCGACTTTGAACAATGAATTGGTAGCTAAAGCAATATCAGATTTCTGATGAAAAATGTCCATCATAAATACTTTTGAATTGCGGAAAAGTAACTCGGAAACGACAACCGTCAGTGTCAAAACGATTGGCAGATAGATAGCGTAGGCTGAAAGATTGTAAGTAGCGTTCATAGTTTTAGGATTTAAAAGTTAATATAATTTGTTTTCGAAATTTAGCAAGTAGAAAAATATTGATGTAATGCATGATTGCGATTAGTAAAAGAGTTTTTGAGAGTTTTGTGAAGATTGAAACAATAAATAATTCAAATGTTTTTGTGTCCAAACCTTCTGAAAGAGAAAATGTAACGTAGCCGATATTCATCAGATAATAACCAATCAACAAAATTCGGTTGATGGAATTACAGATAGTGATATCAGTCAACACGTTCAATAAATATATTTTTCCTACAGTAAAGCACTTCCATCCTACATAAAAAATGATTGGAACTGTGATCAGAAAATAAATCAAATATGAAAGTAAAATATTCATTTTGTAATTTTTATATTTTCAGAAATTTATGAAACTTAAATTGAAATAAAAAAGGAAAATCATTTCCTTTCTACTTTAACAAATTGGTAATCTTGCCAACAAGCCAATGGTCGTCGCTCTTTATCGCTAGATCCATAATGTTATTGATTTTGTTGGTCACATTTCCAAAATCGTCCATCAGTTTTATAAATTCTTTAGCTTCATCTGAATCATCTTCGACATTTTTCAGTTCTTCAAGAAAGGCTACGACTGGCTCTATCTCTCGTTTTCTTCGTTCTTTTGTAATCTGTTTAAAAAGAAACCAGACATCTTTTTCTGCAATGAAATACTCTTTTCTATCTCCTTTTATAAATTCCTTTTTTACAATTCCCCAATCCATCAGTGCCCGCAGATTCATGTTGGCATTTCCTCTTGAAATTTGCAGCATCTCCATCACTTCATCCGTTGATAATGCTTTTCCCTCTGCTAGAAGTAAAGCGTGGACCTGCGCCATTGTCCGGTTGATTCCCCAACTTGTGGCAAATGTTCCCCAGGTCTGGATGTATTTTTCTTTAGCTTCATCAAGTTTCATTTCTTATAATTTATTCTTATACAAATATAATTAATATTATTGAACTTTCAAAATATATTGAAAATAATTATTGTTGTTTTTTTAATAATAATAATCCGTTATTTTTATTAGTTTTGCTCAAAGTTTTGCAATGACGTATACATTAATAAAAAGGAATAAGAGTTTTCGAACAGATTCGCATTCTCAATTTATTAGTTGGATGAGGAAGTCGGATTTAATGGATTGGAAAGATAACCGGGAATTTATGGAGGGCTATGCGTACCGCAAACTGACATTTGAAAACATCGTCATCCGAGATCATAACGAAGAATCCTTCGTCGAAGATCTTCAAAAAAATAACCTTCTGAAAATTGAATCTTCAAAAGGTTTTTTAGGTTTATTTTAAGCGTCGAATTTAATAAATCGCAGGATATTTCTGCGGGTTTATTTCAGTGAACATAGCATAGATTTTTTCAACCATATCATCTGTAGACGGCTTACTGAAATAGTCTCCGTCACTTGCATAGGCTGGTCTGTGATTTTCTGCAGAGATTGTCACAGGTTCAGAATCCAGATATTTAAAGGCTTTCTGTTTTTCCAAAATCTGCTGAAGGATAAAGGCGGAAGTTCCACCTTCTACATCCTCATCAATCACTACCAGTCTGCTGGTTTTCTTTACACTTTCTGCAATTTCATGGCTTAGATCAAAAGGGATTAGAGACTGAACATCAATTACTTCTGCCGAAATTCCTAATTTTTCCAACTCATTTGCTGCTTCCGTTACTATTCTCCAGGTGGAACCATAAGTTACCAAAGTGACATCTTTTCCTTCTTTTGTGACTTCAATTTTCCCTATTGGAATCGTGAATTCACCGATGTTATCCGGTTGTTTTTCTTTCAGTCTGTAACCGTTCAGGCATTCAACAATCACAGCTGGCTCATCACTTTGAAGCATAGTATTATAAAAACCTGCAGCAATTGTTAAGCTTCTTGGTACAAGAATATTGATTCCTTTTGAAAGATTAAGAATACCGGCCATCGGCGATCCTGAGTGCCAAACACCTTCCAGCCTGTGCCCTCTCGTTCGGATAATAACAGGCGCTTTTTGGCCGCCTTTTGTTCTGTATTGGACCGTTGCCAGATCGTCGCTCATTCCTTGCAAACAGTACAAAATGTAATCTAAATATTGAATTTCAGCAATAGGTTTTAAACCGCGCATCGCCATTCCGATTCCCTGTCCAAGAATGGTTGCCTCACGGATTCCTGTATCGGCAATTCTGACGTCGCCATATTTTTCCTGAAGGCCTTCCAAACCTTGATTTACGTCGCCGATATTTCCTGCATCTTCTCCAAAAACCAAAGCCTGCGGATATTTTTCAAAGATTTTATCGAAGTTATTGCGCACCACAACTCTACCGTCCACTTCTTCCGAAGCATCAGAGTAGACTGGTTTGATCTCTTTTACATTCGTTGCTTTCCATTCAGATTGAGAATATAAATGGGACGAATAATTGTCTTTTTCAATTTTGAAGATTGCCTCGTATTTTGATTTCAGAGCATTTCTTTCGGCTGAGTTTTGCGTCCTCGTCATCAACAAAGACTGTCTTACCAAATGGAAAATGTCACGTTTGCTCTTTGAAATGATTTTATTAAAGTTTTCAAGTAATTGGGAAATTCCATCGTTTTGATTTTTAAGTCCTTCTACAAAAGGCAAAACCTCACTATTCAAATCAGAAATCGTTTTTTGGTAAGATTCCCAGGCTTTTTTCTGACCATCTTTTACCAGTTTTTTAGCTTCAGAATCTATGATTTCCAATTCTTCGACGGATGCAAGATATTCTTCGTTCCCTTCAATTTCTATGCTGTAATCCAGGATCCATTCGCGAAATTTCAGCATTCCGTCAAATTCGGTTTCCCAAGTCAGTCTTTCCTGATTTTTGTAACGCTCGTGGGATCCGGAAGTTGAATGCCCTTGTGGCTGCGTCACTTCAGTCACGTGAATGACAACAGGAACACTTTCATATCTTGCAAAGTGCTCAGCTTTCGCGTAGGCTTCCATCAACGCAGGATAATCCCAGGCTTTTACCTGAATGATTTCGCAACCTTGCTTTTCGTCTGCTTTTCTTTGGAAACCGGAAAGCATTTCAGAAATATCCGCTTTTGCCCTTTGGTTTTGAGTCGGAACCGAAATCCCGTAACCGTCATCCCAAATAGAAACAATCATTGGCACCTGCAATGCGCAGGCAGCGTTCAAGGTTTCCCAAAAATGACCTTCAGCCGTCGATGCGTCGCCAATGGTGCCGAATGCGACTTCGTTCCCGTCTTTCGAAAACTTTTCTGAACCTTCAAATTTTACTGATTTATAGATTTTAGAAGCCTGAGCCAATCCCAACAATCTTGGCATTTGCCCGGCCGTTGGTGAGATATCAGAAGAAATATTTTTCTGCTCAGTTAAATTTTTCCAGCTTCCGTCTGCGTTCAAACTTCTGGTGGCGTAATGCCCGTTCATTTGTCGGCCGGCAGATGCAGGTTCTCTTTCCACACTTGTGTCTGCATACAGTTGCGCAAAGAAACTCTCTACAGAGACAGCGTCGATTGCCAATGCAAAAGTCTGGTCACGGTAATAGCCCGAGCGGAAGTCACCATCTCTGAATACTTTGGCCATTGCCAGCTGCGGCAACTCTTTTCCGTCGCCGAAAATCCCGAATTTTGCTTTACCAGTAAGGACTTCTCGTCTTCCCAAATACGACATCTCGCGGGAGATTCTGCCTAAACGGTAGTCGTCCAGAATGCTGTTTTTAAAATCCTGAAATGAGATTTGCTGAGTTTCTATATAGGTTGTTTGCATAACTTTGAATTTTGACAAATATAAAATTTTTTCCTGAATTTTTTATTGATTTGATATTTTAGTAAAAGTAAGATAATTTTATAAAGTAGAAAAGTTCATCAATTATATTTTTTCAATGTAATTTATGAATATTTTTGAATCATCAATTTGGACTAATGAAAAAAACTGCGCCACACATTCTTAATGCTTCCACCAATCTTCTGGGATTTTGTCTGGTGATCATTACATCTCTGAAAATTACAAAGTTCAGCCATCACACCTATTTGGATGAATTTACCGTTGGAGCGATTTTCTGTCTGACCTTGAGTTGTACATTATCATTTCTTGCCATCAGAACGAACAAGGAGAAAACGTCAGACAAATTGGAAAATATTGCTGATATTCTTTTCTTTGCGGCTTTGCTTTGTATTTCGCTGGCAGTTTGTATTGTGAGTATTGATGTGGTTTGAAAAATAAAATTATAAGATGAAAAAGGATGAAATAATTAAAGAATTGGGAGATTTGTTTGTTTGTAATCTAAATGTAGATTTTCAAGACAGGAAAACAATTATTGAATTTGGAATTAATATATACGAAGTTTCAAAGCCAACAAAAAAAATGATATTTGACAATGTTATTTGGCAGGAGTTCTCACAATTTGATTTCGTGAATATTTTTAATTCAGTCGAAATTGATGATAATTTTAAGACATTTTCTGAAAAACACAATCTATATTTTGAGAAAATGAAAAATTACATTTCATCAGATTAATTAGAAGAATTAAAATCTGCGAAAAATAAATTCTACATTTTTAAACAAACAGCCGGATTTGATTGTTTTATTATTACTAAAGATGAAATTAGAATTGAAGATATAATTTAGCAATATCCTACCCAACTTTCACCGTTTCCAGAGCCTTCGGTAAGAAAGAATTGGGAAACATTTGTCTCGCCTCGTCGGTCATTACGCTCAAGTCACTGTAGCGGTTTGAGAAATGTCCTAAAATCAGTTTGCCAACCTGTGCTTTTTTGGCAATCGTTGCAGCTTCCAATGCGGTCGAATGTCCAGTGTAATCGGCCATTTCTTTCAGATTGCTGAGAAAAGTAGATTCATGGTAAAGTACATCCACTTTTTCGATGATCGGGATAATGTCTTCTTTGTATTTTGTATCGCTGCAGAATGCGTAGGATACAGAAGCTTGCGGATCTGTCGTCAATAATGCATTATTAATGACAGTTCCGTCTTCGCGAACGAAATCTTTTCCCAATCTCAGATTCTGAAAGTCGCAAATCTCTATATCCTTGTATTTTGAGATTTCTTTCATATTAAGATGGCGTTCTTTCGGTTTTTCTTTGAAGAGATAACCGTTGCAATAAATCCTGTGATTGAGCGGAATCGTGAAGACTTCTACCCTTTTGTCTTCGTATATTTTGACGGATTCTCTGCCTTCCAGTTCGTGATAGATCACTTCAAAACCTTTATACGTTTCTGTGATTTCAAAAATGGTATCCATCATTTTTTTGATGCCTTTGGGGCCGTAGATATTCAATGGGGTTTTCCTGCCTAGGAGACGGAAAGAAGCGACCAAACCAGGCAAACCAAAACAATGGTCGCCATGGAGGTGTGAAATGAAAATGTTATTAATCTTAGAAAACCGCACTTTTGCCCTGCGCATCTGCACCTGGGTTCCTTCGCCACAGTCGATGAGGAAATGACGTTCTTCCATCTCCAGAAACTGTGAAGTTGGAGAGGAATTGATGGTTGGAATTGCGGAGTTGAATCCCAAAATTGTAAGATATGTACTCAATTTTCTTGGTTGTATTGAAAATTAAAAGGGTAAATGTACGAAAACATCACAAAAACTACAATAGACCCCCTTTGGAATTGAGGAATTCTAAGAATTTTTTCAAAGCGGCACTTCTGTGACTAATTTTATTTTTTTCTTCAGGCATCATTTCTGCGAAGGTAAGATTGTGATCGTCCGGTACAAAAATGGGATCGTACCCGAAACCGTCTTCTCCAAAAACTTCGGTGGTGATATTGCCGTAAACGCGGCCTTCAAAATAATGTTCGCCGTCTTCGTCTTTAAAACATAAAACGGTGATGAAATAAGCTCGTCGGTTTGGCTGGTCTCTGAGTTCCTCCAGGACTTTTTCGATATTTTTCTTGAAGTTGTGGTTTCCGGCGTAGCGCGCGGAATAGATCCCGGGCCGTCCGTCCAAAGCTTCTACCACCAGTCCGCTATCGTCGCCAACGCTTGCTTTTCCGGTTTTTTCGAAGCAGTATTTTGCTTTGATGAGGGCATTTTCTTGGAATGTGTTTCCGTCCTCGACGATTTCTTCGTTGATGTCGTAGTCTGTGAGTGTGGTGATGATAAATTCCGGGCCGAGAATCTGCTGAATCTCTTCCTTTTTGTGGAGGTTATGGGTGGCGATTAGAATTTGCATGTTTTTATAAATGATAAGAGATAAATGATAATTGATGAGCGGTAAATGATTACTGTTGAAGTTATCTTAATGTGATAGGTTTACACTTTTACAAATTTGAATAAGGGACAGATATTGATCTTTGCGAAGCGCAGCCCGGCTTGAGCGGAAATCCTTTTTTGCGTGGCTTCGAGTTCTATTGAAGTGGAAACGGTCTGCAAAAAAGATTGGGAGCGGAAGACGGATAAAGCTGCCATAATTTTAATCTTTATAAATAATATTTTTGTGGATGGTGAAAAAATAAAACGGAATTGCGAAAATTACCACGCCGGCGACAAGCAAAATTTCTTTGTTGATGTTGAATAATCCGGAAAATGTTTCTGAATCCGAGTACATCATCATCGATGCTGAGAGTAAGTTGTTGAAGGCGTGAAGCAATATGGGCATCAGCAGAGATTTTGTTTTGTAGTACACCAAACCTAATACCAAACCGAGGAGGAATGCGCCTGCAAATTGCCACGGATTGAAATGGACAGCGCCAAAAATGAGCGCAGAAACAAGGATTGCGGTGACAGGCCTCACCTGGTTGTTGATCATTCCTTTCATAATAATGCCCCGGAAAAGTATTTCTTCCAAAAGCGGCGCCAGGATGACGGTCATAATAATGAGTGCCACAGGATCGCGCAGCAGTTTCTCGAATTCTGAATTGTAGAGTTTGTAGATCTCGCCCAAAATGCCGCCTGTCGTGGGAATGAGCTGTGTGGTGTAATCGGCGATGAGCATCATCCCAAACATCATTGGGAATATTAATAGGTAAATACGAAACGGTTTTGATGAGAAGTTGAAATTGAGCTTCTGTTTTGATTTGCGCACCACCAGAAGGTCGTAGAATAAGACAGGTGTCAGCATCGTTGCAGCGTACATAAATATCGTGAAACCGCCTGTCTCACTGATATCTATATCCAGTAACGCTGAAAGCCCAAGACCGAGAGCGTAAGCAAATGACTGTCCGATGAATAGTCCGACGATGAGAATGATTCCGATGAAAAAATCGACTTTGTAGTTATTTTCCTGCATTATTTCAGTTCTTTAAGATAAACCAGCGGTTCTGACCGGAAAGTTACGTCTTCCGGATGAAAAATCTTGAAATAATCTCTCAAAACCACGTCGCAACGGACAACGCCGCTTTCGAAGTAATCATTGGCCTGATCATTCTCGCGGTTGTTGATCATATATAATTTTCCGGTATTGTAGACATCCAGTTTGGCGTAGTTGGGATTCATCGTTAGGAGTTCTTTTTTGTTTTTGTGCGGACTGATATTGATCCAGTAGTTTGCTTTTTTGGCTTTTATGAAAACCTCTTCAAAACTGAGCGGGACTGAGTTGGCTTCCTGATTTTCCTTCAGGATATAACGGCCACCGGCATCAGCGATCATTTGTGCCGCTGCCGATTTTCCGCCCGGTAAAAACCACTGGCTGCCGTACATCTCGTTGCAGAGTACGAGGGAATTTGAGTTGGCTTTTTTGCCTAAAGCCTGAATTTTTTTATAATTCTGTTCGATTTTCTGATAGATATTCTTGGCTTCGTTTTCTTTTCCGAAGAGTTTTCCGAACAGCAGGATATATCTTGATTTTGACAGCGCATTTTGCTCCAGAAATTCATCGAGGAAAATCAGTTCGATGCCGTTGCTTTTCAGGATTTCGTAGGTGTTGGCAAAGTTTGGGACGTAGTTGGTAAAGATGACGTCGGGCTTATTCGAAAGGATTTTTTCGATATCGTATTTCTGTTCGTTTCCGATGTTGAGGATTTTATTTTCTTTGATTAATTGGTGGATTTTGTCTGAGAAAATATATTCGGTACTGGAAACGCCGGTGATTTTATTTTCGATTTTGAGCTCGGAAAAATAGCCAATGAGGCTTGAATTGAGAAGCATTGCTTTTTTGAAAGGCAGATTTTTGCTGGGAATTACATTTTTGAATTTTCCTGACGTCAAAGTCAAAGTTTCTTCATTTTCAATATAATTGACTCGTGATGAGATGGTTATATTGTCATTTGATTTCTGGAAATTTTCTTTTTTGCAGGAAATTGAAAAAAGAAATAAAATTAAGAGTAAAAAAAAGCGTTTCATCTTCCAAAGAAAGCAAAAAAGTACTATATTTGCAAACCTTTAAACGAGGCCTCGTGGCGCAACTGAATAGCGCATCTGATTACGGCTCAGAAGGTTACTGGTTTGAATCCAGTCGAGGTCACTATAAAAAACTCTAAACTACTTATCCATAGTATTTTAGAGTTTTTCTTTTTAATTCTAGCCGACAGTTAGCCTATAAGCTTTTAGAATATGACTTTATTTTTCATTTGTTTTCCAAATCATTAATTTTCAGAAATTCTCCGATTTTGTCCCATTCTATCTGTCCTGAAATAGAGTTGGAATTGGCATCAAAAACGTGTTCTCCATAAGGGATCTCAACATATGAGACTGGAAGATTCAGTTCCTTAGACTTTTTCACAAATGTTCTTGTCGATTCCACATTCACAACGTGATCAACTTCACCGGCAACGATTAGTGTAGGTGAAATTCCTTTGGAAAGCTGATCTATCAAATTCAACTGTGCAAAACGATGCGGAAATTCTGAAGGAGAACCGCCAATGTATTTTCTGGCAGCATCCCGAAGGTCGATTGTTTTTTCTTCTTCCATCTTCTTCCAAAGTTCGGAAAGGCTGACTGGAGGATAAATAGCAATAACACCTGACGGAACTTTTGGCTGAACTGAATCGTATGATTTTGCATAAGCATTTCGTATCCCCAGATCTGCCTGCATTACCAACGCGGCTCCTGCCGAACCACCCGCCAAGACCATTTTATCTGGATCGACATTGAATTTTGCTGAATTTTCTGATACAAACCTCATTGCCGTCACCACCGAATTAACTGCAGTTTCCCAGGTATGACGGTTGTCTTTCCCTAAAGGATAATCAATAGCAAAAACCGTGTAACCAAGATCGGTAAACCATTGTGCAGCATACCCAACCTGCGTTCTGTTGCCTTCTATGAAACCGCCACCGTGAACCAGAATAACAGGGATTGACGGTTTTAAAGATTTGATTTTTGGACGGAACACATCTAATAATTGCTTTTCGTTATAAATTGTAAGGTAAGAATAGGTTTCATTCGATTTCAAGGTTTTTTCGTAGCTTTTCAATCCTCGAAAAAAAGAAACTTCGGTTTTATATTTTTTAGCTGTAGATAGCATTACTATCAGAAATGCGATCTGTCCTGCAAAAAACAGAATCGATAACATAAGATTAAATTTTAATAATCCACGACCATATTTTCCGAATTTGAAAAATATAAAGCAAACAAAAAGTAAAACTAATCCAAATAACACAAACCGAGAATTGAATTGCGAAACAAACAAACTGCTGTAACCACTCAGCATCATTGGTGTTTTCAGAAAAATACTGATTGTAGGTATCGTTAAGAGTAATAAAATGATGCACAACAAAACAGCAAAGAAAATATTGATAAATTTTTTCATCTTATTAAGGTTTTAATTCTTCAAATTTTATATCCGGCTTCATCAGGTCTTGTGTTTTTAGAATCTTCATATCTTTTGAAATCGTAAATATCTGTTTGTGAAGTATATTCTTAGAAGAATTTCCCAAGCGCACTTCATAAGTTCCTGCTTCCAGTTCCCAGGAAAAAGTTAAAGAATTATAAGACGAGAAATCATAGTAAGGAATGCTCAATGAAAAATCCTGAGATTTTCCAGGTTGTAGATCTTCCGTTTTAACAAAAGATTTTAATTCCTGATCGGGTTTTTCTAGTTTCTGATGAGGAGCGTGAATGTAAATTTGACCGACTTCTTTTCCGCTTACTTTTCCGTTATTGGTTATTACGAAACTTAATTTCAAAACTTTTTCGGATTCATTATTTTCAACTTGCAAATCAGAAAAACTAAAATCCGAATAGGACAATCCAAACCCAAAAGGATATGAAACCGGAATTTTAAAAGTATCATAATAGCGGTAACCAACATAGATTCCTTCATTATAAAATGAGTCCAAAGGTTTTTCAACAGGAATACCGGGGAAACTTTTTGAAGAAGGCACATCTTTGTATTCCATCGGAAAAGTTGTCGCCAATTTGCCCGATGGATTTACTTTGCCGGAAATAATCTCTGCAACCGCATCTCCAGCTTCCTGTCCGGGTTGCCAGGCGAGTAGAACAGCATCAGCTTTATCTTTCCAGGAAAGCGTTTCTATAACGCCGCCGACATTCATAATAATAATCAATTTCTTATTTTTCTGATGAAATTTTTGGCTGATCTTATCAATCATTGTAATCTCATCTTCTGCAAGATAGAAATCGGAAATAGGCCTGTCGCCGGTTTCTCCGGCATTTCTTCCAATGGTAAACATGGCAATATCGTTTTCTTCAGATGCCCTTTCGATCTCTTCATCAGAAAATACCATTTCCTTGATTCTGATATATTTAGACAATCCGCCTTCACGTTTTCTCCTGTCGGTTTGTAAACTGTCTTCGAGTTTGATATACGGAAGGTATTTTTTTGTCAATTGCAGATCTAAAACAGCGTTAGAATTTTTAAGTGCATCGAGCAGAGAAATGGTGTAAGCCTCGTTTACATCGCCGCTTCCTGTACCACCTGAAATGAAATTATAAGATGTGTTACCAAAAAGCGCAATTTTTTTCTTGTGTAATTTTATTGGAAGGGTCTTATTTCTATTCTCAAGAAGTACCATACTTTCTGCTGCAGCCTGTTTGGCAATCAATGCGTGTGCTTTGAGATCGGGATTATTGGAGTATTTATAATTCCTGAAAACCGGAGATTTTAAAATGATCTTTAAAATTCTTTCTGTGCTTTCATCCATAGAGGATTTTCTCAGTTTTCCAGATTTTGCTTGCTTTATTACTGCATCAATTTGTTGTGGCGTACCTGGCATCAGCCAGTCATTCCCTGCATTGATCTGCGCAGCAACATCGGAAACATTATTGGCCCTTACTTCATCTTCACTTTTGTAACCACCGAACCAGTCTGTCATTACTAATCCATCGAAGTTCCATTCCTCTCTTAAAATATGGGTTAAAAGATTTTCATCTTCAGAAACATACTTACCGTTGATTTTGTTGTAGGCAGTCATTATTGCCCAAGGTTGAGATTTTTTCACAGCGATCTCGAAACCCTTAAGGTAGATTTCCCGCAATGTTCTTTGTGAAATATGCTCATTGACACCAAATCTGTTGCCTTCCTGATTATTAGCGGCAAAATGCTTTAAGGTAGCTCCTACTCCATTTGCCTGCACACCGTTTACATAAGCCGCTGCCATCGTTCCGCTAATGAGCGGATCTTCAGAAAAATATTCGAAGTTTCTTCCGTTGCGCAGATTCCGATGGATGTTCATTCCCGGAGCAAGAAGTAGATCCACGCCATATTCTCTAACTTCGTTGCCGATCGCAGCGCCCACTTTTTTCACTAGCTCTGGATTCCAACTGCTTGCAAGAGCAGTAGCCACTGGAAATGCAGTTGCATAGTATTTCTTTTTGTCATTGAGACGGTCTGGGCTGATCCTTAATCCGGCCGGTCCGTCTGCCAGAATGATTTCAGGGATATTATATTGCGGAAACAATGCATTTTTCCCTGCACTTCCGGGAACTTTCATCTTTGGAGGTTCAGGAAGTTTCGTGAGTCCTACCCAACCCGGCATTCCGGTTCCTACAATAAGTTTTGCCTTCTCCTCCACAGACATTTTTTTCACAAGATCACTCACAGCAGTTTTGCCCAATTGTAATTGCTGGCCAGAAAATGGGATTGAAAATAATGAGAAAAAGAATAATTTAGAATATAAGATTTTCATTGATTAAAATTTATAGGTCACGGTAAGATATCCTGAAGTTGGCGGAATGGCAATCGTGAAATAAGGCGTGTTTTTAGCTACGGCTGTGTCATATTCTGCTTGGGTGAAGTTCTCGAAACCGCCCAGCTGCTGCTGAAGCGTTCCTGGTCTTTGATAGCTCATAACGCCGTATTTATTAAAGACATTATTAATGTTAACGAGCATGCTGATATTCTCATTAAGGTTATACCCAACGCCCAAATCAAACTGTGAAAAACCTGATAATTTGTAAATATTTGTGTTACTGCCCTCTCTTTTGCCCATATAATTCCACGTTACAAACCCGAAGGCTCTTCCAACTTTAAGATTTGGGGTTACATTGGCTATAATTTTTGGTGTGTAAGCTACTGTTGTTCCGGAATAAGTGGAAGTGGTATCATCTGATGGACCCGGAACTTTTCCTGTATTCCATAAAAAACCTTTTTTAACTTTTGGATCCTGTAATGTAAGAACCGCCCTGATATTGAAATTATTAGTCGGTTTGATATTGGTTTCCATTTCCAAACCATAAGTCTCGTTTTCATTGTATAATGTCGGCGTTGTATAGAATCCACCTTTTCCGTCATCCGCCATAAAGCCGTAAGGAACATTGCTCAATAAACTATAAAACGGCGTAACAAAGGCGTCTATGTACGAAGTTTTGGTCTTAAAACCCATCTCTATTTGTTGTGTTTTTCTTGATTGGGGATTCAGCAAGCCAATAGTCTCCAACCTGTTTGCAGCGAAGAACACATCAAGGTCCGGCGCTTTGCTGCCTTTGGAATATCTTGCATAGACTGCCACATTGTTACTGAATTTATAGTTTACTGCTGCGGAATATGAAAAGTTCTCAAATTGCCTGCTATACAAAACATTGGTCAGCTTTGACAGTGAATTGTTATTATACATTGTGAAAATATTGCTATCGGCGCCTCCCTTTTTGTCCGAAACAAGGTATGTCCTTGTGTTATCACCTTTTATCCAAACCTTTTCATATCTAATTCCCCAATCCAGCGTCAGGTTTTCTGTTATATCCCACGTGTGTCCAAAGAACGCGGCGCCTTGTTGTTGTTTCGAATTGAACTCCAGCAGATCACCTGTACTGCCTGCTGCCTGTGCGAAGCCGTCGCTATTTGTCAATTGATAGAGGCCAGGTTTTGTAAAATCCAATGTGGTAACTCCCGTTAAAGAAAGTGTCATCATTCTTGGACGATTTTCCATCGTTGTAAGAGCGATTCCATTAATACCTGAAAAACGCCAGACATCAGAAAAACCATAATAACCCCCAAATGAAAAATTCATATTATTCCATTTTTTATTGATAGTTAATTGGTTCATCGATTCGTTTACTTTATTTTCATAAAAATTAAGTGCTGACATCAAAAACGAATTATTCTGAATAGACTGATTTGGCAAAATATTTTTATTGATTTGATAAACAGGTAAGCCACCGGCACCTAAAGCAGAAGATACATTGGCCAACTCCTGTCCAGAAAGCGCATCTTTGAATGAATAATTCCCGATTCCAATTCCACCGATTAGAAAATAGGAAGTAAAATCATTAAGTGATGTTACAAAAGAAGTCCCGACACTATTCTGCACCACATCATTGTCAGAATATTTGCTTGCTAAAAACAATTTCCAGTCATCACCAAGATTGTGATCCCAGTTGAGTGCCACAGAACGGTATTTATTACTTACCAAACGTCCTGAGTTATAATCTATATTACCGCCGTGGATAAAATCCGGAGAATTGTATTGCAATTTTGGAATCAACAAAGAGGAACTGCTGCTGAAACCTTCTGCTGGTTCCGGATCGGTATAATTTCTTGTCGGTACCAATTGCGCATATCCATTTTTATCATTAAGATATTTCAGGAAAATTTTCACACTTCCCTTATCATATTTTTTAACGATGTTTGCTTTTATTTGTCCGCCATTATTGAAAGGATATCCCGGATATTTGGCTCCCAGATCATAACGGTAAAATCCTCCGACATTAAAGAACCAATTGTTTCCCAACGGTCCTCCGAAATCTGCATCGATCCTGTGAAATCCAGAATTTTCAGCACCCTGAACGCCATATTTTGCACGGATCTCACCGGCAAATTTGTTACCGCCTGTCTTGGAAATGTAGTTGAATATACCACCAGGAGCGTTAGCGGCAGTAATTGAAGCCGGTCCACCTCTTACTGCATCAATCTGCGCAATGGTAGCATCCGCGCGCAAGAAAAAATCAGGTCCATAATTAAAATAAGTCGTATTAGTAACCGGCAGACCGTCTTCCTGCATTGAGATATACTCGTAAGCAAAAGTTCCGTCCGCAGAACCTGCACTGATGCCCCTCGAACTTACGTTATTTCGGATCTCTCCCAATGATGAGTTGACATATACGCCGGGAACATTTTTTAAAAGATCCGCTGCACTGTTCGGCACTTGCTGCTGAATGAGATCACTTTTCAAAACGGTTATAGCAATGGGAGCATCCATTCTAGTACGCTTATCAAAAACTCCAGTTACGATGATCTCATCGATATCTTTTGTTTGAGTGGTATCGACCACTTTTTTCTGCGCCACGATACTTGTAGAAGCAGTCAGAAAAAGAACTGCAATAGTAATTTTTGCGTTTATAAAATTTGTTTTCATATTTGTATTAATTTCTTTAACAATTAATTTGTTCCATATTTTTCTAGCCACTCTGCCATAGTGGTAAATACAGTTTGTTGATCTTGCGGTAATTTTTCTATCTGATGTCCTGCTCCCGGAACAACAAACAGTTTGTGTGTTGCTCCTTTTGCTTTAAGTGCTTTTTCTAAAATATAGGCCTGCTGAATGGGAACTACTTCATCTTTGTCTCCGTGGATGATCAATGTAGGGATGTTGTTTATAAATTTCACCGGACTTGTTTTGGTGTAAGCTTCAGGACTAGCTCCGCCGCTCTTCCATTCTGTCTTATTCCCGGACATCTTATCAATTGCATCAAAAAGATTAAGCATTTTAACGTATTCTAAAGTCTCCACATCTGTAAAATCCACTGGTCCACATCTTTCTATTATGGTTTTGATCTGAGGATTTTTTGTATAGGCATACATCAGCGAAACGTGTGCGCCGGAACTGCCTCCGGAAATTGAAAAACCTGTACTTCTGGTGTTCCATTCTCTGGAATGTGAAGAGAGATATTTTACAACTTTATCTATATCCTCCAAAAGCTCGGGAAGATGCGTGTCTGTAAAATTGGCGTACCGGTAATTGAGGTTTGCAACGGCAATGCCTTGCGACAAAAGATATTCTGAAAGCTGATTGTCAAATTTTTTATCTCCCTGTGTCCAGGCACCGCCGTGAATATTAACAAGAAATGCAGTTTTCGGACTTCTGTGAGCTGGAAGGTATACATCCATCACATTCCTGTCGTACGAGCCGTACTTTACATTAGAAAATTTTTCTTCTTTTTGGTTTTTAGAATCGCTTGTGTTGCTCTGCGAATTTTTAATATGTGATGAACAGCATGAAAACAACAGTCCAGCTGCAAGAAGTCCAATTTTATAATATTTCATTTTAATTTTGTTTTAAAAGTTTTTTGAGTATTTTTCCTGATGCGCTCATTGGCAGTTCATCTACGAATTCTACAGACCTTGGATATTTGTATCTGGCAATTCTTTCCTTTGTCCATTCTTTGATTTGTTCTTCAGAAGTGTCACGATTTTTTCTCTTTACTACAAATGCTTTGATTTCTTCCCCCAGTTTTTCGTCGTCAATTCCGACAACGGCAACCATGGAAATATCTGCGTGCTTCATCATCACTTCTTCCACTTCCCGCGGATAGACATTCATACCGCCTCTGATAATCATTTCTTTTTTGCGGTCAACAATAAAGAAAAATCCGTCCTCATCTTTCACGGCAATATCTCCTGAAAATAGCCAACCGTTCTTTAGAACTTCTTTAGTTTCTTCAGGCTTTCTGTAATAAGATTTCATGACGTTGGGACCGCGGTAAATGAGTTCACCTTTCTCGCCAACAGGAAGCTCGTTGGAATACTCATCAACAATTTTTACATCAATTCCCCAGATTGGTGTTCCTATAGAACCTGGCTTTCTTCCGATTTCCAGCTGATTGAATGTGACCACGGGTGAACCTTCCGACATGCCATAACCTTCAATAATCGGAACGCCGAAACGGTCTTCAAATTCATCAATGATCTTTACAGGAAGGGAAGCACCACCGGAAATACAAATCCTTAAGTTTTTGATAATATCTCTGTTTCCTTCACTATCTTCTTCGTTCAGAAGCGCCCAATACATCGACGGAACGCCAGCAAAGATTTTGATATTAAAATTTTTAATAAGCTGGTAAACCGTTTGTGCTTCGAATTTTGGCAATAATATCAGATGAAGCGATTTCCTGATTCCCGCAAGCATCATTACCGTCAAGCCAAAAATGTGAAATAGCGGCAAAACAACAAACTGGGCTTCAAATTCTGATGAGGCAATAATTGTTGTGCTGGCTTCTGCATTGGTAAAAAGATTGATATGAGAGAGTTCTGCACCTTTTGGTTTTCCTGTAGTTCCTGAAGTGTAGATGATAACGGCTGTATCTTCTGATGATGTCATATAAGATTCAAAGCTTTTTTTCTCTTCTTTAATCAAATCATTAAAATTCTGAATGTCTCCGGCAAAATTTCCAATGCTGATAAAATCTCTGCAGGATTCTACACTGTCAAATCCTTCTTTCCCGAATTTTCCCGTCGGCATTTCCGGAGTGCCTGCAAAACAGATAAACATCTTGCTCTCAGAATCAGAAAGATGATAGGCAATCTCTTCCGGTTTCAGCAAAATACTGAGCGGAACCACTGTAGCTCCGGTCTTTAATATTCCAAAAAATATAACCGTAAAGTCTGGGATATTCGGGCACAGTAAAGCAACATTGTCACCATAGCCAATGCCTACTTTTGTAAGTGCATTTGCTGTCTGGCAAACTTTCTCGTCAAAAGTTCTGTAGCTCAAAGTCATATCACCAGAACTCAAGGCTGGCTTGTCTGGATTTCTCTTTGCACTTTGCTCCACTAAAATTGATAGGTTCAGCATATTTTCTGTTCATATTAACTTAATATGTATTAGATATTCCTTTTAAACAAAGGCTTTTCATATACATTAATCTTAAATCCAAATTAACAATATGCAGATAAGGACTTGAAACGAAACAGTAATTTCGTGAGACGAAAGAGAAATTTTTCCAGAAGTGTATGTGAAATAAGAATATGTAAAATATCTAGAGACAATATTTTACGTAGTTCTTTCAAAAGTAATTAGTCCTTATAACGTTCTTCGGAAGGCAATTTTCCAAAGTAACGCAGGTAAAGTTGCGAAAAGTGTCCGCGGTTGTTGTATCCGATAAATTCGCTGATCTCCCCTACCGGACTCTCGGTTTCCATCAGCAGTGATCTGGCAGTTTCCATTCTTGTTTTTATAATATACTGTCGGATCGGCAAAGTGGTAAAGTCTTTGAACCCTTTTTTAAGGTCACAATTATTGAGACCGCAGTAGCGGCTGATCTCATTAATTGAAAGATCGCGGAATGCATTATTATCGACAAAATCTTTTGCCAATTTTATTTTATCATCAAATGCTTTCCTATGCTCAAATATTTTTTCTTCAGAAAGTAGATAGTAAATCCAATAGCTTAAAAATTCAAGAATTCTACTTTCCAGAAGAATACTGCAGGAAGAATCGTCAAATGGTGTCTCAAAAATAGTTTTTAGCTTCTCTTGACTAAGGTAGTTACGCTGTGCATTTTCCAATTTTGCTCTCAATGAACCATTATCCTGGGGAAAAAGGTTTTTTGGCACGAAAATCCTCATGCCATCAATATCCGTAGTATTATGTTCAAACTCTTTTGTACCATCAATAAAATTACTGCTGATCTTGCCGTCTGTATTGATTCGAAAATCCATCATACCGTTATCTCCCACTTTGTTTGGGGAATGAAAAATAGTTTCTTCATTGAAGTTCCATTGGCCACGGAAAAAATGAAAATTCCTTTTACTGAAAAGGATCAACTTTCCACTGCCCAAATCCTCAGGCATTTCCAGAATGGATGAGTTCAGAAAATCCTTTTCACAGAATCTGTAATCTTGAACCAAACTCTGTTTAAATCCTTCGGGGTCTAGATAAGGAAGAAGTAGTTCCATAAAAAGGTACGTTAATGATGTAGGAAAGTTAATTAAATTTTAATATATGACAAATATCATTTAAATTATTTTTAAATCCCTTATCGGAACTTATAAAAGTATCTTTTCAAAATTATAGATTCGTGGTTGGTTTGGGGATCATAAGAAGATATAGGGTTTTTTATTCTGTTGTAGATATATCGATATGTCGTGATTAAATCCCAGAAATATCGCCTCTTTTTTTTCCCAATTCCTATATGAAGAACGGTTTACTTACCGATGTTAATAAATTTTAATTGGAATTTCCCTGAAAGGTGATGTTTTGATTTCAACAAAAATTAGAAAGTTGACTGAATCATTATGTAAAAGATCTGATAAGATTGACCAATTGAAAAAGATAAAAAAAAGGATTTTTGTAGGTCTTGTATTTATTTAAGTTTTAAAATGTACGAAAATTCATAATCATTTGCAGTTAACCGGTATTTCTCATGGGGCAGTGTTTTCCAACTGTCATCTCCGCCAACGCCCCTTTGCCCGAGGTCGATATTAAGAAAAATATGCTTTCTTATCGGCAGCTCTGTAGGATGCTGTTGTTTCTTTGTATAACCAGGATCAAGATCTTCTGCACTTTGATTGATTGCGGTGAAGTTAAGTTGCTGTAAACCCTGAACAGAAATTCCGTGTCCGGCATCGTCCAGCAGTTCTACCCATCTCGTTTCGGTCTTATTGCCGCTTTCCTGTGGTCGAATATAACCTTTATTATATTGATTTTCGGTCACATCATCATAAATACCGACAAAAGAGGCCTCATTTCTGTCCTGATAATTTTCATAAGGTCCTTTACCGTAATACCTTAAATTGTGAAACCTTTCCGGAAGAATCATCCGGCTTCCAAACCGGGGAATTTCCGGCGTCTGGGTTTGATTTTTCATCAAAAATTTTATTTCGATGCTTCCGTCATTGTGGATGGAATATTTGCACTGATAATAAATACTGTTAAGCGAATAAGTGCAAATTATGATGAGACCATCTTTATTCTGAGGAAACACCTCTGCTTTTTCCAATTTTAGATCATTGTGAGCATTTCTCCAGAAACCTAATTTAGAAGGCATCTTATTTCCAAAATCATTATCCGTTGGTGCGCGCCAGAAGTAAGGCTTAGGCAGATTGGCCAGATCAAGATATTGGTTGGAATAAGACGTAAATTCTGCTTTGTTTTTATTGAAAACACCTTTAACAGCTCCTGAAGAAAAGCGAATTTCTTGTCCACTATCTGAAACGTGGAGCTGACCTTTATTTTTAGATTTAGTTTTCAAATAGTCGCCTGAAATTTTAAACTGTTCCCAAGCCAGTTCGGTCCCCTTTTTTAATAGACTCCAACCTTTCTTAGTACCTGCTTTAAAATTGATAAAATACTCTTTTTCAGGATCAAAGGTCGGATACTGAATTTTTATATTTTGGGTCTCTGACGGCCGGAGACTTAGATTAAATTTTCCTTTCTTAATTAATTTTCCATCTTCAAGAATTTCCCATAAAAAATCAAATGTATCAAGATTTATAAAATCATATTCATTTCGTATCTGAAAGCTTCCTTCCTTGATATTTATTTCTGAAAATTTGATGTACTGATAAACTTTCCGCACCTCATAAGCACCAGGATCAGGCGTTCGGTCCGCGCTTAAAATCCCATCTCCAACACCATTTTCGTCATTGTAATATAAGAAACTCCCCAAATCTCCGCCATAAGCATAAAATGTTTGAGCATTTGAATCTTTAGCCTTCAATCCCTGATCTACCCAGTCCCAGATGAAACCGCCCTGCATATATTTTGAAGAATTGATAACATCAAAGTAATTACGGAAATTACCATTGCTGTTTCCCATAGAATGTGAATATTCACACATTATATAAGGTCGGTTTTGGTTTTTCCTTTTAGCGAAATTTTTCATCTCATCTATTGACGGGTACATCGGGGCTATAATATCTGTATTCCAATCCTCTTTTGCCTGTTCAAACATAATGGGCCTGCTGCGATCATACGCTTTTACCATTTTATAAGTATCGTGAAAAACTGGTCCGTTACCGCATTCATTCCCTAAAGACCATATAATTACGGAAGGGTGGTTTTTATCTCTTTTGATCATCCTTTCCGTACGGTCGACGTGTGTCTTCCTCCATTCCGGAAGATATGAAGGATGATGTATCGTATCGAGTTCAGGTGTATTGGCATCGCCCATTCCGTGCGATTCTATATTGGCTTCGTCTACGAGGTAGAGCCCATATTCATCGCAAAGTTTATAAAACAGAGGATCATTTGGATAGTGCGAGAGCCTGACCGCATTGATATTAAACTGTTTCATCAGCAGAATATCTTCCACCATTAATTCGTTGGAGGTAGTATGTCCTGTTTCGGGATCGTGTTCGTGCCTGTTGACACCGTGTACTTTTATGGTCTTTCCGTTTAACTGAAGTTGTCCCTTTTTGATTTCAATTTTCCGAAAACCTATTTTTTCCGCAATATACTTTTCCGAATTTCCGGTTTTTAAGGTTATTAAAAGTGTGTACAATTTGGGCGTTTCAGCAGTCCACTTTTCTGGATTTTTTATGTTTGATTGAAACGAGACCACACCTAGGCTGTCTACAAATTCAACCCTTTTAGCTTGAGAATTGACTTTCTTGCCATTTTTATCAAGAAGTTTTATCTTAATTTCAGAAAATTCACCTTTTGTCTTTTTAAAATTCCTGATATCAATATCAACAGTGAACTCAGCATTCTTATATTGACGGTCCAAATCGGTTTTTACAAAATAATCCCAGACTGCTACATCGGGAAGCTGATAAAGATAGACATCCCGTTCAATTCCGCTGAGCCTCCAGAAATCCTGATCTTCAAGATAGCTTCCATCACTCCATCTGAAAACCTTTACAATAAGTTCATTGTCTTTATCTCTCAGATAGGGCGTAATATTAAATTCTGCCGGTGTTTTTGAGTTTTTTGTCATTCCGATTTTTTGGCCGTTCAGCCAGACAAATGCACATCCTGAAATGGAGCCGAAATGAAGGATCGTCTGTCCATTTGCGAAGGACCTCTCAAAAATAGTGCGGTATAACCCGACAGGATTGGCATCGCCTATGAAAGGGGGATTTTTTGGAAATGGGTAAGCTATATTTGTGTATATAGGAATACCAAAGCCCTGCAACTCCCAGTTTGATGGAACGGGAATTTGATTCCATTTGACCTCGATTGGCTTTGAAAAATCTAATTCTGCATCTTTATAATTAGTGAAAAATTTAAAATCCCATATTCCGTTTAATGATAAAATATCTTTTGATTTGGAAAAATCCTGAGAAAGTGCATCTTTTTCATTATCAAATAAAATAAAAGTGGAATGCGGCTTTTCTTTACCTTTTTCTACATAAGAAGGATTTTCCCAATCTTTGGATTGGGAAAATACAATTACAGAAACTATTAATAAAATTAAAAATGAGATTTTTGAATGAACCATTTACCATTTATTTAAGAAACTGTTTCATTAATCTTAGGGTAATGTCCATACTTTGTGGCAACGGCATTCCGTGGGCATACCCTGCAAAGACGTGTAGTTCTGTAAGATTCCCTGCTTTTATAAGACGGTCTGCATAGGCAATCCCGCTATCTCGCAAAGGGTCGGTACCAGCAACAAATATCACCGTAGGCGGAAGGCCAGAAACATCTTCTATATTTCCAGGCATCACATACCTTTCTTTTGAATTTCCATTTTTTCCAATGTAGAACTTCTCCATTACTGGAAAGTCCTCGCTTTTAAGTCCAGGAACTCTTTTCAACTCGACAGCAGAAGGGTAATCTGTACGGAAATCGCCGGGCAGGATCTCTAAGACTTCTAGACTTATTTTAGGGCCTTTTTTATCTCTGGCATATTGTGTAAGGGTTCCTGCCAGACCGGCACCTGCACTGGAACCTCCAACCGCTATCAATTTTGGGTTAGCACCAATACTTTCTGCATTTTTGCTTGTCCACAACAGTACAGCATAAGAATCATTTAATGCCGCAGGAAAAGGATCTTCGGGGGCAAGACGGTAGTCTACATTGATAACGACAACATTTCCTTTCTGCGCATAATCAGCACATCTCTGATGATCCCACTTTGGCGTTCCATAGATGAAACCACCACCGTGAAACCAAAGAAACAGCGGAAGGTTTTTAGTGTTTTTAGGCTTGTAGATTGTTACGGGAATCTCAGGATCTTTACCATTAAGTCCCGGAATTTTGGTATGGAAAACTTGAACGCTATCGGTATTTCTAAGTTCTGGCCAAGGCTTTTCTAAATGAGCTTTTCTTTGTTTTTTCACTTCATCAAGTGTGATATTTTGGATAGGTGTATAAATCATAAATCCAAACTGAGGAAGCAATCGTTTTTCACCTTCCTGAGGAGTTAGCGGATGATATTGCTGTGAAAAAGCAAAGTAGGTAACGTAAAATATTATAAATAAAAAATATTTTTTCATAATTATTATTTTAGGTGGTAACTTTTCAAAATTAATCACAAAGTTGTTCCTGAAATGAGACGAAAAAGGTATTTTTTGACACGAAAAGGGAATACCTATAAACTATGGAAACTTTACATCATAGGAATATTAAAAAATCGCACTTTATTCAACAATTTCATCGTAATTTAGATTATTGAGGTAAATGAAGAAGGGTTGCATTAAGAAGTCTATGTCCAAGATCCTTCATCTGGTAATAATTATATAAAACCGAGTGCTGATGAAATGAAAAGCAGAACTATATTTTGAAAGAGTTTCCTCTCGTAATTTTTGAGCCATTATATCACCAAATGTTAGTGATTTATCCAGTAAAAAGAATAAAAATATTTCTGCAATGCAAAATATAAATTTCACGAGAAGGCAAAGTGTGAATATCAGTTCCGCCGCAGTAAGTTATAACAACTGCCGTCGATATCAAAAAAGATGCACATATGGATTAAAGGTGGAGGAGGGAAGAATTGTTGTTTTGAGCTGACTTATTTTTTTTTAAAATCATATTCATCTACTGATAAAGCGTTAGAAATTCTTAAAATTCATTAAAATAAAAGCTAACAATTCTACATATAATATATTAAGTTGTTTGGATTCCAAATACTTTTTAAGTACAGTTTTAGACGACAGATCGAAAACACCAGCTTAATTGCGTAAGAAATAATATAATACCAATTTCTAATTACTCGTATTATTTTATTTAATCAGTACTACCAATTAATTTTATAATTTCAGATGAATGCCTGTGTTCGGCCACACAAAGTTTTCCTGCTCCATCTTTTTATCATAATATTGATTAATTAATAGATAAAAATATAATTGAAACGCATTGCTCTTCATCAGCAGATTTTCTTTTTGACAAATTTATCCCAAAAAGATTTTTTTATCAGAGTTCATTACTAAAAATATGCTGACATCGCGATCAGTGCTTGTTTCGTAAGCAATAATCAGAAATTTATTACATCTTACGGCAAACTCAGTAAGGAAGTAAAAGAATATTCATAAAACTGAATCTTCAAAATTGCTTCTTTCGCCAAAATTCTTACTGGAAATATGGTTGCGCAGGCAGCCAACGAAAAGAAAGTGAATGATTTCAAGACGACTTCTAAAACCATATATACTGATTATTGAAAATTTAAATATTGCAACTATATTCTGGAGCAGATTTTAGAAAAAATATATTGTAAAACTTATGATGAGATCCTTATCGAAAAGATACTGAAGCCTGCAGAAATGACACGGACTTTAACTAAAGATTTCAATGTAAGAAACATACAGCCGGCTATAATTCGGACGGTGGCGCTCAGGAGTTTCTATTATGGAATGTGACAGCACCTTCAGGTCTTGTGAAGTACAATACATCTGATATGATTACATTTTTAGAAATACTGCTATTTACAGCAAATCCGATATCAGAAGTTGCATTACTCATGGAAAAGGTGTTTTTCAAAGATGAAAAGAGCGAAATGAATCTTGGATATAATATGAATTATGATAGGGAATATATTTTATTGTTAAGTCCGGAGATTCTATGGGACAATCTTCTGTCATCTGATACAACAGAGATGAAAAGTGTGGGATTATAATTCTTTTAAATAAGAGAGACTGAAAGATCAGGCAGAATTTGTTGAATGACATTTTAAAATATTTGAAGTATGTTAACCTAGCAACTTTGGCATCATCCAAAACTTTCACTCTAAGCTACCTGTTTTAATTTGCCGGTACAATGAGTAAATGATTAGGCTAAAATAGATTTGTCAGTATATATAGGACAATTAACTATTAGCATTCCTTTAAATTACCGTTTAATTTATGTCTTTTAGAGTACTATATGCATCTTAGATTTACTAGATATATCAAAAAAAAACGCTCATCAAATGAATGATGAGCGTTTAAAAAAGACT
>JAZBLF010000006.1:0-252145 GCA_037033105.1 Bacteroidota bacterium
TGACCCCGATTTGCGTGTGCAAAAGTATAAAAGATTTCTGAAACTACCAAAACTTTTTTTAAGTTTTTTTATTAACCCGAAAGTCATTCCGATATATTCCTTAAACCGCCTCCTGCGCTCCCCACCTCTCTCGATTGGGGATTGCAAAGATAGTTTTTATTTTTAATCCTGCAAGACTTTTTTTTCTGAATCTTTAATCCCTATTACTAGTTCTAAAAGTATTCTCGTTTACGTCTCCCACGGCTTCTGCGCTACCAATCCTTTCGTTTTGGTTCTGCAAATATAGGGTGGAAAAACCTGCACTTGCAAATACAATTAACAATAAGTTTACAATTGTGTAAAACAACCGTAATTAACGCGCTGTAAAACAGTGAGATAAATATGATTCTAAAGTTATCCACATTATGTTAAATAACCTTAAAAGAGCGATAAAGTGTGATTCTATGGTATTTGCGGCAGGGATAGTAGCGGTTATCCTTTTCCTTTTTTCCTTATACGTGGTGTAAAGCCCGAATGATTGTCTGCACATCTGGTGTACTACTCTAATGAATGGATGATAAAAAAAGGAAAAGATAGTAGCGGATAGCCCGGTGACAAAAAATAGCGAGGGGAAAGAAATGGCTTTTTTTGGCAGCTGCCCCAATTGTCATGATACTGAAATCACTTTGGAGTGCAAGTTGTCTGGAAGCTATCACGCTGCTCCAGACTCGGAGTTGCGGTTCCTGTTTTGGAATTTGACGTACTTATTATATATATAGTATGATAGTGCGAGGCCTAAAGTGTCGGCAACGGCATCGAGGACTTCCAGTGAACGGCCCCATTTCATAACATCCTGCAGGATTTCTGTGAGCAGGGCGTAGGAAACGAGTATCAGGAAAAAGTAGAGCGGCTTTGCGTTTGGGTAACGGACGCGGAAGAAGAAGCCAAGTAGGAAAAAAATGGTGAAATGAATCAGCTTGTCTACATGCGGGAACATAAAGAAATATTCTTTGTTCTCTACGCCGGGACGGAGCAGCATATAAGTAAGAAATGCCCAATAAATGGGCAATGTGATCTTACTGTATTTGTTTACGAGATTATCCAACAATTTCCTGGTATTGTTCTGCGGATAATAGTTGTGTAAAGTCTGCGTTTTCTGCAACTTTTAACTTGATGATCCAGCCTTTTCCGTATGGGTCTGTATTGAGGAGTTCTGGCTGGTCTTCTAATTCTGCATTCACTTCCAGAACTGTTCCGGGAATGGGAAGGAAAAGGTCGGAAACGGTTTTCACGGCTTCTACACTTCCGAAAACGTCGCCCTCATTTAGATCGTCGTCTACGGTGTCTACATCTACAAAAACGATATCTCCCAATTCGCCCTGGGCATAATCTGTAATTCCGATGGTTGCAGTGTCGCCTTCAACTTTGATCCACTCGTGGTCTTTGGTGTACTTTAATTCTGATGGTGTGTTCATTTCTTTTGATTAGGTTCTGGCAAATTTAATTATATAATTAGGATATGACAATAGAATAAAAACAAATTACAAAAAAAGAGTAAACAAATTGTTTACTCTTTTTTTGATATTAGAAGTTAGACTTTAGATTGGATATAAAAATCATTCTCTACTATTGTCCTGTTCCTCCAAAGGTGAGTGTGGCTGTGATACCAGCTCTCACTGTTGAAAGTGGAAAAGCTGTTGAGATCTTGTATTTTGTCATCATCTGATCGTAGAAAAATTTCAGATTCAGATTTTGAGACATATTATAATCTGCCGATAACTTGAGGCTGAAGATCTTCTGACCACCGGTGATCTGAGAATCATCAATCAAAATATTGGTGATTGTTGTTTTGCTGTCTCTCATGGATAGGTCTGCTCTCATATTAAGATCACTTTTCACATCTCTTGCTTTTCCTTTATAATTGAGACGGATCTTGAGATCTTTCAGGATATACCCGTAACCGACTACATATTCATTACCTGCCTCTTCTGTAAGTGTAGTGTTTACAAGTCCTAGCATATAAGTCCGGTCTCGGTTGTAGTTGAAACGGAACTGCATATTGTTTCTCATCGTGACATCTACACCAATCAGCGGATAGAATGATTCTACATATCCTACCTGGGTGAACGTGTAAGGATTGTACCTGTTTCCATTTGAATCATAAGCAGTTTCTGCATTATTAAGATCTCTGTTGTAGTAATCGATACTGGACTGTACACCTGACATTGTAAAAGTAGACACGTAAGAATGAAGAATATCAAACTTCGAGAACTGACTGTTGACAATTGGAATATTTCTAAGGCCAGAGTAGACAAGCTTCCAGTTTGGCAGCGGCGTTCCTGCTTTTGTAGGATTGCCCAGCTGTTTTGCCGATTTACCTTCCAATGCTGCTTTGAATGCCGGAATCAAAACGTAAGAATTGCTTCTGGAGTAGCCAGCCGTAAAACCATCTCTGTCACGGACTCCGGAATACTGCTGTGAAATGGCAAGTGCATTTTCTTTAATAGACTGATAAAGTGCTGCTCCGTCTTTGAAAGCGGTATTGAACGTCCAGGATGTATTGGAATAAGTTATCAATTCTGTTCCGAAAGCATCTCTGTAACCACGGTAATTTGTAGCATCATCTACGACATTATAACCGCCCTGGATGTAATTTCTGCTGTATCTCTGCATCACATTGAAATCTATTCTAAGATCATTGGCCGGCATCAGCTGCAGGTTTGCGGTGATATCTCTGTTGTTTAATTCAGAATAGGCATCATTCATTAATGAAGAATTGGAAACCCAACCATTTTCAATGACCGTTCTTCTGATATCAGCCTGCGATCCTAACAAGAATCCTACAGTCGGCCCGCCAAGTGTTTGTCCGACTCCGTAGAAATTAGGAGCAGATAAAAGTCCCGGAAGCATAATACCGTTGTTTTCATTATAATTAAAATCCAACTGTTTAAACGAAGTCAATGCATAAGCCACAGCCTGAATTGGCGTCAGCTTGTTTTTGAACTTATAAGACTTGAATTTGAACTTCTTGTTTTTCTTGCTAAATGCCGTGT
The DNA here is from genome assembly GCA_037033105.1 of Bacteroidota bacterium. Classification (GTDB taxonomy): domain Bacteria; phylum Bacteroidota; class Bacteroidia; order Flavobacteriales; family Weeksellaceae; genus Epilithonimonas. Next base: position 3,033 of record JAZBLF010000006.1, read on the forward strand.
TGTAAACATTATTTAATGAATCGATCTCCTGACGGCGCTTCTGCATTTTATCATTAATCTTTTTGAAGTAATTGAACTTACCAAAGAACTTAGGAATATCTACCGTAGAAGTAGCAACGATGGCATTGGTATTCTGAGAGATATTACCCAGATTCTCTGTTTGCCCTTCAAACTGAATATTTCTAACACCTGTGGATCTTGCATTCCAGTTGTATTGGAACTGGTAGCTCACCTCAGCGTTGATGAAATCCAGATAAGGGAAATATTCAAAAGGCAAACGGTAGTTCAGCTGCGCTCTATGGTTATACAACACAGGGCGGCCTGCACGGAAAGGATTACCGAAGATGGAACGGTTGTTCATAGAGTTCACATCCAGCTGATCGTTCAGTGTTTTTGTTTCCGAATTGATTTCCAATTTCAGAGATTTAGTAAAGTTGAATCCTAAACTGTACTGCCATCCGAAGAAGAAGTTTCTGTTTCTGATTGTCTCAAAATCTGAATTGGCAGTGTTCCCGGAGAGCAATGCATCTACATTTCTATACTCCAGTTCGTTATAATTTCTGTCGAGAATTGTTCTGAAAGAAAGTCTTGTCGGAACCGGGTTGAAGTTGATCTCCTTTACCCATCTCAGATATTTGTACGACTTGGCAGTATCGCTTACCATTTTGTTAAACGGCTTCAGAACATAAGGTTTGAAAGTGTAGTTGTACTCCACATAACCTTTGAGATACTGTCTGTAGTTTCGTTTTGTATAGACATCTCTGTAGAAATCATCGTTGTAAATTGCGGTTACATTAAGATTCTCTACATCATAGAACTTCGGTTTTTTGTCCGGATTCATTCTGTCTTTTCTCATGTTGACCACACCGATGCTTCTCTGCTGAGTGTAGGTGCTCACGACTTTTTTAAGCTCAGCCTCGTTTGGCGCTTTATTCAATTCAATATCGTTATCCAGAGGATTATACTTTGGATTACTCATCGTCTGTGTGTAGGAATAGTTTACAGGAATCTTCATCCCGACTTTTTCAGGCAGGAATTTGTCTACATTCACAGTCGTATTGATGCTGAATGCAGAATTCTCATCCTGAGATCTCTCTGACGGTTTCTGATCTATAGCCCCAAACCCTACAGATGCATACGATGCGTTGGCATTTACCATTGCAAAATCTCCCAAATTAAAGTTCAGACTGGCGTTTCCTGCATATCCACCTTTGTTTTCAATTTCGGAAAGTCGGATCTCATTCACCCAAAGTACCAAGTCTTTTCCGGGTAATGTCACTGGATTTGTGTTTCTCACACCAATCATTATCGTAGTCACATTTCCAATACTTGGACGTCCCTTCACGTAGATTTTTTTATCCGCTTCGGCACCTCCGAATTCTTCGAACAAATATCTGGCACCAATATCCTGACCAGAAGATCTGATCAATTCATCTCTTTTTAATTTTGCATTGACGAAATTCTCAATTTCAAGATTCACCTCATTTTCTGATGGCCAGATGTCCAGTGGTGACGTTGCATTTTCTGCCGTATATTTAAGAGAAGCTTCATATTCATAATAATTGTCAACTGCATCGCTACCGAAGCGGATAAAGAATTTGGCATTCGGATCTGTAATTGTTGAAGTTCTGTTTAAAAGATCTTCTGCGTGTACAAACAATTGCAATTTCTTATAACGACGCATATCCAGACTTGCATTTTTAAAAACACCTCTTGCTTCACCTTTCAAATCGTTAGTTTTCAGATAAAGTGAAGACTCATTCTGTCTCTGTGCGCCGGCATTTCCGCTCAAAACCTGTCTGTCTATCCCCGGAGGCAACACGTATGGAGGCGTTCCCAAACCATTTTCTTCCAGATTGACACTTCCAACATCAAAATTTGAGTTGAGATCTGTCACTGTGGTTGGAGGACTGTTACCTTCATCCTGAGAAGGAACAGAAGGGCTGGCAATCTCATTTGCATATTTTCTCCAGTCAGATCTTACCAAGTCCAAGGTTCCAAGTCTGATGGTAGAAGTCTGATTGAACCCTTTCATTAATAATCTTGCAAATCTCACATTATTGAGGACAGAAGCATCGGATCCTTCTACAACCGCTCCACCTGAAAGGCCGTCGTACTGAGCAACCGGAACTCTGAAAAGGTACCATTTTACCTTCTTGGTCTGTCCATTTTCAAATTTGGCGTCTACTTCTTTTACATCTACAATTTTATTCTGGCCAAGAACCATACTGGCTGGCGAAAGGTCAATGGTATACTGGTTATATTTTTCTGTAAGATCCAGGTTATAATCTCTGTTGACATCTTCTGCGTCCGGTGTCTGAGACGATACTTCCATTGTATTGGCAGCAGAGTTACCTTCAGGATTTCTGAAATAACGGTAACGCTCCGTCAATGATGCAGCCAGATCTCCCTGGAACTGATCAGACATATAAAATACGAAGTTGTCAGACGCAGGATCCAATTCATTTGTAATTGGATTTACGAAATCGACACCGAATTTTTCCTGTTCCTGCGTGCCGCTCAAGCCGTCATAACCTAAATCCTGCTGGCCTCTCTCCTCACCTTCCGTAGAGAAAGCATAAAGAATAGGATACTGGCTCGGCTGCGTTCCCCAGTTTGTACTGGTAATATTAGAAGGTGCGCTGTTAGTCGGCAATCCATTTTCATATTGCAATTTTCCGTCTTTCAGAACGTCCTCGGAAACGTTTCCTAATTGTAGCAAAAGTTTAGGATCATCACCCAGCGTATTGCCGTCGGCACGTGGATCCATCATCCAGAATTCTACATAATCAATATTGGACGCTACGAAGTTGGTAACCGATATCGGTCTCATCAGTCCTGCCCATCTTTGCGAAGGCTGTTCTGTACTCGGATTGACGTTATAAGGACCTCTCTGCTCCGGATAATAAGTAATATCAAAAGTGTTGAGAATGGTCTGCTCTCCGGCCACGTAGTCTCTGCTGTTGAAGAGTTCCTTCATATCAACTCTTCGGGACGCGTGGTTGGACAATGCCTGCGCATTGATCCCGTTGGGCGCTTTTCCGCCCACACCAAAGAACCTTGGATCTATCGTGTACCAGGACAGAAGACCTCTTCCGTAGCCGTTTCTCAAGTTGTTATTCTGAATGCCGGTTTCGAATATCACATCGTTCACATTATTTTCGGGACGGGAAGCTATGCTCCACATTGCCGGTTCTTTCAGAGATATTTTGGATGTGGTCTGTTCAAAATCGTCAATGTAGGACTGATCGTTGATGCCCTTACTTTGTCCGGGAACCAAATAGGCGCCTTCCGCTTTAAAATTAAGATTGGAAGGTGCTTCTGTATTGATGAATGGTATTTTGTCTGTCAGCCTGGTAAGGAATGGCAGCTGATTATTATACATCATATTGAAACCAGCCATCATATTGCTGACCGCTTCCTGGCCGTAATTCACTTTCTGCGTCAGCGGTCTTTCGGAATAATTGACCACGGTAGCACCCAAAGTGAAATTCTCACTGAATTTTCTTTCCAGGTTGATGCCCCAGAAACTTTTCCTCTGTGTGTTGAAAGTAAGTTGATTCTCTAATGAAATATTAATAGCCTGACCGGACTGTTTTACGGTTTCATTAATGATATTGACTGTACCCAGCATATAATCAACGGTATAATCTACACCTTCAACAAGCTGTGCGCCGTTGGCCGTTACTTTCACAGAACCTTGCGGAACGTTGATAGCGCCAAGCGAAATCCCCTGTCCCTGGCTTCCTTTGTAACGCCCTTCAATAGTATAGCGCTGTTCCTGAGGAAGCTGAGCCTTGAAAGTTGTATACAGATTTTTTATAAGATACTGGGATTTCTGAGGCTCCGGATTTGTAATTACGCTGCTCAGATAATCTACGAAAGGTTTTGCTTTAGTAAATATAACCCGACCATTTTCCGCGTCTACCGTAATCCCATTGACAAAATCAAAAATACCGTCGCCTTTTTCGCCGTTGGCATTATTCTGTAAATCGTTATTGGCATTAAGACGGTCCAAATTGAAGAGTCTTAACAAATTGGTGTCGGGATTACTCCCATTGTTATATTGCGCGCCGGGCAGATAATTGACTTTACCTCCGGAATTTGGATCTTTATAATAAACGTTCAACAGGAAGTCCTGAGGTTGTATCTGGCTTGTATTAAGGGAATAGATATTCTTCATCATCAGATCCCACATTGGCGAATCCAGATTGGTAACCACATTCGACTTCAAAAGTTTGGTTACAAGTACAGCGTTTTCTTCGGAGAATTCCCCCACTTTATACACTGTGCTGGATCCGTTCAAAGTATAAGAATATGAAACTGCCAAAAGCTGTCTCTCATCCAGTCGCTGGTTAAGTGAAATATAACCGAGTTGTGTATTGAACTTGAACTCAGCTGGTGTCAGTCTTCTTGCTTTTCTATTAAAAATATATTGCTCACCATTATTGCTGAACGGCTGATTACTGCCCGGGAAAGTATTGCCATTCAAAAGATCGGGCGGAGATGAATCTGCTCTGTTGGTACCCAAGGCACTTGCAATTGCAGGGTAAAGTCCCTGATTGGCATTATTAGGATTCGTTCCATCCTGATCGCCAAGGTCTCTGATCCCGACGATGGGCTTCTGACTTTCCAGATTGCCGCCGCCTTGGTCCAAAACCCACACCTCCAGTCGCGTAATGTTGACACGGGAGTTGATCAACGGATAATTTTCTAAAGCTTTATCATAATTATCAAGGAAATATTTTCCTAAGAAAAAGTGCTGATTGTCCTCGTAGTCTATCGCATTAACTTTGAATGTACTCATCGTCCCGCCGCCTTGTGCTACGATCGTTTTGGCCTCACCCTGCTGTTGGGAAAATACCAAAGTTCCAGTGGTTTTACCCATCTGGAATTCTGTCTTGAGACCGAACAAAGATTGTGACCCACGGATAAGACTCGTAGAAAGCGGCATACTGATGTTACCCACTTCTACCCTTTTGATAATTTTGTCCTCGGGATCCTGCCCTTTTTCATTGAGCCCTTTCGACTGCAGATCTTTCCAGGAACCTTTGGCCTGCCATACCATGTTCATCCGGTTTTCAAATGCAAATCCACTTTGGGTATCATAATTGGCTTTCAGCTGAAGATTTTCACCTACTTTTCCCGTAATTCCAAGCTGAATTCTCTGCTGGATGTTGATCGCAAAACTTTTTCTGTTCTGAGGAAGTACCAGTGGATTTTCTATTTTCTGAGACAAAACACCGAGATCAAAAGATGCAAAACCCTGCGGAATCAACTCTATTTTGTTGCTCCCGAAGATATTTTCGAACATTTTGTTTTTGATAGTGATCGAAGGAATCAGACCTTTTTTCTTGGCGTCTGTCTGATCTTTTCTACGGCCAAGATCATTCAAAAGAGATTTTTCCTGATAATAAGACCGGAGATTATTCTCCATGGTGTAGTTTTTGTATTCCTCAAACGTCATCGCAATCGGAGATCCCACAACAGTGTTTCCGATCTTGGGATACAGATAATACATACCGGTTCCGATATCGTAAAACGCGTCATAGCGTATAGGATCTGCCAGACTGAAATCTGTCCGCACACTGATAAGACTGTCGGATGGTTTTTCCTGGGCAAAACTGTTTGTAAAACCTACAAATATTAAAAAAAGGAGGGTTAATTTAGAAAGGTAAATATTTTTCTTCACTTATATTTTTTTAAGAAATTGATGGTCAAATGCCATCAAATGTTAAATGTTTTTTAAAATCTCTTTTACTAATTCTTCTATAGAAACTTCCGGATTTCGCTTCAGAATCCTGTCTGCAATCTTCTCGCTCACTTTTCTGGAAATGCCTAAAACTTCTAATGCTGATAACGCCTCATTCTTGATTTTATTGTCTACATAGGAAGAAAGTTTTTCCTCAGAAATACTGAATCCGCCGACTTTATCACGCAAATCTATGATGATTCGCTCGGCTGTTTTCACCCCTATTCCCTTCACCTTCTGGATGATGACACTGTTGCCGGAAAGTATGGCATTTGCGGCATCGGAAAGGCTGAGCGAAGAGAGCAAAATAAGGGCAGAAACAGGACCTACACCGTTAACACTTATTAACAGGTTGAACATCTCTTTTTCCTCCTTGGTAAAAAAGCCGAAAAGCAGATGGGCATCCTCCCGGATAATCTGCTGGATATATATAAAAACTTCAGAATTGAGTTTAAGATTTTGGGAAGTCTGCAGACTGACACTTACATAATATCCAACGCCATTGACTTCTACCACTACAAAAGTTGGCGAAAGTTCCTGTACAAAACCTCTTAAAGAATAAATCATTTTAATCAAAAAATTAGGGTTTTGCGAAGATATAAATTAACTGCATCAAAAAAGCCATCTTAAAAGTTAAAATGGCTATTCTGCATACTTTCTCTCATTTTTTTATAAGAATGATCGATCCTGATGAATAATAATGAAAATCTGAAATCCCGAGTGTGTTAGCTTAAATCAAATTTTTCAAAATAGATTTTTAGATAATCATAAATTTTTCGCGCCTTTTCGTTCCCTTCTTTTGAGAGCTTTTTGACGTGCTCGAAATTAGCTAAAGATTTTCTGAGAATACTTTCATTCAAAATCAACTGCATATCTTAAAAAGTGCGGTCTAATTCTTTCATCTTGCTTTGCAGACTTGCCAGCATTGATATTTCTTTGTTTAAAAAAGGGTATTTCTTTCTGCTTCCAGAAGTAAGAGTATCACTATTGTCAGAGATACTTACTATTATCCTTCTTTTTTCTGATCTTCTTTTATCATATTACCCCTGTTTTTAAGACCATGGAAGCCTATTAGTTTTCTGTTACAGTTGATTTTTGCAGTATCGAGCACGGTATAATGATGAGAAAATAGTCCGTATTCATTTTCTTTATTAAATAGCCAGTATAATTCTAGAAACAATTATTTCTATTAACAGATCACTCGTGCGGAGCCTTGATTCCGGAAACAATTATTTCTATTAACAGTTTGCTCCTACGGACCTTTAATTCTCGAACTGCTCTTTCTATTACCAGTAAGCTCCTGACGGGGAATTATCCAATCCCATCAGGATTTACAGTTAATAGAAAATATGAGGTTATAAAAAAACTCCGTAGGAGCGACCTGTTGATTCATCTAATAAATAGAGTATCTATTAATTTTCACACTTTCATAAGACAACTATGGGGGAAAGAAAAAAAATCCCGTCGCGTAATTAAACGTGACGGGAATTTTATTTTTTTAATATTTAAAAGCGAATTGCTATAAGCCGCCTACTTTTTTTCTTTAGTCTGCGCATCCAAGACAGCAATGGTTGCAAGATTGACGATTTCGTCTACACTGGATCTCATCTGCAAAACGTGAACCGGCTGATCCAGACCCATCAGTATTGGTCCAATAGTCTGAGCCGCTTTCATTCCACGGATGATTTTATAGGATAGATTAGCACTTTCAAGATTTGGGAAAACCAAAACGTTGGCAGGATTGGTTCCGAGTTTTGAAAAAGGATAATCTGCCAGGTGATCGCTGTTCAAAGCAAAATCAGGCTGAATTTCTCCATCTACCACCATCTTCGGATATTTTGTATGAAGGATTTTTACCGCTTCCGCTACTTTTTTGGAAGAATCTGCTTTGGCTGAAAAATTTTCGTAGCCTAACATTGCAATTCTTGGTTCGATAGCAAAAGACTTTACCGTGATTTCTGCCATTTTTGCAATATCTACCAAATCTTCCGCAGAAGGGTTTTTATTAATGGAAGTATCTGCAAAAAACAATGGTTTCTTTTCCGTAAGGATCATCATCATGGCCGCTACTTTGTTCACGCCCTGTTTTTTAGGAATGATTTCCAAGATAGGTTTCAGGATTGATGAATAACTTTTGGAGAAACCGACAATCAGCGCATCTGTATCGCCGTGAACCAGCATCAATGGCCCAAAATAATCGCGTTGTCTTACGTAGCGTTTTGCTTTGTACTCATTGATTCCTTTTCTGTTTCGCAGATCCCAAAGTGTTTTTCTATATTTTTTGCGGGTTTCTTTATTCTCGTCTTCGTTCGGATCTATAATTGGAATATCCAGATCCATCCCGAATTCTGCCATTCTTTCCTTGATCAGTCTTTTGCTTCCTAATAAACTTGGGTAAGCAATACCTTCTTCCTGTAGAATTTGTGCTGCTTTTAGGATATTGTATTCTTCACCGTTGCCAAGCGTTACTCTTTTTGGGTTGGCTTTGGCTCGGTTCTGCATCATTCGGACCAGTTTTTCATCACGGCCCATTCTGTCCAGCAACTGATTTTCATATGCTTCAAAATCCTCGATAGGTTTTCCGGCAATTCCGCTTTCCATGGCTGCTTTTGCAACAGCGATAGACACTTTCGTGATCAATCTGTTATCGAATGGTTTCGGGATGAAGTATTCTTTTCCGAAACTCATATTGGTGACGTTATAAGCCAGTTTTACCATCTCCGGAACCGGTTCTTTCGCAATTTCTGCCAGGGCATAAACTGCCGCCAGCTTCATCGCTTCATTGATTCCTCTTGCCTGGACATCCAATGCGCCACGGAAAATGTATGGGAAACCAAGAACGTTGTTGACCTGATTTGGATAGTCACTTCTTCCCGTTGCCATCATTACGTCTGGTCTTGTCGCCAATGCCAAATCATAACTGATTTCAGGATCTGGATTGGCCAATGCGAAAACGATTGGATTATCCGTCATTGACAATAGCATTTCAGCCGTCATCACATTTCCTTTTGACAGACCAATGAAAACATCCGAACCTTTGATTGCATCTTCCAATGTGTCGATATCGGTTTGGGCAATGAAATCCAGTTTCTCGGGCGTCAGGTTTTCTCTTCTTTGATTGATGACGCCTTTGCTGTCGCACATCAATATATTTTTTGGATTGAGGCCCAATGAAATGTACAATTTCGCACAAGCAACTGCAGCAGCTCCGGCGCCGTTGATCACCATCTTCACTTCATCGATTTTTTTGCCTGCGATTTCCAGAGCATTGATCAAAGCAGCTGCGGAGATAATGGCTGTTCCGTGCTGATCATCGTGCATCAACGGAATATCCAATTCTTCTTTTAGTCTCTGTTCTATATAGAATGCTTCCGGTGCTTTGATATCTTCCAGATTGATCCCGCCGAATGTTGGTGCGATTGCTTTTACCGTTTCGATGAATTTGTCCGGATCTTTTTCATTGATTTCGATATCGAAAACATTGATGCCTGCGAAGATCTTGAAAAGCAATCCTTTTCCTTCCATCACGGGTTTTGAAGCTTCGGGGCCGATGTCACCTAATCCTAAAACTGCGGTTCCGTTGGAGATTACAGCTACAAGATTTCCTTTGGAAGTGTATTCGTAAACTTTCTGAGGATCGTCGTGGATGGCCATACAAGGCACTGCAACTCCTGGAGAGTAAGCTAATGAAAGATCTCTTTGTGAGGAATGCGGTTTGGAAGGAATGACTTCTATTTTACCTTTCGGTTCCTGGCTGTGATAATCTAATGCGGCCTTGTCGAAAGCGATCTGGTCTCTTGAATTTTTTGACATTTTTAATTTCTTTGCGTGAGTCCCTGAATGGTACGGACTCACTGGTTTGTAATGACTCTGCTGCGTAAGGGCGGAGGGCATTGTCGGAGCTCTTTTTTGTTTTCCTGTCCTTCGGGAACCTCAGGATGACACTGATGTACAAAATCTCTAAGAATAAACAAAAAAAGCGACTGCCCGCAGACCGGCCCGCTTGTTTTTGCGTGGCTGAAAAGATCTGTAATCAGACCCCAGCCGGAAAGCAAAAACAAAGGGATACGCCCAAATATTTGTGCAAAGTTAAAGTTTTGGAATGATATAGTCACGATGATAATTCACCAGACTTTCTATTGGTTTCTGCACCACGGTGCCGATTTTGAAATGGAAATCGGAGGCTGCGGCGCGAAGAATATCTTCGAAAAAGTAGGCAATAGACCCTATAAAATTGACTTCACAATCGCGGCATTCTTCATAGGGCATCACCTGATACTCAAGGAAGTTCTTGAGTTCTTTGAAAATAAAATTCTGAAAATAGGGATGCGTTTTCCGGTCTACAATGAACCTTGTAAAATCTGCCATATAGGCGTTTGCACGGGGATTGTGGTACATATTTTTGAGCAGATCGTCTATGTTTAGCTGATAAATCTCAGTAAACTGCTGATGGAGATCGGGCGGCAATTTTTTCATAAAATAGTGCCGTACGAGCTGTTTTCCAAGTGCGCTGCCGCTGCCTTCGTCTCCAATCAGAAAGCCTAAAGAGGGCAACTCGGTCTTTACTTTTTGGCCATCAAAATAGCAGGCGTTGGAACCTGTACCCAGGATGCAGACAATGGCCGGATTGCCACGGTAGGCGGCATAAGCGGCTGCCAGAAGGTCTTCTTTGATATTGACCTGCGCGTTGGGGAACACCTTTTGAATCTCCCGCTCTACAATGAGTCGGTTTTCGGGAGTGCCGCAGCCGGAGCCGTAGAAAAAGATATTCTCTATATAATCGTGGAATTTGGAAAGCGCCTGATTGTTTTCGAGCTCAGGCGCAATCAATTCTGCTTTTATAATATTGGGATTGAAACCGATGGTCTCGGTCTTGAGTACTTCTGTACCATCATTTTCCAGGATAACCCAGTCGCATTTGGTAGATCCTCCGTCAACAATAGCAATCATATATTAGGTTTTTAAAGTGCTAATGTAATATATTTTGGGAAGAATAGTTGTATTAATGCTTATTGGGTGTTTCTATCAGCCAGTCTTCAATTTCGTCTTCTAGGTAGGAGGTCTGCAGTTTGATCGCATTGATAAAGTCATCGGGAATACTTTCTGTAGTCTCGCTGCTTTCCAGATTCCAAAGTTCATCGGCCATCAATTCATATTCTGAATAGATTCTTTTGAACCGGGAGCTACTCTTTTCCAGTTCCTCAATTTTTTTTTGCTGAGGCAGAAATTTTCTGTAGGGTCTGTTAGAATTTTTCATTTTCTGTAATATTATTATGTAAGTATGGTAACTTGAGTTCTGATGAAAAAATTTCCCGGCTTCGTTTATAAGAGCCAGGATATCCTTGAAACATCGGCAAACATTAGCATTTTCATAAAAAAAAACGCTGATAGCAATTAATAATTCAAACAAATAATTAATTGCTTTAATATTAAATAAATGTAGAAATATTTTTGACACGAAAAAATAATTTAACTATTATTTAAAAACTTTTAACAAATCGTATAAATTTGCATTTGAAATGAAACAATTATTACTTCGACATAAACAAATTCTTTTTTTCATCATCGCCGGCGGCTTGAGCGCCATTGTGGAAATCGGCAGTTTTAAAATACTGAGCGTTTATCTCCCACAGGTTTATTCTTCGGAATACAATCTTTATGGGATCAAATATCCTTTCAGTAATATACTGTCTACCGGATGTGGGATTATTACCAATTATTTCCTCAGCATCTGGTTTGTTTTTGAGAGAGGAAAGCATTCTAAAAAGCGGGAATTTGCCTATTTCATTTCTGTATCTGTTGTTTCTACAATTATAAGCTTAATTCTGTTTCAGATTCTGTATCATTTTGTCTTCAAAAATCCGCTGGATCTTGGGTTCTATGTCTTGTCCCAGGAGATGATGAGCAAGATCACTTCTATTGTCATAGTATCTCTGCTGAACTATTCTATCAAGAAAAAAATTATTTTTAACGGATAAAAACTTATTTTTGGACAAAATTGATTTTGATGAAGGTTTTGCTCGTTTATATTTGGCGGTTTTGGATGGTGCTTGTGGGAACTGTTTTTACCCTGATATTTTTCCTACCGGTCTATCTGCTGTCCATCAGAAAACAGGATTATAAATACTGTTATTTTTTTATCCGGCTCTGGGCAATGTCCATCTTCTATGGCACAGGCTTCCGATACAGAATCATCAACAGGACCGATAAGAAAATAGACAAAAGCCAGCCTTACGTCATAATTTCCAACCACACATCGATGATGGATGTGATGATTCCCTGTATTCTGTTTCCCAACCATCCGCTTTGCTACGTCGGGAAGAAAGAACTGGAGAAGATTCCGGTTTTCGGAAGCGTTTATAAAAGAGTCTGCGTGATGGTAGACCGTAAAAGCGCAAGAAGCCGCGCCGATGTCTACAGACGCTGCGCAGAAAGGATGCAGGAGGGACAAAGCGTGGTGATCTTCCCCGAAGGCGGCGTTCCCGATGATACGAGCATCATTCTGGATCAGTTCAAAGATGGTGCATTTATCCTTTCTACAAAACACCAGTTTCCGATTGCCGTTTACACTTTTGCAGGCCTTAAAGAAATGTTTCCTTTCGATAATAAAAAAGGATATCCGGGACGGGTTGATATCTACTTTAATGATATTTTGACGCCGGATGCGCCTTTGAAAGAACTTAAAGAAAAAGCGCACGAGGAAATGCGATTGTCTCTTATTGAGAAAATAAAATAATTACTCTACCAATACTACTTTTTACTTACATTTGTTTTTGAATATTAACCTTAAATTAACATTAAATAAATAATGGAAACACAAAAAACCAATTGGGCACAGTTTATTCCGCTCGTCACCGTTTTTTTCTTCTGGGGATTTGTTGCAGCAAGTAACGACATTTTGATTCCTGTTTTTAAAAAAGCATTCGATTTGACACAGGGTCAAAGTCAGCTTGTGTCCGTCGCCTTTTACATTGCCTATACCGTTGGTTCCATCATTTATATGTTGATTTCATTGGCCATTGGAAAAGATTTGGTCAATAAAATCGGTTATAAAAACGGCCTGGCACTGGGACTGCTGATTTCTGCCTTGGGAACATTGTTATTTTATCCGGCAGCCAATCTGCGGTCATTTCCATTGATGTTATCCGGACTGTTCATTGTAGCATTAGGATTTTCTCTCCAGCAAACAGTTGCCAATCCATTAGCTATCGCACTGGGACCTATTAAAACAGGATCACAGCGTCTGACCCTGGCCGGAGGGATCAACAATCTAGGAACAACCATCGGACCGCTGATTGTAAGTTTTGCGATCTTCGGTTCTGCAGCTTCTGAAAACACCAATATGAGCATTGAAAGTGTGAAAATACCTTACCTTGTTTTGGGTGCCGCTTTCCTGGCTGTTGCAGTTTTACTTAAATTTTCCTCATTACCGGAACATCCGGCAACCATTGAGGAAGCAGTAACAGAAGAAGGAAATGTCAAAAGTTCTGCTCTGAAATACCCACAATTACTTCTGGGAATGCTGGCCATCTTCATCTACGTTGGCGTAGAAGTTTCTACCGCGAGTAATTTGCCAGCTTATATGGAATCTATCATCAATTCTAAGACAGGCGTTGTCTATACGCTGCAGGAAATATCACCTTACATCTCTCTGTATTGGGCAAGTCTGATGATTGGCCGTTGGACGGGCGCTGTAGAAGCTTTTACAGATAATATGAGTCTGCAGAAAATATTGCGTTTCGTAGCGCCTTATTTAGCTTTCGGTGTTTTTCTTTTTGTGAATGCAGTTGCAAAACATGATCTGTCGCCTTTCTACATTTATGGTTTGGTCATTTTAGTATTAATTGGAGCTGATATGGCCAGTAAAGGAAATCCTGCAAGAATGCTTCTGATATTCTCGGCGCTTGGTATTATTGCTTTGACGATAGGAATGTTTACGGACGGAATTGTCAGTATCTATGCGTTCACAAGTGTTGGACTGTTCTGCAGTACGCTTTGGCCTTGTATCTTTACATTAGCAGTTAGCGGACTTGGAAAACACACAAGCCAGGGAAGCAGCTTCCTTATTATGATGATTATGGGTGGTGGCATTATAAGCTGGCTGCAAGGTGTTGTTTCTGAAAGTATCGGTATCCAGCACAGTTATATCGTCGGGATTTTATGTTTTGCTTATTTGGCATTCTATGCCTGGAAAGTGAGTGGAATCCTAAGAAATCAAGGCATTAGTTTTGACAAAAAAGTATCAGGTGGACACTAAAAAGAACCTCTTTCTTAAAAATAAATTTTGGGCAATCATTCTGGTTGCCCAATTTTCGTTGTTTTATATTTTGTCAAAGATAGATGCAGCGGTCGATCTCTTCAACACTTTGTTTGAGACGAAAAAGGCAGTTCATATTTTGGTGTTCTCAAGGACGGGATTTTCAGCCGGCGATGTTATCTACATACTTGTTTCGCTTTATTTAATCTTGATGATCGTTTATTTAATTAAAAGAAAAAAAGGAACTGTACGGCAGGTAATGATTTTCATTAATACTGTATATTTCATTTATCAGTGTTTTTGGGGAATGCTCTACTTCCAGACCCCGATCATAGCGAAGCTGCAAAAAAAAGAAATCACAGAAGACGACCTTAAAAACCTGACGATTAGATATCTCAAACTTTGTGCAGAAAGCAGAGAGAAAGTATCTGAGGACAAAGCCGGTATTTTTGTAATTGATGATCTCGAGAAGATAGAAAAAGAAATACTGGAACAGCAGAAGATGCTGCCGGCCTCTATCACAACAAAAAAGCCTGTGACAGTACTAGCCGTCAAACAAAGTGTGTTTGACCGTGCGATGAGTTTCACGGGAATTCTTGGCTACTACAATCCCTTCACTGCAGAAGCACAGTACAACGCACATCTGCCTCATACACAACTGCCCTTCACCCTCGCGCACGAGATGTCTCATCAACTTGGTTTTGCAAGGGAACAGGAAGCCAGTTTCATTGCGTATCTATGCGCAAAAAACTCTGCGAATCCCGATTTGCAATACAGTGCACAACTTTACGTTTTGAAAAGCTTGTTGAGAAGCCTGTCGTCAAAAGACACCCTGTTTGTAAAAAAGATATTATCTCAATTTTCTTATAAAATGAAAAGAGACAGGGCCAGTGAGCTTCAGTTTTTCATGAAACACGATGGTCTCGTGAGTGATATTTTTGGTATTACCAATGATTTATTTTTAAAATCCAATCAGCAGGATGGCAGCATTACCTACTCCTATTTCGTAACTCTTTTAGCTCTATATGAGGCATAAAAAAAAGAATCGCACACGAGGTACGATTCTAAAAACACAAATGATGAAAAAAAATTTATTGCTCCTGAGTGATTGTCTCAAAAGCCCTGTAAAAGTACAATATTCCGTAATCAACTCCAAATATTTTTTAACATTTATCACAAATAAATGGAAAAAGAGCGATGTTCAAAACGTTGCACCTGACTGCCTATATATTCCAATGTCTCAAAACGAAGTAATAGCGGGGCTTGAGCAAAAAAAACTCTTTTCTTATTAAAAGAAAAGAGTTTTTGCAGTAGCGAAGACGGGAATTGAACCCGTGACCTCAGGGTTATGAATCCTGCGCTCTAACCAACTGAGCTACCTCGCCATTTTTTGGTGGTGCAAATATAAGGATATTTTACATTTCCGCAAATTTTTAATTGACTTTTAAGTAATCTAATACATCACCAACGTGATTTGGTTTGCTAATGATTTTATTGTCAGCGTCTAACACAAAATACGTCGGCGTTGCAACAATGTTATAAGTTTCTCCATAAGAGCTGTACCAGCCTTTTCCTTCAGAATCATTGATCCACGGATAGATATTGGCCTTGCTCCTGAACTCATCCAGATTGCTGTCCAAAGAGAAGCCTACGATTTCTATATTCTGTGCTTTAAGTTTGTCATACTTCTCCAGTAATTTGGGCAGCTCTGCCTCACAATGCGAGCAGGTAGATGACCAGAAAACAACAATTTTCTTTGAAGCCTTTATATCGTAGAGAGACTTCGCTTTGGTATGGATAGCGTTTACAAAAGTGTTGTTCGGCATCTTTGCACCAATCTCCGTATTTTTGTTCGCTTTCAGGGTAGAAGCCAGGCGGTCGTTGATCGTGCATTTAAGATTATTGGCCTGGGCAAGATATTTATCTTTCAGCTTATCCATCCCGTAAGTGCTGAATATTTCGATTAACTCAGACATTATAGTCTGTCCTCTCGGAGTTTCCAGATTGACGGCTTCTAAAAGCTTGTCTACGCTGCCTTCTACATTGGACTTCGAAACATTCAGAAAATTAATTAACGAGGGTTTCAAAATGGTAGAAGTTTCCAGATACTCTCCGGATTTGGAGTAGAAGTTGATGAAATCCTCTGTCTTCAGTTCGGCCGCTTTTTCCTGAACAGAATATTTCTGATTTTTGTTGTAATAGTCCAAAAAAGGATGAGTCTCATAAAGGGCTACATCAGTTTTGGAAAGTAAATTGATCTCACTATCTAGAGATTTGTAAAAAGCATCGGACGGTTTGTAGTAATCTTTGATCTGAATGAGTGCGGGAAGGATTAATTCCTGTTTTTTCTGTACTTCAACTTCATTACTGAAAAGCTGATTCACCTGATCATTGAAAGCAACATTTGAAATCTTGTTTTTACTGTCCAGATCGATTTTAAAAATAACGTCCTTATTTTCAGAAACCATATTGACCGAGGCATTTGCCTTTTGAAAAAAAGCCCTCATCATTCCGGTGTACTGCTTATCCACTTTGAATGTAGCTGTATTGCCTGATATTTTTGCTTTGGAAAGAAGTATCTCTTTTGAGCCGTTGAAGCCGTAGAGATACACTTCTGAGTCAGAAAGATAAGCTGGTATAGTGGCTTTTACGTTGAACTGAGCAGCCAGAAATGCGGACAACAAAACGCTGCCTGTCACTAATATTTTTTTCATAAAGTAAAAATAAAAAAAACCCACTACAAAAGTGAGTTTTAAAATATTAAATCTAATTTTTTATTCTAAGATTCTTTGTTTTTGCTTCAGTGCAAAGAATGCAATCAACATTACTGCTACCAAAAATAAAACAAAGGTATAAGCATCAATTGGCGAGGCCGGATATCCTCCGATATCTCCACCTTCTGGATTCTCCGGTGGTGGCGGAACGGTCTGAGCAAAGCTAAATATACTCACGAGTATAAATAAAATGCTATAGGTTTTTTTTGAGATATAATTCATCATATGTTATGTTGTGTATTGTGTACTATTTTGTGCTTTTTATTAATTGATAATCTTCTTGATAACCACTTCTCCGTTTTCGGAGGTAGCTTTTACTAAAAACATACCTTTCGCCTGGCTATTCACAGGAATAAGATAATTGCCGTCTGTAGAAATCTGAGATTTGGAACTTAGCAGCTGACCACTTGCGGAATAAACCTCAACAGAAGCTTTTTTCCAGTGCTTAGCAAATTTCACCACCCATTTGGAGTCTTGTTTTGCTATTACTGTCTGAGCCAATGTTGTGCCGTTTGTACCAAGTGTCCCACTTTCCGGCTTATCATAATACAGACCCAATGATTTTGAACCGTTCATGTTCATATAGTCTCCATCATTGATTTTTACAAATGAATTGCTTCCAGTTTCGATATAGAAGTTCAGTCCGCTAGAAAGACCATTTTCTCCTACTCTCTCACCTTTCTCATAAACCTGGAATTCCAGGTAATACGGTGTATCAGTGTAAGTAATATTCATTGGTATTTTCTTCGTCTGAAAGCCTAGCTCATTCGCTTCATTAACATATAATTTGTCTGCGAAATTGATATCTTCACCGCCTGCTGCTACTTCTTCTTTTGTAAAAATATAGCTATCAGGCCCGTTATAAGCCTGCAACATCGTGGTAGTCGGATTGTTACCTGTCACTGCAGATGGTGAGATGGCATAATATGTTCTGCCAATTTCCAAACTGTCCATATCGTACATTACTACACCTAACTGTTTTACGATTTTGTCTGCTGGTATCTCAGTATCATCACTGTAGATTCTGCTGGAAGGATTCGTAGTCTGTTGTGTATTATCGGCTCTGCTTATTGCAGAAAAACGTCTCAGCGTTGTGAAATCTATTTTTGACAGTGGATTGGTTCCGTTATCCGTAGATAACTTGATCAGGAACTCTCCCATTGGTTTTATAGTAGCACGTCCTGACACATCCGCAGCCTGAAAAGCTCCTCCAGAAGCTATCAGTCTTACCGTCTGACCTGCACCATTACCAAAAGTGGGATGGGTCGTACCACCACTCCTTACCCAGGTTAAACCGGAAGTATAATAAGCAATACCTTGCAAATTGGGAATGGCATTGCCATCAGAATTAGTAGTTTCAGCTAAACCGATATATTTTAAATCAATGTTCGTCAGGAAAGGATTAGCAACCTGATAAAGATTCTTACCATACGAGGCGTCCCAGCCTCCAGCAGTTCCTGTTTTTGACTGAAAAGGGTCATCAATATAACTGTAGTATTTTTCGCCAAAGAAGTTGGAAGCAGAACCATTATATCCAAAGCTGATTCCTGCTGCGCCTCCAGTTAAGGATAATGACTGGGGCGTTGTGACATCAGAAACCGGAGTTCCGGAAAATCTAGTCACAGCTGTAATTGGTGTAGCTAATGCAGCATCCCATACAACTACTCCAGTATTGCTTCTTCTTGGAACAATGTAATAGTCCATAGCTGTACCAACATTGGTGGTAGCTAAAGCTGTAGGACCGGCTACTACCTGATCATATCGCGCCCTTGCATTGTTCCATCTGAAAACTGAACTTGGATTGAAACGACCTGCAGAATTATTTGCTGCATTGGTAACGTTCATATAACTACCGCCTGTATTGGTAGCAGTACTAAGCGCAACGTCTGAAACCAGTTCAGAAATTTTATAGCCAAAAAACGGAAGTGCAATCTGCTGTTTTGCAGTAGTTCCGCTGTTGACATCTGCTCTGTATTCTTTGTTGATTCTTCCTGAGATATTGCCCTGCGTAATACCGGCAATGTATAACTGACCGTAATCAGTAACTGTAGCTAATTTCAAATTGAAGTTTGCTGTTGAAGCAAGACTTAAAAGATCGGCGGAACCGCCATTAATCATTACATTTCCTGAATTGTTAACAATTGCAGAACCTGCTGTCTGTAATCCGCCACCATTATATACTAATGTCTGCGGCTGTATGGTTACCAAGGCAGAGTTACCCACATATGTAAGTACCTGCGCTGAAGATACAGCATACAAGAACAATAACTTGAGAGAAATAATTTTTTTAATCATCGTGTTTTGGATTGTGTGTTTATTGTGCAAAGATATCAAAATTTTAAAGAATCAATAATTTTCTTTGAAAAATTAAAGATTTTATAATATTGAATTAATGACTACCTCTTTGTTATTTTCGATATTAAACATATAATCTTCCAATACCTTTTCTGTAGTTCCGCGAAGACCTCTTGCTCCAAGTCCCTTATTCATAGTATCTTCCACGATTTCCTCTATGGCCTGATCTGTAAATTCCAGCGCAACATTATCCATTTTAAAAAGTTCTGTAAACTGATTTACGATAGAATTCTTCGGCTCCTTCATAATTCTTACCAGCACATCTTTTGTTAATTTCTCAAGATAGGTGATGATCGGAAATCTGCCCAGAAGTTCAGGGATAAGTCCGAAACTTTTCAAATCTATAGCATTGATCTGGCTGAGGATGTAATCTTCATCATCAGTCTGCTCCAGTTTGTCTTTGGAAAATCCGATCGCCTGTTTATTGAGTCTTCTTTCAATAATTTCTGTCATACCGTCAAAAGCTCCGCCGGCGATAAAAAGGATATTTTGGGTATTGACCTGGATATATTTCTGATCCGGATGCTTTCTCCCGCCCTGAGGTGGTACGTTTACGATACTTCCTTCCAGCAATTTCAGCAAACCCTGCTGCACGCCTTCTCCGGAAACATCTCTTGTGATGCTTGGATTATCAGATTTTCTGGCAATCTTATCAATCTCATCAATAAAAACGATGCCTTTCTCCGCCTTTTCAACGTCGTAGTCTGCTACCATCAGCAATCTGGAAAGAATGCTTTCTACATCTTCTCCCACATAACCTGCCTCTGTAAGAATAGTGGCATCTACGATACAGAAAGGGACGTTCAGCTGCTTTGCAATTGTTTTTGCAAGCAACGTTTTACCTGTGCCCGTCTCTCCAATCATTATAATATTGGATTTTTCGATTTCTACCTCGCGGTTTTCGTCTTTCGCGTGCAATATTCTTTTATAGTGATTGTAAACAGCGATAGACAACTGCTTTTTCGCCTGGTCCTGGCCTATGACATATTCATCAAGAAATGTTTTGATCTCACGCGGCTTTTTCAGCTCATCCATAGAACTCGCCATAGCGTTTTCCGGAGTAGCTGTAGCACTGTCTTTTACGATCAGATGAGCCTGTTCTATACAATTTTCGCATATGAAACCATTTTGTCCGGAAATAAGAATTTGTACTTCACTCTTTTTTCTGCCGCAAAATGAACATTGATTTGGATTCATAAATTTTTAGAATTCTATTAAATTAAAAAAAAGAAGTCAGAAACTTCTTTTATGCTTTGATTATGGACTGTTGAATTTCTCTGTACTCCTCCGGTGACAGTTTCAGACGTGCATTCTTAAAGTTAAGATCGTCTATACTGTTGAGAGGAACCAGATGAATATGAGCGTGCGGGACTTCTAATCCTACAACCGCTATTCCCACTCTTTTACAAGGAACAGCTTCTTTAATCTGTTTAGCAATATTCTGGGTAAACGCCCAAAGATCCTTATATTCCTCAGAATCCAGATCGAAAATAAGATCAGTCTCCTTTTTGGGAACTACAAGTGTATGACCTTTTACCAATGGCATCGCATCCAGAAAAGCAATATGCCTGTCATCCTCAGCTATCTTGTAGCTTTCGATTTCACCGCTTATAATTTTAGAAAAAATACTGCTCATAATTAATTACTTGATTGTGTGGCCGTTTCACCTATTATCCAGCCGTTGGAACCTATTTTTTTTTTACAAAGATATTTCCAGAACTTCGAAAGAAAGTTTGTTCCCGTTTGGTAGAACGATATCCGCAGTTTCACCTACGATTTTCCCCAGAAGACCTTTAGCAATTGGTGTATTGACTGATATTCTCCCTGCCTTGATGTCACTTTCGTTATCCGGAACAAGGGTAAACTTCTGCTCACCTTTTGTGGCATTATTCTTCAGTCTCACTGTTGTCATAATAGACACTTTGCTGAGATCCAGCTGGGACACATCTATAATTTTGGAGGTAGAAACAATATCTTTTAGTTTGGAAATTCTCATTTCCAGCATTCCCTGCGCTTCTTTTGCAGCATCATATTCTGCATTTTCCGACAGGTCACCTTTATCTCTTGCCTCAGCAATCTGCTGCGTTATCTTTGGTCTTTCTATGGTTTCAAGCTGTTCTAGCTCGGCCTTCATCTTGTCCAAACCTTCTTTGGTTACGTAGTTCATAACAATAAAATTTATCGTTTGTATAAAAAAATAATCCGACCTTTGCCGGATACTATTTTGTCTCGAATTGAGTTTACAAATATATAATTTATTTTGAAATGAAAATTAAAAAAAACATATCCCTTTTTCTATTAGTACTGACTTTCAGTTTATTAACTTTCTCTACTTCCTGCAGTGAAAGAAACGAAACCGTCAGCTGTTTTCCCAACGCTCCTATCTCTGTGCAGCTCAACCTAAACCTGCCGTCTTATTACAAATTACAGACTGTTGGCTCCTGGGTTTACGTCAACGAAGTCGGATCCGGCACACGCGGTCTCATTGTGGTAAGAGTCACAAGCGGATTCAAAATCTATGACAGAAACGCACCACACATCTGTCCGGACACCAATACCACTCTGGAAGTTAAAAATGAAACCACTATTCTCTGCCCTCAGGATAACGCAGAATGGATCCTCATCACAGGCCAGCCGACAAGCGTGGCCAAGATTGCACCTAAAATGTACCCGTACAGTTTCGATGCAAACACCAATATTCTTTCTGTTTACAACTAATTATTTACAGGAGTTTTTATAATGAAAGTAGTATTACAGCGTGTTTCTATGGCACGTGTGCAGGTGGACGGCAAAATTGCAGGCGAGATCAGTCAGGGACTGATGCTGTTGATTGGTGTTGATGAAAATGACGAAAACGCCGATGCAGACTGGCTCGTCAAAAAAGTGCTGGATGTCCGGATATTTTCTGACGATGACGGTAAAATGAATCATTCCGTGAAAGACATCCAAGGAGAAATCCTTTGTATAAGCCAGTTCACATTGATTTCCGATTATAAAAAAGGCAATCGCCCATCCTACATAAAAGCAGCCAGGCCAGAAAAAGCAATCCCTCTTTTTGATTATTTTAAGGACGAAATCAAAAAATCGGGTCTTAAAACCGAGAGCGGCATCTTCGGTGCAGATATGAAAGTTTCGCTAGTAAATGACGGGCCGGTGACACTCGTTCTGGACAGCAAAACCAAATTGTAACAACAGCAAAGTGGGGATTATTCCTTACCTTCGTTCATCAAAAAAAATTTAAAAATGAAGAGGATTTTAATTTATCTATTACTTGTGGTTTTCCAGTTCGGCTATTCTCAGGAAGTTCCGAAAGTTCTGAAAACCAAATTCAGCAAAGAAGCATTAGCACAAAAATTAGATGACAAAGATGGGAAAGCTATTTCCATTAATGAAATACTGAAGCAGCACAAAGGTAAAATCCTGATTCTGGATTTCTGGGCCGGCTGGTGCAGAGACTGCCTCAAAGCATTTCCAAAAGCAAAAGAGCTGGAAGCCAAAAATCCAAATGTCAACTTTGTATTCCTATCATTGGAAAGATCCAAGGAAGGTTTTCTGAAAAGTCTGGACAGATTTGAAATGGCGGACAAAGAAAACTACTGGTTTGCAAGCGGCTGGAAGAATGATTTTAATAATTATATCGACCTCAACTGGATTCCGAGATACATTGTTGTAGATCAGAAATCTGCTATTGCAAAATATTATGCTATTTCACCGGATGATCCGGACATCCAGAAAACCATAGACAAGCTGACCAAATAACATTATAATCCTGGAAATTTCCGGGATTTTTTTTGATTAAATTTGTATTGAGTAAAGAATTAAGTTTTCACACTCGAATCAAAATCTCATTTCTAAAATCTCATTTCTAACCTCTCAATGGTGCAGCGCAAGATAATCCATGTCGATATGGATGCTTTTTATGCCTCTGTAGAGCAGCTCGATGATCCGAGCCTGCGCGGGAAAGCCATTGCCGTAGGTGGCGGCCACCGCGGCGTTGTGGCAGCAGCCAGTTATGAAGCGCGGAAATTCGGAGTCCGGTCTGCGATGCCCAGCAAGACAGCGAGAGAAAAATGCCCGCATCTGATCTTTGTAAAACCAAGATTCCAACGCTACAAGGAGATTTCCGGCAAAATCAGAAGTATTTTTCACGAATTTACAGATCTGGTAGAGCCTCTTTCTCTGGACGAAGCCTATCTGGATGTTACAGAAAATAAAAAAAACATCGAGTCTGCCAATGATATCGCACGGCAAATCCGAAAGAGAATTTTTGAGGAAACAGGACTGACTGCCAGCGCAGGAATTTCTGTCAACAAATTTCTGGCGAAGGTGGCTTCCGACATCAATAAACCGAATGGGCAGAAAACCATCCATCCAACCAAGATCAATGAGTTTCTGGAAAATCTTCCCATCGAGAAATTCTACGGCGTCGGTAAAGTTACTGCCAACAGAATGCATACGCTGCACATCTTCAAAGGAGAAGATCTTAAAGCAAAATCTCTGGATGAGTTGGAAAAGCTGTTTGGAAAATCGGGCACCTACTATTATAATGTGGTCCGCGGCATTCACAACGGTGAAGTGAAACCCAACAGAATCCAGAAAAGTGTAGCTGTGGAAAGAACTTTCTGGGATGATATTAATGAAGATGAAGAAGTCAGTCACAAGCTGAAATCGCTTAGTCTGGAACTGGAAGAGCGCCTTGGCAAGAAAGAAATTAAAGGAAAAACGCTTACGCTAAAGATCAAATATAAAGATTTCACACTGTACACAAGGAGCAAAACTCAGGATTTCTACTTTGAAAATGCAGAAGCTTTCTACAACACCGCACAACAACTTTGGGAACTCAGACCCTTTGATAAAGCCATCCGACTGCTTGGCCTGTCACTTTCCAACCTCAACACTGAGGAAAAAAAGCAGGTTTCAGTTCAGTTAAAAATTCCATTCGAGGAGTTCGGAAACGAATAATGGAGTGCTAGCCTTAGAAAGCATCCGTTTTGCGACTTTGCTGAATGTTTTATTTGGTTTTATTTATCCTATCAGTTTTAGTCTGCTCATCGGCTTTCTCTTGGCTTGATATTTTCATAGGATGAAAAATCTAAATCAATTAACCCTGATAAAATCTACATTCTTATGAACGGAACAATGATACAGTTTTTCCATTGGTATACCGATGGCGAATCATTCCTGTGGCAACACACAAAAGAACAGTCCCAATATTTATCCGAACTTGGAATCACCGCAGCCTGGCTGCCTCCCGCTTATAAAAGTACCAACAGCAAATACTCTGTTGGCTACGACCCTTATGATCTTTTTGACCTTGGCGAATTTGACCAGAAAGGTGCAGTCCCGACAAAGTACGGCACCAAAGAACAGTATCTTCAAGCTATCAAAGCACTGAAAGAAAATAACATCCAGGTGATTGCCGATGTGGTTCTCAATCATAAAGCAGGCGGAGATGAGCTGGAGAAATTCAAAGTGGTAGAAGTGGACGAGGAAAACAGAGAAAAGGTCATTTCTGACGTGATGGAAATCGAGTCTTACACCAAATTCACTTTTCCCGGAAGAGGTGACACCTATTCCAACTTCAAATGGGACTTCACGTGTTTTACAGGCGTAGATTACGCAGAAGGCAGAGACAAAGGCATCTTTCAGATCTTTAACGATTTCGGTGAAGGCTGGGATGAGATCATCGATAATGAAAAAGGAAACTATGATTATCTGATGTATAATGACATAGAACACAGAAATCCTTTCGTGCGGGAAGAGCTGAACCACTGGGGAAAATGGTACCACGACGAGACAGGCTACGACGGCGTGCGGCTGGATGCTGTAAAGCATATATCTCCAGGATTTTACAGAGAATGGCTCACGCTCTTGCGGGCAAATACCGGAAAAGACATCTTTGCGGTTGGAGAATATTGGGCGCCGGGCCTGCTCCCATTATTGGAAGCATATATAGATTCTACGGAAGGCTGCATGAGTTTATTTGATTCATCGCTTCAGAATAATCTTCACACAGCGTCCAAAACGCCCGATTATGATTTGCGAAATATTTTCCGGGAAACACTTGTGGGTTCTCATCCGGATAAATCTGTGACCGTTGTAGACAATCACGACACACAACCATTGCAGGCTCTGGAAGCACCCGTTGATACGTGGTTCAAACCAATAGCTTATGCTTTGATTTTATTAAGAAAAGACGGTTATCCATGTATTTTTTATCCGGATCTTTATGGTGCGAGTTACAAAGATCAGGGAAAAGACGGTAACGAATATGAGATCTTTTTGAATAAAGTAGATGCCATAGAAGAACTCATCAAGGCGAGAAAAGATTACGCTTACGGCAATCAGAAGGATTATTTTGAAGATGCGCATTGCCTGGGCTGGATCCGCGAAGGCGATGAGGAACATTCTGGCTGCGCAGTGGTTATCAGCAACAAAGACGCTTATCACAAGCCTATGGAAATCGGGAAAAGATACGCCGGCCAAACGTTTTACGATTACACAGGCCATCTTGATAACAAAATCACCATAGATGAAAACGGCTGGGCAGATTTCCCTTGTCCTGCAGGCAATGTAAGTGTTTGGGTAGCAGAGTAAATTGTCGCAATTATTTTTTATATTTGATTTAAATTGTTAATCAAAATCAAGATGGAAAACTCAGACAAAACCCCAAAAGTGACTGGCATCGGCGGTATTTTTTTCTTTTCCGATGATCCGAAAGCCACGAGAGACTGGTACAAAGACAATCT
The DNA here is from genome assembly GCA_037033105.1 of Bacteroidota bacterium. Lineage (GTDB taxonomy): Bacteria > Bacteroidota > Bacteroidia > Flavobacteriales > Weeksellaceae > Epilithonimonas. Next base: position 28,920 of record JAZBLF010000006.1, read on the forward strand.
CGGCCTCAACACCAATGAATGGGGATCTACGTTCCATTCCAGAGATATGAACGATCCGGATGAGATCAATAAGTTGCAATGGAGCCCGTTCAAAAGTGGGAGCAATTATTTTGCACCTTCAGGCAAGGAATTTATGATCAATTACCGCGTTCAGAATATAGAAGGTCTGGTAAAAAGTCTGAGAGAAAAAGACATTACAATCCTGGATGAGATAGAGGAATCCGCTTACGGCAAATTTGTCCATATCCTGGATCACGAAGGGACTAAAATAGAACTTTGGGAACCAGCCGACAACTAATTAAATAAAAAAAACCTCCGGAAAAGTCATCTTCTGGAGGTTTTTTATATTATATGAATTTTTATTTAATATCCGGCTCCCGCCTCACCTTCACCAAGAAGTGCTTTGGCGGCAGAAGTTCCGATTCTTTTGATTCCTAATGCTATCATTTTTTCTGCATCTTCGGGCGTTTTTACACCTCCGGCAGCTTTTACGGGAAGTTGCCCGGCATTGTCCAGCATAATTTGGACACCTTCAAAGGTAGCACCATTCGGTTTTCCTCCTTCCGTCACAAAAAATCCTGTGGAAGACTTCACAAATATTTTTGAAAAATCCTTCTGCTCAAAGTTTTCCTGAGCCCATTTCCAGATACTCGCTGTCAAATCAGCAATCTGCATATCGGTGAGTGCAGCAATTTCTATGATCCATTTTACAGTTTTCCCAAAATGCAGACCCAGCTTTGTACCTTCTACAAATTCTCTTTCAACCAGACTGATGTTCCCGGCCTTGAAAGCTTCGTAGTTGATGACATAGTCCAACTCATCTGCACCGTCCAGAACGGCCTGATTGGCTTCTGCGAGTTTTTCTTCCACGGTGTAAGTTCCTTCGTGGAAGCCTATCACTGTTCCTACCAAAACTTCAGAATCATTTGCAATCAAATAATCCTTGATCAATTTGACATAATTGGGACGGATCATGACCTCTTTGAAGTGGTACTTGATTGCTTCGTCTGTCAGCTCTCTTACGGTCTCAAAGGTTTGTGCCTCTGTCAAACCGGATTGCTGAGAAGTCTTGAGGTATGTTGAATCTAAATATTGACTAATTTCCATAAGTACAAAAATAAAAAAAGGATACAAATAATCTGCATCCTTTTATAATTATATGATTTTTTATCACACTTTCAGCTGTCTGCTGATACTTTGCTCAAGCGAGATAAAGGTTTCTGTTCTTGTAACACCTTTCAGTTTCTGGATTTTGTTTAGAATCTCCATCAGGTGATCATTGTCCTTGCAGAGCACTTTCAGAAAAATAGTATAATTACCTGTGGTGTAATGTGCTTCTACCACTTCATTTACCAGATTTAGATTTTTGATCGCGTCCTGATAATGGCTTGGCTGCTCCAGAAAAACGCCGATGTAGGAAACCACTTTGTAACCAATCTTTCTTGGATTTAGGAATGAAATAGAGTTTTCTATCACACCTGCCTGCTCCAGTTTTTTTATTCTCTGATGTACTGCAGTTGTAGAAATCCCTACGTGTTTGGAAATATGTGCAAGAGAAGTTTTTGCATTATCCATCAGCATATAGACTATTTCTTTGTCGACTCCGTCTAGATGATAACCGGATTCAGATGCACTTTTCATATATAATAGATTTTAAAGTTTAAATATAATTAAAAATCAATAAGTAAAACAATTCGTTGAACACTTTATATTATGTCCCGAATCGTTATCTCTTACTATTTAATTACAATAATCGTTTATTGTTTTTTATTTGAATGTAAAAATATAGAAAATTATATGAAATATAAAAATATATTGCATTTTATTTTCCAAACTAACATAAAAAAGGTTTATTTTATACCCTAAAGATGTATTTCGCTATTCTCCACTTTCGGGGAAACCAATTTGTAACCAAGTTTAGCATTTTTTGATATATTGATACAAATATTATTATAACAAATTGAAAGCCAAAATGATGCGGTTATTAAATTTATGAAGTTAAAATTATATTTTGAATACTTAAAAAATGATATATTTAAAACCTTATATATAGACCAATGAAAAAAATTTACAACCTGATCGCAGTCTTCATTGCGATCCTCAGTTTTGCGCAGACGCAGACGGTCACTTCGGCCATCAGCCCCGCCGCATTCAACGAAGATGAATCTATTACCATTACCTTTAATGGCAGCAGCATCAACGAATCTACTTGGGGCGTAGCCAACAATGCGCTCTACTTATGGACCTGGTCCTATGACCTGAATGACGCGAACAGCGTAGACTGTCCCACCAATGGTGCCTGGACATCTTCCAGCGAGACCAACCGTCTGACCTACAATGCGGGCACAGACACTTACACTATTAGCTTTATTCCCAAGACATTCTACAACAGAACAGGTCTGGGTAGAATTGGGTTTCTGCTGAAAACAAAGACAGGCAACGGACAATCGCAGGATAAATATGCTGAAGTGGGAAGATTCCAGTTTACAACGACTTCTCCAAAAAATGGCTCAACCAGTTTTGTAAGTCCGGGAGGCTCTTATCCCATTTCTTATGGAACTTCCATTCCTTCCAACTTCGAGTTAAAGGCAAATGGTACGACGGTTTATACGGCGACCAATGTCACGAGTATGTTCAGGGCCTATCCTGTGATTGCGGACAGCCAGATGGAAGTGACTGCTACCAGCGTTGCAGACGGATCGGTTTTGAAATCAAATTTTACTCTGACTGTAACGCCAACGGTACAAACTGCTGCTATCCCTGCTTATATGGGTACAAAACAAGGCATCAATTATGATCCTTCTGATCCAACAAAAGTGGGACTTTCCCTCTATGCACCAAACAAAAATTTTGTACACGTCATCGGAAGTTTTAACAACTGGACTGTCTCCAGCAACTATGTGATGAAGAGAGACACCAATGATTCAAACCTCTTCTGGATAGAGATTACAGGGCTTACACCGCAGCAGATTTACACTTTCCAGTACCGGACAAATGATGCGATCAAAGTGGCGGATCCGTACTCCACGATGGTTCTCTCCCCGGATGACGATCCTTCAATCCCTGCTGGCACATATCCTGGATTGCCAACATATCCTGCCGGACAGCAATATGACGTTTCTGTGATTCAAACCGCAAAGCCTGCATACAATTGGAATATCACAAACTTCCAGAAACCTGCAAAACAAAACCTTGTGGTGTACGAAGTCTTGGTTAGAGATTTCACCGCCGCTCAGAACTGGCAGGGAATGATTGACAAAATACCGTATATCAAAGGACTTAACGTCAATGCCATAGAACTGATGCCGGTAATGGAATTTGACGGCAACAATTCGTGGGGCTACAATCCGAGCTTCCATATGGCTCTGGACAAAGCTTACGGAACTCCGGAAAAATTCAAAGAATTTATTGACAAATGCCACCAAAATGGTATTGCTGTAATCCTGGATGTGGCATTGAATCACGCTACCGGAAGATCGCCACTTGAAAGACTTTGGTCTACAAGCACAGACGGAAGCTACGGCGGCGTTGCAGCCAACAATCCTTATTTCAATCAAACTGCAACCCATGCTTACAGTGTTTTTTATGACTTTAACCACTCAAAACCAGAAACAAGATATTATGTCAACAGAGTGCTGGAGCAATGGATCAAAGAATACAAAGTAGACGGATTCCGTTGGGATCTTACGAAAGGATTTACACAGAACTGTACAGCATCAGACGAAGGCTGCACCGGGTCTTACCAGCAGGACAGAGTAGATGTTTTGAAGTTGTATTCTGACTATCAATGGTCTTATGACCCGACTTCCTATATCATTTTCGAACATTTGGGCGGCGATCAGGAAGAAAAAGAATGGGCAAACTATAAAGTGGCCGAAGGCAAAGGCGTAATGATGTGGGACAATCTCACAGGCGCATTTGGACAGAACACAATGGGCTACGATACCAACAGCAACTTCAACAGAATTGATTTTGAAAACCATACGTTCAGCGACAGAAGAAATATCAGCTACGGCGAAAGCCACGACGAGGAAAGACTGATGTTCAAAAATATCACTTACGGCAACGGTCCCGTAAAAACATTAGCTACAGCATTAGAAAGACAAAAAGCATACGGCGCTGTTTTCTTGACAGTTCCCGGTCCTAAAATGATCTGGCAGTTTGGAGAACTGGGTTACGAATTCAGTATCAACAGATGTGAAAATGGAACCATCAGCAATGACTGCAGAACATCTCCAAAACCGGTAGCATTCTCTTTAGGGTACGACACAAATGCAGATAGAAAAGCCATCTATGATACTTGGTCAAAAATATTGGCTATCAGACTATCCAGTCAGGTTTTCGACACCACTACTTTTACGGTAGAATCAGGAAATCTATTACCTAAAATTTACATTTGGAATGATGCGCTTGCGGCAACCACACTCAAAAATGTGATTGTTGTGGCCAACTTTACCACAACAGCTCAGACTGTAACGCCAAATTTCCCTTACTCAGGATCTTGGTATAATCTGATGGACAACACTTCAATGTCAGCCAGTGCGGCTACAACAGTGGTTCTTCAACCGGGAGAATTCAGGATTTATGGGAATCAGACTGCTTTGGCAACAGACGAATCTAAAATTGATGCCAACAAAACATCACTTCAGATCGTCCAGAATCCTGCAAAAGATCTTCTGAAAATCAGATACAGCAAAGCCAAAAACGGACAAATCAACGTTTTCGACATCAATGGAAAACTGGTAAAATCATTCGCATTGAAATCCGCAAAAGGAGACGAAACATTCTCCATCAACGGTTTGAATGCAGGTATCTACATGGTTCAGTTGAAATCAGACGAAGGTTTGGCAGTTTCCAAACTGATCGTAAAATAGCAAAACCTTACTTTTATAAAATGAAATCGCCCCGAAACAATTGGGGCGATTTTTTTATTTTTCAGATATCATTTTCAGTTTTTCCAGACCTTCTGAAAAGGATTTGTTCATTTGCCAGGTCATCAGCGGTTTCATTGGTTTATAAACCGTTTCGATATCATAGTCAATGGTCCACGTAGCTTTCGTTCCAGAACCTTCCGTTGCAAGAATAAGGTCAGAAGTCGCCCTGTCATCCATTGGTTTGAGGAAATGCATACTTGTCGCCACTCTCTCGCCGGGAACGATTGCTGTGATTTCCTGCTCACCTTCGCCCACATCATCATTCCCTTTCCACGTGTAGCCGTCACCAACTGCGCCAGCAGTTCCTTTGTAGGTCACCTTTAGATTCGGATCCATTTTCATCCACGGATTCCAGGTGTTGAAAGCTTTCATAGAATTCACATTCTGCCACACTTTCTCTTTCGGAGCGTTGATCGTCACACTCTGTTCGTTGTGACATTTGCTGTCAAAAAACAACATTGCAAGGAGGCAGTAAGCCACCAACAAACCCAGGATAACTCCTAGGATTTTTAGAAATTTTTTCATAATAAGTATAGTTTAAGTTCATAACAAATCTAAAAATAATTTAAACACAAAAACTTTTCCTACGACAATATTTCATTAATGATATAATTTGGGCGCCTTAATCCGTCTTCCACTCCCGCTATTTTTTTATTGCTTAGAAAGCGGGTCAATCAATAGAAATGTCAGACAACGCAATAAAAAAATGAGCTCCGTTCAAGCCGGGGCGCAATTTTGTCATACTTTTAAGTTTAGGTACTAAATTTGTGATTTCAACAACATTAGAAAAGGCTTCGACTCCGCTCAGCCTGACATTAATATAAACAATAAGTATTAAAAGTGTCACTCTGAGCGGAGTCGAAGAGCCCCGAACACTAAACCTTAAACCAAGAACAAAATTATGAATCCACTATTAGAAAAATTCAACACAAAATATACCTCATCACCGTTCAGCGACATCAAAGAAGAACATTATCTTCCCGCTTTCCAGGAATTAGTTAAGGTTGCGGAGAATGAAATCGACGAAATCACCAACAATCCGGAAGCGCCAACATTCGAAAACACAATCGAAGCAATGGCTTTTTCCGGTGAACAACTGGACAGAGTTTCCAACATATTCTTTAATATCAATTCTGCCGAAACCAACGACGAAATCCAGAAAATTGCGCAAGACGTTTCGCCACTTCTGACCGAATTCTCTTCCAAAATTTCTCAAAACGAAAAATTATTCGAAAGGATCAAAAAAGTTTATGATCAAAAAGACAACTTGTCATTGAACGAAGAACAAAAAATGCTGCTCAACGAAACTTACAAAGGTTTTGTGAGAAGTGGTGCATTATTAAATGAAGAAAACAAAAAGAAACTGGAAAAAATCAATATGGATCTGTCCATCAAGTCGCTTCAATTCGGGCAAAATGCTTTGGCGTCAACCAATGCTTATTTCAAGCACATCAAAGACAAAGAAGAACTGAAAGGAATTCCCGAAGCAATTCTGGAGCAATATCAAGAAGATGCAAAAGAAAAAGGTCTGGAAGGTTACGTGATTACACTTCAATATCCGAGTTTTCTTCCCGCACTGACTTATGCAGAAAACCGTGAACTCAGAAAAGAATTGGCTTTGGCAAACGGTAAAAAATCCTTTGACGGCGGCGAATTTGACAATCAAAACCTCATTAAAGAAATCGTAAAACTTCGTCAGGAAAAAGCGGAATTGTTGGGTTATAAAAATTACGCAGATTTTGTCCTTGAAGAAAGAATGGCAAAATCGCCGGAGAAAGTTTTCGAATTCCTAAATGAACTGTTGGACAAAGCAAAACCTTACGCCCAAAAAGAAATCGAAGAACTGAAATCTTTAGCAAAAGCTGACGGAATCGAAGAAATCCAAAGTTACGACCACGCTTTCTACGCCGAGAAACTAAGAAAACAGAAATTCGATATTGATGATGAAGAGCTGAAACCCTATTTTCAACTGGAAAAAGTTCAGGAAGCAGTTTTTGGACTGGCAGGCAAATTATTTGGTTTGGAATTCAAGGAAATCAATGATGTTCAGAAATACCACGAAGATGTAAAGACTTACGAGATTTTTGAAGTTGGAAGCGGGAAGTTGGAAGATGGAAAGGCAGAAAAAGTCTTCGACTCCGCTCAGACTGACAACGCAAAGCAAGAAGCCAAAAGCCAATCGCTAAAAGCAATTCTTTACGTCGATTATCATCCCCGAAAAGGAAAACGTGCCGGCGCCTGGATGACGAGTTATAAAAATCAGTATAAAAAAGACGGCGAAAATTCCCGTCCGCATATTTCTGTGGTTTGTAATTTCACGAAACCGACGAAAGACACACCAAGTTTACTGACTTTTCAGGAAGTGACCACTTTGTTCCACGAATTTGGACACGCACTTCACGGCGTTTTGGCAGACACGCAATATCCAAATCTTTCCGGAACATCAGTGAAATGGGATTTTGTAGAATTGCCTTCTCAGTTTTTGGAAAACTTCTGCTACGAACCGGAATTCCTGAAAACTTTTGCCAAACATTATCAAACCGGCGAAATCTTACCAGACGAAAAAATCGAGAAATTGTCACAAAGCAAATCTTTTATGGAAGGCTACCAAACGATGAGACAAGTTGGTCTCGGATTGTTGGATATGGCGTTTCACTCAAGCGTTTCGGAATACGAAGTTACGGACGTTAAAGAATTTGAAAATCATTTCACAAAAGCGACACAAATCTATCCTTCAAATCCGGAAACTGCGACTGCACCGAGTTTTTCACATATTTTCCAGGGTGGATATTCAGCTGGTTACTATTCCTATAAATGGGCAGAAGTTTTGGATGCCGATGCATTTCAATATTTCAAAGAAAATGGAATCTTCAATCCTGAAATTGCCGCGAAATATAAAGTTCTTCTTTCATCCGGCGGAACCAAAGATCCGATGGAATTATACAAAAACTTCCGTGGAAGCGAACCGAAAGTGGAAAGTTTGTTGAAAAGAGCATTTGGATAAAAAATTTAAGTTTGAGATCTGACTATTCAGGTCTCAAATTTTTTCTAATTTCTAACTTCTTAATTCTAACTTCTATTTTAATGACTTGTCCCTGCTGTTCCGGAAAACCCTACGACAATTGCTGTCAACCTTATCACAAAAAAGAAAAATTCCCGCCAAGTGCGGAAGCTTTGATGCGTTCTCGTTTTTCAGCTTTTGCAATTCCTAACGGCGAATATCTTTGGGAAACCACTTCGCCTGGAAAACGGAAATTTCATAATAAGAAAAGCCTTCAGGAATGGGGCGAAATCAATGATTGGACGACATTGGAAATCGTGGATACGCCGTCAATGAACAAGGTGGAATTCAAAGCGTTTTATACGGATGAAGATTGAAATCCGCAGGTTCATCACGAATTATCAACCTTCAAAACGATACAAAATCGCTGGTATTATGTGAGCGGAATATTTTTGGATTAAGAAATTTAAAGTAAACCCCTTTTCTTCTTCTGTCTCAAAACATACAGGTACAAACTTTCCACTTTTGCCCTTGCCCAATCGGTTTTTCTGAGGAATTTCAGTGAGGAATTGATGCTGGGATTATCAGCATTGAAACATCGGATGTTGATCTGTTTTCCCAATTCTTCGAAACCATCGTAATAATCTACCAATTCTTCCAAAATAGCGTCGAGTCTTTTGCCGTGTAAAGGGTCTTTCGAAGTTTGTTCCATCTTGTAAAATTATCGAATTAATCTTCAAAAACGGAAATTCTGATTGTGTAGATTTCATATATTTGATTATAAATCAGAAAAATGAAAATCTTAACTTTTATTATCCTTTTATTTTCGACAATGTCTAATGCTCAGGACTTCGCCAATTTCGGCAGATATCAGAAACTAAATCAAGAAGTGAAATCTAAAACAACAACGCCAAACTCTGTATTTATGGGCGATTCTATCACAGAAGGCTGGTTTGCGACGGATCCGGAATTTTTCACCAAAAACAATTTTGTGGGCAGAGGAATTGGCGGCCAAGTCACTTCGCAGATGCTTTTGAGATTTCGCGAAGATGTGATTTTATTAAAACCAAAACGCGTCATTATCCTCGCTGGAACTAATGATATTGCAGAAAATCAAGGTCCGATTTCGTTGGATAAGGTTTTCGGAAATATTGTTTCGATGGTAGAATTGGCGAAAGAAAATAACATCAAAGTGATTCTTTGTTCAGCACTTCCCGCTTACGATTTCCCTTGGAGAAAAGGAAAGATGCCCGCTGACAAAGTGATTGCATTAAACGGAATGATAAAAGATTATGCAAACAAAAATAAAATCACGTACGTCGATTATCATACACCTTTGAAAGACGACAAAAACGGTTTACCCAAAGAAATTGCCGAGGACGGAATCCATCCCAACAAATTAGGGTACGAAAAAATGGAAGCCATCCTAATGAAAAGTTTGAAATAATGAATCCTGAAGCATTAAAATTCCCAGTCGGAAAATTTCAAAAACCAGAATCAATCACGAAGGAAATCATTGATTCTGCCATTTATGAAATTCAAAATTTTCCAAATCTTGTGAAAGCTGAAATCGAAAATTTGGATGAGAAAGATTTAAATCTAAGATACAGACCAGAAGGTTGGACGATCTCGCAAGTAGTCCACCATTGCGCGGACAGCCATATCAACAGTTATGTGCGATTCAAATTGGCTTTGACGGAAGATCTTCCAACCATCAAACCTTACGAAGAAAGTCTTTGGGCAGAATTGCCGGATAGTAAGCTTTCACCATTTGTTTCTTTGAAGTTGCTGGAAGCTTTGCACGAAAGATGGGTTGTAATTTTGAAAAGTTTTTCCGATGAAGATTTAAACAAAGAATTCATTCATCCGGAACAGTCGGAGAAGATTTCGCTTAAGGAGAATATTTTGATTTATAGCTGGCATTGCCAGCATCATTTGGCTCATATTCGTCAGGCGAAGGAATTGAGATTTAATTAGAACTTTAAAATTAATTATGAAAAAGACCATCCCACTTTTATTCTGCCTTACATTGTGCGTTGTTTCATTGGCTCAAAATAAGATTGATACCGATTTGGAAAAATGTTTAGCAAAGGATAATTCTACGGCTGGTCAACGAAGCTGTATCAATTCTGCCCGAGATTCCTGGGACAAAGAACTCAATAAATCTTATCTTTCACTAAGCCAAAAACTTTCTAAAACCGGAAAAAAGGAATTGGTTGAAGCCCAGAGAAGCTGGATTCTCTTCCGCGATTCTGAATTCAAATTGATTGATAAATATTATTTCGATGTCAAAAAAGGAACACTATTTTACGTCATCGCAGAAAATAAGAAATTGGAAATTGTAAAGGAAAGAGCTTTGCAGATTGAGGAATATGTGGAACAGTTAGATTATTGATTTTCTAAAAATGATTTAATGATTATAACTGCAGAAATTATTAGTCGACCAGATTCTGGCGAATATTCGGAAAGGATATACGATGTTGAAAGTGCGTGGAATTCGCAGTCCTGGACATTTGTTAGATTTACAGATGAGAATTACGAGCAATGGTGTGGACAATTCCGGGGAGAAAGAAGGAGGGTAGCAATTTCAGAAATCTCAAAGAGAGTTCTAGTATTAACTTCAGACTACCTGTTTTCTATTGATTTGAACAATAGTGATTTAATTGAATATGATTATAGACCTGGATATATAAATTTAACTACAATTAATGATGGAAATTTTCTTGTGTCAGATTACTATAATATCACCAAAATCTTAGATAAATTAAGCGATACGAAACACATTGAAAGTCCAATTCAAATGGACTTGATTAAATTTGAATTGTGGGATGGGAATTATTTAAATTTCAGCTGTGACGAATTTTTAAACTGGGATAGACATTTAAAAATGAGATATAATTCAAAAACTGACGAGGTCACAATACTATAAATTTATAAATGATTTACAGACATATTTCTTTCTTTTCAAATCTTCTAATATTCCTCTCGAAAAGTGTATTTTTAGGCAAAATTTTTAGCAATGATCTACGGAATCGATACGCTCGACTATCAGGATGTTTTGGAAATAGCAAAAAATCCATCGCTTGCAAAACTCAGTGAAAAATCAAGAGAACAAATTATAAAATCGCAGCAGAATGTTCAGGACATTGTAGCTTCTGACCGAACGGTTTACGGTATCAACACAGGATTTGGACCACTTTGCGATACAAAAATATCAGAATCGGAAACGGCGCAACTTCAGCACAATTTGATTATTTCTCACGCTGTTGGTGTTGGAAAACCAATTGATAAAAATATTTCCAAAATAATGATCATTGCCAAGATCCATGCTTTGTCGAAGGGATTTTCGGGTGTTTCTTTGGAAGTGATCGAACGTCTGATATTGATGCTGGAAAAAGATATCATTCCGGCTGTTCCGGAGCAAGGTTCTGTCGGTGCTTCGGGAGATTTGGCGCCTTTGGCACATTTGGTCTTGCCACTTTTAGGTCTTGGCAAAGTTTGGGAAAATGATAAAACGGTTGAAACCTCAATAGTTCTCGAAAAGCACAACATTCAACCTTTGAAACTGGGGCCTAAAGAAGGTTTGGGTTTGATTAATGGAACGCAATTCATCCTGGCTCACGCCATTGTCGGACTTTCCAAATTCGAATATCTTCTGGATCTTGCAGATTTGACTGCGGCAATGAGTCTGGAAGCTTACCGAGGTTCCGCAAGTCCTTTTAAGAAAGAGTTGCACGACATTCGTCCATTTGACGGCAGCCGAAAAGTAGCCGAAAGAATGCGAAATTTCCTGAAAGATTCCGACAATCTGAAGTCTCACGAATTTTGTGACCGCGTGCAGGATCCTTATTCTATGCGATGTGTGCCGCAAGTTCACGGCGCGAGCAGAAATGCCTTTGAACATTTAAAACAAATGGCAGATACGGAACTCAATTCCGTCACCGACAATCCAATTATTTTAAGTGCAGAAGAATCCATTTCCGGCGGAAATTTCCACGGACAGTTGATGGCTTTGCCTTTGGATTATTGCGCATTAGCTGCGGCAGAATTAGGAAATATCTCAGACAGAAGAAGTTATCTTCTATTGGAAGGAAAATACGGTTTACCGAAATTATTAGTCGAAAGCTCTGGTCTTAATTCCGGATTTATGATTCCGCAATACACGAGTGCAGCATTGGTGACAGAGAACAAAACACTTTGTTTTCCGGCTTCCGCAGATTCTATACCGACAAGTTTAGGACAAGAAGATCACGTTTCCATGGGCAGTATTTCGGGACGGAAATTCAATCAGATCCTTGGAAATCTTGAAAACATTTTGGCGATTGAATTGATGTTCGGAGCGCAAGGTTTGGAATTTAGACGACCTGCAGTTTGCTCAGATATTGTTGAGAAAAATTATGCAATCATTCGTTCCGTAGTTCCGAAATTGGAAAATGACAGATTGATTGGCGAGGATATTTTGAAAATTGCTGATTTGATTAGAGAAAGGAAATTAGTTGTGAATTAAATGAATTATCACAAAGGCGAATAATTTATTTAATTCTAATGTTTATAAGTCGCAAATGTCAATCTTTTGCGGCTTTTCTTTTAATTAATAATGAAATTTCACCTTTGCGATTATAAAAACATTACAATCAATTCCCAAACTGATAATCCAACGGCAGCATTTTCGAAATATTCTGACGGGAAAAGTCGCCTTCCAAGATCAACTGATCCGGCTCGGAAGAAAGACCTTCTTTGAAAATTTCGAATTCCATAGCTTCGGGATGGATGAAAGATGACTGTGTCACAACACCAGCAGATTTGACGAATTCTCCTTTTTTAATTTCATAATAGTATTTCTGATAATTGACCTGAAGAAAATCTTCAAAATCAATAAATAATCTTCCATCTTTTCTTTTGGTAAATTCAGATTCCTTCATTTTGATCTTGAGAATTGCCATCACAAATTCGGTATTTTTCATTTTTTTTTGTGAAATGTCTTCCAGCTCGACCGTCCAGGGCAGCGTTGAATTTTTCTGTGATTTCACAATTTCGAAATGATCATTTAGTCTCTGCAGCTCAGTTTCCGTTGGATAAGCAGGATTTGGAATTCTTCTGGCGTGATTGACAATAAAGCCTTCTTTTTCCAGTTCATTGTTGTAGAGACTTCTCAGCAAATGCATCATACTTCCCCTATACGCATTCATCCGGTTCAAAATTATTTCCTTTCTGAAACTTGTTTCTTTAAAGAATGAAGTGCCAAGGTAACTCGTACTTTTCGCCTTAAAATCTGCCTCAAAATTGATGAGGTTATATCGGATCGTGTAACCCAATTTTTTATTTTCGATGATCAAATTTTGCGGCGCTTTGACTTTCAGAAACTGGTTTTTCTTATCATAAGAAAACCTGAGCATTCGTTGGTTTTTAATTCTAATATTGTCCCTGTCCAATCCAATAAACTGATCCAGAAAATAATTAATAAAATCTTTGTAAGCCTGCTCTGTGTACGGAACAATTACGACTTCTTCAATGTCACTGACCTTATTGATAATGACTTTTACCGACTTCCCGATTGCTTTGTCAACCGGAAAAATACTGGTTTCATAACTGTCTTTTTGAAAAATTAAATTGCCGCTTTTTTGGCCTTGAATATCCAGCGTGAAACTTCCGTCACTCGTAGAAACTGTTGAGATCTTTGTCCCATCCAGATAGACATTGACGTCGGAAATGGCTGAACCGCTTTCCGTCTGGATTTTTCCTGAAATAGTTTGGGAAAAAAAGCTACAAACGAAACCTAAGTAAATGCAAAAAAGTAATATTCTTTTCATTAAAACAATATTACTAATTTTTTAGTTATAAAAAAGTGGACTGAGTCAGAATTATCCAATCTTTATCGAAGTCATACTCAAGGAACCGCCGATCAAAGAATCGTTGAATAACGAAAGGTCTTCCGATTTATCTTTCAGTCCGAGATTGTAAATTAATGGTAAATAATGATCGGGTGTCGGAACAGCGTATTGCAGGAACGTTCCCTGTTTCTGATAATCAATGAGTTTCTGGAAATCGCCATCCAGAAGCCAATTGTTGGTTTTCTCTCTCGCTTCTATCGCCCAATCCCAGCCGGCGCCAACGGTATCAATATTTTTCCAATCGATCAATCTAAGGTTGTGAACGATGTTTCCGCTTCCGATAATCAAGATTCCTTTTTCCCGAAGTTTGGATAATTTCTTGGCTAAATCAAAATGATATTGAGGCGGTTTTGTGTAATCGATACTTAACTGAATCACCGGAATATCTGCATTGGGATAAAGATGCCTAAGCACCGACCAGGCACCGTGATCCAAGCCCCAATTGTGGTCTTCTTCTACCAAAATGGGAGACAACAATTCTGCTGTTTCTCTCGCCAATTCGGGATTTCCTTTTGCGGGATATTGGACATCAAACAAGGCTTGCGGGAAACCTCCAAAATCGTGAATGGTCTTGGGAAGTTCCATCGCAGTGACAAAGGTTCCGTTTGTAAACCAATGCGCCGAAATACAAATAATAGCGTTTGGTTTTGGGATTTCTTTGCTGATATTCCGGAAACCCTGCACAAAGATATTTTCTTCGATAGCATTCATGGGAGAGCCGTGTCCCAGGAATAGAACGGGCATCTTTTGGGTGGTTTTGAAGTTGTCGGAGATGTTGGAGAGATCGTTGAGGTTCATTTTTATTTTGTAAAATGTATTAATGTAAAATGTATTTTATTTTCTCGCAGATTTGGCGAATTGAACAGATTTTTGAAACATTATTTTGTCATTCCGGAGGAATCTCAACAGTTTAGATTCCTACGGAATGACAAAACTGGGTTTTATGCTGACTGTTGATTTGTATTGAAAACCGCAGCCCGACTTGAACGGAGCTCTTTTTGTGAGGAGGAACGACGAGCAAAAAAGCGGGAGTGGAAGGCGGATAAAGCTGCCCAAATCACTACAATTAAAATTAAAAAGCGTGAACAAAGTTGCCCTTGTTCACACTTCAAAAAACTCAAACTATAAAAAATACTATGATGTATTATTGTTTTACGAACTGCAGTTCTCCTGCAATTTTCACGTCCTCGCTTACCATCACACCGCCTGTTTCCAGGGCTGCGTTCCAAGTCAAGCCGAAGTCGCTTCTTTTGATTTTACCTTCGAAAGAGAAACCTGCTTTGGTGTTGCCCCAAGGATCAGAATTGATTCCTCCGAAGTCTACGTCTAAACTGATTTCTTTGGTAATGCCGTTCAATGTTAGGTTTCCAGTCACATCGCCGTTCAAAGTAGTAGCTTCAAAAGTGATTTTTGGATTGGCTTCTGCATTGAAGAATTCTGCAGATTTCAAATGTGTATCTCTGTCTGCATTGTTGGTGAAGATAGAATCTGTATCGATGAAAGCGGAAACTTTTGCGCTGGCGAAAGTGTCATCTTCTGCGTCGATCTCTGCGTTGAAAGTGGTAAATTCTCCTTTCACGTTGGAGATCATCAGGTGTTTTACTTTGAAAGTAATTTCGCTATGTGTTGGGTCTAATAACCATTTAGTTGCCATAATTTTAATATTTTGTTGATTAATTATACTGCAAATTTATAGTGCCGAGACAAATCTGACATTGATGTAAGTTAAGAATTTTTTTTTTGTGAATTTTTTAACGGTTGCTGCTTTTTCGGCACAATGATTTCTGTGCTCAGATAATGAAAAATTTCTCCTTTCTCTTTTTGTTTTCCAGCGTTTTTTATTTTTCTCAGAAGAGCGATTCTGTGGCTTTGATTTCAGAAGTCAAAATCGATGCTTACAAAAAACCGGTTTCATTTATCGCTTCTACCAAATCTGTGTCTGTGGTTTCCGAAAATTTGCTTTCTCAGAATCCGCCAGACCGTTTGCTGGAATCTATCAATCAGATTGCTGGTGCGAGAATGGAAGAACGTTCGCCGGGAAGTTACCGGATTGCGGTGCGCGGCAGTTCTTTGCGGTCGCCGTTTGGTGTTCGGAATGTGAAAGTTTATCTGGATGATTTTATTTTGTCCGATGCTTCCGGGAATACCTATTTTAATCAGATTTCGCCGGATTTGATTCATAAAATTGAGATTTACAAAGGTCCGGAAAGTGGTGATTTTGGTGCGGTGACGGGCGGAACTTTGTTGCTTCAAACTCAGACAGCTGATGATATTTCTTTGAATCTTTCGTCTGGAAGTTATGGGACTTTTAATGAAAGCATTAATTTTTCAAAGCAATTGGGAAAGCACTTTTTCCAGGTTTATCAAAATTATTACAGAACAGATTCTTATCGCCAACAATCGGCGGTTGAGCGGAAACAGATTTTCATTAAGGATAATTTCAAATATTCTGACAAAGGCGAATTGAAAGCAATGCTACTCTTTTCCGATTTGGATTATGAAACGCCTGGCGGACTGACTTTGGCGCAGATGGAAGCCAACCGAAAGCAAGCCCGGCCGGCAACGGCAACACTTCCCGGAGCGACAGAACAGAATGCTGGAATTCGAAATAAAATGGTTCTGGCCGGACTTTCCAATCAATATAAATTGACTGACGGACTTTCGCATTTTGTTTTAGTTCAGGGTTCGTATGTAGATTTTGAGAATCCATTTATTACCAATTTCGAGAACCGTTTTGAAAGTAATTATGCATTGAGAACACATTTCAATTATGAAAAAAATTGGAATAAGGTTTCTGCGGAATGGCGTTTAGGTTACGAAGGGGCGACCAATCCAATTTATATTAAAAACTTTGATAATAATCGTGGAACAGAAGGAAATCCTCAGAACTTTGATAAGCTGAGAAACAATTCCGGATTTTATTTTTTGTCTCAGAAACTGAATTTTAATGAGCGGTTATTTACTGATATTTCGATCAGTTTAAATTCAAATGCTTACAAATGGAAAAAGATTTTCCCAACTTCTGAAACGGGAAATGTGAAATTCAAAAACCAATGGTTGCCGAATTTTGGGATGACCTACGTTTTTGATAAAGGATTTTCTGTAAGAGGAAAAATTGGGAAAGGAAATTCGGCGCCGACGAATGAGGAGATTCGTTCTTCCAATCAGGAGTTCAATTTCAATCTTGTTCCGGAATATGGCTGGAATAAGGAAATTGGTGTGAGGAAACAATTTGGAAATTCGGTTTTTGTGGAATTGAATTATTTTGATTTCCGAATGAAAGATGCGATTGTCCGAAGACAAAATGAAGCTGGACAGGAATATTTTGTGAATCAGGGAAACACAGTTCAGAAAGGTTGGGAATTCCTGTTGGAGTCGAAGCGGTTTGATTTGAAGAATAAAGTTTTGAGTCATTTCAAATTCAGATTTTCCGGATGTCTTTATGATTTTAAATTTAAAAATTATGTCCAGGAAACTTCTGACTTTTCAGGAAATGCTTTGACCGGCGTTCCGAAAACCACCATCAACAGTTTGCTGAATTTCACTTTCTTCAAAAAATTATCTGTTGATTATTCTCAATTTCTGACTTCAAAAATTCCGTTAACGGACGCGAATTCTGTTTGGTCGGAACCAAGTTTGGTTTCAAATATCCAATTCCGTTATCCGATTGTTTTTGAAAAGTCAAAGTTGGATTTTTTTTTCCAAATTCAGAATTTGTACAATACGGATTATGTGTTGGGATTTGACATCAATGCTTTTGGAAACCGGTTTTACAATCCTGCGGCGAAGCGGAATTTTGTTGTCGGCGCGACTATTCAATTGTAATTTTAACTAAGAAAATACTTTCTCGCAGATTTTGCTGATTACGCAGATTCATTTTATCATCTTAATCTGCTCGATTTGCAAAATCTGCGAGAGCTTTAAAACTTTTCAGTCAAATATTTCCAATAACGTTTCGGAACGTGTTGGACGTGGAGTTTGATGTTTTTGCGTTCCTTAATATTCGTCTTCGTAAAATAGCTTTTCCAAAGTTCCTGATAATTTATTTCTTCCTTGTGGAATTTCTGCTGATATTGATTCAGATTGAATGATGAATCAGGATAGAAAAATTCGCAATTTTCTAGGTCATAAAACAATCCGTAATGCCGTTTGAGATCGTAAATCATCCATTTCTGATCAGCGTATCGATCCTTGAAATGTTTTCTGATTAAAGGCAGAACATCAAAATCTGGGTCGATTTTTGCGAAATAAATACCATCAGTCATTTTCTCAAACCTGACGAATGCCGTCATCCGGTGTCTTTCCCGACTGACGGATTTACAGATTTTTGAGATTCGCAGGATATCATCATTGGCGAAATTCTGCAAAACATTATTCTCAGGATTATTGATGGATTGTTTGATTGCGGAAAAAATCAAATCTTCAGATTCCGGAAGCTCTGACAGGAAAACCATTAGCAATTGTTTGATTCCGGATTTTCCAATGCTGTTTTCCAATTTCTTTAGAACTCTGTCGGATTTTTCGTTTTGCGTCACCACCTCGTGGATTTCGGCGAACATATTTTCCTGCTGAAATCTCTCTCTGTTTCGGATTTCCACGTCTTTAAACTTATATTCAAAAACTTCGAATACTGCGGTTAAAAGTCCGTCGAAACTGCCGTCGTAGAGAAGGGTTGTCATTTTTAAATATATTGTGAACACTTCGACTCCGCTCAGTGTAATATCGTAAACTAATCACTTATTAGAGGTGTCAGGCTGAGCGGAGTCGAAGCCTTCCAATTAAAACAAAGTCAACTGCTGAGAAAACTGATTCTGGAATTTTGACTGACTTCCACCAATAATTAATTTCCTCAAATTCAAATCGGTTAAATGTTTCAAAAATGGATTGCCGTAACTGAAATCGATGAAATATTTTGCACGATTGACAGCTGCGCCTAATTTTTTCAAATTATCAATATTCAAAACCTGGAAACGTCTGGAGCTGACAATTTTCATTGCCGTCTTTACACCAATCCCCGGAATTCTCAGAATCATTTTATAATCGGCAGTTTGAAGATTAACCGGAAATTGGTCTAAGTGACGCAACGCCCAACTCAGTTTCGGGTCGACTTCCAAATCGAGAAATGGCATGTTGGAATCCAAAATCTCATCCGCTTTGAAACCATAGAATCGCATCAGCCAATCGGATTGATACAGACGATTTTCTCTCAAAACCGGAACTGCTGCGGTAATTTCCGGCAAACGGGCATCTGAAGTTACAGGAATATAACCAGAATAGTACACCCGTTTCATCCCGTAATTTTTATAAAAATGGTCGGCTACTTTGATAATTTGTAGGTCATTTTCGCTCGTTGCTCCGACAATCATTTGGGTGGATTGTCCGGCTGGCGCGAACTTCGGAACGCTTTTAATGATTTTTTTTTCGTCTTTATAAAGTTGAATTCCCTTCTGCACAACACGCATCGGCTGCAACATATCTTCCCTATTTTTGTCGGGTGCCAAAAGCTTGAGTCCTGATTCCGTCGGGATTTCCAGGTTTACGGAAAGTCGGTCAGCGTAAAGTGCGGCTTCCTGCATCAAAATATCACTTGCTCCAGGAATTGATTTGAGATGAATATAACCATTGAAATTATGTTCGTTTCTCAGTTTTTTCGCAACACGAATCAAACGTTCCATTGTTGTATCCGCATCTTTGAAAATTCCGGAACTCAAAAACAAACCTTCGATGTAATTCCGGCGGTAAAAACTGATAGTCAAATCTACAACTTCTTCCACCGTGAAAGCGGCGCGTTTGATGTCATTTGATTTTCTGGAAACGCAGTAGATGCAATCGTAAATGCAATGGTTGGTCAACAGGATTTTGAGAAGCGAAACGCATCGCCCATCTTCTGTATAAGTGTGACAGATTCCGGTCGCAGAACTATCTCCCAATCCGCCATTATTTTTCCTTTTTCCGCCACTTGATGAGCAGGAAACGTCGTACTTGGCAGCATCAGCAAGTATTTCCAGTTTTTCTTTTGTGCGGTCGAAGTTCATATTTTGGGGGATTTTATTTAGAAGAATTACGCTCTAAATTTACGTCAAAAATAAGTCCAGTTAATTACAATTTTGATAGTTTTTGTCAATTAAGTTACTAACAGGAGTTGTTTTTCATATTTTAATTCCACTTAGATTCATAGATGACAATTGCTAAATATATCATTAACATTATTAAATTACTAATTGAATTAATGACTAAAAAAGGTTTAAACAGATTCCACCCTATTAACTTTATTTTTAATGATATTAAATAAAATGGGAACTCTATAATTAATGTAGCAATAAACGAAAAAAACATTCCCGCAAGAAATCCTTTCAATTTATAATCTCCCAATCTAGTATTTCCACCCCAAAAGTCAACATTCCCATTAATCGCAGAAAAGTGAGGTGCTATAAAATAAAGACCGATAAACATCGAAACATAATTGGCTAAAATTATCAGCCATTTTCTATTAGCAATTCCAAATTTGATGTTTATAATTCGATTCTCATAAGTTCCGATTATGGCATTAATCCAAACTAAATGTAACATTCCAAACCACATCATTGGCGAGCCGGCATTTGCCAAAATAAAAATCGGTGTTAAGATTAATATGAAAAGTAGTATTATTTTGTCTTGGTTCATCAGGTTAAAGCTTATTGATTATTTAAGATAATCAGAAAATTTTTAAGCGGAATTTATTAGAAAATTATAAATCATCATCTTTTTCATAACCTTCATAATAGTAAGACTGTTCAATTCCTTTGAAAATAATTTCTCGGTTCTCTACATCATCCGTCAAGTTTTCCTTAAGCAAAGTTCTCAATTCCAAATCATTAATCGGACTGCGCTCCATTGCCTGTAAATAAAGTGTTTTATCTACAAATTGCCAGTTGACTACTTTCTTTAAATTAGATTTTAAAATCATATCCAACCAAATCCGCATCGTTCTGCCATTGCCGTCCTTAAACGGATGTGCGATATTCATTTCGACATATTTTGCAATGATTTCTTCAAATGTAGTTTCGGGCATTAGTTCGATTTTTGCAAGAATTTCAATCAGATACAAAGCTGTAGCAAAACGAAAACCGCCTTTGGAAATATTTTGAGTTCTTATCTTACCTGCAAAATCATACAATCCATCGAATAAATATTGATGAATCTCTTGCAAAACTTTGGTTGATCCGATTTCTAATTTTTCTATTGAGCCACTTTCAAATAAGCGGTAAGCATTTTCCAAACTATTTTTGTCTATGTTTTTCATAATTTATATTTTTCAGTATTATATAACACCTTAAAATAAATTTTCTCATCTCCTCTGGAAAACTCGTCAACAACACCATCTTTTTGCATTATAGACCTTCTTTGAAATCTCCTGATATTTTTGCCTAATAAATCACTAATCAAAAATTCTTCTCCTACAGAAGTAACCAAATACGATGTTTCCTTTGTTTTTCCATCTCCACTTTTCAAAATACAATCTGTTAAAACTTTAAGCTGGTTTGTGTATAAAATATTTTTATCTGAAGACTTATCTTTTTTACTGTACGAAATCTGCATTGTTGCAATAACCTCAACATTTGTAGGATCTTTTTGTAGAAATTTCTCTCCCGAAACTATCGCTTTTTTAAAATTTCCTTTTGAGAAATATCCAGTACAATCCAAATAATCAAAGTCTAATTCCATTGCATTATATTTGGAATAGTATTTACCATAATACAAATTTTGCAATTCTTCATCAGATAAAGAAGTTGGATCAAACTTAAATTTGTACATCAGCTTTTCATAAAAGAAATTAGAACTTTCATCTTGTACATTTTTTTTAATAGAATCAAAATTGAGATTTTGAGAGAGAAGCGAATTCGACAAAAAAGAAAATAATATTATTGTAAAAAACTTATTCATATAAAGTGGAGTTTTAAAATTCAAAGTACTTCACAAATATACAAACCAATCCCATCACAATCTCCCAAAATCCTTATCTTTACGAACATTAAATCTCATAATGATTTTATTAATTCAAGAAACGATTTCAGTTTTAAATTATTCAAAATCAATTATCATTTATTAATTATCAATCATTAATTATGAACCATCAACCTGTTGAAGGATTTTCAAAACTTTCCAAACAAAGAAAAATCGATTGGCTAATCAGCGAATATCTGAGTAACGACAGAAGTTACGAGCAGATTCTGCAGCAATATTGGAACCACGATGCACCTTTGCAAAAGATGCACGACGAATTTTCTGAAAACACGATTTCCAATTTTTATATGCCTTACGGAATTGCTCCAAACTTCCTGATCGACGGGAAATTATTGGCACTTCCAATGGCGGTTGAAGAAAGTTCTGTGGTGGCAGCAGCTTCAAAAGCGGCAAAATTCTGGATTGACAAAGGTGGTTTCAAAACAACGATTATCAATACAGAAAAACTGGGCCACACGCATTTTATCTTCAAAACCGAGGCTCATAAACTTTTGCATTTTTTCAATTTCAAACTGAAGAAAAAATTACTGGAAGCGACGGAAGACATTACCAAAAATATGCGCAACCGTGGTGGCGGAATTCTGAATATCAAACTCATCGATAAAACCTCGGAACTGGAAGATTATTTCCAGCTGAAAGCGAGTTTTGATACCGTAGATTCTATGGGCGCGAACTTCATTAATTCTTGTCTGGAACAATTCGGAAAAACTTTGAAGGAGGAAGTTGCGAATGAAGAAAGTTTCTCTCAGGAAGAAAAAGATTCGCTGCAAATCGTGATGAATATCCTTTCCAATTACACGCCGGATTGCATTGTAAGAGCCGAAGTTTCCTGCAAAATTGAAGATTTGAAAGACGACAGCGGGATTTCTAATGAGGAATTTGCGTGGAAATTCAAACGTGCGGTGACAATTGCCGAAATCGAACCTTACAGAGCGACCACGCACAACAAAGGGATTATGAATGGTGTTGATGCTGTGGTGATCGCAACAGGAAATGATTTCCGGGCGACGGAAGCTTGTGCACACGCTTATGCTGCGAGAAACGGAAAATATTCTTCATTGACGCATTGCACCACAGATAACGGAATTTTCAGATTTTGGATTGACTTGCCAATTTCTGTTGGCGTGGTTGGCGGATTGACGAATCTTCATCCATTGGTCAAATTTTCTTTGGCATTGCTTGGAAAACCTTCTGCTCAGGAACTGATGAGTATTTTGGCAGTTTCCGGATTAGCGCAGAATTTTGGAGCGCTTCGTTCTTTGGTGACTACTGGAATCCAGAAAGGCCATATGAAAATGCACCTTTTCAATATTCTGAATCAATTTGGTGCGACGGAAGAGGAAAAACAGCATTTTGTAACTTATTTCAAAGACAAAACGGTGAGCCACCACGAGGTAATTTCGGAATTGGAAAAATTGAGAAATAAATAATTATGTTTGGACTCGCACTATCTATATTTATGTTGATTTTCGGAATATTTTTGAAAACCACAGACAATCCGGGATTTGCCTCCTCCAAACGGTTTTCATGGTTGTTCATCATCTTAGGATTGCTGACGATTGCAGGTAAACTTATTATTTTAAATCAAAAAGGAGAATTATAATTTATGAAAAACATTACTTTAATTATCGGCGGAATCTACGGTTTGCTATCCGTAGTGCTTGGTGCATTTGGCGCGCACGCCTTCAAAAAAATATTATCAATAGAAAGACTCGAAAGCTTTGAAACGGGTGTTCGTTATCAGATGTACGCAGCGTTTTTCCTTTTGATTGTAGGTTATATCTTGAAATTCGAAACGACTTCTGAGAAATGGATTCCTATCTTGATGATTGCGGGAACTTTTATATTTTCTGTGAGCATTTACTGTCTGGCTTTTCAGGATGTCTGGGGCGTTAATTTGAAATTCCTCGGACCAATTACACCACTCGGCGGATTGTTTATGATCATCAGCTGGGGAATGTTGATCTGGTATTTTGCTAAGGTTAAGTTTTAAATGAAAAAGACATACACCACATAGACACAGAGTTTTTGCAATTTTTTAGGTAAACTAGTTGGAAACTTGCTTCTATTTTATCCTTTTCAAATCAAGCATCTTGCTTTTTCTATGTGTCTATGTGGTTTAATAATTTTAATTAATCTAAATGTTCTTCATCTTCGTAATCAAAACCAAACTCGTAGGAAAAGAAGACCGTAAAGTCCTGAAAAAAGGCTTTATGGCAAATGCTATTGTATCGGTTTATAAAAATTATTTCGAATTGTTTTTCATTCCGATATTTCCATTCAGTAAGAAATACAGCATCTACATTCCACATTCGGATGAGTATTATGAGACTGGATTTGGCTCTTCCAATATGCCAAAAAAATATCTGGAACTTTGTAAAGAAGTCGGAAGGAACTACTGAAAACCGAAGCTGTGTGAGCGATGGTAGTGGAAATCCCGGAATACACATTGGCAGAAGCCAAGGAATGAGGAATTGCAGCGGACGTAGCGACCCGGGCGGCTGGAACTAAGCGCTGGCGAGGGACACACTCGGATAATAATGAAAACTGATTTCAATCAGACATTTATATCATGTAATTCGACACTTTTTCTTAAATTTGTGAATCTTATAAAATTTAAAATTAATCAATAATATATTATGAATCTTCACGAGTATCAATCAAAAGAGATTTTAGCAAAATACGGGGTTAATATCCAGCGTGGTTTTGTTGCAAACAATGTGGACGAAGCAGTTGCGGCTGCCGAAAAACTTACTGCTGAAACAGGAGCGCAGGCTTGGGTGGTAAAAGCTCAGATCCACGCTGGTGGTAGAGGAAAAGGCGGCGGTGTAAAGTTTTCTCCGAATATGGACAAACTGAAAGAAAACGCCGGCAACATCATCGGAATGCAATTGATTACCCCTCAGACTTCTGCTGAAGGTAAAAAAGTACACTCTGTTTTGGTAGCTGAAGATGTATATTATCCGGGAGAGACAGAAACTAAAGAATTTTACGTTTCTATACTTCTGGACAGAGCTTTGGGGAAAAACACGATCGTTTATTCTACAGAAGGTGGGATGGACATCGAGCATGTTGCAGAAGTAACACCACACTTGATCCACAAAGAAGTGATCGATGCGGCTTACGGATTGCAAGGTTTCCAGGCTAGAAAAATTGCTTTCGGACTAGGTCTTGAAGGGAATGCTTTCAAAGAATTCACAAAATTTATCACGTCTCTTTACAACGCTTACATCGGAATCGATGCTTCTCTTTTTGAGATCAACCCGGTTCTGAAAACTTCTGATAACAAAATTATCGCTGTAGATGCAAAAGTAACTTTGGACGACAACTCATTGTTCCGTCACAAAGACCTTGCTGAATTGAGAGACACAAGAGAAGAAGATCCATTGGACGTAGAAGCTGGCGAAGCTGGTCTTAACTTCGTAAAGTTGGACGGAAACGTGGCTTGTATGGTAAACGGAGCCGGTCTTGCAATGGCGACTATGGATATCATCAAATTATCCGGCGGAAATCCGGCAAACTTCTTGGACGTTGGTGGAACAGCCGATGCACAGAGAGTTCAGACTGCTTTCGGAATCATCCTGAGAGACCCGAACGTAAAAGCAATCCTGATCAACATCTTTGGAGGAATTGTAAGATGCGACAGAGTGGCACAAGGTGTTGTAGACGCTTACCACGCGATGGGAAGCCTTCCAGTTCCGTTGATCGTAAGATTGCAGGGAACCAACGCTGTAGAAGCTAAAAAACTAATTGACGAGTCTGGACTTCCTGTTCACTCCGCAATTACTTTGGAAGAAGCTGCTAATAAAGTAAAAGAAGTTCTTGCCAGCTAAGAATTTTTTAACATAAATATCAAATCCGTTCAAATTTTTTGGGCGGATTTTTTTTTGCATTATAATTTGGGCAGCTATTTCCGCCTTCCGTTCCCGCTTTTTTGTCATTGCGATCGACGGGGATTTATAATAGAAATTTTCTGCACTCGCAATGCCAAAAAGAGCTCCACTCAAGTCGGGCTGCGGGTTTCAGTATAATTTAGAAGTTTGGTTTTTCAAATCGAATTGATATTAAAAATTATATTTCCCAAAATAAAATCAGAAAGAAAACCGTTTCAAATTTTGGAACGGTTTTCTAATTCACTAACTCCAAACTGAAAAAGATGAAAAATATCTACATTCCAAATCCCTGCGCAGAAAACTGGAACGAAATGAATCCCGAAGAAAAAGGCAGATTCTGTTCTGTCTGCTCCAAATGCGTCATCGATTTTACAGAAAAGAACACATTAGAAATCCACCAAATCATTACTGAAAAATCAGATGAAAGCGTTTGCGGCAGATTTTACAATCATCAGTTAGATAATGAAGACTTAAAAACCTCAAGGTTGAAAGAGAAATTTTTCAGATACATTCCTGCAAGTTTTCAGAATAATAGAATTTTGTTGACATTATTTTCGTTAATATTATTTCTGACAAGTTGTGCAAAAGAAAAAGAAAGTTGTGTTGCTACAACGGGAGTCTTAGTAATCAACGAAGATTCGATACAGGAAAATAACAACTTCAAAATGGGAGAACCATTGATGCAAATTGATTCCGCTGCAAAAATGCCAAAAAAAGACAGTGTGACATCAAAGAAAAAAAAGAAATAATCAAACAAAAAAAGACAGCCGAAAAAGCTGTCTTTATAATTTATATAAATGAAGTTTAGTAATTCTTCACCAAACCTTTTACAAGCTTAATTACATTCGGCATTGCTTTATTCGCCGCTTCCAGAACTTCCTCGTGAGAAACTGCAAAGGCAATATCCGGTCCGCCAAGATCTGTAATAATTGATAAACAGAAACAATCCATTCCCTGATGTTTTGCAACAATAACTTCCGGAACAGTGCTCATCCCGACAGCGTCGCCACCAATGGCCTTTATCATTCCGTATTCAGCCGGTGTTTCGAAAGTTGGTCCGGATAAAGCCACGTAAACACCTTCTTTGACATCAATATTTTCTTCTGCAGCAATTGACTTAGCCAGCGCAATCATTTTTCGGTTGTAAGGCTCACTCATATCCACAAAACGCGGCCCGAATTCGTCGATATTTTTCCCTCGTAATGGATGTTCCGGCAACATATTAATGTGATCTGTGACAATCATAATATCAGCCACTTTGAAGTTGGGATTCACGCCGCCGCAAGCATTAGACAGAATCAGATTTTTAATTCCCAATAAATGAAAAACCCTGAACGGAAAGGTAACAGTCTCAATCGAATGACCTTCATAATAATGAAAACGGCCGCTCATCATCAAAACTTTTTTGCCTTCCAGCATGCCGTAAATGAGCTTTCCACCGTGACCAACCACTGTGGTCTGAGGGAAATTCGGAATATCTTTATAATCTAACGTGTGAATAGCCTCCACCTCGTGCTGAAGTTTCCCTAAACCGGAACCCAAAACAATCGCAAAATCAGGTGTTTCCCCAATAATACTCTTGATAAATTCCGCTGTTTCTTTATACTTTTCTAACATAATTTTGAATGATCTGGTTAAACTCTTCACGTTTGTCAATTTCTACATTGATGGGCCAGTAAAAAATCTTATTCCGAAGATAATCAAAAGATTTCAGGCGCACATAATCTTTTTCGGTGGTCAGGATGACTTTGTATTCACCAAGTTTTTTATATTCAGCTGCTATTTTCTTAATATCATCATCCGTGAAATTATGATGGTCTTTATACTGCAGATGCTTAACTTTTTTGTTGTATTTGGCAATCTCCTTCAACAGCTGAGACGGATTTGCAATGCCCGTAATCAACAAAACGTCATAATAATCCAGATTTTTTACCGGCATCATACTGTCGATTCCGATAATATTCTCATCATATGAAATCGCCGAAAAGAAGACTTTCTGATAGTGCTGCGGTCTTATCCTGGAAATGTAGTATTGCTTTTTTTCTTCTGTCAAATCATCGGGACATTTGGTCACCATAATAATATTGGCTCTGCTCATCCCTTGACGGCTTTCGCGAAGATCTCCCGCAGGCAGGATGAAATCTTTAAAATAAGGATCATTATAATCGGTCAAAAGAAGATTCATCCCCGGATTGATGGCGCGGTGCTGATAGCTGTCGTCCAGAAGGAGAACTTCCAGATCCATATCTTCTATCAATTTCTTGGCTCCAAACACGCGGTCTTCGCATACACCGATGACGAAACGGTTTCTGAAACGCTCAAACAACTGCATGGGCTCATCACCAACCAGTTTATAGTTGCTGTCGTAGTTGACAATGCTGTAGCCTTTGGTAATCCTGCCGTAACCGCGGGACAAAACGCCCGTTCTGTAATATTTGGAAAGATATTCTGCCAAATACATAACCATTGGCGATTTTCCGCTGCCGCCAACCGACAGATTTCCCACGCCTATAATGGGCGTCCGGAATTTCGAAGAAGAAAATAATCCCCAATCATACATCCGGTTTCTGACAGAAGTGCCGAGATGATAACCCAGGGAAAAGGGGTAGAGATACCATCTTTTCATATGTTGCAAAAATAGGAAATTCAAATTTCTAATACCAAGAATATTGAAGAGTATAATGTTAAAATTTAAACTTATAATTTATCGCAAAGTCGCGAAAATTTTTAAGTATTACCGGAAAAAAGCCGCAAAGAAAGATTATCTTAGATAAAATAACACACAATGGACGAAAATGAATTAGCAAAAATTGTTGTTGATTTAGGATTTAAAATATACAAAAAGCTTGGTGCAGGATTGTTTGAAAACGTCTACGAGGAATGTCTTTTTCACGACATCAAAAAATTCGGATTAAAAGTTGAAAAACAAAAATCATTATCAATTATTTATGATGATTTAATAATCAATAATGCTTATAAAATTGATTTGATTGTAGAAGACAAATTAATACTGGAAATCAAAACAGTTGATAATTTGAACGATATTCATAAAGCACAAATCCTTACATATCTGAAAATGACTGGATGTAGATTAGAATTACTAATGAATTTCAGAACCGATTTTTATAAGAATGGCATTAAAAGAATTGTAAATAATCTTTAAATCTCATCGACGATAAAACTTGGCGACTTTGAAGCGTCATGAAAATAAATTATTTGCGTCTTTGCGATAAATTTTTGCTAAATGCATTGTTATAATTGAAGCACCGCTCCAAATCAATGAAAACCTTATATTTGTAGTCTTAAATATGGAATATGATATTATCTATGACAGGTTTTGGGAGAGCCGAAACTGTTTATGAAGGAACAAAAATAACCGTAGACATCAAATCTCTGAACAGCAAAAACTTTGACCTCAACGTCAAAACGCCACTCAGATACAAAGAAAAAGAATTTGAAATCAGGAAACTGCTCAATGATAAAATCCTTCGTGGCAAGGTAGACTGCTACATCAATTGTGAAAGCCTGGATGACAGCAGCGAGGTCAAAATCAACCACGACATTGTCAAAAAATATATGGATCAGCTGAGAGCCGTAGCTTCTGACGCTCCGGAATTCGAATACCTGAAAATGGCGGTAAGAATGCCGGACGTACTCTCCACCAAAAATTCTGAACTGGAAGACAGCGAGTGGAAATCCCTTCTCTCTGTAGTGCAGGAGTCCGTTGCAAAATTCATAGAATTCCGTCAGACCGAGGGAAATAATCTGGCTGAAGAGATCGAGAAAATCGTTCAGAATATTGAGAACAATCTGAATAAAGTAGGACAATATGAAGACGAAAGAATCCAGCCCATCAAAGACCGTTACCAGTCTGCATTAAAGAACTTTGAGAATATAGACGAGACAAGATACTACCAGGAAATGGTTTATTTTGTGGAGAAACTGGATATTTCTGAAGAGAAAGTTCGCCTTTCCCAACATATCAAATATTACCTCGAAGTAATGCGTAATGAAGATTTCAACGGAAAAAAACTAGGTTTCATTGCTCAGGAAATGGGACGTGAAATCAATACTTTAGGATCAAAAGCCAATCATTCTGAAATCCAGAAATTGGTAGTTGAAATGAAGGATGATCTGGAGAAAATTAAAGAGCAAACACTAAATGTTCTTTAATTTAATGTTCTGAGTTCAAAGTTCCAAAGGAATTGTATGTTTGTAGAAAATCATTAGTAAATAAACAAAGAGTTCCATAGGAAAGACACATTCAATATGCGTTTGTTATCTGTATTTTCTTTTCTGTTCTTGATTACATTTTTGAAATCACAAAATGTAGATCAGCTTGCAAATATTCCTTATAAATTGAAGGAATTTGAAATGAGAATTTATAAAGACAGAGGAATTACAAACAGCGGACATATTTTCAGAATTTACAAGGAAGATAAAATCTGGAAGGCAGAATTGATCCAATGGTTTTTGCCTAAAGAAATCAGCAAAGATGAGTTTGAAAGGGTAAAACCAAAACTTACAGTTCTGAAATCTGAAAAATCTTTGGAAGAAATCTTTGTAAATTTTCAAGCAAGAAATATAAAATTTCTTCCAAAAGAAGAATCTTTTCAATATAAAAAAACAAGTGATAGGAAAGTTATTTTTGATGAAGATGAAAAAGCATTTTTAATTAGTGAGAAATTAACAGGCGTTTTAGACGGAACCGGATATTTAGTGAAATACCAATCCGGCAAACAGCAAAACGAATTTGATTACAGCAATCCTGAATCTTACTTAAAGCATTATCCAGAGATCGACGAACTCAATTATTTTGTAGATATTTTAAAATATATCAGAAAAGAATTTAACATAGAATTTTAAATCTCAGTCATCACGAAGGTTTAACTTTAAACATAAAAACTCAAAACTCAATATTTTGAAACAAAAAGTCATCATATTCTCCGCACCATCCGGAAGTGGGAAAACAACTTTGGTGAAACACGGCTTATCTGTGGTATCAGAACTCTGTTTCTCAATCTCTGCAACCACAAGAGAACCGCGGGGCGACGAGAAACACTCGGAAGATTATTATTTCCTGACGCCGGAAGAATTCCGCAACAAAATCTCGGAAGATGGTTTTGTAGAATATGAAGAAGTCTACACCGACAAATACTACGGAACCCTGAAATCTGAAGTCGAGAGAATCTGGAAAGAAGGAAAAGTCGTCATCTTCGATGTAGACGTCAAAGGTGGAATCAAGCTGAAAGAAATCTTCGGAGAAAAAGCGCTATCCATCTTCGTAATGCCGCCAAGCATCGCAGAACTGGAACAGAGACTGATCAAACGAAATACAGACTGCGCAGAAACCATCAAAACAAGAGTCGAAAAAGCAGGTGAAGAAATGACCTATCAGAAGCACTTCGACAAAATCATCATCAATACAGATCTGGATACGGCGAAAGCGGAAGTCGAGAAAATTATTAATAACTTTATAAACGATTAAAAAGTTAATTAAAAAATGAAAAACACATTAGATACTGCGATAAATAACATGCCTGTAAGAGGCTTTCTGGATCTCAAAGATTTTGCAATCCCAACCGGAGATGCTTTGGTGCAGGCGATTTTGGATCTTAAAAAAGAAAAAAATGCCGTCATTCTTGCGCATTATTATCAGCCGGGTTCAATTCAGGATATCGCCGATTTCCTTGGCGATTCTCTGCAATTGGCAAGACAGGCAAAGGAAACAGATGCCGATATGATCGCTTTCTGCGGCGTTCACTTTATGGCAGAAGCAGCAAAAATCCTTAATCCGTCAAAAAAAGTAGTTCTTCCCGATACATTGGCTGGCTGCTCTCTCGCTGACGGCTGTTCTGCAG
This sequence comes from Bacteroidota bacterium, assembly GCA_037033105.1. Classification (GTDB taxonomy): domain Bacteria; phylum Bacteroidota; class Bacteroidia; order Flavobacteriales; family Weeksellaceae; genus Epilithonimonas. The sequence continues at coordinate 60,504 of JAZBLF010000006.1, forward strand.
AAGGCCTCAACAAAATGCGAGAGCAATATCCCAACGCCATTGTTGCCACGTACATCAACTGCAATGCAGAAACCAAGGCGGCGTCAGACATTATCGTAACGAGCTCCAACGCAGAGCAAATTATCGAAGCTTTGCCAAAAGACCGACCGATTATCTTTGCTCCGGACAAGAATCTTGGCCGTTACCTCAGCAAAAAAACTGGCCGCGATATGATCCTTTGGGACGGCAGCTGCATCGTGCACGAGGCGTTTTCTATGGAAAGAATCGCGCAACAAATGGCAGATCATCCAAATGCAAAACTCATCGCACATCCCGAAAGCGAAACGCCCGTTCTGGATCTTGCACACTTTATCGGCTCCACTTCTGCGCTTCTTAATTATGTAGAACAGGATGACTGTCAGCAGTTTATTGTTGCTACAGAAGAAGGAATCCTTCACGAAATGAGAAAACGTGCGCCGCACAAAGAACTGATTCCTGCTTTGGTTTTCGACGAAAGCTGCAACTGTTCCGAGTGTTTCTATATGAAACGAAATACGCTGGAAAAGCTCTATCTGTGTATGAAATATGAACTTCCCGAGATCACAATGGACGAAGATATCCGACTGAAAGCTCTGAAACCGATCGAAGCAATGCTGGAACTTTCGAAGAGTATTAAATAAAAACACAGTGAGGCATTTAGAAAAGATTGAAAAGACAGTAGATTTAGGAAACCTTGAAAAATTAATTTTACCATTTAATAAGCTTCCAATAGAAGTTAAAAACCAGTACTTTGCTAATTTAAGTGCGATTTCAAATGAGTTTTATAATTTGGACAATACCAATATAAGGCTGGTTTTGGTTCAGGAAGATAATGATGTTGATGATTTAAAAGCTCAATATAACTTCATTATTGATGAAAAAGTAAACTGTGTGATTAAAGAGAGCTTATTTACAGACTTTTTATTTTACGACCTAAATTTATATTTTAATATTAGTGATGATATATCAATTCTTAATATCCACTCAAAGATGTTTTCTAAGATTGACTTATCTTATATTTTAGAGAATATATGAAATCAAAAATAATCCTCGAAGACATAAAGATCTACGCTTACCACGGTGTTTTGCAGGAAGAAGCCATTATTGGAAATCACTATGTCGTAAATCTTGAAGTCCACTCCGATCTGGAAAAAGCCTCGCAGTCAGATGACCTTGCTGATACGATCAATTATGCGGAGATCAATGAGATCGTTCACCAGGAAATGGCGATCCGCTCTCAGCTTCTGGAACACGTCATCGGGAGAATCATTAATAAAATCGAAAATCAGTTTCCCAAAATCACATTCATCAAAATAAAACTCACCAAAACAATCCCACCAATGCCCGGCGAAATGAAAGGTGTAAGTCTGGAATTCGAAAAAGAAATTAAGCCATTATCACTCTAGAAAACAAGCAATTGCATCAAAAGTTGGAGAACTGGACACGGAATAAATTATAACATTTTAAATGTTAATAAAATCTTAAAATTTGGTACTGCATTTGATGCACAGCATTAAACAAATCAAATCTATGCGGACATACATTGCAGTTGCTATTGCTGCGCTCGGTTTTATTATAGCGGCAGCTTTCTTGGGAAATGCAATTAAAAACAGAAACAAATCTGAGAATACGGTTTCGGTGACAGGACTTGGCTCCAAAACGTTTACGTCCGACCTTATCTCGTGGTCCGGCAGTTTTTCCAAAAACAGTATCGAGCTGAAAACCGCTTACGACGATCTGGCCACAGACCGCAAGGTGATTTACGATTATCTGAAATCCAAAGGCGTGAAGGAAAGCGAAATGATCTTTTCAGCGGTTGACATTCAGAAACAGTTCAGAAGTTTTACAGATGCCAGCGGAACCTATCAGCAGGGTGAATTTGCCGGTTATAATCTGACCCAAAGTGTTTCCATCAAATCCAAAGAGGTGTCCAAGATTGAAAATATTTCCAGAAATATTACAGAAATCATCAATCGCGGCATCGAGTTTACCTCGTCCTCGCCACAGTATTTCTACACAAAACTATCCGACGTAAAGCAGGAAATGATTGCCAGCGCTACAAAAGATGCGAAAGAGCGTGCGGAAAAAATTGCTGAAAATGCAGGAAGCGATCTCGGAAATCTCAAAAAAGCCACGATGGGCGTCATCCAGATTACAGCACCCAATTCCAACGAAGACTATTCGTACGGCGGCACTTATAATACGACCTCAAAAGATAAGGAAGCCAGCATCACCATCAAACTGGAGTATGAAGTGGATTGATGAGATCTTCAGATTCAGAAGTTAGAAGTTAGAAGTTAGAAGTTAGAAAAATAAAATTATCAAAAAGAGAAACCGTGTGGCTTCTCTTTTTTTTGATTTTAGATTTTATCTGGCTGCGACGGTGGCTGCATCACATTGATGCTTGTAGGTGCTGTGAGATTGATGCCTTCAGAAACCAGCCTGTCATTTATCTTCATTATCGCATCACTTTTGATCTTGCCAAAGTCATTGCCTTCCTCCAGCCAGAATTTGATCTGAATATTGTAAACGCCCTGTTTGATATTAGTAAACAGAACGTCGGCAGTGTCGGTCTTGTCTACGTGTTCCAGATGTGTGATTGTATCCAGAATGACGGTTTTAGCTTTAGTGATATCCTCGCCAATAGGCAGTTCAAAATCCAGAAATATCCTGCGCTGCGGCGAGGCCGTGATATTGAAAAAAGGCGCATTAAAAATAATCTGGTTGGGAATGTACACCTTTTTACCATCATCCGTAATCAGTTTGGTCGTCAGCAATCCGATATCCTGAACGGTTCCTGAGTTGGCACCGATTGTTACATAATCTCCAATTTTAAAGGCCTTATCCACGCTTACCAACATCCCGGAAAACATACTGGAGACCAAATCTTTGAGTGCTACTCCGGCAATCACACCGGCAACACCCAAACTTCCTAAAAACTTGATGAAAAACCCGCTGAATCCCATAATCTCGAGGGCAATGAAGGTGCCCATCAGAATGATGAGAAACTTGAAGACAGAGATTAGAGTGACTACCGATTCATTTTTTGTTTTCGGGAAAAACTTGTGAAAAAGCTTTACAGACCAGCGACTTAGATAAGTGCTTGTCATCAAGAAAAACAGAAAAACAACGATTCCCACTATAAGTCTTGGCGTGACTTCTGCGAAACTGACGTACCATCTTTGTAAGACGGCGTAAACGGTGTGTAGATATTCCATAATGTATAATTAACAAAAAAAACCGACAAAAGCCGGTTTTATTGTATAGGGTAAGCGTTTTATTTTGCTTCGTTAGCAATTCTTTTAGCCTGTCCGCTTGGTAAATAGATGCTGAAACCAACGTTGAAAGTAATTTTGGAAGTCAATCCCTCATTACCGAAACCTGTAACACCATTATATTTTACCAATCCTTCTACACCAATGTTCGGTGTGATGAAATAAGAGTATCCAGGGCCAACTCCGAAATCCAGTCCGTTTGTGGAAATTCCGTTTTCTACAGAAGTACCACCAACACCTAGGTTACCTTCGAAGAAGAAACGTCCGTGATTTAAAAGATTATCAACGCCGGCTTCACCTGGTGAGATGAAATATCTTCCTAATGCGCCCACGGCATAATTAAACTGAGTTGCTTCACCTTTACCTGGCTTAGCAAAACCTAAGTTAACATATCCTCCTAATGCTACATTATCTTTAATGAAATAGGCTGCTTTTGGCTGGATAGAAAAATCATAACCAGCTCCGGTGTTCAGGCCGAAGTTACTTGTCACCAAGCTGCTTCCTACCATCCAGTTCCCTTCCTGTATCTGAGCATTTGCTGTAGAGAATAATCCTGCTACTAAAACCGATGCTCCAAAAATTAATTTTTTCATATTGCTAAATTTTTCGTTTATAATTATATATAATCGAATTTTTACAAACCTTGTGCCATTTGCAAAGAATATGATTTAAAACACATTGCTGCTTTTTTTTTTTAAAATGCAGGTATATTTCAAGAAAATAAATAGAGGTACTGTAATATAGGATGATATGTTACAGATACAATTGAAAGTTATAAACCGTGCTGTTTTAAGAGATTGTCATAATTTTCTTTTAGCAGATTCCAGATCACTTGCTGTTCATATTTCATAATACTGCTTCTGGAATTGGCTTTAACGGTTTCATAAAAATGATCTGTCAATATTTGCTGCATCGATTTCTGAAGTGCAATCTCGTCTTTTGCTGGGAAAATCGAGCCATTATAGCCATTTTGCACAATCTCATTGCAGCCATTGATATCTGAAACCAATGCCGGAATGCCCATTGACAGCGCCTGCAGTACAACATTAGGAAATCCTTCACGGTAACTGGGAAAGACCAGAGCATCACCGATGGCGAAGTAAGGGCGCACATCTTTCTGAAAACCCAGGGAAATAATATCTGGGTTTGAACCGATAGTTTGCAGTACATCCGGCGCGAGAGGATCCAAATCCTGCTCCAGAGACCCGACCAGGATTAGTTTCAGCTTTTTTGAACTGCTGGCTTGCACTTTCACAAATGCAGACACGAGTTCGTTGATGCCTTTATCTTTGACCAGTCTTCCTACGAATACGAAGACAAAATCAGACGCCTCTATTTTGAGTTCACTCCTCAGCTGTGCTTTTTCTGCCACGGAATAGAAATCAGGGCTGAAGTGCGCGGTATCGATCCCGTTCACATTTCCATTTCCAATAATATTTAGTGGCTTTCCAGTGATTTTAAACAATTTTAAATCTGCCTTCACTCCTTGTCCTTCCGGATAGATATTGGTTGCACAATGGCAAAGCAATTTATCCATAGAAATCAGCAATTTCTGAAATATCCCGGTTTTGTAGGGAAATACAAGTCCCGTAAAAGTATGGATTCTGATGGGAACACCAGCCAACTTCCCTGCAACCATAGATAATAATCCAGCTTTAGGCGTGATTGAATGTATAATTTCCGGTTTCTCTTTTCGGAGATAATTATAAAGTTTGATCAGTGATATTAAATCCTTAAGTGGTGAAATCTGACGTTGAATCTCAATTGGATAAACTTTTACGCCTTCTCTATTTTTTACTTCATCCAAATCCTCTCCTTCTCCAGAAACCGCTACAAGATCAAAATACTGATTGAGATATCTCAGTTGTCCTTTTAAAAGAATATTCAAGGACATTGGAACCGTCGATACTCTAAACAATTTTTTCACGATTGGTAAAGGTTTATAATGTCGGATTTCATCCTGTTTCTGCTCATTTCAATTTTATAAAGATATTCGCTGATTTTCTCCTTATTTACATCGTAGTTTTCTATGATTTCATCAAACATTTTCACCAAGGTATGTGGTGTTACATCCTCGATTTGAACAACGAAGTCATCAAAATTGAAATCGCCCATAATACCCTTCGCTTTGTTTCCACCATACCCGATGGCTATTGACGGTACGAGTGAGGTTAAGGAAAATATGACAGAATGAAAACGTGTCCCTATAAATACCGAGAAATAAGAGTATATGGATTTCAGATCGTCACAATCCAAATTTTCGTTAATCCAGACAACCTGATCATTGTTATCAAATTTTTTCAAAAGGTCTTTGATGGCATTTCTGTCGTCCTCGTGAGAATTGGGACCAATAGACTGATTGCACAACGCAATTTTGTAACCTTTTTCTACGGCATGCTTTGCAACAAGATAAACAGATTCGATATAATTTTCGTATAGTTTCACGGGATTTTCCTGGCCCGGGAATCTCCATGGTCTCACGGTAACGCCAATTATTTTGTCTTCTGGGGAAAGACTATATTTTTTTAAAATTGCAAGAGCTTTTGTATCAGAACCTTTTTGTAGAAAAAAACCTAAATCCATCTCTACAGGAATCTGTTTTTCCAACAGTTCAGAGATGGCCACTGCCGAGACTTTTTCTCTTGCATATATTAAATCTAATTTATCAAAGACGCTTTTAACCTGAGATTTTACCGTGTAACCTTTGAATGGCCCATAGGAATTGGGGAAGAATATCACTTTTTTACCCATTTTTTTTGCCAGCCTCACGTAAAATAGAAAATACCACATCAGGTACGGCGCAGTCTTCTCCCCATAAGCGTGAATAAAGCCTCCACCTTTTACAAATATAGCATCGGACTCTCTGAAATTAGTAACTGTTTTTTGTGTGGTTTCATTGTAGAAAATTTTCACAAGACCCGGCTTATTGGCTATTAGAATCAAAAACCATGTACTCATAAAATCCAAAGCAGCATTTTTGATTTGCTTCGCAAGTTCCCACTTTGATTCTTTTATGTGTTCCTGATTATTGTGCTTGCCCCTTCTCGGGTGCTTTAGAATGTTTTCCAGAATAGGGAAACCTCTTTGTTGCGTCTGTTGGCTTAGATTTCTCTTCTCCTCTTCTGTATCTCCTGAATTTAGGATATAAATATCTTTGTACAAACCTGTATCTTTCACCAGTCTGTAACTTTCCCACACCAATGCCTGGTCACCTTTATTCATATCCGTAATACCCGGAACAATAATCGCCTTCATTTATTTTTTATTTAGAGTTTTATTTACTGCAGTTTTGCTTGTATTTTTGATGTACAAAAATAGCAACAGTCCAAATGGATATGCTAATAGTGTTGTCAACTTCGCAGGAGAATCTTTAAGGATATTATGCCGGTTCCCCAACAATTTAGAAGAAACATAATGTATTGCATTTTGAAACTTCTCTTTATAGTTGAGGGCAAATTTCATTTTCGCAATTCTGTAAAATGCGAAGGATTCCGGACTTTCTTTGTACTGTTTTATGAGATTATTTGAAAGGCCGTCTTCCATATACTGTACGATACAAAACACTTCATTAAACACCAATAGTTTGTGCTTTTGCTCTATGTACAGGTACAAATAACTGGTAACAGGAAACTTTTCATTGCCGAACCTCGGATAAGGGAGATATTGGTTAAATACTTTTCTGTTGTGAACAAACTTCTTATCACCACTGATTTTGTATTTGGTGTAAAGTTCAGAAAATCTGCATTCTGTTATGTCCGGAAGCTTTGTCCCGACAATTTGGCCATTGGTATAGGCATCCAGACCCACCATCCCTGCACAATCCTCATAACCGTATTTTTTCCAAAGGTCGAGTATGGTTTCTATTGCGCTGTCCGCTAACTGATCGTCTGAATCGATGCACACACACAATTCTGTGGTCATAAGGTGATGCGCAGTATTATGAGCTGCAACCATGCCTTGATTTTCCTGAAGGTGGTAGACGATTTCAACTTTACTTTCGGCTATCCAATTCTCAATTAAAGCTTTGGTACCATCAGACGATCCATCGTCTATAACCATCCAGATGAAATCCTGACACTTTTGCCTGCAAAGACTTTCGTACAGCTGATGCAAGAGGTAGGCTCTGTTGTATGTGGGCGTAAAGACTGTAATTTTTTTCATTATTTAGCAAGTATAACATTCATAAGATAAGTAAACATAAAGTAAGCAGCTATAACCAGTCCTATAGCCTTGTACTGATCAGCTATAAGTTTGTATCGAAAAAGCGGGTAAATGATCACGATAGGCATTATAAACCAGGACAGATAAGCAAACCTGTTGCTGAAGGCAGCGCCTATCACCAGCACCCAAAAAGCATTACTGATGCAGTAAGCTCCAAAAAGATGGATATAGAAAGAATCTGTTACATTTTTTTTGAATATGTAATACCATCCGGCAAAAACCGCCGAAAAGCTGTACAGTAAAAAGTCCCAACGGAAACCGGTTTGAGAAAATTGTTCGGCATATTGCTCACCACCAGTTAGGTAACCTTGGGTCCTGTCTTCGGCAAAGCCAAGAGAGGCAAAAAAATTGGTCCATGCACTTCCGCCCGCCAATGACAGGGGGATGGATGCCAGCCAGATGTAGATATAGATTTTAGGATTCTTGTAAATCCCTGATAAAACAAATGCCACAATTGGAATGACAAGAGATGCATGAAAAAAGTAGGAGACTAAAAAAATTCCGTACATCCAGATTTTCTGACTGTAAAAGCAAAGCCCCAAGATAAAGGCAGCAGTTCCAAGCCCGTTTCTAAGCCCGTTGACGCCATAGGACCAGAAAGAAAATGAAGCCAAAAACATAAAAAATGAAAAGAACCAATATTTTCCAAAATATTTTTTTGAAAATACGACGCAGGGTATAATGTAAAGAACATCTACAATCTGAAAAAAAGATCGTACAGACATCACTTTGCTGCTGGCAACCATCATATAGTTAAAAAGGTAATCCTTTGTAATATTAAGATCCTTCCCGTTTACAAGTAGTTGATAAGCTTGATTATAATTGACAGTGTCTCCAAATCTGTAATTCACCTGGCGCTGGCCGATATAAAGTGTGTAGAGTACCGCTACTATAATACCCAGAATATTGAAAAAATAAACACTTTTCTGATCCTCTATATTGTAAGAAAAAGCATGCAGCAATATGACTACTGTAATCAACAGTAAGATATTGTATTGCAGCGTTGTGTAAGAACTTACAGGAATGAAATCAAACATTGGGTAAATTTAGTAAAGTTTGCCATTTTTTCATGATCTCATCCGTCGAAAATCTTGCGGCATTTTTCTGTGCCGCAGTTCCAAGCTGTTTTCGCAAAGAATCATTGTTCATAAGCTTAAGCATTTCCTCTGCAAACCGATCAGTACGATGATGGGGCACCAAAAGACCATCTTCGCCGTCCTTTATAATATTTCGTGGTCCATTTGGACAGTCATAGGAGACAATTGGAAGTCCTACTGACATTGCTTCCAACAGCACCATTGGAAAACATTCGGTTTCTGAAGTCATTGCATACAAAGAGTAATCAGCCATTTTTTTAGGTAAATTATCAACGCTGCCTTTAAACACAACAGCATCTTTCAGTCCCAAATTATTGATTTGCAATTCCAGTTTTCCCTTCGTACCAAGATAATCGTCACCATAAAGATGCAGCTGCCAATCAGGATTTTTTTTATAAATTAATGCCCAAGATTCTATCATCTCACCAAATCCTTTTACTGGAGAGATCCGTCCGGCAGCGATGACTTTTTTATTATCAAGATCTGCCCGCATTGCCTGCAGTTCTATAGGATTAGGAATCACCTCCGCATTGCCTGTTCGGATGTATTCTTTCTCATCTTCATTGAGAACCACGATGTGGCTGTATCTGGATTCTGCCCAGTCGCTAATAAGGAATTGTATTTTCTTTGCGAAAGAGGCATTCTTTCTGAGATGCTGATCTTTATACCGAGACCCATGAATCTCTTTGATTAGCTTTGCCCCCGCTTTGAGATTGGGAAGCCAATAATGATCAAAATTAAAGTTAGGCGAGATAATAGCATCAGGCTTCAGTTGCCTGAAAAGCTTCTTCTGTTCACGGAAGTGTTTGATCGCCTTCTTCATATTTTCTTTGGAGAAGTAGGATCTGCTACGGTTGTAGTTGATACCAAGATCAATCAGATGAACGCGGCTGTCCATCGGATAACACGGTGTGTTTCCCTTCTGCTCGGTGGTGACGATATATACCTCCACGCCCGACTGATTCGACCAATAATTTGCTTTGGTAGAAAGCACTTTTTCTATACCTCCGTGCAGATAAATCTGATCTGTACTAATAATTATCCTCACTTAGTATTGTTTTAAATAAAGAATCCCATTGTTTTGCTACAGATTCAGTTTTATATTTTAAGACGCTTTCTTTCGCCTGCCTTCCAAAATCTGCCAGCATTTCAGGATTTTCTATTAGTTTTATAATCTTTTCTGCCAATGCATCAATGTCTTCTTTTGGTACTATAAAGCCATCTACTCCTGAAGAGATGATATCTGACGGGCCATAGTCGCAATCGAAAGATACACAGGGAATGCCGCAAGCCATTGCCTCGATCAGCACCATTCCGAATCCTTCGTAGCGGGACGACATCACATAGATATCGCTGTGCAGGTATTTCTGCTCTATATCTTTAGCGGGTGCAAAATAAGAAACATTATTGACAAGATGATTGGTATCCAGAACATTCAGATTTTCTTTGCCATATAAATGCAGCTTCCAGTCGGGGTATTTCTTATATACCTTTTCCCAGGCTTTCAGCAGCAAGTCCTGCCCTTTCTGGTAAGAGATCTTACCAACACAGATTACTGTTTTGCTTCTCAGTGCGGAGGACTCTGCCGGATAAAATGATAAAGGATTAGGGATCACCTCTACATTTCTCAGAGATGTCCATTCTCTCCTGTTTCCTTCCGTCAGTACAATAAATCGTTGAAACTTACCTGCCAGCCGGTCCATCGCAAACCACTTTGAGCGGGTCACTATCTTTTTGATAAAAAGGTCATCTGACTGAGATTCTGCCAGTTTGGAAACGTGTCTCTCATAGATCCATTTGGCATCGCTACGGATAATAGCAGGAAGGAGAAATCCCTTCAGACCGTCATCACACACTGAGATAATATCCGGATTCACCGCATCTATCATCTTCTGCATCCCTTTCCTGTATGATGCTAAATATCCTGAAAGCCCTAGAACATCAATAGACAAAAATTTTATCTTGGGGCTAAACTTATAAAAAAGATTTTGATGTGTGTTGTTAAGTACCAAAATCGTAACATCATAGCCCAGTTCTTCTGCCAAGTAAGATGCTTTTACAGACAGTACCCTTTCCAGTCCGCCAGCTCCGTTGATGCCGTTTGTGATATATAGTAGTTTCATAAATTATTTTTTACCAAAAACCTTGCTGAGGCCCGGAACTCTTTTCAAGAAAACAAGGGCATTTTTAAGCTCAGGACTTCTACCTAATATAATGAATAGAAACAATACCGTTAGCATTATTACGACAAGTATTTTAAGTAATATCAGCAGCCAGATTTCGACCTCAATCATCTTAAATATAAAATAAACCGAGGTTCCCGAAAGTGCAAGAATCAATATATAGGTGAGAAATCGGCCCAGATAAATTAGAGGATTTTGTTTAAGTCCGTTTTTCAGAACAATATAAGGGTCATACCAAAAATTGGTCACCAATCTGGCAAAAGCTGTTGCGGTGATGATCCCGGCAATACCATATTCCTTTCCGAGAAAATAAGAAAGTACCAAATTGATTGCGGCAGTTCCCAGCACCATATACCTCCCTTGTTTGAAATAACCGTACGAGACTTTGAAAGTCCAAAAACCATTCTGCATCCCTACCATAAAAAAATTGACGGCAAGCATGAGGGGAATATAGGAGGGCATCACAAAGTCTGACCCTATCCAAAGAGAAATAAAATCATTAATACAGAAATAGATCAGAAGCGATGAAAATCCGAAACAGATGAAATTCATAAAATTAATTGTTCTAAAAATTTCCCTCTGCTTATCAAGACTTTCATTAATAATAAAATGTGCAACAGACGATTTGATATTGGCAAAAATGATCATCAGAAAACTGGAGATCAAGCCAAAAAGCAATACATAGTTCGAATATTTTCCCAACAGCGCCAGACCTACAAATGAACTGATAAAAATATTGTCTGTCCCATTCACCAGCACGCCGCCGATTTTCGTAAAAAATGTGGCTTTGACATTGGTAATGATATTTCTACGGACTTTAGGTTTTATCCTGACATTTTTATAATCTAACAGAAAGGCATACTGCCGGTCCACAATTTTTGAAATAAAAATATTGGACAGAAACTGGGAAACGATCTGAGCACCAAGATAAAGCAGGAAATTTTGCGTGAAAATCAAAATCAGAATCTGGATTACGTTCTGCCCAATTAAAAACTTGATATTATTGGCTGTGGAGACCGATATCTTCTGATCTGCATCCAGCATCGCGGTCTTGTAGGAGAAGAAGTACGACGATGAGGTACTGATGATGTACATCAAATAAATAATCCTGATATCTTCTGATATAGTTACGGGTTTTTCTGCAATAATACTGTCTAAGAAAGGGATAAGGATCAATCCTGTTACAAAAACAGAAATCCCGACCGTGTAGTAGGCTTTCTTAAAATAACGCAGAATGACCGCGATCTGCTCATGATTCTTCTCAGAAAGTGGTTTGTAAAGTTCGTAAATAAATGCCGACGCAATACCCAGTTCTGCCAGAGAGAGCATCATTAGAATATTCGAAAACAGGCTGCTTACACCCAGATATTCTGCCGAGAGATATTTGATAAAGACCGTTCGGGAGACAAAGCCAAGCACCATCTGAATGACCTGAGCCACCAGACCGAAAGAAATATTTCTCACAGAGTTGCTCGTTCTGCTGTTTGTATTTTCCATTATTGCCAGTTCACATTTGTTTTTATAATCTTTGCTGGCACACCGCCTGCAAGACAATTTTCAGGAATATCTTTATTAACCACAGATCCGGCTGCGATCACTGCACCATCACCAATGGTCACACCTTTAAGGATAGTGACATTGTTGCCGATCCATACGTGATTGCCGATGTTTATGGGTTTGGTCGTGCTGCTAGTACTCCCGATAATTTGATGGGCGTCGGAATCCCAAATGGTTACGTTTTCCGAAATGGCTACATTCTCGCCTATAGAAATCTTTTCGTAGCAGCGTATTCTTACATTTCTGTTGATATAGCCGGAGCCCAGATTGAGCACAGCATTTTTTAACATAATAATATGTCCGCCGGTATGAATGGAAAAATGATCTTTTACATTGATCACGGCGTTTTCCTGCATTTCCAGCATCCCAAAAAATGGTTCTTTTACCCTCATAAACTGATTGAGGTTCAGATTGCCTTTTTCTATGTTGATTGTAGCAGATCGATGTGTGCTTAAAGCGTAATTCCCTTTGTACACAATCAAACTGTTGGGTTGTCTTCGGCCCTTACAGGTCAGATTCACCAAGATGGCTCTGGGATTCCAAAGTATCAGCTGTAAAATGAGAGACAGTTTCCTTTTCATAAGATTAATCTTTAAGGATCCTTAAACAGAATCCCTGAGCAAATGGCAAAACATCGAAATTAGTAGAATAAATGCCAATTCCTTTGGTATCGCCCTGGGCGAAATCTACCGAGCCGGAACGTCGGGTAACCGTCATCAGAAAATTTAGCGCTTTTGAAGATGCCACCTCAGCCTCAACACGGATTTCTTCTATAGCTGATGCTTTCTTCAGAAACCAGCCTAATGTTGCCGTGGCAGAAGATTCTGCACGAGAATCTTTTTGCATCACAAGCCATCCCCAGGAGCCATTCTCTCTCTGAAAGCGAAGGCATACTTTGGCAAAATCCAAAACCCAACGGTCCATTTCTGATTTTTTCGGATGGCTGCTATCGAGACTTGTCCATGCATCAATCAGTCCGATGGCGTACCAGCCAAGTCCGCGTCCCCATCCGAAAAGTCCTGCAGGCAGTTTAGAGTCCACAACGTAGGTATGACAAGGAATAAAATCTTCTTTTAGCATCCCAAAATTGTTGTAGGCTTCAATCTGTCTGATGGCAAGATCCGTAGCTTCCGGGACGTTGAATCTCTGACCGTAATTCACAAGGAAAGGACAGATAAAACCAATAGTATCCACAAATCGATAATCCTTTGTATGTGTTTTATAAGAGACTGTTCCGTCTGTTCCTGTCAGATTCTGAAGCATTTGCCACAGAGCATCGTAGGCTGGCTTCAGCTGGTTTTGGTCGATCCATTCCAATTGGATGAGCGCGTAGCCCAGGATAACGGCATCGCTTTCAATTTTTGGTTTCAGCCATTGCCCGCTGGAACCTACTTTTGTTTTGATATAGTTGTCTATTTCTTTTCGGATCTCCGGATCTGGTTCAGATCTGTCACTGGCTGTCAATCCTAATATCAAAGCGGCTTCCTGCCAATATTGTATGGCATCCCGTCTGTAGTTGCCACTTAGCATATCAACTACAACCAGACGCTCATTGTCTGTCAGTTTGATGGTGGGTGATTTTTTCAGCCATTGTCTGGATCTGTTTTCTACAGCAATTTTCCAGTCTGTTTGATTTTGGTATTTTCCGATCTTGATTCTACTTTGCCACGTGTTGAACTGCAGCGCTGCATCAATCAGTAGAACCATAAGGAAAATAAGGATAATAAAACCTAAAATACTATATAACATAACCTGTTGTATGTGTCAATTCTGTAATCATCTGTTGTTTTTTTCTCTGATCTATGCCTCCTTGAATTGTGTATGAACTGTCATAAAGCTTAGAGAACTTCAGCTTTTCAGTATTTTTTGCAAAGAAATCCTCTGTAGTCATAATAAATTTCGCAGGATTTCCGCCTACAATCGTATTGCTTTCCACAGATTTTGTCACCACACTTCCGGCTGCAACAATAGCATTTTCTCCCACCGTAACGCCAGGCATAATGATGGATCTTGCACCAATGAACGCACCCGCTTTGATGAGAACCCTGCCAAGCCTTGTGTGATTCAGCGTTCTTTTGGTTGAAGCATCATGTGCCAGCAGATAGACCTGCGGTGCCAGCGTTACTCTATCCTCCAACTCAATCAGCCAACAATGCGAGTAGTCTACCATCAAACCGGGATTGATGTCGCAGTTCTTTCCTATTTTCATCCCCATTTTTTTATAATCCTCCATCCAGTATTCTTCATTCAGCCACTTTCTGAATCTTGCTCTGATAAAATTAATTACTCTCATCCCTCTATTAATTGATATGCCTTTTCTATTTCTTCTTACGTCCCTACATTCCTCTTTTAAATTTTGCAGCTACTCTTCTGCGAATCCTTTCATTTATCTATTAATTGATATATCTTTTGTACTTCCTCTTCTGTACCCCAGTTTTCCTCCGATAATTTTGCAGATACTTTGCTTCGAAAAGCGCCGTCAGTGATCAATTTCTCTAAGGCATCTGCGATATTTTCTATTTCCAACTTGCAGATAAATCCATTTTCAAGATGGTTGATCTGATCTTTAGCAGAAGGAAAATCTGTCAGCAGTATGGGTTTGCAAAGATTTTTCACCTCATCCACGACCACGGACTTGCCTTCAAAACGCGAAGGATGGAAGTAGAATAAGCCTTTGTTGATATAGGCATATGGATTTTCCTTGATACCAATCAAAGTTATATTTTGCTGCAGTTCGTAATTGTCAATCATCTTTTGCAGGGCATTTTGTTCTTCACCAATACCCATAATCAGCCAGCGGAAGTCAATCTGTCTCAATTTAAGAATTTTGCAGGCTTCAATACCTAAGTCAAAACCTTTTTGGTGGGTCAGTCTTCCTGCGGATGTAAAAAACGGCGGCTTGATTTCAGAATCCGTATTGTCATTTCCCAATCTAGAAATCAGACTTTTCGATACTACATTTTCTATACAAAATGTTTTGCTTGCAAACTCAGGAAACAGCTTTTTAAAGCTTTGGGTCGTCGTCGTGCTATTCAATATAATATGGTCTAACTTCTGGAAATATAATTGATCGAAATCTGCATTGAGCCCCAATTTTTCATAATCGTTCTGTATCCAGCCTATTTTCTTTTTTGCATTAACTTTTTCAATAACAAAATAATTGGGTGTCTTTTCTAGAAAACCGATAGCAACATCATATTCGCCTTGTAAATTGTCCAAAGTCCTGGAGACCGATTTCCACCCGAACTGCTCTCTCTCTGAAAGAGTCTTGCCTTTGCTGGTAGCAGACTTAAATTGTATTCGCCTAAAAATATTGTTCCATTTCAGATTAAAGATGTTCTCTTTAATTACTTGCGAAAACGGCATATCAAAGTACGCCATATTTGCAGGCGGAATCAAAATATTGACCTTATCCGGAACCAATTTGAGAAACACACCTTCCTTTTTGAGCAGCAAAAGATCTACATCATATCGGTGATAATCAAAAACCTGCAGCAGTGAGACCAATGCTTTCTCTGCACCACCCACGTTCAGATTGTTCATCACAAAAAGTATTTTCTTTTTTTCTGTCATTCTATAATTTGGTAAAATTTCTCTATTTCCTCCTCCGTTCCAAAATTGCCTTTTTGCAGATTTGCAATAATTAGATCAGTAAATGACTGATCTTCAATATACTTTAGAACACTGTCTGCTACAGCCTGTGGTGTCATTTCACAGATTATGCCGTTGACATTATGATCTATCTGATCTTTTGCAGTGGTAAAATTTGTCAGAATAATAGGTTTGCAAAGAATCTTTGCTTCATCTATTGCGATAGATTTCCCTTCATATCTTGAAGGCTGAACAAAAACTTTCGCCTGCTTTATATATGGATAAGGATTCTTTTTGAGTCCCAGCAACGTTATGTGATACTGCAGGTTATTTTTGGTTATTAATCCTTCCAGATCTTTTCGCTCTCCGCCTTCACCGATGATGTACCAATGAAAATCTACGTTTTTATTTTTTAAAATTGTTGCGGCTTCTATGGCCAGATCGAAACCCTTTTGAGGATGCAGTCTTCCAACAGATACCACGGCATTATTTTTCAGTTTTTCAGCTTCCTGGTCTGCCAGCGAGCGGATCAATCGGGATGATACAATATTATGTATCAGCTGAACCTTTTGTGAGTTTTCCGGAAACTCCTCCTTCAGAACAGCAACGCATTCATCTGAGACAGTTGCAATCCTGTCGAGCGCATCAAAATGAGGTTTATCAAAGGCTTTGTTTAAACCAAGTTTGTTGTAGTCGTTATGTATAAAACCAATTTTTCTTTTAGCATTTACCTTATCCGTCACAAAGTAGATTGAAGATTTTTCTAAAAATCCGATCGCTGCGTCATACTCTTTCTGCATTGGTTGTATTGAGTCCGCAATGAATTTCCAAGAAGACTGCTCTGCAACAGCTGCATTTTTAACATTTCTGTTCATTAAAAAAAAACTGAGACGGCGTACTGCCGACAGGATTTTTCCCCTCAACAAAAACGACCCCATTGAGGACAAAAATGATTTTTGAAAGATTATCAAATCTTCGTTTTTTGGTAGAATCGTTACAAATTCCGGAACCTGAGACAGAAACAGTCCTTGGTGCGAAAATAGAAAAAGGTCTACCGAAAAACGGGTTTCATCCAGGGTGTTAAGCAGATTGACCAGACTTTTCTCTGCGCCGCCGGCATCTAAACCTGGGATTACAAAAAGCAGTTTTTTTCTCATTTTAAATCAAAAAAATACTGTGCTGCTTTTTCAGAATTTTTTCTTACTTCCGGGATTTTTGTTTTAAGGATCTCTCTCAATTCTGCTTCATCAGCTTTCATCTCCTCAAACTTGGCGATCAGTTTCTGCGCATCAGAGCTTTCTTTGATGTCTAAAACCAAACGCACTTTCCCGAAGATATCATTGGCAATTCCTTTGGATTTGATGCTGTACCCAATAACCATCGTTGGGACCTGCGATGAGTAGGCAGCTATCGTAGCGTGCGTCCTGGCACCGATGAAAAACCGTGTTCTGGCAATGTAACCTTTATATTCTGTCGCGTCCAGGTTGTCTGGTATCAGACTTACTCTACCTGTATTCTTAAATTTATTGTAGAACTCTTCCAGAATCTCATAGTCATTATTCCCAGGAATAATCACGTGCGGGATGAAACAGACTGCGGAGTCTGTAGTATCCAATATATGTTGAACCAAAGCAAATGCTGCTTCTTTCGATTCAGGGTTTCTTTTAAGGATAAGTGGCGAGAAATTAAAACCTATGGTATCGCCTTCTTTCCAGTTTTCCGGTAGTGCCAGCTCTTTTCTTTCCATCAGGAAAGCACCGTCTGCCACCAGTTTTACTTTGTCTATTCCCGCATTTTTAAGCACCTGATAGGTAAATGATTCTCTTACAAGAAGCAGATCAAAAGTTTTCAGATCCTTAATTTTATCCTCGGAAAGATCCTCTTCGCCGATCGATGCACCCCAAAGGATCAGTTTTTTACCTGCTTTTTTGATGGATCTATCAATTTCGTAGATACCTGGCTGCTCGCCATAGCAATAATTATCTCCTCCAATGGAAACGAAAACATCATATTCGGGAATCAAATCTATTATCGCTTTATGAATTTTCTGTAGGGCAAAACTTTCGTTTTTCAGAAATTTGATATTGACTGCATTGATAATGCCGTCCAAAGAAAATTTTTCAATTTTCGCATCTTTATTGAAATGTATCACATCAATATGTGGTATCACCTTGTCCGACTCAGGATTTGTGGAAGAAAGTGCCAGTTTCTGTATGCGGCTGTCGGTTCTCAAAAGATTTGTCGCAGTTCTTGCGATGGCTTCACAGCCTCTATTATCACTACCTCCGTGAAAAAACAATAATACTTTCATTTATTTTTAAAATAACTATATAAGGTTAATAAATACAATTTAAGAACAGATTTGTTTTTAATTTCATCAAATATTGTGTTTTTATACCTGTTTAGTTTCAGCTTTTTCTGTAGTGTCTGGTCAGAAAAAACGTCTTTCACCACATTGTTTTCTGTGACTTTTTTTAGGATTGACCATTTTTCTGTAAAGGAAAGTCCATTCCCTGGTTTTGCATAATTGAAGACCTGAGCCATTATATTATTTGCAAATCTTATTTTTTTTGCCTCCAGCATCACGCTAGGCGAAACGTGATCGTAGATGATTGGTGTCCAGTCTTGCCCGTAGACCTCAACTGCACGTTCCAGATAATTTCCGTTCACTACATTTCTGGTGGCGCTGCCCTCCACTTCTCGATAATGATAACCACAATAATCAAGAAAAGCAACACGGGATGCAACAACCAGGAATTCTATATTGAACTGCGCATCTTCTCCATTTCTGACCCCTTTTGGAAATCTGATTTCCTTTTCTTTTACGAGGCTACTGCGGAAAATCTTATTGCAAGACGAATTATAATCGTCTCCCATAAAAAATTTAGGCAGCAAAGAGCGCTTTATATCTTCGCCTACTATGATTGAATTAAATTCATCAAATTTCTGGGACAGATCAAGCTTAGAATATACTGCATCTGCATTGTACTTCTCAGCGGCCTGATAGAGATGTTGAAAAAAAGCAGGTTCTACTGTGTCGTCTGCGTCTACAAAACCAATGTATTTGCCCTCTGCTATCTCTATCCCTGCGTTTCTTGCTACAGATACTCCGGAATTGATTTGGTTTATAATTTTTATCCTTTGATCCTGTAATTGTCTCTCCTGTAAAATCTCCAATGAATTATCCGTAGAACCATCATTGATACAAATAATTTCTATATCGTACAATGTCTGCCCAGAAACAGAGTTTAGGCATTCTTCTAAATATATTCCTGCATTATAGACGGGAATAATTACCGAAAGTAAAATCACTACTGTTTATTTTTTGTAAATCGCGAAAACAGAGAGGGTTTTGAGTTGACGTCGTTATAATAGCCATAACCATATTTGTATCCATATTTCGAATACTCCGGTTTTACATTATTAAGAACGAAAACCATATTGCTGATCGAGTTTTCCTGTCTGAAATTCAACGCAAAATTAAGCATTTCTTTCTCCGTAAATTCGGATTTCAAGGTGTAAATCACGACGTCAGAAATATCAACCAAGTGCAGAGAATCGCTGACCAACATAATTGGAGCAGAATCTAAAACAATGTAATCATATTTGAGTTTGAGCTCTTGTACCATCTCATCAAATTTCTGCATATCCAGCAAGTCATTGGGATTGGGAGCTGCTGACCCGCTGAAGAGAACATCCAGGTTATTTGTGAGTCCAGATTTTGTAATGTAAGAGTCTATGCTGTCTTTCTCGGATATCAAATAGTCGGTAAGTCCCACCTGCCTACCGGACATATAACGGTGAAGCTGTGGATTCCTGATATCTGCACCCACCAGTAAAACGCTGCCACCGCCAGACAATGTCATCGCTGTATTGGTAGACACCGTAGTTTTACCCTCACCTTTGACAGAGGAGGTTACCAGAATCACGCCGCCACGGTAAATTTTTTTTGACCTCAGAATAAATTTTAGGTTAGAGGTCAGAATCCTGAAAGATTCGGCAAAAATGCTGAAGTCGCTTTGCTCAACCAATGGTTTGGCGTTTTTACTGTAAGGTACTTCCGCAATCACAGGTATGTGAGAATTCAGGAACTCTACATCTTCTTTGGAACGTATTTTTGTATCGAAAAGATTTTTAATAAAAATTATGAAGAGAGGAAGCAAAAGTCCAAGCAGTAATGCTGCCATTCTAACCTGTGTGTAATTTGGTTTTACTACACCAACAGTATAGGCAGGATTGACAACCTTGGCTTTTGGTGTCGTGACCGCAAGTGTTATGGCATTTTCCTCACGTTTTTGGAGCAGGTAAAGATACAGTGATTCTTTAAGATTTCTTTGGCGCTCAATATTCCTGAAGACCCTTTCCTGTGTAGGATATTTAAGGATAGAAGATCGGTCTTGTCCTATTTCTTGATTGGTCTGTCCTATATTTCTCTGAATTTGCGAACGTGCTTCCTGTGCACTGTTTTTAACAAGCTGCATAAGCTCTGCAAGATCTTTGTCAAATGCCTTTATAGCAGGATTGGCCGCAGTGGCCTGCTTCAAAGTTCTTTTCTTCAGAAGTAGCATATCATTATACCTCTTCAGCAGATCCTCTGTGGTTTCCGGCAGTCCCAAACCTGTAGGAAACAACTGTTCTTTTCCGGAAGAGGCCATATTATATACTGCATTCAGAATTTCTAGTTTGGAGGATTCTGTATAAATATTTTCTACATTACCACTTAGGCGTTCAACGGCAATACCGGCTTGCACATCTAGATCTGTAATTTTATTGGCTTTTTTAAAGTTTTCTTTGTCGAGTTCTATTTTGCCTAGGTCACCAGAGATAAGGTCCAGCCTTGTGGTTATAAATTCTGCGGTGTTTTCTGCCTCTGCATTTTTATCTTTGACGCCATCCTGGTTATATTGCTTTGCAAGTTCATTAAGAATATCTTCTGATTTGCTTGGCACTTCCCCATTCATACTGATTTCCATCAGAAGTCCACTTGGAAGTTTGATAGTAAGACTGCTCTCAAGCTGTCTTTCAACGGTCTTAGAATTTCTGAAGACAACAATATTTTTGTACGGTAGGTAGCCTTCTTTATTCCGTACAATAGTTACCGATCCCCAGGGCAGCATCACCAAATCACCATACCTGAAGACATTCTTATCATTAAGCAAAGGCCCGTCCGTCAATTTAAATGTTTGGGAGGTAACAGGTTCGATAGAATACTTTGCACCCTGAAAATTCTCCTTAGAATGTCTTATCTGCCCCAGATAGGGAGAGAGATTATAAAGTTCGATTTCTCTTATCTTTCCCTTTGCGTAAAAACTGACATCTAAATTCAGATCTTTGCTCACCTTTTCTATAATAGGCTTTGAAACAATGATTGCAGCTTCTCCCTGCAACTCATTATCGCCGCTTACGCCCATACCAAGATTTTTTAAATCTGCGAGAGCGCCTTTGTCTGACTTTGTTTCTTGAAAAAGAAGCGTAGTTTTAGAAAGATATTGGGGTTGCGTATAACGAAGGTAGACGTAAGCACCGAAATAAAATACACATATGCTAAAAATAATCCAAGGCCAATACTTGAGAAATTTAATGATCTCTTTTTTAAAATTGATCTTCTTCTGATGGCTAATGCTCGGGTCTAATAGTTCCATTTGTTTTAGAGTGCAAATCTTATTAATAGAGCGGTTAAGGCAATTGCTGCCGTCAAAATCTGCAAAAACAAAGCGCGATTTGGGTTGGTTGTATTGGCAGTGATCTGTTTGTTTTTATCAGGCTCTACATACAGTATATCATTCTGCTGAAGATAATAATACGGCGAATTGACAATTGAAGCTTCTGAAAAATCCAGAGCAATAACTGAGTCTTTTTTGGTCTCATCAGAATAGCGGATCAGTTTAACTTTTGTTCTGTCAGCTGCATCTGTCATATCTCCGGCAAGTGCTAATGCCTGAAAAAGATTAATTTTCTCATTCGTTGTAGACTTAGCACCCGGACTTTTCACTTCACCCAAAATACTTATATTTAAGTTTGTAAGCTTGATGTCAACAATGGGATCTGTAAGATAGGCTTGCAGGCGCATTTCCATATCTTCTTTCAGCTGGGTTTTTGTCATTCCCTGACAGTATATCTTACCTAATACCGGGAAATTAATGAATCCCTCGGAGGATACTGTATAATTACTATTGTTGGAACTGTTGGAACCTTCGTTATCCGTAATATTGGTGCTGGAAACTGTATTGAGATTAAATGGTTTGACGGCAATTTCGTCAAAAGAAGAAACTACAATCTCTAAAATATCTGCTTCTTTGATTCTTAGTCCTGTATACCTTGCCTGATTTACTTCCTCAGTGAAATTATGATTACTCATGTAAATCATATTTTGCTTTGGCTTACAAGAAAAAGCTAAAACAAGAAGGAGCAATAGAAATATCTGTTTTTTCATTTATAAAATCTGCAAAGGAAAAAATGCAGTATTTGAAGTAAAATTAATTGGTCTCGCCGATGTAATAACTAACGCCTAAAGCCAAAAATTGATTGAAGGTGGCATGTTTTGTATAGTCTGGATAGACCTTTGAAAAACCTCTGTCATATCTGATGAAAACATCCACGGCATCTGTCACTTTTGCACCAATCTTAAGAGATGCGCCATAACCTATACTGTTTATTTTCTGTCCCAAGCCAAATGCATTTGGATCAAATCCTCCCGCTATTGCTTCGTTCACAGCATTGCCTTCTTTCGTCTTTTCGCTAGCCAGAAATTCTATCTTCGGTCCAAGCATAAAGTAAAGATCGCCTTTGTAGCCGTTATTTCTAAGAAAGTATTTGATATACAAAGGGATACCTACGTAAATATTGCTGTATCTCTGAATATTTTTGTCGTCTTCATCCCAATCACCGGTTTCCCCCACATTGTAAATTTCCAACTGCGGTGAAAAATAGAGCCATGCAGAATCATAAATGTCATTTGGAACCAATGCAATATCAGCAAACACTCCTATATTTCCACCCCAACTTGGGTTGCCCACGCCGTGGATTCCTTTCATTGAGCTTTTATGGATACTACCTGTAACTCCATATTTTAAAAACTGCGCGTTTGAAAATCCAAATAATAGCAAGGCAAAGATAATCGATAGTTTTTTCATGAAGTTTAGATATTGAAATTTGGCACGAAATTAAGAATTTTTTATCAATTTTAAGAAAATAATTTCTTTTCAATGCATTAATTGTAATATTAAATTAATTTAACTTTGGCTATTCCTCACCGCTCACCACGTCGCAGATCACGTCATACTCATAACCTTTGGACATCAAGTGTCGGATGGTCTTGCTTTTTTTCTGATAATCTTTCAGCCCTTTTTGGGTAGAAAAATAATTATCGTATAGTTTTTCCAGCGTTTTTTCGTAATCCAGATCATCAATCTCATCCATACAGCTGGCAATCAGCTTTTCAGTGATGCCCTTCATCTTGAGATTCATCCGGATCTTGTTTCTTCCCCAGTGTTTGATGTAGAATTTGCCGCGGATATAACTTCTGGTAAACCGCTCTTCATTAAGATAATTCTCCTGCATCAGGTAAAGAAAAATCTCATCTTTGGCCTCCGGAATCAGCAAAAAGTCACGCATCTTCTGTTCTACCTCAGCGTGACAGCGGTCCTGATAGACGCAGTAGTTGACCAGCTTTTGCTTGATCTCATCAAAGGTATAAGATTTTTTCTCCATTGGACTTCAAATAAAAAAGAATGAACGGCATTGTTCATTCTTTAATTATCACTTTAATATTATATTAATAATTGAAAAGTGCATGACCTTCCATTAATTCATTGACTTTCTTTTTCACCGAAGATAGAACTTCTTCATTTGCGATATTATCCACAACTTCGGAAATCAGATCTGCAATGGTTGCCATATCGTTTTCTTTCAAACCGCGCGTCGTAATTGCTGCTGTTCCAAGACGAATTCCGGAAGTTGTAAATGGTGATTTGTCATCAAACGGCACCATATTTTTATTACAGGTAATGTCTGCCTTCACCAAAGCTTTTTCAGTCTCTTTACCGTTGACATTTTTATTTCGAAGGTCAATCAGCATCAAATGATTGTCGGTTCCACCACTTACGATTTCGAAACCATTATCCACCATAGCTTTTGATAAAGCCTGCGAATTAGATTTCACCTGTTTTGCATAAACTTCAAATTTGGAATCGATGGCTTCTGCAAATGCCACCGCTTTTGCCCCGATCACGTGCTCCAAAGGACCTCCTTGGATTCCAGGAAAGACCGCACTGTCCAGAACGGCACTCATCATTTTGGTTTCACCTTTTGGTGTTTTGTGTCCGTAAGTATTTTCAAAATCTTTACCCAGCATAATCATGCCGCCCCTCGGACCTCTCAGGGTTTTGTGTGTGGTGGTTGTAACCACGTGGCAATGTGCAAATGGATCATTAAGCAAACCTTTCGCTACCAAACCTGCCGGATGCGCGATATCTGCCCAAAGTGTAGCGCCAATCTCGTCTGCCACCTCACGGAATTTTGCGTAATCCAAATCTCTGGAATAAGCGGAGAATCCTGCAATCAGCATCTTTGGTCTTTCTCTCAAAGCCACTTCTCTCATTTGGTCATAATCGATCAGACCAGTTTCTCTCTGAACGCCGTACGAACAAACTTCATATTGAATTCCGGAAAAATTAACTGCCGAGCCGTGCGTCAAATGCCCGCCCATAGAAAGATCCATCCCCATCACTTTGTCGCCTGGTTTCAAGATCGCAAGATAGAGTGCTGCATTGGCCTGAGAACCGGAATGCGGCTGAACATTGACATAATCCACGCCGAAAAGCTCTTTGGCTCTGTCAATCGCCAGCTGCTCCACCTGATCCACCACTTCGCAGCCACCGTAATAGCGCTTGCCGGGATAGCCTTCTGCATATTTGTTGGTGAGGACACTTCCCATAGCCTTCATCACATTTTCGGAAACAAAATTTTCCGAGGCGATCAATTCTATACCGTGGGTCTGTCTTTCTCTTTCTTTTTCAATGAGGTCAAAGATCGGGTCTTGCATTTTAGATTTATTTTTTTCAAAAATAAGAAATTCTACAGATATTTTTATAACTTTCGCCCATTAACATTTTTAAAAGTAAAATCGTAAATCGTAAATTTGCAGTGCATTCACGATAGAAAAGCATCGGTATATAATAATTTAAACAAATAAATTCTTGATATGAATTCTAAGAAAAAATATAAAAAAGAACTTCTGAAATCTTTGAAATATATGGAAGCTGCCGAAAGCACTTCACTCAAAGTAATGACTAATCTGATGCTGCTGAAAGAGCTCAAAGAAAACAACATCAGCTTTAAAAAAGGCGACGTTTTTTCTTTTGAAGACAACATTTTTGATTACAGCGAAGACAAAAACGTCCGCATCCTGGCCAAACTTCGCAAGAAAACGATGAAGGCGATGAACAAACTGGTAGAAAACAACAAGTTTAAAGATAAAGAACTTAAGTTTTTAGCCTAAAAAAACCTTATCCTTATTAAATAAAAAAAGCCGGAAACTTTATCATTTCCGGCTTTTTATTTCTATTTATTGTTTAATGATCTTCTGTGCTTTACCGTTATTTATTTTCAGGTAATAAACGCCTGGATTGAGATTCTGGACATTGATTTCCCTGCTTTTTCCATTCAAATCCTTCTGCATCATCACCCTGCCTGTTGTATCTGTAATGTTGAATAATTTGATACTTTCATCGCTATTGATTTTCAGAACATCTTTTACAGGATTCGGATAAACTTGATAATCCGGTTTTGAGGCTTCTCCTGTTGCGAGAAGATTTGTATTCCTGAAAAACATCTTATCACCCGCCGGATTGGTAATCGTGAGATATTGAACCGTACTTTCTGCAGTATAGACATACGTATATTTCTGACCTACATAGAGTCTGTAGAAATCCAACATTCTGACATCATAAGCATTGACTGCTTCGCTATTCTCGCCCTCGTAGATGAAAGGAAACTGGCTGTACTGATAGGTGAAAGAGTTTTCGTTGTTTGTAAAAGCGACATAGCAAGTTCCTGAATTATAATATCTTGGGTAAAAATTATAAGTTCCATTGCTGTATAACATCCTGGATTGTAAAATCGGCACGGTTGAAGGTGGCAGATATTCCGTTGTTCCGGAAGTGATTTTAAAAAGACGCCAGTCCTTGCCAACCAGCGTTTGCGGATCTGTAACTTGTGCGAATTGAAATAGACTGAAAAAAGTCAGAACTAAAGTGTAAATATGTTTCATTTATTTTATTTCCCAGGGATAGTCAAACTAGATGCCACAGAAATAAGATTAACACCGAATTAATATTAATAACAGATTATAATTCCGAATTTGATTTTGATTAAAACAGTGTTGGTTTTTCATCCGCCAATGTGGGAATATGGATATCGGTTTTCCAGGCTTCATTCATTTTTTCAATCAGATGCGCAGACAAAAGCGGCGATGCCTTTTCTATATTCTGATGAACGAAGAAATATAAATTTTGAAGTCCTTCCTTTTTCCACTTAGTCAATCTTTTCAGCCAGTCTTCCAGACGGTCATAATCGCTGTCAGCATTGGCACCAACGTACCGGATGAAGGCATTCGGCGTTGTCAATCTCATATGGAGCATATCTCTTCGTCCGGCGGTATCAACGATAATGTTGGTAATATTGTTCATCTCAAACAATTCACAAACAGTATTGAAAACCTCTTCATCTGTAAACCATTCTGTATTTCTGAGCTCTATCGCAAGCGGAACCTCTTTTGGCCAGTCCTGCACAAATTTTTCCAAACGTTCATAATCTTTCGGTTTGAAGTTATCGTGAAGCTGCAGAAAAACCATTCCCAGTTTTTCATCAAAATTAAGAACCGCCGAAGCGAATTGCGTCACCACATCCGTGATGTTCAGTAACCTTCTGAAGTGTGAAACGGTATTGGTGATTTTCGGAAAAAACTTGAAATCTTTCGGCGTTTTCTCTTTCCAGGTGTGGACCTGTTCGGCCGTTGGCATTCCGTAGAAAGTCGCATTCAGCTCAATAGAATTGAATTGTGTGGAATAATAAGACAACTCATCTTTTGTTCCTTTCGGATAAAATCCTTTCAGGTCGGTTTTATTCCATTTCGCACAACCAATTGAGATATTGTTCAAATCTTTCTTATTCTGCCCGAGAATGAATTTGGTTTGCGGATGGTCTTTTGGCAATGTAAAATCTATTTTGGAAGGATCTGGGACTTGTCCGAATTTCATATGATAAGGCGTTTGAGGTTAGAACTGTAATTTTGTAATCGAGGTTTAAAGTTAGCAAAAAAACGGGATCAACAGAACTAAAAAAAACAGGTAAATCCGTCTGTCAGTCAAAAATCTGTCCATATCTAAATCTTAAAGCCGCGGGAAACCGGTATTTCAGAATTGTCGCTCATCACAAGGAATCTGGACTGAATCTGCCTGATGTAATTCTTATTGATAATATAAGACCGGTGACACTTGACAAAGTTGGAAGGCAGCTCTTCCATAATTTCACTTAATTTCCCCCGGACCATATGCTGCTTTTTTTCGACCGTATAGACATTCAGATAATGATCGTCTGCTTTGATGTAGAGCAGCGTATCCAGGTTGATTTTGGTTTTATCTTTAAGGATAATGTTTTCCTTCTCGGTCACACTTCTCAGCTTTTCGATTTCGGCTACCGACTGGAGATGCTCTGCTTCCAACAGCTGCTTCTCGGCCAGTACTTCTTTCTCTTTCAGGATAAAGGAGATGAAGAAGAAACAAAAATTGATATTGTCACAGATCTGAAGCAGGAAATAGGATGCATCGGAGATTTTGATCCAGTTCGGATCCAGATGGATGAGATTCAGAAACCTGGGCAGCGCCACCTCAAAAGAGCTGATCATCGCGACCAGAATCCCCACAAATAGATAGCGCCGGAAACCCTGCCGGTGCCGGAGTGCAAAGGAAAAGACCAATGCCAGCGTGATGAAATCTACAATCGCGGCTGTATTGAGAATAAATCTGAACACCCGGATTACCAAGATATTGCCGATGAACGGTAGGGCTTCCACGAAAAAAAGAATAACCCAGAATATCGTAATCCCTAACAGAAAACGGTACAGAAAGTTCTTTTTATTCAGATCAAAAAAGCTGATGATCAGGAAATTGAAGACCACAATAAACAGATCACCAAGCGCCTCATACACCATTTTGTTCGTTATAAAAGGCAGAAAATCGACCTCGAATACCAGAACGTGAATTTCATTCAGGTAGAAAACAATAAACAGCAGGCACTGGAGCGAGAAGAAAAAATAAATCTTTTTGAAGCCGAGAAGATACATCCGGAAAATGCCGAAAATCAACAGGGCAAACTGAAAGCCTGTAATAAATACTGTGAACAGTGCATAAATACTCAGCGGCTTGCTCTTCCTGTTTTCAAAAGCTTTGAGGTAGCTGTCTTCGCTTTCGATTATAATTTCCGGAATGGTGATCATGTATTTATACTTTTTGAGCACCACCACATAGCATATCGGCTGGTTCTGCTCAGGATGCAGGATCACCTGTCTTTCATTGTATTTGATTGATGCTTCCGAGATCCGATTGGCATAGCCCGTCTTGCCTACCAGCCGGAAAGTGCCGCCCCGCAATTCGTAAACCTGCATATACGACACCTCTTCTTTGGCGGTGAGGTAAAGCGGTTTGTTTTGAAAATTCTGCAGGCTGAAACGGATCACCGCATACTGCAGCGTATCCGGCATCGGCATCTTCTGCAACACCGCATCTGCGTACATATGAAAATCCAGCTTTTCCATAGTACGAAGGGACACCTCATCTCTGTCTGCATAGGCTATTGCCGCATGGCTGTACAGCGAGACACTGTCGGATTCTGCGAAAAACGGAACCGCTGTGGCCTGTGAAAAAAGCAGCTGCTGAACGCACATCAAAAAACAGATGGCATACCACTTTTTCATACAGAGCAAGAGCGAAACAGATTTCATGGTCAATCGGTAATCATTCGGAAAAGGAATAGTCATTTAATATAAGCAATAGGCCTCCTTCACAGGATTGCTCGCGTTTTTGTGTCAGGCTGCAGATGTTTGACTGCTTCTGGGAATACCCGGAATACCGCGCGGGCCAGGAGCTGAAACGCCAGCGGTATTCCGGACTTTTCGAGATAAGTGAGAAAATCATTTAGCTAGAGAACCGGTGGCGCATCATCGCCGCCGCCGAAATTCTGACCGGTGATAAGGGTATTATATTGGTCGGTCAGGGCATTCAGCTGATTGATTACGGTGCTATAGGGCGATACCTGCGGCGCTTCTATCAGCATGTGCAGGGCATCAATCCTGTCGCGCAGGGCATAGTATACTGCATTAGTCTCCTGCCTTTTGTTGAAAAGATTTTCCGGCGAAGCATCGCCATATTCCTGGGTTCTGTTCAGGTAGATTTCACCAAACTCATTATTCAGCATTTTCATTTCTGCCAGCCAGTCTGCCACACGGAGGTATGCCACAGCATCCACCAGTTCCGGCTTGTTCTCCCAGTCGGCAATCAGTGCCGTCAAGGTGGCGGTTTCTGCCTGATAGCTCTGTTTGGCAATGCCCGAACCATACAGCCGGATGCTGGCCGCCAGTTTCTGCGCAGCATCGCGAACTGCCTCATCAAAATGGTATTCGTAGCCCTGCGTCACAAACAACAGCCCATTGATGCAGTTGTCCCTTTTCTCATCCAGCCCAGCCAGGACGGCGGTATTTTTATTGCCCATCATTTTTTTGAAAAGAGCATCCATCTCGTCCACCTTGGCCTTCAGGGCATCCAGTTTGGCCTGTACATTCAGCGTCGCAGGACTGTTCCGGTCTACAATAGCGCAGTAGTCTTTCATCATCTGTAAATACGCTGCATTTCTTAATTTTGTTAAATCAATTGTGTTCATAGCATTAATAATTTATGTTAATTAAAGTAAATATAAATATATTTTCCTGAACCGGCAATGCTGCAGCGCATCTAAGTTTCAATATCTTCCCGAAGCCCTTTTACCGGGGTCAGCAGCCTTTTGGGAACATCCGGAAAGCCAACGCCCGCGAGCGGCAGACTTTCGGGATAATCCGGAAACCTGCTGCGCGGGCGCATGGCCAATAATAGGCCTGTAGAGCGGCCAAAACTAATTCCTGTGGTAGTGCATCAGGCTCATCGGCAGTCCATTCATCGGTAAAATAAGCTTCATGCTAAATGGTACTGAGAATCCCGGAAATGGCATTGAAGGTCTGAGATTAAAAGAACCAGGCCTTTTCGATCATCCTGATATGATCCATCAAGCGGTCATTAATAATGAGCATCATCCGAAATGTTTAAAGCCTATTCTGAATTCTTAATCCGATTTAATATGACTATAAAAGCTGGTATCAGGATGTTGCACCTGCGGCCTAATGAAAACCTAATGCACTGCAGGCGCCTGCCACCACCACGGCCTGGCCGGTACTGTTTCCAAGAGCATCGCTGTAATACACCGTATAATTTCCCGGAGGCAAATTATAGAAAGTTGCGCAACCATTGGCTCCACACGGTGGTGGCGAACTTTGGGTCGCATTGGGATAAACACTCGTGATGTAGCCTTTTTGGCCATTCACCGTGATGGTTGCCGCGCCGCCGCCATTATCCGTTTTTTGCCAGACGACCAGACTTCCTGTCGCACTGCCACCGCCACCTCCGCCGCCAGTCCCGGAATAGGTCAGCTCCTGCAAAAAGCAGCCGCTGTTGGAAGGCACATTGACGCTGCCGGACCACTGAACGCCAGACTCACTGGATGCGGTGTAGGCATAAGTTCCGGCAGCAAGGTTGTAGTTTGCAAAGCCGCCAATGCCGCACGCCGTCGGGCTGCCCGTGAGCTGATAGCTGGTAATCTGCTTCACCTGTCCGCCCAAAGTCACGGTTATTTTACCGAGCGTGGAATTCTTTGTCCAGAACATCACATTGCCATTGGCCGTACCGCCGCCGCCACCTGTTCCGCCGCCATTGTCTATCAGTTTTATGGCAACACATATCCCGTAGGCAGGCACATCAATGGTGCCCTGCCAGAGTTTGCTGCCGGACGCATTCTGAACCCGGTAGCTGTAGCTGCCTTTTTCAAATTTTTTGCTGAAGCCGGTGATGCTGCAGTCGGTGGAGTTGGGTCCGTCTGCGTCCACCCCTGTGATCTGGCCTTCGTATACGCCATTGACATACACGCTCAAGGCTCCCAGACCCAGGTCTGTAGCCTGGTAGAATTGCATATAGCCCCAGCTTACCGCCTCTTCCTGTTGCTCGTCCTCCTCTCGCGAACAGGATATTATAAAACAAGATGAAAGAAGCACAATCAATAATAGTTTTAATGTTTTCATTTGGTTTGATTTTAAAAGGTTATGTCATCTATTTTTTCAGAATTTGGAATGCCTTTGTGCGGCCTGCCCTGGTTTGACAGTAGTACCACCGTAATCCGGCAGGGCAAATGATCAGAAGTCAAGCTCTTTGGTATTCACTTTTTTCAGGATGGGCACCAGAGCTCCGATGTCCTCTGCGTGGGACTCTGTCCAGAACTCATAGCTCTCCTCATCATTCAGGATAATGCTGAGGCGCTTTCTTTTTTCGTGGATCAGAAATTTGAAGATAATCTCATCTGCCGTGAAGATAAATTCGGAAGACTTGTCTTTGTATCTGGTTTCGAGATTCGGAAGGATGTTCTGCTCCAGAAAGAGAATCATCTCATTTACCTGCTCCCGGTCCACATAAAGCGACACCAGGCCATCGCGGGTCATAGACTGCGCCATCAGACCGCTGCCTGCTGCGACCGCTGATGTATTGCCGGACACCGCACCCGCACTGCCGGCAATGGCTCCCAGCGCAATCCCTGCCACCCCGAGACCGCGGGTCTTGACCTGAAGATCCACCTGCAGGGCATTTTTCTTATTTCCCGTTTTGAGATCTACAATCTGGATCGGGAAAAACTGAACCGTCTCGCCGGCGCCGGAACGGAACTCGGCAATCAGCGACCAATCTTTGTTGATCCTTACCGTTTCGGCATCACGGATAAAGGTTCTGGTCTCGGAAACCTCGGCTTTTCTGACTACCTGTGCAGCACTGAAGATGCAAGCACCCATCAGTAAGAGGACTAATTTTGTTTTCATCACCCTCTGTTCTAAATGTTGTGTTGTGATGAAGCCTGCTGAGGATCTGCGTTCTGCAGAATCACGCTGACCCAGCGGTCATAGCGCGCAGAAACAGACATGATTAAGATTGTAAATGGTGTTTTCATAGGGCTGTTCTTTTAAAATTTGCTTCACAAATGTCCTTTAAAAACAGCTTGTTGCAATCAAAATGTCGTGAACGGCAGGAAAAATAACGTGAATAGCAGCTTGGCATTTTTATTAAGAAAAACAGTTTGCCGCATGCCTTTTCAATCTTAACATAAGCCATAAAAAAACCATCCTGTTTCGCAACAGGATGGTTATTATTAATTCTTAATTTTCAGTATAGTTTAAGCTTCACAAGCCGAACAGCTCACAAAGTTGACCATCATTTCCTTAGAAACAGATGAACTTCTTTGGTAATACAATGTTTTTACGCCTTTCTTCCAAGCTTCGATCATTACGTAGTTCACGTCTTTCACCGGCATTGTCGATGGAATCTGCAGGTTAAGCGACTGCGCCTGATCGATATACTGCTGTCTTTGAGCCGCCTGAGAAACAATCTCCATTGGAGAAATCTCTCTGAACGTTTTGAACACCGCTTTTTCCTCATCAGACAAACCTTCAAGATGTTGTACAGAACCGTGATTTAGCATAATTGTTCTCCATGTTTCTTCGTTGTCCAGACCTTTTTCGTCTAGCAGTTTCGCCAGATATTTGTTCTTACGCATAAAGTTTCCTTTTGCTAATCCTGCTTTGTAATAGTTAGAAGCAAACGGCTCGATTCCAGGAGAAGTTTGACCAAGGATTGCAGAACTTGAAGTTGTTGGCGCAATGGCCATCAAAGTCGTGTTTCTCAATCCGTAACCTTTCAGCATATCTGGTTCTCCGTAGATGTTCGCCAATTCTTTGGAAGCAATCTCAGACTGTTCTTTGATGTGACGGAACGCTCTCGCATTGAACTGAGTCGCTTCGAAACTTTCGAAAGGGATCATATTTTTCTGCAAATAAGAATGGTATCCAAGAACGCCCAAACCTAAAGCTCTGTGACGCATTGCAAAATTTCTGGCTGAAGTCAGGTAATAATTACCTTCTGTTTTATCAATGAATTCTGAAAGAACTGCATCCAGGAAGTAGATTGCCAATTTCACAGCATTTGTATCTTTCCACTCGTCGTACAATTCCAGGTTCATAGAAGACAGACAACAGATGAATGATTCGTTGGCCGTAGAAGGCAACATAATCTCGGAACAAAGGTTACTTGCGTTCACCATCAATCCGGAATCTTTATAAACCTGAGGCTTGTTTCTGTTCACATTATCGGTAAAGAAAATGTAAGGCAAACCCTTCTGCTGACGGCTTTCCAAAACTCTTGCCCAGATTTTACGCTTATCTGCATCACCATCAATCATATCCTGCATCCAGTAATCCGGAACGCAAATCCCTGTAAACAAGTTTTGGATCGGACTTCCAATATCTTTGATACTCAGGAATTCCTCAATATCACCGTGGTCGATGTCAAGATACGCTGCAAACGCACCTCTTCTCACGCCGCCTTGCGACACCACGTCCATCGCCGTGTCATATAATTTCATAAAAGAAACCGCTCCGGAAGATTTCCCGTTGTCCGTCACTGCAGTTCCTCTGTTTCTCAATTCTCCAAAATAACCGGACGTTCCTCCGCCGATTTTCGTCTGCATAATCACCTCGCCCAACTTGTGCGTGATGCCTTCGATATTATCCGGAACATGAACATTGAAGCAGGAGATCGGCAACCCACGCTGCGTTCCCATATTCGCCCAGACGGGAGAAGAGAAACTGATCCAGCCTTTCACGATCATTTCTTTGAAAGCCGCCTGAAGTTCAGGTTTGTAAAGACGTTTTGCCGCCGCCGTTGTAATACGGTCGATAGCGCCATCTACAGTTTCACCTTTCAGAAGGTAGCCTCTGTTCAGCATTTGTTCAGACTCTTCGTTGAGCCACCAGATATCTATATTTTCGTCCATCATAACTTTTATATTTTGCTTATTGTATTGGTCTTTTGTTTTTTATTTTAATGATTTGGGCATCTTAATCCGTCCTCCACTCCCGCTTTTTTTTCTTCACGTTTTCGGATTCCCGACGTTTGGACAAAGAAAAAAAGAGCTCCGTTCAGGCCAGGATGCGCTTCGCCTCTTTTGGCATTTGACACAAAAAAGAAAACTTCAAGAATTAAAAACAGTTCTCAAAATTTTCTTTTTTACACCTTTCTCAGTTTGAAACTTTGAAAGGATTTTATTTATTTCACTTTTCAACGTTTGAAAGTTGGAAAGGATTTTTATTTTCACTTTTGTCATTCCGTAGGAATCTCGACAGCTTTGTTTAGATTCTTATGAAATGACAATATTATGTTCTTTTTGAATGTTGAAATCCTTCGACTCCGCTCAGGATGACAACTCTAATCAGCATTTCTTTCTACGAAATTGTTTTTACGCTGTAACTGCGCCCCGACTTGAGTGGAAATCCTTTTTTTGCCTAACTCAACTTCTTTTGGAAATACAAATGTCTGCAAAAAAAGATTGGGAACGGAAGGCGGAATTGGCGTCCAAATTATTTTAAAACAAATCGTTTGCGGTAATACTCTTATCGTGTTTTGTATAATCTACCGGGCGTTTTGCGAAGAAATCATCCATAGAGTTGGCGAAAACTTCTTCTTCGAACCAGATCATCGGTTTGTAATCTTCCGGCGTGATGTTGTATCTGGTTTTCATTCCGATTTTCTTCAGAGAGTCATCTACTCTGTACTTCATAAAATCAAGAAGGTTTTTCTTGGAAATCTTGTCCAGTTCGCCTTGCTCGAAAATCCAGTCCAAGATGTTGGATTCCATTTCGATAGATTCGTCTACCAGATCGTAAATCGCTTCGATGTCGGATTGCGTCAAAAGATCCGGCTGCTCTTCACGGATTTTATTAATCAGATAAATACCACCGTTGGCGTGGATCTGCTCATCGATAGAAGTCCAAGCGATGATGTTGGAAACGTTTTTCAGATATCCTTTGAATCTCGTAAACGACAAAATAATCGCAAATTGACTGAAAAGTGAAACGTTCTCAATCAAAATACTGAACAGCAATAATGAAGAAACGTAAGCTTTCTGATCGTCAGAATTCGCATTTTTCAACATTTTCCCCAGGTAATCGATTCTGTCTTTGACGGCAGGAACATTCACAACGTCCAAGAAGTCGTCGTTGTAACCCAAGACTTCCAACAATCTGGAGTAAGCCTCGGAGTGGCGGAATTCGCATTCTGCAAACGTGGCACCAAGGCCGTTAAGTTCCGGTTTTGGAAGGTGGTTGTAAAGATTTCCCCAGAAGGTTTTCACATTCACCTCGATTTGGGCGATCGCAAGCAGAGCATTCTTCACCGCATTTTTCTCGTGAGGCTCCAGCTGCGACTGGAAATCCTGAACATCGGCTGTAAAATCCACCTCCGAATGTACCCAGTAAGACTTGTTGATAGCCTCTACAAATTGCATTACTTCTGGATATTCAAAAGGTTTGTAGCTTATTCTTTTATCGAAAATTCCCATTATCAGCCGGTTTTATCAGTTATTTAAAATTCTATGAAAAGATAGTGATTGGTAACAGAATATTTCTGCGTGAGAAAGGCGTTACTTTTATCTTCTAAAGTGATTACAAAAATAGAAATAGATGTGTACAAATGAAAGGGCAAAACGAGGAAATGTGTCAAAATTCTGACAATCATCGGCAAAAGTTTTCCACATTATGTTAAAAGGTGGATGGATAGGGATTTCCTGATTAATTGGAATTCGGTAACAGCGTTAACTTGTCTGATTAAAATTAAACAACAAGTTAAAAATTACTTTATTACAGGGTTTTAAGAACTAAACAGCAGTAAACTAGTCTAACTTCTACAGGAAACTGCCATCAGAAATGGTTAAAAATATTAACCTTCCGAAACTTTCTTTGAAAAGTTGTGCGTCTTGATATATTCTGCAAAAGCGATTTTAAGTTGGGATTCGATAGCAACTTTGTTGAAATTGTTTCTGTAATTCTTGGAAAGATCTTTTTGTTCATCTGCATAAGCCAGGAAAATATCAATATCATATTCGTCCAGGCCATAGCTTTTGTACTCATCCAAATTCACAACCGCTTTCACCCGTTTGTAGAACTCCTGCTTTTCTGAATAGTTGGCGGTGGTTTTGTAGGTTTGGGAAGCTTTTCCGATTAGACTTCCTATGGCGCCTGCCAATTTTACCATATCCATTTGTCCGGCGGAAAGATTTGGTTGTTTGAAGGCTGACGGCGTGGTTGCCTTTGGCGCAACTTCATTGAGAGGTTTTGTCATATACAGATTCATCGCCATATTGAGTGCCACCACTTTTGGCGGCGGATTGAGCCTGGTGACATCTTTCTTCAGAATGCCTGTCGGGCGGAAAGTAAGTTTTACTTCTTCGATTTCCTGTGGAATTGTGAATAGTTTGACCTCAAGGCTTTTTGAGAAACTCTCAGCATTTACGGTTAAGTTTTTTCGTTCGTAGCCTTGTCTTGCAATTCTGAGTTCATCGGAAGATTTGGCTGCAATGACGAAGTTTCCCATAAAATCGGAGATGACAATCTGGTCTGTCCTGAGGTTTACGATGCTGGTATTGGGCAACCGGTCGCCATTCTCATTGGAGATGTTTCCCATCACATAGTCTGATTGCGAAAATGTTTTGATGAAGAAAAGAAATATAAGAAGCGACAGTAATTTGATTTTCACGGATTCTAAGTTTTGTGCAAAACTAATTCTAATTGAGTCAGTTATTGTTGAGAAAGGAATTTTGGAATGATAGTTTAACCGACTTTAAGGAGTTTTGTGATTTTTTTTGAATTTGAGGGTTTTGGTTTTGTTAATTTAATTTTGAAATATTTTGAACGCAGATTGCGCAAAGGTTATTTATCATTATTGAAAACATTTTAAGTTCGCAAGGGTTTTAGAATCTCTCGCTGATCTGGGAGATTATGGAGATTTTTTTGAACGCAGATTGCGCAAAGGTTATTTATCATTATTGAAAACATTTTAAGTTCGCAAAGGTACTTCGACAGGCTCAGCATAATTTTCATACTCAGCAAAGGGTTTGAAATCTCTCGCGAATTTGGCAGATTATACAGATTTTCAATTTTATGCAAATAAATTTGGAAATGTGTGTTTTGTTTAAGTTTCTGAAAATATAGATTGTTTGGTTGAATTTCAAAAATTGTTGGTAAGCGTGGATTTTTGCGAAGCTGCGTAAGGGATGGTAGTGGAAATCCTTTTTGTCTTTGTTGGAAGCGTCTTTTATGACATCAGCGTGAATGACAAAAAGATTGCAGCGGACAGCCCTACCCGAGCGGGAGCCCTTCGAGAACCTCAGGGTGACACATCGTAGCGAGGGATACGCCCAAATCGGGTTGATGGTTTTGGTTGATAGTTGATGGTGAATGGTAAATTAATTTTTTGTAAATTTGTAGTCTTATTTTACAATTGGGGTTGACTGGTTTCGACAGCAAGGTCAATGGGTAAGTAAGCATGCAGAGAACCGTAGCGCGATCTCTTTAATCCCTTGCTACACACTTTTAACTGGCAACGAAGAGTTCGCTCTTGCAGCTTAATCCGAAGTTTAGTAGGATCCAGCGCTTTCCTGAAGATAGTAAGGAAGCAAGATGTCTCACAAACGCTCTGTTCTGCGGCGTTTGATTCTGGGGCATAGCAATGCAGAAATAAGTCTCGGGAAGCTTCGGCTCGGGATCGAAAATTTTAGAAGATAAGGTTTAGGTTGGGTGTTTGCTCTCTGCCTGAGCTCGAAAATCAATAGCGAAATAAGCATGTAGAAATCTTATGTATTGCTTGTTTGGACGAGGGTTCGAATCCCTCCAACTCCACTTAAAACCCTGTAAATTATTGATTTACAGGGTTTTTTATTTTCAGGTGCTATTTTAGGTGCTAGGTATTTTAATTGAATTTTTTAACGCTTATAGATAATGAAAGTTACCATTGGTTTTTGAGTCGGCCCACTTATTTTTGTGAGGTGGATTTTGTAGAATCTACTTTTGATTGAATATAGATTGTAGAAGGATATGCATATAATTAAAAATATAAAATTGGATATCACTAACTCTGAAACATTACCAACTTACTCTTTTAATAATGCTATCTCGTTATCTTCTTCGGGAAAAAATCTCTAATATCAATATCATAAATTATTGGATCACATTTTCTAGAAATATTATTTTTAGGCACGCTAGAAATATTACTTAAAATATCATCAATATTTTCATAGATAGCATTGCCTTTAATATCAATGTTTGTTACATTACAATAATTTTTAGTATCCTGTATCGTAATCCACGACTTATAGTCTCCTCGGTCAGGTGGAGGGGGCGGCATATAATAATATTTCATAAAATATTC
Source organism: Bacteroidota bacterium (assembly GCA_037033105.1). Classification (GTDB taxonomy): domain Bacteria; phylum Bacteroidota; class Bacteroidia; order Flavobacteriales; family Weeksellaceae; genus Epilithonimonas. The sequence goes on from JAZBLF010000006.1 coordinate 99,041, forward strand.
ATAATTAAAATCCTTATCTAAAATTGCTATCGAAGAAACAAACATGTTATTCCCATGAGAGCCAGTTTGCAAGGTAATATTATAAACTGATTTTTTTTTCTGTATAATCGCTTGCTTAAAAAGTGCAAGAATTCCTTTATTATATTTTTTAGAAAAGAATATAATATTTACTAAATCTACATTTATATGCTTTTTATCAAAATCAAAATTTCCTATATCTAATACATAATATATAGTATAATTGTTGTCGTCAGATATCTTTATAAGATTTCTCTTTTCTGTTTTTAAATTGATAGAAAATTCTTTATCCTCAATATCAACCATTTTCCCTTGCGAAAAGACATTTATACTGATAACAAAAGTTATCAATAATAATATTTTATTTAATTGTTTTGACTCCATATTTTGTCATTATTATATTAAAATTCTGCTGTGCAGGTGCGCCATCTCTATATCTGACCCATCCGTCTATATATTTTTTTTGAGAAGTTTGGTTAAAGCCTGTAAAATCTTTAAATCTAATTGTTCCTAAACTATTAGGCCATAGACTAGAATAATCTCTGTTTACAAAAATATCTCTGGATCGAGCAATTGAAGAGATACCATTACCAAAAAGATCATCATATCTTACAGATTCGCAAGAACCTACAATCAGGTTTTTTCCATCTTTTACATAGTTGGCAATACCAATGAAACTATCTATACTCTGTAATACATCTGATGATAATTTACTTTTATCAGAGAGATATTGTTGCATATGACTTCCTAATATTCCGTCTTTTCCTGTAGAGAAACCTGTGTCGCCCACTGTTTTATATTCACCTGTATTTTCATTAAGCACATAACGTTCACTAAGATAGCCATGTGCATTGATATAGATATTATCAGCTTTATTTTTACCAAGATACGCTTCCAATTTTTTAAGGGCCTCATTCAAACCTGTTGCATCAATCACATGCCAGCCATTGGCTTCAAAATCACTGTTTACGAAACTGCCAAGATGATTTTTATCTTCTCTTAAAAAGTTAATAATAATATTTGTTGCAGCATTAGTATACCCACTTCCTGTATACATACCTCCTATGGTATGATCATTACCTCCTACACTACCGCCGCCATTTGGATGAGCATTTCCACGAAGATATGAAAAGGAATCCTCAGAGGGCATAAGGGTGTATGCTAGTTCATTGCCGGGTACTGCCTTCATCCCATCAGGATCTACAAACATTACCGGATTATCCAGTGCATAGTTGTATGGCGACCATCTTCTGGTAGTCTCTGCCAATGGATCCACTACACCCCAACGCCCAAGATCCGGCATATACATTCTCGCTCCAAAATTGTACATTCCCGTCTCCTGTAGCTCCTTACCGCCAAACTCGTAATTTTATTAAGATCTTCTTTTCTTTTTGTAAATATAAAAAATATCAGCACTAAATCTGAAACACCTGTTATCATTCCCAATCATTTGCGGTATGTTTTTTCTCCAAAAATAAACGAGGATAGATTTATCTACCCTCGTCTTTAAAATTTATAATTAATATTTTACCTGATTTGCAACAGGTTAATATTCTAAATCATTGCCATCACTAAATCTGGTGCATTACCGTTGTCGCCTGCATAGTGGTACGGGGAGTATCTCCTGGTTTACACTTTAATACAAAGCAAAAATTTTGTTTATATAGAAAATCACATGTTCAATTACAAATATTGTCATAAAAATGATTATTGGTATTTGATAATTAAAATCTTTAATTATCATTTTTTTTATAAAATAAGGTATTATATATAAAAAAATGATAATTAAATATTTATACTTATCAAGAAAGATGTACGAATAAGGCTTATAAGCTAGTTTAAAATCCAAGAAAATAAACAAAACACCTATTAAAACAAGGGACGTTATAAATATCTTTTTTTTCATATGTTTAATAATTTATGTTAACCATTCCAAGAAATCCATTTGTATTACGATCATAAAAGTAATATCCTGAATTACCAAATACCCCAGTACTAGTAGCTCTATTGTAAGAAGTAGTAATAATATACATTCCTTCCATATTTTGAGGAGAATTATTATGAAGATTTCTGTAATTTTTTTCAACATCCTGAAAACCAGAAACGTATCCTTTGTACGCTTCAGACTTTAAATCTGCAAGCATGGATGTCAATACACCCCCAGTAGTCGAAAAAAGTTTTGAAACCCATCCAATAGGAGATCCATATAAAGAGGCTTTACCAAGTAAACCATAAGTATCTGAATTATCTGAAAATGTTTTAATTTTTTCGTCAATGAACTTAAAACTGTCTTTATTAGTTAAATCAAATTTGGATTGATTTTTATTATAATCACCATTATTTATATTAAACACGCTAATATTATTAAAGATTTTCCCTCCAAAAAAGCCACCTTTCAGTGGATCGCCTGGTTTACTCTCTCCAAACAAACTATTAACAGTTCCTCCAGCATTAATATAATTTAATAATAAAGAAATTGAAGCTCCTGTAAAATTAATTCCTCCAGATATATTATTTCCACTTCCTGTATACATACCTCCTATGGTATGATCACCGCCACCTTCACCTCCGGCACTATGGTTTCTTGGATCAGCATTGCCGCGAAGATTCATAAAAGAATTTTCAGACGGCATATGGTTGTATTCCCCCGGTATGGGATGTTCATACGCCTTTCTTCCATCGGGATCGACAAACATTACCGGATTGTCCAGTGCATAGTTGTATGGTGACAATCTCCTTGTAGTCTCTGCCAACGGATCTACTACGCCCCAACGCCCAAGATCCGGCATATACATCCTTGCTCCGAAATCGTATTGACCTGTTTCCTGTAACTCTTTACCCCCAAATTTGTAATTGTAAGGAATAGCCATCGGATCATAAACCGGCTTGACAGCCGTTTTTAAGAAACTCATCCCAAAAGGATAATAATCATTCGTGTCTTTCACCTCCAGAACGCCTGCGCTGTTTTTTACGTTACTCACCCGCACGTTGCCCAGGTGGTCTTTGTACTAAAATTTTTTAAAGAACAGCTTCTCTTATTATTTGGTAATATCATAGTAATCTCTGAAAAATTACCGGTTTATTATCCTATTGGTTTCCATATATAGTATCATTAATTAATTTCTATTCCCCATTTTTGCAACATATATTTTGTAAGTGGAGTATCCCAAAACCTTGGGGGTGAACAAAATTCCGTTAATTCTGTAAATATATCTTGTATTCTTTCTTCATATATAGGATTTTCATCAAAATATTCTGAAACCTCATAATATCTTTTATCTATAAATTTTTTTAAAGAATCATCTATTCTTAAACCTCCACTTTTTAATTCGTCAACTTTAGTAAAAAAAGTTAAAATAAAATTTTTATAATCATATTCTGACATTGTTGAGAGCGGAATAACTTCTAGCTCCAATATTAGATTTTGTAGTTCGTTTATCATCTTATTGGTTTCCATAATGGTGCTGTTGCTTGTACTTGTAGTCTAAATTGTTGTAATGTTATTCTACCAGAAGGAATTATATTTGCATGGTTTATTCCATCTACATTTATTCCTAAACCTGATTTATATATATCTATAGCTTTTATTCTAAACAGAGAAGTACTAGATGACGAAAATGGAACAGGAGGAATAATATTTCCATAACCAGGTGTTACTGACATTCCCATTCCCGAACTTCCATAAACGTAATCAGAATCTGTTTTTAGCTCTCCGAATATATTATTAGATACGTCTTTACTTCTAACCCCTAAAGTATTAAGCGAATTATTTCCCAATTGTGGCAAAGTCCCCATACTTCTCATATTTCTATATAGATATAAATTATTAAGATTTTCAGGGGTATCTGCAGGTATATCTGTAGCAGCATCTCCATTAAGAATAAACCCTCCGGCATATAAAGAAGTTATTGCTGTTAAACTCAACCCAGCTGTTGTTCCTGCGGCCGCTGCAGCTTCACCTTCTAAAGTCCAGGTCAACTCCCCAACAACAAGCACTCCATTTTTATGAGAGTTTGCTTTTGAGCCTCTCAATAGATTACCGAAAAATGATTTTACACTTGACCACATGCTTGGTCCTGGTCCAGTCAAGGAACCTATCATTTCTCTGTAAGCAGTGGTCTGCCCAAAAGTAATCCCACTTCCTGTATACATACCTCCTATGGTATGATCACCGCCACCTTCACCTCCGGCACTATGGTTTCTTGGATCAGCATTGCCACGAAGATTCATAAAAGAATTTTCAGATGGCATATGGTTGTAATCCCCCGGTATAGGATGTTCATACGCCTTTCTTCCATCGGGATCTACAAACATTACCGGATTGTCCAGTGCATAATTATAAGGCGACCATCTTCTTGTAGTCTCTGCCAATGGATCTACCACACCCCAACGTCCGAGATCCGGCATATACATCCTCGCCCCGTAATCATACATTCCTGTCTCCTGCAACTCCTTTCCATTGTACTTGTAATTGTAAGGAATCGCCAGAGGGTCATAAACGTTTCTGGTAGCCGGTTTTAAGAAACTCATCCCAAAGGGATAATAATCATTTGTATCTCTTACCTCCAGATCGCCTGCGCTGTTTTTTACATAGCTCACCCGGACGTTGCCCAAGTGGTCTTTGTACTGGTAAATATAACGAGAATTTTCATAATCGTAGTAGCCTTCTGCTGTCGGGAAAAAGGATAGTGTCATGTTGTCTTTAACCGGATCTACCGGACCTACGATAATCGCTCTGTCTGGCATGGGTTCAAAAGCTTCTGCTTGTCCAGCGGTGCTTGCAGTCATAGTATTGGCATCCTGCACTTCCAGAGCTTTTCTTATCGGCTCAGTATTTGGGGTAGAGTATTGGAAGCCGTCCAGATATTCTGTATCTATGATTGTAATGCCCTGATCATTCTTAAGTGTAAAGGTCTTCTTCAGCTTCGCACCATCTGCACGGTAGATGTATTCTGTAAGATTATCATCTTTGGTGATCTCATCCGGAAGATTCAGAAAATTATACAGAATAGAAGCAATGCCTTTGTCCTTCATAGAAGTAATATTACCATTATCATCATATGATACAGGGTTGCCTCCGCCTTCGTATCCGGATGGGTTCGCAGTGCCCAGCGGGTTATCCTGTACCAGGTTGAGCCTGTTCCCGATGTAATCATACTGCAGGTTGTCTACCTGTATGGCAGCCGTACGTTGAAAATAAGATGAGCGCTTCAGCGTCTTGATATTGCCGTTGGTATCGTAGGTCATGATCTCGGAATGTTCTTTGGATGATACATTGTTAGGATTCTGGTATAATCCGGCAAGAAGTCTGCCCATCGGGTCATAGACGTAGCCGTATCTTTTGATCCCTGTGGTGGTCTGCCCGCTTCGCCAGGATACTTCGGTGATGCTTCCGTTATACTTTTTAACAACAGGCGTACTGAAGTCTGCATTGGGCAGAGCCAATCCCTCCAAATCGTTATTATAGTTGATTTTATAGTTAAACACTTTTCCTGTCTGGAAGGTGCCGTCATCATTGATATTGATGCCTGTCATTGCGCCACGGATATCATAGGTGTAATCTACGCTTTGCAAAGGATTGGCAAGAGTACCGCCCACTTTTTTATTTTTCAGCTGACCTGTTTCTTTGTACTCATTATGTGTCAGCAATTCTCTTTGCTGTCCATTCACCGTATGATAGTGGTTTACCAGCCTGTTATTGGTGTACTCGTACTCCTGCTTTACATAGATTTCTGCGGAGGCGGTTTTTCTTTTGTGCCTCAGATCTGTTTTTTGCACAATCCCTGCAAAGTCCATAAAGGTTTCTGTCTTGGTATATCCGCCAAGATGATTTTTGCTGTAGGTGGCAACGGGTCTGGACTTGTTATCATACCAGATATAACTCTTTGTCCAGGCACTTGTTTTGGTATTGCTAAGGTAAGATGCTACAGCCAGTGTTTTTGTGCTGGTGGCATTTGCCGTCTGTGCATCGTCGGAGATCAGGGTCTGCGTGAAACCTAAGACAGTCACATCCTGCTTATCTCTGGGATAGGTGTCGTAATATTTTACGGACAATAATTTGTTAATATCAACAGGATAATTCTTTGTACCATCATTATCATAGTACACGAGTAATCCCGGCTGCGTAAAACTGGTAGTTGTTCGTACTGTATTATTGGTTCCTCTTCCGTTGACTTCATTCTGCTCATAGACTCTGCCACTGCTGCCATAGATTTGTGTACTGTTAGAGATCCCAGTGTAAGTAACTCTTCCAAATTTGTCATATTTTGTAAACATCCACCGCTGGTTGACTCCCAGATTGGCATCCTGAGACATCACCAGCCTGTCCTGTTGGTCATAGATCATATATTCCCAGCCTTTGCCAGGCAGTTTTTTCTCTACCTGCCGCCCTTGAGAGTCATATTTGTATTGATAGCAGTAAATATCCAGAACATTCTGGCTCCACGAACTTAAAATGGAAGCCAATGGGGGTAATACATAGGCAAGATTTCCAAACTCGTCATAAACGTAGTAGGTATCTATTGGCTGTGCACCGTCATTTTTTCTAAGAAGGATGGTCTTTCCAAGACCATTTTTAAACTCAATAGTTTCATTGCCATCTGCATCTGTTGCTACGGATTTAATCAGTTTATTAGCCGCATAATCCGAACTGTAGCCAAGTGTATAGCCTGTGGCATTATTCGTCCAGGACGTAGTTATGGTGATCTTTTTCACATGATCTCCTGCAGTATTGGCAGACGTTTCAGACTTTACAGGATGAGCCGACCAGGTATTGCCTACAGGGTTAATCTGTTTCACCCGACCGGAAATATCATTCTCGAATATTTTCTCAGAATAGATCCTCTCGTTTCCGTAAACTGCATTGGCATTGGCAAGCGGAGTGAAATAGAAGCTGCCTTGTGATCCAGTTTGTGGAACAGGAAGATAGTCTATGGCCTGTCTTCCAAAAGCATCATATTCTATGGTTTGAACAACATCTTTGCCCAGCGGGGATGCTGCAATACCAACGATCTGTTTCGGTCTTCCAAGCCCGTCAACATATTGTACGGTTTCAGATTTATTGGTGCAGGTCTCGTCCAGACAGCTTTTGCTGTAAATATAATTTTCTGAAGATGTAAGGGTCTGTGCGTTTATAAACAACGCAAAACCCAATCCTAATAGTGATATTATTTTTTTCATTTTGAGTGTTTTTATTGTTTATAATGATAATTGTATTCTTTCAGAAGTTTCCCGTCTTTGTCCCAAACTTTCCAGAGCCTTCCTGCTCTGTCGTACTCATAACGTTCTTTGGAACCATTTGCAGAGGTTGTTCCCGTCATTCCGGTCAACACATCCCAAGTGTAGGTAGTTACAATATAATCTTTGAGATTACTGCTGACTCTTAAGCTTTCCAACGCGGTCTTCAATGCTGACTCATTTTCCGGTGTCGCAGTATTGGAAGCTGTTATGGCATTCTGCACTACAGATAACGAACCTATATCAGCGTAAGATGCGCCTTCTATCTTTGCAATGGGTCTGGTATGGTTATAACCATATATTGTAGATGTAGGAATTCCTTGTGGTGTCTGGCTCTCTAAAAGATTGCCATAACCATCATAAGCTGTAAAAATAACTTTGGTTTGTGCTGTCTGATTCTGCATTTCATAAGACGTAACAGAAGTAGGGAAATATGTTGATGCATTATCATATTTTGTTTCAGCTTTGCTGATCAGGCTGCCGTTGATTTTTATTTCAGTTTCCAATGGGACAGAAAGAATATTTGCTGCAAGCAGTCTAGAATTAGGGACATCAGTAGGATATTTAATAGTTTGCTCTGTTACAATGCCATCGTGAGAAGTCTCTTTTTTATATACTGCTTCAAAATTTGCCGGACTGTAGGTAGTTTCAGAAATATTCTCTAATGATGATCCGTTGCTGAAAAATGTTTTGGACGTTGTCTTTTTGGATTTGAACCAGGCCATTTTACTTTTACCAAGATTTACAGGATATTCCGGAGTACCAATTATTTCTTCCATTACATAATTGGCGCTATCACTGGAGATCATTTGATTTTGGGCATTATAAACTTCTTTTTTATCAAGAAGCCCTTCTTTTGTCAGATTATAATAAGGATAATACAGATTTGACTGTTGCGTGCTGCCAGTTGTAAAATCAGATGGGTTTTTGAAGTAGTATTTTGTATAGCCTAAATTATTAGCAGCATCACCATAGATTTCCTTCACATTTTTATAAAGTACATTACCACTAAGGTTGCTAGCGCCACTGGAAGCCAAGGCGTCATCAAATGCGCTATATTCATAATTTGTACGTTTTTTTACAGTATGATTATACTCAGAATAACTGATTTCTCTGATTCTTGCATGGGCTGCACCAGTCGCTTTAGCGTTAGAGAAAACGTATGGTGGCGGATCAGTTTGTATAACCGTTTTTTCGAAACTTCCATATCCAAAACCTGTTACTTCAATAGTATAAGTACCTGATAAAAGATCATATCTTATCATTCCACCATTGCAAGTTGTTCCATTGATTTCTAAACCATTTTTTTTTAATTTGTAAGTGATTTTATAGACATAGGTATCCGGGTCATCGTGAATGGTCAGGTGGTATTGATCCTTGTAATAATCTCCTATTTCGAATCCTAAAAAAACAGCACGGGGTGTATCAACCTGAAAGGTATAATTCTTTGTTTGATTAGTATCAAAATTGATAGTATTGGAGATATAACGCTGTATATTTGGGTATTTGATTTCATAATTGTCTGCATCGTCATACTCATGTCCGGTAGCTTGAGGCCAATTGTAATAGACTGTATTAGAATTAAAGGTATAGTTCGTGCGTCCGCCTTCCGGAAATAAGATTTCTGTCAAAGTACCATATAGCGTATTTTTAATAGGCATAAAAACAATCGAGGAGCATAGGGGCTGTACAGGCGAAGGATAAGTTTCCTGGTTATAGGTGAACCAATAAGATCCTACATTATGCTGATCTTTATCTAATTTATGAACCTGATATAAAGTTCTTCTACTATTACCGGTCTGATTGATACCATCTCCATCTATTGAGGAGTAATTAAACCTGTATTTTGATACCAATCTACCGGAGTTATCTGACAGAGATATGCTATGTATTTGATATGGATCACTATTACCAAATGTTTCCCAATACGATTCATAGACATTTTCAAAATCTAAAGCTCCGAAATTGTTGGATATTTTTGTAAGAAGACAATTCTGATAAAGTAGCAGACCTGCGGAGTATTTAGTATTTTTTTGATAGGTAAACCTGGCGACTTCAATGTTATTCTCATCCAGAATCTTACTGAGATAAAATGCAGATCTGTAATTTTTTTGATATTTCCTCAAAGCTATACTGTAGTCCTCAAACAAATATTGAATTCCCTGTTCATCAGTTATTTTAAAAGAAGCTACTATTAACGTAGCGTAATTAAAGGTTCTTACATAGTCAATCTTTATATGGTTTTCTGTAAGATTATTAAGTGTAAATGTATTATTGATAGTGTCTCTGACAAATTGAAATTTTCCAGAAATCCCTGGTAGGTTGTAGAAATAGACATTATTAAACTTATTAACTTTATAATCAGACGCGGTTGGGTCATCATATTTTTCATCCACATCCCCGAGGCCAATATCCCTGGAAATCACACCTCCTTTTTGTAAGAGCCATCCAAGACCAACTTCGGTAGAAGGAGATTCTAATTCTGCATTATAAACATGGTATCGCAAACCGATAGGAATGCTGATGTTTTTATTGTTTGTTGGTAACGAAAATAACGGTATAGAAATATCAGGTACTCCAGTCGCAAGTGAAACAGGTGTATTAGCGAAAGTAGAAAAAGATGCCGCTGAAGGAACGGGATTCGAGCTGTCTCCAAAGTTTCTTTCCTGACTCTTTGCCAGAAAAGAAAAAAATATTAATATAAAAATAAATTGTTTCATCATTCTTTCACGATTTTAGTAGTTAGTTTTTTATTCTGTTGTGTTGGGATATTGGCTTTAATGACATAAACCCCCTGCGGAAGCTTACTGGTATTCACCTTCGTCACCTTGTTCTTAGTTTGCAACTGCTGTATCATCTTCCCTGTCATATCATAAACATAAATATCCGCACTCTCAAAGTCCAACCCGATCTCCACATAAGCATAATCCTTCACCGGATTCGGATAAATCTGGATGTCTTTGTTTTCAATTAAGTTTTCAACATCCGAGTCAAGAAGTTTTACAATCTTCCAGTTTTCCTTACCTAATTCCTCAGCACTCGTTCCTGCCAGAACATAAGATCCGTCTCTATTCAGTATTGCTGACACCAATCTCTCTTCATTCTTTTTTTCCTTGCCTTCAACATATTTCCGCCAGACTTCTTTACCATTCTTGTCGATGTAAAGCATCCAGAAAGTCTCATCATTTTCCTGAACTTTTCCTTCACTCTGCGTATAACCGCCAATCAAATAGCCTTTGGTTTCTGAGTTTGAATTTCTGATGGTATTTAAACTCATCAAAACATCCCTGTTTTTGAAGTTATAGGATTTCTGCCACTCTTCATTTCCGTCGTGATCCAATGACAATAGCCAAAGATCTGTGCCTTCTTCAAGCTTGGCTCTTTTGTTTCCGGAGGTTTGGGACCTGCTTTCACCGCCGATGATATATCCTGAGTCTGTTAATGCAATTGTTCTGATATGGTCATCTTCACTCCCTCCAAAGTTCTTCTCCCACTGGACAGCGCCGTTCTTGTCCAGTTTCACAATCCAATAATCGCCTTCTCCGTAATTGCCAAGAGCTTTTCCATAGAAATTGATATCGTAAGATTCTGCAGTGTTCTTATTATTTGCATTTGACGAATTATTATTGGAATTGTTGGCTGATGTCGATTGAGAATTTGAAGGCGAAGTGTTATTTAAATCTTTAGAATTGATTTTTGTTTTAGCCTGGCATTCATTAACACCGCTTCTGGAATAGATGCCCATTAACACGCCGCCGTCATTGGTCGGGATCAATTTCTCGACTTCGTCCAGTACTTTTCCTCCTAGGATTAATTGATTAATGATCTTTCCTGCGTTATCCAGCTTTACCACTATCACATCTTTGGAGCCGTAACCCAGCTTCGGATGATTGGTGCTGCCCACAACAACAAATCCCTTATCGGTAGTCTGAGTAATTGATCTAGCTTCTTCGGAATATTTCGTTCCTATGGTTTTCTGCCATTCTTCTTCGCCATTTTCATCCACTTTAATGATCCACAAATCTGAAGAACCGTTGGATTTTTCTTTTTTGTCTAAAGCAAGTGAAGAATATGAAGTTCCTGCCAATAAAAATCCACCTTCCTGCGTAGAGGCGGTGGAACTAAGATAATCGTGCTGATTGCCTGAAAAGTATTTTTCCCAAACTTTCTGACCCTGCTGGTCTAACTTTAAAATATGATAATCATAACCTTTGTTTTGGTTACTTCCAGTTGGATTTTGGTTTTTTTGAATGGATGAGCCCGAAACAAGATACTGTCCATCTGTAGTAAGTGCCAGTCCGGAAAGAAAATCCTGCGTGCCGGATTCTACATTTTTCTGCCAGCTTACTTTTTGGGCATATAAATACCCCGTAGCAAGGACCCCCAGGCTTATAATGAGTTTTTTCATTGGTTTGTTTTTCTGCTGCGAAAGTAACAACAATTTAACAAACTTTAAAATATTATTTTTATCTTTTATTTAAATTAATAAAATATAATATAAAAAATAGATGATCACACCATTGTTTTCACAATTCATTTAATCCAAAAAATGTAATCTTAACGAAATAAAATTTATCAATACCTTCAGTTTCCATACATTTAGTTCAAAACCCTTATTCAAAATATCCCTAAAATTGAGAAATTGTTTTCTTATTTATTTTCCTTACCGGCTTCAAATCCATCCTTAAACTTTAAAAAGTCTTCCGCTTTTTTAGGATTGCTTTTAATCCACAATTGCATTACTTGAGTGTTTTCGTTTAAAATTTTAATCTCACTTTCATCGTAGATTTTTTTTCCTTCATCGTCAATTTCTTTTAAAATATCCTGCCGTAGTTCACTTTTGGCTTTGATGCTTTCTTTATACCAATTGGTTGCGAAATTTATGGAGGCGATAAATACTAAAATCGCAAAGACAAAAACTCCAATTCCGCTCCAAATAAATTTCTTCCTCCATTTTATATCCTTTCCAAAACCTTCCAAATAATCTTTAGCTTCTTTTGAAAGAACTGTCTCTATCTGAGTGGGAATCCTGGTAATGAATTCATCTCTTTTGGTTTGCTCTAATTTTAAAAAGTCTACAGTTTCATTATTGATTGACTGTCCTTCTTCCAAACTGATCTGTACATCGTTCAGCAGATTCGTATGATCTTTAATGGCGGACTGAAGTTTGATATTTTGTTCAATATTTTCCATATTTGATTTGATCACATTTTCTAAAAGTTCCATTCCGTTACTTTTAGATTCTTTATTTTCATTTTCCATATTTACTTTTTTTAATTTTTGATCATTTTCTTAATTTTCGCTTCTTTTTCCAGAGTTCATCTTCGTCCTGAGAAACATAGGTTGGGTTAAGGAAGTCACCTAATAATCCACCTGCAATTTCTATTAAGTTTTCATTTGTTTCAGATCTCAGATGATTACTTGCATAATTATTTACACTATTTTGACTTAATGATTTTATCAGATCATCCAGACCAGAATCTATTACCGACAGAGAGAACCCGACATTTTTCCGGAAAAAGAATCCATTTTTGTTTTGACTACTAGTCACTTCATTTATCCATATTTCTTTAATTTGATTTTTTTGACCAGCTTTAAAGTCTCCATTATATTGGATCTTCACAGAAAATCCTTTTTGTTGTAGATTTTCCCGAAATACATTTAAGTTGCCAGCATTTCTTTGTACTTCCTTAACTGCTTTTTTAACTTCAAACAGAGATTTTATTTCGGAAATTTTCAATTGATTTGAGATTTCAGACAATTTGTAACCAGCTTTATAAATCCGTTCAGTTTGAAAATTTTTGTCTTTTTCCATCACAATTCGCATTCCCGAAATTCCGTTTTTGACATTTGAAGACAATTGAATTTCAAAACCTCTTTTCTTCATTTCCAAGATCAGATCATCAAAATTATCTACTGACCTAATGGTTTCGGTCAAACTTTTCAGCATTAACTCTTTTTTCTGAATTCCAATTTCAACATCGGTTAATAATCCTTTCTCTTTGCAAACTTCTCTGACAGCTTCACCAAATCTCTTTCCGATATCGTGTGCTTTCACAGTGCACTTTCCCGAAATATCAATCCTATTGACGACAAAATGAATATGCTTATGTTTCGTACTGTTGTGAATATCCAATCGATATTGATTTCTATCCGTCACACCCACTTTCGAAAGCGCTTCCATTGCAATTTGTTTGAATTCTTCATCCTTCAATTTTCTACCGATCTCGTCCGGTTGAGAAATGTAGCCTGTCAATGCCCATTTCTTCACTTTGGGATTTCTTTCAGCGACAGTTTTCATTTCTGAATACTGACCTTCCGGATTTGAACTTAAAAGATAATTCGAAGCCACCATTTCTGCTGTTCCTTTATCATTGCCATTGTATTCCAAAGCAATTTTTGTAATGGTTCTCGTGGTTGCAGAATTATTCATTTCTCTGAGTTTTTGAATATAAATACTGATGAATCAATTCGATTAGATTTTCAATTCTTAATACAATTTCTTTCTTATTTTCAAAAATATTCCATTCTCGATTTCGCAAAAGGTTGGTGATTTTTTTGAAATGCGTTCCATACTGAAGTAAGACCTCATCGGTTTGAAATTCATTAATTTTTAGTTCTTTTTCGAGTAAAACATTCCGGATATAAGCAGACAATTTTAGCGGATATTTTTCTTGTTTTTGAACTAAAATATCATATTCGGAATTGGTCATTCTGATTGAAATCACTTTATCCAGTTTTTTATTTTCCTTGGTCTTCAAGCCACCTTTCCGACCAAGTTCCTGGAAATGTTTTTTTCTCTTTTCCTGAGCAATTCTTGCTTCATTTTCTTTGGTGGCTTCATTTATAAATTCTTGTAAAAAGTCTTTTCCCATTGTGTTTAATTTTAGTGTGTTTCAAAACATTTCTGACGATAGGAAGAAATCAAAAATCCCAATTTTGCAATCAGCGGGTTACGCTTATTGTAAACTTTGGGTACTTTTTGCACTAACATACACCATAATTTACCTGTGTTTATTTTACTCACCTTCTCCTAAGTTTCACTTGTCGTACATTGGATGGATTTTTTTGAACAAGCCAATCATTTAAGTCTTTGAAATCCGAATACAAAACCCGACAATCTTCTGCGTTTTTGTTTTCATTTTTAATCATTTCAACGGCACGATTTCCTGCTTCATCATTATCAAAATAAAGCTCAATATTTTCATAATTTTCGATTGAATTTTTAATCTTAGAAATCATCGACACAGAATTCAAAATGAGATAATCGGCAGGTTCTTTTTCTAAAAAATTCTCTGCATTTTTAAATGAAAGAAAATCGAAAAAACCCTCGAAAACCCGTAGCGATTTTGATCCATTTTTTATAGTTGAAATATCTTTTTTGCCTAAGCATATTTTTGAATATTTATTGCGAATTTCATAACCATCGGAATCGTTTTTAAATCCAATTCCGAAATAATCTTTATCATTCATTCGGGAATGAATCTCTTTTAAAAATTCGATTTGGCTATCTACTTTTCTTTCATTCAAATATTCCAGAAGCGCAGGATGCTGAACGTTTTTAATTTCAATGATCTCATAATTTGCACGAAGATTTTCTACTTTCCGATCTGAGATATTTTGCTGGTGAAAGGAAGAAAAATTCTGACTTTCTGCCCATACTAAAACTTCATTGACCGAAGCGTTCAGATATTTCTTCATAAAGTCGGTATTCGTTCCACCGATTCCTTCTGAAAATAGATACCAATAATTTAGGCTTTTATTGATTTTAAAAGAGGCTTGGGATTCGCTGGCAAAGGGGTTGAGATACCAAGCTTCTTTTTCATTTTGTTTCGTTGGAAGGTGTCCGAGAGAAAGGAGGACTTCTTCCAACGATATACTGTTGAATTGTTTGCAGTTCATTTTGTAATTTTTAATGTTATTTGGTGATAAATAGTAGGTGTACTGTCGGTTCAAGCGGATAGGTTTGGTTTTGATTAATTTTTGATGAATTGATGAGAAAACCTTGTATTTATTTGAATGATAATATTTTACACCCTCATCAAACTCTCATCATCTCATCAAACTTGAAATATTCTTCTCATCATCCTCTCATCAAAAACCAAGGTTTAAAAGTTTGATGAGGCTTTTGATGAGATGTAACTAATTGATTTTATTTTCATTATCAATTAATTCATCATTTCATCAAATCTTTGAAGAATAAATTTCCTTTCTATCGTAAAATACCGTCCTGTTTTGTTTTGTTGGAAAAAGCTTAAACCATAATCGAGATCGTATTTGATATAGGACAAAGAATTACTTTGAGGTTCGAGTTTCCAGTTTTCTTTCATTATTTTCCGGACATCATTGACTGTCCAGTATTGTTTGCTAAACATCTTACCAAGCATATTGAAAATATCCTGAGGAATACAATGGATCTTGCTGTCTTCGATACTTTGGAAAAACTCATATAAAAGTTCGATAATCTTAGATTCCAGTTTATTGTTATTTTTCCAAACCAATCTTTGAAGAGCCTTTGTTCTGATCTGTGAATCTGTGAACCACATTCTTGTCTCCTTACGGCTGTGAAAAGGTCTTTGGATTAGGTAACGAAGGAAATAGGGAATCTCCTTGTTTAGATTGTGTAGAAATTCAGTGTTCTCGCTTTTGATTGATCTAATTTTGATAATCCAGAATCGGATCTCATTTTCATCAATCTGGATGAAGTTATCTTCATTATTGGAACAGAGAATGAATTTACCAAAGAATTCCACTTCTTCACGATCTTTTCCTTTTGCCTCCTTCTTATCTTTATCAGTCGTTGAAAGATATTTTAGGCGTTCGGTAATTTCCTTTTTGTCAAAGAATACTTCATCAATAGCAACAATCAACATAGATGTCCAATCCGAATTGAACTGACTGCTGAAAGAATCTCCTTTGATGTAAGTCATATTTAGTCCAAAAATGGACTTCAGCCATTTTATGAATGTAGATTTTCCTGTAGACCTTTCTTTGCTTACAAGACAAAGAATCGGGAGTATCTGTGTTGGATATTGCAGTAAGATCTTGATATAATCTAATCCTAGTTCCAACTGTTCTCCAAAAATATGCTCCATAAATCTAAGTGAAAATGGAATCTTTTCTAGTAGGGTTGTTTGCTCCGGTGTCTCTTTAATCGGCTGGTAAGGAATCTCATTGTAAACATTATAGAATCCCTGAATAATTTGTTGGTATTGCAAATGGGATGGTATACAACAGAAACCGTCATACTTAGGAACTTGTGAGACATATATCTTTCCGTGATCGCTAATAATGGTCTCACGATTCCATCGAGTCAGTATCGAGATTTTATCTCCTGAGATTAATGGTTTCTCAATAGTTTTATAGTAGGTTGTCCCTACTCTTAGATATGGGATTTTTTCGCTCATATTTTAAAGGTTTGATTCCGAACAAGAAATACGGAAGGGTGAATTAGAATGCTTGATAAAAAAATCTCTATCTATCTTCTGTACTTAAGCGACTTGACTTCGTTTAAAGCATCCATCAGATCAAAATGGTTGACCCTGTAGAATCTTCCTATTTGTTCTGCTTTAATGTTACCTTTTAAAATATGTGAGCGTACGGTTTGATAATCAAGTTTTAGAATTTCTGAACACTCTTTGATAGAGTATAGTTTCTTTTTCAACTCAATTTCAGGTTCTTTTTTGAGAGAATAGAGTAAGTCTTTCACTTCCCCTATTTCGTCAAGAATGGTTTGGAATGGATTTGTTGTCAGCATAATCTGTGATATTTATTTGCCGACAAAATTGTATGATTGGAATAACTAATGATGCAATTCTACTCAATTGCGTAAAATTTAATAACTGATATTAAGCAGATTAGGGAATTATTGCTGGGTAACTTATTTAAAACCATTTGTTTGAATTTTACTTCTGGTGAAAATGATAAAAATAGGCTCAATGAAACAAGTTAAAATTTGAATGTAATAAATTGTTCCAAATTTCAATAAGGATATTGCACAATGATGAACAATGTTTATGACTCGTGATGGCGCAACCGAAGCCCAAATATTAAACTTTGTACAAAAATTCTAAAGAAGAACTACCGGTGGACCCGGAAGTTCTGTCCCCATTTTTTTCTCATCCTTCCAATTCCACCATTTTAATTTTTCATCCTCGTGTTTTTCTATCGGTGTGTCTGCGTAATATACAGCACATTTAAAAACATATAAAACACACCTGTCTTGAATTGTTCCTGCATAAGCGTTTGAAAGGTCGAAAAGTTTATCAGGATTTTGTCCTTTTAAGTCGGCAATTGAGGTAATCCCAATATTCCAAAGGTCGGTAGCCAATGACTTACCAACCCCTGGAATAATTGTTAGTTCTTTTATTATTTGCTCTTTTGTCATTTTTTAGAAAAATCTTTTTCGTCTTCAATTAAATGATCGTCCCATTTTTCTTTTGGTAATTCAGAAAACAACTCAATTAAATTGTTCTCTGGGTCTCTAAAATGTGTAACTCTAATTCCCCAAGCTGTCATATTTTTTGGTTCGGTCAAGAATTTCAAGCCTTTACTTTGTAACGAGCTGTAAGTTTCGTTTACGTTGTCCACTTGAACAATGATTGCAATTTTGTCTTGCAAAATTTCATTTTTCTTTGCGTCTTCGTTGTTAATGGCAATGCTCATTAAGTCTGCTTTAAACAAAGCAAGTCCCGATGGATTACCAATGTTGAAACTGGCGAAATTGTCGCCAAGTTTACCCCAAGTACATTCTAAACCAAGAATGTCGTTGTAAAAAGTGAAGCACTTGTCAAAGTCGTTCACTAAAAGTCTGATGTTACTGAATTTCATTTTGCTATTTTTTAAAATTATTAATGATGCAAAACTACTTTTCGGTCATCGTTGCCAATTGTAAAAATCGGTCGTTTTTGTTCTCAAACAATTCTGTTGGATTGTTTCCCGTATGTTTTTTCAAGTCTTTTATGAAATGTGATTGGTCAAAATAATTTTGTTCGGGATAAAGTTGTCCTTTCTTAATGTGTTTGTAAGAAGCAAAAAGTTTTAAAATTTTGCAGTACGATTTTAAAGGAATACCAAATCTGTCTTTGAAATAACGATTAATTTGTCGGCTAGTCCAAAATACTTGTTGCGAATATTGTTCTACTGTCTGTTCGCCATTTGTTTGATAAAGCAAGTTAAAAAGGTTTTGTTTTCTGCTGTCAACGCCTTTTTGACTACCCAAAATTGAAAGCATAATTTTATTCAACTTTCCTGTTACATTTTTTAAATCCGTAAATGTGCTTTTGTCTAATTCCCAAAAGTCGTTTTCTTTTATTTGTTCGCTGTCGCAAAATGCTGAAATATTCTGTTGTAAAATATAGTCAACTGCTAGTAATTTAAAGCGTATTCCAAAAAGTTGTCGATTTGGCTCAATAGAGACTTCTACTTGCTTAGTCCAAATACCTGTCAATGAAATTTCTTCCTGTTGGTAATTTCTAAGTGAAACAATCAGGTCAAAACAGCCGTCGGGTAGAATTGTAAAGTCGAGTTGATTGTTTGTAGAATTGTCAAACCACCAATAATTTTTAATGAACTCGGTTAGTGATTTGTCGGGCTCAAACTCTTTGTAATTCATTCAATTTTGTATGTCTACTGTTGTACGGTGGCTCTTAAAATAGGTAAAGGAGATTTATCATTTCTGGTATTCTCAAGAATTCCAAATCCTGAAGAATCTAGTACTTTTATAACTTCTTGTATTAGACTTTTCAGATTATTGCTTATTAGGTAAAAATTATTGTGAAAAAAAAATCATTTTCATAAATAGTTTTTTTAACATCACGAATACTGTCAAATATACGTAAGTGTAATATTAAAATAATATAATGCAATCCTACTCCATTATATCTTTTTAATATCTGATATTAAATTGCTCAGTAATTTCTTGATATATATTTTCCTCAAAATCATTAGGTTTAACAGTAATAGCTCTTGAAAATGTTCCTTTATCAAAATTGGTATTATATTCATTTTCCATTGCCTCAATTATCGTTGTATCTTGAAAATCCGGATTGATGATATGATTGTCCTTCAAGAATCGGTGTATTCTGATGAATGAAGATTTTTGATCTACAAGTAAATTGTGATTTTCATCAATGAACTTTTTTTCTTTCAAAAAATCAATGAATATTGCCGAACTATTTTTACCAATCATAATGTCTGATAATCTAATCTCTCTTTTTGTTTTACCTTCTAAAGCAAAATATAGGAAAAGGGTAGCTTCGGCACCACTGAGAAAATTCCCCTGCAACTTCATTAGGTTGCTTGAAGTTATTAGGCTGGTGGATTCTTTTCGATATTGGTCTAAACAATACTGGATCTTCTCTTCAAAGTTGTGATTTCGGGAAGCATCTATATTTTTGAAGTGGAAACTGAAAAAGTTATCTAACTTTTCATATCGAATTAGAAACTCATTTCTTTTCTTATCAGTAAGACTAATTTGGCTGGATTTCTGTTTGACTTGTTCAATTCTTTTTGCCAACATCTTTGAAATTTTTTCACCTTTGATCCAGTAAAAAATCATCATAGGGTAACCTATAAATTCTTCCCAAAAGTTCCAACGTCCATAAAGTTTCTTTTGATCCATAATCTAAATTAATGATTATTTAAAAACTTCATTCATATAATTGATCTTATCTTCTTCGCTAGGTCGATAATAGGCATTAAATACCTCCAAACTCGTATGACCTGTATAGCTCATTATTACTTTATCAGGAACTCGTTTGTTCTTCATTATAGTGATGAAACTTCTTCTTGCAGTATGTGAGGAAATTCTTGTCCAAAATTCGGCTTTTTGGTCTACCAACTCATCACCATACTTCATTGTCTTCTTTATTTCATTAGTAAATTTTAATTCTTTAAATACCTCCTTAATATATTCGTTCATCTTCTGATTTGTAATGCTCGGCAAATTATAATCATATTTTTCAAGAATTGATTTAGATATACTATTTAAAGGAATTGCTAAATTTTTTGATTTGCTTTTTAAATCAATTACTCTAATAAAATTACCTTCAAGATCGCTCTTTGAGATTGTGCTATAATTACCGAACCTCATTCCTGTGGTGCAACCAAAAACAAATAGGTCACGAACTTTTTCCAATCTTTTATTTTTGGCAAGATCGTAATTGTAAATTAGTTCAACCTGTTCGTAGTTCAAAGCAATTTCGTCAGTAATAAATTTAGCAGGTTTCTTGAAAGAAATAAAATCATTATTGTAAGTATATTTCTTGTTTAAAGCCCAAAGCAAAAAAGTCTTTAAAAGACCAACATTTCTATGCACTGTGTTCGCAGAATGCTTCTTTTCTTCAATACAGTATTTAAGAAATTTATTATATAACTTATCATCAAATTTTCCGAGAGTAACTTTTATTTTACTATTCTTCTCAAAATTTTCAAGTAAAGTTTTGTTACATTTATAACGTTTTAAAGTCGAATTTGAAATCGAATTTCCTGTATAATCATTTTCTTTCTCATCCAAAAATTCCTGATAAATTCTAAAAAAATCACTTTTGACGGTAATTTTCTTGAACTTTTCATCAAATCGTTGTTTTAGTATATCTACAGTAAGTTCTTCGCTTATATTCTTATAACGATTTACTATCTCAGTAAAAAAACTACTGTACCTATCTAGTTGCATTTTCAGACTTCTATGAAGTTCAGCTCGCTTAGTTCTGCCATTCAAATCGTTAGGTTGCCTATTTTCAAAGTCCCATTCAGAAGGCTTAATTTTTTCACCAGTGGAATAGATAAAATTCTTATTTTCACTGTTGAAAAAAGTACGGAAGTAAATGAGAGTTTCCTTAGTTTCACTAGGCTTCTTAAGTTTAAAAGTATAATTCATTGGGTGCCAGTTTGGGTGCTACTTCTTCTATATTTAGATATAAAAACTAATTATATTCACATATACAAATATAGTTAAAATACTGATAAATAATACACTTACATATTTTAAGTAATGTTAAAATATGTAAGGTTCGAAAACCTCCAACTCCACTTAAAACCCTGTAAATTACTTATTTACAGGGTTTTTTTATTTTTAGGTATTAATTTAGATGATAATAATCTACCCACTTCTTTAATATATAATTTCATTTTCAAGTTTTAATATGTTACCAAAGTTTGTAAAGTATACTAATTGATATCTTTTCATTATAATAATTTGTATCTTTTTTCGAAATATGCGTTTCGAAGATTATAGACTCCGTAAATAAAACATTTTGTATGAATTTTACACTCTGAACATTTTTATCTTTACAGAAATATGAAAACTAATACTTATGAGATTTAAAATTACTTTTTTAATGATTTTAATTTGTGCTTTTTCTTTTGCACAGAATGAATTTATTACAGTTTGGCAGCCGAGCAAAGATTCAAATATTTCCATAAAAGCACCAAGCACAAATAATCAAATAATTTTTCCTGGAATAGGAAATAATTATAATATTCGTTGGGAAGAGGTTGGAAATCCCTCCCATTATGGCACTTTAACGAACGTAAATTCTCCGAGAAATTATCCAGTATTAATAGACTTTGGAACCGGAATAACTTCGGAAGCTACTTACATTGTAAAGGTTAGCAATGGTAATGGTATTTTTTCAAATATAGAATGTGGAGATGGAGACTATAAAAAATTATTGGAAATAAAACAATGGGGAAATATTAAGTGGTCAACAATGAGATTTGCCTTCGAAAATTGCACAAATCTAGATGTTACCGCAAATGATACTCCGGACTTGTCATCTACTACTGACCTTAGTTTTATGTTTTATTGGTGCACAAATCTCAAAGGAAATTCGTCTTTCGGTTTATGGAACACATCTCACATAATCGATATGCAGAGTCTTTTTAATGCAGCTAACAATTTTAATCAAGATATTGGAAATTGGGATACTTCTAACGTAGAAGATATGGGACTCATGTTTTTTTCATCAAATAATTTCAACCAAAACATTGGAAATTGGAATACTTCTAAAGTTAAAGATATGAGTTATATGTTCAGAGGCGCTGAAAAATTCAATCAATACATAGGAAACTGGGATACCTCCAATGTCCTCAACATGAGGTCAATGCTGATGTATACATTTGATTTCAATCAAAATATTGGACTATGGAATACTTCAAAAGTAACAAATATGTCAAATATGTTTGAGTTGAGTGCCTTCAACCAGGATATTAGCAACTGGAATACTTCCAATGTTATATATATGAACGATATGTTTTATGGTGCAGATAATTTTAATCAAAATATAGGAAATTGGGATACTTCTAAAGTCACCAATATGGAAAGAATGTTTGCGGATGCGGTAAATTTCAATAAGAATATAGAAAACTGGAATACTTCTAAAGTCGTGAATATGAAAAGCATGTTCAAAAAAGCAACTAATTTCAACCAGAATATAGGAAATTGGGATACTTCTAACGTAATTAATATGGAAATGATGTTTAGTGAAGCTACTAATTTCAACCAAGACATAAGTAATTGGAATATTTCCAATCTAACAAATATGGATTGGATGTTTCAAAGTATGACCAACTTTAATCAAAATATAGGCTCTTGGAAAACTTCACATGTAAATACTATGAAAGGAGTCTTTAATGGAAGTACTAGTTTTAATCAAAATATAGGTAGTTGGGATTCTTCGAATGTCACAAATATGACCTATATGTTTAATGGAGCTACTAATTTTAATCAGGACATAAGTCAATGGAATACTTCTAAAGTCAATGATATGAGTTTTATGTTTGTAAATTCTCAAAAATTCAATCAAAATCTTGGAAAATGGGATCTAAAAAGTATTACGTCAATAAGAACATTTTTTTATAATTCAAATCTATCTTGTGAGAATTATGATAAGACCTTAATTGGGTGGACAAATAATCCTGATACACCCAATAACTTACAATTTACCGATAATGCAAATATTACTTATTCATCACAGGAAGGCCTGAACGCGCGAAATTATCTTATTAATACAAAAGGCTGGAAAATTACAGGAGATGTATACAATCCAAACTGCGGACTTGCTACAACAGATATTAAGTATTATAAAATCAATATTTATCCAAATCCTGCAAAAGATTTCATCTCTATAGAAAATCTAAAAAACAACTCAGATCTTGAAATCTATGATATGCTGGGGAAACTGATAAAAAAAGAAAAATATCACAATTTGCCGATCTCAGTGAAAAACTTATCAAAAGGAATTTACATTTTGAAAATTCTGTCAGAGAATTACTCACAAAAAATTATTATAGAATAAGTTTTGTGTCTCTAAAATTGCATCTTAATAATTTTAAAACTTTTATTATTCCTCTATGCAAGAACCCGTATAAACATTGTGTGTATAGGAAGTTAATTTTAGGTGTAAGTGTAGTGCTAATTTTATACTCAGTTATTTTTCCCAATTTCATACTCGATTTTTATTGAAAAGAGATTACAGCTCCACTTTACAAACAAAAAAACCACTGACATCCAGTGGTTTTTTTGCTTTCTATTAATTAGCCTGATTTTTTGGAGGTACTGTTTTTTAGAATCATATAAGATAATCCCAAGCCTATTCCTGCGAGCAGCGCCAATTTTGTTTTTCTGGTAGGAACCGGAAGAATTGTTTCGCCGTAGATACGATGTGGTTTTGGCGACGGCCATAGTACATTGCCGGGATTTGGCTTTCCGTTTTTGACCTTCATCATAACGCGCATCCCGGCTGAAGTCATATTCATTATTGTTTTTGGAAACATGCCGTAAAGATTTTTCATCACTCTGGAATTGATGTCCGGGAACATATCTTTTCGGGGATTCTTAGCAAGTTCTACCATCTTCGCCGCCGTATCTCTTGGATCTGCAGCAAAGGGCGGAATTTTAAAATCTAGGCCGGAGAATTTAGCGGAATGCGCATTGCCAGTAGATCTCTGGATCTGAGGAAACATATTACAGATATGCACATTTGCAAAATCTGACAACTCGCCCTGAAGCCCTTCCATCATCCCGCGGATGCCAAACTTTGTTGCTGAATAAACAGCACTGTAAGGCGCTGGCATAAATCCACCGATTGAAATATTATTGATTAGAATCCCCTGCTCCTGTTTTTTGAAGATGGGCAGCACCGTATAAGCGCCGTGCATATAACCGAAAAGATTAGTTTTGATCACCTGCTCATTGAGAGGCATTGGAATATCTTCAAATTTCCCGCTAGCCATCACGCCGGCATTGTTCACCCAGATATCTATTCTGCCGTTGAACTGCAGAGCCTCATTAGCCAATTTTTCAACATCTTCTGCTATGGACACATCCGTAGGAATACCCAAAGCGATTGCACCCAGATCTCTGCAGAGCGCCACCGTCTCGTCTATTGCATCCTGCCCGCGTGCAGCTATAATGATGTTACAGCCTTCCAAGGCAAAGGCTTCTGCAGCAGCTCTTCCCACGCCGCTACTTGCGCCAGTAATGACTACAGTTTTGCCTACTAAACTTCTAGTTGAAATATGATTTGATTCCATAGTTTTGGTATTTATAATTGAATATTTAAGAAATTATTTTAATTAATAAATTTTATAACTCCTTAACAATCAATTCTAATACCACTTAATTGCACACGCATATTAAACATCAGACAAACAGCGTTTTGCGAAAAAGGCACAGAATATGCATAGTTAAAATCAAATAAACAAAATTTAATGTTATGAGAAATATTCTTTGGCTAGTAGCAGTGATCTGCATCGTGGTCTGGCTTCTAGGGATGCTGGGCGTAGTACCTGGAATGAGTACAGGTTATTTAGTACATATTTTATTAGTAATCGCAGTTATTGTGGTTCTATACAATCTGATTTCAGGGAGAAGACCTCTCGATTAAATCTCGGAAATAAACCACAATCAGAAAAAATTAAAACCCACGCTTTGTGGGTTTTTTTGTTGCAGCATAACTAGGCCTTGTGACATTTATCAGTGACCTGTTCATTTATAATACTTTATATTTGTACTAATATTTACGTTTGAAACATCTGTTGACACTTTTTATCGTTTTTAATATGGCAATTCGTCCTCTGATGCCATTGGTAGATTATGCGGTAAATTATAATTTCATTTCTAACAATCTTTGTGAGAACAAAAGCACACCACAACTCTTGTGCAACGGGAAATGTTATCTTAAAAAAGAACTTTCAAAAACAGCTGGGGGCGAATCTAAGAATAATTCCCGGATCAATATTTCGGCTTTGGTAGATACATTCATTATTAATGAAACCTTTGTTTTCTCATCAAACGATTTTAATCACATTGAAAACCTGAAAATCAATTCTGAGTTTTCTACTGCTTATAACTTTTCTATATTCTCCAAAATTTTTCATCCGCCCTTGGTTTGATTTTACATCTGATAATTCTCTCTTTCCAGAGCAGTTTTAAATTTGTTTAATTAAAATCAACATTAATGAAAATATTCGTTTTAGCGATACTCCTTTCTGTATCCATATTTTCCTGTGCTCAGGAATCACCCAAAGTAAAACATGTTTCTAAGATGAAACCTGCGACCGACCTCAAAAATGTAAAAGTATTCAACACAGAAGATCCTGTCTGCAAAATGAAAACCGCAGATTTTCTAAAAGACACAGCAGATTACAAAGGAAAAAAGTACGGTTTTTGCAGTGACCATTGCAAAGCTGAATTCAAAAAGAATCCGGAAAAATATGCCCACAATGCGAAGTAATAAGAAAACAAAGCAGAATGCCAAAAGCAAAATAATCATTCCAATTGTTGTTTTAGCTTTGATTTTTGTGGCCATCGGAGCTGGAATGAGCTATTTCAAGAAAAGTCTTTTCACCGTGATGAAAGTCCCGGATTTCGAACTGACAGATCAAAACAGCAAAAAGATAAGTAATAAAGATATGCTTGGAAAAGTCTATCTGGTAGAGTTTTTCTACAGCCGCTGCCCCACGATTTGTCCCGTGATGAATTCCAATATGAAACACATCGAGGAAACCATCAATGACCAAAATTTCGGCATTATTTCAATCAGCATCGATCCAACGAATGACACACCGGAAGTTTTGAAAAACCACGCCAGAATGCTGGGAACCAAATCCCCTAACTGGCATTTTCTGACAGGAAACCGAGATTACATCGACCACCTGGCAGACCAATTCAACATCTATGTCGGCGATAAAGAAGACCAATCGGAAAGCCTGAATCACAGCGGAATGATCGCCCTGGTTGACCAGGAAGGAAATCTCCGTTCCAGATTTGACGAAAACAATAGTCCAATCTTATATTACTCTGGCCTGAATTATGAAGATCCAGAAGGAAAAACCACTTCACTCACCGGCAAATACCATCCCGACCGTGAAAAATTAATAGAAGACATCAGAAAATTATTAAAACAATAATATTAATCTTTAAATAAAGTTATTATGAAAATCAAGAAAATATTCCTAGCAAGTGCTTTGTCTGCAGCTACTTTTGCAATGGCACAATTCAAACAGACGCCGCTTCCTTACGCTTACAACGCGCTGCAGCCTTACGTAGATGCGCAAACGATGGAAATCCATTACACCAAACACGCCGCAGGTTATGTCAGCAATTTGAATAAAGCCATTGCCGGAACGCCATTGGAAAAGGAAAGCATCACCAAAATCCTTTCCCACATTTCCAAAGAAAGTCCGGCCGTTAGAAACAACGCCGGAGGACATTACAACCACGAATTATTCTGGACCGTTCTTACGCCTGAGAAAAACACACAGCTATCAGCAAAACTGATGAAAGCGATCAACGACTCATTCGGCAGTTTAGACGGTCTGAAAGAGAAAATGAGCAAAGCTGGCGCAGACCGTTTCGGTTCCGGTTGGGCTTGGTTGGTTGTTACTGCTGACAAAAAATTAGCCGTGACTTCCAGCGGAAATCAGGACAATCCATTGATGGATCTTGCCGAAGTCAAAGGAACGCCAATATTGGGAATTGATGTTTGGGAACACGCATATTACCTTAAATATCAGAACAAAAGAGCCGATTATCTGACTGCATTCTGGAATGTTGCCAACTGGAAAGAAGTAAGCAAACGTTTCGAAGAAGCTACAAAATAATCTCTCCTTGAAATTAATTTGCAACATATTCCTCATCCTTTATCTGGTGTGCAAACCTGCATTTCCATTGGCGGAATATGTTGTAAATTATAATCAAATCCAGGTGCTGTGCGTCAACAAAGCACGACCGGAACTCAATTGCAACGGAAAATGCTATCTTGGAAAAGAACTGGCAAAATCCAGTGAAGCCGACTCGTCGCCACTTTCCAAAGGCAAAAATCAAGTCCAGAAAATCTTGGACTTTTACATTCCGACTGAGATTTTCAAAGCCTCAATCAACAACAATTTCTCCCTCCCAAACCTGACTTTCTCGTACAAAACAGGTTACACATTCCTCTTTCTGAGACACATTTTCAGACCTCCCATTTTTTAGTTGAACATATAAAATATTTGGGCGATTCCCTCTCCAACGCTAAGGCCTTAGCTTGGGTCGGGCTGTCCACTACTATCTTTTTGTCTAGCACATTGAGTCAATAAAACGACGTTTGGTCAAAAGACAAAAAGGATATCCGCTACCATCCCTATCGCGGGATTCGGCATAAAATCAACGTTTCAACTAAAAAATCATTATCGTCCTATAAAATTAAATACAATTATCAGGTCGCTCTTCTAAAGCTTTAATTCTATTGATATCTGCTTGCTACTAACAGTTAGCTTCTAACGAAGCTTTGAAAAGTCCCATCGGGACGTACTGTTCTGTTAGTAGAAAAAAAGAATTCCTCAAAACAAAGCTCCATAGGAGCGAACTGTTAATTTATATAAACATCAAGTTCAGTTTGTTTATATCTTTTATCGGACGACCATAAAAAAAATCATATGAAAATCTACAAATTTTTATCGCTAATTCTTATTGCATTCATCGTAATTACAATCTCATCTTGCTCCAATAAAGATGACGACGAAGTTCAAAATACAGAACCTGGAAATCTCCAACTCAAATTCGAAAACGGATTCAACAATCTTGGAAACATCGTCTTAAATCAAACTACGCAAACGTCATCAAACGGACAAAAACACCAGTTCTCTACTTTGAAATATGTCATAAGCAACATTTCTCTCATCGATGAAAACGGCAGCGAATTCAAATACAAT
Source organism: Bacteroidota bacterium (assembly GCA_037033105.1). Lineage (GTDB taxonomy): Bacteria > Bacteroidota > Bacteroidia > Flavobacteriales > Weeksellaceae > Epilithonimonas. The sequence goes on from JAZBLF010000006.1 coordinate 127,493, forward strand.
TACAACAATCCCGACAAAGGCGCATTCATCATCAACCAAGCCGATGCAAAAGGCGGAATCGTCTACGCCAACCTTACAGACATCCCAAAAGGAAATTACAGGAAAATCAAGATCGGATTAGGAATCAGTCCAACCGCTTATTTGATTGGACAAGACGGACAAGGCACTTTCTGGGAAAAAGCCAAGCAGGAAGGAATGGCCTGGTCCTGGGCAGCAGGATACATTTTCGCAAGAATCGAAGGTAAATACGGAACATCTTCAGCCGACACAGAATTTATGAATCACACCGGAAATATGGGCGACACCAATACCAACGGTACAGCCAACCTTTACAGGGAAGTCGTTTTGGATTTGCCAACTACCGCAAGAGTTAGCAAAGACATCACACCTTCAATTCATATTCTGGCAGACTTCAATCAATATTTGAGTGGACAAACCGCTTTGACCTTAAACCAATCTAACCAAATGGCGATGGGAAGCAGCCCACATCTCGTGAGTGTGAGCAACAACCTTATCAATATATTCAAAGTTGACCACGTTCATAATGATTAATCTATTTCAACAATTCCAGAGAGGACGATTCCGTTCTCTTTGGATTTTCATCGTTTTCATTTCAGGCATTTTAACATCCTGTTCCAACGAAATTGAAGGCGAAGTTTTCGAGGAAGACCAAGCTTACAATCTGGAAATCCCAACCTATTTTCCGGCTTTGGCTTTTGATACTGATAAAAACCCAGTCACAGTCAACGGCGTTGCGCTGGGAAAGAAATTATTTTATGAAGGAAAACTATCCCGGAACAATACGATTTCCTGCGGATTTTGTCACATTCAGGAGTATGCTTTTACGCACCACGGACATCCGGTAAGTCACGGCATCGATGACAAATTAGGAATGCGAAATGCGCCAGCCATTCAAAATATGGCCTGGCTGAAAAACTATACCTGGGACGGCGTGAGTCATAATCTGGATGAACGTTCATTAGTTCCCATCACCACAGATTTTGAAATGGACAGCTCGATTCCAGAAGTGATTTCAAAGTTAAATGCCGATGCGAACTATAAGAAAATGTTCAAATCTGCTTTCGGCGATGATAATATTAATGGTGAAAGAATCTTGAAAGCTTTGTCGCAGTTTATGGTCACGATGGTTTCTGCCGATTCCAAATACGACCAGGTCAAAAATGGAAAAGCGAGTTTCACGAATGAAGAATCTCAGGGGAAAACTCTCTTCGAAAACAAATGTTCAAGTTGCCATTCCGGCGAATTATTCACGGATGAAAGTTACAGGAATACAGGAATGTATTACAATTCGCAGTACGATGACCGCGGACGATACCGTGTGACTTTAGACTGGAATGACAATATGAAATTCCGGGTTCCAAGTTTGAGGAATGTAGAATTGACCGCACCGTATATGCACGACGGCCGATTTTATTCTCTGGAAGCCGTTCTCAATTTCTATTCCGACAATGTAGAAAATCAACCAAACCTTGACCCAATTTTAAAGCAAAACGGACACATCGGAATCGCGACGACAAGCTTGGAAAAACAATACATCATTGCCTTTCTGAAAACCTTGACCGACCGGAAGTTTATCACCAACAAACAATTTGCAGAATAATGAACAAGCTTATTTTAATTCTATTTTCAATTCTTACTATTTCAATCCCAGCAACGGAGAAAGACAGTCTTTACATTCCTAAATATGACACTCAGAATCTTTTAAAAACTCAGGAATTCTTCTGTGATGCTTGTGGTTGCGCAGCTGGAAATGGTTCTTCTGGTTTCGAATCTTTATTGAATCCGCAATTCATTGGCGTCAAATATTTTGCTCAGCATTATAAAGCGAAGGAAAATCTCTTCACGAATGAATTGACGCAAGACCAATATTTCAACACGATTCAAATTTGGGGAAAGATCCCGATTACTGGAAAACTGAGTGTTTACGGAAGTTTACCATTTCAGTTTCACGAGAAGAAGACTTTGCAGGGCGACATTAACATAAGCGGAATCGGCGATGCGAGTTTGATGGGAATTTATCAAATCCTTAATTCTAAAAATACATTTCACCAATTGAATGGTGGTTTTGGTGTCAAAATCCCGATTGGGAAGTTTGATGAGAAAGGCATCACAGGTGTGAATCCAAGTTTTCAATTGGGAACGGGAAGTTGGGATTATCAGCTGGCCATTAATTATAAATTTCAGAAAAATCTTTTCGCATTGCTCATTAATACAGATTATACCATCAAAACTGAGAATAAAAAACATTACCAATTCGGGAACCAATGGAACTATGCAATGACTGGATTTCAGCGAATCTGGCGAAATGAGAACAGTATTATTTCAGGCAAATTGGGATTGCAGGGCGAAGTTTACGACTGGAACAAACAGTTTGGCGAAGTGATGCCGAGAACTGCCGGAAGCGCACTTTACGGAAAAATCGGTTTCGAAGCTTCTTATAAAAAATGGAGCATCGGCAGTGAATTGATGCTGCCGGCGTACACCAATCTCGCGAGTGGCGATATTGAGGCTAAGTCAAGGTTCGGCTTGTTTGTGAATTTCGGAATCTGAGTATAGAGGCACTGATTTTTGTATTTTTAAGACCAATAATAAGATCCTTAAAAATGGACTGAAGCTGGTAAAAGAATGCCTCTGCAAGCCTCTCCAGATCGGGCTTCACACCGGACCGCTCCCGAGCAGTCACGAGACCGCCCCCGTCACTCGGCCAGACCGCCCCCGTGCTGTCGCCGATGCGCTCCCGTGAGCCGGCCGATAAGCACCGGAGACCGCGATGCGCTGACATTAATAAAAATCATCTTTAGAAATTGGATAATAAATTTTATATTCACGCTCTTAAAATATCCGAAAATATGAGTGTTCACATTAGTGCCAACAAGGGCGAGATTGCTAAAACTGTTTTGATGCCCGGCGATCCGCTGCGAGCTAAATATATTGCTGACAACTATCTGACCGATGCAAAACTGGTAAGCAAAACCAGAAATATCTTTTTCTACACCGGAGTTTACAAAAGCAAAGAAATCACCGTAGGCGCCAGCGGAATGGGATTCCCAAGTATTGGAATCTACTCTTTTGAGCTGTTTACAGAATACGAAGTGGACACCATTATCAGAATCGGAACCTGCGGAGCCTATTCTACAGACCTGCAATTGTTTGATATCCTGAATGTGGAAAATGCAGCCAGCGAAAGTACTTACGCGAAATTTGCATGGGGAATTGAGGAAGATCTTATTGCCAACCAGGGCTCTGCCTACAGTAAAATCAATGAAACTGCAAAGGAGCTTGATCTAACTATCAAACCAACCAACATCCACTCCAGCGATATCTTTTACAGAAAAGACCCGGCTGTTCCGGAGATTGCTGTGAGACACAACTGCCCTGCTGTCGAGATGGAAGCATTTGCCCTGTTTGCCAATGCTAAACATCTGGGTAAAAATGCGGCAACAATACTGACTGTCTCTGATATCATCCCGACGCACGAGCAAATCTCTGCCGACCAGAGAGAAAGCGCATTGAGAACGATGATGGAACTGTCTTTGGAGACTGCTTTGAAGTTTTGATGCCAGGATTTAGAGGTTAGACCTTAGATGTTAGAAAATAACTTCATCAAAATAAAAATGCTTCTGAGGAAATCAGAAGCATTTTATTTATTGGCCTGTCAGAAAAATTATTTCTTGATGACTTTCACAGAGTTACTTTCCGTTTCGGAGTTCACTTTGAGGATGTAAGTTCCGTTCAGCAATTGGCTCATATCCAGAGAAGCTTTGTTCACATTATTCACATTGAATTTTTGAATCAGCTGTCCGGCAACATTGTACACTTCCACATTTTTGAGGCTGGTATTTTTGTTATTAAGAATAGTCACCAATCCTGATGTCGGATTTGGGAAGACCTGGATTCCGTTTTGTTTCTGAGTGTCGCTTACCGCAAGGGTCGCACAGTTATAAACATAGATTTCATCCAGATACCAGCCCTCGATACCGTTGCAGCCGTCTGTTCCCATCTCAAATCTGAATTTGATATTAGATCCGGAAACCACGCCGATTTTGGAAAGGTCTATCACACTTTGTCCCCAGCTTCCGCCAAGAGATCCGCCGTCTGTTCCGGTAAATGCACGTTGTCCTTTCAAAGGATTGTCATTGCTGGCTGTGCCGTCTAGTGAGCTGTTGTAACCATTCTGGGTAAAAGCAGTTACAGGAAGCAGCGTCCAGGAACCGCCATTCAGGCTGTACTTGATATTCCCGCCATCCCAGCTGGCTTCTGTGGCTACGTAATGTGTAAACGCCATTTCATATTTCCCTGCAGAGAACGCCGGAATGGTAATCTGCGGACTTTCCAGGCGCAGAATTCCGTTTTGCAGGCTTGTGGTACAGTTTCCGTTGATAGGATCTGCAGCGAAGATTGCTTTGCCGGGTCTTTCTTTTGGCAGATTATCTTTCACCACCCAATTTCGCACTTCCCAGGAAGATGCGTTGGTAGGTAGATTGGTTGCCGTCCAGCCTCCCAGTCCATTTTCCCAGGTTTCTTTAAACAAAGGATTGGCCGTAGCAGTCGCACAGAGATCCGGACCTGCTTTCAGAATCGGGACATAATTACACTGTGTAGCCGGGGAAGATCTCAGCTGCATCGCCAGGATTCCGTTTTTAATATTCTGAAGATCTGCTGTTGTAAACATCTGACCGCTGAGGCCGGCTGCCGTCCCGGAGGTAGATAATCCCGAAAGATTGATGCCAATAAGATCATTAGCAGAAGACTCCAGAGCGTCTGCAAAGTTTGCGAAATCGCTGGTGGCCGTCAGATAAGTGGTCTGCGCTTTCCACCAAAGGTGTGCTGCTTTTACAAATCCGATACCTGTCATTGTATATCCATTGTAAGTTCCGCCGTCTACCATCAGGGCATACAGATGGTTGGTCACGCCCGAGTTGCTGTGTACGCCGCCGCTGTCTGTGGTTCCGCAGAAGTAGTTGGCTGTATCCAGAACCCTTCCCGGATCGCCATTGCAGTTGGGATTCCACATATCGCGGATGGCACCGCCGAATGCTGTTGCGTCCTCACCCATTTTCCAGCGTACAGATCCCGGATTACAGGCTGCGGTGGTTCTTACATTTAGATTTTCACCTTCATCCTGATAATTATTAATCATATCGATCGTCTCTCCCCACACATCGGAGTAAGATTCGTTAAGTGCGCCGGACTGATACTGGTAGATAAGTCCGCTTGTATATTCTGTGTAGGCGTGTCCCCATTCGTGGGCAATCACGTCATCAGTCGCCGTTCCGTCACAGTAGCCAGCGTACGTCCCGTTCCATCTAGCGTTGGGGCAGGAGATGGTAGGATCATTGTTCACCGTGATCATAGAATGATCTGCCGCATCATAAGAAACGTAGCCGAAAGCATTCTTGAAGAAGTTGTAAACGTGCTCGGAAGTGGTGACTTCGTTCTGCTGCCAGATACTTAACGTTCCGGGAAACGCGTCGCCTTCCTTCCACTTTAGATTGCTGGCGTTTGTATTGGTTTCATATAATTTTCTGTCGATTGGATGGATTCCGGTGAACTGCTCTACCAATTCCCCAGTATGAGCGTCTATAAAAAGGAATTCCCGAACGTCTACTTTATTGGTCACTTCTACCTCGTAAGCCAGATAAGGGGTTGCGATGCCGCCTTGCACCAGATTTTTAGGAAAGATTAATAAATTGCTTTTTGCGGACTGCAGCGGTGCGCTTGATTTGCCAAGATCCTGCTTTGCAACAAGAGATTTAGCGATATCAGCCGCCTGTGCAGGAGAAATATCGGGCGTAGCGTTGACTTTGATATTAGAGATCGCGTTACCGTTGATAGAGGTCAGCTCTTCTTTTCCGTTGAAATGGAATTTCAAAAGACCATCATAGACGGGAATACCCTGATGCTGCTGTCTGTAGATCACATTCTTGAGACCGTAATTGTCCGTTCTTTCTTCTACAAAAACGAGATCATTGGCAGATCTAAGGTTGAAAGTGCCATAGTTTTCAGCAAGGAATTCGGCTGCTTTTGCTTTTGCACCGTTGGATTTTAGCTTTAATGCATCATCATTTCTGAATGCAATAAAGTTGGGATTAGAAGTACTGTTGCTAATGGTAACGCTCGCGTTGGTCTGTTTTTTCAGCCTTGTCAGCGCTTTTGATTCCTGAGCGAAACCGCAAGTATAGGCCAAAGCTAATAAGAGAGTAACTGTTTTCTTCATTTTTAAATTTAATTGAAAACAAATATACCGATAAATCCCTGCAAAATACTCAACGATAAATGTTAAATAATAAGAATTCCTTAAAAACTAAGCCCTGAGATATTCATTTGCAGCTGCGCTTTCGTATCGATTACGATGGTGATGTATTTTTCTGATAACAGGAACTGCGTTGGTTTCAAATCAAGGACTTTTCCTTGTAGTCTGATACCTTTTACGTATTCTTTGTTGAAGTTTTCGGTGAGACTTTTTCTGGAAGTATTCTCGATGTCCAGCAGTGGGATGCCATAATCTTTCTCTATCATTTTCCGGATTTTCCCTTCAAAGAGAAGTGTCATAGTTTTCTGGAAGAAGTTCTTCGTCTTAAGGTTGAAATCGGTGACGTTGAGTTTGATTTTATGTTCCTCCGCGCTGTAAAACGGTTTCCCTTTGATAAATGCCGTGCCGTTGACTTCCCCTGTGGTTTGCGCTTCGATCACGATGTTTTCTTTCTCCTGATAAACCTTAATAGCGGTGATCTTCACTTTTTGATCTTCGCTGCTCATCGCAAATTCTTTATTGAGGAACTGCTGTTTCGCTATTCTTGTCGCTTCATCGAAACTGATGTTCGCCGTGGTCTGAAGGTTGAAAACGCTTTGGAGATTTGGGTTTAATGTAAAATTCGGAATTGTATTGACATCTCTCGTCGCCAAAGGCACTTGCCCGACATACGTTTCGGAATAAAGGTCTATTCCAATGGTCATTTTGATCTTGTCCTGAAAGACCTGAAGCGGTGACATATAAGTGTTCTGCGGCGAGATCTTCAGCCATGTATTGTATTCCTCAGAGACATTAATTGGCTTTGAGAACTGGTTCCAGGCCATCACAAGATAAGGCTGAAGGTTGAACTGCGATTTGATCTGCTGATCGATAATCGTTGTGAATTTATTCTGCTGTTCCTTCAATGTATTTTCAATCAGCGGTGCAATGGGGATCTTAATCTTTCCGAAATCCAGAACCGGTTTTTGAGTCCACGCAAATCCCGCTGTTGTAGTCTTTGTATTCAGTCTCCAATCTGACGAAGCAGAAATAGTGGTAATGAAATTCATGATCAAGTTGAAGTTAGTGTCCTGATAAACGTAATAGCCGAACGTACCATAACCTTTGCTTGCCCAGATTTTTAAAGGCACTGAGAACATCAGTCTATTTCCTGTCAGCGCTTTTATGGCGATGTTGCCTTGTTTCTCCACCTTAACTTTGAACTGGTCATTGTTGTTGTCTGTGTAAGATTGATCTTCGTACAAAACACCTTTCACGGACTGATTGATCAGACTATTGATTTCCGAGATGGGAAGAGAAACCGGCAAGGTGATACTGGATTTGATCTTTGGCAAGGTGTAAACCGGCTTTTCTGCCTGAGAAAAAGCGATAAAACAAATCAGTAAAAAATATAATGAGGTGAATTTTCGAATTAGATTCATATATGTTTTTGATGAAATTTAAAACGTAAAATTAATGGTTTTATTGATGCAAAAAACAAAAGAGAGCAGGGAAATCCTACTCTCTTTTGTTGCTGTTTTTATAATAATTTTAATAAAATTAATAACATTCTGCAAGTCCGACGAATAGGACATCTGATGAGACACCCTAAAACACACGTGTGTTTTCATTAAAACTCTCGTGTGTTTTGGACAAAACTCTCGTGTGTTTTTAGGCTAACATACGGAGGTTTTTACAGGTCGCTCCTCTGGAGCTTTATTTTTATTTTCTATTCTTTTTCTACAAACAGGTCGCCACTCTGTGGCTTTGCCAGTAAAACGGATTGTAGATTATTGCTTCGTCAAAATCATCGCAACACCGCCACTTCTCGCCAGATCAACTGACAAGATGGTTTTGCTATCCACCTCTTTTTCCTCGATAATTACCGGATAAGGATTGGACTCATAATCTGCACCTTTGCCATCACGGAAAATCTTTGCTTTGTATTTTTTGTTGGAATCCAAGAACTTCAAATCTAGTTTTACAGTTCTCGCATCTTTGTTGGTGATGCTTCCCAGGAACCAGCTATCCGTCGCTTTGTCTCTTCTGGCAATCGTTACAAACTCGCCGATCTTCGCATCCGGCACCACCGTTCTGCTCCAATCTGTCGGACAAGATGTGATGAATTCGAAAGCGGGATTGTTCTCATAATTCTCGATCATATCAGACGCCATTTGGAGCGGACTGTAGATGACAACGGACAATGCCAGCTGTTTTGCCAAGGTTGTATGAACTTTGGTGTTTGGCAAAACAGGATTTGTAAAGTTGAAAGTTCCAGGCGTGAAGTCAATTGGGCCCGCCAAGCCTCTCGTAAAAGGAATGATGGTCGTGTGCTCCGGCGGATTGCCACCATCTTTGGACCAGGCATCCCATTCCTGACCACGCACGCCCTCCTGCGTCATAAGATTCGGAAGTGTTCGCTGCAAACCTGTTGGCATTACGGGTTCGTGATTATCGATCATTATTTTGTACTTCGCAGCTTCCTCAATTACTTTTCGGTAATGTCGAACACCGTATTGGCTGCTGTGTGGCTGTTTGCCATCCAATTTGCCACCAACGTAACCAGTTTTCACGATATCAACACCGTATTTCTTGTAGTAAGCAAATGCATCTCTCATCTGGTTTTCGTAGTTCACGGTGTTTCCCGCCGTCTCGTGGTGACCGATCAACGTTACGTTTTTTGACTTCGCATAATCTGTGATCTTTTTGATGTCAAAATCAGGATAAGGTTCTGTAAACTTGAAGTCCTTCCAATCTTCCCAACCTTTGTTCCAGCCTTCTACAAGTACGCCTGAGAACATATGTTTCGCGGCGAAGTCTATATATCTCAAGACGTTTTCAGTCTTTGCGCCGTGTGTTGGTCCGGCTTTCCACGTGTACTTTTCCATATGGATTGCCCACCAGATACCGATGTATCTTCCAGGTTTGATCCAGGATACGTCACCAAGTTTGTTTGGTTCGTTCAGATTCAGCATCAATCTTGAGAGCATCAAATCACCGGCGGAATTGGCAATGATCATCGTTCGCCAAGGTGTGTTGAAAGGCGCTTTTGCGAATACTTTCTCGCCAGTAGCCCAAGGCGTAAGATAACTTTTCAGCTTGGTTGAATTTCCGACTTTGGCAAGATTCATTGAGGCGTAATCGGTCAGATTTGCTTGATGAACGGTCAGGAATAAGCCGGACTTCGTTTCCATCGTCAAAGGTGTTGCAACTGTATCTAACTTTGAAATTGGATTGGATTTGAACAAACCTTCATAGAATTCAGTATTGTAAGGAATGGACCAGGTTTTGTGATCCTCTGGAAAGTTGAATTCAGTCAGTTCATCCATTATGACAAATTCATTCAGATTCTTTTGCTTGGGAAATTCGTATCTGAAACCAAAACCGTCGTTATAGACTTTAAAATCAATGATGATTTCTCTGGCAAGCTTTGAATTGTCTCTAACCAAAACCTTCATCTCATTGTAATGATTCCGTACCTCGATCTCTTCGCCCCAAGGCTGTTTCCAGGTTTCATCGAACTTAGAATGGGAAATATTTGTTACTGAAAGATTGTCCTTAAGCGAACCGTCTTTCAAATCAAAACCAAGAAATGATGGATCTAAAATTGATTTCCCTTCTTTGGAAACCTTGTAATAGATTTTGGATTGCTCCAATCCTACCTCCAGAACGATTTTTCCGTCGGGAGATTTAACAGTGCTATTCTTTAGCGTTTGGGCGAATGTTGCTGGCGAAAATCCAAACCACATAACAAGCAGAAAGAAGATCCGGAAATGATCTTTGCTAAGTACTTTCATTAAAAATAATTTTTAAGGTTGTATATATGTACAAAAATACATTATTGGAATTACTCCATAAAAAAAACCATCCCTAAAAGAGATGGTTTTATATTTAAAAACTGGGAATGATTATTCAGCAGATTTTTCTTCTGTAGAAGTTTCAGCAGCAGGCGTTTCTTCAACTTTAGCTTCAGTAGCTTCCACAGCTGCAGTTTCCTTTTTGGGAGCTGCTGTAGATCTTCTACTTCTTCTTGTTGTTTTCTTCTCTTCTGCATTCGGATTGTAGATATCATTGAAATCTACTAATTCGATCATTGCCATATCGGCAGCATCACCAAGTCTGAAACCAGTTTTGATGATTCTTGTGTATCCACCGTTTCTTTCAGCGATTTTAGGAGCTACAGTTCTGAACAATTCAGTAACAGCTTCTTTACTTTGTAGGTAAGAGAAAACTGTTCTTCTATTGTGCGTTGTATCTTCTTTAGCTTTTGTAAGGAGTGGTTCCACGTAAACTCTTAAAGCTTTCGCTTTAGCAACAGTAGTGTTGATTCTTTTATGTTCAATTAGTGAACAAGCCATATTAGCAAGCATTGCTTTTCTATGCGGGGCTGTTCTCCCTAAGTGATTTATTTTCTTTCCGTGTCTCATTGTAAGGATTATTTATCAGCGTCTAACTTATATTTTGCAACATCAAACCCGAAATTAAGTCCTTTTGAGTGAACCAATTCTTCAAGTTCTGTTAAAGATTTTTTACCAAAATTTCTGAATTTCATCAAATCAGATTTACTGAAAGATACCAATTCTCCAAGCGTTTCTACTTCAGCTGCTTTCAGACAGTTTAGGGCTCTTACAGAAAGATCCATATCTGCTAATTTAGACTTCAGAAGTTGTCTTGTGTGAAGGGTTTCTTCATCGTATTGGATAGAAGCTTTTACGGCTTCGGTTTCTAGAGTGATTCTCTCGTCGGAGAACAACATAAAGTGATAGATCAGAATCTTAGAAGCTTCTGTTAAAGCATTCTGAGGTGTTATAGATCCGTCAGTCTCTATATCCAATACTAATTTTTCGTAATCTGTTTTTTGCTCTACACGGTAATTTTCTATACTATACTGTACTTTCTTGATAGGTGTAAAGATAGAGTCGATAGCAATAGTCCCAACAGGAGCATTGTTTGATTTGTTCTGATCGCTCGGAACATATCCTCTTCCTTTATCTACTGTGAAAGTAATCTCAAAAGTAATATCTTTAGCTAAAGTTGCGATCACCAAGTCTGGGTTAAGAATCTCAAAATTAACAATTGATCCTCCTAGATCTCCAGCAGTTACAACATCTTTTCCGGTAATTTTTGCAGTGATCTGCTCTGTTCCCGGATTTTCAGTTTTCGCTTTAAGACGAAGTTGTTTAAGGTTCAGAATGATTTCAGTAACATCTTCGATCACTCCTGGTATAGTTGAAAATTCGTGCTCTACGCCTTCTATTTTGATAGATGAAATAGCATATCCTTCCAGAGAAGATAGTAAAACTCTTCTCAATGCATTACCGATTGTAAGCCCGAAACCTTGTTCAAGAGGTCTGAATTCAAATTGACCTTTAAAATCAGTCGAGTTTAAAAGGATTACTTTATCGGGTTTTATAAATGTTAAAATTGCCATAGTCTGGTTGAGCAAAAATTTGAAAAAATTATTATTTAGAGTATAATTCGACGATTAACTGTTCTTTGATGTCCTCAGGAATCTGAATTCTCTCAGGAGCAGTTGTAAAAGTACCAGTTTTTTTCTCGTCATTGAATTGTAACCACTCATAATTTGCTTTGTAAGCTAGAGCGTCAGCAATTACTTCAAGAGATTTTGACTTCTCTCTGATTGCAATTACATCACCAGCTTTCAGCAGGTAAGATGGGATATTAACCAGTTCTCCGTTCACAGTGATGTGTCTGTGAGAAACCAATTGTCTAGCTCCAGCTCTGGTTTTAGAAAAACCTAATCTGTATACTACGTTATCCAATCTTGATTCGCAAAGTTGCAATAGGACTTCACCTGTTACACCTTTACTTCTATGAGCTTTGTCGAAAAGGTTTGCAAATTGTTTCTCAAGGATACCGTATGTGTACTTAGCTTTTTGCTTTTCCATCAACTGTACAGCATACTCAGATTTCTTTGCGCCTCTTCTTTTATTTACACCGTGTTGTCCAGGTGGTTGATTTTTTCTTTTCTCGAAGTTTTTATCATCTCCGAAAATTGCTTGACCAAATTTTCTAGCAATTTTTGTTTTAGGGCCAATATATCTTGCCATTGTTTTAGATTTGAGGTTAAAAGATTATACTCTTCTTCTTTTAGGTGGACGACATCCGTTGTGTGGCATAGGTGTCACGTCAACGATTTCGCTTACTTCAATCCCGGAGTTGTGTAGTGTTCTGATTGCAGACTCTCTACCGGCACCTGGACCTTTTACAAACACCTTAACTCTTCTAAGACCAGCTTCGAAAGCGACCTGAGAACAGTTTTCTGCAGCCATTTGAGCTGCGAATGGAGTATTCTTTTTAGAACCTCTGAAACCCATTTTACCGGCAGAAGCCCAAGAGATAACTTCTCCTGCTTTATTTGTTAAAGAAATGATGATGTTATTGAAAGAAGCCTGAATATGCGCTTCACCAATAGCCTCAACTTTTACTTTTCTTTTCTTAACTACTTTAGTTTGTTTTGCCATAATTCCTAACGATTATTTACTTGCTTTTTTCTTGTTAGCAACTGTTTTTCTCTTTCCTTTACGGGTTCTAGAGTTGTTTTTCGTTCTCTGGCCTCTTAAAGGTAGTCCTAGTCTGTGACGTATTCCTCGTTGGCATCCAATATCCATCAATCGCTTGATGTTCAATTGCACTTCAGAACGTAATTCTCCTTCAACTTTGATGTTGTCTGAGATATAACCTCTGATAGCTGCCAATTCATCGTCATTCCATTCGTTGACTTTCTTGTCTTCGCTGATTCCAGCGTTTTTCAAAATTTCTGAAGCTGTTCTTCTTCCAACACCATAGATGTAAGTAAGACCGATAACGCCTCTTTTGTTCTTTGGTAAATCAATACCTGAAATTCTCGCCATAATTTAATTGGTTCTTAACCTTGTCTTTGTTTAAATTTAGGGTTCTTTTTGTTGATTACGAAAAGCACGCCTTTTCTACGTACAATCTTGCAATCAGCACTTCTTTTTTTGATAGATGCTCTAACCTTCATTTTGTTATTTTTAATATCTAAAAGTTATTCTCCCTTTAGTTAAGTCATAAGGAGAGAGTTCGAGTCTTACCTTGTCTCCAGGTAAGAGTTTAATATAATGCATTCTCATTTTACCAGAAATATGGGCAATCAATACGTGCCCATTTTCCAGCTCTACACGGAACTGCGCGTTCGAAAGTGCTTCCGTAATCACGCCGTCTTGTTCTATATGTTTCTGTTTAGCCATTTATTCTATTAAAGGTTTGATGATCTTGATAATTTAGATTGCATCAAACCATCATAATGATGGTTCAGCAGATATGTATTAATTTGCTGAACGGTATCTAAGATAACGCCCACCATAATTAACAACGATGTTCCCCCAAAAAATAGGGCAAATCTATCTGTCTGAACAAACGCTCCATGCACTATTGCCGGAAGGACTGCAAAGATAGATAAAAATATTGCACCAGGCAAGGTTATCTTGGATAAAATATCATCCAGGTAATCTGCCGTTTCTTTTCCAGGTCTTACTTTCGGGATCAACCCACCATTACGCTTCAAATCATCAGCCATCTGATTTACAGGAATGGTAATCGCCGTATAGAAAAATGAGAATATTATAATAAGTAATGCAAACAATACATTGTACTGCCAGCTAAAAACATTTTTGAAACCAGCCAAAAACGTGTTAGATTCGTCTACTTTCGTAAGTAATCCAGGAACAAACATTAATGCCTGCGCAAAGATAATCGGCATTACACCTGCAGCATTTACCTTCAGTGGTATCCATTGTCTGGCTCCGTCCATCAAGTTTCTGCTTACACCTCCTCTAGCCTGAGCTCTACTTACGTACTGGATTGGGATTTTTCTTACTGCAACTGATAATACAATTGCTAATAAAACTACCAATAACCAGAAGATAATTTCTACCAAAATCATAATGCTTCCTAGGCCGCCTTTACCGTTCTGTGTCAAAACTTCCTGGTAAAAAGCTGTTGGAAGATCCGCAAGGATACCCACCATAATCAAAATAGAAATACCATTACCAATACCTTTGTCAGTAATCTTCTCTCCCAACCACATTGCAAATACAGAACCTGCTACCAGGATAATGATACTTGGCAACCAGAACATTACAGAGTTTGGATCTATGTAATATGCTGATGAAAACTGTGAATAAGGTAAGAAAAACTGCGTCACAGATGTAAGATAAGAAGGCGCCTGTACAAGACATACACCTATTGTCAGCCATCTGGTGATCTGGTTCAAAGTGTTTCTTCCACTTTCTCCGTCTTTCTGTAGCTTCTGAAGATAAGGGATTGCCATACCCATCAGCTGTACAATAATAGAGGCGGAGATATATGGCATAATTCCCAATGCCATAATAGAAGCACGGCTAAATGCCCCTCCGGTGAAAGAAGACAATAAACCCAAAAGGCCGGCACCTTGTTGGTTCCCGCCTTGGTTTTTGTAATGTTGTAGTAGGTTTCCTACTTCAGCAGTGTTGATTGCAGGAAGAGAAACATACGATGCGAATCTATACACAAGGACCAATAAAAGCGTCAAGACAATCTTATCTCTTAGCTCCTTCAGGCTCCAAATGTTTTTAAGTGTTTGTATAAATTCTTTCATTAGTAATAATTAAAGAGTAATTGCTTTACCTCCAGCTTTGTTGATTGCTTCCTCAGCAGATTTAGTAAATTTGTCAGCAGTAATAGAAACCGCAGATTTCAATTCACCTCTACCCATAATTTTTACTATTTCTTTCTTAGAAGCTAGACCGTTTTCTACCAAAACTTCTTTTGTAATATCTCCAGTGATGGATCTAGTATCAATTAGGTTTTGAATATCATCGATGTTGATAGCTCTGTATTCTTTTCTATTTACGTTTTTGAAACCAAATTTTGGTAATCTTCTTTGCAAAGGCATCTGTCCACCTTCGAAACCGATTTTCTGAGAATAACCAGCTCTGGCTTTTTGACCTTTATGTCCTTTTGTTGAAGTACCACCGTATCCACTTCCCTGACCTCTACCAATTCTTTTTGTACTGAATGTAGAACCAGTTGACGGTTTTAAGTTATTTAAATCCATTGTTGTATTGAATGTTATGAGATTAAAAGATTTGAAATTTGAGATCGAAGAGCAAGTCTCCAATCTCGTATCTCAATATCTATTATTATTTTTGAACTTCTAATAAGTGACTTACAGCCGCTATCATTCCTAAGATGGAAGGTGTAGCTTCGTGCTCGATTACTTGGTGAAGTTTTTTGAATCCTAAAGCTTCAAGCGTTCTTTTTTGGGTTTTAGATCTATTAATAGCGCTTCTAACTTGTTTTACTCTAATTGTTGCCATTATATATATTATTAACCGTTAAACACTTTATCTAAAGAAACTCCTCTCATTCTTGCAATCTCCTCTGGTCTTCTGATGTCCAACAATGCGTTGAAAGTAGCTTTCACAACATTGTGCGGGTTAGAAGAACCTTTAGATTTTGACAATACATCGTGTACACCTGCAGATTCTAGTACTGCACGTACTGCACCACCAGCGATAAGTCCTGTACCGTGAGACGCAGGTCTCAAGAATATATCAGCACCACCGTATCTTGCAGAAGTCTGGTGAGGAATTGTATGGTTGATTACAGGAACTTTCACTAAGTTTTTCTTAGCATCCTCTACTGCTTTCGCGATTGCAGAAGCAACTTCTTTAGATTTACCCAGTCCGTAACCGATGATTCCGTCTTCGTTTCCTACAACAACAATTGCAGAAAATCCGAAAGCTCTACCACCTTTGGTTACTTTAGTTACTCTGTTAACATCTACCAGACGATCTTTTAATTCTAATCCTCCAGGTTTAACTCTTTCTATATTACTATCTACCATGTTTTCTGAATTTTTAAAATTAGAATTTAAGACCAGCTTCTCTAGCACCGTCAGCAAGAGCTTTCACTCTACCGTGGTACACGAATCCGTTTCTGTCAAATACAATATTCTCGATACCAGCTGCTTTTGCTTTTTCAGCAATCGCTTTACCTACGGCTGTAGATACTTCTGTTTTTGTACCCTTAGCGTCTACTCCTTTATCTCTAGAGGAAGCGGAAACTAATGTTTTACCTTCTTTATCATCTACTAATTGTGCGTAGATTTCTTTATTACTTTTGAATACAGACAATCTTGGTAATACTGCAGATCCTGAAATCTTACCTCTTACTCTTCTTTTGATTCTGTTTCTTTTCTCAACTTTTGTTAATGCCATTTTCTTAAATTTTATGCAGATTTACCGGCTTTTCTTCTAATGATTTCACCTACGAACCTAACACCTTTTCCTTTGTACGGCTCAGGTTTTCTGAAAGATCTGATCTTTGCAGCCACCATTCCAAGAAGTTGATTATCGTAAGAAGATAATGTAATGATCGGGTTTTTCCCTTTTTCAGTCAATGTATCCAATGTTACTTCTTTTGGAAGTTCCAAAACGATACCGTGAGAAAATCCAAGAGCCAATTCTAATCTTTGACCGTTGTGAGATGCTCTGTATCCAACTCCTACCAATTCTAATTTCTTAGTAAATCCTGTAGTAGTACCAACAATCATATTGTTGATAAGCGCACGGTACAAACCGTGAAGCGCTTTGTGTTCTTTTGAGTCAGTAGGGCGGCTGAATGTAAGTACGCCGTCTTCCTGTGCGAAGCTGATTCCTCCTGTAAGTTCCTGGATCAATTCACCCTTTGGACCTTTAACAGTTACAATGTTTTCTTTTTGAGAAATTGTAACACCAGCAGGAACTTCTATAATTGCTTTACCAATTCTTGACATTTTCCTTGTTTTAAAAAATTAATATACGTAGCAAATTACTTCACCTCCTACTTTCTCTTGTCTTGCTTTTTTATCTGTCATTACTCCTCTTGAAGTAGAGATAATAGCTACACCTAGACCGTTTAGTACTCTTGGAAGTTCTGTAGAACCTTTGTACTGTCTTAGACCTGGTCTAGAAGCTCTTTGGATAGATTTGATAGCCGGCTTGCTGGTTTGCTTGTCGTACTTAAGAGCGATTTTGATTGTTCCCTGAACCGCGCTTTCCTCGAACTTGTAGTTCAAGATGTAACCTTGGTCAAAAAGAATTTTCGTAAGCTCTTTTTTGATTTTTGATGCAGGAATTTCCACCACTTTGTGGCCTGCGCTTTGTGCGTTCCTTACTCTAGTTAGGAAATCTGAAATTGGATCTGTTACCATTTCTTTGTTTTAAATTATTGGTTAATGACAATCAGTATTGAAAAGACTTGAAGATTAAAGACTTATAGGTTCCGAATATTTCTTCCCCTGATCTCTTTACCATCAGTATCTCAACAACTTAATTGCCACTTGATTTTTTTAATTTCATTTCATTCTAATAAATAGAGTTAAAACGAAGATTACTCACCCAGAGAAATAAATCATTTTCTGAGCGGGTGCAAAAGTACAAAAAAAATTAATAAGATTTATTTTTTTCTTTGTCCTTGAGTCGATTTAAATTTGTCCTCTATTTATTAAAATACAGCTGACTTATAAAAATATAGAAGTCAGCTGTAAAAATTTTAATTGCTTACCAACTAGCTTTCTTAACGCCTGGGATAAGTCCGTTGTTTGCCATTTCTCTAAAAGTTACTCTGGAAAGTCCGAATGTTCTCATATATCCTCTAGGTCTTCCTGTCAATTTACATCTGTTGTGTAATCTTACAGGAGAAGCATTTTTAGGTAACTTCTGTAATGCGTCATAATCTCCAGCTTCTTTCAAAGCTTTTCTTTTTTCAGCATATTTAGCTACAGTAGCTTCTCTTTTGCGCTCACGCGCTTTCATTGATTCTTTAGCCATCTCTTAGTTCTTTTTGAAAGGTAAACCGAAGTGCGTTAATAATGATTTTGCTTCTTTGTCAGTGTTCGCAGTTGTAACGAAAGTAATGTCCATCCCTTGGATTTTTTTCACTTTGTCAATTACGATCTCTGGGAAGATAATCTGCTCAGTGATTCCCAAGTTATAATTACCCCTACCGTCAAATCCGTCTGCTTTGATACCAGAAAAATCTCTGATTCTTGGTAGTGCAGAAGACGTCAGTCTGTCTAAGAATTCATACATCTTATCAGCTCTTAGAGTAACTCTAGCTCCGATTGGCATTCCTTTTCTCAGTTTGAAAGCAGCCTCATCTTTTTTAGATAAAGTACCTACAGCTTTTTGTCCAGTGATTGCAGTCAATTCTTCTACAGCATAATCCACGATTTTTTTATCTTGAACAGCTGCACCAAGTCCTTGGCTGACAACGATTTTCAATAATTTAGGAACCTGCATTACAGATTTGTACCCAAATTCTTCCATCATTGCAGGAACAATCTTGTCTTTATATTGTTGTTTTGGTCTTACTATATATTCCATCGTAAATTTTAATTATAAAGTTTCTCCGGTAGTTTTAGCTACTCTTACTTTTTTGTCTCCTTCTACTTTGGTTCCAGTCTTAGTAGCTTTCCCGTCTTTATCGATAAGTGCTACGTTTGAAATGTGTAAAGAAGCTTCTTTTTCAACAATTCCACCTTGAGGGTTAGATGCGGACGGCTTAACGTGTTTTTTCACGATGTTTAGTCCTGCTACTACAACTCTTGGATCTTTACCTTCTTTTTTGATTACTTCCAGTACTTCACCTTTGCTACCTTTATTTTTTCCGGTAGTTACAAGTACATTATCGCCTCTTTTTATTTTAACTTTTGTCATTTTTTCTAAAATTTTAAAATTAAAGTACTTCAGGAGCTAATGAAATAACCTTCATATATTCTTTGTCTCTCAACTCACGGGCAACCGGTCCGAAAACACGTGTTCCTCTCATCTCTCCTCCAGCGTTTAGAAGAACACAAGCGTTGTCTTCGAATTTGATGTATGAACCATCTTTTCTACGTACTGCTTTTTTAGTTCTTACTACTACCGCTTTAGATACCTGACCTTTTTTTGCGTTTCCTGATGGTGTAGAATCTTTGATAGTCACTACAATTTTATCACCAACAGAAGCATATCTTCTTCTAGTACCACCTAGAACTCTGATTACTAGTACTTCTTTAGCACCTGTGTTATCAGCAACTTTTAATCTTGATTCGGTTTGTAACATTATTTAGCTTTTTCTATGATTCTTACTAATCTCCATCTTTTGCTTTTACTCAAAGGTCTAGTTTCAGTAATTAATACTGTATCGCCCTCTGTGCACTCGTTGTTCTCATCATGTGCAGTATATTTTTTCGTTTTCAAAACGAATTTACCGTACATTGGATGTTTTACTCTCGTAGTTTCACTAACAACAATAGTCTTTTCCATTTTATTGCTGGAAACTATTCCGATTCTTTCTTTTCTTAAATTTCTGTCCATTGTAAAAAGGAATTATTGTTTGTTAGATAACTCTGTGTTAAGTCTTGCAATCGATCTTCTCAAATCTCTGATTAAGATTGGATTTTCAAGTGGACTGATTTTGTGAGCTAATTTAGTTTTAGTATAGTTAGCTTGAGCTTCAGCCAATTGGTTTGTTAAATCCTCTTTGCTTAAATTTTTGATGTCAGCGTTTTTCATTTTAATAGAGATTATAGAGGTTTAACAAAATCGTTAGCAACTACGAACTTGGTAACAATTGGTAACTTCTGAGCAGCAAGCCTAAGTGCTTCTTTTGCTACTTCGTAAGGTACACCACCAACTTCGAACATAATTTTACCAGGTTTCACTACGGCTACCCAATATTCTACGGCACCTTTACCTTTACCCATCCTTACTTCGGCTGGCTTTTTAGTAATAGGCTTGTCCGGGAATATTTTGATCCATAACTGACCTTCTCTTTTCATATATCTTGTCGCAGCAATACGCGCTGCTTCAATTTGTCTTGCAGTAATCCAAGCTCCTTCTGTAGCTTTGATTCCGAAAGTTCCGTAAGCGAGTTGATTCCCTCTCTGGGCAATCCCCTTCATCTTCATCTTATGAACTCTACGGAATTTGGTTCTTTTTGGTTGTAACATAATTTTAAATTTTAGATTTTAGAATTTAGATTTTAAAAAAGTAACGGTCATTTAAAAACTGGCCTCTAAAATTTTATTAATTATTTCTTCTTGGTTTTCTGTCGCCTCCTCTGTTGTCTCTGTCTCCGCCTCTGTCATTTCTGTCATTACGTCCTCCAGAAGGTGCTTTTTTCTGTTGTCCTACAAGTGGAGTAAGGTCTCTTTTACCATACACTTCTCCTTTCATAATCCAAACTTTCACGCCTAGCTTACCATACTGAGTCAATGCTTCACCGATGTGATAATCGATATCTGCACGGAAAGTAGACAAAGGAATTCTTCCGTCTTTGAAGTTTTCAGAACGTGCCATTTCAGCGCCGTTTAGTCTTCCGGAGATTTGTACTTTGATACCTTCTGCACCCATTCTCATTGTAGAAGCGATTGCCATTTTCACAGCTCTTCTGTAAGAGATACGGTTTTCAATTTGCTTTGCAATGCTGTCAGCAACAAGTACTGCATCTAGCTCAGGTCTTTTGATTTCGAAAATATTAATCTGGATATCTTTCCCGGTCAATTTTTTCAACTCTTCTTTTAGTTTGTCAACTTCCTGTCCACCTTTACCGATAATTAAACCTGGTCTAGCAGTTGTGATAGTTACAGTTACTAATTTAAGTGTTCTCTCAATATATATTTTTGAAATACCACCTTTAGCTAATCTTGCCTCAAGGTATCTTCTGATTTTGTAATCTTCAGCGATTCTGTCGCCGTAGTTTTTACCTCCATACCAGTTAGAATCCCATCCTCTGATGATACCTAATCTGTTACCGATTGGATTTGTCTTCTGTCCCATACCTTGAATTAATTTTTAGTACCTAAGATTAGTGTAATGTGGTTAGATCTCTTTCTGATTCTGTAACCTCTACCTTGTGGTGCTGGTCTTAGTCTCTTCAATTGTCTTGCGCTATCCACAAATATTTCTTTTACGATAAGGTTTGCTTCCTCGATGTCCGCTCCTTCGTTTTTTAATTGCCAGTTAGCAATTGCAGAAAGTAATACTTTTTCCAATTTCTCAGAAGCACCTTTCTTTGAATATTTTAGAATAGACAGGGCTTTTTCTACCTCTACTCCTCTAATGATATCAGCAACTAATCTCATTTTTCTAGGAGAAGACGGGCAATCGTTGTGCAACGCTTTTGCCACATCTTGGTTTGCTATTTTACGTGCTAATGCACTTTCTCTTTTTCTTGATCCCATGATTATCTACCTCCTTTATTTTTGTTACCACCGTGACCTCTGAAAGATCTTGTCGGAGAAAATTCGCCTAGCTTGTGTCCTACCATGTTTTCTGTAACATAAACCGGGATAAAGGATTTCCCGTTGTGTACTGCGATAGTCTGACCTACGAAGTC
Source organism: Bacteroidota bacterium (assembly GCA_037033105.1). Taxonomy (GTDB): domain Bacteria; phylum Bacteroidota; class Bacteroidia; order Flavobacteriales; family Weeksellaceae; genus Epilithonimonas. The sequence goes on from JAZBLF010000006.1 coordinate 149,136, forward strand.
TGGAGATATCATAGATGCTCTGGACCAAGTTTTGATTACTGTCTTTTTATTAGACTCTATATTTGCCTGAACCTTCTTATCTAAAGTATGATGAATAAAAGGTCCTTTTTTAAGTGATCTTGACATAATTATTTACGTTTAGATATGATATGACGGTTAGACGCTTTGTTTTTCTTTCTAGTTTTGTAACCTTTAGCCGGCATACCGTTTCTAGATCTTGGATGACCTCCAGAAGAACGTCCTTCACCACCTCCCATTGGGTGATCTACAGGGTTCATTACTACCGGTCTTGTTCTAGGTCTTCTTCCAAGCCATCTGCTTCTACCAGCCTTACCTGATACAGTCAACTGATGATCTGAGTTGGAAACAGATCCGATCATTGCGTAGCACTCAGTAAGGATCATTCTGGATTCTCCTGAAGGCAATTTCACGATCGCATATTTTCCGTCTCTTGAAGTTAATTGAGCGGATGATCCTGCACTTCTTGCAAGAGTAGCACCTTGTCCTGGCTTCAATTCGATACAAGAAATAACAGTTCCTAGTGGAATGCTTTTCAGTTTCATTGCATTACCTACATTAGGTTCTACGCTTTCTCCTGAGATGATTTTTTGATCTACTTTGATTCCGTTTGGAGCGATGATATATCTCTTCTCTCCGTCTGCGTACTCTACTAATGCGATGAAAGCAGTTCTATTTGGATCATATTCTACAGTTTTTACCGTGGCTTCAACATCATGTTTGTTTCTTTTGAAGTCGATAATTCTGTATTTCTTTTTGTGTCCACCGCCGGTGTAACGCATGGTCATTTTACCAGTTTGGTTACGTCCACCTGACTTACTAATACCAACAGTCAGAGATTTCTCTGGTTTGTTAGTAGTAATTTCCTCAAAGTTGTTTACAACTCTGAATCTCTGTCCCGGGGTGATAGGTTTTAATTTTCTAACAGACATTACTCTTATTTATAAATTAATTAATTAGTTGCGAAAATATCAATAACTTCTCCAGCTGCCAATGTTACAACAGCTTTTTTCAATTTATTGGTTTTCCCAACTTGAAGTCCTTGTTTAGTGTTTTTAGTAGAAACTTTAGGCGCGTAAATCATGGTTCTAACGTCTGCTACTTTTACACCGTAATGTGCTTCTATCGCACCTTTGATCTGGATCTTATTTGCTTTTGGAGCAACTAAGAAAGAATAAGCACCTCTCAACTCTGTAAGATAGTTTGCTTTTTCCGAAATGATTGGTTTAATAATAAGTGACATGATTTATTTCTTTAAGTTTTCCTGAAATTTTTCTACTGCATCTTCCAAGAAGATAATCTCACCTGCGTTGATCAAATCATAAGAAGAAATCTCGTTATAATTCAACACTTTCGTTTTAGGTAAGTTTCTTGAAGATAGATATACATTCTTGTTAGACTCAGGAAGTACGAATAATGATTTTTTACCAGTAAGAGTCAAAGCATCCAACAATGTGATGAATTCTTTAGTCTTAGGCGCATCAAAACTGAAATTCTCCAGTACTCTAACGCTGTTATCTTTCAATTTCTGAGAAAGTACAGATTTTTTAGCTAATCTTTTCAAAGATTTGTTCAATTTGAAACGGTAGTCTCTTGGTTTTGGACCAAAAACTCTCGCTCCACCTTTGAAAGTTGGCGATTTGATATCACCATATCTAGCAGATCCGGAACCTTTCTGCTTCTTAAGCTTTCTGGTAGAACCTGTGATTTCACTTCTTTCTTTTGATTTATGAGTACCCTGACGCTGTGCAGCAAGATATTGTTTAACCTCTAAGTAAACCGCGTGCTGATTTGGCTCAATTCCGAAAACTGTTTCGTCAAGAGTTACTTTTCTTCCGGTTTCTTTTCCTGATGTATTAAATACTACTAGTTCCATTTTCTGATAATTACATAAGAATTTTTCGCTCCCGGAATAGCACCTTTTACTACTAAAAGATTTTGTTCCTCATCTACTTTTAACACTTGAAGGTTTTGAACAGTTACCTGCTTACCTCCCATTCTGCCTGCCATTCTCATCCCTTTGAATACTCTAGATGGATCTGAACCCGCACCGATAGAACCTGGAGCTCTAAGTCTGTTGTGCTGTCCGTGAGTAGCCTGCATTACACCTCCAAATCCGTGTCTTTTAACAACACCTTGGAAACCTTTACCTTTTGAAGTCCCTGTAACATCTACGAATTCTCCTTCGCCGAATAATTTTACAGTTACATCTTCTCCTACTGTTACTTGGTCTACGAATTCTCTGTAGAATTCTACCAACTTAGCTTTAGGAGTTGAACCCGCCTTTTTAAAGTGGCCGGCTAACGCTTTACCAACGTTCTTCTCACTCTTGTCATCGAAACCTAACTGAACAGCTTTATAACCGTCCTTTTCAATGGTTCTGACCTGTAAAACCGAGCATGGACCTGCTTGAATAACGGTACAAGGCATGTTCTTGCCGTTCGCGTCAAAAAGAGATGTCATCCCGATTTTTTTTCCAATAATACCTGACATTATTTATATATATCTATTATATTAAAACTTAACACTCGAGCGGTTTTCGTAATATACTATGTTTGAAATAGGCATACTCCTTCCCTAAAATGAGTGTGCAAATGTAGGAATATTTTTTATATTGACAAATATATTTTCGGAAATTATTTGATAATTTGTGAGTTACGGGATTTTAACAGAAATTCACTTTTATAAACCTGATTTGAATATCGGATTTATAATTCCTGATTTTTGTACTGATATTTATTCTTATGCTTTTTTTCTGCTGCATCTATAGAATAGCATTTGTGAATGTTCTCATCCTGCTTGGAAAGCTCTGCAATTCTTACAAAGTAATCGTGCAGCTGATCCAGTTCCTTTTCCGTGAGATCTTCTATATCCACCATTCTGTTGCTGGCCTGTTTGCTGGCTGCGATGAGTTCATTCAGTTTCAGCTGGATTGCTTTTCCGTCTTTGTTCTGCGCTTTTTGTATCAGAAAAACCATCAGAAATGTAATAATCGTCGTCCCGGTATTGATCACAAGCTGCCATGTTTCCGAGTATTTGAAAATCGGGCCGCTGCCTGCCCAGAGTATGACGATGAGAACTGCACCGATAAAAGCGTATGAACTGCCGGTGAAAGTGGTGGCCCAGTTTGAGAATCTTTCAAACAGATTTTTATTGTTCATTTTTTGTTTTCAAAGGTAAACATTCAGAAAGATTTACGAACTCTGTTTATTTTCAATAATTTCCTTTTAAGATGTTGTTATAATTATTAATATTATAAATCCTTACTGATCATAATTTATGAAAAGAATACTGCAGCTCCTTGTCTCTGTATTGCTGATGACAAGCTGTTCAAAAACTGATATGACGAATGACTACGGTTTCTACCACTGGCGGTCAAAGTTAAACCTGTCCAAAACCGAGCAGCAGCTCCTCAACAAAAGCAAAGTGCCAAATCTGTACACCAGATTTTTTGATATCGTAAAAGAAAACAATCAGTTTCTGGAAGTGGGTGTGATTTCTATTGACAAAGATCTTTCGATTAATAAAAAGATCGTTCCCGTTATTTTTATCACCAATGAAACGTGGCTCCATATCAAACCAGATGAGATTGAGTTTTTGGCGAATAAGATTAATGATCATATTAATAGGATTCAATCAAATTATAAACTCAATCTGGAAAACGAAATACAGATTGACAGCGACTGGACAGCTTCCACAAAAGATGACTACTTTAAATTCCTCAAAACACTCAAAAATATTTCGAGGAAAAATGTGACCTGCACTTTAAGGCTTCACCAAGTCAAAGATAAACTGCAAACGGGAATTCCGCCGGTTGAGAAAATGTACCTGATGTGCTACGCCACATCTTCCCCATTAGAAAATCGGCTTGAGAATTCTATTTTGGATGTGAAGACTTTGAAATCCTATCTTAAAAACATCGGCGCTTATCCTGTGAAATTGGATGTCGCATTGCCAATCTACTCCTGGGGAATCGTTACCAATCACGTGGGTCAGAAAAAACTGATCAATGCGGTAACGGCAGAAGAATTGATGCAGAATAAGAACTTCAAGAAAATCGACAACAATAGCTTTGAAGTTGTGAAGGACGACTTCTATTTTGGAATGTATCTCAACAAAGGATTTAAAATCAAGGTTGAAGAAATCCCCGAAGAGGACGTGATTGAAAGTATTGCTTTCATCAATGAAAAGTTAGATTACAAACCACTCCTTATATATTACCATCTCGACGAGAGATTTACCAAAAACTACAAATACTTTTCCCATGAAAAAACTATTATTTACAGCAGCCGTTTTTCTAGGTTTCCAGCAAAATTCAAAAGCGTGTGGCTGGTATGACCCGGATTATGACTATTTCAACCTGTTTGCGCAGGAAATCATCCACAACAAAACATATGAACCGTTTCTGCTGACGTACAGCAATCATTTCTACGACTACAATTACAACGGCAGAATCGACAAAAATATTCCCGATGAGAACATCGAATCCTGGGTCAAATATTTTGACAACAAACTGTCTTACGAAGAAACCAGCGCCTTGGTCACAAAGGTAGATATCAAACATCTCAATAGCATAAAAAAAGGCCAGCTCACGCATCCGTTATTTCAAAAACTTGGCAAAGGTTTTTACACACAATATCAGGAGGCGGTGGACTATCTGATTCAGGCCAAATATATGGAACCGTATATGCGTATCAATTACATCGCAACGCCTGACGCCTACTATTACCGGGACGAGAAGACCGCCGATAAGAATGCGACGCAACTTAATTATGCCAAAACCAGCGCTGCACTGGTCTCACTTTACAAAGTGGCGACGAATCCGGAAATCAAACTCAGATACGCCTATCAGATTGTGCGTTTCAACCATTACAACAGAAAATATCCGCAGGCAATAGAGGCTTTCCAGACTTATGTGGAACCGCTGAAGTTGAAAAATCATATGTACTATTATGCGCTGGACCAAAAAGCGGGCGCCGAACGCGGACTGAAACAACTGGACAAAGCTAATTGGGATTTCTTCCAGGTCTTTAAAAATACTAGAAATAAGAAGGAAAGTGCCTACAATTCTATGTTCCTGGCTACGGATAAAGACTTTAACAAAATCCTGGCGCAGACCAAAACGCCGGAAGATAAAAACATGGCCTACTTTCTACTGGCCTACAACTCATTCAACAATCCCGTTCCGATAATGAACAAGATGATTGAAAACAACACGGAATCTGACATTCTGAAAGTACTGACCGTGCGCGCCATCAATCAATTGGAGAGAAATTATCTGATTGTAAATCCTTACTGTAACGACAAAGATTGTGACCATTTCCGCAACAAAAGACTGCCATTCTACGCACCGGACAATTATGCAAAGGAGAGCAAAGATTTTGCAAAACAGCTGGAAGCAACGGTGGTCCTTGCTAAAAACAAAAAAGGAGCAGTCGAATTCTGGCAGCTCTGCGAAGCCTATATCAAATTCCTGAATACAGATTATAAAGGAAGTCAGACGATTTTATCTCAAATCAAAACTACGGACAAAGACTATCTGGCAGAGATTGAGAAATTCAAAATGCTGAACGAGATCGTCTCGCAACCTGCGATGACTCCGGATTTTGAAAATAGATTGATGAAAAAGTATGCACAGATCTTTGAGCAAAAAACAGAAACCCGGAATTGGGAAACGATGCCTGCCACCAAAGATTTTGTGCTGGACATCCTTGCCAACCGCTACTTCACAGAAAAGCAGGACGCCAAATCTTTCCTGATGAACAACAGCCTGTCCGACTTGCAGTACAACCCCAACTCTGAGCTGGTGAAGAAAGTGGAAGCATTTTACAAAAAGTCCAACAAAACTGCATTGGAAAATTATCTGGTGAATAAGATGAAGGATTTAGCAGATCCTGAAGCCTTTTTCAACGTCATCTATGGCGACCGTGCAATGCGTCTGGCAGATTTTAAAACAGCAAAAGATTATTATTCTAAAGCCAGAAATTTCAAAGGCATCCCGAGAATAGTGGGCGAATGGAAAGACGACGGCAAAAGTTATGTTCAGAAAGCGATGACCTTTGAAAACGGCGCTTATAATGGTTTCAACAATATCTCCAGGCTGGTATTCGGGTACAACGTTTGGGAAAGTCTGCAAAGCAAACCTGAGGAATCTATGAAGGCAGAAGGTCTTTCCAGTTTCGCATTCATCAAAAATAACATGAATAAGCTAGAACTGGCCGATGCGATGCTGCAATTGGAATCCATTGGGAAAGGAACGGATGACAAAGCCAGATTGGCCAATCAGCTGGTTGGGAATCTTCTATACAATACTTCGGTTCTGGGTTACTTCCGCGAAATTTTCGTGATGGATGTTGACAATTCGAATGGACCGAAATTCCAGTTTGGGAATGAGTTGCAGTCGCCGTTTTATCTGTATTACAAAAACTTCTCGAGCAAAAGTTATGTAGAACCGGACAACTTTGATCTGGCCATTAACTATTATAAAAAAGCGCTTACGTTGTCAAAAGATAAAGAAAACCAGGCCAGAATCCTCTTCCAGATGGCAAGTGCTGAGCAGGGCAAATATTACCAGTGGGAAGCCAACAATCCGCTGCAGGTGAACTATAACAATGCCAACTATGAGGAGAAATCCAAGCAAAATCAGCTCCTTGCCAATAAAACCAAGAATGACAAATTCCGAATCTCATTTGCGCAGCTGAAAGCCAACTACAGCCAAACAGCCACTTATAAAAATCTCCAGAGCAGCTGTCTGTACTTTGGGTATTACACGAGTAAATAATTTTTATTTAATAAATGCAAAAGCCGCTTCAGAGTCTGAAGCGGCTTTTGGTTTTTAAGGCCATGAATTAATATTTTATTGAGCAGAATAAAACGACAGATTATCATTCTATGTTATAAATGTTGAGTCTAACTTTGGGGGAAACATTGATTATTTCAGGATCACTTTCTCCATTTTAATATCCGCTCTTTCATAGAGTCCGCTTTCCAGTTCAGTTTCTGTAAAGCCATATTTGCGGTACAGGCTGATGGCGGTTTCCAACATCGTGTTGGAATACAAAATGATTTTTTCCATTCCTTTTTCTTTGGCAAAACTGAGGCAATGATCCAGCAAAAGCGTTCCAATCCCAGAACCTTGCGCCTTCTCTGAAACTGCCATTTTGCCCAATTCGAAAACAGTTTCACTTTTTTTCAGCAGAGAGGCCGTTCCTACAATGTCGCCCTTTAGTTTTGCATAAAAGATAAACCCGCCTTTATCTATAATCTGTTCCTGCGGATTTGAAAGCGACAGAACATCACCGTCCTCCACGCGGAAATATTTCTCCAGCCATTCATAGTTCAGCGTTTTAATAGGTTCTTTTAAATCCTGTGTGAAGTTGATGATTTCTATTTTGCTATTCATCTTGTTTTATTTTACGAATGTAATATAAATGGGAAATCTTTGACAATTGCAGAATTTTTAATTAAATATCATGGGTTAACCTTGTGTTATTCGCATTTAATCTATTTCTTTAGCGTCAAAACTAATAAATTATAATAACATGAAAAGACTCATAGTCCTCCTGTCCGTATTTGCAGGAATCCATTCTTATGCACAGGAAAAAGCAACTGTAGAAAAATCTGTAACAGGCATCCAATTGGGATTCTTTGGCGCTGAATTTTATAATGAAGCCAGACTTTCCGACAGCTTTACTCTGAGGAGTCAACTGGAATTGTATCCATCCATTTGGGGTGGCTATATGTACAGCAAGACGGGATTTGCGTTGACACCGGCAATTTCTTTGACACCAAAATTTTATTATAATCTGCAGAAGAGAAAAGATTCAGGAAAGAACATTACCAACAATTCCGGTAACTACCTTGCTTTGAAAGTAGAATATATACCCGACTGGTTTGTCATTTCCAATACTAAAGACATTTCTGTTAGTGAAACGATTTCATTAGTTCCAACTTGGGGATTCAGAAGGAACTTTGCGAAGAATTTCAATTACGAGTTCAAAGCTGGTTTGGGAATCGGAAAGATTTTAAAGAAAGGTTATTCCACTCAGGTTGTACCAGATCTAAGTTTTAAGATTGGATACGATTTTTAATATGTTATTTGCGTTAATGGAACCTACTAAATTTTTTTCTTTATCCGCAAAAACAATCCTGAAATATAATATAAAAAAGCCGCTTCAGTATTCTGAAGCGGCTTTTGTTCTATATAAAAGTAATATTACTCCTTGACGAACTTGGTTTTTACCACGGTTCCTTTGTCATCCACGTTGAGAAAGTAAACGCCTTTTGTGAGTCTGTTGACAGCCACTTTTCCTGTTCCCAGATTTCCTTTGGAAACCAACTGTCCCGCTGCACTATAGATTTCATAGTTGGAGTTGAGGGTCACGTTGGAAATATTGAGCACGTCCTTTACCGGATTTGGGAAAATCTGAATAGATTTATTATTAACATCAGCTGCTGCTAAGGTAGTTGTAGTAACCGTTGCAGCTTTTACAGCATAGAAAACGTTTCCAATTGCAGAAACCCTCAGATGTCCTACTTTTCCTGATAATGAGGCAGGAATAGCCACGCTTGCCGTTCCGCTGTTAGGAACAGATGCTGCCAAAGTAGTCCAGGTTGCCCCGGCATCTGATGTGAAATCGATTTTTACATTGGCCACATTGTAAGGCGAAGCGGTCGTTCCGGACGGCACCCAAATAACTGTAGAATTTGTATTTACCGTCAAAGAAGTGGTGCTTACAGTGAAGGCTGCGGCAGTTCCCACCTGGATATTCTGAGTTGTGTATGCTGTCTGCGAATTAATCCCTCTGTTATCTCTCACTGTCACCCGAAATTTGGTTTGATTAGCTGCCGTATTTCTCGCCACTGTAGATGTGGCTTCGAAATCGTCAACATTTTTCACATCACCTCCTAGAACGGTGGCTAATTTCGGAAAATATCTCGTGGGAGATGACGTTGGAGACCAGGATCTGAAAGATGAGCCTCTAGTTGTAGTTCCAATAGCCGCAGCATTGTCTCCGGTTCCCGAAGCCTTACCGGTTCCATCTGCAAGATTGCTGGCATCTACCTCTTCCCAACAATAGCTAAGCGTGTCTCCATCCGGATCAGTTGCTGCTGCAGTCAGGACAAAAGCCGTGGAACGCGGAATGGTGTAGGTTGTCCCCGTCAAAGCGGTAACAACCGGTGGATTATTAACAATATCCGTTTCGACATCTACTGTTTTGGACACCAGATTTGCCTGAACCTGATCAATACTTAAACTGTGGAAGTAGGGATCTGAATGGGCTTGAACATCTGTATTTACACCTGTAATACCAGCATAGCCCATAATTGTAGAGCCGGATCCTGGCTCTGCTGTGACGGCTGTGCCTTCGTTGTAACTATAGGTATGATTGTCTCCCAGCTGATGTCCCATTTCGTGAGCCACATAATCGATATCAAAGTTATCGCCCTGTGGTGCACCAACTCCAGGAGAGGTCATTCCGCTTCCTTTGTAATTATTTGGTGAAATGTAAGCGTAGCCGCATCCGCCGGCAGCTGCAGTGTATGATGTTGTAGAGATATCGTTGCTTCCGATGCAGCCGATACATCCTGCGTTGCCGCCACCACCGCTTCGTCCAAAAAGATGGCCGATGTCGTAGTCTGCATCTGTCACGCCATAGGTTCCGCCATGCAGCACATTCATCAATTCATTATTCCATTTGCAGAATTGCGATGCAGCACTGTATGGATCTGAAGAGGCTGTTGTAAAAATAAGGTTTGGTGCATTGACCACATTGAGGTGCAGGTTGAATTCCTGTTCGAAAACACCGTTTACCCTGGTCATTGTTGCGTTGATCTGAGCAAGCGATCCTGCAACACCTCCAAAATAAGCACCATATTCACCCGTTACAGACATCGCCAGCCTGAGTGTATGGAATTTTTTATTCCCTGATCTTTCTGCTGTTCCGTTTTTGTACATTTCATCCAATCTGTCGACTGAAGCCTGATCTTCTTTTGTTGTACATTCGAAAGCCCCTCTTTTACTGGTCTTTTTGTGAACGGAATAATAGGCTTTGTCAGCTGTTGCCGGCTCAATGAATTCATACTTGCCATTGCTGATGATCATAGACTGGAAATCATTGGGAGCTACACTGAATCTCACATACTTTGTGGGATCATCTATTCCTACTCCAACGTATGATCCTAATTGATATTGATTTGCCAAGGCGTCGTCCATCACAGGAAAACTACTGACCGCGAATCTTTCTATTTTGCCGTCAATTGTAGGCATCGCAATGGTGACTGTACCTGCGGCATTTTCCACTTTATCTGCCGCCAGCAGTTGCCCGCGTATGGCATTGATATCTAATTTGTAATAGACAGAGTTGTCGCTGGTTCTCGTAATCTGTGTGGTTGGTGTTGCCTTCTGCCATTGTGCATTTATCAATGATAATCCTCCAACAAGGAATAAAGCGGTAAATTTTTTATTCATATTTTAAAAATAAGGCGACAAATGTATGATTTAATTGAAAATTATATAATTAATATACTTATTTAGTAAAACTTTAACAATTAAATAAATAATATCTATCGAAAAAACCAATATCTATCCATAATTTAAATGAGAATTTAAGTTTATTTTAATCTCTGTTAATGAAATAAACCAATTAGATAAAAAAATCCCCAATCTTACGAAAGGGGATTTATATGATGATGATATGCCAATTGCAATTAGCTAAAAGCCATTGGCAAATTTATCACACTTTGATTTCTACATCTACACCACTTGGCAATTCAAGTTTCATCAATGCATCCACAGTTTTGGAAGAAGAAGAGTAGATATCCATCAATCTCTTGTGAGCTGATAATTGGAACTGCTCTCTTGCTTTTTTGTTAACGTGTGGAGATCTTAGTACGGTGAAGATTCTCTTATTTGTAGGCAATGGAATTGGTCCGTTTACAACAGCGCCAGTAGCCTTTACCGTTTTTACGATTTTCTCAGCAGACTTGTCTACCAAGTTGTAATCGTAAGATTTTAATTTTATTCTGATTCTTTGTGACATTTCTCTAATTTAAAAAATTAACCTTTAGCTTTAGCAATAATCGCTTCTGCAACGTTTGAAGGTGCTGCTTCGTATCTCTCAAATTCCATAGAAGAGGTAGCTCTTCCAGAAGAAAGTGTTCTAAGAGTCGTTACATAACCAAACATTTCAGAAAGTGGAACAAATCCTTTGATTACTTTCGCGTTGTTTCTATCGTCCATACCGTTTACAGTACCTCTACGTTTGTTAAGGTCACCTACGATATCTCCCATATACTCTTCCGGTGTTACAACCTCTATCTTCATAATAGGTTCCATAATTACCGGTTTTGCAGCACGTCCAGCTTCTTTGAATCCTAATTTTGCAGCCAACTCGAAAGATAGTGCATCAGAATCCACCGCGTGGAAAGATCCGTCTTTAAGAACCACTTTAATACCTTCAACTTCGAAACCAGCCAAAGGACCGTTTTTCATTGCAGCTTTAAAGCCTTTTTCAATAGCAGGAACAAATTCTCTAGGAACGTTACCACCTTTGATCTCGTTGATGAATTCTAAACCAGCTTTTCCGTCGTCTGCAGGTCCTAGTGTGAAAACGATGTCAGCAAATTTACCTTTACCACCTGATTGTTTTTTGTAAACTTCTCTGTGGTTGGCAGTTTGTGTAAGGTTTTCTTTGTACTCTACCTGAGGCGCACCTTGGTTTACTTCAACTTTGAACTCTCTTCTCATACGATCTACAATGATATCAAGGTGAAGCTCACCCATACCAGAGATAATCGTTTGTCCGGAAGCCTCGTCAGTTTTTACTGTAAACGTAGGATCTTCTTCAGCTAATTTGGATAACGCGTTACCCATTTTATCCTGATCTGCTTTAGTTTTAGGCTCAACAGCGATACCAATTACCGGATCTGGGAAAACCATCGATTCTAGAACGATTGGGTTTTTCTCGTCACACATTGTATCACCTGTTTTGATAGATTTGAAACCTACCGCTGCACCAATATCTCCTGCTTCAATATATTCTACAGGATTCTGCTTGTTAGCGTGCATCTGATAGATTCTAGAGATTCTTTCTTTATCACCAGAACGTGTGTTCAAGATATAAGAACCAGCATCAAGTCTTCCAGAATATGCTCTGAAGAATGCCAATCTTCCTACGAAAGGATCGGTAGCAATCTTAAATGCCAAAGCCGCGAAAGGCTCTTTTACGTCTGGTTTTCTTGAGATTTCAAGATCAGTTCTAGGATCTGTACCTACAACATCATCTTTATCCAATGGAGAAGGCAAATATTTACATACTGCATCCAACATAAACTGTACGCCTTTATTCTTGAATGAAGAACCACAAGTCATTGGGATAATAGAAAGATCGATAGTTGCTTTTCTAAGAGCTTCGTTGATTTCGTCTTCAGAGATAGAATCCGGATCTTCGAAGAATTTCTCCATCAAAGTATCATCATAGTCAGCAACAGCTTCAACTAATTTCTCTCTGTATTCCAGAACTTCAGCTTTCATGTCTTCAGGAATTGGCACTACTTCGAAAGTAGCTCCTTGTCCTGCTTCGTCCCAAACGATAGCTCTGTTTTTAATTAAATCAACTACACCTTTAAAATCTTCTTCAGCACCGATTGGCAAAACGATTGGAACTGCGTTGGATCCCAACATTGTCTTAACCTGGTTTACCACGTTAAGGAAGTCAGCACCTTGACGGTCCATTTTGTTTACGAATCCCATTCTCGCTACTTTGTAGTTGTCAGCAAGTCTCCAGTTCGTTTCCGACTGAGGCTCTACGCCGTCTACTGCAGAGAAAAGGAATACCAATCCATCCAATACTCTCAAAGATCTGTTTACTTCTACTGTGAAGTCAACGTGTCCCGGTGTATCGATGATGTTGAAGTGGTAAGGTTTTGTATCAGCTAATGGTTTTCCTTGGTCTGTTGGAAAGTTCCAAGAACAAGTAGTTGCAGCAGAAGTAATGGTAATACCTCTTTCTGCCTCCTGCTCCATCCAGTCCATTGTAGAAGCACCATCGTGAACCTCACCAATTTTGTGGTTTACACCAGTGTAGAATAAAATTCTTTCTGTAGTGGTGGTTTTACCGGCATCAATGTGCGCAGCAATACCAATATTTCTTGTAAATTTAAGATCTCTTGCCATTTCAGATTAGAATTTGAAGTGTGAAAACGCTTTATTAGCTTCCGCCATTTTGTGAGTATCACTCTTTTTCTTGTATGCAGCACCTTCTTCTCTAGCGGCAGCTACAACTTCGTTAGCCAATTTCAAAGCCATTGACTTGTCATTTCTCTTTTTAGAGTAAAGGATTAACCATTTCATTGCCATAGAAATTTTTCTGTCAGCTCTGATTGGCATAGGAATCTGGAAGTTGGCTCCACCTACTCTTCTGGAACGTACTTCTACGTGAGGCATAACGTTTGTCAATGCATCTTTCCAGATTTCAAGGGCTGTCTTTTCAGTTTCTCCTTTTTTTGCTTCTACAAGGTCTAATGCGTCATAGAATATTTTGAATGCGATAGATTTTTTACCATCCAGCATCAAGTTGTTTACGAATCTAGTTACCAATTGATCATTAAATTTTGGATCTGGTAACAACGGTCTTTTTTTCGCTTTTGTCTTTCTCATTGTTTCTGTACCTTATTTAATGATTACTTTTTCTTTCCTTTAGCTGGTGCTGCAGCTGCCTGACCTGGTTTTGGTCTCTTAGCTCCATACTTAGATCGTCTTTGAGTTCTACCACTTACACCTGCAGTGTCCAGTGCTCCTCTTACGATATGATAACGTACTCCCGGTAGGTCTTTCACCCTTCCGCCGCGTACCAATACTATCGAGTGCTCTTGAAGATTATGTCCTTCGCCCGGGATGTAGGCGTTGATCTCTTTACCGTTTGAAAGTCTTACCCTTGCAACTTTTCTAAGTGCAGAGTTAGGTTTCTTAGGAGTGGTAGTATATACTCTCGTACATACACCTCGTCTTTGTGGACAAGAATCAAGGGCAGCCGATTTACTCTTCTTGGTGAGTGCGACTCTTCCTTTTCTAACTAATTGTTGAATAGTAGGCATTTAATTGCTTTTTATTTTAGGGTGCAAAAATATGAATAATTTTTTAATGCACAAGCAGTTAGAACAAAAATAATCTGTGATAGAATTTTTCAATACACGCGTTATTCTCTTTTCGGTAGCAACAGTGCCAGACAAGATCGTTTTTGGAAAGATTATTGATAATCAGTATTCAATTCTGAATTCAGGATTTTAATATCAAATCAAATAATTCTACATAATGAAAAATGCAACATTGATCGGACTACAGGAATCCGACTGCGAAAACATCTCTGCTAAATTAAATATCCTTCTGGCCAACTATTCTGTTTTTTATCAGAATACGAGAGGCTCGCACTGGAATATCAAAGGTGACCAGTTTTTTACACTTCATCCCAAATTTGAGGAACTATACAACAGTCTGGTTCTTAAAATTGATGAAATCGCGGAAAGAATCCTGACCCTTGGTGCAACGCCGGCTCATAATTATTCTGATTATCTGCAGGTTTCCACCATCAAAGAAAGTAAGGAAGTGAAGGATGGCAGCAAGAGCGTTGAGATCATCCTGGAATCTTTCAAAGTGGTGATAGACCTGCAAAGAGAACTGTTGGATATCACAGACGAAGCCGGAGATGAGGGCACCAACTCGCAAATGAGCGATTATATCACAGAACAGGAAAAAGAGGTCTGGATGTACAATTCATTTCTCGGAAAATAAAATTTCTTACTTAGAAAAACTTGAAAATCCAGCTTCTCACAAAGCTGGATTTTTTCATTTTCTGATATAATAATAATGGGTTACATGTTTGTTGAGATCGAAATGTCTCAAATTTTGGTGCAGGATTTCGGCATCTTCTATATTAAAGGCGTACCAGACAACGCGATTCTGAGCAGTTCCCAAATTGTTCTGAATCGTCCAGGAGGCCACCGGAATCCAATTTCCAGGCACTTTGTCCGGAAACCATTTGGGATAGATTACAGCCACTTTATAATGGTTATTTTTGATATAATTTGCCAGAAACTGATGGTATTTCCTGTTAAAATCAATTTCATTTAATATTCTATTTTCAATGTAAAACCTAGCAACATCAGTGGAGCCCAGCCCTACGATATCAAGAAGTTTTGTCTCTCCGAAATAAGCAATCGCTCCAATATCATTGGCAACCGTCTTTTGACCTTTGTAAAAGCGATTCAGAAACATTCCCATCTGCACCTGCTGCTCCTCAATATTTTTGGAAGACATTTTGAGAACCTGATGTGAGGCAATTAAACGGTAAAACCCCACCATGCAAAATCCTACAAAAGATATTATAAACAAGTAATGGGAAACACGTTTTCCCTGTACTGAAAAATATTTTGTCGCCATCGGCACCAGAACCAATATCAGCATAATCATCAGGTAGTTTTCGTACCGGTATTTGATAACGGCAAAAAGACTTTGCAGGAATACGGTGCCAAGAATTAACAAAAGAACTTCCTCATTCCTGATCAGATCTTTCAGACTTCGATGTCTGTACTGATTTATAAAATAGATGAAAATGCATATGATGGGAAACAGAAATAATTTGTAAAATGTGATGTTCAGCAGAATGCCCTTCTGGAAAATCTTCCAAATGCTTATTAAAAAATGACCCTCGGGATAGCTGCCTTTGATGATCACAGAATTTGGAAAAAAGAAACCTCCATGATCGATAGATATTAACCCAAAAATAACGATCGGAAGAAAACCTGCCAGCAAGATGAAGAAAGACTCCTTGAATTTTCCCTTTATCATTAATAAAACTAAGAGGCAGGAAACGAAAAACATACTTTCAAATCGGATCATTCCCAAGAAAAAAACAGTCAGCAACAAATTGATAAAATCTGCGCTCCGAAAATTGGTCACCGTATTTTTTCTGATAAAATAAACCGCCATCACAGAAAGCATAATATGCAGTGTCTGCTCCATCCCCAGGATCACCATCATATATAAAAGAGAAACAGGAAGGAAAATGACCAAGGCCAGTTTGAGTTCTTTTTCCGAATAAAAATCACGGAAATACCTGTAAATCCAATATAATGTGACATAGCCGGCAATAATATTGACCACCATCGGATAATAAATACTGACCCCGAAAAGCTTGATTAGTGCGCTTAAAATTAACGTATAAAGAATGGAAGACGATGCGCTGTCAAAACTATGGGGATTGATGGACCAGAATCCTGCCTCTCCGAAATTTTTTGCAATAGCCAAATGAATATATGCATCATCTATCGGATATATGAACTGATTCCCAGACAACTGCAGATATGAATAAATAAAATAAAAGCCTGTTACAACCGTAAATATTCCCAGAAGATAGAATAGATATTTCTGCATTTGTGAAGTATGTTTTCGCAAAAATAATCATTAATATTTTAAAAAAGAGATCAACTGATTTGATTATCCTTTATCTTTGCGCTCTAATATTGCACAGACTTGAAAAAACTTTTATTCTTTTTACTGATTTCCAATTTGCTTTTCTCACAATGGAGCATTTCCAATGCAGAAAGAAGCGCGCTTATTACCATTTACAATTCTACTGACGGTGATAACTGGAACAGAACCTGGGATCAGGAAAAGGATCCTAGAAACTGGTTTGGTGTAGTCGTAAAAAATGGTGCGGTCATAGAACTCAACCTGTCAGGAAATGCACTCAGTGGCACGTTTCCGGCAAATATTTCCGCCTTCAGCAAGCTGTTGAAATTAGACCTTAGCAATAACAAACTTTCAGGCGACGTGCCCGCGGGCGTCTCATCTCTTACCGCACTTACAAAACTAGACATCAGCAACAACAGATTGACAGGTGATCCCAAAAATGCCCTTTCAGGTCTCGTAAATCTCCAGGATCTTGCGCTAGGCGGCAATCAATTTGCCATTTCCGACGTCAACGGTTTGCTTCAGAATTTCAACAACATCAGGATCCTTAATATAGCAGATCTTCAGCTCTCCAATATCCCGGCAAAAATCGCCGCATTTCCAAACCTGGAGAATCTGATTCTGGACAACAATCCTATCTTAGCCAATGGCTATGCTAATATTGCAGGACTTTCGCAATTAAAATCACTGTCACTTTCCGGAACCGGCCTCACGCAAATACCCGTACAGGTGTCGCAACGCACCCAGCTGACGAGTCTTGATCTCAGCAACAATGCTCTTACAGAACAAAACACCTCCAGACTGTCAACACTTACCAATCTGGAATGGCTATCACTAGAAAATAACCAGCTTTCACAGATTCCCACCCAACTTCTGCAATGCAAAAAACTGAAGACCCTCAATCTTGGCAGAAATCAGATTCTAGGCGGCCTGTCTACCGTTACATCGCTGAATAATCTTCAACAATTATTTCTTAATAACAATCAAATCTCCGGCGGTTTCCCATCAGCACTCATAGGAATGCCAAATCTGATGATGCTCAATCTCAACAGCAATCAGCTGACCGGCGTTTTGCCTGCCAAACTCCCGGAAATAACGCACATCGCCAACAACAGATTCAACAAAAATCAGCTGGCGAACTATTTGGGAGATTTCACAGAACAGACCGATTTCAACTATTCGCCGCAACGCTATGACGAGGCCAAGACCGTTTTAGCCGTTCTGGGTCAGCCCTCAAAGCTGGATCAGTCGCTTTCCGGCTCCTATACTTTTACCTGGTTCAAAAATCTGGATCAGAAAATGAATCCCACCACCGAAAGTCTTAGTTTCAACAGCGTAGAAAGCACAGATTTCTCCACTTACACTGCCGAAGCGTACAGCTACGGCCTGTTGGCCAACGATATCCTGTTTGACCTTTCACTCTTCCGCGAGCCCATCATTTTAGGCGACGCACTTGCCACATCCAATGCAGATGAACTGAAGGATCTCAGCATCTATCCCAATCCCGCAACCGATTTTGTCAATATCCTGAACGTCAGACATCAGATCGAAAAAGTACTGATCTTCGACCTCAGCGGCAAACAGATGCTTTCCGACAGCAAACAGAAAATCAATGTTTCCAGACTTCCGTCAGGCGTTTACATGCTTTCCGTGAAAACCGAAGCCGGTATCAGAAACTTCAAATTTATCAAACAGTAATTATTCAGGAGCTATTTCCCGCTGTCCACTATATCTTTTTTGCAATGGCTACAGAATCTTAGTCATCAGTCGTAATTCTGCACCATCGCCATCACAAAAAAGGATGCCGTTCCCATCGGGGCTATTGACACATTTGTCCCACTTCAATCATTCCCAAAATCATCCGGAATTTAGCGCAATATCTAAATACTAATATCTGCGCTCTTCTTATTCCCATTTCGCAAAAAATATTATCTTTGGAAACATTGATTTTATGAAAATGGAAACCCAAAAATATACTCCAACAAACAAAGTAAGAATTGTAACCGCAGCGTCGTTATTCGACGGCCACGATGCAGCGATTAATATTATGCGTCGTGTGATCCAGGGAACAGGATGCGAAGTCATTCACCTTGGCCACGACAAATCTGCTGAAGAAGTGGTGAATACTGCGATTCAGGAAGATGCAAATGCAATTGCCCTGACTTCTTATCAAGGCGGTCACAATGAATATTTTAAATACATCTACGATCTTTTAAGAGAAAAAAACTCTCCTCAGATCAAAATTTTCGGCGGTGGCGGCGGTGTAATTCTGCCAGAAGAAATCGAAGATATAATGGCTTACGGAATCGACAGAATTTATTCTCCGGACGATGGCCGTGAACTTGGATTACAGGGAATGATCGATGATTTGGTGAAAAGATCAGATTTTCCAACTGGAAAAGACGTTAAAGCTGAAGATTTGGATTCAATCAGTTTTGAAAATTCTACAAGCATTGCTAAAATTATTTCTGCGGTTGAAAACTTCTCAGAAGAAAAACCGGAATTGGTAAAAGCCATTGACGAAAAATCAAAAGACTTAAATATTCCAATCATCGGTATCACAGGAACCGGTGGAGCCGGAAAATCTTCTTTGACAGACGAATTGGTAAGACGTTTTATCCGTTCAAACCCCGATAAAAAAATTGCAATTATCTCAATCGACCCTTCGAAAAAGAAAACCGGAGGTGCGCTTTTGGGTGACAGAATCCGTATGAACGCGATTAATGATCCACGAGTTTATATGCGTTCGATGGCGACAAGAGAAAACAACGTTTCTGTTTCTCCGTTCATTCATTCAGCATTAAATGTGTTGAAATTAGCTCATCCAGATGTTATCATTCTGGAAACTTCAGGTATCGGACAATCCGGCTCGGAAGTTTCAGATTTTGCGGATGTTTCAATGTATGTGATGACGCCTGAATATGGAGCTTCTACTCAGTTGGAAAAAATCGATATGTTGGATTACGCAGATTTGATCGCATTAAATAAATCTGACAAGCGTGGTGCTCTTGATGCACTTCAAGCGGTAAGAAAACAGTTTCAGAGAAATCATTTGTTGTGGGAAAGCCCGTTGGATGATATGCCGGTTTATGCAACGAAAGCTTCTCAGTTCAACGACCACGGAACGACTGACTTATACAATAGATTAATTGAAAAAGTTAATGCTAAATATTCAGGTTTAAATTTACAAGGTTTTGTGGAACAGGAAGTTTCTGAAGATATTACCATCATTCCACCAAAAAGAGTGCGTTACCTTTCCGAAATTGTTGAAAATAACAGAATTTACGACGCTAATGTTGAAAAACAGGCAGAACTAGCAAGAAAAATGTATCATATTGAAGGTGTGAAAAAATTCCTTTCTAATGAAACTTTGGATGCTGAATATCAAAAAGCAGAAAAAGATCTTCAACAGGAAAACATCGACTTCCTGAACAATTGGGATGATACGAAACAGGCTTTCAAAGCTGAGTTTTACTCTTATTTCGTTCGTGGAAAAGAAATTAAAGTTGAAACCTCAACAGAATCTTTGTCTCATTTAAAAATTCCAAAAATCTCTTTACCAAAATACACTGATTGGGGAGATTTGATCAAATGGAAAGGCCAGGAAAATCTTCCCGGAGGATTTCCTTACACGGCGGGAATTTACCCTTTTAAAAGAACAGGAGAAGATCCAACAAGAATGTTTGCCGGAGAAGGCGGACCGGAGAGAACCAACAGAAGATTCCACTATGTTTCTGCAGAAATGGATGCAAAACGTTTATCAACAGCGTTTGACTCTGTTACTTTATATGGTCAAGATCCAGCTCTACCACCGGATATTTACGGTAAAATCGGAAATGCGGGAGTTTCTATTGCAACATTGGATGATGCAAAAAAATTGTATTCAGGTTTTGATTTAGTGAATGCAATGACTTCAGTTTCTATGACGATCAACGGACCTGCGCCGATGTTGTTGGCTTTCTTTATGAATGCTGCGATTGACCAGAATGTTGAGAAATATATTGCTGAACATAAGCTTGAAGCAAATGTTGAAAAAGCTTTAAAAGCAAAATTCGACGATAAAGGATTAGAAAGACCAAAATATAACGGAGAATTGCCACCATCAAATAATGGTTTAGGATTAAAACTATTAGGAATCACGGGAGATGAAGTTATTCCTGCCGAAGCGTATGCTGAAATTAAAGCTAAAACGATCGCAACAGTTCGTGGTACCGTTCAGGCTGATATTTTAAAAGAAGATCAGGCTCAGAACACTTGTATTTTCTCCACTGAATTTGCCTTGAGATTGATGGGCGACGTTCAGGAATATTTCATTACCGAAAAAGTAAGAAACTTCTATTCGGTTTCTATTTCAGGATATCACATTGCGGAAGCGGGAGCGAATCCGGTTTCTCAGTTGGCATTTACTTTGGCAAACGGTTTCACGTATGTTGAATATTATTTGTCAAGAGGAATGGATATCAATGATTTTGCACCAAACTTATCATTCTTCTTCTCCAACGGTATCGACCCAGAATATTCAGTGATTGGACGTGTGGCGAGAAGAGTTTGGGCAAAAGCAATGAAACTAAAATACGGAGCAGACGAAAGAAGCCAGATGTTGAAATACCACATTCAAACTTCAGGACGTTCGCTTCACGCTCAGGAAATTGATTTTAATGATATTAGAACAACTTTGCAAGCTTTATATGCAATTTATGACAACTGTAATTCATTGCACACGAATGCTTATGACGAAGCGATTACAACTCCGACTGAGCAGTCTGTAAGAAGAGCGATGGCAATTCAGTTGATTATCAATAAAGAATTAGGATTAGCGAAAAACGAAAATCCGTTGCAAGGTTCATTTATTATTGAAGAACTGACAGATTTGGTGGAAGAAGCTGTTTATGCAGAATTCGATAGAATTACAGAAAGAGGTGGTGTTTTGGGTGCAATGGAAACGATGTACCAACGTTCAAAAATTCAGGAAGAATCGATGCATTACGAATGGTTGAAACATACAGGAGAATATCCGATTATCGGGGTCAATACTTTCCTTGGAAAAGATGGTTCGCCAACGGTGCGTCCGGGAGAAGTGATCCGTTCGACCGAGGAGGAAAAACAGGTTCAGATTGAAACCCTTCATAATTTCCAACGATCTAATGAAGATAGATCCGAAGCCGCTTTGAAAACTTTGCAACACGCTGCCATTAATCAGCAGAATTTATTCAATGTGATGATGGAAGCTGTGAAATATTGTTCGCTTGGGCAGATTACTAATGCTTTGTTTGAAGTGGGCGGAAAGTATAGAAGGAATATGTAGATAATTTTAAATATTTACCTAAAAAGTAAGACCTCAAGAAAATTCTTGAGGTTTTTTTGTATTTTTGCCAAAACTTTTACTATGAATAAAATTTACACTTTGTTTTTGTTTATATCGTCGATCATCTGTAACGCTCAGGATTATTCCTTAAATCTAAAAAACCTTGTACAGATTAATACCAATAATGGTGGTAATTTGGTTCAATCTGTTTTAGACGATGGTGGAAACACTTTTTTTACCGGCTATGCTAATGGAAATGACTTTCGTTTTGACGGCTACATCGTCAATCCAGTCGGTCTTGAAGACTTATACCTGATCAAGACAGATTTTAATGGAAATCACCTATGGGAGAAAACACTTAATGCGGGCTCACAAGGTACAATCCGTCCAAGATATATCAAAGTAGATGCATTGGGCAACAGCTACGTGATGTTGCATTTTACCGGCATTATAAATATTGGTTCGAGTTTTTATAATTCTTCATTGTCAAACGGTTTACTGATCAAATTGGATTCTTTGGGCAACTATCTCTGGGCCACGCAAATTGCTGACTCTAATTTAAAAGATTACGACATTTGCTTTAGCAATAATGAGATGTTTGTACTTTCTTCTTCATCGTCTCTGTACCGTATCAATCTGGCCGACGGAAGTATTATTAGTTCTTTTAATTCCACAAATCTGACATCTATCGATTACAGGAATTCATCCCTGTATGTTGGCGGTTACACTAAATCCACCTCCACTACCTTTAACAATATTATTGTTGAGCCCTATTCCGGCTTTGTACTGAAGGGCAATGAAGAATTTAACTTTGATTCCTATGTAAAGTTTAGACCACAAAGTGATGGTGACACACCGGTGGCAGTAAAAGATGTCAAGGTTTTGTCCGACGGGAGTCTGGAAATCGCAGGATTGAGTAGAAAGCTTGTTACTCTGACCAGCAGTACTGGTCTGACAATTCCCTTACAACTACAAAATACTAACAGAGAGGCGTTTCTCTGGTGTACTAAAATCAAATATGACTTTTCTACTGCAGACTGGTTTAAAGGAAATGATTTGGGCATTCAATTATTATCCAATTCTTTGATAGATAGATACGACATAGATCTATTTCCATTTGGAGACTCTCAGGCGAAAATGTTTTACAGGTATATTTCAGACGTTCCTGACTTTTTTAATATCAAATTTTTCAATGATTTTTCGTTAGCTAATGTTGTCGCTCATCAAAGTGTGATGTTAGATCTCAACAAATTGGGTCTCCAGAATAGCACTAATCGAAACCGGACTTCACTTAATGAATCACTGAGCTTTAAGTACATAAACAACCTAGAAAATTTACTTTCTTATGATCAAAAAACGACTTTTTCTGTTAAAAAGTTCATCTATTTAAATAGCAACTATAATTTATCTTGGACAAAATTGATCCCAAATTACCACGGGGGAACCATCGCATCCAATTACCTCAAATCGGACACCCAGGGAAACTCATACATCAATTACACGAGCTCCGGAGAAGTAAATCTTCTTGGGGAAACTTCTTTCAACACACGTGCGCAGTTTGCGAATACTTACGCAAAAATTGATGCCGCCGGACAGTTGTCGTGGAGTGCTGCGATGTACTATACATTATTGAAAAAATATGCCAATAGCAAATTAGCAACTGATGTCAATGCAGACGGAGAGTTTATTACCTCTGTATCTGTTCCAAAATCCAGCCCTGCTGTTTTCGTTGGCAACAGTGGTGCGCAAACCGTATTTCAAAGTGGGAATTTGACAAATTTGCCAGCGTATAACCAACTGGTAAAAATATCTAATACAGGTGAACTCCTTTGGTCTAAAAGAATAGATTTTGACATAAACGCCAATCCGTCCGTTTCGGTAATTTTTGACCGTGCAGGCGATATAATTGTCTGGGCAACAGACGCTACGTTCACCAGATTTGGTTCACAAACAGTCAATGCAAATTCTTTTATTGCAAAAATAAACGGAGTTACAGGCAATACCATTTTTTTCAAAACCTATTCTGGCCTAACTTATTTACGGGGAAAAATCGCTTTCGATGAGTTGAACAATATCTATGCTTTTTATGAGCCTAGATATGCAAATACGCCCTCCTATATATTTGAAATCGGAGATCTTAAAAATACCAAGTAATAATGACTCCAGAAACTCTTTAATGGTGAAACTTGATTCGAATGGCAATCCTGTATTTGGAAAGAATTTTTATGAAAATCTACCTCCAGAGACGTACTCCTACAGTGTTCCTCTTGATGTGAAATATGACGGAAAGAATTTTATACAGTATAACTATCTAGAAGGTGCCGGTAACAAGTTTGTTACATTAGATGGTACATTTATTACAACACCCTATGCTGAAAACAGTTATGCCAATTCTTTAGCAAAAATCTCTACAGAAGGTACCGTATTAAGCGTCACGCCAATTTTAAGCGTTAGATCCTCTCCAGATGGCGGTACTATAGATTTAGATGAAAATGGAAATATTTATTTACAGGGCAGATGGAATGGCAATTTTCTCATAAACAATCAGGAATATGCAAATGACAGCTCAGCTTTTACATCAAATGTATTGAAATTTGGAAACGACGGCGTTCTGAAATATATAAAGAAAATATATACCGAAAATAATATAGCACCAGCAGGAGGAAATGTACTTGGTTTCGCAAATCACAGAATCAGTGTTGTGAAACAGGATCTTTTTACAATTTCAGGAGACATTATCTCAGACAATCTATTGTCCCAACCTATCAATTTTAAGGGTGGTGACAACTATTATCTGGCAACTTTAGAGGAATCTTATCTTCAGACAGTCGAGGCTATTAACAAAGAGCTTTCTATCTACCCAAACCCAACTTCAGATTTCATCTACATCGACACAAAAGAAAAAATCAGCAACATCGAAATTTATGACGCAACTGGCAGAAAAGTAATTTCAAATTTTAGTGCAGATCATCAATTTGATGTCAGAAAACTGTTACAAGGTGTTTATTATATCAGAATAAAGACGGCTGGAAAAAATCTTACTTCGAAATTCATTAAAAAATAATTACACAGCAGAATATCTGGAGAAGGTGCAAAGCCATTATACAAATCAAACCTCAAGGAAATTTCTTTGAGGTTTTTTCTTACTTTTACGCTAATAAAAAAATTAAATGATACGATATCTTTTATTGCTTGCAGGAATGATTTCCAGCGGTATTTTCAATGCTCAGGAAGCAGACAACAATCTTCAAGGTTATTATACAACCAATTCCAAAGAATCTTTATATTCTTACTTTGCATTTGATGGCAACGGAAAAGTGGACATTGCGGGATATGGAAAAGGTGATTATTTTGTAAAAGGTGATTCAGTAGTCGTATTTCCCGACAAAGATATTTTTGTATTTAAAATTTCGAAAAATCGCTTGATTGGTAATTCCAGCTGGGTGAAAAATACAAAATGGGATCTGAACAAAGACAGCATCGCAGTAAACAACAGAAAAGACGAAGCACTGGCGAAGAAAAACGCCAATCTTCTGTATGAATATTACCGAAAAACGAGAGCTAAATCTAATGACCTGGAGAAGCTGTTTGACGAAAGCGCTATGACAGATTATACCAAAACCATTAACGATCTGTGCGCCAGAGGCCTTTCAAAAGCATGTATGGAGAAGTTTGGATTGATGGTAATGGAGGATATGGGCGGAATGGGTGCGGTATTGGCCAGCAAAACCAAAAAGCCAAAACAAAATCCTGAAATTATCAAACTGGGACAGAAAATTATCGATATGGGCGAAGTAGAAGGCCATACCATTCTCGGAAGTTATTACTATTCTCTGGGTGATAAAATAAAAGCTGAAAAAGAGTGGCAAAAAGGCCTGGACAAAGGCAGTACTAGGGCCGGATTAGCACAGTTCGAAGCAGAAATGTCCGGTACGGAATAATGACTTTGCGAGCAATAAATTATAGAACCATCAGATAAATTCTGAAAAAATCTCGTATATCATTTTAATTTTTAACTTTGATTAAAACATTTCAATGATGAAAACATTCGAAGACTATTTTGCACAGTTTGATGAGACCATCATAAGTAAGCTGGAAACCATCCGCGTTGCAATCAGAAACGAAGTGCCGGAAGCTGAGGAGTGCATTAAATATGTGATGCCCACTTTCGTTTTTCAGAATCACAATCTGATCCATTTTGCGGCATTCACACATCACATCGGACTTTATCCCGGGCCGGAAGCTGTCAGTTTTTTCGAACAGGAGCTGGAAAAATTCAAAACCTCCAAGGGCGCCATCCAAATTCCGATGGATCAGGAGATTCCGCTGGATCTCATCAGAAAAATCGTGCAGCACGCCAAAGACCGGATTATCAAAACCACAAAAACCACTAATAAATAGTGGTTGCTGAAAAATTAATTTCTATTGATTTTGATTTGATTTTTCTCTGTAGCGTTGATGATTTTTGAGATATCGTCTGCGGTAAACTTTCCCGATACATCTACGAAGATCGTTTCATCTTTGTCATCTTTTACGGTAATGATCATTCTTTTTATAATATCATCGGACTGCTTTGCGTTTAGGCTTATAAGATTGCCTTCCTGCTTGACAGACATCCATTCTTCATAATTATTCTGGCTCAGATACTTCTGAAATTCCGCTTTGATAGGCGTTTTAGAACTTTCTACAATCAGGACTTTCACATCGCTGATTTTCTTTATAAGATCTATCACTTCCTGACTTTCGCCATCCTCCCGCATCGCCTTTTTCACATAAGATCTTGCTAAAAATGTAGGCACATTGATACTCACGTAGCTTGAATTGTCTTTGAATCCCGGATTGTCAAAGAAGTCAGTGTGCACTTTTTTCTGAGAAACCATACACGACTGCAGAAAAAAACCGACAACCGCCAAGATGATAATGTAGATGAATCGTAACATAATTTCTAGTTTTTTTTAATTAATTGAACTGATGCTTGCGCCGGTCACTTCCTGAGCAGATTTAGTCACTTTGGAAGGGTTTCCTTTGTATTGGATTGATGCTGCAGAGCTTGCGCTTGCCGTCACACTTTCCGTCGTATTGATTTTCACACTGGATCCTGAAGATGCGTCCACCACTGCTGATTTGGTTACAAAATCGCCCGCTGATACAGAACTTCCGCTGCTTGCGCTGATCACGCTTGTACTGGCTGTTCCTGATAATTTTAAAGAACTTCCACTGCTGGCATCGATGGCTATAGATTTGGTATCCAGATTAATTTTAACATTAGATCCGGACTCTACTTCCAAAGCTGTATTGGTCGCAATTTTGAATGTTCCCGAGACCAGAGAGCCAGAGTTGCTGCTCAATGCCAGTGTAGATTCGCTGACAGGTGTTACCGCTTTGAAAGACGATCCTGATTTGGTCACAAGTCTTGATAATTTGGGGTTGGAGACAAGCACTTTCAGATTACTAAAGTTCAGGTTTCTGACGCCTTTGTTTCTGACGAAGATCTTCAGAACACCGTTTTCCACTTCCGTCACAACATATTGCTGCTTGTCGGCTTCCGTCTGTACGGTTACACTTTGATTTGGATTCTGACTGAATTCCACTTCTACGCCGGAAGAAACTTCGATTCCGTTGAACGCACCAACAGTCCGCACACTTCCTACATTGACATTATTCGACGTGATGGTGGAAACCGGATTTACAGAAGTCACATTCTGCGTTTCCGCCATCAGATTACTCACATCATCCATCGATATTTTCCCGTCCAGCATCATCAGAACCGAGCTGTCTTCCGACATGATATTCAGGATCAGATTGTCCAGAACATTGGCTGTGATATCCTGCGCCATAAATTTGATTTTATTGTCGCGGCTGTTGACCGTCACCAGTTCTTCATATTTCATATTCTTGAGTGAGGCGGCAATTTCCTTTTCGATTTTACCGGATTGCAACAGCATTTTTGAGTTGTCCGCATTCCCGTTTTCAGATTTAGAAGGCTTTTCGAGGATCAGCATTTTCAGTCCGTTCACTTTTCCGAGAAGCGGCTGTATTTTTCCTAATTCTGCGTCATCAATTTTCAGGTTGTTCAGCAGTTTGAACATCGGTTTTGCAATCTTGATAGAGGTCACACCTTCCGTATCCTGATAATGATCGAAGAGTTCATTCAATTTGTCCGACTGTCCGAAAATATTGGTAGACAGCAGGAATAGTACGAATAATATTGATATTTTTTTCATTTTAATATTGTTTTGCTTAAGGTCTCTTGCGACCGCCATTATGACTAGATCTAGTTTCAAAATATTTTCTCTGGCGGCAGCATTTGATGTTAAAATTAATAATTGAGAATCCTGTAAAAATCAACTTGATTTTGGGCAGATTCTGCGTGATTTATAGTTTGGGTAACGTTACTTGCAAAATAATTAAAAGCATTCTCTGTCACAGCAATGGCCTCGCTCTCGTCATAGATTGGTTTGCCGTTGATGATTACATAATTTGGATTGTAATCTGCAATAGATTCTACCGGATCTGTAACTTGCTTTTCTTCTTTTTTGGATTGAGTTTCCTGCTGTGCCATCAGTCTTTTGACTTCTTTTTGAACGAGTTCTTTTACTGCATTGTCATCTGAAATATTCTCTACTTTCTGACTTTCCTGAGTGGCTAAAACTTCTTTTGGCGTTGTCGTTTGTTCTTCTGTCTCCACAACAGGTGACACATTTTCTACTTTCTCTTTCTTGGGAACTTCCTGATTTTTCGCAATCACAGTTTCCATTTTTTGAGGCTGATTGACCATCCAAAATGCACCCACGCCCATCAGCAAAACCAGACTGGCTGCCATCCAATATACTTTGTAAGAATTTTTCTTAATCGGTAGGGCAATTATTTTCGGCTCCTCTGTTTTCTTTAAGAAATCTTCGAAACTGATATCCAGTTTTTCCTGTTTCTCCTCTTTCAGGAATGAGAAATAGGGGTTGTCGCTTTCATTTTTCAGGAACAATTCTTCTTCCGGCGTCAATTCCTCGCCTTCAAAGAATTTAGATTCCCAATCCTTGTATCTGTCGGTTTTCATACGCATAGAGTTTGTTAATTGATTCTTTCACTTTTTGTCTTGCTCTCATCAGGTTTACGCGGACTGCATTTTCTTCCATTTCCATAATGCCCGCAATCTCTGAGATCTCATATTCTTCTACATCTTTTAGGTGAATGACCATTTTTTGTTTTTCCGGCAGTTGGGAGATGAATCCCAAAATCTGCTCTTTCATATTATTGGTTTCGATCTGGTAAAGTTCTGAGGTGTGTTTGGTCTGGCTTGCAAATCCCAATTTCACTTCGTGGTGTTTCAGGCGGTTCAGACATTCATTTTTTACACTTCTCATTGCGAAACTTTTCAGATTCTCGACCACTGTGAGTTCTTCTTTTTTCTGCCAGAATTTCATCATCAGATCCATTACCACATCTTCTGCCTCATCTGCACTCATCAGGAATTTTTTCGCGAAACGGAACATCTCATTCTTGAGACTGTAAACCGTATTTTGAAATATTTCCTGAGTCATATAGATTCTTTTTGAGGTTGTAGGTTAAAGTCTTTGTTATCTAAAAAACTTTAAAATTCCTGGCTGTTTAAAAGTAAGACATCTGAAATGTAACACTTATTACATCAAATATAAAAAAAGAACCTTAATTAAAATTAAGGTCCTGATAATCAATTAAATAAAGTTTATTTTTATACTAAAATAATTTAGTTTCTGTTGGAATAGTTTTGTCCTTAGAATAAATTACAGGTCGCTCCGCTGGAGCATTGATTGTGAGTGTGTATTTTTTTCTATTATCAGGTCAGCGCTCTGCGGTTTTTAATTGCAATGAAAATTTACTTACGCTATTTTGTCATGCCCCAGCAATCTCAGCAGTCTAGATGTCTATGGAATGACAAATTGAATTTATATGTTGACTGTTGATCTATGCTGAATCTGCGCCCCGACTTGAATGGAGCTCTTTTTCTGCCGTTGCGATGGCAAACCTCGTTTGGATTGCTCTATCTCAATCGCAACGGCAGAAAAAAGCGGGAATGGAAGGCGGATGATGGCGCCCCAAATAATTATTCTAAAGTTCGCCGCTGCCCAGCGTTGTGGTATCTTTTTCTGATCCGGCTGGATTTACTGTTTTGTTGAATTTGTCCAACTCCAATGGGAAATCTTCAAACAATCCTGAAAGTGCCAAAGCCGAATAAACCTTCCCGGAATATTTGTTTCCAATGGCAATAATCGTGACTTTTGATTTCAAAAGATGCGCAAAAACCGAGTTGGTCCCGTGCCACCAGCCGTTGTGATAGGTCAGTTTTTCACCATTGTCAAAATTCTTCATACGGAATCCGAGCCCATAATTGTTGACTCCTTTTTTCTCATTGCTGTACGGTTCAAAAATTTTGGCTTCCAGCTCAGGCTTCAGGAAATCTTTGGAATAGAGCGCGACCGAGAAATTCAGCAGGTCTCGTGGCGTGGTGTACACGTTTTTGTCGCCATAGATGAGATCCAGTTTGTCCAGCGGATAAAGCCTGTAGCCGCTGAAAAATGACTGGGACGACTTTCCAATATCTTTCTTTTGGAAGATGTATGTATGATTCATCTTCAAAGGTTTGAAAATAATCTCCTGCATGGCTTCTGGAAAAGAGGTTGCTGTTGCTTTTTCTATGATTAATGCGAGAAGGGCAAAATTGGTATTGCAGTACATAAATCCTGTGTTGGACACTCTTGCCAGTTCGGGCTTATACTTGATGAGCATATCCAGAACATCCTGATTGGTGAGGAATTCTTTCTTGAGCTCTTCCGGTGCAGGTTTGATTCCCTGATCGAAATACTCATATTTCGGAAGACCGCTTCTTTGAGACAGCAGGCTGAAAACAGTGATATCCGCGTAAGGAAATTTGGGGAAAAATTTGGTCAGATTATCTTCCAGTTTCAGTTTTCCGGCTTCTACCAGTTTTAGAACAGCCATTGCGGTCATAGTTTTGCTGACAGATGCCACGTGCAGCGGTGTGTTCTCGTCAATTGGCATCTGTTGGCCTTCTTTCGCAAATCCGCGGTATTTTTCAAAGATGATTTTGTTGCCTTTAGCCACAAGGATGCCGCCACTCAGATCGCCCTGTTCCCATACTTTCTGATAATAGTTGTTGATTTTGGGCAGGATGGTAGGTGTCTCCAGCAACACTGTCTCCTCTGGTGTGAAGACTTTTTCCAGGTCTACATTGCCGTAGTTTGGGAGTTTGGAGTCGTAGGTTTCTGCTTTAGATTCCTTTTCTTTTTTGCAGGAAAAAATTGATAGGGTGATAAAAACCGACGCGATTACATTTTTAAAATTCATTATACTCCAAACTTCGTTAAGGCACGCAAGTTAACATAAAATGGAATTTTGAGCGAGCGGAATTCTCTTAAGAAATGTTAAATAAACCGTTGAAACTTTATATTATTTTAAGAAACTAAACGTGGAAGTTTTCAAGAATTTTATCTACGATAACCTGAGCCAGTTTGATTTTGCTCTGCTGTGTCCAGCCAGCGATATGCGGCGTAACAATCACTTTGTCAGAGTCTAAAAGGAACTGAAGGTCTGAGTTTTCTACTTCAAGGTTTTCAAAAGAAGATTTTTCATATTCCAGAACATCCAGACAGGCGCCAAGAACTTTACCTGCTTCAATCGCTTCTACTAAAGCTTTCGTTTTAATATTTTTTCCCCGGGCAGTATTGACGAAGTAGAAATTCTTTTCCATTATTGAAATGAAGTTGTCATCAATCAAATAATGTGTTTCAGTAGTCAAAGGAATATGAAGGCTCAAAATCTCTGCTCTTTTTTGGAGATCTTCTAATGAAACCTGCGTTGCAAATTGGTCGGAAAGGTCAGGCAGAATATCGTGGAAGATCACCTCAACGCCAAAACCAGAAAGCCTTTTTGCTGTCGCTTTTCCCATATTGCCATAGCCTATGATACCGAATGTCTTGCCAAGCAACTCATCACCGCGATTCTCCTCCCGTTTCCAGATTCCATTTTTCACTTCATTGGAAGCGATGAATAATCTGTTCATCAATATTAATAACATCCCGACAACATGCTCTGCGACTGAATCGCGATTGCCTTCCGGGGAATTGATAAGCTGGATATTCAAATTATCAGCAGTTTCCAGATCAATATTCTCCATCCCTGCTCCTACCCTTGCAATGAATTTGAGATGGGAAGCTTTAGTAAGAAAATTTTGGTCCAACGGAATCCTGCTTCTGATGATAATTCCTTCGTAATCAGCAATCTTTTCTAAAACCTCGTCGTAACTGGAAGTATGATCTTCTTCTACTAAAAAGCCTTTTGCAGTCAATTGTTCAGATATTAGCGGATGGTTCTTGTCGAGCTGAAGGATTTTCATTGATCAAAAATTAGATTGGTATTGACATAAAAAACGAGCTGAAAAGCCCGTTTGTATTTTAATATTTATTCTCCTAAGAACAGTTTTTTGAGTTCTACAGAATCGGTAGGTTTCATTCTTCCGGAAAGAATTAATGATAATTCCTTTCTTCTCAAAGCCGCTTCATAGCGTTCTACTTCCAGTTCTGTCTCCGGTTCTATCTGTGGAATCGGAATCGGACGGTTGAACTCATCAACTGCCACAAAAGTATAAATCCCTTCATTAGTCTGGATTTTGGTCTGATTGATAGGATCATCCAGCCAAACATCTACGTAGATTTCCATAGATGTAGAAAATGCTCTGGAAACTTTGGATTCCAAAACAACAATCCCGCCTTCCGGAATAGGATGGTTGAATGAAACGTGATTTACCGAAGCAGTCACCACGCGGCGTTCGCAATGTCTTGTAGCTGAAATAGATGCAGCACGATCCATTCTTGACAACAACTCGCCTCCGAAAAGATTTCTCAACGAATTGGTTTCATTAGGTAAAACGATATTCGTCATTATCGTAAGGCTATCTGCTGATTTTTTGGATTTTTGCATTGCTGGTCTGTTTTATACTGTCTGTTTTTAAAGAGTCTTGTTTTGGTAAGGCAGGCGCTTTCGGCTGTTCCTTCTTTTGAATTTTCTTCGTTGGAATCTGGGATGATTTCCCGAATATCAGCTGCTGATCGCCCAACATAAAAAATGCTGCGGCGCCGATAATAATCAGTAACAGAAAAGCCCACACGACATTTTTATTCATCGCATAATCTCCGGAAACTTTCTTTAGTTTGGCAGAAGGGTTTTTCAGTGTCTGCAGATTGATGGCTTCGAGACCAAAAAGATCTACCGCTCCATCCGTAATCCTGATCACATTATTCTCTCCATCCAGCTGAAACTGTCCAATATTTTCAAGAATCAGACTGTTTTTTGACGTCAGTTCCTGCATCCAGCTCTGAACCTTTGCTTCCAATTTCTGCTGTACTGCGGCAAGGTCAGAATTGGTTTTTTCTGCGATGTATTTTACCAGATCATTGTCGGAGACGGAAGGCTGGTACTGGAAATCGACCACTTCTGTGGGCGGCGTGATAATAGAATTGGCCGCGTCGATCTTTGCAGATTCTTTTGTAAGTCTGAAAATCCCAAAACCGGGAACTTCCGCTCTATGGTTGGTCAGAAGATATTGATATAAAAAATGCTCAAAATTCATCGGCACAAAACTACATAATTTTTGAGGTTATAGAAAATATAAAAGGTCGCTTTTTACAGCAACCTTTTGAATTTGATATGAATAATGAAATCCTAGTTTGCAAATTTCACAACTTCAGAAACATTACTACCGGAGATTTTTACCAGGAACAGACCTTTTTGATTAAGATTAAGTTCTATTGGATTTCCACTCGCGTTAACTTTCATTGTTTTGATCACTTTTCCGGAGAAGTCATACACGGTGAGGTCTACGTTTCCTTTGGCAGCAGTAAATAATTTACCGCCGGCAACTTGTGATTTTGTCTTTCCGTTAGCGTCCGAGACAGCCAGCGTGCTTAGAGTTGTGGGTCCTTCCAGATCTCTGTCTGCTGATTGAAAGTCTGCACCGTTTGATTTGTTTTTAAATACGACTCCTATTCTCTGAACTACAGTCCCCGTCGGCATTGTACTGTTGGATCCGGAGAAAAGCTTTGTATTGAGATTGACAGTCCCGATGTAAGCATTCTCTACAGCATCCCAAGTCATTGTCGTTGTAGAATTGCTCCAGGCATCATCATAATTGCCTTTGTCATTGTCGCCGTCTGTCTGAGAAGACCAGACATGAACGTAAAATGTAGGAGCACTCTGTGGATCATAAAAAGTCCAGTCTGCAGTTTTTCCGTAAGTTAATTTGTAAACACCGTTGGACACGGTATGAGTAAGTTGCCCGAAAGCAGAGACACTTGCCGCCAAGGCAAGGCCAAGAAAATAAATTTTTCTCATAATGTTAATTTTTAAGGTCTATATAAATCAGCTCAAACTTCTCACAAAAGTTTTTATGAACTGAATGTAAATCTAACATTAATTTTAAACCAACGGTAAAAAAATTTTAATTTACATCAAAAAAAAAACATTAAACTACTGAATACCAGTATATTAAATTTTAATTTATTTTAATTGAGACCCCAAACATAAAATTGATTCCGGCTTGCGAAAAATAATACGGCCCACTGAAACCGTTGTTGACATACTTAACATCTGTGAAATTATTTAATAAAAACCGTAAAACCACTTCATTTTTTGCCAGTGGCAATTTGTAGGACATATTGAAATCCGGCACCAGATAATCCTCCAGCTGATTCACTTTGTCTCCGGAATTATCAAGAAATTGCTTGCCAACATATTGTGCTGTGACGCCGAGATTGAAATTTCTGAACGGCGAATAGCTGATGTTTCCATTGGCAATGACACTTGGAGAAAACGATATTTTTTCGCCACCCAAAGTTTTTGTCACAGTAATTTCATTCTCCGGATTCATAGGATCAGCCTCCTTTGCCTCAACCTTGTACTTCATTATCTTATTATCGCTGATTGTAGCATTTGCTGAAATCTGAAAATTATCAGACAATTTTGCCAAGGCTCCGATTTCCAGACCCAATCTGTAGCTTTTCCCCACATTTTCCTTAATAAATTCTCCTACGTTGTTGATCTGTCCGTTCAGAGCCAGCTGATCCTCATAATACATATAATAGGCATTGGCTGTGAAAGCTACTTTCCCCACCTGCTTTTCAAATCCGGCTTCAAAATCGTGAAGTGTTTCTGCTTTGGTATCCGGATTTGCAAAAAGATCGTCACGATTGGGCTCGCGATGCGCATTGGCGTAGGAAACAAAAACTTTCCCATTCTCTAAGTTATAATTGACGCCAGCTTTAGGATTGAAAAAAGTCCACTTCCTGTCGAGATCTGCACCTTCGGAATCGCCTGCCATCAGCACTTTAGTATTATAGTCAATATTTCTCAGCTGCAGATCGCCAAAGATCTCAAATCGGTTCAGTTTATAAATCGCCTTAGCAAAACCCGAAACTTCATTTTTTACCGATCTGTTTCTATAGTATTCTGACTCGTTGATTTCCGGAAAAAAGACACCTGTCACATTCCCGAAATGCCGTCCGTAATATTGATTGGCAACAGCACCGATGTTAAGATCCAGATCGCCCAGCTTACCATATAATGTAGAGATTACGCCGTAAAAATCATTATCCAGCCATTTTTTCCGGATAAAATCTGAGGTTTTGATTTCAGTTCCGTTTTGGATGATGTTTCCGAGGTTGTATTTAGAAAATTTGGCGTCCTGTTTGTAATTTTCATAATAGCCTTTTCCGATGGTATAATGCGCTGTAGTCTCCAGTTTCCATTGATCCGAGAAGCGCTGATTCCACAGAAACTGAAAGTGATTCTGTCTGTAATTATCGGTCTCATTATCATAGTAGCCAACGATATTTTCATAGTTTGCGTCATAGATAGCTCCAGAATAATTGAACTTTGGATTGGTTTCCCAGGTAGCTTTATCAATCCCGTTCCAGGCCTGATATGTTTTCTCTTTTCCGCCGAAAGCCAACAA
This sequence comes from Bacteroidota bacterium, assembly GCA_037033105.1. Taxonomy (GTDB): domain Bacteria; phylum Bacteroidota; class Bacteroidia; order Flavobacteriales; family Weeksellaceae; genus Epilithonimonas. The sequence goes on from JAZBLF010000006.1 coordinate 184,932, forward strand.
TCTCAACTCTGTATTTTTCTCCTGATACAATGCAGAAAAGTTGTACGAATGAAGATCAGAAAAAGCGCGGTCTATGAAACCGTCGGAATGGATTCGCGTGTACCTTCCCATTACGGAAAGTCTGTTTTTCCAGAATTTTCCGGAATTGACCTCCGCTGCATACTTGTAGGTATTGAAAGAACCGTAGGAATCATCTGTCCGAACGGAGAATTTGTCGCCCGGATCTCTGGAAATCACATTCACACTGGCTCCGAAAGCAGAAACACCGTTGGACGAACTTCCCACCCCACGCTGGATCACAATTTGAGAAGCCGAGCTCGTCAAATCCGGAACATTGACGAAGAAAGTGCCCTGAGATTCGGAATCATTATAAGGAACGCCATTCAGCATTACATTGATGCTTGTCCCGGCAGTTCCCCGAATCCTCAAACCAGTATAGCCTACGCCGTTTCCTGCGTCAGAGGTTGAAATCACAGACATCTGATTCTTTAACAGAATTGGCAGATCCTGACCCAGATTTTTATCTGCAAGATCTTTTTCTACATTGATAATGGATTTTGCAACCGGCGTCCTCTTGGTGAATTCTACAGCCTGAATATCTGTAACCTTCAATGAATCTGTAGTTTGCGAAAAATAAAACGGAGCAGTGAACACTCCTAAAAAAAGTAAACCTTTCATTCTTAAAAAATTTTTTTGTTAAAATAATTTTAGAATAAAAGGGGCGACTATAGACTATAAATGATAAGCGATGAAAGATGAATGACCTCAACTTTAACAAAAATTGATAAATCATTTATCAACTATCATCAATCAATTTATAATGATGTATCCCTAAACAGCATTACCTGTTCCAGGTTCATTGGGTATAATCTCAGCTTGTTACAGCACCCCTTAAATTTCTGACTGCGAAATTACAATTTTTTTTGAATTAATAGGATTTATTATTCCGGTCTACGAAAAAATAATGCTTCCCATCGCTGGACACTTCAAAAAGATGGGCTGTTTTCCAGGACAAATTGGTTTTGATATCGTCGTAAATGAAAGGGATAATGATTCTATTTTGCTTGTCGACCACCCCAAATTTATTGTTCATCACCGCGACCATCATTGGGTTCTCTTTATCGCTTTCCAACACATACAGCATTTGATACTGAGGGTAGATATCAAAATCCTTGTAACCACTAATGTCAACCGTTTCCTTACTTACCAGACCGTAGATACCATTCAGTCTGAACGCTTTATATCTGGACACTTCATAAGGCTGCGAGCATTGTCCCAGATCCGATTTCTTGTACTGATAGACCCGTTTTCCCTTTTTATTGATCCTGTAAGCAATCAGATTCTTTTCTACTGTTGCATAATTGGCAGAGCCGAAGATCCGCACATTTTTATTAGGTGAATTCATTAAGTTGCAGTCTTCCGAAAAGAACATCGCAATATGATACTCCGGTTTGATAATTATTTTGCCGTTCTGGTCTATATATCCAGATTTCTGATCTATAGTCTGAGGAATCAATGAAGGTATAAGATCTTCCTTCATCTGGCTGAATGAGGCTAAGAAAAATCCCGTAAGAATCAAGCTGAGCAGTTTCTTCATCGTTTTTTTATTTTAGAGAGCAGAGATCAAATCTCTGTAATAATCCGTGTTTTTGAGCAGCGAAAATACAAAAACTATAACTAACACGAGGATGACAAAAGTTCTGCTGCTGATCATCCGATTGAGAGCCACAGCATTTTTATTGCTTTTAAAAAACCTTAAGATGATGATTAGTAATAAAATCGGGATCGCTACAATAAATAACGGATTGTATTTGAAAGCCTGCAAAAATCTAAAATGAAGCAACTCGTGAAAAGCCCTCTGAACGCCACAGCCGGCGCATTCATAACCTGTGACAAGATTTAATGGACATCGCAGAAAAAAAGCACTCTTTGATGGGTCTATAAAATAGTAAATGCAAAATATGCACAAAAAAAAACCACAAATAGCGATTTGTTTTCCGTAATTTTTTATTAATGACTTGATTTTCAACATTGTAATTTTGACCAGCTTCGATTTGTAATGTAAAAATTAATCCAGTAAAAACAATTAATATAGATAAAATAGATGTAATTTATTTTGAATCTAAATTAATCTAATCGTTTAAAAGTTTTGAATTTCGTAATTTTGGGCGAATTTAAGAAGAATAAAATTCCTAATAATTCACTTTGACCGCAACGCCAGATGCGATCATCCGAAACAGCTGATTACCACCTATCAGGATTGCTAACAACTGTTTTAAACCTACACTTTTTAACATTAAAAAAGAATTTCTATTTATGAATATTTATCAGGATTATATCCAAGAGATTGAAGAAAGAAAAAACCAAGGTCTTCACCCAAAACCAATTGATACTGCAGAATTACTAAGCGAAATCATCGCTCAAATTAAAGATTCAGAAAATGTACATCGGGAAGATTCTCTTAACTTTTTTATCTACAACGTTTTACCGGGAACCACGAGTGCTGCTGGTGTCAAGGCGAAGTTTTTAAAAGAAATCATTCTTGGACAATCCGAAATAGTTGAAATCTCTCCAGCTTACGCTTTTGTATTATTATCCCATATGAAAGGCGGACCATCAATCGAAGTATTGTTGGATCTTGCTTTAGGCGATTATAAAGAAATTGCTAAAGAAGCGGCAAACGTTCTTAAAACTCAGGTCTTCCTTTATGAAGCAGACACGGATCGCTTGAAAGCAGCTTTCAATGACGGTAACGAAATTGCACAGGAACTTGTTGACAGCTACGCAAAAGCAGAATTTTTCACAAAACTTCCTGAAGCTCCGGAAGAAATTAAAGTAGTAACTTATATTGCTGGAGAAGGCGATATCTCAACAGATTTATTATCTCCGGGAAACCAGGCGCACTCAAGATCTGACCGTGAACTTCATGGTTTGTGTATGATGTCTCCAGAAGCTCAGCAGGAAATCAAAGCTTTGCAGGCACTACATCCTGACAAAAGCGTAATGCTGATTGCTGAAAAAGGTACCATGGGTGTAGGATCATCCAGAATGTCTGGCGTCAATAATGTGGCTCTTTGGACAGGTAAACAGGCAAGTCCATATATTCCTTTCGTAAATATCGCACCAATTGTTGCCGGAACAAACGGAATTTCCCCAATTTTCCTAACCACTGTTGACGTAACAGGAGGAATTGGAATTGATCTTCAGAACTGGGTGAAAAAACTGGATGCACAAGGAGATGTTATCCGAAATGAGAACAACGAACCGATTCTGGAAGAAGTTTATTCCGTTGCAACCGGAACTGTTCTTACTATTAATACCAAAACAAAAAAATTATATAATGGCGATCAGGAGCTGAAGGATATTTCTAAATCCTTCACGCCTCAGAAGATGGAGTTCATCAAAGCCGGCGGATCTTACGCTATTGTTTTTGGTAAAAAACTGCAGACATGGGCTTCCAACCTATTAGGCATAGAAATCCCGACTGTTTACGCCCCATCAAAAGAAATTACTAAAGAAGGCGTTGGTCTTACGGCAGTAGAAAAAATATTCAATAAAAATGCTGTAGGCTTGTCTCCGGGCAAAGTTTTGCACGCTGGTTCAGACGTTCGTGTTGAGGTTAATATCGTCGGGTCTCAGGATACTACCGGCTTGATGACGGCTCAGGAACTGGAATCTATGGCGGCGACAGTTATTTCTCCAATTGTTGACGGTGCTTACCAGTCCGGTTGTCACACAGCTTCGGTTTGGGACAAAAAAGCGCAGGCTAATATTCCGAGACTGATGAAATTTATGAACGATTTCGGTTTGATCACAGCACGTGACCCGAAAAATGAATACCACGCAATGACAGATGTAATTCATAAAGTTCTGAATGATATCACGATTGACGAATGGGCGATTATCATCGGTGGAGATTCCCACACCAGAATGTCCAAAGGTGTTGCTTTCGGTGCCGATTCAGGAACTGTAGCTCTTGCCCTGGCAACTGGAGAAGCTTCTATGCCAATCCCGGAATCTGTAAAAGTGACTTTCAAAGGTGATATGAAACAGCATATGGATTTCCGTGATGTGGTGCACGCTACGCAGTCTCAGATGCTTCAGCAATTTGGCGGCGAGAATGTATTCCAGGGAAGAATCATTGAGGTTCATATCGGAACACTTCCTGCTGATCAGGCTTTCACATTTACAGACTGGACTGCAGAGATGAAGGCAAAAGCTTCTATCTGTATTTCGGAAGATGATACTTTGATAGAATCTCTGGAAATTGCAAAAGGCAGAATCCAGATTATGATAGACAAAGGAATGGATAACCACAACCACGTTCTTCAGGGATTGATCAACAAAGCCAATAAAAGAATTACCGAAATTAAATCCGGTGAATTGCCAGCTTTGACGCCGGATTCCAATGCAGCATATTACGCAGAAGTAGTGATAGACCTAGACATCATCACAGAACCGATGATTGCTGACCCTGATGTCAATAACGAAGATGTTTCCAAACGATACACGCACGACACTATCAGAACGCTTACCTATTACGGTGGTGAGAAAAAAGTTGATCTTGGATTTGTAGGATCCTGCATGGTTCACAAAGGTGACCTGAAGATCGTTTCCCAAATGCTTAGAAATATCGAAAGACAAAACGGTAAAGTTGAGTTCCTTGCACCACTTGTTGTAGCAGCGCCAACTTACAACATCATCGATGAACTGAAAGCAGAAGGCGACTGGGAATTGTTGGAAAAATATTCAGGTTTTGAGTTTAACGACAATGCTCCGAAAGGCGCTGCCCGTACAGAATATGAAAATATAATGTATCTGGAACGTCCGGGATGCAACCTTTGTATGGGAAATCAGGAAAAAGCGGAAAAAGGAGATACGGTTTTAGCCACGTCTACCCGACTTTTCCAAGGAAGAGTTGTGGAGGATTCTGAACGTAAAAAAGGAGAATCGTTACTAGCTTCAACACCGGTTGTTGTCCTGTCTGCCATTATGGGAAGAATCCCGAATATCAGCGAATACAAAGCAGCCGTTGAAGGTATAGACCTTACTAAATTTGCGCCGCCTATCAAGGAGCTGGTAGCAGTTGGTCACTAATATATCCCATTACAAATCAGTCGCAGTGCTGATTGTTAAAACATTGAAATTGAAAGATCCTGATCCATTGAGATTCAGGATCTTTTCTTTTTTTGTTTAGAACATTTCTATATTAAAGCGGCTGAAATTACTTTTGTGCAAATTTGCAGCGGGAGACTGTATTTTTTATTAACTTGATAGTTGTAAAATATGACCGTCATTCATCATATTTATCTCATCCAATCCACTATGGGAACAAAATTTGATGAATAGAATGACGAACAATTTTCCCCGTCAAACCGAGGAAAATCACTTATTAATTAATAAAAATAAAAATCGAGATATGACTTTTGACTTGGACATGATAAAAAATGTTTATTCTGATTTCGAAACCAGAGTAAACGATGCAAGAGCTTTCATGGGAAGACCTCTTACTTATTCAGAAAAAATCCTTTGTGCACATTTGGATTCACAGCAAAACAGAGAAAGCTTCAAACGAGGAGAATCCTACGTCAATTTTGCACCGGACAGGGTGGCAATGCAGGATGCAACTGCGCAAATGGCACTCTTGCAGTTTATGCAGGCTGGTAAGAAGCAGGTAGCAGTTCCCTCGACGGTGCATGCCGATCACCTCATCCAGGCCAGAGTGGGCGCTGCAAAAGATCTTATAGAAGCAGAAAATAAAAACAACGAAGTCTACCAGTTTCTTCAGTCCGTTTCAAACAAATACGGTATTGGTTTCTGGAAAGCAGGCGCAGGAATCATCCACCAGGTAGTGCTGGAAAATTATGCTTTTCCTGGCGGAATGATGATCGGAACCGATTCTCACACGGTGAATGCCGGCGGATTGGGAATGGTTGCCATCGGCGTCGGTGGTGCAGATGCAGTAGATGTAATGGCAGGAATGGCTTGGGAACTGAAATTCCCGAAAATGATCGGTGTCAAGTTGACAGGTAGATTAAACGGCTGGACCGCAGCAAAAGACGTCATCCTGAAAGTAGCGGGAATCCTTACTGTAAAAGGCGGAACCGGAGCAATCGTAGAATATTTCGGTGAAGGTGCTGAATCGCTTTCCTGTACCGGGAAAGGTACCATCTGTAATATGGGCGCTGAGGTCGGAGCCACCACTTCTATCTTCGCTTATGATAATAATATGAGCAAATATCTCCGTTCTACAGACAGAGAAGATCTTGCTGATGCTGCCGATGCTGTAGCACACGTTTTGAAAGCCGACCCTGAAGTACTGGCAGAGCCTGAAAAATATTTTGATGAAGTGATCGAGATCAACCTTGACACCTTAGAACCCTACCTGAATGGACCTTTCACGCCGGATTTGGCAACGCCTATTTCCCAAATGAAAGAAATTGCAGAGAAAAATGGCTGGCCGACAAAAATTGAAGTTGGACTGATTGGTTCTTGTACCAACTCGTCTTACGAGGATATTGCCAGAGCTGCATCTGTCGCAAAACAGGCCAAAGAAAAAAATCTGGAAGTAAAAGCGGAATATACCATCACACCGGGATCTGAGCAGGTAAGATTCACCGTAGAAAGAGACGGATTCCTGAAAACTTTTGACGAAATAGGCGGTAAAGTTTTTGCCAACGCCTGCGGACCGTGCATCGGACAGTGGGCACGTGAAGGCGCAGACCAGCAGGAGAAAAACACCATCGTTCACTCCTTCAACCGTAACTTTTCCAAAAGAGCAGACGGCAATCCAAACACACACGCTTTCGTAGGATCTCCAGAATTGGTGACTGCATTGGCTATCGCCGGAGATTTGACTTTCAATCCTTTAAAGGATAAACTTAAAAATAAAAATGGCGAAATGGTTCTTCTGGACGAGCCAACAGGTGACGAGTTGCCAAGATTAGGTTTTGACGTAGACGATCCGGGCTATATTGCTCCTGCCGAAGATGGTTCACACGTAGAAGTAGTAGTTTCTCCTACATCAGACAGACTGCAGCTGCTGGAGCCTTTTGCACCGTGGGACGGTCAGAATATTACCGGCGCGAGGCTTCTCATCAAGGCATACGGAAAATGTACGACGGATCACATTTCTATGGCAGGGCCGTGGCTGAAATTCCGTGGACACCTTGATAATATCTCCAACAATATGTTGATTGGCGCAGTAAATGCCTTCAATATGGAAACCAACAGTGTCAAAAATGAGGATGACGGGAAATACAAACCGGTTCCCGATTCTGCAAGACAATACAAGGCCGATGGCGTTCCTACAATCGTAGTGGGTGACGAAAATTATGGCGAAGGCTCTTCCCGGGAGCACGCTGCGATGGAACCGAGACATCTTGGTGTCCGTGCAGTATTGGTAAAATCTTTTGCCCGAATCCACGAAACCAACCTTAAGAAACAAGGGATGCTGGCATTGACTTTTGACAATAAAGAAGATTATGACAAAATCCAGGAGGACGATATCATCAACTTTTTGGATCTGGATCAGTTTGCACCAGGTAAACAAATGTCACTGGAATTTGTCCACGCTGACGGAACCAAAGATGTGATCGTTACAAACCACACCTATAATGCAGGACAGATTGGCTGGTTCAAAGCAGGATCTGCACTCAATCTTATTAAATTAATGGAAAGAGAAAACTAAAATTTCTTATTCCCAAAATCAGAAATGCCTCACTAGTTTGAGGCATTTTTTTTTGAAAATAATTAATAGGTGAGCGCGCCAAAAGTATAGGCGAGCCTGTTTAAATCGCAGGTACACGTAGCATATTTATAGGCTGGCCTACCAAATTCATAGCTTCGCCTATCGTTTTCATAGGCTCACCTACCAAATTCATAGCCGCGCCTACTTCTTTCGTAGGTTAGCCTATCTGTTTTATAGGTTGACTTACCGAAATCGTAGGTCAGCCTACCTTAATCATAGGTTCGCCTATCAAAAAGGTAGGTAGAATTATGTTAAATACAAAACCGCCTCACAATTTGTGAAGCGGTTTTTTTTATTCTTAAAGCTGATTCTCATTCGGTTCCTGATCCTGTCTGCAAAACTTGGATTCGAATCTCTGTTTCCACATCTGCTTCATTTTTTCTCTTTCTTCTTCAGTTCCACAAAACCTGGATTCCAGTTTCTGTTTCCACATTTCGCGTTCATCATTCCCGAAACCTTTTCGATTTTTGAATTTGTCTTTTGCATTTGCCAGTCCTCCAAATAATATTTTTGAAATCAGAAGAATTCCGAGAGACTGCCAATAAGTAATGGCTTTCACACCCAAAACGTCGGGCAAAACGCTGTTCCAGAGCCATTGGAAAAACCAAATAAACAATCCTATTGCGACAATCACGCAGGGGAATGCTAACCAAAATTTCTTTTTATGCTTGTTCATTTTTCTTTAAAATTAATTTTTCAAATCGTTGTAAAGCCGCTGCAATCTCTTTCGGAGATGTTTTACTGCGTAGGACTTTCTGCTGATAATGGTTTTGATGTTTTCGCCCTCTTCATCTGCAATTTCCTGCAGCGTTTTGTCCTCCAGCTCGTTTTGAACGTACACTTTTTTCTGCTTTTCAGGGAGTTCATCCAGCGCTTTCATCAGCTCGTCCCAGAACATATCTTTGAACATTGCGATCTCAGGATTGTTGCTGTCATCCGCCAGCAGGATATCTTTGACATTCAGTTCTCCGTCCTCGTCCTGGTAGACAAAATCTTCCAGAGACTCTGTTTTCTTTTTTCGGTAACTGTCGATGATTTTGTTTCTTGTCACCGAATACAGCCAGGCTCCGACGTTTTCCAGCTCATTCAGGTTGGTCAGCCGGCTGGTTTGAAACCATACTTCCTGCAGAATATCTTCTGCATCCTCTGTCTTTGCCACTTTAGAATTGATAAAGCGCAGGAGTTGAGAGCCGTAATTTTTCACGACCTCCGTAAGGGAGACAGATTTAGTTTCGGTCATTGGCTGTAAAGATAGCAAGTCCATATGAATATGACGGCAATCGCAAATTTTTACTTTAAAGTTTATCGAAAATTATTGCGAAGCCATCCTCACGGTTGAAATTACATAGAATAATTAGGTTTACTATTTCTTAAGTTTTAAGAAGAATTCAGACTTATACGTCTCACCGATTGGGATCTCTTTACCTGAGTTCAGGAGGACATTTCTGACATCTGTCTTTTCTATTTTATCTTGGTTGATGATGAAGGATTTATGGACTCTCACAAAGTTTTCGGGAAGTTGGGTTTCGAGAGATTTGAGAGTTTCTAAAATAATAAATTCCTGATTTTCAGTTTTAATATTAACATAATCTTTGATACTCTCTATATAAAAAATTTCAGCGAAATTGATCTTATGCTGCTGCCCGGAAGACTTTATAAAAAAATAGGACTTCGAAACAGTGTCGTGCACTGCAAATCTTTCCTGCGCTTTCAAGGCACTTTTTTCGAAACGTCCGAAGGAAATAGGTTTAAGAAGATAATCGATGACATTGTGCTCATAGCCTTCCAGCGCATATTCTGAATAAGCAGTCGTGAGGATGTACTTCAGCTCACTGCCGACAATTTTCATAAAATTGATACCTGAAATCTCCGGCATCTGAATATCCAGAAAGATAAGATCTGCACCGTTGTTCCGGATATATTCCATCGCAAGAATCGGATTTTCTGAAGAGAAAACCAGCTCGAGAAAGGGAATTTTGTCCACATAACTTGTAAGAAGCGATATGGCCAGCGGCTCATCGTCTACGATAATGCATTTTATCTTTTTCATTTCAAATCAATTTTCAGATCCACGGTGTAGAGGGTTTCAGTTTCGAGGATGTTAAGTTCGTGTTTATTAGGATAAAGGATTTCTAGACGTTTTTTAACGTTATCGATACCAATGCCTGAAAGTGAATCTTTGGAACCCTGCCTTTTGGAATTGCTCAAATAAAAATTGAGTATTTTCTGATCGTCTGAGATCTTCAATGTAAATCCTTTTCCGCTGAAATCACCGTGTTTAAAGGCATTTTCTACAAATGGAACCAAGAGCATTGGTGATATATTAAGTTGAGAATGTTTGATATCTTTTTCGATAATGAGCAATTCCGGATTTTTGATTCTCAGCTTTTCCAGCTCAATAAGGCTTTCCAGATAACCGATTTCTTTTTCCAGAGAGATGAAGTCTTTCTGCAGATCTTTTGTGCTGTAGCGCAGGAGCTGACTCAGCTCTTCTATCGCCGGCAGTGCTTTTTCTGATTTCTGATAAACCAAAGAATAGATATTATTAAGTGTATTAAAGATAAAATGAGGATTGATCTGTGTTTTCAAAGCCTGGATCTGTGCCTGGTTTCTCTCCAGTTCCATCTGTTTCTTTTCCGTTTCGGCAACACCAAATTTTTCCAGCAGCCACAATATTCCGGCTACAAAAACGGTGATACTGCCATTATAAATATTATCAAAAAAGTAATAAGCGTAGGTAGTTCCTTTGTTATAATTCCGGAATCCGAGCGTGGAAGGCAGAACAACCTCTTCTATCAAATACCGCAAAGAGGCAAAAAACAGGATTGACAGAAAGAATACCAACACCGTCGTATAAAGTTTTTTTGGTGAGAAGATCCTAGGAATGACGAAGAGATAGCAGAAATAAAACGTGCTGATCCCGACAAGGAAATAGGTTGTCCGAAGAACATAGTCTGCGATCTGGTTTTCATTATCAAAGAAAAATAATGGTGTAATCACAGTTCCGATAAAGTTGAAACTCCAGTATAAAATCTGAAGCCAGACAATCTGCTTTTTTTTCATCCTCAAATTTAAGCCGTCAGCTTTAGCATTTCCAAACCTTTTCCGACAAACACCTGTTTTTTACCGATGAAAATAATTTGGTCGGACAAAAATATCGTGAAATCTAAATGCTATTTCGCAGTAGCAGCTTTGAAAATACATTTGCATCAACAATATAACATTATGAAGCTGAAATATCTAATACTCGCCACACTTGTCTCTAAAACAGCCATCTCACAAACCAAAAAAGACAGCATTACAGAAATTGAGAAAATTGATATCCTCGTCAAGAAAAAGCTGATCGACAGAAAAGCAGACAGGCTGATCTTCAATGTAGACGCGTCCATCGCTTTTCAGGGAATGGATGCCGGAGAAACGCTGTCCAACGTGCCGATGCTGAAAGTGGATGAGAATCTGGGTTCTATTTCTATCATCGGAAAAAGCACGGTCAATGTTATGATTAATGGGAAAATGCTGAACTTATCCGGAACTGCGCTACTCAATTACCTGAAATCAATCCGTTCAGAAAATATTTCGAAAATAGAGGTCATCACCACGCCGCCGTCAAAATATGAGGCACAGGGCAACAGCGGCCTTATCAATATCATTCTGAAAAAAAATCCAAATCTGGGATTCAGCGGCAATGTCAGCACTGGTCTCAACCAACGCACTTACTTCAGCGGCAATACCAACGGAACACTGAATTATCAAACCGAAAAGTTTAGTCTCAGTCTTAAAACCACCTATCTGGAAGGTGCAAAAAGAGCCGATGAACGATTCACCATTTTGGGCGCTGCGCAAAATTACAGCCGTTCCGTAAGAAAAGATATGTGGCAGGATCTGATGCCAAACCTCAGCGCTTCCTACAAAATCAGCAAAAATTCTGAGCTGGGAATCGAATATATTTTTGATAACGGAAAAAACGGCATGGATATCCTCAATACCACAAAAAACATCAGTGCCGATGCTGCAGAAAAGAATCTGATCACGAATACTTTTCACCGTGAGAAATCGCCAACGCATACCTTCAGCACTTATTATGATCTGAAGCTGGATTCGCTGGGCAAGAAACTTAGTTTTGCAGGTAATTTTTACAGAAATAACAACGGCACAGAGGTTAACTTCTCCACTATGACGCTGCCAGAAAATACGATAGATGACGTCAAAACATCATCCATGATCAATCCTCAGATCTTTTCTGCCCAAGGCGATCTGGAACTTCCTTTTTCATTTGGAACCATTGAAACCGGTGCAAAATACAATCAGTTCAGAAATTCTGCAGATTTGAAATATTTTGATTTGGAAAACAGTCAATATAATATTGACACTGAGAAAAGCAGCACTTTCCAGTACCGTGAGGAAAATTACGCGGCCTATGCAAGTTTCGCAAAAAGTTTCGGTGAAAATTGGCAGACCAAAGCCGGAATCAGGTATGAGAATACTTTTGTTAAGAGCTCTGCAAGCAATTTCAGCTACGGACAGTGGTTCCCGTCTGCTTACATTTCCTACAAAAAAGACAAAAATATACTGAGTCTTTCTTATTCCAGAAGGATCAACAGACCGGGTATGGGCAATCTGAATCCTTTCCGATGGTATGAGAATCCGTATTCTTACTCTACAGGAAATCCTCTGCTGAAGCCATCTTACATCAACAATCTGGAATTGGGCTATACGTACAACAACAAAGTTTCTGCAAGCATCTATTACCTGAGACTCAAGAATGCTTTTGGGCAGGTGGCTTCTCTGGACGGATTGTCCCAAAACAGTATTTACAAAAACTATTACAACAATGACTTTTACGGGGTGAATGCTTCCTATACCGACACTTTTTACAAATTCTGGGAAGCCAGTTTTACGGCCAATGCGTCATATCAGACTGCGGAAGTATTTGGCATCAATGCAAAAACATCGGATGGCTACACTTTGAGTTATTCTATCAATAATACGTTTATGCTTAATAAAATCAAAACCGTTGCTCTTTTCATTAATTATGATCAGAACCTGCCGAACAGGAATGTGAATTACCGTTTTGAAAACTTCTCTGACTTGAGTTCCGGAATCAAAATCTCGCTGATGGAAAAGCAGCTTCAAATCAACGCTACGGTAAGCAATATTTTTGGACAGAGATTCCGCGGTGAGATGTATTTTGAAGACAGTAGGCAGCAGATGAATAACTACTGGGACGGCAGAGGCTTCCGACTAAGCGTGAATTACACTTTTGGGAAGAAAAAACAAATCAGTAAAAAGAATATCAGTTTTGAGGAAAAAGAAAGAGCGCAGTAAGCTCTGAACTGTAACAAATAGCGGTGCCGACAGTCTAATAGATAATAAAACAAACTATGAGAATCAAATCTACTTTTGCTGTTGGCTTTTCCATAATCTCGCAAATCTACTTTGCGCAGGAAACCAAAAAGGAGGAGACGAAGGAAAAAGAGATAGAAGCGGTTACCATTACGAAAACCAAAAAAGCGGTCGAACAGAAGGCAGACAGGACTATTTTTGACTTTTCCGAGCAGCCGAATCTCAATTCCGGTTCTGTGATGGAAGGTTTGAAAAAACTTCCCGGTCTTGTTGCTACAGATATCGCTGGGATGATGTATCAGGGTAAATTACTGGACGTCTTTATGGATGGGCGGCCGCTGAATATCTCGAGCAACGAACTGACGGCTTTTCTCGAAGGAATGCCCGCCAACTCTATAGAAAGGATCGAAATCGTTACCAATCCCGGCGCAGAATTCCCGGCAACTTCCGGCGGTGCAATCCTGAATATCATTACCGGAAAATCGGCTAAAAACTATCTGACGGCCACCTACTCGGGCAATTATAATTTCACCAGCTACGATAAATACAGAAGCAGGATCAACAATTCTATGAATCTGAACGCCAGGAATAAATACTTCGGATGGCAGCTCAGCTTCGGTCAGAATTACAGGGAAAGTGCGCTGAATTCCAATCAGGATAATCTGGTAAATACTGCTACAGACAGAATTGTACGGAATTACTTTGCGAGAAGTGCTGTCACTTTTGAACTGGGACAAGACCGATTGCTGCTCAACTACGATATCTATCACAACAACAATGATTTTACCACTTTAGGAAAAGGGATTTTTGAAGGCGTCAATTATAATTCTGAAGATCTTGCGGGCACTTTGATCAATCGTAATGAAGCGGTGGCAACTTATCAGAAACGGTTTTCCGACAAGGCAAAAAAACTGGACTTTAAACTGACCTATTCCAATTCAAAGAATGATTTTGTGCAGGAAAATCTGATTAATAATATACGGACTTTGGACAACAGTTCTAATATGAACAATGTCAACTTCAAAGTAGATTACACGCAGGCTCTCAAAATTTTTGATGAAGGAAAAGTCAGCGTTGGTGGGCTGTATGAAAAACAGAATTTCGGTACGCAGGACAGAGGCATTACCAATCTCGATTACCAACGGCAGACAGCCTCATCTTATCTGGAATTGCAGGCAAAGCTGAAACAGTTCGATTTTATAGTCGGAACCAGAGCTGAAGATTATGATATTTCCGGAATCTACCGCGGTAAGGACAGTTTGGGCGTGATTTCATCAGCAAAAAATCTGACACCGTTTAGAAAATTTAAATTTTTCCCGAATGCAAGTGTGCAATACAACTTTATGAAGCAGGTTTATTTCACAGTTAATTATAATAAAAAAATAAGTCTGCCAAGCATTTCTGTCCTCAATCCAAATAACAATACTTTTGAAGGACCAAATTCTGATACAAACGGTAATCCCGAACTGCAGCCTGCAATCTATGACAATTTTGAAGCAAAGATCAGCGCTTTTGATTATGCTTTTATCGGTTATAATGTGAGTATTGCGAAAAATCAGGTGGTGCAGAAGATCACGAGAAAGGACGATGTCATCAGGAATTCCCAGGTGAATATCTCTGAACTGAAAATCCATAATTTCAATATCGGAATGCCGGTTCCATTTATGATTTTCAGGAAAAGCATCAAGGAAATGCTGAAGTTTGATTTCAATCCGGACAAGATCAATTTCCTATATATTTACGCCGCCTACCAGAAGCACGAACTTCCTGATATTCAAACAAAAGGCTTCTGGATTTTCAACCTTATGGCACAGGTGATTTTACCAAAAGAGATTAAATTTGTGGCGAATTACAGTTATACGACTACCAATGGCAATTACTATTATTTCGTTGCAGACAAGTCCATTAATAATTCGTTTGACATCACCCTTTCCAAAAAACTGATGAACGACAGGCTGACCGTTTCGGTTTATGCGGATGATCTTTTCAATTCGCAGATTAATAGTTTTCATTCGATCGCAGAGTCGCCAAACGTTTATCTGTCAAGCAAATACGACACTAGAAGGTTCGGAATTTCTTTCAACTACAAAATTCCTACTCGGAACAAATTGGCAAAAGAAGACCCCAATCTACTGAACAAAGATAAAAAAGACGAAAGTGTGGGAAGTCTGCCTCAGAACTAACCTTCACACGCCTTCCAGACCGCATCATTCTGCGGAACAGGTGCTACAATTGCGACCGTTTCCTTTGTGACGGGATGTATAAAATCCAGCTTTCTGGCGTGGAGAGAAATGCCGCCGTCTGGGTTGGATCGTGGCGCACCGTACTTCAAATCACCTTTTATAGGAACACCGATTTTTGACAGCTGTGCACGGATCTGATGATGACGGCCAGTTTCTAAGTCGATTTCCAATAATTGATAATTGTCCAGAGTTTTGATCAAATGATAAGTCAGGATTGATTCTTTGGCGCCTTCAGTCTGTTTTACGAAAACCGTCGCCTTGTTGGTCTTTTCATTTTTCTGAAGATAATGCACCAGTCTTTGAGATTTTGGAAGCATTTCCTTGGCGACGATTGCCCAATACGTTTTTTTGACCTCCCTGTTTTTCACCATCTGCGTCAGTCTGGACAGTGATTTGGATGTTTTTGCATAGATCACGAGGCCGGAAGTCGGCCGGTCTATCCTGTGAACGAGACCGAGGAAAACGTTGCCCGGTTTCTCATCTCTTTTTTTAATGAAATCTTTAATGAGCTCCAGCAAAGACAGATCGCCCGTTTTATCGCCCTGCACAAGTTGCCCTGCTTTCTTGTTGATAACGAGAAGGTGATTGTCTTCGAAGACGATTTGATTTTCAGAAAAATGTTGATTCATAGCTTAATCTCTGGACACCCGCTGTCTGTTAAAAACTGAAACCAGAACGCCTGTAAAAAGCCCGATCGTTTTGATCCGCGCAAACTGGGAATCGAAAGGTAAAAATGCGCCTACAATACATAGCCCGGCAGCAATATACATCAGATAAACGAATTTCTGATTCAGGAAAGACTGTGCCTGAAAGATGAAACTAAGACCTATCAAAATATAGAAAAATCTTTGATAAAGAAGATCCGTAATTTCCGGTGAAAACAGGTTGAACCAGCCTACAGCAAGGCAGATCAATGCCAATATAGATAAAACACCTTGTATTGTATTAGAATTTTTCATTGATAATTATTTATTTTTTTGTTTGCTTAAAAAGCCATTTTGGGATCTCATCTACCAGTTCGGCAGAGAGAATATTGTTGTGGTATTTGTCCTTATATTCCCAGAGAAAAGCGTTTCCTTTGGTTTTCATCTCATCAAAAAACCGGAAGTTGCTTTGAGGAAGATTATCGGTATCCAGACTTCCGTGGACGATCCAGATTGGCAACCCGGTAAGTGCATCTTTTTTATCAAACTGTGAGATGCCGGATACATTGACTGCAACAGAGAAGAGATCCGGTCTCTTGGAAATCGCATTCATAGTCGTTGCACCGCCCATTGAAAATCCGATAACATAGATTCTATCCGGGTCTATATTTTCTTTTATGATTAAGGAATCTATTGATTTTAAAACCAGATCCAAATGCGCATTGGATTCGGAAACTTTCACATTTCTCGTTTCATCAAGATGATAATTGGACGATCGAACAGGAAATTGGGGCGACAGAACATAAGCCGGATATTTTTCCCGGTTTTCCGGAAGCATCCACATTTTTGACAAAACACCCATTTGGGAAGTGTTATTCGTGCCTACAGCGCCGGAACCGTGGAAGACCAAAACCAATGGATATTTTTTGCTTTGATTCAAATTATTCGGTTTTAACAGGCGGAAATTAACTTCCGTCCCACCTTCCTTAAATTTTCCGGGTTTGAAGTCTGCGAAATCCAGACTTTTAATTTCTTTGATTTTTGCTAGAGATCCCAATGAATCTTTTTTGTCATAGATCTCTGTCCTGGTGCCTGCTTGCGTGCTGCGAGACGCGCAGGAAACCGCAAAAATGACAATTAATATAAAGACTGAAAATCTTATGGCTTTTTCAAACATTTGTGTATTTTTAAAGTAAAAGCCCTTTCAAAGTTTCGAATTCTGAAAGGGCTGGATTTATGTATTTGATTCCTAATAACTTTCTTTTTCGTTAGGAAAATCCGAGCTTTTCACGTCTTTTACGTATTGCGAAACGGCGCCGGTAATTTCAGTGTAAAGGTCCAGATATCTTCTCAGGAATTTCGGGGAAAAACCTTGATTCATGCCAACCATATCGTGATAAACCAAAACCTGACCGTCACAATCCTGACCTGCACCAATCCCAATTGTAGGAATCGAAATACTTTCTGAGGCTTTCCTGGCAAGATCTGCAGGGATTTTTTCCAAAACTACAGCGAAACATCCAAGTTCTTCCAGTAGCTTACAGTCCGAGATCAGCTTTTCAGCCTCCGCTTCTTCCTTAGCGCGCACTTTATAGGTTCCGAACTGGTAAATACTTTGGGGCGTCAACCCAAGATGGCCGCAAACCGGAATGCCGGCGTTGATAATCCTTCTGATGGATTCCTCAATTTCTTTGCCACCTTCCACTTTTATAGCGTGTGCGCCGCCTTCCTTCATCATTCTCACCGCAGATTCCAGCGCTTTTTCCGGATTACTCTGATAGGTACCAAACGGTAAATCTGCTACAACCAAAGCTCTTTCCACACCACGCACCACGCATTGTGTGTGATAGATCATCTGATCGAGTGTAATCGGCAACGTGGTTTCAAAACCGGCCATTACATTTGCTGCAGAATCGCCGATCAGGATGGCATCTACACCGCCTGCGTCTACCATCTTGGCTGTTGTGAAATCGTAAGCCGTCAGCATAGTGATCTTTTCCTTATCGAATTTCATTTTTCGCAAGGTCTCGGTGGTGATCTTTTTTATTTCGGAATGTACAGACATGATTATGAATGATAATTTATGAGTGATGAATGATTAGAAAAATGAAAACAAATGATGAATATAAGAGATGAATTAATCATTAATAATCAATTATCATTCATCGACTATCATTTATATAATGACGTGTCCCAGTTTGATGAGTTTGTCGCGGTTTAGAATTTTGATATTTCTGCCTTCTACAGAGATGAGATCATCCTGTTTGAACTCTGAAATCAGTCGTATGGCGCTTTCAGTTGCCGTTCCGATTAAATTGGCGATTTCTTCTCTTGTCAAAGATATTTTGATGAAACCTTCAGGATCCGTTCCCAGTTTTTGTTCCAGAAGGATAAGGATTTCCGCCAGTCTTTCGCGCACCGTTTTCTGTGCAAGGAAGGTGACGGTATTGGCAGATTCGCCCAATTCGTACGCAATTTTCTGAAGCATTGCATAAGACAGTTTGGGATCTATTTTCAGAAGATTAAGGAAAATATCTGCGGGCAGGAACTGGACAGTCATAGGCGTCATTGCCTCTGCATTGGCCTGGAAATTCTCGCCGCAAAGTAAAGACCTGTATCCTATAAGGTCGTTTTCTTTACAGAATCTCAGGATCTGATCCTTCCCGTAAACACCTGATTTGGATAATTTTGCAGTTCCTTTTTCTATGAAATACACGCCTTTCGGAGATTCGCCGTCTTCAAAAACGACTTCACCTTTCGAGAATTCCAAAACTTTTAGCGCTTTTTCATATACTTCAAATTCTGCAGGATTCAGACTTTCTCGCAAAGATTCTTTATGGAAAGCTTTGGAGAAATTTTCTTCTATAACCAATTGTTGTTCAAGTGACATACCTATGATATTTATCAGCAAAAATAGGGTATTTTAGCACTCCATACAAAGATTTTTGCCGTAATTTTGCAATCCAATATCAGACATCCATGTCAGAACAATGTTTTCACTGCGGACAAAAGATTGACAAAGAACAAATTGTTTTTGATGATAAAATGTTCTGTTGCAACGGTTGTCAGTCAGTTTACGAAATCCTGAACGTCCACAATCTGGACAATTTCTATAATATCAACAAGCGGTCTGGGATCAAGCCAAGCAACGAAAACAATTCTCAGTTCGATTATCTTGATACGCCGGAGATTTTCACCAAAGTGGTAGATTTTTCTGAAGGCGGCACTACGCTTGTCACGTTCAAAATTCCTGTAATTCACTGTTCCTCGTGCATATGGCTTTTGGAAAGCCTGCACACGATTAATAAAAAAATAAAATATTCGCAGGTCAACTTTACCAAAAAGACTTTGCAGGTTTCATTCAAAGAAGAAGAACTGAAACTGAGTGAGCTGGCAAAATTCCTCACCAACCTTGGCTACAAGCCGGTGATCAACCTGGAAACGGCCGAGAAAAAGAATGACTCGCTGGACAAAACGCTGCTTATCAAACTGGCTATTGCAGGATTTGCTTTCGGAAACGGTATGTTTTTCAGCTTTCCAGAGTACATTTCAGGAGATGATGTCTGGTTCCATTCTTACAAACATTTATTCAGAGTTATTTTATTTCTCTTGGCTACGGCGGTTGTATTTTACTCAGCCTCCGATTATTACAAATCTGCCTGGTACGGTTTGAAAAATAAGATCATCAACATAGACGTACCTATTGTTTTAGGAATTTTCGTTTTGTACGGCAGGAGCATTTATGAAGTTGTAACAGATTATGGCCCGGGCTATTTCGATACACTTTGCGGTCTGTTGTTTTTTATGCTGATGGGGAAAATGTTCCAAAAGAGAACGTACAATACGCTTTCCTACGATCGGGACTACAAATCCTTCTACCCAATTGCAGTTACAAAAGTAGATTTCAACGGCGTACAGCAAAATATCTTGCTTTCCGAACTCGCTGTGGGCGACAGAATAATGGTGAGAAATCAGGAAATCATCCCTGTAGATTCTGTTTTGATCAAAGGCGAAGGCAATATAGACAACAGTTTTATCACCGGAGAATCTGCTCATATTTCCAAAAAACCAGGCGACAAGATCTTTGCAGGCGGAAAACAGTCGGGTTCGGTTCTGGAGCTGGAAGTCATCAAAAGTGTAGATCAGAGTTACCTGACGCAGCTTTGGAACAAGGAAGCTTTCAAAAAATTCGAAACCGGACTTGACACTTTGACCAATACCATCAGCAAATATTTCACCTTTGTCATTTTAGGAATTACCTTGATCGCCGGCATCTACTGGGCGCGAATAGATACTGAAAAGATGTTCCAGGTGGTCTCAGCGATTCTGATTGTAGCGTGTCCCTGTGCATTGGCATTGTCGGCACCATTTACTTTCGGACACATTATGAGAATCCTTGGCCGCAATAATTTCTATGTCAAAGATACACTCACCATAGAAAGGCTTGCAAAAATCGACACTTTGGTATTTGACAAGACTGGAACAATTACTGAAAGTAAAAAATCGAACATCAGATATTTCGGAACTGAGATTAATGATTTTGACCTGAAGAATATTAAGTCGCTTCTGAAAAACTCAAACCATCCGCTTTCCAAATCGCTTTATCATTTCATCGAGGTCAATGATGATTATTTTGAAGCAGAAGATTTTGTGGAGATTTCCGGTAAAGGCTACGAGGGTAAAGTCCGCGGCGTAACGTACAAAATTGGCTCAGCAAGCTTCACCGGAGAGAAATCCCAGGATTTGGAAACTGCAGTTTACATCAAAAAGGACGAAACGTTTATTGGGAAATTCACTTTTAAAAATGAATACAGAAATCATCTTTCTGCACTTTTCAACAACTTAAAAAATTACAAAATCAATATTCTGAGCGGTGACAATCCTTCTGAAAAATCGATTTTGGAAAAACTTATTCCGACTATTTCTGAGATGAAATTCAATCAGAATCCGGAAAATAAACTGGATTTCATCAAAGAGCTTCAGGACAAAGGACAAAAAGTAGCGATGCTGGGAGATGGATTAAACGACGCAGGCGCACTGAAACAGAGCAATATAGGAATTGCAATCTCGGACGACAGCAACTCTTTCACACCTTCGTCCGACGTGATTATGAATGGCGACAAAATTCCGGATTTGGATAAATTTCTGGCGCTTTCCAAAGATGCCATCACGATTGTAAAAATCACATTCATAATTAGTTTGTGTTACAATGTCATCGGTGTCAGTTTTGCCGTTTCGGGACATATGCATCCACTTTTTGCGGCGATTTTTATGCCCTTGAGTTCTGTAACGGTGGTCACATTTACGACGCTTTCGACTTGGATAAGAAGCTCCAAATACTTCAGGATAAACATTTAGAACGCCCTTATTTAGAGCGATTATAAATTATCCATATTTCGACCATTCTGACCAAAGTCAGTAATTTTCACTAAATTTGACGACTGTTTTTACCTTAAATTTGTAGCAGATATGGAGATTCTCTACTTGATGATTATCTGCAGCGTTTCTTTAGCTGTTATTTTCTTAATTATATTCATAATTGGAGCCAGAAAAGGACAGTTTGAGGATGACGAATCGCCTGCGGTCAGGATTTTATTTGATGACGAGGTGAAGACAGAAAAGGAGATTGAAACTCCTGACAAAAATAATAAAGAATAATTGCTATTTGTAGATATGGAGACACAAAAATTTAGTTATGACAACGGTATCGTTCGCGCCTTTCTTATCGCGACGGTCGTTTTCGGTTTATTAGGTTTTTTACTAGGACTGACGGCTGCGTTGTTACTATTTTACCCGGAATTACCGGAATTTTTCCTGGGAACAGATGACCCTACGATCCAGACTTTAAGAACTGGAGGAATGCAGGGTCTCATCGACTCTCAGGGTGCGTTTGGATTCGGACGTATAAGAATGATGCACACGAGTACTGTAATTTTTGCATTCGTAGGTAACAGTTTCTTTGCAGGATTTTACTATTCTATGCAGAGATTGCTGAAAACCAGAATGTGGAGCGATACTCTATCCTGGATGCACTTTTGGGGTTGGCAGCTGATGCTGGTTACGACGCTAATCACTTTCATAATGGGAATCAACACTTCCAAAGAATATGCTGAGCACGAGTGGCCAATTGATTTACTGATTTTGGTCGTATGGCTGATCTTTGGTATCAATATGTTTGCAACTGTGGCTATCAGGCGGGTAAGGCATATGTATGTTGCCATCTGGTTCTACATCGGAACTTGGGTTGCAGTAGCAATGCTCCACATCTTCAACAACTTAGAAGTGCCATTATCATTTTCCGGATGGAAATCCTACTCTGCCTATGCAGGTGTAAAAGATGCATTGGTACAGTGGTGGTACGGTCACAATGCGGTAGCATTCTTCCTTACGACTCCTGTTTTGGGATTAATGTACTACTTCGTGCCTAAGGCGGCTGACAGACCTGTTTTCTCCTACAAACTTTCTATTATACACTTTTGGTCGTTGATCTTTGTCTACATCTGGGCAGGTCCGCACCACTTACAATATACATCACTTCCGGCTTGGGCTCAGGCTGTAGGTACAGGTTTCTCTATTATGCTGATCGCACCGTCTTGGGGAGGTATGCTAAATGGTCTACTGACTTTGAGAGGAGCGTGGGATAAAGTACGAGAAAATCCGGTACTTAAATTCTTTGTGGTTGCTGTAACCTGTTATGGTATGGCTACTTTTGAAGGGCCGCTTTTAGCCACTAAAACAGTCAACAAAGTAGGACACTTTACGGATTGGGTCATTGGTCACGTTCACTTAGGTGCACTTGGATGGAACGGCTTTATGGCGTTTGGGGTGATCTACTACTTAGTACCAATCTTGTGGAGAACGAAGTTATATTCTGTAAAATTAGCTAACTGGCATTTCTGGCTAGGTACTTTCGGAATTATATTCTACGCCGTTCCATTGTATATCGCTGGATTTACACAAGGATTGATGTGGAAACAATTCAACCCAGACGGAACATTAATGTACAAAAACTGGTTGGATACAGTCACTGCAATTCTACCGTTTTTCAAACTGAGATTTGTTGGTGGATTCCTCTATTTCACCGGAGCGTGTATTATGGTTGTTAACTTAGTTGCAACAGCCAGAAAAGGATCATTCCAGAGAGAAGTTCCTGTAGAAGTTCCTGCATTAGCTAAAATCAGTAAAGGCAGAAAAGAAGGTGAAACGTTCCACTTGTGGTTAGAAAGAACACCGTTATATTTAGGAATTTTATCATTCATTGCTGTGGCAATTGGAGGATCTTTGGAGATTCTTCCGACTATATTCGTAAAAGACAATGTACCGACTATTTCAGCAGTGAAACCTTATTCACCGTTGGAGCTGGAAGGTAGAGATCTATATATCAGAGAAGGCTGTAACTCCTGCCACTCACAAATGATTCGTCCTTTCCGTGATGAGGTAGTAAGGTTCAACGGTAAAAACGGACAATATTCCAAAGCCGGAGAATACATCTATGACAGACCATTCCTTTGGGGATCTAAAAGAACAGGTCCGGATTTGCAGAGAGAAGGTGGCGCAAGACCAGATTCATGGCATTTCAAACATATGTACAATCCAAGATCAACATCTGCAGGATCTATCATGCCACGATTCCCATGGTTGATAGAAAATACATTAGACAGAAGCAAGACTAAAGCAAAACTGGAACTGATGAAAAACTCTTTCGACGTTCCTTACACCAAGTCTCAAATAGACAGTATGGATTCCTGGATGAACAACCAGGCGACTGTGATCGTAAGAAATGTTTTTGCTGAAGCTGATGATGTGAAAAAATCTTTCGCAGAAGCTAAAGCTAACAAAGACAAGTCTGGCGAGAAATTTGTTCCACTTGAGAAGAGAGAGATCGTAGCCCTAATTGCTTATCTACAGAGACTGGGTACAGATATCAAAACCACAGAAGTAAAAACAGCCAGTAATTAAATTTAAAATAAAATGATTCCGCAAAGTTTTAAAGACATCGTCTCCAGTGTGGAAAATGCAGGTTTGTTTCAAACCATTGCAATGATCATCTTCATTTTATTCTTTGTTGTAATGGTATATGTTGTCATCAACAGACCAAAAAAATATTACAAGGAAGAAGAAAATGCCCCTTTGGAAAAAGATGATGACGATAACAAATTTACTTTGTAATATAAAAGATAATAAATCATGAAAAGAAGAACACCTGCTTACATTAATATTCTGATTGTTTTAGGATTATTAATTGTAGTCTTTTATATGTTTTCTCAAACACCGGATTTTATGACTTCCAAGTTTTTCCTTGGTACAGCTGTCATCAGTGTGGTGGTGGTATTTATAAATTCGGCCATCGGCGATTTGATCGAGAATGAGAAATTCAAAAAGCTGACAGACGAGGAGAAGTCAAAATATATTGCTGACAAAAGAATTCCTTATTTCCAGTTTCTTTGGAACGGCGCATTCAAAAGCCAGGATGAGAAAGAGGAAAAAGACATCCTTATCGACCACGGTTTCGACGGCATTATGGAGCTGGACAATCAGCTTCCAAAATGGTGGCTTGGGCTGTTCTATTTCGGAGTTGGCTACTGTATTTTGTATGTCGCTTCTTATTTTATGACAGATTTCGCTCATCCTTACAAAGAATATGAGCAGGAATACAGAGAGCAGACCGCTGCAATCAACGATTATATGGCAACAGTAACGCAGCCAACACTTGAAACTGCCGTCTTCTCAGAAGACAATGTAGAAGCAGGTAAAGCAGTTTTTGAAACCAACTGTGTCTCTTGCCACGGTGAAGGTGGAAAAGGTGGAATTGGTCCTAACCTTACAGATAATTTCTGGATCAATCAACCGGAGAAGACTTTATACAAAACAGTATTCTGGATGGTAGAAAACGGAAGTCCAAATAACCCTACGATGCAGGCTTGGGGTAAAAATGGCGTCGTTTCCGGATTCGAGATCCAGCAGGTAGCAGCATATGTCTACCATATCAACCAGGAACAGGCTCCAATTACACCTGCAAAAGGTGGTGCAGCTCCTCAGGGAACTGAAGCCAACTGGGAAAAAACTAAATAATATCATATAAAAGAGATTGTCAAAAGATATCGTTCTCTTCGGAATGATATTTGAAAATGAATAGCTTGTAAACTGTTCATCTTCAGGACAATCTCTTTTTTTTTTATCTAAATATTATGAGTACTACAGAAAGGAAATACAACGAACCGGAAAACTGGGTCGTAGAAGCTGAAACATTCAGAGACTCTGTAGGTACAATGGATAATACCGGTAAAAGAAGATGGGTATTTCCACGAAAACCTAGGGGAAAATATACCAATTACAGGGTCATAGTCAGCATAGTCTTACTGACCATTTATTTTGCAATTCCGTTTCTTAAAATTAATGGAAATCCGGTATTGCTTTTCAACATCATAGAGCGCCAGTTTTTTATACTGGGACAGCCATTCTATCCTCAGGATTTCTTTATACTGGCTCTTGGAGCTATCGTTTCATTAATATGCATTATCATTTTCACAGTGGCATTCGGGAGAATCTTCTGCGGATGGATGTGCCCTCAGACTATTTTTCTGGAGATGATCTTCCGAAAAGTGGAATACGCCATCGAAGGTGACAGAAATAAACAGATCAGACTAGACAGCCAGCCTTGGGACACAGAAAAGATCTGGAAGAGGTCTCTGAAGTGGTTCATCTTTATGGTAATCTCTGTAATCATCACGCACATAATGTTTATGTATGTGGTAGGCTATGAGGAGGTGTTCAGAATAATGCAGGAAGGTCCTTTCGCAAAACCGACCAACTTCCTTGTGATGATTCTGTTCACAGCAGCTTTTTACTTTGTTTTTGCCTGGTTCAGAGAGCAGGTTTGTACAATGGTGTGTCCTTACGGAAGACTTCAGGGCGTGCTGATTGACAAAGAAACGATCAATGTGTTCTACGATCACAAAAGAGGAGAAAACCGTGCAAAATGGAAAAAAGGCGAAGACCGGAGAGCGGAAGGCAAGGGCGACTGTATCGATTGTAAACAGTGCGTTGTAGTCTGCCCTACCGGAATTGATATCCGTGACGGTCTGCAGATGGAATGCGTCAATTGTACCGCGTGTATAGACGCTTGCGACGAGGTGATGGTAAAAGTAGGACTGCCGCCAGGATTAATCAGATATGCCTCAGAAAAAGAAATTGAGGAGCAGCAGGAATTTAAGTTCTCCGGTAAAATGAAAATCTATGCCGTTGTCTTGGCATTGCTTTCAGGATTTCTAGGCTTTTTACTGTTCAACCGTGGTGAGATGGAAGCTAAATTTCTAAAACCACCAGGATCCAGTTTCTTTGTAAGAGACGGAAAAATCACGAATACGTATAATTATACTTTCCTTAATAAATCAAATAACAACAGAACCGTTATCATCAAAATAATAGAGCCTAAAAACGGCGAAATTTCATCCGGAACCTCTAATAAAATTGTGATGAAAAGAGATGCGATGATCAAAGGTACCATCAATGTCAGCTTCCCCGAAAGCCAGATCAAACTTTCCAAACAGAATCTGGAGTTGGGCGTTTATGATATGAACGGGGAATTGCTTGATTCCTACACGACTTATTTTGAAGGACCGTTTAAATTTCAGTTTAATTAAAAATCAATGAAAAATCTAAATTGGGGACACGGTCTTGCGATCGCATTAGGCTGCTTTATGCTTTTCATCTTATTTCTGATTTTCGTTTTTCCGATGGGAAAACAGAATGCAGATATGATTTCCAATAATTATTATGAGGAGGAATTGCAGTATCAGGACATTATAGATGCTAAAAACAATGCTGCAAAATTGGAGAAAACACCAACTTATAAAGTGACAAATGAAGGTATGCTGATCTCATTCCCAGAATCGATAAAAGTCGATGACAATACCGTCAACTTCGTTCTTTTTCGAACCGCAGACTCCAATCTGGACGTAAAAAAAGAAGTGACATTGCAGCACAATCTTTTTCTAATCCCAAAAGCAGTGATATCACCGGGTTCATATACCTTAAAATTAAAATGGAAAGAAAATAAGAAACCTTATCAGGTGGATTATGATATCTTATGGAAATAGCGCTCATCATATCGGCCATTGGGTTGGGATTCGCTTCCGGATTTCACTGCATCGGTATGTGCGGACCTATTGCCTTATCGATGGGACTTACGAAAAATCAAAAGGCTAATTTCTACATTCAGAATCTGACTTACCAATTTGGCAGGATTCTCACCTACTCTTTCCTTGGAGCAGTTTTAGGAATTATAGGTCAAAGTTTTGAATTGGCCGGATTCCAGAAATACCTGACGGTGTTGGTAGGCATTTTATTGATTATAATGGCCATATTTTCATTTGGAGGCAAAGACTTTGCTGCGAAAATCCCATTCGTATCCAGAGGCTTACTCAAAGTCAAAATGAAACTGGGGAAAATCCTTCAGCGGCCGGACTATAAATCCCGTTTCGCAACAGGAATCCTGAACGGACTTTTGCCGTGCGGAATGGTTTATATGGCTTTGACAGCTTCATTAGCAGCTGGTGGAATCTGGCAGAGTTCGCTCTTTATGTTCCTATTTGGATTGGGAACTTTCCCTTTTATGTTTGCTGTTGTATACTTAGGGAATTTCATCACGACAACCTTCCGGGTTAGAATCCTAAAAGTAATTCCGGTAATGATGATTATACTGGGCGGATTATTCGTTTTAAGAGGCTTGGAATTAGGAATTCCGTACGTTTCTCCACACTCCGAGGCTTTGCACGTCAATCATTCTACTGACGGTTTTCATACGGATCATACGAATTGTCATTAAAGTTTAAATCAAAAAAAACGGCCATTTGACCGATTTTTTATTTTAGAAAGTAACTTCTGCAGTTTCTTTTCCTTTCTGGAAATTTAGTGTTTTCAAAGCACCTTTATACGTTATGTTAACAATATTGACCTGCTTCGGAAACTGTCCTACCAGTATACTGTTCCTGATCTTTAGACTTGAAATATCAGAGATTCCTGATGCTTCGTAATAGACCCATACCGATTCTCCATTCACCTGACTTCCAGTGAAAGTCAGAGATTTTGGTGCACCATTAATGGAAACGTCTACATTATTATTTACATATTTTTTGACTTCTGCTTCAAAGGCGGCCGTTGCCGGATCAATCTTTACAGCTTGAGAAATATGTGAAGTGTTCAGTTTAGTCGTGAACTTCAGCGTCTTTGTGCCATCTATATAATCCACTTTGGTCATCGATGAAAAGAAATCCATTGCGGTAAAGCTAAAAAGCCCAACCAATAAGATTCCTACAGATAATATAAGTATTGATTTTTTCATTTTAATTAAGTTTAATCACTTTTGTTGATAATTATGCTCAAATTATATGCCACGGCTTAGAAGTTCACACTCACAGAGTATTTGTCATAGAAAGCCTTGATATGTGCCACAGCATCTTCAGCGGTATCTACCACCCGGAAAAGTTCCAAATCTTTCTCAGCAATAAGTCCCTCTTTCAGCAACGTAGATTTGAACCAGTCCAGCAGCCCGCTCCAGAACTCAGTTCCAACCAAAACGATGGGAAACTTCCCTATTTTATTGGTTTGAATTAAGGTCAAGGCTTCCGTCAATTCATCCAGCGTTCCAAAACCTCCGGGCATCACCACGAAACCTTGAGAATATTTAACGAACATTACCTTTCTAACGAAGAAATAATCAAAATTGATATTGTAACCTTTATCAACGTAAGGATTAAAATGCTGTTCAAAAGGCAATTCGATATTCAGACCGATTGATTTTCCGAATCCGTGTGCACCTCTGTTTCCGGCCTCCATAATTCCGGGACCGCCTCCGGTGATCACACCAAAACCGATTTCAGTGATTTTCTTGGCTATATCTACCGCCATTTTATAGTAGAAATCATCTTCTTTGAGTCTTGCAGAACCAAAAATGGAAACGCAAGGACCTATTCGGGCCATCTTTTCATAGCCATCTACAAATTCAGACATTACGCGGAAAACCATCCAGCTGTCCTTAGTAATGGTCTCGTCCCAAGTCTTCTGGCGCAGACTTTCCTGCAGCCTTTTGTCGTCGTCCTGTTCTATCATTTGAATATTCTTTCTGCTTCTGTAATAGATTCCGGTCTGCCAACATCTACCAGATTGGCGGTATGCTGATAGCCTACGATGATGTCTTCTTTCATCAGTTCAATATATTCATCCATGATAGAAAAATTGCCTGTTCTGGTAATTTTTTCAAAGATATCGGAATTCACACAATGTACGCCGCTGAAAGCCAGCTCCCTCAATTTGAAGATGCCGCCCACCACTTTCTTTTTGTTAGTTGAAAGATTTCTCCAGCCTTTTAGAAACATTTTTTCATTAAACATCAACTTTCGGGAACTGTCTCTGTCCGAGACGGCCAATGTAATCATCGCGCCTTTGGTCTCGTGCAGCCTTACAAAATTAGTGATGTTGAGATCTGTCAGGATATCGACATTCATAATCAGGAAGGTCTTTTCATTTTCCAGAAACCGTTTTGCGAAAACCATGCCGCCACCGGTCTCCAGAAGCTCCTCATATTCATTAGAAATCTCGATATTGGCTCCGAAGTTATCATTCTCGGCAAGAAAAGAAAGAATCTGAAATCCGAAATGATGAATATTGATGACAAAATCATTGATGCCAAAACCTTGCAGATATTTGATATTTCTCTCGAGAAGTGCCACACCGTTTACTTTTGCAAGCGCTTTCGGATGTTCATCAGTAAAGGGTTTGAGACGTGTGCCCTTTCCTGCAGCAAATATTAATGCTTTCATATTTTATTAATGATAAATAATAAGTGATTAGTAATTAGTAATTAGAAATCTAAATGAATTCCTAATGCTCACTTACAGACAGATTAAGATGTAATTGTTCGTCGTGATTGATAGTCACTACAGCGTCCGGATATTGATTCTTGATGAATTCTGCAGTTTTGATCGCCGAATACACAGAACGGTGTTGGCCGCCTGTACAGCCAAAATTAATTTGCAGATTCTCAAAACCACGGCTCAGATAATTTTCTATACTGATTGAAATTAAAGCGTGGATGGCTTTCAGAAACTTTGGCATTTCCGTTTTCGTTTCCAAAAACTCCTGTACCCCGATGTCATTTCCTGTCTGGATTTTATATTCTTCTATTCTCCCGGGATTCAGAATGCCGCGGCAGTCAAACACGAATCCGCCGCCATTTTCGGAGATATCCTTTGGAATACCGCCTTTTTTATAAGAAAAACTGTGAATCTCTATATTGAGTTTGTTCTGCATCAAATCTAATTTTTCCGTAAAGTTACTTTTTTTAATTTTCTTTGAAAAATCTGACTATTCTGAATATTAAATTTAATTTTGCATATTAATTGATGTTTGGCTGGTAGGTCATACAAATTTCTTATTTTTAAAAATAAATCACAACCAATGAAATTCATAAAATACTGTTTATTAGCAACTTTAATGATCCTGATGGTCAGTTGTAAAAAGACGAGTGTGGACGGCAGCAACAGGATGAGCTTTCAGGAAAGTATCAATGATATGGCATCCAGCTTACCTACGCTGCAGCAGGTAAAATTCAATGAAGCACTTTATATCCTCAAAACATTTGGTGTAGAGGCTGACGGCGACATTGCAGAGATCACAGCACTCGGAAAACTGCTAAACGGTAAGAAGACACCGGAGATCCTGGCGCTTGCAGATCAGGTAGCTCAGAAAAACGGTATTGCATGGAGCAGCACTGCGCCGCCAAGCTTAGGAGAAATGAATATTTTTGGCAACGTGGCTGCTTCAGAAAAAGATCCTAATGACATCGACGCAGCAAAACTTGATATCGTAGTCCGTAATATTGCAGGTGACAGCCTCACCGGATCCAAAGGATTGATCATCATCCCACAGCTGATGGACAACAACGGCCGAAAAGTAGACTTTGAAGGTGCAGCTCTGGAAACCATCATGGAAATCTCGAGTGGCGGAACAAAAATATCAACGTCCAAAAACCTGATGCAGGATCCTGCTTTCCGCGGATTCACCATAAAATATGCATCGCTGCCGAGAGAAAAAATCTTCGAAGAAAAAATAGATATCAAAGTCTCCGTAAAAACTACTAAAAAGCTGTTACAAATGATCAAAATGGGCGTTCCGGTAAACGGACAGGCACTTTATACGCCTCCACCGCCAGTTGTAGCAGACTCTTTGGAGGTGCCTGCTGCACAGGTAGATCCGCAGACAGGAGAAACATTAGCACCGGCACCCACGCCCGCAAAAAATACAGCAGATCCGAAAGTAACTGTCACTAGATTTTTGAATAACATATCAACCCAGAATCTAAAAGCTGCATTTGATGCTTCCGAAAATCCAAACTGGGGCTCTTACGACAAATTTTCTAACCCGAATTCCGGCTTTGGATCTGTCAAGAACATTAATGTCAAAAACATCGCAGTACCCTTCAACAAAGATAATTCTGCAAATGTGAATGTGACTTATGACGTGACAGACAAAAACGGAAAAGTAACTTCCCTAAATGTCACCTATGGCCTGAAAGCCGTCAACAACAACTGGAAAATTACCACTTACAAAATCAACAACTAAAAATAAATAATGGCGTCCTCAGAACTCATCCACAAATTAGAACAAACTATAGAAACAATTCCTGACTTCCCGATTCCCGGGATCCAGTTCAAAGATATCTGTCCTATTTTCCTCCAGCCCAAATTATATGAAGAGGTGATCGCTGATCTCGCCGAATTCAGCCGGGGCAAAGTAGATGTCGTTTGCGGCATAGAAAGCCGGGGTTACCTTTTCGGGATTGCTATCGCCACTGCATTGGATGTTCCTTTTGTATTAATAAGAAAAGCAGGGAAACTCCCGCCGCCATTTATCGGTGAAAAGTATGATCTGGAATATGGCTCCGCCGAGATAGAGATGAAGACCGGCCACTTAAAGCAAGGACAAAGAGTTTTGATCCACGATGACCTTCTGGCAACGGGCGGCACCACAGAAGCTGCTGCAAAATTGGTGGCAAAGCAAGGCGCAATCCCAACACAATTCAGTTTTCTTATTGATTTAAAAGATCTGAATGGTGAAGAGAGATTGTCAAAATTTGGTGCAGAAGTCTATTCAATCCTCAATTATTAAAGAATTTTTATACCGAAAAAAGATTTGCAAATCAAAACTAAAACATTAAATTTGCACTTCATTTACTAAAAAATTATGGCAGATCTACATAACAAAAAAAACGAACAAGAAGGAAAAGAAACCGTAGAATTCTTTAGAGATCTTGATAAAGAAGCA
Organism: Bacteroidota bacterium; assembly: GCA_037033105.1. GTDB lineage: Bacteria > Bacteroidota > Bacteroidia > Flavobacteriales > Weeksellaceae > Epilithonimonas. Next base: position 217,235 of record JAZBLF010000006.1, read on the forward strand.
CTTAATATTGAAGGATTTCTGGAAAAAAATGCTAAAGTTTTAAGCATTGGATTCGGAATCTTAATCGTTGCAGTACTAGGCTGGTTCGGCTATCAGCAGTTCATCATCGGCCCAAAAAACGAGGAAGCTACTAAAAGTTATCTTTCTGCTCAGAAAAACTTAGCTGAAGGCAAAGAAGACCTTGCACTTGGCGGCAAATCTGTGGCCAATCCAGGATTTCTAGGAACTTATGAGCAGTATGGCAGCACAAAAGCTGGTAAATTAGCCGCTTACAATGCCGGATTGATCGAATTCAAAAAAGGACATTACCAGAAAGCTTACGATCTTTTAGCCAACTTCAGTTCTAACAACAAAGTACTTGTAGCCCTGAAATACGGCGCAATGGCAGATTGCCTTGCCAACCTGAATAAAAGCGATGATGCCCTTTCAATGGCAGACAAAGCTTCCTCTGCTTCAGATGATGCGTACACTTCTTACTATTTCACCAAAAAAGCAGGAATGCTGGCTTTGGCTCTTAAGAAAAATGCAGATGCTAAAAAATATTTCTCTGCTATCGACGAAAAATATCAGGATTACGACAACGGCCAGTCCGATGCATTCATAGAAATGACAAAATATTATTAAAATATAAAAATATGGCAACGGTAAATCTTTCCGATTACAAGCCACTCAACATATCCAATGCCGATGAATATTCAATCGGCATTGTTGTTTCTGAGTGGAACGACTTTATCACCTACAACCTCCGAAACGGCGCTCTGGAAACGCTCAAAGCCGAAGGTATCAAAGAAGAAAACATACACATCTACTACGTTCCCGGTGCATTCGAGCTCAGCTATGCGACGATGAAGCTATGTAAATCCAACAAGTTTGCCGCTGTGATCGCAATAGGCAACGTCATCCGCGGAGAGACACCCCATTTCGAATTCGTCTGTTCCGGCGTTACACAAGGCATAAAAGACTGTAACATTTTGACCGAAACACCGGCTATTTTCTGCGTTCTGACAGATGACAACAAAGAACAGTCCATCGCCAGAAGCGGTGGCAGCCTGGGAAATAAAGGTGTAGAAGCCGCAGTTACGGCACTGAAAATGATAGACTTCAACAACAGATCAAATTAGAAATACGAAATGTCATATTTTTAGGAGCCGGGAACCTGCTGTCCACTATATCTTTTTTGTTTTCCTCACGCCCGTCATTTCAAAACAAACGAGTCGTTCAAAAAACAAAAAAGGATGCCGTTTCCATCAGGGCTATCATCAACCCATTCCCAAAAAATAATGACATTATCAAAAAGAATTGATTACTTTTAATAAAAATATACAGATATGAAATGGACAAACGACAGAAGCGACAATGTAGATGACAGACGTGGCTCCGGCGGCGGCGGGATGCTGGTCGGCGGCGGACTAGGCACCATCATTGTAGCGGCAATTGTGTTCTTTCTGGGCGGCGACCCATCGGCGATCCTCAACAACAGCAGCAGCTCTCAACAACAGACCGAACAACGAGACCTTTCCAAAGAAGAACTCAACATCCGGGAATTCGTCAGCATGCTGACAAAAGAAAATGAAGACACGTGGACCGCAATTTTTCGGGAAAACGGAATCCAGTTTTCACCAGCAAAAGTAGTCCTTTTTGAAAACGGAACAGAGTCTGGCTGCGGACCGGCACAGTCCGAAATGGGACCTTTCTACTGCCCGGCAGACCAGACAATCTACATGGATATGAGTTTCTTTAATGAGCTTCAGCAGAAATTCGGAGCCAAAGTTGGAGAGTTTACAGTAGCATACGTGCTTGGTCACGAATACGGCCATCACATCCAAACCTTACTTGGAACCACCCAAAAAGTAAATCAGCTGAGAGGAAAATACTCTGAAACCGAGATGAACAAAGTTTCCGTAGCCACAGAATTACAGGCCGATTTTTACGCTGGACTCTGGGCAAAAAAAACTGATGACCGTGAGAAAGTTTTGGAGCCGGGCGATATCCAAGAAGCAATGAGCGCAGCAGCTGCTGTAGGCGACGATAACATCCAAAAGAGAGGCCAGGGTTATGTGAACCAGGAAAGCTTTACACACGGTTCTTCTGCACAAAGAGAGGAATGGTTTATGAAAGGTTATAATACAGGCGACATCAGACAAGGAGACACCTTCAATGCGCTTTTAAAATAAAAGGAAACAATCACTCAAGATTAAAAAAACCAGACGTTGTTTTACGGTCTGGTTTTTTTGTTGGCCATTTTATCTATAAAACAAAAAAGACTGCTAATCAAAGATTAACAGTCGTATTTTGTACCCCAGACGGGACTTGAACCCGTACATCCGAAGATACAGGATTTTAAGTCCTGCGTGTCTACCAGTTCCACCACCAGGGCAGGTGGAGCGAAAAACGGGACTCGAACCCGCGACCCCGACCTTGGCAAGGTCGTGCTCTACCAGCTGAGCTATTTTCGCATAAAAAAAATTCCTAATTACTTAGAAATTTTTCTGTTGTGCGGATGAAGGGACTCGAACCCCCACGCGGTGAAGCACCAGATCCTAAGTCTGGCATGGCTACCAATTACATCACATCCGCATTATTTTTAAGAACTTCTTTTCTTTCGTTTTGGTGAGTGCAAATATAGAACCTTTTCCAATTCCCTCCAAACTAAATTCAATATTTTTTTAAAGTTTTTTACAGCATCGGTTTCTGATCACTTCAATAGTTTTTATTACCTTTACAATCTTAAAACATTTTCGAGACATGGAATTAACAGGAACGATCAAGAAGATTTCTGATTTACAAACATTTGCAAGCGGATTTCAAAAAAAAGAACTAGTTCTTTTGACTGAAGAACAATATCCACAACCTATTAATATTGAATTCACGCAGGATAAAGTTGACTTGCTCAGCGCTCACAAAGTTGGTGATAAAGTGAAAGTGCACATCAATATCAGAGGCAGAGAATGGACAAGTCCACAGGGCGAAGTGAAATATTTCAACTCTATCGTAGGATGGAGAATGGAAAAAGAGGCTTCTTCTGATTTCAATGAGCCTACGGAAGCTGCTCCAAATCAGGGTCAGTCATCTGCTGAGAACAAAAACGTATTCGCAGAAGACGAAGATGACGATTTGCCATTCTAATATTTAGAAGAATTTAATCATATTTCCCTGCATTTCTTAACAAAGATGCAGGGATTCTTTTTATATTTCCATCTTGAAACTGCCTATGGAGATTTTTAAAATAATCGAACCTACTCTTCCACGAGTTCCCATTATCATCAGTGTTCCTCACGCCGGGACTTTTATTCCGCAAGATATCAGGTCTCTGATGAATCCCAAACTTGCTGAAAATTTGGACGACACAGATTGGTTCATCGACAAACTTTACGGTTTTGCTACGGATCTGGGAATTACCATTATCAAAGCCAATTACAGCAGATGGGTGGTGGATTTGAACAGAGATCCCAGGAATCAGCCGCTTTATAATGACGGAAGAGTCATTACGGATGTTGTAACTGTGACAGATTTTAACGGAAACGCCATTTATAAGGATGATTATATCCCGGACACTACAGAAATTTTGCGACGCGTAGAGCATTTTCATAAGCCTTATCACGAAAAACTGAATGAACTTTTGCTGGAAACAAAAGCTAAATTTGGGAAAGTATTGCTATTTGATGCGCATTCTATCAGGAAATCTGTTCCGGGAATTCGTTCTGAGGATTTTCCGGATTTGATTCTAGGCGATAACGATGAAACATCGGCAAGCTCTGATTTGATAAAATCTACAATCGATTCTTTGCAAAATAACGGTTATGGGTTCTCTCACAATCATCCGTTCAAAGGTGGTTACATTACAAGAAGTTTTGGAAAACCTGAAGAAAACATCCACGCTCTGCAACTGGAGATGTGCAAGATGAATTATATGGATTCTTCGGAAACGCTTTATGATGAGGAGAATGCGGAGAAAATCAAAGCGGTTTTGAAAGGAATGTTTTTGAAACTAATTGAAGAAACGCAGGTGGTTTAATTTTATTACTTACATCTGGTTGTCATTCCGTAGGATCTAAACTGTTGAGATTCCTACAGAATGACACAATTGGACTCTATGACAAATTTGAAATTATGTTGAATCCGCAGCCCGACTTGAGCGGAAATCCTTTTTTGCGTGTACTTGCGTTCTATTGAACTGGGAACATTCTGCAAAAAAGATTGGGAGCGGAAGGCGGAAAAGCTGCCCGAAAAATTAAAAATGGCTTCGAGAGCCTCAGCCTGACCACTGTAAACAAAAAAACTATCACTTAAATAATGTACACATTCAAAGGATTACTGACGGAAAACGGCTGGATGGAAAATGCTTTTGTAAAGCTGGACGCCGCCGGAAATATCGCTGAACTGAAAACCGTAGAAAAACCTGAAGGCGAATATATTGACGGCTATGTTTTGCCAGGATTTCAGAATGCGCATTCGCACGCTTTTCAGTATGCTATGTGCGGTTTGGCTGAATATTTTGAAGGCTCGGAAGTTCCGGATGATTTCTGGAGCTGGCGCGATGCGATGTACAGAATTGCTCTCTCGCTCTCGCCTGCACAGATGGAAGATGTGGCGGCAATGCTGTACGCTGAAATGCTGCGAAACGGTTATACATCGGTGGCAGAGTTCCATTATGTGCATCACGATAAAGACGGTAAAGCGTATCAAAATCTTTCCGAAATGGGCGAAAGACTGGTGGCTGCTGCAAAAAGAGCCGGAATTAGAATTACGCTGATTCCGATGTTTTATCAGAAGGGTAATTTTGGAACTGAATCTTATGATCTGCAGAGACGATTTATTTCTAAGAATATTGAGGATTATTATCAATTGCTGGAAGCTTCTAAACAGTCGATAAAGTTTTATGACAAAGCCAATCTGGCAGTTGGTTCGCATTCTTTGAGAGCTGTACAGAAAGAGGATTTGATAGAATCTTCTTTGCTGGCGAAAGATTATCCGTTTCATATCCATATCGCGGAACAGTTGAAAGAAATCAAAGACTGCGCCGATTTTTACGGCAAAAGACCGGCTGAATGGCTATTGGAAAATTGTGATGTCAACGGAAATTTTAACCTAATTCACTGTACACATTTGCAGGAAAACGAGGTTGAAGGCATTGCAAAATCTGGCGCTAACATCGTTCTTTGCCCGTCGACGGAAGGTAATTTGGGTGATGGAAGATTCCGTTTTAAGGATTATCAGAATTTTGGCGGCAACTGGTCTATTGGAACGGACAGTCAGATTTGCCTGAATCCTTTGGAGGATCTGCGCATTCTGGATTACGGACAACGGATTCATACGCACCGACGTGACACTTTCTTCCAGCCGAATCTGGGTGACAGTGGTTTCAATGCTTTGAAGACAGCCTGGAAATCTGGACGAAAATCTATGGCTTTTGAGAATAATAATTTCTTCAAGGTCGGACAGAGTTTTGATGCCGTCATTATTGATGCAAAAGCGCCTTTGATTGCGACTTCTTCTCTCAAAAACCTCTGCAATACGATCGTTTATTCGTCTGACTCTTCTCATTTGCTGGGAACTGTCGTTGCCGGAAAATGGGTAGTGAGAAATGGCAAGCACGAGGATTATGAAAGCATCAGACAAGGTTTTATCAAATCAATTGATGATATTAAAATCAGATAAAAATATATTCTCTCGCAGATTTTGCAGATTGAGCAGATATGTATTTAAATGAATCTGTATAATCTTCGAGAAATAAAACTAATATATTCCAAAAAAATGTTTCGTTTAGACCCAAAAGATATCTCTTTTCCAGACCCGAAATTCTATGATTCTGATGGCGGTCTGATGGCCATTGGCGGCGATCTGAAACCGGAAAGGCTTTGGTTTGCTTATCAATTGGGACTTTTTCCCTGGTATAATGAAGGTGAAGAAATCCTTTGGTGGTGCCCTGATCCGAGATTTGTACTTTTTCCAAAGGAAATCATAATCTCAAAATCGATGAAGAAAATCTTGAGAGATAACGTCTTTGAATTTACGGAAAATCAATGTTTTGAGGATGTGATGAGGAACTGTAAAATGGCGGAACGGAAAGATCAGGACGGCACCTGGATCAATGAAGAACTGATTTCTTCCTTCTTAAAACTTCATCAAGCCGGGAAAGCACACAGTTTTGAAGTCTGGCAAAACGGCGAATTGGTTGGCGGATTTTATGGGATACAGGTCGGAAATGTATTATGTGGCGAAAGTATGTTTGCGAAAGTTTCTAATGCCTCAAAGGCCGGATTTATCCATTTTACAAGAAAATATCAGAATGAGTGGGAACTGATCGATTGCCAGATCCATTCTGAACATCTGGAAAGTCTGGGTGCCAAAATGATCCCGAAACTTGATTACCTTAATATTTTAAAACAACAAATCTCTTGACAGCAGAACGACAAAAATGGATTCTCCTCATCTTATTATCTCTAATCTGGGGTTCCTCTTTTATACTCATCAAAAAATCTCTGGAACATTTCAATCCTTATGAGGTGGGCGCTCTGCGGGTTCTTATTTCGGGAATTGTTCTGATGCCTTATGCCATCTCAAAGAGGAAACTGTTTCCCAAACGGCATTTGAAATGGCTGGTAATTGCAGGATTGACAGGAAGTTTTGTCCCGATGTTTCTATTCCCGATGGCAGAGACTGAGATCAGCAGCAGCATTGCCGGAATCATCAATTCTATGATGCCGATATTTGTGATTATTGTGGGTTCTCTGGTTTGGAAATTCTCGACCACCAAAAGGCAGTTGCTGGGTGTTCTCATCAGCTTTACGGGTGCTTGCATATTGGCTTTGGGTGGTGGTGAAAGTGGAGCAATCAAAATCTACCCTATTTTGCTGCTGCTCCTTGCTACATTATTGTACGCCATTAGTACAACGACTGTGAAATCTAAGTTGCACGAGGTGCCTGCGATTCTGATGTCAGCATATGTTTTTTCTTTTGTTTTGTTTCTACCGTCATTAATTGCTTTGGTTCTGTCAGGATTTTTTAGAGACCTGAGTCTGAATCGCGGAACACTGGAAGGATTGGGTTTTGTGGCGATGCTATCGGTTTTCGGAACCGGATTGGCGATGATGATGAATTACAAATTACTGAGTATTTCTACGCCTTTATTTGCTTCTACTGTAACTTTGCTGATGCCGATCGTGGCAATCATTTGGGGAATTTTGGATGGCGAGCAGCTGACGGTGCAACAATCTTGTGGCGCTTTGGTTATCTTGGCTGGCTTAATATTTTTGAGGAGCAAACCGCAGCCTGTTAAGGTTTTAAAATAAGGAAATTCACTCCGCCTTTATTAAGTTCAGGTTTACTGATCTAACGATTTCGGATCTGTGCGGATGCGTTGCTTCGTCTGTGCGGATGCGCGACTTTATCTGTGCGGACAGATCGGCTCGCGCATCCGCTCCCGTTGACTGTTTCTGAGAAGTCCGATGAATAGAGAGTTATAGAAGGATCAGTTTACGGGTCGCTCTTCTGAGCTTGTTCCTTATTGGTTTCTATTTTTTTTTCTACCAAACGACCTTCGTCCTGAGACTTTTTATGGCGACAATTCTAAATTGATTTTAATTAAATGCCGGAATTTCTGATGATGACAAAGCCCATAGCCCTGATTGAAGCGGCATCCTTTTGTGATGAGGTACGAAGAGCAAAAGATACAGCGGAAAGCAGGTTCCCGGCTCCTAAAAACGAAAAAGCCCAGACGGATCTGAGCTTTCATTTTATTTCTTTTTTGCCTTTATCTTTTTGACCTGTTCTTTTATCGATGGATATTTCTGCTGCATATCTTTGCTGAGCGTAGAGTCCAGTTCCAAAGCTTTTTCCAACATTGCGATCCCTTTAGCTTCATTTTTCAGGTGAAGATAGCAGTTGCTGAGCTGGTAGTACAACTCGGCGCGCGGGTGTGCTTTGAGCGCATTTTCCAGGACCGTTACGGCTTCTTCATATTCGCCAATCAGCATCAGCACTTCTGAATAGGCATACCAGTTGTAGAACCTTTTGGGCTCGGCTTCGGTCAGCTTTTTCATGCAGTTAAGACTCTGCTCATAGTCGCCGCAGGTAATGTATAAAAACGCCAGGCGCTTCTGAAATTCTACATTGCCCTCGCTGAGCGCTGTGGCTTCCTGTGCGAAATAGAGTGCTTCTTTTGGATTTCCCAGTTCTTCGTAGATGAAGGACTGCTCCATCATTGCAAGGTAAAATTGCGGATCTTCTCTCAGCGATTTCTGGAACGCCGTCAGCGCGGGAACCAGTTTTTTAGCTTCCTTGAGGCAAAGCCCGATTTTGTAGAATGTAAACGCCTTGGTATACTCCAGTTCCAGCATTTCTTCGTACACTGCAATGGCCTTGTCCCACTCGCCTATCGCCTCATAGCACGCTGCTTTGTTGGCATAGACGCCTACTGCCTGGGAGTTGATAGCCAGGAGATAATCGAAGCCTCTGATGGCTTCTGCATAGTTCTTCTTGTTGAAGTGGAATTGGCCGTACTCGTACCATCCTGTTTCTGAGAACGAGAACTTGTCCAGATACTGGTTCAGGAAATCCAGTGCTTCCTGAGAACGGTTGAGCTTGCTGTAGCAGAGCATCAGATTTTCCAGGGAATAATCGTCGTACGGATCATGCTCAAGAGCTGATGTATAATGCTTGAGCGCATTGAAAGGGTCATCCAGATTGACATATTCGTCGGCTATGAAGTTGTGAAGGAAATTCTCCTCCTCTTCCAGTTCCAAAGCTTTCTGGCAATATTCGATTGATTTTTTCGGATTTCCGAGGTTTGAGTAATATTTTGCACAACAGACGAGAAAGTCTGTATCTTCCAAAGAGGACTGATGCAACTCATCGATCAGTTCTTTAGCCTTTGTATAACGTTCCAGCTCCAGGAAAACTTCCAATTGCTTGGTTTTGACCTCTAGGGAGTTTGGATGTATTTTCAGAGCGTGGTTTACGGCCATTTCTGCATAGCTGTAGTCTCCGAGTTCCAGATAATAGATGATTATTTCTATATACTCTTCGGTATCGAAATAGAATTCATCATTATTCTCTATCATTTCTTCGAACTTTCTAGCAAGTTCGTTTTCAAAAAATTCTTCCAATAGTGTTTAGATTTAGACTAGTGATTTGAGTGTTGAGAATTACAAATACCCGATTCTGAAATCTGCTTATATAAAGTTAATAAATTTTATTATGAAAATAAGTACTTTGTATGTCACTACTTATTAACATTAATCCTTTTTCTGTTCTGAATAGATTGTAGTCAAAAACATACCAAACGATTTTTCCAATCCTGTAATATCGCCGGATTTGAGGTTGACACCGCCGTAGACACTGTCGTTGCTGCGAATTTTGAAATCTGTCAAAGCAAGGTACAAAGAAGGCTGTCCGGATTTAGCTGACAATTTTACCGTAGAACCCAGCAATTTTCTGGTAGAGACTGACATAATTTCATTGTCGTTCAGATTGAGTCTGATAAAACTTCTGGGCTGCAATTCCGTCGCCTTGTTATTAATATTGATTTTCTGCATCTTTTCCGAAGATGAAACAAGATAAGCCACGTTCTCTTCCGATGGAATGCTTTCTAAACCGGTATAATAAAGATTGAAAATGTAATATGAAGGATTGAAATTCTGGATTGTCCCGTCTACATTTTCAAGTGGTTTTAAACTGAAGGAGTTGGCACCAATCTGTTTTGCTTTTTTATAAATATCACCGAAGACCGCCACATCATCATTGGAATAGGAACTCACAAGGATCTCACCCAAAAATTCGGATCGTGAAGGCTCGTTGATTTTATAAAAAATCTTGTCTTTGTTTTCGTTTGTTTTTTCAACTTTGTTCAAGGTAACAATTTGAAGCTGAAACCACTGGAAGCAAAGAACGGTAATTAAAAATAAGAGTTTACGCATGGGTTGATGTTAGGATTTCTACACAATCCTGAAGGCTGTTTTCCCAGTGTTTTGGTTCTATGTTGTAATCTTTTTCGATTTTGTCTAAAGACATCGTGCTTCTTTTTGGGCGTTTGGCAGGTGTTGGAAATTCTTCCGTCGTGATTGATTTTAATATAACGCCGGAACCGGAAAATTCTTTTATTTTATTAGCAAAATCAAACCACGTTGTTTCAGGATAATTTGAGAAATGGTAAATCCCGAACTTTTTATTTTCAGTTTCAATGATGTCCATAATAGCTTCCGCAAGGTCGTTGGCATTGGTTGGCTGACCATACTGATCACCTACAATTCCCAATTCATCTTTGACTGTAAAAAGGTGCAGCATCGTTTTCACAAAATTCTTATTGAACTCTGAATAAAGCCACGATGTTCTGAGAATCACAGTTTCCGGATTGTTTTCCAGAGCCAGCTCTTCTCCTTTTCTTTTGGATGCGCCGTAGACGCCGATTGGATCTGTAAAATCGTCCTCAGAATAACTGAGATTGGTCTCGCCATCAAAAACGTAATCTGTAGAAACATGAATCAAAACGGCGTTGTGTTCCTTAGAAACTTCCGCCAGATTACCGACAGCTTCAGCATTCACAGCAAAAGCCTTGTCCTGCTCCTGCTCAGCTAAATCTACAGCTGTGTAGGCTGACGCATTGATCACAAAATCGGGTTTGTACTCTTCAAACTCTCTTTCGATCTGAGATATGTCTGTGATATCCAAAGCCTGCGATCCCGTAAAATTGAAATCGAAAACGTTGTGATATTTTGGAGCTAATTTCTGAAGACAGTGTCCCAATTGGCCATTTCCGCCAACTACTAATATTCTTTTCATTGTGATTTATCTGATCTTATTTTGACTTCTGAAAAAAGCAACGCGCTCTTTAAAAGTTTTATGGTCTATTTCTATAAGAAAATGTGCAAACTTATCCAGTGTAGTTTCCGGCATTTTCTCCGCTCTTCTGGTTTTCATATTGAAGTAAATCACCGTCAGCCAAAACACAGCGTGGACACGGCCTTTCTCATCCTTCATCAGCAATTCTACCACGGCCGTGATGTCGTCTACAGCAATGGTTTTGCTGGTAATTTCAACTGTCGAATTATACCGTACTTCCTTGAGGTACGCGATCTCGTTCTGGATTGTAACCCAGGTGCAGCCGGTTTCCCTAGTATACTGTTCGTATGTAAATCCGTAGTTCTGTTCCACGTGGTCTTCTCTGGCATTGAGCATATACTCGAGGTATTTGACATTGTTGAGATGCCCGATAGGATCACAATCGGCGAAACGGATTTTGACGGTAGATGAAAATTCTTTTTCCATAGTGCAAAAATAAAAAAACCGCTCCGTAAAAAGAGCGGTTTCGGTTATTTTCTTGTCTTTATCTTAAAGACCTAGTTCTTTTCTAACTGCCGGAGTTGCATCTGTTCCTGCTTTGTAAACTAAAGCCGGGCTGGAAGCATCAAATACGAAGTCATAAGCTGCAGCTTTTGAAACTTTAGCGATGGCATCATTGATTTTCTTCTCAATTGGAGCGAGACCTGCATCTCTTTTTTCAGCGATATCTTTCTGAGCAGCAGCATATAATTGCTGAAGGTTGTCCTGAAGTTTCTGAACTTCCTGACTTCTTGTTTCGTTTATTGCTTGAGTTTGTGTAGCAGCTTCTTTTTGGTATTTTGCCATCAAGTCCTGAAGAGATTTTCCCTGTTTTTCCAATTCTCCCTGTTTTGCAGTCTGTAGAGTCTGCAATTGAGAATCAAGTGCCTTCATTTCCGGCATTGAGGTAAAGATTGCATTGATATCAACAGAAGCTATTTTCTGAGCTTGTGCAAATCCTGTTGCAAAAACCATTACAACGGCTACTAATAATACATTTAATTTGTTCATTTTAAAAAGATATGTTTATAATTATGTTTAAGATTAATTACTTTGAAGTTCCTGGCTGCTGGCAGATTTTGATCTTTTCTGCTGTGCGCCTTTTGTTTTAGACTCGGATTTTCCACGATTGTTAAAGCCGGGGCGCGTATTATTTTTGTTTTCTTCCACTTTAGGTGTGCTTTTTCCTAAAAGATTGAGAACAGCCTCTGTGTAATCGTATTTTTTGTCTAAGAAGATTACGCTGATATTGTTGCTTTTATCCAGAACGATACCGAGATTATTCTTTGTAGAAACGGTTTTGATCGCATTCCAGATCTGATCCTGATAAGGTTTTGTAAGGTTTGATCTCAGTTGATTTACTTCTCCGTTGGATCCAAATCTTGCGCCGATTGTGTTGCGGATATTTGTTTCCAAATCTACCACTTCCTTCTCTCTCAGTTTCAGCTGATCGCCTACAAGAAGTACTTTTTCATTTTCAAAGGCTTCTCTTTTTCTTTCATATTCTGCCTGCAACCGCTGCAGATCGCCCTGCCACTGTGTCACCTGCTTATTGAGTCTTTCTTCTGCCTCTTTATACTGCGGCAGTTTGCTGAGTACGTAATTGGTATCTACCACGCCTATTTTTTGTGCGGAGATCTGTGCTATGGTAAAGACTATCGTTAATAATAATACTATTTTTTTCATCGTATAAAAATAAAAAAATTATTTTATAATGGTTGATTCATCAAGAAATGCTGTTGCCATCCTGAAGGTTCCTGGCTGCCCAGTGTTTTATCGAATCCGTAAGCGAAGTCAAATCCTATCAATCCAAATGCTGACATCGATACTCTGATACCAAGACCTGCTGATCTCTTCAGCTTGAACGGATTGTAAGTTCCGAAACTGTTCCAGGCATTTCCTGCTTCTACGAAAGTCAATACAAAGATCTTAGCGGTCTGATTCATAGAAATCGGGTATCTAAGTTCTGCTGCAAATCTGTTATAAATTGTAGCACCTCCGTATGGCGTGATGTCATAAGTTGAAGATGGACTGAAACCTGTAGATGAAGCATTTTCATAACCTCTCAAAGGCACCAATTCTCTACCGTCAAATCTACCGTTGAACAATCCGACACCTCCGACATAATATCTTTCAAATGGCGGTGGACCGAGTTCTTTGCTGTAACCATTGAGGTAACCCATTTCTCCGGTGGTTCTAAGAACCAATTTGCCAATCACTTCATTATAGAAATCTGCTTTCAATTTAACTTTATAAAATTCCATCCATTTGTACTTGTCCAAAGTACTCATATTAGCATAATCTTTGTCGCTGAATAATGAATATGGCGGTGTAAATTTCAAAGATGCTTCTACATTGGAACCATAAGTCGGGAAGACAGGATCCAATCCGGCAGAACTCCTGCTAAGACCGATGTTGAAACTGAAGGATTTTGTACTACCGTTATTTTCCACAACATCACCGAAATTAAACGGATAGTTGCTGAAGTTATAACTTTGAAACTGAATCCCTGTGTAAAGTGAGAAATAATCATCCGGCCACTTCAACAACCTTGTAAGTCCTGCTGTTGCCGAGAAGATATCCATTTTCTGATCACCTGTTGAGAGTGAATAGTTAACGTTTGAATAATTAAATCCTACACTAAGTGCCGTCGGTCTTGTACCGAAAACCCAAGGTTCTGTAAATGAAACACTATAATTGGTAAAATATTGTCCTGCCTGTGCCTGAAGCGACAAAGTCTGCCCGTCACCCTGCGGTACTGGTTTAAAGTCTTTCAGCTTTAGGAAGTTTCTAAGTGAGAAGTTGTTAAAAGTCAAACCAAGTGTTCCGATGAAGGACCCACCACCGTAGCCGGCCTGCAGTTGAACCTGAGAAGATCCTTTTTCCACAAGTGTCCAGTGCATATTCACGGTATTATCCTGAGGATTTGGTTTCACATCTGTCCCGATCTGCTGTGGATCAAAGAACTGCATTCCCGCGAGTTCAAAATAAGTTCTTTTGATATCTGTTTTTGCAAACAAAGCGCCTGGTTTTGTTCTCAGTGCTCTCAGGATGACGTGGTCATGAGTAGTGGTATTACCAGACCATGTGACACGGTTCCATGTTGCTTTTTCTCCTTCATTGATTCTGATTTCCAGATTGATAGAATCTCCTTTTACAGATTTTTCTATCGGTGTTACATTGGAGAACAGGAATCCGTTGTTCATATAAATGGACTTGATATCGGAATCATCTTCTTTTCCACCGTCGTCTCCCACTTTTTTGTTAAATCCAACGGCATCGTAGATATCTCCGGTTTTATAGCCCAAAATTCTCTGTAAAAACTCTGTTGTGAAGGTTGTATTACCAATGAAGTTGATATCCCCGATGTAGTATTTCTTTCCTTCATTAAGTTTTACATTAATATTATAACCTTTTTTGCTTCTGGTCACCGAGTCAGAAACGATGGCTGCATCCCGGAAACCTAAAGAGTTATAATAGCTGATCAGGTTTTTCTTGTCCTCATCATATTTATCCTGAACAAACTTAGAAGGTTTTAGAATTCCCAGCAAGAATCTCTTCTGCTTGGTATCTTTGAAACCGTTTTTTCTCAGTTTTCTGTCTGTCACACTTGCATTTCCTTCAAAATCAATTTTATCGATCTTGACTTTTTTGCCTTTCTCCACTTCTATCGTCCAATCTACCAGGTTGGAATCTCCACCATTGGCTTTTTCTTCGATATTAATTTTGGCATCAGCAAAACCTTTGGCAATATATTCCTGGGGAATTTTGTTCTGCAGGCTGGAAACCAGATTATTGTTAATTTTGGTACCCGGTTTTAGATTGTTGTCCTTGATGAGTTTTTCATTTTTGGACTTACCTATTCCTTTACCGGTGAATTTGACTTCGCCCAGTTCTTTAAGATCCTGCAAAGCAAACTGCAGCACCACATTCTGTCCTTCAACATCCTGGATATAGACTTCTACTTTAGAAAAAGACTGTGTTTCCCATAGCTTTTTGATTGCATTGCTGACTCTCTGCCCCGGGATTTCCAACTTCTCACCTTTCACCAAACCTGTAAAACGCAAAATCTGAGCAGGCGTGTATCTTTTGACACCGTCTACTACTATATCTTTAAGGACATATTCTTGGTTTTGGTTGGGTGTAAGTTCGGTATTTTCTGCATTGGTACCCTGTGGAACAACTTGTGCATTGAAATACACAGATGCTGTTAACAAAATAACGGGTATAATTCTTAATCTCATTCTTATTGAAGTTCTCTTTTCTAAATATATTTATGAAGTAAGCTGTTCGCTTGTCTTTCCGTATCTTCTTTCCTTATTCTGATAATCTAATATGCACTGGAAGAATGTATCTTTTGTAAAATCCGGCCAGAGCACGTCTAGAAACTGTAATTCTGCGTAGGCAATCTGCCACAGAAGAAAATTACTGATACGCACTTCGCCGCTGGTTCTTATCATAAGATCTACCTGAGGAAAATCTTTGGTGTAAAGATGGTCTTCAAAACATTTTTCATCTATATGATCAATGCTCAGCTTACCTTCTTTTACCTCCCGGGCAATTTCCTTTACTGCTTTCAGGATTTCCTTCTGCGAGCCATAGTTCAGGGCAAGGATCAGATTTCCGTTTTTATTATTTTTCGTAAGATCTATCACATTCAGAAGCTGGTCTCTCACAAGATCCGGCAGCTGGTTGATATCTCCTACGACATGCATTCTAAGTCCTTTGGTGAAAATCTCTTCTGCCTCCAGCAATAGTGTTTCTGACAAGAGATTCATGAGTGTATCCACTTCTTCCTTTGGCCTGTTCCAGTTTTCCGAAGAAAAGGTGTACAATGTAAGATATGGAATATGAATCTCGTTGCATGCATTGATCACATTGCGGACTGCAGTGATGGCATTTTTGTGTCCAAAAGTCCTTTCCTCGCCTCTGGATTTTGCCCATCTTCCGTTACCATCCATGATAACAGCAACGTGCTGCGGAAGTTTATCTTTATTAATAAGTGTTTTTAAATCCTGCATAATCATTATTTACAATAGCAAGGCGGTCTTCCGAAAGAATAAGATAATATCAGCGTTGCAGAATTGATCCAGTCTTTTGAGTTGGGATTACCAATAGTCCTCTGCTGGATGAAGCCCTGTACGATAGCTGCAGTCTGCTCGTCTCCCAATGCAGTACTTCTCACGGTCACATCTTTCTCCTCCAGTATACTGTAATCTACCTTGTCTGAGAAGGTGGGCCGGAAAGTAAATTCTCCGGAAAGAGCCCAGTTATAATTAAATTTATATTTGAGTCCGACTCCAAAAGGAATCGCCATTGTAAAAGATTTATCCTGTCTGTACTGCACTTCCACATCTGTTGCGGAGTTGATTGTGAGTTCCGGTTTTGCAGCATTCATATATAATCCTGATACACCGCCAAAAATGTACGGGCTCAGCATACTTACCTGCTCATCATTGACCGGTAAAAAGTTGTATTCAAAAAGTAAGTCTGCGGAGAATACGGAATTGGTACCTCTCAGCTGTCTCATTCTTCTGTAGTTTTCCTTTGCATACCTGTCATCAAACTGGATGTTGCTGTATCCAAGATTCAGCCTTATGGTTTGATAAGGATTAAAATTCATCCTGTAAAGAATGCCGCCATAGAAAGGAAGTCCGTAATCTGAGACGCTTCCGATTGGTTTTTGGAGCACATAATTGGTACGCCCGATATCCCCAACGAGATTACTCATACCCATCTGGACTCCGAGTTCGTGTCTTTGTGCCCTGGCAAAATTCAGAAAACAAAATATAGCGACAAAAGTATAAGTTAATTCTTTCTTCATCTTAATTTAAGAGAACATCTTTTATTCAAAATTTGGTGCAAATATAAAACATTTTTACTTTAAGCAACTTCTTAATGTTAAGTTAAATAAGTGCGGAAAAATATAATTTATTGTTATAAAAACGAACAGATGTCCAAAATAGTCTGCCGAAAAAAACAAAAGCCTTAATAAAGGCTTCTATTTTCTGTTGAAAAACATTTTCAGTTTGTTCCTAATTTTTATAATTGTTGGTTCTTTGTAATTTTTATCCTCATCAAAATAGCCGTAGCCATAACCGTAGCCATAGCCGTATCCATAGCCGTAACCGTAGCCATAACCTTGCTTCACGCTGAAGTCATTGTAAACCAAACCGAGATTTACTACCTCTTTGTTGAAGTATTTCTCGGATATCATCCTCAGCATATGTTTTTCGGTATACTCGTGGCGCACGACGTAGATTGTAGTATCTGCTTTTTTAATCAATTCAAAAGAATCCGCTACTAATCCAACCGGCGGCGAGTCTATAATGACGTATTCGTAGATTTCCTTCAGTCTTTCTATAAACTTCATGTTATTGTCGCTCATCAAAAGTTCGGAGGGATTTGGAGGTATGGGCCCGGATGTTATTACATCCAATCCCGGAATGCTGGTATGGTTGATAATATCTTCCAGCTCTACCTGGCCGGTAAGGTAGTTGGAAATACCATTTTTATTATTGATTTTAAAATCACCGAAAATTTTCGGTTTTCTAAGGTCCATCCCCAGAAGCACCGCTTTTTTCCCGCTAAGTCCCAATACAGAGGCAATATTTATGGAAACATAGGTCTTGCCTTCACCACTGATAGACGAGGTCACGAGAATAACTTTGCTCTGCTGCTCTTCGTCAAAAAGGAATCTGAGATTGGCACGTATTGCGCGGAAAGCCTCTGAAATAGATGATTTTGGTTCTTCCAGAACCGTCAGATTATTATCATAATTGTTGTGTCCTACCACACCAAGAAGCGGAATCCTGGTTGCGGTCAGAAGTTCTTTGATATTTCTGATCTTGTTATCCAATAATTCTCCCAAAACAAGGAAGATGAGCGGAAATAGCAGCAAACCGCCAATGATCTGCATCTGCGTCGCCTTCACATCGGGCGCAATAGGACCCTGCCCGAGATTCTTTGCAGGATCAATAATATTGAGATTGCTTTGATTGGTAGCCACGCGCATCTGAGACTTTGCCTGCTCGCTCAGCAACGTATTGTAGGTGTTTTCTATGATGTTATAGCCACGCTGAGCATCCAGATAGATCCGCTGCTTCTCAGGAAGAGTGACCAGATCCTGATCTATTTTTCCAATATCTGCATTCAAAAGTGAAAGCTTGTCATAATAACCCTGAAAATACTTCTGCAGTCCGTTTTGTGAGGTTGATTTTGCTTCGTTGATCAATCTGTTGATCTCGCGCATTGGCTCCGAGTTGGGCGTATAGATCTGTGCCATCTCGCGTCTTTTTGCATACAGCGCTTTCAACTCAGAAACGGATGCGTTGAAACTGCCGTCTTCAATTCCTGCGAGATTAAGGCTGATCAGCCGCTCTATATTATTGGTATTGACGGATGATCTGATGTTATCCAGAGATTTTATCTTTGTCGTCAGTTCTGCTTTCTGAGTTTCCAGCTCAGTGAGTTTCGAAAGTGTTTTGGAGTCGATATTTTCCATATCGAAAAGCCTGTTGTTGATCTTCAGATTGTTGAGAACTGTTGCGCTTGAATCCAGTTTCTTCCGTATTTTGGCCAGATTCTCATTAAGATAAACCACGGTATTCTGATCCACCGTATTCTGATCGAGAAGTCTTTTTTTGATCAGTTCCTGAACAGAATTATTAAGGAAATTTACCGTTCCATTGAGATTATAACCGGATTTACTAATCACCATTATAGAGGTCAGTTCCTTATCAAAGTCCACAAGCAATGTTCCAATAATTCCATTAACAGCCTGGTTTACAGGTATTAATGTAACTATAATATTTTGTAACCCAAGATTATTGGGAACAGTGTTTGGAACCAGACGGAATTTAAGATTCGCCGTTTCGTACCATTCGTTTACTTTTATAATTCTGTTTTTCGGTCTTGTATATGCGCCAACCGCTTCTACGGATTCTGTATTATAATTGTAAAGATTACGGGACATACCTTCCTCCGGCAGGATAATTTCATAATTGTTATTACCCTTCGGCATTATATTGATCGGATAATTCACCTGCTGAAGGTGGTTTTTATCAATTTCTAGGAAAACCGGACTGTCCTCACGATCCAGATATGTTGTCTTGATAAGACCTTTTGTAGTATAATTGGTAATAAGATTGAGCTTTTTTACCAGATATTCGTTATGGCTCCTGGATAATAAAATCTTCTTCAAATAGACACCGTCCTGATTCCCGCCCTGTCCCCAGATGAAGTTAATAGACTGGTTGGGTGTAAAATAGCTGGCAGTGCTGTTTGATATACTGAGTGACAAGCTGGAAGCATAAACGCGTTGCGCGTAATACTTGCTGTAAACGTAGGAAATACAGTAACCTAGAAATCCCAGAAGGACGAACCAGTACCAGTTCCGAAGGACACGCTGCACAAAATGCAGTGGATCGAACAGACTGAATGAGCCCATTTTCTCAACGTTTTGAGAATCCTGTGTGTTGTTATTTTTATCGGGAATCATTATAATCTGGTAATAATTAGATAGATAGACATAACGGTTGTAATCAGTGATACACCTGTTGTCAATGTCTGCAGAGGCTCTTTCCCAAATCCATTGATACTTTTGCCGTTGGTATTGAGATAAATAATATCACCATTCTGCAGCCAATAGTAAGGCGAGTTCATGGCATCTTCTCTGGTCAAATCCAGTTTTGCAGTTTTGATGCCTTCCGGATATTTCCGGTGGATTGTAATGCTTTTCCGGTCTACCGTACGGTTGAGACCGCCATTCATAGCAAGAGCCTGCATTATATTGAGCTGGGTAACGTACGCTGTTTTTTCGCCCGTAATCCCCACACTTTCCATATCGCCGAGAATATAATATCTGATGCCGTCAAGATTGAGCCTTGCTTCTGCCTTTCCCTGCAAAAAATTCTCATTGACGCGTGTCTGTATTTCCTTGGTCATATCTTCTACTGTACGGCCTTCAGCTTTTACATAACCAATACCGAAGACATTGACATCACCGTTAGAATCTACTTTCAAACCGTTGAAATAGAAAGTCGGATTACCGCCTGTGCCGGAGCCGGAGCCGCCTGTAGTAGCACCTCCTGTCGCAGCGGCGGAGCTGCCACCGTTTGCTGCTGAAGCATTAAGAGAAGAGTAGAACTGGGCAGCGTCACCTTTTGGTGTGGTCACCACATTTAGTGTTAAAATATCGCCTTTCGTAATCCTGTATTCCGGGACATTGTAAGGCACAAGACCTTCCTCGTCTATTGTAAGACTTTCACTGGGCTGGAGATAGCGGACATCCTTTTGCGAGATACATGAAGAAATACTGCAGATCGTAAAAAGCAAAATTATGTTAAATAAATAACGTTTTTTCATCAATGTTTTTTTTGTAAAAATATGAATATTTAATCTTTTTTAAACTTTAATAAAAATATGGGCAGGTATGCGCCCAAAAAGCCCAGCATCATAATAATTCCCAACAGATAATTGACATTCAGATGTCTCAAAAAATAAGCTACGGCAATGATGAGAAGAAAATAAATAATAATATACGCTGTAGACCTCTTGTGAGAGAGGCCAAGATTAAGCAATTTGTGGTGGATGTGATTCTTGTCTGCAGATAATACAGATTTACCGTGGTAGATTCTGGTAATAATCACCGTAATCGTGTCCACGATGGGAAGGATTAAAATCGCTACGGCAATAACAGGTGCCGCCTGCAGGTGGTAGAATACATCATCCTTTTTCGCAATGAATATATCTATAAAAGACACACAAGTGAATGATAACAGGAAACCCAGTATCATAGAACCCGTGTCTCCCATGAAAATCTTGGTACTTCTCTTATTGGAGAGATTATAAAACAAGAAGCCCAGCGATGCCGCAATAATGATGGCACAAAGTACTACCAGAGGATCATTATGCTCTCCCAAACGGAAAAAGCTGATGCCAAAAAGCGCACTTGTTACAATGGTATAACTGCCTGCCAGACCGTCTATACCGTCAATAAGGTTGAAGGCATTGATCAGGATAATAAAAGTCATCACACTGAAAATGACGCTTACATAATAGTTGATTTCATAGACGCCGAAAACCCCGAAAAGATTGCGGATGCGCACATCGGAACCCACTACCATCAGCGTAGAGACCAATATCTGGGCAACCAACTTTTTGTAGGCCCGCAAAACCATAATATCATCCATAATACCAACAAAGTACAAGATGATGAAGGATGCGAAAAGAAATTTGTATCGGTCAAAAAGCTCGTATGCAAAGATTGGTGCGCAAACGCCCAAAGAGAAGAAAACAGCAATACCGCCCAGGTTGGGAATCTTTTTGAGGTGGGAACTCCTTGCTCCCGGCTCATCCATCAGATTTTTCCGGCGGGAAATCCTGATGATAGTCGGAATAGAAAGATAAGTGATAAGAAACGAAAAAGTGAATCCCAGGATCATCTTGAAATAGAAAAAAGAAATTCCGTAACTTTCTAGAAAAACTTGGAAATTATTCATTTGTGTCTGATTTCTGGATTTCAATTTCTACTTAATAATTTCCGGATAAGCCTCCTGAAACCGAAAAAGTACAAGAGGTAATATAATTTTTTCTTCAGTGGCAAAGATAACAGATAATTCCTATCAAATCGATTAAATAGCAAGATTTCTTTAGTTGTCAGGCCTTTACTTAACATAAAATCATCCAGTTTGGTAGACATCGTATAAAAATCCCTATCGTCTTGTACGAATGCGAGATAGGCCAGAAATGTATAAACGCCTTCCAGAATCTGGAAATTTTTCAAGGCAGTTTTGTGTCCTGAAAATCTGCTATTTTCAAAGGTTTTCCCAACCGTTTCTACGGCATCCAGAATATCGAGACCTTTCATTGTGTGGCTCTTGCTGATAGAATCCTGCCTCTCCAGATACTGATAATGAAATCCCGGCGTGAATGCTAATGTGTAACACTCCAGCAAAAGCTGCGGGATCAGCTCTATATCCTCAAAATGGATTCCTTTTTTGAATCTTTTCCCCTCAAACAATACGTTGCTGAAGAGTTTGTTACAGGCAAAATAAGAAATATCTGAGAAAACCGAGAGATGATCTCCCAAGACAATCTTCTCCGGAAAACCAGGAAGCTGCGTCAGTTTCTGGGTTACGGTTCCCTGCTCGTTTACTTTCTGAAGGTTGCAGATGACCATTTCTGCGCTGTGTTTTTCTGCAAGATGGTACATCTCTTCAAACATGGTTTGCGAAACATAATCATCGCTGTCTACAAAGCCGATGTACTGCCCTCTTGCGTGATCTATCCCGAAATTTCTGGCGTCGCTGAGACCGCCGTTTTCTTTCGTAAATCCAAAAATCTTTTCAGGGTATTTTTTTTGAAAATCTTCAATAATTTGCTGAGAACTATCTGTGCTGCCGTCATTTACGACTACAATTTCTATCGCCTGCAAAGTCTGACTTACCAATGACAACAGGCATTTTTCCAGATATAATTCTACATTATAAACCGGGACGATGACAGAAACTTTGACAGGAAAATCAGAATTCATGGTTTAAAATCTTGTAAATCTGGCGCTTAAAAATCCTCTTTTGGCCTCCTCAAAATCCGACTTGGAACACGGGATGCAATTATCAATATTTTCGTCCTCACCAAAGTACCAGAGATTGCTGAAAACATCTCGTTTGAACGCATACTGCTCATCATTAATCAAAACAAAAAAAGTCTCAAAAGATTTCTCCTTCGGGTGCGATCTCTGAATATTGATTCCTTCTATCAGATACCAGATCATTTGCGCCAAAAGCTGATGGTTGAGCTGGGAATCGGAATAGATGTTATAATTGAAAATACCGACAGACTTCAGCTTTTCACCAAGTCCGATTTCTTTCATATAAGCGCAGATTTCTCTTTTATTGAGGCCATTGACCTGCGGGTTGACAGAAAATGCCTCGCCGAAACTCTCCACAGCGTCGCAATTGACCGTTACCAGGTCTGCTTTCCGGAAATAAGGCTCGGTCTTCTCGGTAGAGTTCATCATTTCTGCCAGACGGATGATATCAAACTGAACTTCCTTGATCAGCTTTACCGAATCCGACTCGTTCAGATGTTTCTGATAACCAAGGTGGTGGTAATTCTTGATTGAGAAATTTTTGGAACCCAGGATTTTGCTCAGGAATGTAGACTCGTGGATCTCATCGTCCTGTTTCAACGAGACCACATTGCTGATTTGGGTATAACTGATTTCTTTTTGATGAAAGCTGAGCGCAGAAAAAAGAGAAAGCGCAAAGTCATTGCTTCCGCCAATGATGATGGGAACTGCATTCTTGTAATGGCACGCAGACAGGACTTCCTGCAGAATATAATGGGAATCCTGAGACGTTTTTCCGGAAACCAGATCGCCAAGATCTACAATAGGGATATCAAAATCCAACTGAGAAAGCTTGTAAAACTCCTTTCTGATCTGTGAAAACTCCTGGCTTTCGGCGTCGCCATTTGCCCCGCGGTAATCTGAAACAAAGAGTAAAACAATGCTGTCTTCCTTGATATCACTGGTAATTCTGTCTCCGATCTGCCAACTTTCTGTTCGGATTTTTCTAGGTGGAATAATAAAATCTTCGGAGTTCATTGATTCTATTTTATAATATTAATGATGACATCTTTTGGCGTTTCTCTGGAGAACTCAACCAATTGATTTCTTAATTTATCTGTATTTTCTTTTTTGATGGAATAGAAGGAAACCGTGGCTCCACCAGACATATAATTGTTCTGGATGGTCAAAGTCCCTACTTTTGTAAAATAGTCGGGCATTTTCACCCATTCATCAAACACCAAAGCCACCTCAAAATCCTGCAACTTTGCGGTGTTGTAAATGTAGGTCTGCAGTTTTTTGTTGTCTTTAAATTTGCCGTGATCTTCTTTCCTTAGCTTCGCCACTTCTATGCTTCCCAACCCGTAAGTATCGAGCAAATGTATATTATTAAAGTAAGTAATTGCGCCAATATCATTCGCTACAACTTTGGCATTTCTGTAATATTTATGAAGGAAATCTGCCAGCTGAATCTGCTGATCATAAATATTTTTGGACGCAACAGGCTGATTTTTGAGCATCGGAACAAACCTTATCGAAAATGTGATTAATAACAAAACAAAAAGCGCATATTTGAATATCTGATTTCCGACTTTCTTTTGAAATACCTCATCGGCAAATGGTGCTACTGCAAATAAAATCAGGATAACCAAATACGCTTCATAGCGGATGAGCCAGCCGAAATTAGCAAACAAAAGATGAACAGTAAAACCACAGAAAACGATAATCGGGATTGCATTATTGGTGATTTTATAGGAGATTGCTCTTTGATTTTTCGATTTGATGAAAATCTGAATTAACAATATTAAAAGCAGTACCAGCACCGATATTCCGCGGTAGGCATTCCCGGCAACTCTGGTTAGAAATCCGATGATTCCGTCGTTGGTATTTCCTTTGAGAATCAATGAATTGGGCAGGAAAAAAGATCCGTGATCTACAGAAATCCAGCCATATACCAGAACTGGCGTAATGGCAAATAATCCTAATGCGACACTTTTGACATATTCCTTCTTAATAAAGAAAAGATAAACACACATAAAAAAGATAAAAAACAGACTTTCGTACCGGAAACCTGTTGCAATTATTGCCAGCAATGCCAGATTTGAAAAACTTCTCGGGGTTTCATTTTTGAGATATTTTTGAAAGGCGAGCAACGTCAAAACCATTGCCAATGTATGGAAGACGTGCTCCATTCCGGTCATTATCATCAGATGTAGCGGCATCAACAAGACAATGGCAGAGAGGAAAATAGCGTAGGTCAGCTTAGAAAAACTTTTGAGATAATTGTGCGAAATCCATATCAAAAAGGCTGCAGCAATGCTATTTGCGACAAGCGGAATATATTCCCAATTGCCAAAAACCTTGATCAAAATAGCTAATAAAAAAGTAAAAAGAGGAGAAGAAGTTGTAGACGAAAACTCGTACTGTGTAATCCCCCAAACGCTGGATTCCGCAAAATTCTTAGCCATAGAAAGATGGATATACGCATCATCCAACGGATAGATATACCGACCGGAGAAACTGGTAACTGCCAGAATATTGTACACAATAAGAACAATCAATATAAGAACGGCCAGAAGTAGAATATGTAGTTTTTTCATCAAATCATTATTGTTTTAGCCATAAAATATTGTGGTATCTCTCCGGCGTGAAACTCCCTGCTACACCCTGATACTTTGCAAAAACGAAATAGTAGAAGATCATAAAAGAAACGAAAAACAGGTGCAGCATTCTCTTGGTATTGATCTCCACAGAGTAGACGATAGCCGTAATTACAAGTGGTGCAAAGCCCAGATACGGACCTACAAGCCTGGTGGAAAATACGGGATTGCTCCGCATAATAAAATAAAGACAAACGCCTGCCACGAGGATATTGCGCATATACTCATAGTAATAAATCTTCTCGCAGGTGACCTTGTCATAAGTAATGAGAATAAAGCTGAACATCAAAACCAAGCCGTCCATAAAACTGGAAGATTTGGCTTCATAACTCACATAACCGTTGAACCCGTTTGATACGTCCTGAACATTCAGCGTCTCCAGAAAGGAAGAAAATGCATTATAAACCTGAAACGGCGACAGAATCACGCAGAACATAATGGCGTAAAAGATCCTGCTGGAGTTCATAGGAATCACGGCAAGCCAATAGGCCGGCAAAAAGATAATGGCAGATTTGTGGAATCCGAAAGCCAGATAGATACATAACAGATACCACCAGACTTTCCTTTCTTTGATGAATCTGAAAGACAGAACACATACCGTCATCCCCAAAGCCTGTCT
Organism: Bacteroidota bacterium; assembly: GCA_037033105.1. Classification (GTDB taxonomy): domain Bacteria; phylum Bacteroidota; class Bacteroidia; order Flavobacteriales; family Weeksellaceae; genus Epilithonimonas. The sequence continues at coordinate 242,904 of JAZBLF010000006.1, forward strand.
CATATGACCACTGTCTGCAATGAAATAGGCGGGAATCAGAAATATTAGAACTGCAAATACAGGATATTTTGAGTTTTTACTGAAAAATATAAACTTACCACCAATACTTAAAATAGCACTTACCAGAGTGAAAAGATAGAAAGGGCCGCCTGTCTCGTGAACTATTTTATTCAGGAACACATAGAGCCACTCTATGTCCAGCTTGGAATCCCGTAACAGCAACTTGTCTACCAACTGGGAATAGTCGATAGTGGGAAAATATTCCGAATACATACTCAGGTAAATAGGATAATCTGCCCCTACAAAGTTCCTAAGTCCTATTACAAGGATCATATAAATCCCTAAAGCCCACAGCAGTCCGGGTGCGGTTTTTTTATCGTTCCCGTACACTTCATAAAAGCTGTAGATGACGAGAAAAACAAGAAGAATTGTAAAAACCGGATGTAAGAATACCATTAAATTCTATTAAATGGGAATTAGATTTGACAAAGATAATTTTATTTTCAGCATTTAGGGAAAATAAGCTGTTTTTAGATCGAGTTGAAGAATCATTTCTCTACGCCTTACGGTTTTGTGATTTTATTAATTTTTTTACCAGCAGCACTCTCATTGGCTCTTCAAAATACTTATATGCTAACGCCGCAAAAATAAAATTAATTGAAAAAGCCATAGAAAATTGCAAGATCAATACATAGTCAGATTCTAACAAATTAAATAGAGTCCTGAATAACTGTTCATAAATAATCAAACTCAAAAACTGTGTGAGGTAAAAGGCAAAAGATATATTACCAAGATATATCAACTGCCCGTAACTGAAAAAGCCATCAAAATATGTTTTATAAGACAGTCCTAATATTACCATTCCAAAACCAATAACACATAACTGATGAAAATAGAAATCAAAGTAAAATGATATAAGTAAAAATAATAAACTAAAAATAAAGACCAACGAAGCTTTGCGTTTACTTAGATTAAATTTAATTTTTATTAATCCCGTTAAAACACCAATGATAAATTCCGGAATAATTCTAGGCAGACCATTCATCGTATATCTGTCAACAGTAAAGTCCGGTATGCTGACCCAATAACAAATAAAAGCACAAACGACCAGACCAGCAAATGAAAGAAAGAATATTTTATTGAATTTATAGATAAATGACAACGGTACAAATAGAAACAAATAAGCAAACCATTCGGCAGAGATACTCCATGACGGGAAATTCCATGACAAATATTGAGTTGTAGACCAAGAATGAATCATCAAAAAATTTTGAAGCAATGCATTAAAATATAGATGAATTGAATCTTGGTGAAAAAGATACTTTCCAACACAAGAGAGAGGAATAAAAATTAAAGTTATTACAAAATGCAGCGGATATATTTTTGCGAATCTTTTTACAATAAAATTCCAGTAATCTCTGCCGGTTACTTTACTTATGAAAAATTTCTTAAAATAAACATAGGTCAAAATAAAACCACTTAATACGAAAAAGACATCTACTCCTAGAAATCCAATTTCAAAAATATTAATTTTCGGTGCAGATGTATAAACAGGAAAAAAATGATATAGAAAAACCCACATTGCAGCATAGAAGCGAAACCCGGTAAGATTGTTGAGCATAAAAATTCAAATTTTTAGAATAGAAATAGCAGAAGAAAGCCGTTGAAGACTAACTAAAAGTTTCAAAAAATCCGAATCTCTTCGAGACGATGTTACGGGGAATTATTTGGAATTGTGCGCCGTTTAGAAAGGCGACTTGTTTAATTTGGCAAAGTGCACTAAAAGCACCTGACAGTAGATCTGCAGTGTTTAATTTCATCATTTGTATGTTTCCACAAATATAACAAAATATACAAACAGATTCAATTTCTCTATTTTAAATTCACTATTATACCAAACAAAGCATTCAAAAAGGCATTAATAGTGAAAATTCGCATTTCAATCTCTTACAAATATGAGAGGATTTCTGTCAATTGATAATCAAATAAGAAATTCATCACCGCCCAAAATAGAGCGGAGATGAATTTGAAATCGATAAGAAATTTTTTATTTCTTGATGATTTTCTTAGAGACTGTTTCGCCTTCGTCAGTTGTTAAAATAATGATGTATTCGCCGTCCGGCAATGGCGCCATGTTGATAGCCTGTATCCTTTCCTGATTCTGGAGCATCTTTCCAGAAAGATCAAACAATTTAAAAGACTTTACTTTTTTATTAACAAAGACTTCGCCGGAAGTAGGATTCGGGAACAGTAGAATGTCAGATTTTACCTGGGAAACGTTGATTCCCAGTGTTACATCACCATTCTCCGGCATCGCATTGGAGCTTATGATGTACCGCGGCAAATCCTTGGCACAACGTATACCCATCGCAGCCTGAGGATAGTACCCAATCGCCGTAGAAACTGCTCCGTTTGTAGTATTATAACTGCTCATCTCCAGAGCTATAGCATAGCCTGACTGCAGATCTCCCATAGATGCGGTCCACAATCCGTTTACAAATCTGTAGTTGGGATTGGAAAGATCATACCTGTCAAACCAGTCATTACCTCCCAATCTGCCGCGAACGCCTGTATTACCAAAATTTCCGATGTTAAATAAACTGCCGTCGAAATTAAACTCCCAACCGACGGTAGCTGCCGGTGCTGCATATTTCTTGACAAATTTTCCCGGGTATAGTTTTTCCGTCTGGCTGTTATTATTGGCTTTAGCACCTTTGAGACTAAATGGGAAGGCCTGAGAAAAACCATAATCCGCATAACTGCCGCTTTTTTTATAGTTATTAAAAAACCACGGCGAGCTGCCCTTATCCTTCCCACTTAAAAGATTGGTTCCAAAAGTATCGGGAACCCGCCAACCGTCCGGGCAAGGATCATACGGCGATTTCTCCGTCGCGTGACCCCAACGGTCAGACGCATTTCCTACATCTCCAGCCGGACTGATCCAGTCTTTAATCTGTAGAGATTTGGCCTGGACTGTACCAGCATTCAGGAAAGCAATTTCGGCATTGGACCTGTTGTGGTAAAGAAACGTAAAAGGCGATTCCACCGAGAATTTTGTGATTTTTCTGTTTCTTTCAGCTTTGCTATCATTACTCAAGATACCTGCGGAGGATGAATAAGTGTTATATTCCTGCGTGAAGTTGGCCGTATAAAACGCATCATTTACAGCACTGCCATAGCCTATAACACCGTTGGTATAGCTGATTTGTTTGTAAACCGGAGCAGCAGCCACACCGCCAGGCGTGAAGAATGGCGGAATAGGATCTTTCCTACCCCATTGGTAATGCAAACCACCGGAATTCCTGATATTGGGATCATTTACAATGGCGGTCGCACCAAATCCGTCGGCATTCGGAAAACTAGTAACTGCGCCAAGATTTCTATCCATAAAGGTTGTTTTGAGTGGCGGCGATCCACTTTTGGTTGGGTTTACAAAATTGGGATTGCTGACGGAAATAATACCTCCATTTTCTGCAGTTTCTGTAGTATAAGTTGTTTCTTCAATGGAAGACTGAGGCGCCCAAATGTGCCAACTCCACATAATCTTGTCCGGATTCCCTGTTCCCCAGACGCCACTATTTCCTAAATGAAATGCCAGCACTGCATTTCCGGTCTGATTTGGATTAAGTGTTACCCGCAGCACAGATTCCGATTCTCCACCGTCGATGATCTGATAACTTTTAATAAGGTTTGTATTGGAAGTCCATTGGATGCTGGCCGTTTTTACGGAACCGGATGGCGCAGCATTATTTTCATTCAGGTGAAGACGCTGCATAGCGTAGGCTTTTCGCAGATTGATATCAACAATCCTGTCTCCCACATTCGGGGTATTTGTCAGCACAATAAAACTGTTGGGATCCTCAATCCATGTTTTGTAAGTTTCAATATCAAAACTCTGCGAACCTGAAAAATATTCTGTGGCAAAATCATAGTTCGCCAAAGCCACATTTGGATCTTTCATACATCTTACCGCAGCACTGTTGCTTGTGGTACCAAGGTTATTCACCACAATTACATTGCGTCCTGTTCTGTAATCCATCTGGAAGGGATCACTGATCAGCAAAAACCCTCTGTAGCCTGATATTCCGCCATTTTCAACAGTACCGTAAGTCGCAGAAATCAGGCCGCCGTCTGCCTCGTGATCCTGATAAATAGCCTGCTGCGAACTGGCATAATACTCATAATTGCCAGGCATTGGCATCACACCGATATTCCTGTCCGCCGTACTCACCGTAAAATCCATCCCTAAACCTGGATAAACTTTGATTCCGGCAAGATTGCTGTTGACAGCATCCGGAAGAAAAGTACTGCTCGGCGTATTGTCGTCATTCAAACCACTATTCTTTCGCCCGAATGGATTGAGATTATTATTAATTCCCGCACTGGTATAGTTTGAAGGGATTCTCCAACCATCAGGACAAGGATCGAACGATGATTTCACTTCGTAAGATTTGCTGTCATCGGCTATTGCCATATCGCTGGAATTTGCATTGCTGTATTTTCCTCTTCGGTTATCACTCCACAAGTCCCAGCTTTCTATAAGACGCACATCATTGTGAGGCACTTTATATTGCTGATTAGAAAACCACGTTGCTGCACCATCGGTATGGATGATATAATCTACCGGATGCGCAATTGTATACCTTATATTATCATTAATGAAATCGGATCCTGTGACATTCACAGTTCCCGCTCCTCTTTTAATCATTTTAATTTTTGAGGAATTGAGTCCGCTTACCGCACTGGAATGGCGGAGATTGCCTGCAGATCCCTGAACTTCATAAAAAGTCCCGTCCTTGTAAAGCAATGGTGGAATAGGATCCTTCCTGCCCCACTGATACATCAGTCCACCCGATTTGTTCCAGTCGTTCCCCAAAAATGTAGCGTTGGTAGCGCCAAGATTCCTATCCATATACTGTGGTTCGAAAAGGTTGCCGTTGAGGTCTGTTTCAAAACCCTGGGCATAGGTCACGCCTCCTTCAGGATTGTCTGTCACCCAGATATGCCAGCTCCAGTAAATGGTCCCATTTACCTTGAAGGAAACTACTGCGTTTCCCTTGCCTTTGACTTTGTCTATGAAGACTTTTAATTTGGTAGAATCAGGCTGTGACCCCTGGATTAATGTAATATTTTTGACAAGTCCCGGATTGTCTTCCCAAAATACGTCGGCAGACTGCGTTCCTGCGGGAATAGGTGTAGAAACACTGTCGGCACTTCTGAGATATTCACTTCTGCGCCACATCTCATAAGCTTTTGCCACAGGAATGATAAGCCCTGCTCTGTTTTCGGCAATCGCATCATTGATATCGAAAATGTAACTGTTGGGAGCCAATGTATAGTCTTTAGCAGATGCTGAATCTGCAGCTAACTTACCGGTCTGGCTTTGGCCGTAAAAAAGAAATACACAGAACAACAAGGATGCTGTGTAAATTTTCGTCATTATTTTTGTGTTTTTGTCGGAGTCATCTAGATAAGAAAAACAAGACATAGGCTTTTAGGTTAAAATTTTATCGTTAAATTATAGAACAAGTTATTAATCTTAATTTCGTCAATTACCATACCAATAAACAACCATATGTTGAATATGATACAAATTTAATAAACAAATAAGATTATCCTTGGTTATTTACCAATAAAAATTACCGATCATCTGCATTCCGAAGGTCTGGAAAGTGCAGAGATAAAATAACATCCTGAATTGCTGATTATTAACATCCTTCAGCATAATCAGAAAGTAGGGCACAAGAAACAGACAAGCCCGCGCAGTCTCGCCTGTACCGTACGCACCGGTCAGCAGCATTGCAGAAATAGCGGTCACAGCAGAGAAAAACAGAATCCCGGTATTCGGATCTCCCAATACCTCGGTGCCGGATTTCTTTGAAAAAAATACCGCTAAAAAGCCAAAAGAAAGGAAAAGAAAGATCTCGCCGATATCCTCCAGTCTGGTCATAAAATAGACAAAAGGCTGGTGCAGCAGCCTGAAACCATCCGGATTTTCTGAATGCGAGGCCTGCAAAAATGTGTCAAGATGGCTGTAACCGGTAGCGGATTTTATAAGCAAAAATGTCAGTATGAAGAGCACTGTCACCATAACGCTGAGCCATACGAAATTCCATTTTCCTTTCATCACAAAGTACAAGCTGAAAAAGCCACAGAATGCAAAAAGGAACAAGCCGGAAAATGTAATGAGATTCGTAAGCAGCAGCCCCGATAGAATCAGGAGGAAAGAACAGACATCTATTCTGTTCTGATGGAATATCCTTGCAAATCCCAGTAAAAAAACCAGGGTAGATGTCAGCACCAAAGCATCTATGGAGACCAGAAGATAGATATTAACAGACGGAATGACCGCAAAAAGAAGCAGCATCCATTTGCGTCTTTCTTCTGTAAAACCCAGGTAAATCAGGATCTGATAAAACAACGGAAAAGAGAGACAACCGATCGCAAAGAAAGAAATAGCCAGGGTTTCTATATTTGAGATACTGAGAATCCAATGGTGAAGCAGCGTCACAAAGGGTGGATGCGTTCTGGTGTGAAGCTGAAAGTGTTCCAGATTTTTGGTAAAATCCCGGAGCCAAATGGCGCCATCCGTAATCTGAACCGCATCCGCATAATACTGGCGGCCCTTGAGATAAAACGGTTGCAGAAAAGCAATATCAAAGTTGCCCTGGCTGAGGTTGCCCAGAATTACAAGCACTACGGCTACCGCAAAAAGGAGATAAACATTGAGCCGGTCTGCATATCTGAAGGCCAGAATTCCGGTAATGAGAAACGCAAACGCGGAGACAAATCCTGTCCACAAAAACTGATTGGGATAGATGACGGAAATCGGGAAAAGCGGACCTGTGCCGGTAAAGCCGCCCTGAGTCCGGTAATAGAAATTGGCACCGGCAATGGCAATCCAGATAAAAATCGCAGTAAAAAAAATGATCCACGGAAATTTTTTCCAGTCTGCCCATTGTAGTTTTTCGCCCATCGGTGTCGTATTATCGGTTTTTGATGGGTCAAAAATATTAATAATACTTCAGAATGCATTTAGTTTTTTATGATTTCCAACTTTTTGCGGAAGGGCTTCTACTCCGCTCAGCCTGACATCCGGAAACACACTTGTTTTGATCACAATTGTCACACTGAGCGGAGTCGAAGTGCCGTGATAATTATACAAATCTCAACCTATTGACAAAACCTCAGCCTATGGAAAAACCCATAGCCCTGATGGGAACGGCATCCTTTTGTGATGAGGAAAGAAGAGCAAAAGATATAGTAGACAGCAGGTTCCCGGCTCCTAAACAATCTCAAACACAAAAGTCGTAGAAGTCTCGAACTCCCCGCCCTGCGTGGCTCCGAAGAGGAACTGCGGCTTTGTCCCGTCTTTGCTCATCAGCAGCATCGGGCGCTCTAGCCTACCGAAGCGTTTGAGGTGCTTGGGCGGCTCGGGTTCTGTGATGTAATGTTTCATCTCGAGATAGGCGATCTCGGGTTTTGTCCATTGGGTGCCGTCTTTTGTAGAAAGATGCAGGCCGTACTCGTGGTTGTAGAAGCCCATATCGCGGGCTATCATATGGTATTTGCCGCGCTGTTGCCAGATGAAAGCGTCTTCCAGTTGGGCATTGTTGGGCATATTTGAAAAGTCGATGACGGGATTTTCTGAGACTTTGGTGTACGGCCCCATTGGCGAATCTGATTTTGCCAAACCATACTTCCGGTTGCCACGGACGGCGCCTTTCTGAGTTTCGTATTCGTGGGTGTTCCAGGATTTGTAGAACAGCCAGTATTGGCCGTCGTTGCCTTTTACAAACGCGGGATTGGTGGTGCAATGGTCGTCCCACGCGCCGTCTTTCCCGGGAAGAAGCAATGGTTCTTCGGGTCTCGTCCAGTCGCCGTCGAGGGTTTTGGATGTGGCCAGTCCGATGCGTTTGGTGTTGGTTTTACCGTTGGAATTGCCCATAAAAAAGAGTAAATATTGGCCGTCCACTTTCTTGATTAAAGGATTGTGGCAAGTGGTGGCATCCCAAAACCCTTCACCTCTTGGCGCGAGGATCACTTGCTTGTGCTGGAACTCGGAGAATGGCGAATCGGCTTCTGCACGGCAGATCTCGGAGCCGTTGAGCCAGCCGCCCATTCCTTTTTCCTTCTTCCAGCGGGAGTAGAACAGGTGGACTTTCCCATCGTCGCCCCAAATCGGGGAACTGCACCAGATGTAGTAGCCTTCGAGGGAGAACTGTCTTCCGATGGGTTTTAAATTAAAGTAAGGCTTCTCGGAAAAATCAAATGATTTGGTGAATGAAGTCCCAAAAACTACGGCAGCGATTCCTAAAGCTGAGGTCTGTAAAAAGTCTTTGCGGGTGACAGATTTTGGTGTTTTCATGACTTTGATTTTGAGCTAAGTTAATGGAAGTCGTTATAAATAGTGTCCTGCGGTTTCGGCTTGATTTGCAATCTTCGAAAGTATACCGATGTGACAGATTTCAATTTCTGTTTTACTTTCTTAATATTAATGCCTTTGTTTTTCTTTATAAAAAAGTATTGATTAAAAAATCCTTGTTTGCCCTTGCGATTGTTAAACGCAAGGAAAAACAAGGCGTAGAACTAAATTTCGAAAAACAAAACCCCAAAACAGACTATATTGTTGAAAAAAAATTTAAAATAAATCACAATCGTATATTTTAATTTATTAGTTTTAACCGTTTAATAAATTAAATTCACAAACGATGAGCACAAAAAATCAAATCAGTGTAGAGATTCCTGCTGCAGTTCTTGCAGATGCTACAGAAAAATTACAATCCGTTAAAACCCTGCTTGCCCCGTATTTACAAGCCTTGGCGCCGGGCGAACAAAAATCAATTTTCAAAATGGGCGACAAAACGGTAGCCACAGTGCAGAAAGTAAAAGACTACACGGACACCAATCCGGAATTTGCGCCCGCTTACCTGGATCAGCCTGAGTTTCTAAAAGATGAAGCGGTGGTTACAGGACTCTCGCCACTGCGCAATCTGGCAGATCAACTAACTTCCGACCTCAGCGACACCATCACCATTGCCGGCAACGAGGCACTATTGGCGGCCCTACTCTATTACGGCTCTGTGAAAGAAGCCTCCAACAAAGGCGTAGCGACGGCAACTCCTATTTACGAAGACCTCAGCGCAAGATTTACCAGAAAAGGCTACAAAAAGAAACCTGACACCGAGTAAAATCAACTCTTAAACAACCTAAACGACTCTTTTACACTCATCAACGGGTAT
>JAZBLF010000007.1:0-195336 GCA_037033105.1 Bacteroidota bacterium
AGAGATATTCGTTACGACAGTCGTTCCAGAAACTGCCGAAGCAGGCTGGCCTACTGTAGCATTCACAGTGGCAGTACATCCGTTGGCATCGGTAATGATGACGGTATATGTTCCTGCTGTAAGTCCAGTTCTGTCTTCAGTTGTGATGCCTCCACCCCAATTGAAGGTATATGGAGCGGTGCCGCCAGCTGGCGTCAAGTTAATTGCTCCGTTAGAACCGCCAAAACAGGATGTATTAAATATTACAGTTGTTCCAGAAACTGCTGAAGCAGGCTGGCCTACTGTAGCATTCACAGTGGCAGTACATCCGTTGGCATCGGTGATGATGACGGTATAATTTCCAGCAGCTAATCCTGTCCGGTCTTCCGTGGTAATTCCGCCACCCCAGTTGAAGGTGTATGGTGCTGTACCTCCGGATGGTGTAAGGTTGATTGCTCCGTTAGAACCTCCGTTACAAGAAATGTTGGTTACAACCGTCGTCCCTGAAACTACTGTTGTAGGTTGAGTAACCGTCGCATTTACAGTGGCAGTACATCCATTCGCATCAGTAATGATGACGGTGTAAGTTCCAGCTGCAAGTCCTGTTCTGTCTTCAGTTGTAATGCCTCCACCCCAATTATATGTATATGGACCTGTTCCACCGAAGGGTGTGAGATTAATTGCTCCTGTAGAATTTCCGAAACAAGCAATATTAGTTATAACCGTAGTTCCACTTATAGCAGATGATGGTTGGGAAACAGTAGCAGTTGCAGTGGCGGTGCATCCACCTGCATCGGTGACAGTAACGGAGTATGTTCCGGCTGCAAGGCCTGTTGCGGTTGCTCCTGTTCCGCCATACGGTGCCCAGGAATAGGAATAAGGGGTATTGCCACCTGTGGCAACAACTGTCGCAGTACCATTTGATCCTCCAAAGCATGAAACTGAGGTAGAGGAAACAAGCGTATTTATCTTGGTAACTGTAAGTGTTGCAGAATTAGAAGATGCTGTAGGTGAGCATGATCCAGTCGCTATCATTCTATATTGGTAGCCATTCATCAGAGAAGATGCTCCGGTAATTGTAAGGGTAGTAGTTGTAGCTCCAGAGTAGACTCCGCCGTTAGAAATATTGTTAAAGCCACTTCCTTCATTCACTTGCCATTGAAATCCTGTTGCATTATTTGCAGATGCAGTAAATGTTGCAGTGCCTAAGCTGCATATCGTTTTATTGCTTGGTTGTGTTGTGATAGAAGGTGGAGTGCAACTTGAAATATATGTAAAATTTGTTGGGACACTTATTGTTGTACTTGTATCACTGGACTTTACAGCTATCCAATTGTTTTTGTTTAGAATTGCAGCTTTTAGCGCAGCCAAAGATGAGAACGGAGCACCAGAGCCGTTAAACTGACCCTTTGTATAATTTTGGATATCTTGTTGTGGTGCCGTTGGCTTGTAAAAACCTATCCAGAAAGCACTATTGCTATCTAGCCCGGGGGGCATATTGGATGAATTGGGTCCTGTGGAGCAAGAACTTCCAGATCCGATATTATCCCATCCGCTATCTGTAGTGAAGACAGAATAGTAACCATTTGGACAGTAGTTCCAATGTAATCCTCCAATCATTTTTGCAGTTGAGGAAGAAGGATCACCTGCTCCACCTTGAAATATGATGATCTGATCTCCTGAAGGGTGTGCTATAGAAAGTCCTGAAGGGTTGCTGCCCGAAACACTGCTTAAAGTTCCTTTTGCAACAGTATTCACCTTAACGCTCAGGCTTTGAATAACGACTTCTGATCCTGCTGGAACAGTGTCGGAACCCAAATTCCACATAATACTTCCTTCTGTTCCTCCATTTGCGGCCTGCCATGAATTGTTTCCAAAATAACCTCTATCGGTAAAGTATATGATCGTATTTGGCTTAAGTTCTTGCAGTGTAACAAAAGAGAATTTATCATCTGCAACTGTTTTAGTCGCATCAAATGATGTGACAAGTATATCTCCTGTATTAAGTGTTGTCTGAGATTTTAGCGCAGAAAAAGTGGTGAAAAATAATAAAAAAAACAAAATCTGCATTGGCAGAAAAGTATTTTTGTTGTAATACTTTTTCACATAGTTGAAGGGATAGGATTCAGATTTTTTAAAATCAACATAATCCCTACATTCGAAATGGTGAGAGTAAAGTTTCTTCATAAATTGTTTGAATTAAAGTTTCAAGGTTATTTAACTATTATAAATATTTGTATTTATATACTATTAATTTATAGTCACAAATCTAAGTTTTTTATTGAATTATCCATAATTATTTTAGTTTATGTTTTATTTTGTTAAAAAAAGTTGATGCAGAGCCGATTTTCTTCAGAACACTGCAATTAAAAATACAGACTTAATTAAAATTTGATCTTTTTTATATACCATAAAACAATGTATAAATGCAATAGTTTGCTGCTACTCATAGTCATATCAAAGCCTACTGTTGTGCTATCCAATAACGATGGCTGTGCCATTGGGAAGTAAAATAACTAGTAATAAAAATGGGTGTTACGGCATTTATGATAAAATGATTTTACTGAGAACAAAAACCTGCACCTATTTTCAAGCAATTATGAATTGTCGATGATATTAACCGAATGGTGATGAATATAGATATGTGGTAAAATGCTAATATGCTACGGGAAATTACCTACTTTCTCTGACTGACTTTATCCGAGTACTATCAACGTTCAGAAGAACAGAGCATCAAATATGAGGCGCAGGTACGAAAATACGGGAAGAATAATAATGCAGAAAGTTATATCCCAATAAAAAATTTTAAATTAAACAGAAACTTCTGCAGAAACACAAAGAATTACATAACAATAATTTTACAGGAAAATTATTATGACATTTTATTGGATGGGAAATAAGTAGTTTTCTTTCTTCCATCTTCTTGACGATTCTAATCATGGTTTCTAAACGCTGACCTGTCATTGCAGCTAATTGACCTCTGCTAAAATGTACGAGATATCTTGACCTCTTGGGCTTACTTTGCAAATTTTTAAAGTAGTCCAAAACCCCCTTAAGTCGTTCTTCCGCGGATTGAGATGAAATACTACGCATCCAAATAAAATTATTATATACCCTCTTAGCCAAATACTGCTGTATCCTGTCCGCAATATCTTCATGTGCCTTGATTAGTCGGATGTGGCGACAGTATTGCTTCTACTTGAAAGGAATTTTTACTTAACAAAAAGGACAGTAAGTAGAATTTTGACATGCGGACAACAACTGAAATGTAGTTTCACTGACACTTGAAACGTTTTTTGGGAAAATAATCCACTTCTATGAAAACAGACAAAAGGAAGGATTTGATGAATATTTTAAAATTGAGAAAATTGACAATTATCCCAAAAAATTCAAAGTGGAATAAGCCGAAAAAACCCTTTTAAGCGCAAGGTATTTATCCGAGTTTAAATTTCTTTTAGTTCATTGTTCATAAAGTCTAGTATATCTATTGGAAGTTGGCTGTGAAATTTTTCTCTGTCAAATCCAATCGGGTCTGTGGATGGAAGAAAATTTTGGTTTTTCATTTTCGCTGGAAATGGGCTTAAAAAAGAATAATGTCCTGCAGCCTCAACTTCTTTAAATATAACTTTTGATTTGTCAGGAACATAATTCAAAACAATTTCTGCATTCCATTTTGGTGTAATCGGGTCGTATTCTGCGGTCATCATTAGTATGGGAATTGTTACTTTTTCTAATGAATTAACAAACCAGCCTGATCCTGCTGCAAGTAATACAATTGCTTTAATACGGAAGTCAGGTACGACTTCTATGACAACGCCCTCCTTTGTCCTAGGAATACCGCCTGCCAAAGCCAAAGCAGTATAACCTCCCATTGAGTGTCCTATAACTCCGATTTTGTTTTGTTCAATATTTTCATTGAACCAAGTATCAGAAAGTAAAAAATCAATTGTCAAGCTAACGTGTCTAGGACGAGTTTCGAGATTTTCAGTTGTATTTTCTAATGTATTGTTGTTGCGGTTGTTCCCATAGTGTTCAGGCATTGCAACGATGTATCCATTTTTTGCCAGATAGGTGCTGATAGTCCTGTACAAAAGATGTGAACCTCCGTTGCCGTGCGAGATTATCACGAGAGGAAATTTCCCATCAATCATTACTGCATCAGGACTTACATTCATTGTGTACGGGCCGAATGAAATAGGTTTTGATATTTCCCTGGTCGGGTAGTGGACTAAAACAGGGAATGAGATGTTTTTAATTTCATCTTTAATCGTCAGTTGTTTGCTTCCTACAAAAAATTCTGTCATTTTTTTTAATACACTTTACGGTTGTTCTATCTTTGTGGTCTGGCTACTGTTCAGTCTTTCCATTATTTCGCTGCATCGTTTGTTTCACCTGGCTTCATTTCCTGTCGGCAATATATTATTCTTGCAAAATTCATCTAGCATCAAAGATCAGGTGTTAGCCTATTCTAAAGATTTGTACATGAGCCTCTATCTAATACGTCTCATGGGAAAGTAGCGCTGTTCTTCCTTTCCATTCCTAAGTCCTGAAATCTCAGCCTTCAAAGAGTCTTCACTAATCTTTTTGTAAGAGATGACCTGCGGAAAATCGTGCGTTTTATTCTCAAACATCAAATGGGTTTCAGAAATTTTCTTTCCCTCGAAACGGATTGGTGTACCTTCATTCTGATCCTTAACAGCCGGAATATAAACAAGTTCACCTTGCTCGTGGACCAATCGTATATTCTCAAATAAGATAGTATCCTTATTCTTGATCACATAACTTTTACCGACAAGTTCATTTCCAGCGGCTTTTCTCCAGGTTTCATAAATACTGCCTTTCGAAGTTTTATGTTCCCAGGTTCCGATCAGCCATTCTGTTTTTTTGATATTGCTTGGATTTTTTACGGTACAGGTACAAAGCGTTAGCAGGACAGCAACCATAGAAAAAAATATTTTTTTTGTCATCGTTTTGGTTTTATTAATGGCTTTTATGGCAATTCTTTTGCCTTGTTACCAGATCACTTTGCAAAGTTGCATTATTCCCTGTAAACAAAAATTGTAAAAATGCGACACGATTAATCTCCGATAAAAAAAGAGGTCATTTTCAGATTCTTTCCGTAGAATTCTTTTGGGGTCATGCCCACAAGTTCTTTAAAATCTTTGATAAAATGAGCCTGATCATAATAATTATTCTCATGGGCCAAAGTCGTAAGGTTATCAGATTCTTTCGTTAACAGCATCTTAAGTGCAGCCTGCAGACGGATGGTTTTTGACAGTTGTTTTGGACTTAAACCGATGGCCAAATAAAATTTACGCTCCAATTGCCTGCGGTTGATATGGATCTGGCTAGAAAGTTCATTAATGGAAAGTCGTCCGTTACCTGATAAAATGGTCTCAACAGTCGATCTCACAATATGATCTATCGTTTCTAAGCGGCTCAGACTGTGCAGTAAAAATATTTCGACCAAACTGATTCTTTCCTGCACCGAATTCGCATTTAATATTTTCTCTTCCAGATCTTTCCCATTCTGTCCGAAGAGGTTTTCCAGTGGAAGAGCATTATTTTCCATTGCCTTTATGGGTTGGAAAGCAAAAGGTAAAAAGCCATATGGATGAAAGCGGACAGAGAAAATACCCGTCCTTCCGGTAGGTTCTATTTCAAGTGGTCTTGTAAGCTGACCGATGACAAAGCATCTGGGTTGGATTATACTTTTTCCTCTGCCGGTGTGCTGCTTATAAAGATCACCATAATGAAAGATCATCTCCATACATCCATCAGGAACGACGGATTGCTTTTCCAGTTGTTCATCTACTGAACTTTCCAGTGTCCAATAGCATTTGACAAGTACCTCCAATTCCTTATCAGGCTCAAATGTTTGGTAATTCATCGGTTTTTAATTTCAATAAAAATAAAAAAAATCATCTAACAACATTTAAAAATATCGAATAAAAGTCCCATAACCATTATATTTTCCTTCCAATTAATTTTAAATTATCACATTATGAAAGACCTAATCGAAAAGATCAACGTAATATCACGTACCATTAGCGATAAGTTTGATATTTAAAATTTAAATTATAGAAACACTGATTTAATGATATAGTTTTAAATCAGTGCTTTTTTACCCTAAACGTAATTTCGATTTGACGTTCCTAACGTTAATTGAAAATTCTACTTTATGCAGCCGCAGCTTGGGAAGCACAGTTGCCATCATATTTTTTTCAAAAAATGATGATATTTGATATTGTTCATTACCCAAAATCTTCTAATTGTTGAAAAACAGGGATCAGTGACTTTCCTTTTTCGGTAAGACGGTATTCTATGTGTAAAGGTTTTCTGTTAATTATATTTTTCTCCAACAGATTAATTTCTTCCAGTTCTTTCAGAGCAGTAGATAGAGACTGTTTATTAGATCCCTTGATCTGTTTTAAAAGGGAACTGAAACGTAATGGGGCCTGAACTGCAAAACGAAATATTTCAGGTTTCAATTTTCCGGATAATGCCTTTAAAAGTGCTTGGGCAGGACAAATGTCCGAATCCCGATCTTTGTTGTTAGTGGTCATGTTTTTTTGACTTATTTGTTGGTGTTCATTTTCAATATAAATTTACGATATATATTTATTCATTGCATCATATTTCATGATAAAAGTATTTTAATATCAATATTTATGGATTAACTACTTATTTGTTGTGAAATAGGTAATTATCAAAATTACAATACATCGTATTAATAATATTAGTCATATGAGTATATGTATCTGTGACCAGTTGTTGTATTTATTTTATTAAAATTTGTAATATTTAGAAACTTCTTTTTAAAAAATGCTCACTTTCTGTCAATGAATTAATATCTAAAATACTTCGGTTAGAAAATATTACACAATTCACAAATCCTAAACAAAATATTAAAGCTTATGAAAAAGAAAATTATCACCATCTCGTCTCTATTGATCGGAATTTTTGGGTTTTGTCAAACAGACATTTACTTTAAGTATGATGAAGCGGGTAGCCAGCGTTACCGTGGTCCGGATGCTAATGGCAAGCAGGCACAGACAAACGGATTACCTACGGAAGTGGATACGGTCATTCCTCAAACCACTGCATACGAGGAGGAATTCTTTAGCCAGATTCGTTTCTATCCGGTTCCTGTTGATAGGCTGCTGACCATAGAATGGAGTGAATTGACGAACGAACTTATATCGAGCGTTTCGTTATACCAGCACAGTACAATAAACTGGAAATTTAAACAGAATAATATTCCGGATCTTGGAATGCAAATCAAAATCGACATGACGGGGTATTACCCGGGTGTTTACATCCTGCATTTTGAGTTAAAGGATGGGCGGACTATGAGTAAAAGTATAATTAAAAATTAATTGGTATGTTCAACTTTAATTTAAGATCCAAAATTAGGTTATCTCTGTTTACAGTAGTCGTTTTCCTGATGCAGTCATTACAAATGATGTCAGCACAAAGCTTCCACGATACCAAAGGAAATATTGAAGTCAACGGAGCAGGACAGTTAGCCTATACACTACCTGTAGCACTGCCCCCGGGTGTTAAATCTGTGGCGCCACAAATAAATCTGACATATTCAAGTGGTGCAACCAACGGTATCGCCGGCTATGGCTGGAATCTTTCGGGACTCACATCTATATCAAGAGGGACCAAAACAGTTGAAATAGATGGGGAAGCAAAAGGTGTTCAGATGGATTATTCAGATTATTACACTTTTAATGGTCAAAGATTAATTCTTAAATCTGGAGAGTATGGTAAGAATGGTGCTGAGTATGTTACTGAGAAGTATTCCAACATCAAGATAAAATCGGTTGGTACTGATTGGAACTCCATTGGCCCTATCTACTGGGAGGTTACTTTTGAAGATGGTTCGCGAGCCTGGTATGGAAACAATCCGTTAGCAAGGACTTATTTAGAGTACAATATTACCAAATGGATGGATGCGCAAGGTAATTACATCTCGTATTCATACTCTCAAAATTACAATGTGGCATACATCTCCTCTATCGAATGGGGTGGTAATGAAATATTAGACCGTCCGCATTTCAACAGAATAGATTTTACTTACACATCAAGAGGTCTAATTGAGGATTCTTATGTTGGAGGTTTGCGATTTCTTCAAAACAATCTCCTTTCAGAAATACGCGTTAACGGCAATGGTGAGCAGTTCAAAAAATATGTCATCAATTACCTGACCAATGGAACAAACTATCAACTTGTTGATAAGATTACAGAGTACAATGCTGCTAATGAATCTGCCACACCTGCTAGTTTTTCATATCCGACACCGGTGCAGCCTTTCTTGGAGTTTTCCAATAATAATGTCGATAGCTTTGAGAATGTTAAACTGACTGGAGATTTCAATGGAGATTCCTATCTTGATTTTGTTCTCAACAATGGTGTTGTGAAGCTTGGAGGTCTCAACGATACTTTTTCAGATATAAGTACAGGCAAAGTTTTTAATTCCGAAGCAAAAGTAGTCCATAGCTTGCTTGACGAAGAAGGGCAGGTATACAACGGCAATGGAATCGTTCAGTATGAAGCCGGAAAAGTAACGGCATACATTTTAAGAAATAATAGCTTTGTCAAAATATTTGAGAAGTCCATTTACGATCCATCAACATGTACTCCGCAGCCTGGTGGCACCGGCTGCAGTACGACTCTAAGTATTTTTAACGAAGGAGACATTAATGGTGATGGTATTTCTGATGTTTTTGTATCATTAAAACAACGAATCTGCCAATTTGTCGGAATACCAGGTTGTAATGATACCGGCTATGATACTACAGTTGCCCGCGACGGTGGCGAAGGGATTATCAGACCTCCGTTATGTCAACAGTTGGAATGTAACAGTTTTGTCCTGGCCAACTATATTGTTGATCTTAAAAATCCATCCAATCCATTAGCTACTTACTCTCTGGATACTGGTATTAATGAAAACAGCTATACAAACCAGCAGTATTTCGATATGGATGGAGATGGAAAAGTAGATATCATTAATGTCTCTAATAGCAATTTCACAGTATTTGAATTTGTAAAATCTCTTCCTAACGAATATCTCAAAAAAATAAAATTCTCGGGGAATCTTGCAGAAAACAAAGCATCGGAGTACCCTGTACTATTTGGAGATTATAACGGAGACGGAAATCTTGATTTCGCTGTACCAACAACTGA
Source organism: Bacteroidota bacterium (assembly GCA_037033105.1). Lineage (GTDB taxonomy): Bacteria > Bacteroidota > Bacteroidia > Flavobacteriales > Weeksellaceae > Epilithonimonas. The sequence goes on from JAZBLF010000007.1 coordinate 9,175, forward strand.
ATCTAAGGACAAGGATAACTGGAGATTTTATATTGGAACCGAAAAAGGATTTTCAAACTATTTAAAAACAGATTTTTTGAAATACAGAAAACCGAATGACTATAATAACAGTCAGTATCCCACTTTTAATATCTACCGCCATTATTATTCTGTCTCAGACATCAATAAAGATGGTAAATCAGATATAATACATATTTACTCTTTTAACAAAGCAGGACAGGTTAATTCAAGTGGAATGATACTTAATAGATATTTTGGATATAATATCTCTACCTATATAGCCAACGGAACACTTCTGACCGGGGGACCCGATTTTTATACAGGAGGCAATTTCGGAGGCACCAATTATGTGACCTTTAATGTAGGTGAATTTACTCTTTTTTCTCCGATCACATCTCAGGTAAAAATCAATAACAACTATTACGATGCACTGTTATTCTGGAAAGAACGAATGCATAAATTGCGGTCGCCGTCCTCTTCCGGCAGATCAGCCAGAGTACAGTCTATTGTGCAGGGCGGCATAACCACTTATGCAGATTATCTGGAAGTAATACCAGACAATCCAGCTAACTTAAATTTCTATCAGAAGCTTAAAAAAGAGTACTATCCCTATTTTTCATTAAACAGGGTGGATCAGTCTTACGCTGTTTCTCAACTTAGGCAAAATGGCAGAAAGCAGGATTTCCGATACCGTGGTATGACAGGTCATCTTAATGGAAGAGGAATGATCGGTTACCAGCAGTCTGCGCGGTCGTCTTGGTATGCGGACGGTTTTGAAAACACAATCATATGGTCGGGAATAGAAATCGATCCTCTTCTTAACGGGCTTCCTGTAAAAGAATGGAATATCAGAACCAATACTGAAAATAATATTTTTCCTGCCAATTTAACTGCAGGCAACACGCAGCTGCTAAATCTTAAAACTACCATCTATGATACTTACAAACTACTGAACGGACAGGTTGTTACGGCTTTGATATCAGACAGTGACAAACCGAAAATAGTGACAGCAAATGTTGTGAAGAATACTACTTCAATGGATTTTACCAGCAGTACACTGACGCAAAATGTGACAACTTATGGAGATTACTATCTTCCTCAGCAAAGCATCACAACCATCAACAATAATTATGCTGTTAGTACGTCTGATTATGAGTATGTCCATAACCTTTCCGGTGTAGGGGCCGATTATTACGTAGGACGCCCGGTTGTGAAAACAGATGTCATTCAGGCCTATGGCGACAGCCGCTCCGCAAAATCGGAATTTACCTATGAAAATAACCTTTTGAAGACTTTGACATCTTGGAATAGAGACAACACTGGATATATCCGGGAGACTTATAGTTATGACGGTTTTGGAAATATTACTCAGAAAACGGCAACCAACAGTGTTGATTCGCACACCCGTACAGAAATAAACCAATATGAACCGCAAGGGAGGTTCGTAGAAAAGAAAACTGGTAATCTCGGACTGGAAACGTTGATTGAATACAATAAATGGGGACAGATCAAAAAACAAACCGAACCTTCCGGTAACACTTTGACCAATATATATGATGATTGGGGCAAGTTACTCAGCGCAACAAGCAGCCTGGGAGGAACAACTTCGTATCAATACCTGCGGGACAGTAATTATAATGTCGTAGTGACACAGAATGGTCCGGATGGCAATATCTCAAAAAGGTTTACAGACCGGTTGGGACAGGATTATAAAGTTTCAACAAAAGCATTCAACCAGGGACAGTATACATCTAAAGATGTCCAGTATGACAGTGTTGGCAGAAAAATTGCTGAGTCGGAACCTTATTTCGAAGGACAAAGCGTCTTAAATTGGAATACCATCAATTATGATGATTCTGTGCTGCCACTGCTTAAAGTGACCGCAACTTCTTTCAATGGGAAGGTGGTCGAAACAACTATCGCAGGGTTAACCACAACGGCGACAGAACTAAATGGCTACGGAAGAATTACAACAAAAACTGCTGATGCATTGGGTAATATCATCTCAACAAATGATGCTGGAGGCACTATACATTTCTCATACAATGCTTCCGGAGAACAGATAAGGGCTAAATATGCTGAAAACATTGTTGCTACAAAATATGATGTGTGGGGCAGACGATCCGAACTTGATGATCCTTCGAATGGTGTTTACAGTTACGAATATAATGGCTTTGGTCAAACTAAAAAAGTAATAAGCCCAAAGGGTACCAGAGATTATAACTATAACTTACTCGGTCAGCTGACCTCGCAGACAGAGCTTTCCTCAAATGGCATTTCTACGATAAAAAACATCAATTTCAGTTATGACGCTCTGGGACGTCTGACATTAAAATCTGGTGTTTCGAATGGTCAGCCTTATAGTGTTAATTTTGAATTTGATACCTACGGAAGGTTGAAATCGAGCACAGAAAACAGCAACGGCAGGACTTATGCACAAAAAGGATATTTTTATGATGGTTTATCCAGGATCAAGTCTTATACAAAAAGCCTCTCTTCTTCCGGCATAACAACTGAGGTGACCATTATTCATGATTATAACAGCTGGAATGGAGAGTTGTATCAGCTGAGGGATAAGAAAACCGGTTATTTACTATGGGAATTGCAGAGTACCAACGAAAGAGGGCAGGATTTGAATTCGAAATTAGGCGAAGCATCTATTGCAAATACTTACGATGGTAATGGATTCTTAAGTAATATCAATCATTCGTCGGCCGTCAAGCCGGGTATACTGCAAATATCTTATCTTTTTGATGCCGTAAAAAATGAACTAAAATCAAGAACAACAGGAGGAGATTTTAATATAAATGAATCATTTGATTACGACAGCAATAACCGACTGGTCAACTGGACTGATCCGGTATCAGGTATAAAACCACCTGTCAATAGAAACACATATGATATCAAAGGACGTATAACTGAGAATGATGATGTGGGTGTAATTAAGTTTGAAAATTCCTCAAAAATTTATCAGCCTACAGGAATAACACTTAGTACCTCAGGTACTCAAAATTACAACAATGATCTGTTGCAGGTTATTACATACAATGAAAACAACGATCCAGTTCTGATAGATGGTGTGAAAGCCGATGCAGCTTTTGAATATGGTCTTACATCAATGCGCCAGAAGGTGTCGTATGGAAGTAATTTTACTTCGCCTAAAGAAGCAAAATTTATCAGGTTATATAATGAGGACGGAAGCTTTGAAGTTACCGTAGATACTAAGACTAAAGGTGAGAAACATATCCTTTATATAGGTGGGACACCGTATGAGAGCAATATTATTTACTTGAAAAACTTTAAGGAAACAGCTGGCTCATACAAATTCCTGCACAAAGATTACTTGGGAAGCGTTCTTGCAATCAGCGATGAAGCAGGCAAAAAACTGGAACAGAGGCATTTTGATGCGTGGGGCAACTTTACCCATCTGCAGCTTAATGCTTCAAATATAGTAATCGGGAAAACAGCTGTCGAACAGACCGTTGCAAAATATGGTTTGATCACTGATCGCGGATACACCTCCCACGAACATTTTCTTGAACTTGGCATCATTCACATGAATGGTAGATTATACGATCCTTTATTAAGACGTTTCCTTAATGCTGATGAACATATACAGGATTCTGAAAATACCCAGAATTATAATAAATACAGTTACGTGCTGAATAATCCTCTGATGTTTAACGATCCGAGCGGGGAGTTTATTCAGTTCCTGGCAATTCCGATTGTAAAAGCTTTGGTCTTTGCAGTAGTGTCCTACACAGCAACTGTTTTAATTACAGGTGCCAAGTTCAATATACTGAACTTATATTCCACTATTGTGATGAGCCTAATAAGTGCGGGGATTACCAATGTGGTCGGGGATGTGTTTAGTACGGCTACCGCGAGTGTCGGTAATGAGGCTCTAAAAAGCCTTGTCCACGCCGGCGTACAGGGAACATTAAGTTTTATGCAGGGGGGGAACTTCCTTTCCGCTGCTGCCAGTGCATTTCTAGCAAGTTTTGCTTCATACGGTTATGGAAAGTTCATTGGGAATGCAGCAAACACTGGTGGTGGCCAGGTAGCATTCGGGATGATTTCCGGAGGTGTAGGGTCAGCATTGACAGGTGGAAATTTCTGGGACGGGGTAAAGATCGGGGGGATAGTGTCGCTTTTCAATCATTATTCGCACAGAATGAGTGATCCTTTAGCTAAAGACAAGCCAAAGGAGGATTCATCAATCATGAAGATCATGAAAGAGAATAGTCCTGTCGGAATATTTGGCACAGATCCTGAATCTATTGTGATTAATCCAGTTGGAATAAATTATGTTGCAGGCATAAATGACATTCATGATAGTTTTTATTTTTTAAATGAGGTAGGTGTTGGCAAGGCAAGTTTTAGAACAACCAGAACTCTTTATATGAGCATCACAATCAGACACGCCGCTTTGCCGACAAATGCTCAAAAAATATTTGCTGAAGCTATTGATGCGGGATTAGATGCATTGAGTACAGCTGTAAAATTAAGAGAAGGTAGAATTAATGCATTTGAAATGGATTTGTTGTTGAAAAATACAATTGATTTGTTTTTAAGGAGTGAAAAGGGTACGTCTAGCTTCCAAGCTCCATTTAATAGTGCTAAAAGATTTATTTATTCCAATTGGAAAGGTTCGTGGTTTTAAAAAAGAAATATGGAAATTTTTGATATTATTAGTTCGTTATTGGAAAAAAAAGAAAATTTAAGAAATGATACTGAATATACATTTTTTAATAAAAAAGTTCTGTATGCTTCCTCTGCTGAGGCAGATCATAGTTTTTTTGGTATTGACATAGTTGTAGATCTTGCTGCTAAGGAAATGATTGTAAGTAATCTAATAGCAAAATTAGGCTTTCCAACAGAGAGTAGTGAAAATAATTGGTACGTAGAAAGTACACAAAACAGTGATTTTTTAGAATCAAAAATTGAAAAAAAATCTTTTATAACTATTGATATTACTAATATAAAGGAAATTGTGAAGTTGGATCTGTTAAGGTGGAATTATGAAAATTTTACAATAACAATCTCTGATTACCCACTAGTAAGGGGATTTCCAGCAGATACTTTTTATATAAATATAAGATAATCTTATCAGTAGATTAAAAAATAAATCCCTAGGTACTGCTTAGGGATTTATTTTTTACATAACCTGAGTTAATGCTTTCTTAGATTACATCTTATACGATTTAGTTTATCAGTGTGAAAAATATCATAAAATTACATTTTAGAAGGATAATCTCATCTGGGATTGCTTTTGCTAATCCTTTAGAAATCACATCATCATCATATCCGCTTTGAACAGAGCTTAAACTTAATTGATTTTCTTTTGTATGTGCCTTAGTGATGGAAGGCTATCTCCGTGTTTCGAGATTTCTTTTTAATATCTTTTTCAATAACAGAAGTGAAGACATTATATTTGTATTTTTTTATAAAACGAATTAAACTGCAATGTGTCAATTTATCATTTATAGATCTGTACCGTAATCATACTTTATTGATTACTGTGCTACATATCCTCCACCAAGTATTACAAATTTATTTTTCAATAGAGGCTTCCTGATTTTCGATAGCAAATATATTCCGTTGTCCCTGCGGAAAAAAAATATTTTCGGGTATCCGGAATCTGAGATTCCAGAACCTCCGCAAAAAGATTTCCAGCTTACATCAACGTTCTTTCTTATTGTTTTCAAGGAATTGATTGCAGTTTTCCTTGTGCCTGTATGAATGATAGGTAAACTTCAATTATTTTTTGTTTTCTAAAAATTGACGGGCATTGCTGTTGGCAGGATTCAGTTCAAGCGATTTTCTGTAATTGATGATAGCTTCCTTACGATTTCCAGTCAATTCCAGTGTTTCGGCATAGCTGTCATAGACATTTGCACTTTTAGGATACAATAAAGTATTAAATTGAAAAACGTTTAACGCCTCATTTCTTTTATTTTGCTCTAACAGTTGATAACCCCAGGAATTGATCTCATCTTCGGACAAATGATAATCTTTATTAGTACGCTTGATATTTGAATAAATCTTAAAACTGTTTTTAAATTTGCTTTGGATCAGTTCCTGACGTAATTGTTTAAGGTTTTTACTCAGTCCGAAACCGTTTTTAAGCTTCATCTCCGGAAAATAAAATCCTGCAATCTCGTCAATGAACCACTCTGGATTGGAACCCTGCAGATTGGTCATAACAACGATCGAAAGTTCATCATTAGGATATACAAACAATGCCGAACGCATACCGCCGACAGGAGCTGCTGCCGTATGTTCATCTCTGACCACTGTCGGCCATCCCAAAGCGTAACCATTGGTCAGTTTGTTAAAGCCATCGATATGACCATCGTTAAGTTTGACAGACTTGAATAGCTCATTCAAGCTGTTTTTATTTCTTAAAAGCTTTCCGTTTTGCAATGCGATCAGCCATTTTGCAAGATCATCCGAGTTGGAAATAATACCTGTTGCAGTTCTGAAGAATATTGGGAAAGTGGCAAAGGCATTATGCAGTTTTCCGTCATTGATCCATTTACCGTCAACATTGACAATTGTAGAGTATGCACCTGCGTTATTTGGTATGATGTCATTAGAATCACCGAATTGTGTAGAACCCATGTCTGTAACCTTAAATTGGTTTTCTTCTATAAACTTTGTAAAATGTTGACCGCTTAGCTTAGTAATGATCCTCCCAAGAATGTAATAACCCGTCTGATTGTAGCTGAATCTTTCTCCCGGTTTGAATTCCATCGGCAGTTTTTTCACCATCTCCCAATTGTTTTCTTCTGTGCCATCGCCGAGCACCTGTTCTTTCTCATTGATGTTGTTGGGAAGTCCGGAAATATTGCCCAACAACTGACGAAGGGTAATTGCCCGCCATTCATTTGGAATATCATCTATGTATTGGGAGATGTGATCGTCTACCTTTAATTTCCCCTGCTCTTGTAGTTGCATGATGGCTACTCCCACGAAAGCTTTGGTCATCGAATTGATCGAAAATTTGCTTTCAGAACTTGTGGGTACATTGTGTTCTATATTGGCAAGACCATAATCGCTTAGTTTTTCCAACTTTCCATTTTTTACAATTGCCAACTGAAGCCCGGGAATCTTCAGCTGCGTCATTTTCTCTTTGATGAAAAGGTCGATGCTATCACTAGGGCTCTGACCAGATAAGTGTTGAGAGAAAGACGTTGCTAGAAAAAACAAAATAATGTAAAGTGAGTTTTTCATAAAAGTTCTTTTGGTTCTTATAGTGACAACTTAGATTATCAGTCTGTTACATTGATGCTAATATAACATAGAAATTTACATGGTTTTTAGTGAAAAAAAATGTAATTAACAAATTATGATTTTTTTTTTTTGAATAATTAATATGCTTAATCATGCATGAAAATTAATTATCTAGTATCGATTAATTTGAATCTATAAAGGAAGCGATCTCAATGTTCAGTAGCTGTATATGATCTTACGAGATTTTCTATAATAAATAGATTCCGTGGTCTTTGCGAAAAAAAATCTTTTTGGGTATTCGTGATCGGATACCCCCGGAGTCTTCGCAAAAAGATTTCAGGCTTTCTTCAATGTTCTTTCTTGTTGTTTTTAAGGAATTGATTGTAGTTTTCCTTGTGCCTGCCTGAATGGTAATTCGCATAGAAAAAGTCAGAAACCTCACAAGATGCAAATGCAGTTCATTGAAATTTTGCAATTAACTTTGTCAATGCAGTTATTATGTCAAGACGAGCTTTTGATTTTTTTTAAATTTAGTTACTTTATAAAAGATCTAATTAAATGACTTTCTGAAAGCTATCGGTGAAAGGCTTGTCTTAGACTTAAACAGTTTACTGAACGACTGTGGAAAATCGAATCCCAGATGGTAGGCAACTTCGGTAGCTGTTAAATTAGTTGTTAATAAAATATTCTTTGCTCTCTGTATAATTTTCTCGTGAATGTAGTATTGTGTGGTCTGTCCTGTCGTCGCTCTAAGCATATCGCTCAGATAGTTTGGAGACACTTTTAACTTTGTCGAAACGTATGATACGGTAGGAAGACCAGCTAACTGTGATAAGTCGTCGTTAAAGTAGGATTCCAGGATATTTTCTAAGCTGAAGGTACCAGCTTACTGAATTTACTCAGGTTATTCTTGATCAGTTTGTTTAAATTAATGTCTGTTATTAGTTTTGTTTTTTTGATTAAATCTTGTTTGTTTTCTGAAATTAATTTTCTGTTCCATTTAATCATTCCAGTAGGATTGTTGAATTTTTTCCCATTCTCATCACCGAAAATCACACCGTAACAACTGTCCCATAATTTTTGATGAGGCTTGTATACATTTCTTTCTATCATCGTTGAGTCAAAAACTGTGGGCCGATGAGCTAATATTTGATATTTGAATAAGTTTTTGACGGTAATATTTTCAATTTGAATAGAATCAGGTAATTGTTCAATTTTTTTATAATCAAAATCATTTTTTATAGAATTTTTGGTTGAACATGAAATCATTGTTACAATGACAAATAATAAAGAAATATTTTTCATAAGAACTTTTTAAGATGACTTTAAAAATAGAGAATCTTTAACTACAGACAACTGATTGCATTGTTTTATTACATTATAAATCTCCTACGATTATCATTCAATTTTATTGATATTTATGTAATTTAGTCTAATTGAGAGTCGTCCAGAGATTCGTTAAGTTCCCGATAAATTCGGGTCTTAATATTGATAAATATTTGTCTAATTTATGAATTATTTTGTCTATTCGTTTCGTTTTGTAGCATTGCCGCTAACGGCAAAATAAGCGTAGCACGGGATTTCGAAACGATTTACTTTCCGTCACTAACTTACTAAAAGCCAAAAACCACTCACTGTCCATTTAGGATCGAAATATTCAGATTTCGGTATTGTGAATTCCCCTGTGCTGCTTATTTGTTTTACTATGACATCTTTGCTTGAGTAATTTTTATCATTGCTGTTTTTAATAAAATTGATGTATAAATGGTAAGTGCGTTTATATTTTTTAATTCTTTCCATTTGATGACCGTATTTTTATTTGGATCGCCTTGTTCATCATATGCTATGTTTTCAATTTTTCTTCACTCAAGGCACGGATACTTCCAAGATGGTATTTTTTTCCGTCAGATAGTTTTATTTCAAAATTGTAGATGTTGTCTAAAGGTGCATTTTCGAAATAGTACTTTGATTCATCCGTATAATATAAACCCTGATGATGTTGTAGTGAGGTCTCAATCCCATTCACGATTATTTATATAGAATCGTTTCTGATGCCTTTATGTTCTTTAGCAAATAGATCAACAGTCATCCAACTGTCTTTTCTGTCAGTAGGATTTTGAGTGATCTCAATAGTTGCACCTATCAATCCAATATCGTCTACCTGTCCTGAAGACAGATCTGAATTACAAGAGGTCAATGCTAGTAAAAAAAAATGGTAGTAGATTTTTCAAAATTGTAAATGCTTTGTCTGAGAAGATCGGTTTTAAAAAAGAACCACATCAGTCTGTGAAAAAACGTCCTTTTACTATATCCAAAAATAGCAAAACAATTTCAATAATGAAGGAAAACTATTACCTGTAATGACCTGACGACTCACTATTCTTAAGGTGCAAAACCACGCTTTAAAAAATAAGAGAAAGCATAATTGATATTGCACAGAATGCCTGAATGAAAATATGTCTGAGCTATTTCGTGTATTCCGGTGAAATATTTCAATCTTTTTTCAGTAATAAACGATAGATAGCTATACATCCCGGCACCATTGGCAAAGTGGCAGTCCACATTCCCGGAAAATAATACCTCCCGGTAGTTTTGAAATAAAAATTAGGCATGTCCGGAATTTTGGTTCCACCAATGAAAGCTGTAATAGGATGGGGGTCTTGCGGCATAAGATCGGGAGAGATCAGAGGAAATATAAAGTGGGTGAATTCTGCAACGCCGGGGCCAATAAATATAAACCATGCTACAAATCCAGCAATAGGAATCTTGTAATACAAGCCAAGTGAAGTAAGGGTGTAAATAACAGGTCCGACCAGTGCAAATACAAGCAGAAAACTTTTTTCGCTCCAGGGAATACCAAACAGCCTGCTCATCGATGGGGCAAAGCCCATCAGATATTCCTCAACAATATGAATCTGCAGGCCGGCAACTGTCAGTATGAACAGCGGAAGAATAATTCCTGGATCAACAGGTTTTCGCAAATAGGTCCTGAACCAAAAAATTAATGCAAAGATCGCAGAGCCGCCAACGATTATAACTGGAGCAAGACCAATGGATAAATAACCGACGACAGGAGCAATAATGGTAAAAATTGAGGCTGCCGTTAAACTCGCTTTCTGGTTGATAGACAAAGGGTTTTTCATAATTATCTTTTTATGACCGAAAGATAGACCCCTTGCTTAATCCAACATTTATCAAATGATAAAAAATTATTTTAAACCTCGGATCCGGCTCAAAGAGACCTGTGTAATACCCAGATAAGATGCCAGATCTGCGAGACTGATCCGCTGCAGTAATTTTCCTTGTTCCTTGATGAATTTATTGTAGGCGACCTGTGCTTTTTCTTCAATTGTGCTACTGATCCTGTCCATCATATTGACGGTAGCCACAGACAGCAGTTTCCTATAAAAAGTTTCCATGGAGTGATAGCGGATGCAAAGTTCTTCAAGGTCTGAATGATTCAGATAAGTGATAGTAGTTTGTTCAAGAGTCTGTATGTTATACCTCGAAGGTTTTCGGGTAAGAAAACTGTCGAGGACAGTAAACATATTTCCTTCGGAAAAGAAACGCATGATAAACTCCCTGTTACTATTATGAAAGAAGGTCTTTACCAGACCGTTTTCCACAAAGTAAATTCTGCTGCACGTGTTACCTGCTTCTAAAATAAATTCCCCTTTACCGTATTCCTTATTGAAAAGTCTGGAAATCAAATCTGCTTTTGCTTTCGATTCTAATTCAGAAAGTGAAGCTGCAAAATCCAAAAAGCTGAGTTCTTTAGGATGTTCGTTTGTATTCATGATCTGAGGTTGCTTGGTTAATTGTGGGTCAGGGATAAATTAAGATTACATCGAGGATGTTTTTTAACCATATGTTGTCTGGATATCTTTGTTTAAATAAATTTAATACTTTATACCTTTGATAGTGTATCTTCCAGATAGTCGATACTGAATATTTCTTCGTTTAAATAATATCTGTAAGGTTAGAAATAATCTCAAATTCAGATAGCCATTCATTAGAATCAGATGCTCAATGGCACCGGAATTTGCAGTTTGATGTTAAAAATGAGTAATTTTTCCAATTGCCAAAGCTCCTAAATACAAGACTATTTTTAAATTAGGCCAATTGCCCAAATATCTTGTAGCAAATATCAGCTGTAGTTTATTTCTGGATTAATTTGTAAACCATTTCTATAGATTCATCTCCGTTTTCTATTTTTCTTTTTAATGACCTAATAAAATTATTCTCTTTTTTTGAATAATCAATTTTCTTATTTGGAGGAATTCCTATATTCTCAAAACAAATTCCATCAGGATTTTGATAAACTTGATTAGAAATATTTAATGTCCAGCCGTTGGGTAATTTTTTTTCTAATATGTCTGAAAAAATCCCTTCTGTATTAGAACCTACCCGTGTAATATTATTTACAGCCATTGATCCCAAAGCCAATATCTCTGGTGCGCTGGCAGTTTGGTGACTTGTCAGAAGAAAGACAGGTTTTTTATATGTTTTCTCGGCAGGGATTATTGAAAAATTCTGGACTTCGGTAAAACCATTTAATAATTTAGCTTTTTTAGAATATAATTGCGTTTCTTTATTGATAAAATGTTTTAATATTTCCAGCGAGACGATATCATAACCGCCAGTATTAAAACGGATATCAATGATAATTGCATCAGTTGCCTGGAGATCTGTAACGATGTTGTTCATTAAGGCATCTATTGCCATTTTTTCATCCTCAAAATGATTAGGATTTGTAGAAGATGCTTCTAAATAAGCAAACAAATAATTGTATCCTAATTTAGAATTTGGGATTTTGTATTTGTCTGAAAAAAACATCATATTGTTAATCTGAACATAGCCTACATTATTTTCTGTAATTCCATAATTTAGCAGGCCATTACCCTTGATACTTCTTCCGTACCTTTTAGGGACTTTTACATAATGGTTTAGAATTTCATCCTCCAATTTTGAAGTTCTGTTATTTGATCTGTAGTGATGACTTGAATATCTTTTACGTGATGCAAAAAGTGTAGTATGTCCATCATTCAATTGATTTATTGTTTTTTTTAGGATGTGTCGCAACTGTCTTTCACTCTTAATATCTGTGTCTCCATATTTTTTCTGAATTTCTGACCATTCAATATTTCTCTCTTTAAAAAAAGGGTAGTTTTCATTCATTGTATTCCAAAAAACATCAAAAACGTAGTTTGGATCATTTGGTTTTTGTGACTTGATTTCGATATTTGGAAATTCATCTATTCGGTCTAATAAATAATTCATATTACCCTCCCTAAGGGTTAGAACATTTTTATTTACTAGTTCAATTTTTCCGAGTTCTTCTATTGATTCTTTTTGTATCTGTGAATTGAGTGTGCGTGAAATAGCAGTAACATCAAAGCTATTTACAAATGAGTCACTGATTTCTATAATTTTCCCGTAACCCCTCATTCTCCATATTCCATTAAATGAATCTGTATTTTTCACTTGGGCGTTTGCATTATTAATGATCCCTAAAAGTAGGAAATAGAGAAGTAATTTGATTTTATTATTCATTTTTATTTACGCGGTTTTTTTTACAGCTAACTTATTTATATACGCTACAATGTAGCCCATATCGACCCTGAGTCAGATGGCTTTTGTGTTATTTTCCAGTTAACAAATTTATCAAAAGAGTCGGTATAAAACTGATATTTAATGATTTTTATTGGATCATCGTACTTTTTTTGTGAAGTTTAATGATAATGTCAAAAATTCTTCCAAGCTTTTCTCTATGCTTTTAAATTATGTGAATACTAGGTTTGTCGTCTGGATCATATTTTATGGGTCTGAGGAAAAATATTCACTAATCCTATCAAAAAGTTTTGTTCGATAATATTGTTCCCGCTACATATTAAACTTACGCTCACACTCAGTCCATATTAAATAGATATACATCATAATTGGAGATGTTTATTATTATTTGAAATTAGTTGAACAACTATTCCCTGATAGTTACAGCTAAGGAACGAATTTCTTTACTTTTAAAATCAACATTTTTTTATTGACTTTTCATAAACAGATCTCATTTCATTGACAATGATTCCTTATGAGGCGAACTGATTTTCTATAGCAAATATATTCCGTTGTCACTGCGGAAAAAAATCTTTTTGGGTATCCGGAAAGCAGGGCTTTCCAAACCCTCCGCAAAAAGATTTCAAGCTTACATCAATGTACTTTCTTATTGTTTTCAATGAATTGATTGCGGTTTTCCTTGTGCCTGCCTGAAGGGTAATCCGCATAGAAAAAGTCAGAAACCTCACAAGATGCAAATGCAGTTCATTGAAATTTTGATCCTTATTATACTCCAGATATAAATCAGTTGAAATGATATTGTAATAAATCAACTCATTCAACTGATGTATAAGACTATCCTTCCAATTTATTTAAGATTTCTTCTTCCGATGGAATGATAAATAAAGAATAGAAAAAGGTCAAGATTTCCTTCAATCTGCAATTACAGAATCTACAGGTTTTAATGTTAAGTGCGGGAAAAATCAGATCTCCGCCGTACTCGGAGCAGGAAATATGAAATTCAATATTGTAAACGAAATTAAATTGAGCTACTCAAGAAAGGGAAATTGTGAAAGGTCTATCTCATCGTCGGTGGATGCGGTGGATGTTTTCAGGGAACATTTTGATGCAGAAGAAATAGACTACAGGGAATCGTTCTTTGCGCTGTACCTGAATCAGGCGAATAAGGTATTGGGAATTAAGAAAATATCGGAATGTGGAATTTCTTCGACATTGGTTGATGTGAGAATTATTATGCAGGCAGCTCTTCTTTGCAATGCCTCGGGGATCATTGTTGCTCATAACCATCCTTCGGGAAGTTTAAAGCCTTCGAGCGCTGATATTAAGATGACCGCACAGATTAAAGAGGCGGCAAAGATTCTGAGTATGACGTTGCTGGATCATGTGATCCTGACTTCGGATTCACATTTTTCATTTGCGGATGAAGCGATGATTTAAGTCTGAAATTCTGAATTTTAAAATTGCGTTCGAAAGTTTCAGAAGCTCATTTTTCGTCGGCTGATAGAAAGCATTTTAAAGATTTACCAATCAATGTACAAGTTACAGTCAAATTAAAAACAAGTTATATTATGAATACTACAATCAATACAACAAATACAGGTGCAAGTACCTTATTGGTGCTTCGTCACAGCAGTAATTCTGTCGGAATCGTTCAGGCAATCACAAACGACGGCAATCTTATCGATGTTCAGCCTGACAACAATGATTTTGATGCAGTAATGCGAATTGAATCGTCTCATAATTTTATGGAGTTCTATTCAGATTTTTACCATCAGCTCAAAGACCCCTCTGAATATTCATTTTTTAAAGTGCGGGAATTTGAGGCGCAGGAGACTGCAAAAGGCTTACAGGAATATATTACTGATTCATCGGATGTTGAAAGACAGGATCTGAAAGCATACGAAGTTTCAATTGAAGCGGTAGATAATGCCAGAAATCAGAAGTCTGCTGAAAGAGATTCTGCTGTTGTGAAGAATGGTGAAAATGAAGAGTCGTCTATGATCCGAAATCGTTCGCAGTATCGCTATCAGATAGAAGATGTTCCTTGGGACACGATAGCTGAAATGGGTCTGGACAGGGAAAAATTGGAAGAGATAGGTGCGTTGGATGCTCTGTTTAAAGGGTATAAGACACCGATGCTGATTCCGATACTTTTTAATGATGGGGAAACGGTTAGTCAAATTGATGCACGTCTGCAGTTGCGGATTAATGATGATGGGGAGTTGATTGTTAAGGTGCATCGGGTTTGTAAGAAAGTGGATTTCAGGAAGAAGTTTAAGGGTCATAAGTTCACGAAAGAGGATAGGGTCAATCTTTTATATTCTGGGAATATGGGCAGAGTGGTGGACCTTATTGATACGGTTACAGGCGAGATAATTCCTTCATTGATAAGTTTGGACAGGCTGACCCATGAACTGATTTCTTTGAGGATGGAATTTGTACGGATTCCTGATGTGCTTTGCGGTGCGAGCTTGGATTTGGAACAGAAGAGGGTGCTTCGTGATGGGAAATCATTGTTTATTGACAATATGGTATCAAAGAAAGGAAAGCTTTTTTCTGCAACGGTGCAGTTCAATGCGGACAGGCAATGGGTTGAGTTTTTCTTTGAGAATGTGTTTAGAAGTTCTGATAGTATCGAAGTACAAAATTCTGAAAGGGAAGTTCCTTCACATTTCAGAGGTGTTAAGCTCCGCCAATGGCAGATGGATAAGTTGAAGGCAGGGGAAACGGCGTATATTAAGGGATTGGAGAGCAGAAAAGGGAAAAGCTATCAGGGATATATCAGTTTTGATAAGACGATATGGAGAATTGTGTTTTCTTTTAAGAATCCGAAGAAGAAATAGGAGAATGCTTAAGATGTTTTGAAACTCTGGAGGAAGGTAGTAAGCAATTCAGAATATAATTTTTATAGCCTGCAAGGTCGATTGACTCTGCAGGTTGCTTTGTTTGAGATTTAAATTAATGATGGTTGAGGAAAATCGGGCGGCAAAAATGCAATTCCTCCCTGTGGTCGGAAACGCATTTTTGCGGAGTTTGGAGCAACCCTATTTCTAAAACATTGCCAGGTAGGGCTTTCTATGTTTTTAAAAAAAGGTTGCGGAGATTTAAATATTATTATAATGGCGACTAAGGTAATATAAATTGATAAGCAATAATTATGTTGCCTGTATAAGATCTATAATAATTTTAAATTTTATTTTGCAGGTTAGCAGAAGATTTCTTCTCTTATTTGTAACGGGTTTAGTATCGCATTTAAATTATGCTTGAGTTAGTTTTTAAGCTATTTTTTAGCAATGTATTTTTGATTCGGATGATTATCTTGGTAAAGTTTTGTTAATTTCTCACTTGAAATCATTTTAGGTAAAATATTATTTTTTAAATATTTTTCTGATTTATTTAATTCCTCAGCAATTTGAGCTACTGACTTATACTCAAGCAAACAAATTCCGATAATTTTAGATTCAATCTCTTCAAATTTAAATCTTGTTTGTTTACCATTGGAACTATCCACATTACTATCATCATAACTATCCATATTAGCACTAGAACTATCCATACTAACTCCATCAACTTCTCTAACATTTACATTTGCAGGAGTAAAATTAGTATTAATTGAACTATCCATATTAGAAGCAGGACTATCCACATTAATAATAGTACTGTCCACATTATCTTCATAATTTAAATGATAAGTTGTCCAGCGGCTCTTGTTTTCAGATAGCAAATATCCATTTTTACATAGATTCTGAAGCATTGTCGTGATATCAGTTTTATGACGTTCAACCAAATATTGTAGTCTAATGTTTGTAATATCACCTTCAATATGACAAACAGCAAGAGCGGTCAATTCATCCTTACCAAGCGTTTCTACATTTTCTCCGAACATCATTTTAAGATCACTCAGAGTTTCGTTAGGAATAATACTAAACATCGGTAACTCAAGTACAATTCTGTCAGGTTCTGTTTCTGCTAAAACATAAGGTCTTCTCCAATGTAATGAGCTCCAACCCGATAAAATTTTGCTAACACCACTTCCGGCTCGCTCAGCAGTACCCATCATTAAAAACATCTTCTGAAGATTGGTATTTCGGCATTGGCTTACACCACCTTTGTAAAACTGGGATACTGTAACAAGTAAAGTTCCTGGATTAGTGAATGTAAAGGAATTAGAAGAACTTTTAATAATAATACTACCAGGAGCGCTGTAATCTCCATGAATCAATGCATTAACAAAAGCTTCTCTTAAAGCAGTATGTGCAGGCGTATCCTCTAACCTTTGACCTTTTACCAATTGAAAAGGTTTTGGTAATCTGGATGATAGCTTCGGATAAACTAATTTATAAAATTGAAATAAATTACTTTCCCAGGTACCATCAGGATAAATTCTATCAGTCCATCTTGTTTCTTCACTTTCAGAAAATACTTCTCTATAATCAGGGAAAAATTTAGGGCAACATTCTTCGTCTGTGATGCTCAAAAATTTCCCAAACATCAATATACCAGCTAATGTCAAACCTTCTTTTCTGGATTTTCTATCTTTCTTATAGCCACCTAATTGTTCTAAGAATTCAATATCCGGTAGAGATATCCAAGGATGAGAAGGCCTAATGGTCGCAAAAATTTGTCTGTATTGTTTAAGAGAATTACTGTCAATATCATCGAAAGAATATCCATCAAGGATACGGCTGTCAGGACTAAATGAAAGATCTGCATCCGCAAGCATTCTTCGCACTTCTTCATCTCGGGAAACATAATCACCCTCATAATTTCTTTTATAAGTATTGCCAAACGGGTTAGGAGTTAAATGGATCGGCTTTAGTTTTCTCTCCGCTGGCGGAATATTAAAGCATAATAGTTTATTACCATTCAATTCATATTCACTGACATCCTTATTTTGCAGCAGATTTGTTGAAACTTTTTGTGGGTTATTGACGTTATTCCAGAATTCTTTTTGATAATTAATAATTTGTTGTTTACTTAATCCATCATAAAAGAAAACTCCTTTTTTCTCTTTAACACCTAGAACAATGATTCCGCCATTAGTATTAGCGAAAGAAGAATATGATTTCCAAAAATCTTTAGGAAAGCCAACTTCTGCAGATTTAAATTCAACCTCATCCGATTCAGTATCTGGAAATAAATCTGACTGAATTAAATATAATGATTCGTTAAATTGATCAAATAATTCTAATTGTTTAGCCATAATGAGAGCTTGTGTATAATGTACGTCAAATTTACAAATTTTGAACTGACCAATACAACTTCATAAAATATCTCTGTAGTTTGGAAAATTCGTGAGAAAATTTTTATAATCAAAATGAAACTTACAGGAATAACAATATTCCGCTACATTAAATCACAAAATCAAGTTCTGTTTATCAAGAGTGCTGCCAGCAGTATCCACCACCTTTTACTTTTCTTCTGCAATTCCCTCCAGACTTGTTAGGATGCCCACAATATCCTGATGAGTATTGATAGTTAGAACTGCTGCTTACACGCGATTTTTTTTTGGTTTTGTAAACTCTTTTTGCATTTTCACTATATTTTATTCGTCTTTTTCCCTTTACGTTTTTTTCTTTACTTTTCTTTTTTTTGAGTGACCCTTTATTAAGGTATCATTTCTAATTGAATCAGTATTTAATATTTTTTCAATTTCTAATGTTTCTGACTGCTCAGATGTTTTTACATTTTTAAGATGATCTGTATTTACAAAAAATAGAGGTACAAAATAACCAATGAACACTGTTGAGTATTTTATTAGTTTACTGAATTTTATATTGAGGTTCTTGCTGATCGTTTCCCTAGAGAACGGCAATATGATCATAGCTGCAAAAATCGAAATGAGTCCCCCGATAATTGAAGTACCGCCCATTACAATATATACAAGACTAGTAAGAAGAAAGAAAATTCCCAGCAAATATTGCAGAATTAGTTTTAAGACATTTATGATCAGTTAGTTTTAGATTACTAAAGTAAGAATATATTACGTAAAGTAAACGGATCGCAGATAGATTACTAAACAACAAACTCATTTTGAGTCTTCTAGCTTGTATTTATGATGTTTCAAGTTTGGATGTTTTGGTTTTGTTCCAGGATTTACCCTTGCTATTGCCGTGCTTACCATTGTCTTTTCAGGTTTGGACAAGTCGTGATAGCTTCACTGTTGTACTGATCAGATTTAATATCGTTGGTAATAAAATAAAAAAGTATCTAGTATGGATTTGTACTCTTACGGTTTTCTGTTCAGTCGCAAAAAATCCCGACTTTAGTCAGGACTTTAATTCTATTTATTTTCTTCTCGGTGCGCTTCTAGTATGTGGGCTCACATAGGTTCCATCTTTTCTTGTATATCCTTTAACGTGCACCGTTCCGCCACTACTTGTGCTTGGCGTGTAATTATAGGAAGGGGAAGTGGGTGTGTTGTAGCTTTTAGTGGGTATATAAGAACTGTAAGAGGTATAAGTTGGATTATAAGCCCAACCGGAATAGTTCCCCCATTTTATTTTTTTGTAATTCTTTTTGTTCGCTTTATTGGAAAGATAGACTTTAGTGTCCTTGGGAATGGTAGTGACAATATTTTCATTGCTGCTAGTCCCATAGACATTTGTGTCTTCCGTTAATAAAACGGTGTAGTAATTTGTGCAGGAAACGATTGATAACAGAAGTATCAAAAAGAATGTGATTTTTTTCATTGTATTGTTTATTTATTATTGGGTTTTCTTAAAGTTAGTTGTGCAAATATCTTTACTTATTTCTTTTAAGTTTTACGGATTCCGTAAAAACAGAATCCTAAGTTTTATTAAAATTTTAATCTTAGTAATATTTCATGTTAAATTTCAAAGATTCAGACTCATATGAGCCACTCACAATTAAACAAATGTAGAAAGATAAAATATTACAAGGAACAAGGTGAAAAACATTTTTATTAAGCTGACGTCGGTTTTATGCATTTTACGTGTCACACAACATCCGGACAAAAAGACTTGTCCAAATCAAATAGGTGCTGTTAAAGTATATATCTATGATAGATAGCATCTTTTACAACACCTTACAAACAGTTTTGTATTCCTGAAAAGCATTCGCAAATTCTTTCGTGTCTTCAAAATTACTGATTTGATATTCTTCATTTACACCTCTAGAATTAGAGAAAAGAAGTGTACCATATTGAACTACCGGTATTTGATAGTTATTTTTGAATCTCTTATCAGGGGTTCCATTTTTATTCACTTTTGCCCAGGTTTTCCTAATGATCTTTGAATCTCGTGGAACAGTGCCTGTTTCTGTAAAGTTGACTGATGAAAACGTCAGGCTAAGTTCGTCAATCCCAACAATGGCAAAGTTTTGATTATTGGTATACATCATTACGAAAGTGGGATAGAGATACAGATCAGCACCATTTATATTTTGAAAATATAATGCCTCGTAGTTTGATTTGATGATTGGTAGTGATCTGAAACCAAACTTAACATCTCTTCTATTGACAAGCGTACTTGCGCTTGAACGCGTAGCCACTCGATCTTGGTAATGTGCGCCAGTAATGTCCCAAATCCGGTGGGATGAACTTAAATTTTTAAAAGCATTGTATAGGCGGTCAAATTTTTTCTCCGAGGGATCATCGAATTGGACATCTATTTTGACAGCTGAGTTATCAATGACAAGTTTTGTTTCTTTGATTGCCTCTTTTTGAGCATTGATATCTTCATTTATTTTTGGAACAATGCTTTTGTTGATCAGTCCGTAAATGAAAAGATAGCTTGCAATTTTCTTGGTTTTGCTAAAGCTTAAAGCTGTTTTCATTTTCTTTAGATCTGTTTGCAGTTCTGCTTTTTGCTGTTGGGCGATTAGGATAGATTCTTTTATTCCTGCCATATTCTGCGACGTGATCTCGTGCAGGTCGGCACTGAATATATTATCCGATAACTCCGTGTACGAAGGCAGTGGAGTAGGATTGGAATGCGGGAATATTTTTTGTGATGAAGATCCTGTAATTTTGTATGAATTCGAAAATCCGTAAATATTTGTATTCAATCTAGTTCCCGAAGCTTTAAAATTAAGACTTGCACCTTTAACGCCAATACTTGTAGAAATGCCGCTTTTGCTGAAATTTAGATGCACACCCGGAATGATTTTGATTCTTTTTCTGTATGACCAAGCCATGAGATAGTTTTTGATAGTGTTTGTGTGCGCAAATCTAAATCACGGTTATTGAAAAATTTTACGGAAAACCGTATTTTCCTAATAATTATCACTTTGTTGGATTCTTTTGCTTTTGTATCAACAGTTCCGTCTCACCATTTCCAGTATTGGTGCAATTAAAATCAAATTGACCTGTTTCAGGAATAGGTTTAAATATAGTTGTATAGCCATCGTTTGACAACAACTTTGAAATGGCCAGATGGATTGTATGGCAAATTTCACGATTGTCCTTTGACGTTGTAATAGAGTTTTCTAAATCGCAAATGTCACGAGCGAGTTAGTCTTTTAACGAGGGTTTCATTATTTTAAATTAGAAATGAATAAATAAATGAGATAATATAATTTTTCTCTGCAAATACTCAATTTTTAAAAATTCCAATCCAACATATCTATTTTATGAAAAAAGAAAGAATCCATATACTTCCAGACTCCTCCTGCTTGTCCGTAAACCATATTTTCTCCTTGATCATTCTGATATAGCATTCTCAATACTATTTCTTTTATATATTCATTTTCTTTGTAAAAAATAACCGCTTTTACTATTACTTCTGCAATAGCAGGAGACTGATGTTTTACTGATAATATTTCAAAGGACGTTAAAGTTTTTTGTGCAAAAATTTTTCGCACTCTGCCAGCCTCTTTACCCATATTGAACTCCTTGTAAAATGTACATATCTGATTAGCCATTAGTCCATAATTGTTTTTCTGCCAATTAGATAAAAAGTGAACGGCATCATGTTCAGGAGTAAATTTCTCATACTCTTCCTCTGTTCCCTGAGCAGGGAAGTCTTCATTTAAAGCGGGTTTTCTGGATTTCCAGTCATTCATGAATTTATCAGTTTCTGCCCTTTTTTCTTTTTGTAACCTGTATCTATCAGCAGAGTCCCTCAATCCGGTCAATGCCTCTTTTATGGTAGGCTTCTTAACTTCCTTTGGCGGATTCTCTTTATTTTTCTTTAAAGCTTTCGCCCAGTCATTGATAGCAAATAATGTTAACCAAGCCTTTCCTGCAACATATTTGTTGGCGTAAGATAAATCTCTTCCATGCAAGATACCATTTCGGTAAGGAAAGAATATTTCTTCCGTCGTCGTGGATTTTCTTGTCACATTCAATATCTCCCTGAGTTTAGAAAGACCTGAGCTATGAGCGGCAATAGAATCCCAGGCGGTCAGATCGGTGTTTTCCGCAAAAAAGCCTTTGCTTTTACTAATGTCATTTACAGTGCCGTCAATTATCATTAACAGTAAGGGGATTGCCGAATAAAATCTTTGAGCCTTTGTATCTTCGAACGCTGCTTTGATCAAATTGTTTCTCATTCTGAACTCTGGAACACCATAAGTTGCAGTTACCATCCATTGTATAGCGTCAGATGTGTAATGATCGGCAAGTTTATCCTCCGCAGCCTTTACATCGTCAGCTTCTGCCAAAGCGATGCATTCCAAAATCAGATCATGATTGCCGGACTCGTGCGCAATCCAACCAAGTTCACTGAAATAATGGTTAAACTGATCAGGACTTTTTGAAATTTCTTCGAACTGCTTTTCAATCTCATCAAAATTTTGAAAAGCATCTAAAAGGATTTTAGCCCTTGAGCTAAATGGTGCTAAAAATGATACAATCTTTTTAACTGACTTGCCTCCTTTTAAATCATTTCTAAATTCTTCAAAAGAAGAATTGTCTTCAATTTTATCGCTCATAAGATGGATTTGTGTTTTAAGATATGCCCAATTTTATAGTAGAAAATACATGCCAACGGGAGAAGTTTAAGGATAATTCTATAATGAATCGATGGATTCATGAAGTCTTTTTGCATACTCAAAAGCGACAAGACGAACCCACGATTTTTTAACAACTACAAACCAAAAAATCAAAAATATGCTGAGAATAATTTCTATTCCCAAAAGTAACATCGGAGTATATTCTGAGGCCCAAATTCCTATTGAAAACATGAAAAATAAGCACGTTATTACCATTAATATTATCACACTTAAAATCGCAAATGGCTTTAAGCCCCATAAATTTCTTCTAAAACCATAATTTATATTTTCCTTAAAAATTAGAGGATATTTTGATATATCTCTAGTTGAACTACGAAGAAAAGAATTCCAAGAACAATATATATGATCTGATTCGTTGGGATTATTTATTTCATACGTAGTATCAACCATATTGCCAGTTGAGCATAAAGTATTCATTTTAGAGTGATTTCGTGCTTTAGTATATTTGTCTATTCTATTATCACTCCATCTGAAAAGTTGATTGGTTGGAGATCCTCCCCAATCTTGCCATAATCTAGGTTCTTTCTTTTTACCACTATCTCTACCTAGATGCGAAGTAAGATAAGCTAACAAGCTTAGCACTCCAACTGGTATACCATAGTGCCAATATTCATTAAAATTCCAAATGATTATTATTAGCAAAATGCTAAAAGGGGAATAAACGATTAACATTGGGTAGATACGTGCTTTTATACTGTATGTGTCCATGATTTATTTCTTCTAATTACTCAAAAGTTGAAAATTATAAAATGTTAAAACTACCATTTTTGATATTTTGATCTGAAAGTTTTATTGTAAATTCAATCTCAAGATTGCTCATCATTATCACTACAAAAATGAATTTTATTTTTTTATTTTTTAGTTTAATATATCTCAACCAATTTTTCACTCATATACAAAGGGATAAAAACCAGAAGGTGTTATTATTGATAAAAAGACGGGTAGAGGACTTGCAAGTGTTTCTAACTCAGATTTATGTTCCCAAACACTTTCCATATCTGTTGTGCTCAAGACATTGGGGCCGTGAGGATGAGAATGCCATTCTCCAACATAACCTATCTGCGCACCACTGCTTTTGTTGATATCATCGATTTCTAGAGAAAGATTTTTAAAGCCTCGAAGAAAAATTGATGCATTTGCCTTACTATCTATTGGTGCATTTATAATGTCGGTGACATAAATCATTTTTGTTTTATAATTACAAACGCCCATAAGCACACCACCAGTTTCAAGCTCACCAGCTTTGGTTGCCTGATCAGTAATATTATCTAAAATTCCATTTTTTAGTCTAATTATCCACTTGCTGTTAACGGAAGAAAATATATCGAAAGGTTGAACTTTAATAGTTTGTGTCTCAATAGAATATATATCATCATTTTCAATGATTCTATTCAAATTAATTTGTCCAACAGGATTAGGTAAGTTTATTTCCTTTTTCAAAATACCTGCAAAATAGGAACTGTATGAAGATACTTTTTCATCGGCTAATAAAGTCGTTTCAGAATTGCAACCTACACCAACCCTTACCATGAGATTGGTGTTCTTTGCTATAGTATTCTCACGAACTAACCATTCACTAATCTTTACATCCTTAACCCCAAGAGAAAATAGAAATGCTTGCAAATCATCAACCCTCGGATTTCTATTTTCACCTTCAGTATATAATATTCCTAAATTACCATAATCTGAGATAGATGCGCTTGCTACGCGACACGAATTTATACTGTTTAGTGTAACAATTTTATTAAAAAATGAGTCAGACGCAGTAAAATCAAATAGCCACTCAAATTTCTTAAAAGTTTCCTCTTTATAAATAAGACCGTCCTTAAATGAAGGAGCTGGAAAGATTTTTATATCATCATAGGGATATAATTCAATAATTTTGCTAGATAAAGAAGATGCTTTATTCTCACCAATACTGTCTGACATCAATGCATGTCTTGTAATATTATGGGGTGATAAATAGTCATGATCTAGTAAGGTTAAGTTTGTAATGCCATTTTTAGCAAAATGCATAATTATTTTTGATCCTAGAGCCCCGCATCCGAATACAATTCCTTTAGATAAGGTAGATTTATAACCAGATATTTTTTCAGCCTGTTTTATTGTTAAAGGTTGTTGATGTGAGAGTAAATTAATAGAAAAACTATTTACAATTTTTCCATCCTTAACGTCTTCGTTATTTATGTTGAACTCAAAATTTATAAATTCAAGATTGCTTGAATAACCAATAATAGGTTTCGGCCGTCGGATACCAATTAGCACCGGAAATTTGTTTAAAGCAGATTCAGAGATTATACTTTCCAAGATCCTCCACTTAATTTTGTAAATGTCACAAAATAACTTAAAGTCATTCCAAGTTCTAGGAAGATTTATTGAATAATTAGAATTAATAATATTTTCATCATTCCACAAAATAAATGCTAAACATAAATTCTTTTTACTTTCATTGTCTGCTTTTTTATCATAATCATTTTGAAGCTCATCTGTAATTTGTTTAATATTAGCTGGAGTAATTTTTTTTACGAAATTATACGTTCGAATTCCACTAATTTGACTTTGTTGAAACTGTGCCATCGAAAACGTTTCAGTAGTAGGAAAAGGATTTTCGTATATAATTTGATCGTTGATCATATCATAGTCATAAGTGATTTTGCTATAATAGCCTTCCAGCCTCATTGGTTCAAATTGTTCACCATCTTCAGTCAATTCGCCTAGTGCAGCTGCTCGGAACCAATTACTAATTCTAATTATAACATCCTCAATTCTCTTATTTGCATACCATTCATCTACATTCTCTCTGACATAGCATATAGCCGGAGGACGGTCATTTGCTGCAATATACAAGTGAGCTAAATCATTCTTAGGAAAATCAAGTCTATCTGTATGAATATTTGGACTCTTATCAGGATAATTGAGAGTATCAAACACAATAATTATTGGTTCAAGAGTGCGTATGTCCAAATCTTCAAAATTTTTTAAACTAGGAAGGTCTACATTGATATTGAAAGTAACTGCAATTTTTTCATTTCCCCAAGCTAGAATATTGAGTTTTTCACCAGATAAATTTCCCAATGACTGTAGAGAATCCTGTAAAAAAGGATTCTCTATATCATCTGTATATTTTTGAAGTGTAGTACTAAAAGTCATCACTTCCATATTTTGATGCAGAATTCACGATACCTAGTGCTGCCGTTCCTGCCACTTTTGCAGTTCCCTCAATTTGTTTAGGTTTTGCAATCCCAAGAGAAGTAATCTCAAATATTATTGGCTGTGGAATTTTATTAACAATGTTATAAGTTGAAGTATTTAAAAATTTAGTACTTCCAACTTTTTTTTCATATTCAGTTTTTGCTTCATAGTGAGGAGGATTGTCCTTATCATCTACTATTTTTTTACTAGAAGCGATAACTTGCGCGCCCGATCTTTTATAGTCCAATGCCTCAAGCGATGTGCCGATAGGAGTAGAATTTTCATTCTGAGGTCTATCATTGAAAAAGGACCAAGAACAATGGTGTGGGGAAAGAAATAAATCCCATTCTAAGGCATCCTCATTACCATTTTTTCTTGTTTTATCAAGAATTATTTCCCAAGATTTGTGGTCTGAATCACCACCAAACATTATTAGACCTGAAAAACCTTCGTTCGAAACATCAGTCTTAAATCTTGCCTGAAAAACTATACTGGTCGAGTTCTTTTTATCATCTCCTTCATTTTCAAGGTGTTCTTTAAAAGGTGCATGGATAAAAATAGAAAATAACTCTTGATCTTTATCGTTGAATCTAGTAACTGTTTTTCCTGGTGTAGATCTAAGGTGATTTAAGTCCTGATAATCTTTATTTCCATCATAACCAATTATCCTTATTCTGTTGCCGGGTTTATCCTTATTGATGTCGTTACTTCTATGTAAGCTCAATCTTCTTTCTGCTTCCTTTTGGTAAGCATCTTCGTCATCATTAGATGATTCTTCAGCAATCATAGGAGAAAACCACATCGCATCAACACGAACTAGATTGTTTTTCTTGTCTTCTTCAGAATATTTGTTTGGATCACCTTGAAAAAAATGATTTTTAAATCCTCTACAGTGGTCTTGGTCGCCATGTGTAAGTATAAAAACATCTACAAATGGAATTCCACCATCGTATTGCAAATTATTTAATAAATCCTTCTTGACATCGAATATATCACCTTCGCAATTCCTTATATTGCAATCTACCATAATGGTAGTTTTGTCTTGTAAGGTTAGTAAAGAGTTGTCACCATTACCCACTGGGTAATATTTAATAGTTGCATTTTGCATTTTAAATTGTTTTTAAGTTATAATAATTTCTATAAAATTTCAATATTATCCTTAGAATATTAGCTGCGGAGGACACCGCTAAACAGAAATAATTTTTAAAAAAAACAATTCAAACGCAATTTTTTTATATTTTTATACGTTTAAAATATCTACTGTATATTTTCTTCAAAATTATTTTGCGAGATAATATCAATCTAAGTTCAAGAAGGGTGAGATTTTCTTGGACTTTTTTGGTAATTATCTAATACTCTATAATCGTACTACACTACATTTTTCTGTAACCTATCTATTTCATATTTTAATTCTTTTATTGTTTCTATTAATTCTCTACCAGCTTTCAAATATTCGTTTGGAAACTCTTCTTTCAATTCTTCCATTAGTAAATAATATATTGGTTTAAGTACTTTCTTTAAAGTTGGTAATTCAATAAATAATTCGAGAACAATTTTAATTTGTTTCTTTGCAATTAATAAGAGAAAATAATCAACTATGTCAGAAAATATTTTATTAGAAAATGTTTTTGAATCCTCTGTATCCTCTTCAACAAAATCATATAAAAATTGTTTGACAGTATTTAAAGAATCTGATATTTTTTCATTCCACAAAAGTATTTTCCCATATAGCAGATTAAATCGAATGGTTGAAGATTTATTTTGCTCTCTATTTTCTTCTAATAATTTTAAAGCAAAAGCTTTTTTATCTGTTCTGGCTTCGTCATAAAAACTGCCAACCCAACATCCAATAGTGTTCAAATCCCCCATATCAATTGCTTTTTTAAACATTTTATCGGAGTCTGAATAGTTTTTTTTACTAAGAAAAAGATGTCCAAGTTGATGAGCTGATTCAGCATTACCATTGGCTATTCCTTTTTCGAAAATATCAATAGCCTTTTGGAGTTCATTTTTTTTAAGATAAACTTTTGCTAATTCAGTATACCCATCACTATCACCATCATCTATTCCTTTTATGAATTGGATTTCAGCCTTTTCGAAGTTTGGCTTTTTTCTCCTTAAATAAAAACGTCCCAAATTGATATAACAATTATCTTCATTTGCGTCAATAGCATGTTTTAAAGCAAGTTCAGTTTCCCTTTTTTTTCCAAGTTTTGTATAAACTTTAGCTAATTTGGTGTTGGCATTTCCAATATTGGAGTTTAATGCTTCCCTATAAAATTTTTCTGCTTCGTCATATTTGTTTTGTTCAAAATAAATATTTCCTAATGATATTAGTGATAATTTAATATTTTTAGAAAGAGCATACTGTTGATACTTTATAGCTTCTTCATAATTCCTATCCCTTTTTAATATAATTTCTCCTATTCTGTGTGCAGCATATGGATGAGGTTGTTGTAAGTCTAAACTTTTTTGATAAAATTCTACTGCTTTTTCAGCATTGTCAAAATAGAAATCATACAATGCACCCAATGAAAGAGCTATAAATGAATTTTTATCATCCATTTGCCAAGCAGTTTTAGCTGCCTCTAAAGCTTTTTCGCGGAGCTCCATCATCAAATAAACAGAAGTTGCAATAGTATAATAATCTAAATTTTTAGTTTTAGTATTCTCTAATATTTCCTGAGCTTCTTCGAATTTATTTTCTTTAATCAAACTTTTTATTTTATTTAGCGAATCATTTTCAGAATTTTTTGAATTTTTAAGAAGTCTATTTGGTAATATTGAATTAGTTGTTTTAATTAGTTCTTCTTTAAGAGATTCGGGAATGTTTTCGCAAGATAAAAATGTGTTTCCCATGTCTATTGCGGCTGTCAAATCATAATTGCCCCCTTTTAGATTATTAATATGTTTCTGAACACGATTTGTCAATTCGGATTCATCACACCACGCATCAAAAAAACGTACAAGCCATATGACGTTATCTTTTTCGTTTTTCCGTCCAAACCTCATTAAATACCAAATATTCATAAATCTCTCTTTAATCCTATAAAGATTATTTTTGGTGTCTGTGGTAATTTTTTCAATCATTTGATTTTTTTCTAAGTATGCAAGAATCGAAGAAATATTCTTACTTTCTAATCGTGTTTTTTTTGCTATTTCTTTTACTGAAATAGCATCCCATTTTATAGCAATTGCGTCAACAACTTTCTGTTGTTGCGTGGAAAGCTGATCTAATTCTGATTTATAAAGTAATGTAAGCGTGTCAATCAGTAAGTACAAATCCTTAATTGCCTTTCCATTTTCATTATCCATAAAAATTTGAAATAAATAGGAAATTGTCCTTGGTACCCCACCGGTCAATCTTCTTAATGCTTCAATTCTACCTGGATGGTTTTCGATTATTGTTTTTATCTGTTCTTCTTCATCGTATTGTTGACTAATTTTAATTAAAAGTTTCTCACATTCTTCCTTGTCCAAACTATCTAATTGTACAACATCGAAAAATTCATAACTAGGATCTGTAAAGTCTATAGATCCATCATTATAGGTTGTCGAAGTACCAATTAATTTAAAATTTAAATGTGAGTCTAATATCTGAAATAGCCTTGATTTTTCGTCTTTTGATAATTTTTTTAGAAAAAAATTAATATTTTCAATGAAAAGAATTGCTGTTTTGTTTTTATCAAGTAAGAAATTTTGTAAAAGCTCGCAGGATTTTTGTTCAAAATTTCTTTCAGTTTCGATGATATAATTAATTTTTTCGCTCAAGTTTTCCTCATAAAACGTATCATCGATACTAACTGCGATATTCTCCCAAAGATTAGTTAAATCAGATAAGTTATACTGCTCTTCAGAAAATAGAATTGGTAAATATTTTTTCGATAGATTGTCATTATCTAATATTTCGTAATTTAAACGATGGATTAGAGTTGTTTTTCCCGCTCCTCTTTGTCCAATAATAATAGTGTTTTTTGGAGCAGAATTTTTTTTATTTATAACAAGATTTTTTTTTAGTTTTTCGAATTGAATAGTTCTTACTACAAAACTATCTATCAAATCTGTTTTAGATTTGCTTCCAGTGTTATTTCTTAGTAATATATCTTGATTCATTATGTATCTCAATTTTATGTTGCAAAGATAATGACAATTTATTTATCGTCAAAATTTTTAACGATTTATTTATCGTTAATTTCAATGAAAGTTTATTAATGCTTTAATGAAGGTCATTTCAGAGCAATATTTAGAATCGTTATGTTTCAGAATGAATTATAAAACTTACTAGAATATATATGATTTGTTTCTGGTTAAACTGTTATTACGGTAACCAGAAAAGAAAAAATCCCAACTATCGTCAGGATTTTCTCTTCTTCTGATTTTTAGACTCGATCTCTAAAATATTTATTTCTTGTTGTATTTTTAAAATTTCATTGTTACTTAATTTTTGAAATAAAATGGGATGATTAATTTCCAAAAAGTTGCAAATCTTAATGATGTAGGTTAATGTGATATTTGCAACACCATTTTCGATTCTACTTATGTGAGTTTTCGAAAGGTCAACTTCATTCGCTAACTCAGGTTGAGACATTTTCTTACGCAATCGATGGAGCTTTATAAAAAGTCCAATTTGTTTTTTACTCTCCGAAATGTTCCACATATACATTTCATAAAAATTGATAAATTCTTTCAAATTCATCGACACATATATGTGTACTTTGGAATATTTTATTATATTTGTAAAATAGGTTACTGTAATGTAACTTTGCGATACTTCAAAGAATTATAGAAGCTATTGCTTAGAATCTCGATCTGAAAACTGGTAATTTTTAACGTACGAGAGGATAAGTAAAGTAGCTCACGACCATGGCGTGGGCTCACTTATCTGTACGTAAGGTATACCAGTGCCCCAGATCAGATGTGTTGAGTTCCATGCCGTTTTTATTCCCAATGCTGTCCGATTTTCTCCGCTAACTAAGCCGCTTTCTCAAGATATAGTATCAGACTGCACGATACAATGGGGTGTACAACCCATTGCGGCTTAACAGCTTTCACGGGACACGATTTTCATTTCATATTAATTTTTTAAAGATGTGCCAGGGCAGGAGGGTTTGCTATGTTTGTACTTAATCTTCCTCCCACGCATATTGATCACAACGAAACCTACGAAATCAAAAATCTAATTAAAGTAAGAAAGAAAGTGTAACGTAACCAGAGAACTAAAAAAGCCCTCTACGCACAGGTATATTGGAAGTATGACAGTGCAGAAGAGAGCCTAAAATTTAACGAATTAAATCTTTTCAAAAGTATGAAAAAAAACTTTTGCAGCCTGAGTCATATTCAATTGGCTTTTGGCTTCACCTTGCTAGCCTCCGGCATAGCAATAGGGCAGATGCGTGTGATCACAGGCACTGTCACAGATCGTAATAAACCCATCTCAGGGGTCACTGTATTTCAGGAGGGTAGTCAGACGGTTGCTACGACCAATAGTTCGGGTGTATACAGGGTTCAGGTATCTGGTGAGAATCCCAGCCTGATCTTTAGGCATCCAGATTATGGGGAGCGTACTGTTTCCCTTGGCAGCAAGATCACCATCAATGTCACCTTTAGCAGACTGGAAAATGATATAGAGGAGGTGGTGCTTAATGCCGGTTATTATAAGGTTAAGGAACGGGAAAATACAGGCAGTATAGCCAAAATCACCGCTAAGGAAATCGAAAACCAGCCGGTGCTTAATGCGCTGTCTGCAATGCAGGGGAGAATGGCTGGTGTCAGTATTGTGCAGAACAGCGGAACGCCGGGAGGTGGTTATGATGTGCAGATCAGGGGACGGAATTCCCTGCGTACTTATAACAATAGCAGTTTTAATGCGAATACGCCTTTGTATATTATTGACGGGGTGCCGATGCCGACAGGCAATGAATTTAAATCGGGACTTTCCTCTTCGGTTCTGCCTTACTCGGATACCAATCCGCTTAATGCCATCAATCCGGATAATATTCAGAGCATTGAAGTCCTGAAGGATGCCGATGCTACGGCCATCTACGGTTCACGGGGTGCCAACGGTGTGGTGCTTGTCACCACTAAACAGGGCACGAAAGGAAAGACGCAGTTGACTTACGGTTCTTCTTACGGTTTAGCCAGAATCGCCCGGCTCCCTAAGATGATGTCGACAGAGGAATACATCAGAGTCCGTAAGCAGGCGTTTCTGAATGACGGGATTCAGAACCTGCCGGCCAATGCCTATGATGTCAACGGGGTATGGGGTAATGACCGTTATACCGACTGGCAGAAGTATTTTATCGGTGGTGTGTCAGATCAGAATTCCCATAATGTCAGTTTTTCAGGAGGCAGTGAAACGACCAGGTTTAATTTCACAGGAGCCCATGAAGAACAGGGGACTGTGTTCCCGGGGGATTACCGTTACAAAAGGAATAATGCAGGCATCAACGTTCAGCACCAGAGTTCCAATAAGAGGTTTTCTCTCAATTTTTCATCCTACTATACCACACAGAATAATGTTCTGCCGCCTGCTGATTTTTACCGTATTTATACGGGTATTGCGCCTAATGCTCCTCATCTTTACAAAGCTGACGGGAGCATCAACTGGGAGAATAATACGTTTACCAATCCCATGGCTGCTGCAACTCAGACCTACAGGACAAATTCTAAACAGTTAATCTCGAATCTTTCCTTGGACTATAAGCTTTTTGATGATCTGATATTCAGGGTCAGCAGCGGATATACTGATAACAGGACAGATGAGCAGCGG
Organism: Bacteroidota bacterium; assembly: GCA_037033105.1. Classification (GTDB taxonomy): domain Bacteria; phylum Bacteroidota; class Bacteroidia; order Flavobacteriales; family Weeksellaceae; genus Epilithonimonas. Next base: position 41,918 of record JAZBLF010000007.1, read on the forward strand.
ATCTATCCCAAAACGTTTTATAATCCTACGACTAATATTGGTAGTGAACGTTCAGGGATCAGAAAAGGTAACAATAGCTCGTCCAGCTGGATCATTGAACCTCAGCTGAACTATGACAAACGTTTTGGGAATCATCAGGTTCAGGTGCTGCTGGGGACGACGTTTCAGGAACAGAAAACATCCAGCCAAGTGCTCTATGCCTCCAATTTTGCTTCTGATGAACTTCTGGAGAATGTCGGCTCTGCACAGAGTATTGTCGTCAGCAGTTCAGGCGGCCTGAAATACCATTACCAGTCCCTCTATGGGCGTCTCAACTATCAATACGATGGCAAGTATATCCTGAATCTTACCGGACGGCGTGATGGCTCCAGCAGGTTTGGAACCGATAACCGCTATTCAAATTTCGGGGCGGTTGGTGCTGCCTGGATATTTTCAAAAGAGAAGTTTCTGGAGTCTGTTAAATGGCTGAGCTTCGGAAAGATCAGATCAAGTCTTGGTACGGCCGGCAGTGACCTTATAGGGGATTACCAATACCTTGACACTTACCAGACCGGTCAGTATGCCTACGATGGGGTATCAGGTATTTCTCCGGTACGTTTGTTCAATCCGAATTTCGGGTGGGAGCAGACGAGGAAACTGGAATTTGCATTGGAAGCAGGGCTGTTGGATAACCGAATTAATCTGACAGCGGCCTATTACAATAATAAAAGTTCAAGCCAATTGGTAGGGATTCCCCTTCCGGGAACGACAGGTTTTCCATCCATACAGGGTAATCTGAATGCTACCGTTGAGAACAGAGGGTGGGAGTTTACGATAGAATCCAGAAACCTGACTAAAGGGCATTTGAAATGGAACTCGATGGTTAACTTTTCCCTGCCGAAAAATATTCTGACCGAGTTTCCAAACCTTGAAGGTTCTACCTATGCCAACACGCTGGTCCTGGGCTACTCAACGACAATAAGGAAACTGTATCATTATTTAGGAGTGGATCCCGCAACAGGCATTTATCAGTTTGAGGATGTCAATAAGGACGGCAAACTTGATATCAATGACCGGACGGTGATCAAGAATATCGGGATGCGCTGGGACGCCGGAATCATGAACAGCTTTCAGTACAAAGCGTGGAAACTGCAGTTCCTGGTGCAGGTAGTCAATCAGGATATCACCAACAGTGCGTCGTATGCTGCAAGCCTTGGGGTTATGGGAAATCTGCCTGTCCAGTTCCTTGACTACTGGACACCGGATAATCCCAATGCACAATACCAAAAGCCTACTACTTATGCCAATGCCGCGCTTACTACTGCGGCTGTGAATCTGACCAACAGCGATGCAAGCGTGAGCAATGCGCTTTATGTCCGGCTGAGGAATGTGTCCCTGCAGTATGATATCCCACAGGAGTTTCTGAAAGTGTTTAATGTGTCGGTTTTCGCGCAGGGACAAAATCTCTGGACGTGGACCAAGTATAAAGATCTGGACCCTGAATATGTCCTGTCTGGTTTTACACCGCCGCTTCAGACATTTTCTATAGGCTTTAACATCAAATTTTAATCATATGAAAAAGATATTAATACTGTTGGTGGCATGCGCTACTGTGAATTGCAGCAACTTCCTGGAAGTGGACCTTCCAAATGATCAGCTGACAGCGGATCTTGTATTCAAAGATGCACAGCTGGCCAGGTCAGCTATGGCCGGAGTATACAGGTCACTGGAAGAGAAGGGTTTTCTTTCCGGGTCGTCAATGGGTGCGGGTGTGTACTTGGGCTGCTATGCTGATGAACTTATTTCCTATACTATTAACACTTCAGATTTTTCCCAGTTCTACAGGACGACAATCAATGCACAATCCAATGCAGTGAAAACACTATGGAACGATTCATACAGCCAGATCTACGCTATTAACAGGATTATCGTGGGATTAAGTCTTTCCGATTCGGTGGCAAAAGATGTTAAAGACAGGCTGTTGGGTGAGGCCTATTTTTTACGCGCGTTCCTTCATTTTTATCTTACCGAGGCTTATGGGGATGTCCCTTATATCAAATCAGTAGATTACGGCCAAAATACAGTAGTTACAAAGGAGACTTCTGCTGAGGTTTTAAATCTAGCATTGGAAGATCTTGCTTCGGCAGAAAGGTTATTGCCAGCGTCGGCGGTAGCCGGCGCAAGACTCAGGCCTACTAAAACAGCACTGTATGCATTACAGGCGAGGGTTTACCTTTATCTTGGAAACTGGGAACAGGCTGTCAATTCCAGTTCCAAGGTCATTAACCAGGGAACCTATATAGTTGAGACGGACTTATCCAAAACTTTTAAGAAAGAGAGCAGAAGTTCGATATGGCAACTGGAGCCACTAAAGGCTGGAAATAACACCCGGGAAGGGGGATTATATACCATCCTTTCTGCCCCGCCTTCACAGATATCTCTGACACTCGATTTTGTGAATTCATTTGAAATGAATGATGCTAGAAGAACCAACTGGATTGGTTCGAAAAGTGATACCCAGCAAAATACATTCTTTTATGCATCGAAATACAAACAGGCTGGTGTTACGCCGACCACGCTGGAACATTCTATTGTTCTAAGGGTTGAAGAGCAGTATCTGATCCGCGCGGAGGCCTACCTAAAAAAACAGATGTATCCGCAGGCAACAGCAGATCTTAATATCATCAGGTCTCGTGCAGGTCTACTGCCTCTTGTTTTTGCAAATGAGACCCAGCTGATGACCGCAATTATAAGCGAAAGACGGCACGAACTGTTTACAGAGTTCGGGGATCGCTTCTATGACCTAAAGCGCCTTAATAAGCTCGACGAACAGATGTTGTTTTATAAGCCGCAGTGGAAATCCTTTAACAGGAATTTGCCGCTGCCGGAAAGTGAACTTTTATTAAATTCTAACTTATTTCCTCAGAACAATGGCTACTAAAAAAATCACACATTTAATCCATCTATTATTTTTGTTGCCATTATGCTTATCTGCGCAGATCACGGATGATCTTTTCAAAGCCACAAATGAAAAATATTCTAAACTCTTTACCAGCGACATGTTTGTGGTTAGTCCTCATAATAAACGGGGGATAGTCACTGATAAGAATCAATATGATATTGACCGTGCTATTGTCCTGGATCTGGAAACCGGTAAAAAAGAACCTGTCGTATCTGCGATTAGTTATAACTTTTTAAATGATGATGTTCTTATCTGTCAGCTGATGGATAAGACGGTATTGAAAGATTTAAAGAAATCTGTTACTAGAGAGGTCATGGGGAATTTTTCTTATACGTCTTACGATGGTACAGCAAAGTTCTCACTGTATGACAGACAGCAGAAATTACTCCTGTTTTATGACGCATCACTGATCCTCTTGAATTCATTGAAGGAGGTTGAAATGGTGTCACCCGTTAAAAATACAGGAACACCAATTTTCGTGATCGGGAATAATCTGCATAAAATGGATATGAAGACGATGAAGCTGACACAATGGAATCAGGAGAATAAAATGTTTTTTGGAGCATCCCTAGAGAGTGACGTCATAGGTCTTGAGAAGCGTGGTGACTTGTTTTATCTGAACAGGTATTCTGACAAAGGTGTTAAATCACAAGCGCTTTCATTGCCTGATAATTTTGAGCTCATTAATTTTAACAGTATCATCATCAGAAATAACAGGTACCTGATTGTTCCGCTTCGTAAAAAGACAGGCTCTCCACCGGCTGCAGCAGGAAAGATCCTTTACACTAACCGAAACAGTAACTTCGCAAGACCTACGGATCAGATGGGCGTATATGACCTTGAACTTAATGAATGGAAAAGAGTTCCGGAACAATCCGATCTGTTCTCGATCCAATATATGGTCGATGACCAATCCACCTTGATCTCCTATGATCCATCACTTGACAAAACTGATTCCTTGGGTAACGGTCGCTATCAGGTTACCCTGGAGATGGATTATGGAAATCGTAAATTAAAGCTGGATAGTCCTTATGTTAAGAATTCTTCTTTTTATTATGATGGGAAAGCTGCAAAAATGATCTATTTTAAAGACCAATGCTGGTGGGTTCAGGACCTCAAAGAAGGGGCAGTGTCAAAAATACCTTTTGCTGATCCTGCAAATTTTCTGACCAGTAAATACAGTGGGTTGTCCGACGAACCGTCTGGGAAAGTTTATCCCACGAATCGTTATGCAACCTACATCATCACTGACGAATACGATCTTTTTCTTTTTGATTCAGTTACCAATGCGGTCAAGAGGCTTACTTTTGGGAGAGAATCAAATACGGCGTACAGTATTTTTGATAATAAGTTCAAGAAATTCAGAAACAGTTCAAACTGGGATATGTATAGGAATGATGAAATCGATCTAAATCAGAAATACATCATTATAACTCAGAATACCAGAAACTACGATTCAGGTGTTGGGGAATTTGATTTTAAGAAACTGAAATTTAAGGAACTTCTAACCTTAGAGGATGCAATCAGGAATGTTTTTATAGATAAGGGATCTGTTATCATCACCTCAAATTATTATGGTAAGCCTTTGTCGGTAACTTCCTTAAAAGGAAAAAAAACAGCACTTATTTATCAGAGCAGTGGTAAAGATCAGGGAACGATGGATCAACTGAAGATGGAAATGATTCATTATGAGATTAATGGAAAAGTTTATAACGCGGCTTTGCTCTATCCTTTGAATTTCAAACCGGGAAGAAAATACCCTTTGATCTTTGACGTATATGAGAGGAAATCGAGAGATGTACTCACCTTCGATACGCCTCATTTATATGAAATGCAGGGATTCAATGCGCTGCACTATGTCTATAACGGATACTTTGTTTTGCTGCCTGATTTTGATTATGTACCTACACAGGTTGTCAAATCGGTGTCAGCATCTGTTGATGCCCTTGTGGAAAAATTGAAGCGCAATCCAATGATCGATATTGAAAAAATGGCAGTGACAGGAAGCTCATTCGGAGGATATGAAACTACATTTTTAATGGCACAAGGTAAATGGTTTGTAACAGGCTTCGCCGGTGTCAGCATCGTTGATCTTGCTTCCAGTGCGATGTCAGTTTACAAGGATTTTAAGATACCCAATTATTACAGAGAGGAAAAACAACAGGTAAGAATGGTCAGCAACTTATTTAAAGATTATCAGGGTTATCTTGATAATTCACCACTGTACCACTTGCCGAAGATGACAAAACCGATCTTGTTGTGGTTAGGGCAGAATGACACAAATGTCAGTCCTGACCAGTCAAGAGCTTTTTTCATAGGATTGAAACGTCTGGGGAAAAAGGGGATTCTGATTGAATATCCTAAAGAAGGTCATAATGTGCAAAATAAGGACAATCAATATGACCTTAATCTCAAAGGATGGCAGTGGATGGATTATCATCTCAAAGGTAACCAACCTGCTGAATGGATTAAGCCAATGTTGGATTAAAAAAAAGGCTGCTGTATATTATACAGCAGCTTTTTTAATAATTATTGACGTTGGGAAAGTTCAACATTGCAGGTGTTGAAATCTCCTGCTGAATCCAACCCTCTGGCCTGCGGCTGTCCTGGGATGTTATTCACTGTACAGATCGGACCTGGATCTGTATTGCATTCCGCTACCTTTTCACATGTTCCGATGGATTGGTTAAAAACGTAACCGTCCATAGGAATTGCAGTTTTTCCGGACTGATTGGCTGAATGGCCTGCATAAGCTGATCCTACACCTGTTAGGATAACAGCGGCACTTAAAAAGTGCTTTCTGAAAGTGTTCATAATAATAAAAATTTGATGTGTGTGCCTACAGTTAGAGGTCTTCGGCTTTACCTTTCCGCTTTTCAGCGGGTTTATACATGCGCTTGTACTTTATTATATCATTGCCTGCGAGAACATAAAAAAAATCATCGGTTACCAGGAAATCCCGCAGTGGTTCACCATTGTGGTGATTAACAGGAAAACTGTATAAGTACTCATTCTTCCGGTAGTCATAGACGTCGATAATGCTGGATTTTTCCCAAATATTTTCCGATTCATGTTTTCCTCTTAAACCGGCTAGGTTGAAAAGGAGTCCGTTTGCAGCAAATTGTAACCTGTTCACTTTCAAAGGCGGCTTACCCATCTTGATCTGTCCACTATTGGTTTTTGTAGTCTCGATCTGTGCTTTGTACGTAGAATCGATGGTACGTCCATTGCCTAGAAATTTGAGATCTCTGTCCATACGACGGTACTCATTTCTGTAGTAGTAGGTATAAACGAACTCTCCTGTACTTTGATCCTTTACCAATTGCCCGTCGGTGTCAAAGACACCGTCGATCTGCTTTTCAAGGATGCGGTCATTCAATGCTACATCAGGTTTTTCATCCTTATTGTGGAACTGGATCCTGCCGATCATATTTTCATTCTTTATTCTGTGGTGTGTCCGGAAGATGTATTGCTGTGGAGCTACCATCAGGATCTGCGAAAAGAATAATTTATTCTCAGAGATTAGTCTTGCGGTCTTTTGCGGAAATTGCCCTTCGTAGATTGCCGGAACCTTGCCGTCTGAAATTGAGTAATCAGGGTAGTCCACCTGTAGCCTGATGGAAGAAAATGACAGGTCTTTTTTGTCAATATCCAGTGTGTCTAAAATCAGAGTTTTGAACTTGGGATCCAGTTTCCCCATTACAAGGGGCGCTGTTACATTCCCCAGGAAGATCTGGTCTGAAAATGATCCAGAAAAGTAAAATGAATTGCTTTTCAAATCGACAGTTACAGGAAAATCAATAGCGTGCGGAATAAACTTTCTTGTAAAGTTGTTCTCTTTTTTAATAATATATTCCGAAGAGTGATAGAGAACTACAACCATTAAAATACTGAATATGGAACCCAGGGTTATAGTTGAAAGATATTTTACAGGCTTATTCTTTCTCAATTTTTCCAGAATAATAATACTGGTGAGCGCTAGCAAAATACATACGATATTAAATATCAGATGTTCAGTCCATCCTAATTTCTCAAGTATTCCTCCGCAGGAACACGGAATAAATTCACTGTAGTTTAAAATGATGTAAATATATACTGTAAATGAAACCATCATTCCCATCGAAAGGTATAATCCCAATAGGCGAGTGGTCTGAAAAATCAGCAGTCCTGAAATCACAAGTTCTGCAGTTAAAACGATGTACGATATGATATCCGCGTAAGCGCTGACGATTGGTGACTGCGATAGCTGAACCTGAAAATTATTAAAGTCCAGGATTTTGCTTATGCTTGCATATACGAACAACAGCGTAAAAAAGTAGGAGACAGCTAAAACAAATAAATGAGAATATCTTTTCATAGCAATATCTTTTAATTTTTATCCTTCCTGAATCAGCCGCCAGACGGTTTTCTGATTGCAGTAATAGGGCATCTTGCATCCCATCATCATAGTACAGGTCGTTTTAAAATTCCCCATACTTTCCCAGATACCACTTACGGGACATGGTAAGTCAGTGTAGCAGGTAATGGTAGTTGTATGAGGAATCATAATTATAGATTTAGTTCTATTGGTGTTTCCAGTCTTGTCCGTCTTTTACCGGCGGATCAGGGTCCACAGGATCAACCAATGATGATGTGGTTGAATCTGATTTTTTTTCCGTTGTCTTGACAAACTGTTCTTTGCCTGTTGAGTCATTGTAGATCTCATCGCCTGGTCTGCAGTTTTGCACAACCAGAGCACTCATTACTAAAATTAAATGAGGGATAACTTTTTTCATTGTTGATAAGTTTATGATTATCCCGGCCGTTCCAATCGATTTTGTGAGTCAAATGTATAGCTGCTGAATGGCTAAAAAAAGGGTTTGCAGGCGGGTTTCATCAACTCCGACGTCGTGTTTCACGAATCACGACACCTAAAATCACCCGTAAATCCTTTGATGTGAATGTTCTGCGATAATTTGTGTCTGACGCCACTTAAGATTCGGATAACGTCCCTTTTTTAGACTATTTTTCTATAAATTTGGAAAGATGTGATATGAAAAAGTTTAGTATACATTTCTTTATTCTGCTTTTTTTACCTTTCGTCAAATTGTATTCTCAGCAAATGGCGGGTGAATCATTTATGGACATACGTTCGCAGTATGAAAATCTTAAGAAAAATGATATCCGTGCCTTGCCATATGTCAGCAACTACATCAGAAAAGCAAAGGTAGAGGCTAATTATGTTGAGCTTACGCAGGCCTACAGGGATGCTGTTATGTACAACCCTGATGAAACTACGAAATTGGTCTATTCTGACAGTATGATAATTACGGCTGAAAAGTCCAGGGACAATTCACTGATGACATTGGCCTATCTTGGGAAAGGCATTATCTTTTATTTTAACTACAAGAAGTTTGAGCCGGCTCTGGATCAATATCTTAAAGCTTATGAATATTCAAAGAAGACAGATGATCAGTATCTGAAGTTTAAAGTCATATATCACCTTGGGGTGGTCAAAAGCTATTTAGGATATTATGCTGACGCCATCGAGCATTTCAACAGTTGCATTGACTTCTTTGAAAAAGAAAGTAAGAAATCCGATCATAGTAATGAGGTTTATAATAACAAACGGGGTTATTACAACTCATTGCACCAAATGATCATCTGTCACAGGAACCTCAATCATCAGAGGATTTCTGACAGCCTTATTCAGGTCGGGATAACTAAAATCAACAGAGAGACTGAATTCTCCCTGGAGAGAAGCTACCTTCTGAAATGCCGCGGCATATCAGAGTTCAATCATAAAAACTACAACAAGGCCATCACTGACTTGGAGGCAGCACTACCTGAGCTGTCCAAAAAAGATTTTTCCTGGGCATCTGTTGTATATTTTTACTTGGGAGAATGCTATATGAGAAGTGATATGAAGCGTGGACTCTCACAATTTGAAAAAGTAGATTCACTCTTTAACCGTCATCAGTTTATCCTTCCTGAGGTCAGAAAAAATTACGAAATATTAATAAGGTACTGGCGTGATAAAAAAGATATTTCAAAAGAACTCTATTATACGAATCAGCTGCTGGAAGTTGACAGTACAATCGGAAAGGATTTTACATTCCTGTCGTCCAGAATCCATAAAGAATATGATACCAGAGATCTGTTGGAGAAAAAAGAATTTTTAGAGCAAAAGAGCAAGTCACGGCTGTCCATAATTATAGCCATTTCTTCAGTGGCCTTTCTGATGATTTTTGTTCTTGGCGCTCACTACAGAAAGGAACGTTCTATCCGCTTAAAATATGAAAAATTGCAGGCGCGTCTGCTGCAGCAAAATACAGAGCAGACTATAGCTGCTGATAACCTTGATACCAACAAAAAATCAGTACTGTCTCAGGAACTGATTCAAGATCTATCTGAAAAGATCGCGAAATTTGAGATGAGCAGAGGTTTTGTGAAAAAAGGGCTTTCACTGCATCATCTAGCCTCGCAATTTGGAACCAACTACAAATACCTGTCGATTTTTATCAATGATACAAAAGGGGTGAACTTTAAAAATTACCTCAACAGACTTCGCATCAACTATATCACCGGTTTACTGAATACCGACAGGAAATTCCTTCATTACACTACCGAAGCCTTAGCTGACGAATGCGGTATCGCGACAAGGCAGAGCTTCTCTGATCTTTTTTATGAGATCAACGGCATACGCCCGCAGGATTATATCCGGAAAAGGAAAAAGGATTTAGAAAGGCCGTAGACGCGGGCTCTTTGCTTGTAATTTTGTATATTTTTCAAAAAAGGACATGGTAAATAATATTTTTTTTAAAAGTGTACAGAAAAGTTATGCAGCGTTATTAAAGACCCTACAAGCTATTGAAAGTACTGAAGATAGCCCATTGATCAAAGCGGAAAGCAGTCTGATGGAAATCGACAAGGTCATAAGAAAATTAAAGGGGCAGGTGACTAAACACCAATTTGAATCCATCGCGGAAGAAGTATTTTTCTTTAAAGAACTCAAGCCAAAATTTGTTGCGGAGTTTTTATTTTATCAGGGCATACTCGAACTTGAATCGGATAAACCTCATTCCGGAAAAAAAACACTCCAGAAATTTTATCAGGAACGGATCAGAAAAATAGAATCCCAATACGATGAGGACCGTCATTTTTACAACTACTATATAAGAGAGGCTACATATCTGGATCAGAAATATTTTGTGCGGCATTCTTATGACCTTAAAATGAAGCTGCCAAATCTTCTATACAGTTTTGATGAAATGTTTACGACCTCACACGATTTCAATGTTGCTAAATTGTTGGCGGACAACAAAATGATCACGTACATAAACGAGCAACTCATGCTCGCCGAAAATGAAAAGTTTCAAAAAATACAGCAGCAAAAAAAACTTGAATGGTCATCTTCAAAGGTTAACCTTGTAGAAATGATCTATGCGCTGCATCACAGCAGGTGTTTTAATGCCGGTACACTTGAATTAAGCGAGGTGATCAAAATTTTCGAAAACTTAGTTGACATAGACCTTCATAATTTTCATAAGGTTGTTTCCGAGATTAAATCACGCAAGCAGAACAGAACAAAATTCCTGCAGTTTTTACAGAATAATCTGAATCAATACTTTGTCGATAGTGATGAATAAGCAACAGCATAGCTTCCAAGTTACCACTTATCCACAATAATTTTAAACTTCACTGTTCATCAGCTTTTACAGGAAATCTTTCGGTAGTACCGAACGAACTCCGAAATAGTCAGGGTCATTTTTTTCAAATTTGTACAATAAGACAAGGTGATAATTTTGACCCTGATTTCTCATTATCCAAATAAAAATAAACGAGATGAATAGCATTGATCCTAAAACTCCGATATGGCAGTTAACCGTCGAAGAATTTTTATCCATTACCAAAGGCTCAGTTTCAGAAAAAAAATATGAATATGGTCTTAAAGGCCTGGCGAAAATCCTGGGATGTTCTGTTTCTAAAGCTTCAGAAGTTAAAGCTTCCGGTATCCTCAATGAAGCGATCATACAAAACCGAAACATTATCATCATCGATAAAGAGAAGGCACTCGCCCTTTTTGGTAAAAAATAAATGTACAATCTAGAACTGATACAGCGTTTCTGGGATTTTAATCATTCGAATAGAGTAGGTTCGACAGCGGTCGCAGTGTATTTATATCTGGTTAAACTATCAGGTGAAAACAATCGGTATGACTTCAGGGTTTCTGATCTTAAAATAAGCAGTGAATTAGGGCTGACAAGAGCGACGATTTCTAAGACGAGAGATAAGCTCAAAAAGTTTGGACTCATTGCCTTTGAAACCACCAACGGAATTCCTTGTTATTACCGGCTGATTATAAATTACCCAATCCGCTGTTACCGGGAAGATGCTCCAGATTATTTTCCAGATAAACCTATTAATTGGCAGTTATTAAGCAGTCGTAGCACTTCATCCGAATCTTGTATTGACGAAAATGAAGAAATCAATTCGTTAAACCAGGAGCCTGCAGCGATGCAAGCCCAAGTTCAGTCACAGGTGATTGATCCATCATTTGAAGCATTCTTAGCATTTGCTCAAAATCTGGAGGGATATGATTCCACACTTGATGATGCGATCAAAGAGAAATATATCCTGTGGTCAGAAAACAACTGGAAAACCGTGTCTGACCGCCCAATAACAAACTGGAGGTCTACGCTGAAAAGCATAATGCCATTTTTTAAGAAATCCATTGAAGATGACATGTCATGGCACTCTATTCCGGATATCAAGCACCTGAAATAATACCAGCTGAAAAACCTTTTATTTTAATGTATAAGACTGATAAAAATCTAAGACTGATCCGAAAGGTATTTAAAGATAGTGACAGGCAGTTAGAGAGGATACGTTTAGGTAATCATTTTGTGGATGATTTTATTTTTGGCGATCCGGAGGCCGCTGATATTCCGATAAATGCGCTCCGTGTTATCTTTAACATCATTTCGATTATAAGTAGTGCGCAGTTCCGGCCCGAGGACCGGCCAAAGCAACTTTCATTGTTCGATGAAGAATTTGAAACTGAGAACAACATCTTCGCGTCGATGAAGATCAGAAATAATAAAATATCTCCCAGCGGTTCAACAAAACAGGTAGTTGATGCCTATGAGTTTCTTGCTAAGTTCAAGATGGGCTGGTATAAGTCCGTGAATTCCAAAGGCAGAGAAATTAAGACTTTTGGTGGACTTATCTCAACTCCCACTTATGATCAGAGGGGTTACACAACCTTTTTGATAAGCAGCTATTGGCTGAAGAAACTGATGGTCATACCGGAGTACAATTATGTGCTTTTCAATCTGGTATATAATATCAGGAACAATAAACACATCATATTTGCCATCTGGCTCTCGAAACTTCCGACTAGTGGAACTTCAGTCAAGCTATCTACGCTGAATAAAAAATTTGGACTGAATTATAAGACCGCTAATGATTTTTGTTTCAAGTTTCTGAAGCACGTCCGCTTAAATCTTGACCGCTACAACAGTTTGTCATTTAACTACAGGTATAGGGGAGATGCTGTATTTATATTTCCTTACCAGACAAATAGAATTGCAGACTGTGATCTTTCTGCTCAAAGCATTGGGCAACCAGAGATAGTCAGAAGATTAAGATATTTCAGGAAGAGATACGGACTGCAGGAAAATGAGATGGTTCAGTTTACCTATCATTATGTAAATATTGCGCAGACGAGGGAGCTCATTGAAAAAGCTTTCAGGGATTTTCTCAGATCCTCCAGATTACAGGGAATAAAGTCCACTTCAGTTCAGGGTAAAACATTTCTGATTGCGATCCAGGAGATCATCATCACATTGTACAGGACGACCCGAATGGGAATATTGCTGCCGAACGGTTATCCTGTTATTATATGAATTCGGAATTGCGCTCATCTGCATTTCGGAATGGCACTCATCTGAAAATCGGAATTGGACTCACTGGTGTTAAGATCGTCTTAAAATTTGGATACTTTCAGTTTATTTTTCGGAATTGCACTCATTCAAAACTGAAAAATTATTTAAGACGTGAATAAGTATTGGGGATTGTGGATAAAATGGATAAACAGTTGAAAGGCAAAAATTCTTTTCGGATTTGCGCTCATTCGGATGAAGTTGCTTTTTCGGATTTGCACTTATTGATTTTTCGGAATGGTACTCATCCCGAATTCGGAATTGAACTCATTCCAAAATGTTTTAAAATCCCTTACTGCAAAGCGATTATGCGACTCGCTAAAACTGTCTGAAAAGAAATGAAAGTTTCTTTTTTAATAAAAAGGAAATCACATCAGAAATTTGCTTCAAAAAGAAAAAAAATGAATTGCGAAAAAATAAAAGAGAGAGTAAGTATCAAAACCGTCTTGGAATCATTCAATCTTTTCCCGGTGAAAGAAAACAGAAAAACATCCTTTTATTTTGCTTTGGACCGTGAGGAAAAAATTCCCAGTTTATCGGTTGATTTTGTAAAAAATAAGGCATTTGATTTTGGGACCGGGAAGAGCTATGATGTGATCTCGATTGTTCAGCAGATCAAAAAATGTTCTGTTTCTGACGCATTGAATTATCTGAGGGAATTTGATCTTACCTCTTTACAACAGAAGCGTGATAAAGAGATTGATTACATTAGAAATTATGAAGTTCTCGAAGTTAGAGATATCAGTCATCCCGCATTGGTACAATATCTAAAATCCCGAAAGGTCTTTGATCAAAGAAATCTCGTTAAAGAGATCATTTATCGACTCGATGGCAGAAAGTTCTTCGGAATTGGATTCGTCAATGATTCCGGAGGGTATGAAATAAGGAACAAGTATTCTAAGATCTGTCTAGGACAAAAGGATGTGAGGTGGATCATTAGCGAGAGAAATGCAAATAACGAAGTTCTCATTTTTGAAGGCTTTTTTGATTATCTCAGCTACAGAATAATAGAAAAAGATGAAAATTCAATTCCAGAACATCTAGTGTTGAATTCCACGGCAATGCTTTTCAAAGTGAAAGACAAATTAAAGGATTACCATAAAATTTCTCTTTTCCTGGATAATGATGCCAATGGGAAAGAAACAAAAAAAAGCATTCAATATGAATATGAAAATGTGGAGGACTGTTCTTTGTTATACATTGGTTTTAAAGATCTGAACGAATGGTTCTGTAATTTTAATGAAAAATTATGATTTTTGATAATTTTTCACTGCCTCTTCAATATCTTCCTTGATAAACTCCCAATACTTACCCTGAAGGCATATAGGGTCGAAATCGTCACCAGTAAATGTGAATCCGATAAAATTCTTTAATATTAAATCCTTGTCGTGACCATACGGATATCTTTCTTCGTGAAGTTCAAGCATCTTGTCGATCCCATAATTCGGAAGACACTCGTGCAGATCCCAAAAATCTTTTTTACGACCGCCTCTCTGGACAACATCTGTTTTCATTGCGATAATTTCCTCAGCCGATGCCAATAATATATATTGCTCTTTTTATGATTTTTTTGCAGCTTCATTGGTTGCATAGTGTTTGACTTTAATGCTATTTCGACTTTTCTTGGGGTCGGTAGATGTCAAAATAAAAAATTCAGCCTCATTGGAAGAATTATTGAGAATTGGAAAAACTACTTTTTTAATTCTTATTTCAGCCATCTGATGCTGAATCAAAATCCTGTAAAAGGAAATTGCGTGAATCTATGGAAAAGACTGATTGAATCGAACGAACCTTTTTCCATCAATATTTAGTTGATGCCAATCTCACTTTAAAAAAATATCCTGCAATGATCAGTATACAAAAACCAAATTTTCATTTTATTGATAACCAATTACTTGATCTACCAAACCCTGTGACTGTAAATCTGATTGGTGCTGGTGGTTACAGGTTCTCAGGTTCTGACTGCACTGGCCAGAATAAATCACGCTTTGACAGAACTCGGTCATCTATGTCTTTGGGTAAGATTATGGGATCGTGATGTAGTGACAAGCGCTAATTTTGAAGTGAAACCACTAGTTAATTACTTGGCTGGAGCAGAAGATGTTGCAATTGCGACATTTAGAACTAATTTGCAAAATAAATATCCAAAGTTCTATCAGAAAGTTATTGAACTGTCCAATATTGGAGGAACTGATTATCAAAGAATTTTCATCAGAGAATTTGAAAATGCAAATCCCAGCCAGTTTAGTAAAATGGAAAGTGCAATCAGCGAAACGAATAATGTTGTAGCAAATTGGAAAAGTCTTTTTGATAAGAAAATAGATGATAGAAATGTTGTTGACGTTATTACGAACGAATCACGAATAAAAGGAATTGTTCGATATTATACATCAACCAATCCTGAGTTAAGAAAAATTATCGAACCGTTAACTTAAAAAAGGAAATGGGATATTTTAGATGAGATAGGAAATAATATAAACTATTATGATAGATTAGTTCAAAATTCGAACTTGTTAGGAGGGTGGATAAGGTATCGATATGAACCAAATTTTATCAATGTTTTTTTGGATCTTAGTGCCAACGAGGCTAGTCTATTTAAATTTCTCCAAAATTATTGGAATATATCTGATGAAGCTTTCGAAAACTTAAAATTATCTTCTGTATATAATGGCAAGGTTAAGGTTACAGTAAAAGATAAATTTGAAAGACTTTTGGAGTATCCTGATGCAAGTCATGATGTTGCCTATTTTAATAAAAGAAGAGCAAAAATGCTTCCACCAGAATTTAAAGAGGCAAGAAATGGATCTCTTATTAGACTTCATGAAGTTGATAACGCCATCGAACTTGAATTACATTTGGCTACAGAATTAAGAAGTTCGTTGAAAGGTGAACCAGGTGATTTAATAGATGATGTGACAGGATTCAGTTATGATACTATGGGATTAGGACACACTTCCATAAATGATTGGACTGAGTTTGGCATAAATACAGTAAATGAAAAAATTGTGGGATTTAATAATAGTATCACTAAACATTTTAATAAGATTCCACCTTTCGATTATTTAGCAATAGACTATAAATATTTTGATGAAATTTCACAGTCTATAAATCAATCAAATTATGTAAGAAACAAAATAGATCTTTATATTGCACAAAATCATAGTGGACAAATTAATAAAATAATAAAATTAAATTACTAAAATAATGTCAACAGAATTAATTGATTATAAAAATAAGGGATTTCAAATATCGGACATTTTTATGCAACTATTAATATATTATATTAATGATGAATTAAAAAAAAGTCAATATGCTTTTACAAATAAAAATTCTCTTCAAAGATATCATGAAAGTATAATAAATGGAAATATGGCAGGTTGGTTTGCATTTCTTTGGGATTCACATTTAGAAAACTCAAATGACGAACAAACAATGATTTCGGTGTTACAGAACGTAAAAACTAATTTGCAAAATAAAGGCACTTTTATTTCTGTAAATGAATTACAATCTATTCCGACCATAGATAAATATTTTAAACAGTTTTATAATAAAGAACCTTTTCCAACAGTAGAGTTAATCAAAATCGTAGACGTACTCTCACAAATGTTACAAGGAATTTGGACATCAACTAATTATGATATGGATATTAATTATTAATATTAGGGTTTGTTAGAATTATTAAAATTATGGCAACCGCATTCATTCAATACAACCGTAACATAGTTTTTTATATTGCAGATGAATATATGCAATTGTTATTTCATTACATAAAAAATGAAATAGTAAAACCTCAATATAATTTCGTAAATAAAGAAGATTTAATTTTTAATCTTACTTTTCATATAGAAGGATATTCAGGAGGAATGCTAACTCTCGGCTGGGGGGGGGAGATCTAACTAATTCTACGGATGAACAAACAATGATTCAAGTGTTGCAAAATGTTAAAACAACTTTGCAAGGTAAAGGAGCATACATTTCAATAGCAGAATTACAAGCAATCCCAACAGAAGATAAAGATTTTAAAAGACTATATAGGTATCCTTTTCCAACATCACAATTAAGAAAAATAATAGATGTACTCATTAAAATGTTACAAGGAACTTGGGGTTTTACCAATTATAAAATGACATTCATTATTGATATTATTTATGATCAGAAAGTTAAAGAGTATTGATTATCAATACTCTTTAACTTTTGTATTAATGCTTCTGCTATACAAATGGAATCAGTTTTATATACTTGTAAAAACTGCCAAAAATATTTACAGTCAGTACAAAATCTTGCAAAGAGTCAGGGTAAAATCATTGAATTTAAATTTGTTTCGCATCCGGAAGCCGAGTCTTCAAAAGTAGTTGAACTGCTAATAAAATAATATAGATATGAATATAGAAATTTTAAAATACCTACAACAATATCCAAAAAAACCAAATAGTCAAGCAGGCTTACAGAATGTAGGAATATCGACTCAGGACATTTCTGTTTTAGAATCACAATATAATAACGGGATTAAATTTCCTTTGGCTTTAAAAGAATTATTGTTTTTAGCAGGCGAGTTTTGTTATGTATTGGATTATAATATTTTTGAAACTCAGCAGGAACTGCAAGAAGCAGTTCGAGAGTGGCTTTCTGAAAATAATTTATCAATTAACAGACCTTTTTTTGCCATAGACGCCTATAATTATGGTGAAACATTCTTATTTGTATATTTAGATGAGGGAGACAATCCAATAATAAGGCAAGCATATTTATTTCCTAGAAAAGATATGGCATTTATCACAAATCTATTAGGGCAATCTCTTTCTGAATATATTAAGAGTCAAATCGATGATGTTAAACAAGGAATAAATCCGTTTTAGTAGTCTAAAGTATTCTTATTAGGTAATGTGCTAAACTTAATGATTCATATATTTGAGTTAATTGAACTAATTAACATCAAATCATAAATAACTATAACTACAATAACAAAAGCAGGCAAAGTCTGCTTTTGTCATTTATAAGTAAAAATTTCACTTAATGATTGAGAGTACTACTAGTTATATAAGCTGGAAAATGCAATTATTGGAACTAATAATTAATATAAGGTCATTTTTTAACCTTCGTAAAATAACACAGGGTCAATCTTAACCTGCATAAAATAAACATAAGTGCACTATTATACCCACGTAAAATGGCCATAGGATAAGATATTTTTTCTAACTGTTTCTTATTTTTTTTAATTTCGATTGCAAACAAATCGATGTGTAATAAAATTTGCTGATTACTAATGTTTTAAGTTTCTTTTTATATTTCTAAAAAAATTAAAAGACTTGATTAGCAAGATGTGTCTTTGTATATACAAACTTTTCAAGTTTGATATATAAAGACGATCTTGCCTTTTTTGCAAAAAGGGGAAAAAACTGCGGAACTTGTTTTTTGTTTTCCGTCAATTTTAGTTTAAGAATCCAGATATATTCATACCATTCTTTTTTAATATTTGGATGTTTCCAGATTACTCCAAATTATTCTTAATCCTCCTGAACACATTGATAGCTATTGTTTTGGAAGGTTTTAACGCTCAATTTTGTCACAGAATTTTAATCGAAATACCAATGAAAAAATTGAGTTATCTTCTACTAGTATTAATTGTAGTTTCAACACAAGGGCAGGTCGGCATTAATACGCAAACTCCGGAGGCGACTTTGGAAGTTGTAGGAAAACCAAATGATGTCAATCATTATGACGGAATTATTCCGCCACGAATTACAGGAAACCAACTCGCTGCAAAAAAATATTCAACTGCAAAGAAAGGGTCAGTTGTTTATGTTACATCACCACCTGCCAATTTATCGGGACAGGTCATCCAAATTATAAATTCAGGATTGTATTATTTTGATGGTGACCTATGGCAGTCATTCACACGAGAAGACCCGTTAAATACTGTAGCACTCAATGGCAACACTTCAACTGTTGAATTAATTGTTAGAAACAGCCTGCATCTTAATTTTGACGAAAAAGAAAATTATATACTGGGAAATTCCCGAAGTCCGATTATGGGTGAGTATAATTCTATTTACGCCACTGATTCGAATATCACATCGGGCAAAGGAAATTCTGCCAGTGGGTTTGCGATGTCGCAGGGTGAGGTTACCGGTAAATTTAACTATGGTGCAGGAGTTTCAGCATTGAACGGTTTTTCAAAAGGTATTATTTCAGGAAGCAGAAATATTGGAGTTGGTCCGGGGGCTATGTCCTACATTACTTCGGGAAATGACAATATAGCTATTGGTTACCTGTCAGGAACAGGAAACCAGACAGGATCTAACAATATTTTCATCGGTATCGGCGCAGGGAGTCCTGCAACTGGAGACAGAAGCGTCAGTAATAAACTAGCAATACATTCAACCCCCGTCACAACAAGTTCAACCAGCTTTTGGGATAGAATCACGGATAATTATACGGATTACAAATTTGCTTTGATTTCGGGGGATTTTTCAGAACGATGGTTAAATATTAATGGCAGGCTTAGCGTAACTCCTTCTCAAATGCCCAACGCAGACGGAGATAAATCCTATACAAAAAAGGTAGTTGCCAAAGCAGATGGTTCTTTTGGATTCGCAACCGAGAAATTTCCAGACCCACCGGAAACCGGAACCTATATTCTGAAAAGCGTGGATGGAGTTGCGACCTGGATAAGACCCTAGGCATTAATTTCAATCTGTAGCAGATGTCTAATAATAGAATAATCTTTTAAAATCATAACACGAGAACGATAGATAACTGCTCCAAATTTTGATTACCGATTGGTGTATTGATTAAATCCTTCTAATCACTGGTGTCAATCCGAACAGCTCTTATAAGATATAAGACAGTATTTAAAAATCAGATTTGCGTTTAAAAGATGAGTATCAATGAGCAAAAAGATGAAGTGGTTGTTTTTCGGATTACCAGCCAAAAGAAGAGAGACTGGAAAAAAATATGTCTTAAAAGAAAAATTTCTCTGACGAGTTTAATTATCAGTTCAGTTGAGGACCGGTTAATGATAGATGAGAGGAGAGACATATTAACATTCATTGAAAAGCAGGATAACGTCTTCAGAAAAATAGAAAACAATATCAATCAGGTTGCAAAAATTACCAATGGTCAAAAATATATCAGTGAAAAACAACTCCGTCATTTTTCACTTCAGCTTAATGAAATAGCAGATTTGAAAAAACAACAGAATGTAATTTTCCTGAAAATCTATTCATTGATCGCCAATGATCGTTAAGGTTTTACCATCCTCAGGTTCTGATTTTCACGGGGTCAAATACAACGATAAAAAAGTAGAGAAAGGAACAGGGGAACTGATGTTGATGAAAAACTTCCCTTCATTTATTAATGAAACAAGCAGTCAGCAGGAAGTCCGGGATTATTTTAAGTCTATATCAAATAATGAAAAAGTTAAGAAGCCACAATTCCACGCCGTGATTTCGACGAAGTTTCAGCAGCACGACAAGGCAGAACTCACCAAGATTGCAGATCATTTGATGGACAATATGGGATATGGAATGCAGCCTTTCGTAGTGGTTTTTCATAATGATACCGATAATAATCACGTACACATCGTTTCTACCCGGGTTGATAAACAGACAGGAAAGAAGATCAACGACAGTTATGAAAGGCTTAAAGCGCAGAAGGCATTAAGTGCTGCAATGGAAAAATTGTACGGTCACAAACCGGAAGCGGAACTTGACAAACTATTGAATTATAAAATAAGCTCAGTCAATCAGTTGGATACTTTACTTAGCAGAAGTGGTTATAAGATAAGCAAAAACACAAATGATGAAAATTCTTTTAACATTCTAAAAAATGGAGTATTCCTACGAACAATTTCTGGTAGTGAGATTGTTTTTGATAACAATAAAAGTGATAATAGAGCCAAGCAGATCAAGGCCATCCTAAGCAAGTACAAAGAACTGTATTCCAATAAGGTGTTTAAAGTGGAAGACAATCGGAAAAACGATTCAGTAAATCCAAAAGAAAAACCGAGTACAGGTGGTAATAATTCAGGACTAAAAATCACCTATGAAAGTGAGCTTCAAAAAAAACTAAAAGATGTTTTTTTGCTCGATATGGTTTTTCATTATAAGGAGGATAAAGCCCCTTTCGGATACACGGTCATCGACCACAAAACAGGAAAAGTTTACAAGGGAAGTGATATTATAAAAATGAATGAAGTCTTTGAAATGACTTCTCACAAACTGGACAAAAGGACTTTTGAAATACTGAAGGATTATAATATCCGTAACAAGGAAACAAAAAATATACTCCTTCAATTTTTTAATAATATTTCAGAAAAGGAAATCAGGGACTTTATGCTTTTTGAAAACCGTGGTAGAAAAGATTTGGAAACCTACCGGAAAGTTCAGTTTGAAGTCAGGGATTTCATAAAAAATAAAAAAAACACAAATGATGAAAAAAATATTACAATTACCAAAGGGGAGGACGGAAAGCTATATGCTGTTCATACGCGGTTCCACTACATCGGCGAGCTGCATTCCTTAATAGGGGAAAAGGAATATCAAAAATTGCTAGATCCATTACAGGCTAAGCAAAGCCCGACTGCGAATGAAAGGCACGAATTGAGCAAGGCTGTAAATGAAATGTTATTTGAATTACTGAAAAGTTCAGCAACAGCAAAGGACCCTGCCGAAGCTGAACTCAAAAAACGTAAAAAGAAGCGGAGATAAAGTCGGTGGTTGCCTGTTGACACAAGAAGAGGTAAACCGATATCCACAACAGTCCACTAACATCTAAATCAATGATTATCACATTTGCTACACAGAAAGGAGGAACCGGAAAAACCACCCTAGCCATTGCTTTTGCGAACTATATTTCTGCCATTTCAGAAAGAAAAATTAATGTGTTCGACTTTGATTACCAGAAATCCTTTTACTACAAATGGAAAGAAGATGAGCTATTGGATACTCCAAAATTGTATGAAGTCGAAATTATAGGTGAGGATGAAGAACAGCCGTTTTCGGATTTTGAAACCATTATCAATTTGAAAGAAAGCGAAGAAATTAACCTCTTTGACCTGGCAGGAACGCTGGATGCAAAATACAGCGATTTACTCATATACAGTGATTTTATCATTATTCCTTTTGAGTATTCGGATGTGTCAGCGAAATCAACCTTGGTCTTCATCAATATGCTGGGGCTCCTGGAAAGTGAGGCTGAGAGAATTTTTATCCGTTCCAAGTATGATAAGGGTTACAACTATTTGAATCAACCCGGAATGGACGTTGAGTTGAAAAAATACGGGCTGCTGTTACAAAATCCAGTATTCAAAAAGAACTGCCTGCAAAAGATTGATACCAGAAAGCTGACCTATGAACAAAAATACGGAGTCAGAAGGTCTTTCGATGAATTGATCGAATATATTAATCAAACATTGAAGATTACCCTTTAGTATATAAAAATATCACCCGTTATATATCTCTATAATTTCAGAAAAGATGATTAAAATTTCACTTTGCATATTGGCTGTTTACCTGCTGTATTATTCAGGAAATATCTTGTATGACCTGTTTCTCAAAAAAGAAAAAGAAGTCCGCACAGATGAGATGGAGGAGTTCTCACTATCCGAAATTTCTGAGCAGTATGAAGCTGCTGCAATAAATATGGAGATTGAAGATGTAGAAAATCTCAGCACTCCAAAATCTTTTAATAAAAATCGAATCCATTCAGATTTTGGAGGAAAAGATGAAAGACAAGATCTGGAGCATCTGAGGAAACAATATGAAGCAGAGCAGGATCTTGAGCCACAAATGGAAGATAAAACTGAAAACACAGAGTATCTGGCCTCAAAAGATGAAATAGATATTCAGCTAGAAAGTAGCAAAGATTTAGTTTCATCCATTCAGAAATCAAATAAAGACAAGTGGCATCAGCTGCTTAATCTGGCGGAAACAAGTGTACAGCTTATTGCCAACCAGGATGGATGCAAAATCTACCAATCCACTATGTGATAAATAAGTGTAAAATTAAATTAACGTACTGATAAGCAATGGATTGATCATTCAATGTAGCCCAAGCTATGCTCCAAATTACGCAACTAATCATTTTTAATCTTTTAAAATCTTCTTTATTTATGAATCAAAAATTTAAAAAACACAATTTGATGAAAAGAGCTTTAAGTGCTTTTGTCATGCTCCTCGCCGTAACTCCTGCCTTCGCTCAGGGAGGTGCAAGTGCAATCTCTAACGCGGCAAGTGATATCACTGATTATTGGGATCCGGTTAAGCTGATCCTGAAAGCAGTTGGAGGATTGGTGGGTTTCATCGGAGGTCTTCGGGTGTATAACAAATGGACGAATGGCGACCAGGATGTCAACAAAGAAATCCTTGGTTATGGAGGCGCTATGATTTTCCTGCTCGTCGTTCCGGAATTTGTAACTGCATTCTTTGCCTAGTATGGGGTTCTACCTTTACAAGGGGTTGAAAAAACCCCTTGTATTCTTTGGGCTCAAAGGGAAGTATATCTTTCATGCAGTAGGAGTCGTTGGAGGCGGAGTCATTGCGGCATTAGTGCTATCGAAATTCGGTTTACTAGGCTCTTTACTTGGTCTTGCACTTACCGCTGGAGGTGTATATCTCATCTTTAAGAGACAAGACAAGTACGGGCTCTACGATAAAACCAAAAACTTTGATCAGATTCTAATTTTTCCAAAAAGGTTGGACAATAATAAATTTCTAAAGAATGGCAACAGCAAAAAAACAAGCCTTTAGCATCCCTTTTATCGGATATGATTACGGAAAAGATTTCAATTGGGATTTTGATGTTCTTTTCGGACAGTACGGAAATCCGATTATTGGCATCAAGATAAAAAATACCGTAGAACAGTATTCGGCAGACCCTGGCAGCTATCTTAATTTTCATACCGTCTTAAACCAAGTCGTGTCAATCATTGGAGAAGGAAGAATCGTGCAGAAGCTTGATATCTTTTCCAAGAAAAAATATACTGCCGAGCAATCCAGCCAATTTTTGCAACAGAAATATTCGGAACATTTTGAGGGCAGACTCTTCAAAACCATCGAAACGGTGCTTTTGTTTACCGATATCGTCGATGATAAGCTGAAAAAGAAGATGAAGCATTATCATTTTTCGGATAAGAGCTATAAAGAATTACGGGACAAGTGTCAGAAAGTAATGATGCTTTTGAAACAGAATAACTGTGAACCGGAGTTTTTATATGAGAAAGATTTTGAGTACTACATTTCCGGCGTTCTGTCCATGAAGTTTTCAGGCGCTCCGGCATTTGATAATATCAAAAGTACCAACGAATTTCTGCAGATCGGAAATCGATTTGTAAAAAATATCTCTTACGTGGATGTAGAAAACATTGATCTGCCTTCAGAAATTGAGCCTTACTCTATTCTCGGCGGTAATGGCGCGGCCGCTGAAACCGCAGTAGATAATTTTAGTTTTATCAACGAACTGGAAGATTATGAAACCATTGTCTACAATCAGATCATTACCATCCCTCTTCAGGCACAACAACAAAGGGAACTTGACAAAAAAAAGAAAAAGCACGAGGGAGCAGCCAGCAACTCTCCGTCCAATGCGATTATAGCAGAGGAAATTCAGGCATTGCTTCACAACATTGCAACCGATGGACAGCTTGTCGTCAATGCCCATTTCTCAATCTTATTCTCCGCTGAAACATTGGAGAAAATGGAGAATATCCAGTCGATGATTGAAAACAAATTGTTCACAAAAGGAATTATTGTCTCCAAGAATGCATACAATCAGTTAGAACTCTGGCGGTCGGCCATTCCGGGCAATGGAACAGAACTCAGGGAGTATGATTTATTTATGACGACAAGCGAAGCGGCCTTGTGTTTTTTTTTTAAAGAATGTTACCCCGTGAACGAAGAATCCAATTTCTACCTCAGATTTACAGACCGGCAAGGTGTTCCGCTAAAAGTAGACCCTTCGGACTTGCCTATGAAAACAGGAAGAATCAATAACAGAAACAAGTTTGTATTAGGACCGTCAGGTTCCGGAAAGTCATTTCTGATGAACAATATTATTGAGCAATATTTAACCTACAATTATGATGTGGTTATTGTTGATACTGGAGATTCTTACTCGGGTACCTGCAAATACAAAGGCGGAAGGTACATTCAATACACTGAAGAAAAACCAATCACCATGAATCCCTTTCTGATGGATAAGAAAGAATTCAATATCGAGAAAATAGAATTTTTAACCAATCTGATTTTCCTCATTTGGCAAGGTCCGGATTCTTCAATGTCATCAGCCCAAAAATCCATTTTAGATAATGTGTTGATGTCTTACTACCACGGTTATTTCAATTCGGGGACACAGTGGTATCTAAATAAAGCTTCCGAGGAACTGATTCAATATTTGGGTAAATACAATATATATGAAGAGGATCTATTTTCTGAATATGAGAATGAATCAAAGGGACAGCATACATACTATGACATCTTGGGGATCAGTTTTGATGCCAGCTCTGATGAAATAAAAGAAGCAGGAAGGAAATTGCTGAAATCCTATCATCCGGATAAGAACATCAACAACCCGGAATATGAAAGCGAAAACTTCTATAAGGTGTATGAAGCATATGAAACGCTGAACGATGAAGAAAGAAGGAAAATATACAATGAAACGCAGTTGATTTTAATCAAATCGAACGACATCATCAGGCAACCCAGATCATCAGAAGAATGGAATGAATCCTTTAGAAAGGCCATTATAAGGAAAATAAAAGAACTGGAAGAAAAGCTAATCGTGACGGAGCTTTCTTTCAATGGGTTTTATGATTATTGTGACCAGTTTCTTCCTATTTATCTGAGTAATAAGAAGCACAAAATCATAGAAAAGGAATTTAATCTGCGCACCTTTCTGTTTGTCCTGAAAGACTTTTACAAAGGCGGAAGGTACGGAACGACTTTAAATGAAAGTGCCGATAATACGCTGTTTGACGAATCTTTTATTGTTTTTGAAATTGATAATGTAAAGGACAATCCCAAACTGTTTCCGATTGTCACGCTCATTATTATGGACACTTTTATTCAGAAAATGAGACTCAGAAAAGACCGCAGAAAAGCACTCATCATTGAAGAAGCCTGGAAGGCAATCGCTTCAAAACTGATGGGCGGATACATTCTTTATTTGTACAAAACGGTAAGGAAATTTTGGGGCGAAGCCGTAGTGGTAACTCAGGAGCTGGATGATATTATTGGAAATGCGGTGGTTAAAGATTCCATCATCAATAATTCGGACACTTTTATATTGCTCGACCAGACGAAGTTCAAAGATAACTTTGACAAGATTGCATCATTGCTATCGCTCAATAAAGTAGAGCGTAACAAGATTTTTACCATCAACAATCTCAACAACAAATTCGGGCGCGGCCGATTCAAAGAATTCTACTTAAAACGGGGTTCAAAAGGCGAAGTCTATGGCAATGAGGTTTCATTGGAGCAATATCTCACCTATACCACAGAAAAACCGGAAAAATCTGCTGTAGAATATTATGTGCAACAATACGGAAATTATGATGAAGCGTTGCGCAGAATTGTTGATGATCTGAAACTCTTTGGAGACAGCCTCGAAAATATGGTGTCACTCATCAATTTATATCAAAATCCTTTAGATCCAAAAATCAATTCTTTTTACGAAATGATGAAAAAAGTACATACAGGGAAGAATGTTTTTAAAATGATCTCCCAGGAATTAGAAGACCGTCAAATCACTTTTGCAGAATTAATCAATAAACAACGATATGAAAAAGTATAGCATTTTATTTTTAGGTTTTGGGAGTTTCCTGTTCGCCCAAAACACTTACATCGACCCAACTGTTGCCGCGGCTATGATTCTCTATTCTGAAAATCTAAAAGCCAAACAAAATGAAGTTATTGATGAAACTTCAAAGTTAAAAGATGCACAGACCTGGGTAGGCACTCAGATGGTGGCAGCGAATGATATTCAGAATAAAATTCTGAAAGGTTTGAAGGAAGTTTCTGGCACATTGCAGAACGGAATTCAGGCACAGGAAATCTATTCTGAACTTCATAAGTGCTACAATTATTCGTCACAAGTACTGCAACTAGCAGCAAAACATCCGGAATATACCATTTTTGGAGTTAAAGCTTCGCAAAAAACGTACGAGCAAAGTTTAAAGATTGTGACTGATGTTTCTGATATCCTCGCATCCGGTGAACTTAATTTGGCTACTGCAGGTGATCGTTATAAAATACTGCATACTATTTCCGGCAATGTCAAAAATCTGAAGCTTTGGCTTTTGGCGATCAAACTGCGATTAGAAAAGGCCAACCGATTAGGATTCTGGAATTCAATCAATCCACTTGCAGGCTACATCAATACCGATAAAGGTATAGTTGAAAACATCATGAACAGGTATAAACGGAATTTTTAAAATTTGTCAGTGATGAAATCGAAGAATCACATTCGACTATACTTCGGAAGAAAAAGGAAACTGTTTCTCAGTACGCTTTTCCCAGTAGTCTATTTCGTGTTGACATCTTCAGGTGGTGGTTCTACACCAGCCTGGCAAAAGGAAAATGTTTCTTTTCCGATGATGGACATAGAAATTAATGCCACGATGAAAGAACACAACAGGCAAAAAGAAATGAGGCAAAATCAGATTTCTAACGCTGCAGTAGAAACAGCCAATAAAACGCAATGGAACCAATTTAAAGAAAAGGTCACCAAGATCCAGGATCGGCTTCGGATCGTTTCGTTGGCGATTCAGGCTATACCAACCGGAATAGCGATGAGCAGGGAAATAACGAAAATAACGAATAATGAAGCTGCCATTATCAATGAAATAAGGGATGCGCCATATTCAATTGTTGCGGTATTGCCTTCCCAGGTGCAATTTGTCGATGATCTGCAAATGGTAAGCAGACTAGTTACCGGGATTATTTTGTCTTACGGAGCCATCAATCAAATGGAAAATGCTGAACGTAAAATTTTACTGGATTATGCTTTGGGCGAAGTTAAGGCGATCAGCAGAAATTCGACGCATATGCTTCTGAAAATTAGAGATATCAAAGCGAAAGTGAAACGCAACAAAAGGGCCTTCCAATATTATGTCAACAGAGATAAGCAAATTGTGAAAAGCATAATGGATAACATCAAATCTTTTTAGAATGAAGAAAATAATTGCCGTCGGAATGTTAATTTTATTAGGAGTCACCGTTAGCAGCCAGCAAATAGTTATCAATGATAAACTACTTTCTCAAATCACCGTTAACCACGGCGTTCGATTAGGCAGTGAGCAGACTTTCCTGGATTCATACAGAAAGCAAAAGGAGTTGTATAATAATATAAACAGTAGAATTACGCAGATCATAGCGATTCAGGAATATATCTACCAACAATTAAAAAATGTGAATTCCGCGCTTACCCAGAGCAAGAAACTGATCTATCTCTATCAGTATTTGGGTAAGATTGTAACCAACTCCGACAAAATGCTGGATCTGTCTGCACAACATCCAGAGTACTCGGTGCTTATCTCCAAATATTATATAGAAATAGGGAAGCAGACGATGAAACTAAAGCAGGAAGTGACCCAGGATATTCTCAATGAAGACAAAGCTTTTCTGATGGATGCAATGGATAGAGAAATGCTTATTGAAAAGATCTTTATCCGCGTCAGAAATATCAATGGGAACATTCTGTACATCAACCTGCGATTAGAGAATGCCAGGAAAATCCCTTATCTGTATCAGATACCCGTGCTGCGCAATTACATCAATGCAGACAAAGCTATTGTTGGTAGCATCATCGCCAAGTATAAATACATCTTTAATTAAATTTTATGGGAAATTTATTAATAAAAACCAGCTTATGTCAGTTCCTGTTCCTTTCAGCCACTTTATTTGGGCAGTTGAGCGTCAAGAGATTGAATGATCCTTCCATAGTTGCCCAGCATAAAAGAATGGTCTTTCAGGATTGGGGAGACTGGCGGCCTTACCCAAAATACTTTCTAGGTGTTCAAACCAATTTCGCCTATGCCACAGTTTGGGGAATGTGGGCTCCGAAAATTAACAGGGATTATAAAAATGGCGAAGACATCAGACCATTAAAACCGACAGGGGTACAAAACCAAAGATTCGCCCAGGTGAGATTTCAGGAGCAGGAAGCTGAAAAAATAAAGGCAGCGACAGATACGATCCATAAAAGAAGCGTTCAGGATTTTGCCCATTGGACCTCCGCTACTGCAGATGCCGATCCTCTTTGGTTACTGTACTACAAACGAATGCTAAAACCCATTACCGAATTCCCTGATACACCGCAGAATTTTTCAGAATGGAGGCTGAAAGATCAGCCAACTTTTGAAATACTCATCACAACAGGCACCATAAAAAGGCTTCAGGAAGAACTGGATCTGATCAAAGAACAATATTCCATGTCAAGAAGTATGGATATGCCAAGGGGGAAGCGGTTCATTATGTACCATGAAACCCTTATCAAGTGGAGAAAATTTGTAAAGGAATTGAGGAAGCATAACAACAAGACAGCGCTACTTACAGATTATAAAAATATTCTAAAAAACCATTCCAATTACGCCTTGCCAAGTGGGTGGACACCGGCTTCAGACCGCCAGATCGTTCAAAATATGATGAACCATTATAAACACCGATTTTAAAAATGAATAAAACGATAACATTTACTTTTTGCTTTTTCGCCATGCTTTTGCCTGTCATGGGTTTTGCCCAGACAGACAGCGATTACAGTAATCTGCTCCAGTTTTTGAAAGGAGATGGTGCTTTTGAAAAGTGGTTTATGGAGGTTTTTACCAAATTAGATAACAGCGTACAAGAGAGCGCCGCCGGTTCAGCTTTGGTGGGAAAAGCAATTGGAGGTCTTGGTGCTTTGATGTACCTCGGATATATGGGTTGGCAAATGGCGGCGGGTGACAGAGAATGGGAAATCACTCCCATGCTTAAACCGATTCTTATTGGATTTACACTTATCTACTGGAGCGGATTTGTAAGTCTCATCCAGGTGCCATTTCAGGCCATTGCCGAACCTGGAATTGCAATTTTCAGTGAAATAGAATCAGAGGTTAATGATCTGCGGGTCGAGAGATTTAAGAAGCAGCAGCAATTACTGGATGCCGTCATAAAACTGAAGGCGGAAGAAGATGCAAAACAGGAAGTGATTGAGAATACGACGGAAGACGCAGATGATTCTTGGTTTGACATTGGTGAGGGACTGGATAAACTGATTCAGCCCATCAAAGAATGGTCGATAAGAATGGAGTTTCAGATGCAGAAATTACTCGCTGAACTTATTGAATTTGTCTGCCTTTCTATTCTGCGGGTTTGCGTATATCTCATCTTTTTTATTCAAAAAATATGGTCTTACATCCTCATTATTTTAGGACCGATAGCTGTAGGAATGGCTTGATTCCAGGTTTTGAAAGTTCACTTTACAGTTGGGTTTCCAAGTTTATTAACATTAATCTCTACACTTTTGTGGCCTACACCATTATCAATATCGGTCAGCAGCTTATTGCTTCGGGTTATACGATGGAGATTGAGAGGTATGACACGCTTCTAGCAAATGGAACCATTACCAATTTAGACGCTTTGATGGTTTATGTGACCAATTCGGGAATGATCTACAATCAGTTATTTACCTGTGTTGCCTATGTTGTAACAGGAATCGGAGTTCTGATGACCCCAACCATCGCAGACAACATTGTTTCTGCAGGAGGCGCAGGAGCAATGACAAAAATGAAAAGTGCGGCCGGTAAAATGGCGAGCAGTGCAAAAACAGCAATATTGGCAGCCAAAACAGGAGGGGCTTCCGCGGCGGCATCAGTGGCGAAAAATGCAATAAATAATAAAAAGTAACCTCAAATATCTAAATACAATGCTCATCAAAAACATAGAACAAAGAATCAAAATTAACAAGGTTATTTCACTGTCAACCATTGCTTTTGCCGTTTTCATTGTTGTTGCCGGATTTTTATTTGCCTACAGTATGATAAAGGACTCCAGAAAATCAATCTATATCCTGGATAATGGAGTTCCGGTACTGGCCAAACAAACGGATGTGCTGCTGAACAGGCCTGTGGAATACAAAGCACAGATAGACCTTTTCCACCGGTTGTTTTTTACACTTGCTCCTGACGATACATACATAAAGGATAACATTCAAAAATCATTGTATCTCATTGATGACAGTGGGAAAAAGGAGTACACCAACTTAAAGGAAAAGGGCTTTTATAATCAGATCATCGCCTCAAGTTCAATGGTTAGTATTCATGCCGATTCGATCACCCTTAATATGGAGCAGAGGAAATTTTCTTTTTTCGGTAAACAGATGATCACGAGAAAATCCTCGGTCATTACCAGAAAGCTTGTTACTGAAGGTTTCTTTGAAGATATCATCAGGAGCCCCAATAATCCCCATGGCGTGATCCTTAAAAACTGGCGGATCATCAATAACGAGGAATTGTCCAACCAAAATAAAAACTCTTACTAAAATGGAAACTCTATTAAAACGAAAGGGGCAGAAATGGCTACAGTGGGCAGTTCAGCATCCGCAGAAATTCTTTTTGTATTCAATGATTATACTCTCAGTTTCATTTATCGGGTCGCTCATTCAAGGTGTTTTTTTTCCCTCGGACAATACATTCAAAATAACACCTCCGCTTTTGTACTCTAATAGAAAGGCCTCTCAAAATCTGACGGCGAACGATGATAAAGAAATGAAGAAAATTGTGACAGAAATGAAATCTCTGAAAGTGAAAAGAGACCAAAACGCACTCCAAAAATCAGACAGCTTAAGAATTGACTACCTGTTTGACCAATATCAAAAATTAAAAGATGGACATTAAAAAAATCAATTTTAAAGAAAAAAGATATATTCTGCCTCTTTTAGCTCTACCGTTTCTCTTTCTTTTTGCTTACGTAGGTGCGCAGTTCACAAAGAAAGATACGTCTGAAAAAGATAAACCTAAGGAACTTTCCATTTCATTGGGGGAAACCCAGGATTCAATTATGAGCAAAAACGATGCATACGACGCCTTTTTCAAAAAGGACGACAACCGAACAATGCTCGGTGGACTTGACAAAGAAGAAGATTCTTTACTGAACTACGATGACCAATTGTCATTAGACCAGAAAAGAAAAATTGACTCTTTAAAAGCCTTTAATAGTAAACGAAATCAATCCTCCTATTACAACCCTAATCAATCACAAAGTGTCGATAAGGATTACAGTAGATCTTCCGAGATCATCAAAATGCTGAATGACAAATCTTACGGAAAACCAGAAAATGAATATGCCACTGATCATCTAAAGACCAATAGTCAGAATGCCCAGCCGGATCCTGTAAAATATCTGAAAGAACAAATGCTCGTGATGGATTCTTTAGAAAAGTCCCGTGATCCTGAGTACCAAAGTAAACTCGCAGCAGAGCAAAAACTGAAAGCAAATAAAGATAAGATGGAAGATTTTCTTAATTCAACTTTCAATGTCAGTAAATCCGGAATCAACGGAGAATTCAATGCTTTCTACAAAGAAAAAGAGAACACCTTTATCAAGGCAGTGATTGACGAAAACAACAAAGGGTTTTTAGGTAGCCGGCTAAGTTTCCGACTGTTGGAAGACATCTTTGTCGGAAATAAAAAAATTAGCAAAGGTTCCATTTTGTATGGACAGATCTCAGGATTTTCAATGCAAAGGGTTAATCTCAGCATTGTATCGGTCTTTACCAAAGGAGAAATCTATCCTGTGAATCTCTCAATTTATGATGTTGACGGGATGAAGGGACTCTATGTTCCGCAAAGTGTTTTCAGAGATATGATGCGGGAAATGGGAACCAACTCCGTTCAGGGCACACAGATGGATATGGGCGGAAAAGGATTCTTCTCAAGTATCGGAACCAGCCTGTTTACATCAACCTCCAAGTCCATCGCGAACCTGATTAAAGAGAACAAGGCAAAACTGAAGTACAATTCTTACGTTTTTTTAATCGACGAAAAACAATTGAACGAATCACAAAAGCAACAAAAAAAATAAAACAATGAAACTGACTTTATATATCGTATTACTATTGGTGTCAAATTTTTTAAACGCACAAACTGCGACCACAGAACAGATTATTTCCGACCTACCGGAAATTGAAATTACATACGGGATCAACCTGCATATTATTTCGCCGGAGCCCATTCAATATGTGGATTTATCGACAGAAAAACTGACGGGAGATCTGCCCACTGTCAATATTGCCAGAATAAAAATCACAGGTCATCCTGATGACGAGGGGAAAGAAGAACCTGATATAAAGTCCGTGATTTTAAATGGAGACAAAATCGGAGTGATAACGGTTGTTGCACAATCTTTTATCGCACAGTACAAGGCTGTTTACAGAAATCAGGATAACCTCAATATCATTACAAATATCCATATTCAACCCGAAGCAATGCAACCGATAGAATTTGACAAAATGGCTTTTTCCAATCTTGAATTGAGAAAATTTGCTACGGATATTATTCAGAAAAAATCTGAGAAAAGTCCCATAAGGGAGGCGAAGAATCTGAAACTCAGTTTTCAGCTAAACAATGTTTTTGTCCTCAGTGACTACATTTTTCTAGATCTGACGATTAAAAATAAGTCGAATCTCAGCTACGATATTGAAGATCTCAAATTTTCCCTGGAAGACAAGAAAATCTACAAGGCAACCAACAACCAAAGCGTAGAAATGAATCCGGTTTTTCAGCTGATTCCTCAAAAGCATTTCAGGAAAAGTTTCAGGAACATCTATGTTTTCAAAAAATTTACCTATCCCAATAGTAAAGTAATGATGATCCGCCTGATTGAAGAACAGCTGTCCGGACGAACCATCGAAATGAAAGTCAATTATTCTGACATTCTGAAAGCCGACACTTTCTAAGCCTAAATCAGCCTCCACCTTTTCAAGCAAAAAAAAAGAATAAAATGCAAGAGCAACAACATCAAATAAAGATCTATGGCTTTCTACAAAAGACTGTTTATGCAGTCGTTGCATTGGACTGTGCTTCGCTTTTTTATCTTAATGCAGATGTGCCGGTAGTTTCCAATTTGTTGAAGAATTTTTCAAAGCTGAGCTTTATCTACCCACCTATCAACGCGAAAATTGCAACATTAATCCTAATCGGGTTGGTGGCGGTCGGAACAAAAGCCAGGAAAAAGAAAGATCTCAATATTGCCACTGAGATAGTCATTCCAATGTTACTTGGACTTGTTCTCATTTTTTCATCACTGATCTGGCAAGATGATGCAGGAAATACAAACCTTCCAAAAATATTTCCGGGGTTTAACATCTATCAGGTCGGTTATGCTTTACTCTCTTTTTTAGGTGCCGTAATTCTACAGATGGGAGCTGACTCCATTTCCAAACTGATGCAGCAGAAAATGGGAAAAGACCGATGGAACATAGAAGAAGAAAGTTTTGCTCAGAATCAGGAACTTGTACAGACCGACACTTCGGTTAATATTCCTTATTTGTTCAGATTTAACAAGAAAACCAATAAAGGCTGGATCAATATCAATCCTTTCAGAGGAACAATGGTAATCGGAACGCCTGGTTCTGGAAAATCTTTTGGAGTCATCAATCCCGCAATAAGACAAATGATTGGAAAAGGATTTTGTCTCTGTATCTATGATTTTAAATTTCCGGATCTCGCGAAAATTGCTTCCTACCATTATTTAGTTATGAAACAGAAAGACCTCAATTACAGGCATCAATTTAATGTGATTAACCTCAATGAGGTTGAAAAATCAAAAAGAGTTAATCCTTTTAAAAAAGAATACATCAGGACATTAGCGGAAGCCCAGGAGATGGCAGAATCAATGGTTTCATCTTTACAGAAAGGTGGTTCCAGTTCAGGAGGTGGTTCTGAAGCTTTTTTTACACAATCTGCAATCAATTTTCTGTCGTCCTGCATCTACTATTTTGCAACATTCGAAGATGGTAAGTATTCAGATCTGCCACATATTCTTTCTTTTATGAACCGAAGTTATAAAGAAATTTTCGATACGCTTTTTACCAATGAAGAGATTTTCTCTCTGCTTTCACCGTTCAAAACAGCATACGACAATAAAGCTTTTGACCAACTGGAGGGACAAGTGGGTACACTCAAAATTTTCCTCTCCCGACTGGCAACCAAAGAAAGTTTCTGGGTGTTTTCAGGTGATGAAGTTGAATTGAAAATAACCGATAAAGCAAATCCTTCTATTTTAATTCTGGCGTCAGATCCAGGAACTCAGGATATCAATTCTGCCCTTTACTCCTCTGTATTAAACAGGACCTTAAGATTGATCAATTCCAAAAACAACCTGCCGGGCGGAATTATAGCTGATGAATTTCCGACAATCTATATTCATAAGATTGATAATGTAGTCGCTACGGCAAGAAGCAATAAAGTGGCGGTCATACTGGGTCTTCAGGAGATTCCCCAGCTCCGGCAGTTTTACAAAAAAGAGGTCGCTGATACAATTTCTGCTATTGTCGGAAATATTATATCCGGCTCTGCAAGAGACAAAAACACATTGGACTGGATGGAAAAAATGTTTGGTAAAATCAAGCAGAAAACCTACTCGCAGTCCATCTCTCAGCAAGGGACAACGACAAGCATCAATGAAAAAATGGATTTTATGATTCCTGCCGGAAAAATAGCAGCGCTTAAAACAGGAGAAATGGTAGGGTTGATCGCACAAGGCGAAGAAAATGATTCACTGGAATACAAAACTTCTGCGATCAGTGGAAAAATCAATCTGGATATGAATGCGATTCAAAATGAAGAAAATCATTATGTGACAATGCCCAATTATTATTCATTCCGAGATAAAAATGGGGTTAACCGAAAAGATGATGTACTGATGACCAACTTTAGAAAAATTAACAGAGAGGTAGAATTAATTGTTAATGAAAATATCAAAGCAATTTAAGATAAAACCAAAGTTGATGCTGACTTCTATGGTGCTATTTTACAGTTGCCATTCGTTTGCACAATTTAACACATTGACCCGAGCCTCACCAAAAAAGGAAGACCGTTTCGGGAAAGATGAGATTAAGACCGAGGAGAATTTGGAAGTTGTAAATAAAAGTGAAGTAAAAAAAAGAAAACCATTTTTTAAGCTGAGTACAAAATCAGATTTGATAAGAGAGATTGATTCTTTAAAAAGATTGATAATCACACACAGCTTATCCAAAAATGAATCCCAAAATTTACAGGTCGCAAAAATCGAAGATTCAGCTAGATCTATGTCCGAAAATGCAATTAGAAAATTTGAATTGGTGAATGATAATGAGAGTGAAAAACGATCTGCTTCCAAAATATATATGCCGCTTGAAAGCAGGATCTCTGTCACGTCTCCTTATGGAATGCGTTTTCATCCAATATCCGGAACAAGAAAGATGCACAACGGTGCTGATCTGAAAGCCCACTATGAAAATGTACATTCTGTTTTGGATGGTATAGTAACCGAAGCAGGCTGGGATTCCGGCGGTGGCGGAAATTATATGAAGGTCAGGCATTCCAACTTATTCGTGACCTCCTACCTTCATCTGTCAGAGATCTATTATAATGCGGGTGATTACGTAAAAGCAGGCTATTTGATCGGAAAGAGTGGTAATTCAGGAAATTCTACGGGTCCTCATCTGCATTTTTCAGTGACCGAAAATGGAAAATTTATTAATCCGATTCGATTTCTCAATGACCTTATTAAAGCAAATAATTTAATAGCAACATACTATGAACACTAACATTTTACCCACAGACGAACTGAAGAAATATGGAATTATTAATGAGGATAATACATTTTCCGCAAAAATCAATTCAGAAGATATTCAGAAATTCCTGCAGGGATATACTATCGTTGCAGACCACGACAAAAACAGGGCAACTTTTCAGCTTACCGATAGCAATACAAAGCTAAAGGTCATCTTTTTAGAAAGAGATAAAAGCATTTCTGAAATTCTCAAATACAGTACAAATGGGATCCAATATTCACAAATCAAAAATCTATCGAAATCTGCCAGTGAGTTGAATTTCGAGCAAAAGGCATTTGTTTTCGATAAGGAAGCCAATAAGGTTGTAGAGTTTGATCTTACTAAGAACTGTAGAGAACTCACCGCAATTATTGCAGATAAAAAAGATGCAGGTGAACTCGATCGTTACAGAACGGAACTCCTGAGACTGAAATCTTTTCTGCAAGATAAAATTGAGCAGTTTCCTGAAATGACAAATGAAATTGCCAATGATATGAATATTGTGTCTAAAGAAATAGCTACGGTTAATGGTATTTGCGAAAAGCCAAAGCATTCTGACAGCCAAGTATACCCCGACATCCAATTGAATGTAAATGACCCCGATATGTATCAGGACGCCAATCGGGTGAGAGACGAAAAACAAGAGCAAGACTTGGACGGTCAAAAGTCAAGAGGGCTGAGAAGGTAATCTGAAGTATTAAGAAAATAAAGAATATTAACAATCAAACACCAAACATTATGGAAACACAGAAAGATTTCGATCAGGTACAGTACCTAAAAGACCAGTTAAAATATCTCGGATTCGGAGAAGGCGAAAAACTCCACAAAGACCTTGAAAGTGGCATTAATGGAACAGAACAGCAGTTCGAACTTAAAACAACTTCAGACAAAGCATTGCCCGTGAACAAGATTGATTTTACCCTTAAATTTAATAAGTCGGACAGGGGTGGCATTTTTCTTAATGCTTACAACGCAAGCCTAAAGAATGAAAAAGGCGAAGAGATTTCTCAAAATTTTCCTGTAAGCAGGGATCATACTTTTACTGCAAAAGAGGCGGTGAATCTTTTGGAGGGCCGCTCTGTCAAAATAGAATTTCAAAACCCAAAAACCGATCAGCTGGAACCTGCCTTCGTGAAACTCAACTTCGCAGAACCGAAAACAGAAAAAGGCAACTACCACTTCCAGAATTTCTATAAAAATTATGGGGTTGACACTGCTCAGATTGTAGAAAAGTCCAAGCTCATTTTTGACAAACCGGAGTATAAAGAAGATACGATAAAATCTTTAGAAAAAGGGAATGTCGTGAAAGTAAAATTTGAAATTGATGATAAAGTTGTTGAGGGAAAGGCAGTCCTTAATCCACAATACAAAAACCTGAATTTATATGATCTGGAGATGAACAGGATCAATACCAACAAGCCTTTGCAGGATTTAGAGAATGACAATCGTCACGAAAAAAACAACGTGAAGGAACAGAGTATTAAGCGATAAATAAAACTTACAATCAATAATGAAATCCCCGGCGGTATGTCCCTTAGACTGCCGCTTTTTTCTAAACACTATTTTATGAAAATGCTTACTGTTTTACCCATGCTGTTTTTCCTTTTCGCCAGTATTTCTTGTCATAAAGAAAGTAAATCTAAGCGAGGCGGGATTGATGTTGTTACAAATGTTTATTTCGATGCTTCCAAAAACTTGAATAATATTCAAACTTACCATTTGTCAAGCCTAAGCTATTCGGGCGATTCTATTATCGAGCGCGTGCCGGATGCAGATGTCCCTGAAATTACCAGCAAAATGTACTTTATCAAAGATTCATTGTGTTACAGTATTGAAAATGTAAATGCTGGAAATGTAATTCTGTCTGATGTCGTAAAAAAGCAAGTGCCAGTTCAAGTGGAAAACAAAAAAGGAGGGACGTTATTTGCCAATGAAAAAATCCCCAATTATCAAAACCGAAAAAATCTGAGTGATACGATCTTATTCAGGAAGAAGTATAAACGTTTTGAGATCAGTTCACCGTGGATGTATACCCGGTTTTATATTTACCCCACGGACACCATTTTGCCATATTCTATCTATAAGCACGTCGCTAAAGATTATAGAGGAAGGCTTGAAAGGATAGATTCTTATAATAGAAAGTCTGACATATTTGTCACCCTCCAGTTGATTCCAAGGAAGGACTGGGATCACGAAGCCAAGGAAATTTTTGAATTTAATCATTTCATACAAAAGAGGAAAAATGAATAGTCCAGATGATTTTATTGATAACGATGAGATCACGATCCTTAAAGGAAACACCAACGAATTGGTACTGTTTGAAAATAAGATTGACGGCGATGCTTTTTTGGAACTTCTGAAATTGAATGGCCAGAATAATAACAGAATTCTTATATCACTTAATTCAAATGACAATATCAATAATTTTCTGATCCAATACAAAGATTTCACCGGTAAGCTATTTCTATGCTTAAATGGAAGCCAAGAAGGAAGTGAAGCAACCAGAAAAATATTAAGTGAGTTCCGCGACAAAAAAATCAAAGACGTTCGTGCGTTATATAATATCTCGGAAAACGGGAACCAAAGCTTGAAAGGTTATTTGCAAAACAAACTAAATTTTCAAAACAAAAATATTAATTTAATCAGCCACAATAATTCTGCAAATGGAAGCAATGCAATTGAATCCGGAAGAATTTCCGATCCTCAGCACCTGGGAGGTGGAATACCTGAACTCAACACTTCTGAACTTAGCCCAAAAATCCAATCCCGGCAAAACGGAAATCTCGGACGCGGACAGACTTTGGGTGGCGGCGATGCTGGAAATGGACTTAGAGGGACTCAGCGGCACGATTTGGGAAATAGAAACGGAGAAAGAGGATCCAATGGCAATCCACAACGTGAAGATGATCACAAAAATGAGCGAAAAGAAAATTCCGTGGACAGAATCTTATCCAGGGGAATTGTATCCTATCGAACAGAAGGAGGAAGACCAATTTCCGATTTAGAGAGACTTGTCAAACAATATAAAGGTCAAAAACTAAGCAATGACCAAGTTGCAGAAGTCGTTTTCGCAGCTTGCGTTGTATCCGATAATCTCAAAATTGTTCTTAGGGAAAACCTGAGAATCACGGATGACCTGAAAGATATTTGCCGCCAGTTCCAAAGTGGCGGCACCGCAAAAGAAGGAAGAGG
The DNA here is from genome assembly GCA_037033105.1 of Bacteroidota bacterium. GTDB lineage: Bacteria > Bacteroidota > Bacteroidia > Flavobacteriales > Weeksellaceae > Epilithonimonas. Next base: position 81,761 of record JAZBLF010000007.1, read on the forward strand.
GATTTTAGACGAATATTACACCCAAAGTGAAATTGTTAATGCTGTAAGCAATTTGATCAGAGGCCATTTCAAAACTCAAAATAAAATTTCGGTTTTGGAACCCAGTGTGGGAACGGGAAATTTTCTGTACGCAACAAAAGATTTAGATATAAAATCTAAGATTACGGCTTTTGAAATCAATGAAACCACTGCAAAGATTGCCAAAATCCTGCACCCTGATGCAGACATAAACCTGCGGTCTTTCGAAACTGAATTTATTGATGATAGAGGAAACAAAAAGAACTCAAAAGATTTTTCTGACAAATATGATCTGGTCATTGGAAATCCTCCTTATGGTGAACATCGCGGATTATATAAAGGTTTGGGAGAAGAGCCGAAAATTTCCAAATACGAGGATTATTTCGTTAAAAGATCTTTAGACGCTTTAAAGCCTCAGGGCATTCTGGCAATGGTGCTTCCTTCAGGTTGGATAAACCGACAAAAGAATTTGCAGAATGCTGATCTCCTTGAGGCATTTCGTTTACCAACAGGTGCATTTGCCGGAACCCAGATCGGAACGGATATTATCATTCTAAGGAAAAACAATCAAAACATATCAATTGATCTTTCAACTTATTTTGAAAATAATCCAACGAAAATTTTTGGAGAAATCCGTGAAAAAACGAATCGTTTCGGTCGTTTGGAAAATTATGTCCAAGGTACCTTAGATGAGGCTCTCTCAAAGATTGAACAACTTAGAAGTACAAAAGAGAGGGAAAGAATCGGAAATCTTTTTGAAGACTTGTTTTTAGATGAGCCTGAAATTAATTCCAAAAATAAAATCTCGACAAAGACAGATATTTCGCTGGAAAAGGTTGTTTCGGAAAGGCCTGCATCCCAAAATATCAATAATACCAGTGTCGTCACGGTTCAAGATAAAATTAATGAGCTTATTCTAAAGCTTAATTCCATAAAATTTAAGTCTCCGGCCATTGTAAAAGAAATTGGCAAATACCTTAAACTTCAATCGGAAATTATAAGTGACCCTCAAAAATTCAATGAAAAAAGCATCGACGAAATTTATGAAAAAGCAGAGAAGATTCTTCAGTCTCAAAATGGCAACAATGCGGGATATAAATTTCAAAGTAAACCGGAAATAAAGAAGGGGATTCTAAAATACCGCTTCTCTAAACAGGATGAAACTGTAAACACATCACTTCAAAATAATTCAGGCATTACAGAAGACCTGATAGAAGCTTTTCGCGAGACGAATTATGATGGCACACTTAACAATAGGGAAAAACACCACAAGTTTGCGAACTATATTGATGGAAACTGGGTACACGATTTTTATTATACAGAAGGAAATATTTATGCAAAACTAGATCAACTGGAGCGTGATTTTGCAGATGGTAATGCAATAGCTAGAACTGATAATCAATATGAAAAACAAAAAGCATTACTGGAAAATGTCCTGCCAAAAGCAAAATCTTTAGATGAAATTTACATCAGTCCCAATCACGAATTTGTCCACAGGTTTGAACTGGGTAAGATAGAAAAAGAACAGTACAATTATAGTACAAAGCGTACCGAAGCTGCGATGGTAGACTATAACCTTGCCGAGAAGTTTAAAGATTTTGTAGGCACCTTACCCAGCGATGCCTTCGCGGGCTCGTCCTCTTGGGAAGTCAAAAGTTTTGTAGACAATGAAACGGTCACAGGAAGTGATAAAGAAAGAAATGCTTTAGTCCGTGAAAGACGAAAAGCTGCAGCCAATGATCTTTTTTACAAATTTGTACGCGAAGAATTATCAGATGACTTACGGGAACGGTTTGTAAAAGATTTTAACCGCAATTACAATAATATCCATGTTCCGGATTACTCTAAATTCCCTTTTTTTTCAAGGATTCATCTTCATTTCAAAGGGCAGGAATTGCGTTTGACCGAAGTTCAGAAAGCAGGAATCGGAAGACAGACCACAAAAGGAGTAGGGCTGTTAGCGCACGAGGTTGGTTTTGGAAAAACATTATCAGGTATCCTAGCTATGCACGAAGCCATGGAAAGAGGGAATTCCTTCAGACCGTTGATTGTGGTCCCCAATGACAGTATTTTGAGGCAGTGGGTAGAAACGATTTTTGAGACAATTCCACATGCTAAAGTCAATGTTTTGGGGAATCTTGGTAAAGATTACGACCTTTCAAGATTTGATAATAAAGACGGTGAAATGACTATTGTAACTTATGAAGGTTTTAATAATATTGGATTCTCTGAAGAAATTACAGAAAGGCTTTCATCAAAGTTCAACTATATTTCTGCCAGTGAACTAAAAAGTGTTACCAATACAGAAAGAGACATTCAGATCGAACTGCAGAAAGAAAAGGAAATCCAGGGTAAAATGAAACGTGGGAAAGTTTATGATTGGGAAGATTTCGGATTTGACCACTTGACTTTCGATGAGGTTCATAATGCCAATCATATCGTAGGAAAAGTAAAGATTGAAGACCGTCGGTTTGCTTCTGACTTTAGAAATCAGAATCAACAGACCTCCAAATTAGGAATCAATACATGGATGGCGGCTCAGTATATTCAGGACAAACAAGATGGCAGAAATGTGACACTTCTGTCTGCAACGCCTTTCACCAATAAACCTCTTGAGTATTATTCAATCCTTTCTCTTATCGCCAATAAGCGTTTGGAGGAATCAGGTTACTTTAACGTCAATACATTCTTTGAAACCTTTATGGAGGCTGACAATGATATGGAGATTGATGCAAAGGGCGATGTGAAGTTTAAGGCTAATGTCAGAAGGTTTAAGAATAATTCTCTCTTCCAGCAGCTTCTGTCCGAATTCATAGATGTAAAAGGAGAGGAGGATAATCCGGAACTGATCCGTCCAAAAAAAATCAATAAAGAATATAAGATTGAGCAGAACGACCTGACAAAAGAGCAGTACGATCTCCTTAACGAACATTTTAGTGAGACCGAAAAAGGAGCAATTCTCACACATATTCTGAATGCCAGGCTGATAGCAATTTCGCCGTATCTCTCTCCCTATTATGATGGTAAAGATCCTTCTGTGAATGAATTTATAGAAAATTCTCCAAAGCTGAAACAGACGATGGACCTAATTTGTCAGAATAAAAAAGATATTCCTCAATCCGGGCAAATCATTTATTCTGAGTTAGCAGTTTCTGAGTTTACGAAATTGAAAGAATATCTCAAGAATGAGATTGGCTTTAGGAACGAAGAGGTAGGAATCATTACTGGAGCAACAAGCAAGATTCAGAGAATCTCAATACAGAATGATTTTAATTCGGGTAAAATTAAAGTCATCATTGGTAGTGAAGCCATTCAGGAAGGAATGAATCTTCAGGAGAACACTACGGATGTCTATATGCTTACTTTGCCTTACAATTTTACTTCACTCCGACAAGTTGAGGGGAGAGCCTGGAGACAAGGCAACAAACACGAAAATATTCGGATTAATTTTATGCTCACAAATGACAGTATTGATGTTTTCATGCTTCAGAAGTTACAGGCTAAACAAGCTCGGTATTTAGAAGCGATGAAGAAGGGTGCTGATGTTTTGGATATATCGGACATCAGTACGCAGGAGCTCAAAACTTCTATCATTACCAATCCAGAAACCCGTGCTAATATTGAAATTGAATTGTTGAAAAAAAGGATTGAAACTGAAAAAAATAAACACCTTGCTGACAGTGCCTTTGTCCTGAGAAAATATGACGATTTTTTAAAAGTAAAGGAATTGGTAACCAAAGCGGAACATTCTTACAATAGGATTGAGGGCTACTCGAAAAATGGTGATGAAAATTCTGACTACTGGGAAAAACAGTTGCCATCTTATCAGAGAACAATTGACCTTCATAAATCTCAAGTTAAGGAAGTGATTGTTGCATTAGCTCAAAAAGGCATCAATGTGGCAGAAATTGAGAGCCAAACACAGCTTACCGAAGATAAAATTGCAGAGCTGGACAAAAGACTTGAAGCTCTTCCGGAGGTTAAGAATAACCTTATTATTAAATATAAGATTGAAAAATACGATCAGTTGAAACGTAATGAAGAGAAAGATTATTTAAAAGAAAGAGCTAGCGAAAATAATGTCTTGTATAATACTTTTTCATCAACCAACGATAGAGGTAATAGTGACAATTACCCGCGTTCCGATATAATGCTAAGCAAAACAGAAAATATGGATAGGGAAATCGTCCAGAGCGTAATTCGAAAAAGGTAAATATAAAATATTAAATTAAGTATTTCAGTAAGAAAACTGATTATTACTTTCAATTAAAAATTGACTATATTTGTAATACAATAGTGTTATTTATAGCTATATTTTAATTTTAAATACTACCATTATGTTATTTATTTCTTTTTCAAAAGTTCAAAAAAGTCTGATTGATAATGTCCGGGAAAGGCGATTGCAAATGAATTTAACACAGGAAGGTTTGGCTGAAAGATCGGGTGTTCCTTTACCCACTCTGAGAAAATTTGAGCAAAAAGGCTTAATCTCCTTGGATTCATTTTTAAAGTTGCTTTTAGTTGTTGGCGGTTTAGAAGAAATGGTTGATGCTATAAAACCAAAGGAAAATAGTTTTAAATCTATTGATGATGTTCTAAAATCAGATGAAAAACCAATTAAAAAACGAGGAAGCAGAAAATGAAAATAGCCATTAAAGAAATAAAAGTAGGATTGAATTTTGGTTCAGGGATTCAACCCGTTGGACGTTTGGCAATTCGTGATGGTATCATCTATTTTCAATATGATGAAGAATTTCTGCAAACCAATTTAGAAATTTCACCTATAAAACTTCCTTTACAAAGAGACGTGATAGAGCTTCCAAGAGACCCTTTCGAAGGTTTGGCTGGTGTTTTTAATGATAGTTTGCCAGACGGTTGGGGAAGATTGCTTTTTGATCGTATGGTTCGCTCGGAAGGAATTTCACCATCGGATATTTCACCACTTAATCGTCTAGGATATGTTGGATTGCACGGTATGGGTGCGTTGGTTTATGAGCCGGATCAAAGTCCAGATAGTAGTAATGAGATGATTGATTTGGACGTTTTGGCTACTCAAACAGAAGACGTTTTACAAGGTGATTCGGAAGAAGTGATTGCAGAACTTTTAGCTTTGAATGGATCTTCTGCCGGAGCACGTCCAAAAGCATTGATCGGCGTTGATAAAGAAAGAAAAAATATATCCTACGGGGCGAATTTGTTAAACGATGGTTTTGAGCCTTGGATGGTAAAATTTCCAAACTCATTAGATGGGAAAGATGCAGGCGCAATAGAATACGTTTACGCTTTAATGGCTGTAGATGCAGGAATTAATATGCCTGAAGTCCATTTGTTTCCTTCACAGAAAGGGAATGGCTATTTTGCCGTTAAACGTTTTGATAGAAACGGTGATAAGCGTCTCCATATGCATACAGTGAGTGGACTTATTCATAGTAATTTTAGGTTTCCATCACTTGATTATGAAGATTTATTATCATTGACAGGTGTTTTAACCAAAGATATTCGAGAGGTAGAAAAAATGTTTCGGTTAGCAGTTTTCAATTTTATGGCACACAATAGAGACGACCATGCTAAGAATTTTTCGTTTCTGATGAATGAATTTGGAGAATGGACATTATCACCCGCTTACGACCTTACTTTCTCATCTGGACCCGGTGGTGAACAAAGCACAATGGTAATGGGTGAAGGACGAAATATTACCGTCAAACATCTAACTAAATTAGGGAGAGAAGCTAAACTATCAAAAGAATTAATAGAAACTGTTATCGATAAGACAAGTTTCGCACTTAGTAAATGGTCAAGCCTATCAAAAGATTTTGGAGTTACTAAATCTAACAGAGAATTAATAGGTAAAATAATTAAAACATTTTAATTTAAAATTTGGGCTAATCATGTTATAATTTTAAGATATTTTTGTTGCAATAATGGATAAAAGTAAGGCCATTAAAAGGTAGAGAGTTCACAAGATTGAAACTTTTTATTGCTGGGTTATGACAATCACGTTTTATTAGAAATAAGTTACTTTTATAACTATTGTAAAAAAATGTTAAACTACATTCTGAATATCAATTTTAAATTATAAATAATAGTAAAACTATTTATTACATTAGTAAGCATTCGAATCAGATATGGAAATAAAGCATTGATTGTTTCAAACAAATAGAATTTTAATAGTATCATTAATTAGCCAAATCATTATTTTCAATTTTTCTTCGTATTTCTTTAAATTGGTCTCTTAGGTTTCCGAATTTAAAGGTAATATTGAAGCCGAAAGATCGGTAGTAATCTTTCACATAATTATTCTGATAAAAATCTGTCCCTTGAGTTTCTATAATGATTTTTCTAAATTTATTAAACGGATTATTGATATAAGCTGAAAAAGAAAGCTGATTTTCCAGAATACTTTTGCTGAAACTGAAAGAGGAACCTGTAAATGTATTGGTCGAGCTCTGAAGACCGGCAGGCATTTTACTATTGAATTCGAGATTTGAATTGAGACTCCAGTTATTTTCAAACTGATAACTACCTGAAAAATAAATGTAATAAGTGAAAAGATTATTTTCTACTTCAATACCGTTCACTTTCCCGGTAATAAAGAAAAATGCTGAATTTCCATTAACACTTACAGTTAATTTTTTTGTTACCGCATAATTCAGGTTGTAATCCAAACCGAGTCGGCTTGCCCTGCTAAAATTTTCATAGGTTGTTTTAGTAATATTTGTCGCAGAATCATATGTTGAAACTTTCAGATCGATCTTGTTTGAAAATGAATATCCCAAACCAAGGTTGAAATTGATGTTGCCGTTATAGGAGTAATTGGTCATCAAATCATTATTGACAACAGGTTTCAGGTAAGGATTGCCACTAATTTGAAAATAAGGATTTGATTGATTCACAAATGGATTCAGACGGTTGATTCCCGGTCTTTTAATCCTCTGCGAAAACCCGAAATTAATGCTATGGTGCTCTTTCAAGTTTTTACCTAGGGAAATATTGGGGACCAAATTAAAATAATTTTGATCTACTTCTGTATTCGTAGAGGTGAAATTAACATTCGTATCGGTACTTTCCAAGCGCAAACCTGTCTGGAAATTCCATTCAAATAAACTGAACTTTGTGGTTAAATAAGCGCTGTAAATATTTTGCTGATTTAAGAATTCATCGGAGTTAAACAGGATTTCCGGAACCGAAGCGTATTGACTGCTGTTTTTCCTTAATATTGCTTTTAGACCAGTTTCCAGATAGACTTTTTTGATGTTCTTCACAAAATCAATCTGAAAAGTATTTTCACTGTTGTTATTGTCATTATTCTGGCTAATATTAGTGGAAGAATAAATCATTCTATTGTGAAAATCCGTCAAACTATTAATCTCGTTATTATAATTATTGAATCTGTAAGATAAGGTCAAAAGCTGGCTCTTATCTTTTTTAAAGCCAATCTGATAATTTGCCGAAGCCTCAAAACCTTTTCCTTTGTCGTCAGAATTGTTGATAGAATTGATATCTTCTGCGAGATTATTTTGTTGGTAAAATTCAGAATCAGAACGATCTTTTGATGAGTTATTGGCAAAATTTGAACCCAGCTGAACATTCAAGAGATTCAGACTGTCGATTTCGTAATTTGCGTTGACGTTGAAATATCCGCCGTTACCTTCGCCTGAAGTCCTTCCATTTTGCTGTAAGTTATTGAAATCTGTCTGTTGCGAGTTTTGATAACCGATTTCAGGATTTTTTCTAAGAAAACCACCACCATACGCTGATATTCCCAATTGATTATGTTTAATATTCAAAGAAAACCCCGCGTTCTGTTCTTGTTTTGGAAACCTGGATCCAAGATTGACAGAAGCGTTGTAACCGTCCTTTATTTTCTTTGTTGTGATGATATTGATAACGCCGGAAGCACCTTCTGCATCATATTTTGAAGAGGGATTGGTGATGATTTCGATATTCTGAATCGTGCTTGCTGACATACTTTTCAAAACATCCTTGGGATTATTAGTAAGAAGCTGAGTTTCTTTTCCGTTTATAAGAATTTTAAAGTTGGTATTGCCTTTAAAAAGAATGTTGTCGTTGGCATCCAACGAGAGATAAGGCATTTTCCTCATCATTTCCAGGAGATTTTTAGATTTGCTTTCCGGATCCGACTGTACATTGTAGACGAGCCCGTCAATTTTTGTTTTGATCAAAGGTTTTTTGCCATCAATGACCACTTCTTGAATAGAATTTTCCTCTTGAGGTATGAGAGAATCTTTTAGTTTTTCCTGAGCTTTTAAATTGCTGAATAACAGGATAAAGTAAAGCATCGAAATTATTTTTGTTTTCATACGTTTTGTTTTGAAATTTGGACATAGAAATCCTGAGAACATGAATTTTGTTCTTAAAAATTAAATGATATTAATGATTATTTAGAGAGAGACTATTTCTTCTGATTCTTCATCAGGAAGTAATAAGAAAAGAAACCGAGTGATACGAAGACTGTCATTACACCGTATGGCAATGGCGAATTTTCATTATACGGAACAAATTCCAAAATGATAAGTCCGATTCCGCCGAAGAATAGAATAAATCCCCATTTCAGCATTTCCGAACCAAAACCTGTCAGATTATTGAGAATGTGAAACATCCTATCATCAATATTTTCTCTGTTCAAAATCTTCTTTTTGACATCATAATTTGTTAAAACTATTATTACGACGGAGATTGCAATTAGTATTGCGATCATAACTATAAAGGGTGCAAGATGTTTCATTATCAATGATTTTAACCAATAGACAAAAAAATGTCATTCAGGTTACAAAATTTAAAATATATTAGAAAATTGTAACCAATCTTAAGAAATGCTGTCTAATTGAATATGTTCGAAGAGGAAAAAGTCATTTCTGATATTTTTAAAGGCAACCTGAATACTTTTCAGTTGGTTGTAAAACAATATCAGAATCTGGTCTACTCTATTTTGAACAGAATGCTGACCAATGATGAAGATATTGAAGATGTTGGCCAGGAAGTATTTATCAAAGTTTTTGAAAACTTGAAATCATTTAAAAAAGAATCTAAATTATCAACTTGGATCGCTAAGATTACTTACAACATTGCGATTAATTATCTCAAAAAAGAAGTCAAAAACAAATATGACAGTCTGGATGACAGTGTTGATTTTCATTTCTCTTCAGTTACACCGGAATCTAAACTAATTGGGAAAGAATTTGACAACTATCTGAATAAGTTGATCCGTGAACTTCCGCTGCAATATAGAACGGTGATTACGCTCTACCATTTAGAAGAACTTAATATTCAGGAAGTTCATAAAATCACTAAATTTCCGGAAGGAACAATAAAAGTTTATCTCCTCCGTGCCAGAAAATTATTAAAAGAAAAATTACAGAAAGATGGATATCCCTAATAATAAAATTACCGAGGAATTAAGAAATAACAATGATTACCTTAAGACTTCAGAAGATGACCCGCAAGTTTATGATTATCTTGACCGTCATCTTGAAAAAGTTGGCACCAACAGTTTCTCATTAGAATTCTCCAAAAATGTTCTTCAAATAATTGAAATTAAACAACAGCGTTTGTTTAAAACCAAGATTTATTCTTGCGCAATTTTTTTTGGTCTGTTAGCAGTTTCGCTTTTAAGTTTTTTACTTGATTCAGAATTCTTTATGATAATATCCTCAACGTTTTTAAAGTATAAGTTCACTGCTATTTTTGTCATTCTTGTAGTTTTTTCGATACAGTTTGGTGGAAAACTCATGACTCATAATAAAGATATTATTTAATCAAGTAGTTGCAAGGCAATATTGATATAAGTTTATGCTAAGTATAAAACTAGCACAAACGATGTAACAAATTACGTTATCTGACTGTCCTAACTTTAAATCATATAAATTAAATCTACACGATGCTAAAAATTAAATTAATTTCCAAAGCCTTATCTATAAACAAGTTATTATTGATTTCTCTTCTTAGCTTTTCTTACGCTCAAAGTTTTGCGCAAGTATTTGACGTTAGTTTTTCTCCGTCAATATATAACGAAAATTTTACAGGAAATGTAATTATGTACCTCTCAAAAGATAACAAAGAACCAAAGGATGGCGCGGTGGGAGTGGATTTATTTCCATGTTTTCGAAAATTTGTTAAAAATCTGAAAGCTGGAGAATCTGTTACAATTGATGATACCGCAATTTCATATCCTACGACAATTTCCAATATAGAGCGTGGAGAATATTATATTCAGATCGTTTGGGATCGAAATCTCGGTGGCAGACAGATATCACAGAGTGCTGGAAATCTTTATAGTAAAACAATAAAATTAAACTTGACGAAAAATTTCACTGAAAATTTTAAAATCAATGCTACAGAAATTATTCCCGATTCAAAACCTTTTAAAGACACTCAGTATGTTAAAGAACTGAAAGCGCCTTCAATTTTTTTAAGTAATTTTCACAAAAAGCCGATATCGGTAGATGCTGCAGTCATTTTGCCTGTGGAATATTACACAGAACCGCAAAGAAAATTTCCTGTACTATTTATTATTTTTGGATATGGCGCTGATTATCGCGGCGTTGCAGGAGACAATACACCGAGCGTAGCGGTCGGAGAGATTCCTTTTATTAAAGTCTATCTGGATGGAAATTGTGCTTTAGGTCATTCTGTTTACGCAAACAGTGACAATAATGGTCCGTGGGGAGACGCATTAGTCAAAGAATTTATTCCGATGCTGGAAAAAAAATACCGCTGCAATGGAGCAAATTTATTAACAGGACATAGCAGTGGTGGTTGGAGTTCGCTTTGGCTACAAACGCAATATCCTAAAACTTTCGCCGGTTGTTGGTCTAGTTCGCCAGATCCGGTTGATTTTGAAAATTTTCAGGAAGTTGATCTTTATCGACAAAAAAATATGTTTTATAATGGTAAAGGAGAGCTAAATTATATGGGAACCGTTGCAGGCAGATTTCCTTGGATGAGCATGAAGAACTACTATCAAATGGAAAAAGTGATTTATCGGGGAGAACAGATGCATTCTTTTAATGCCGTTTTTAGTAAGAAAAAATCTGATGGTATTGCAGAAAATCTTGTTAATGATGAAACTGGCGATCTAAATCAAACCGTATTTGCAAACTGGAAAAAATATGATATCTCCTCATATCTTCTCAAAAACTGGAGAAATTTAAAAGAAGATTTAGAAGGAAAAATTCGTATTTCTGCTGGAAATGATGATAATTTCTTATTGGATAAATCGGTAAAACTGATGGAGAAAAAAATGAAACCCCTAAATATTTCTGTAAAATTTGAATATTACAACGGTGATCATTTTACGGTTGGAACTCCAGAATATAAAAGGGATGGATATCAGTTTCTCAAGGAAAAATATCTGGAATGGCTAAAGAAAAAGCCTCAAAAATAATCAATGTGATTATTTTTGAGGCTTTTTCTTTAGAAATCACTTTTATTTTATGATTGTATTGATTGCAAATAACATTAAATCGTTGATATTTATAGGAATGCGCAATCCCTTATTGATCTGCTGACATTCGTTTTTCTTTTAGTTGCTTACAGAGTTGTGATTTCTAAGACAAAAAAGTTGACGAAACGTCAGTGGAAAAATGGTCGTAGATTATAAAAATCTTGCTCAACTTAGGTTCTCGCTTATCCATCTCTTTTTATTGATTTTCTTATCATGTACAAATCTTTTTATTTTGATAGAAAATATTAGAAATAACTTTTATTTAGTACTTTTTAGTTTTTTGGCTTTACCAATATTATGTGGCGCAATTGTGTTCATTGTAAGTTAAAGAACTTAATTTATTTTCATTAATATATCTGTCAATCATCTAATTGAATTTTCTTTCGGTAGATAAAGTAATTGATAATATCCGTGAAGTATGGTCGTAAATTAATTGAACACCGCAGATTTGACTAAAAGATAAAGTGTTTTTTTTTCCAACTTGAAAAGATTTAAGCTATTCTCGTTATAATTTTAAATTAATTTTCTTAGTAGAAATAGATGAAAATAAAGGTGTAGAGGCGAAATGTATCAATTATCACTTTAGCATTCGGGAAATGTTAATTATCTAACTTACAGTAATTTATAAGGTTGGAGGTGTACAAAAGTAGTACAAATGTATTTTTAAAATTATCGTAAAATATTTTAAAGTACTGATTTACAACTGTTTATTGTGACGAGATTCGTGCGGAAAAGTAGAAAAAAAAGATGTTGCAGCATTTTAATGGTGTACCACTTTTGTACACCTCGATCTACATAAACCACCATCAATAAATACTTCTTTAGATACTGTATCGGGAAATAAAAGATCTTATCCTAAACACTATGGCAGCCAATCCATTATACAAATAGAGTTTATGTCAAGATTTGGATTTAAAACAATTTCAAATGATGAAGCAGCTTTGCCATTGCAAAAAAATATAGAATGTGATGATAAAAGATATGATTTAAAGTACAAGACCAAATTCCTAGTTGAAAAATTTAAGACGTACGATTATCCTCATTTCTTAACAGCTTTTCGGATTGTATATAATTGACTATTTCGCTGTCAGGAACCGTCTTAATAGTGTTAATAAGTAGATTTACCGTGAGAAGTTTCAGCTAAACCTTCACTTATAATAAATAAATTTATAGGCAGAGAATAATTTTTGCAAACACTTTGGCGTTCTGATATTGAGGCAACTGTTTAATAATAATTTTATAATTTGATGTTGAATAATGTAGTTATATCGCTTTATTCTAACAAACTTTACTTATGGTGGATGCTGACAACCGGCTCATCTGGAACAAATTAAAGTGTCATTTCTCACTAACCGGCCGTTCTCAAAAGCTCAATCCTGTGATTGTTAAATTAAAAGGATATATCTATCATTACCCTGATACAAGTTTTCGTTTACAAATCCCCTGATTCTACTAATTTTTTGCTGAACATCCACAGGAGCTTATAAGGTTTATCTGATGGAAACCGGAGAAGAAATAGGAACTCTATTTGATAAGGAAATCAAGTTTTTGTATGAATTAACAAAATAGCGAACAACTATTTGCCGGATGTTCAAAAGTCAGGTGTTACCAAAATTATTCATCACAACAGTATTGGTCAGCATTCGGATGAGGGAACAGGAAGTTTTCAGGTTCATCTCTATGTTGTCGCGAGATTTTAACGCTTGCCCACTAATAAAGCTAGAAGCTCGCGCCAGCGAAAATAATAAAAACAGATCTAAATCCGTGCTTTTTGATTTTATACTCCACGTAACAAACCCCAACAATTGGCAACTAATAAAATGTTGCGTAAATTACGCTCCAGAAAAAAATAAAGGTATAGTATGAAGAAACTATTTATTTCAATTTCACTCTTATTTATGATCAATGCAATGGCACAGAAATTTGAAACACAAAGCACTACAGATAAAAACGGCTACACTTACGAAACCGTAAAGAACGACCAGGCAGGCGTTCGGGTTTACACCCTCAAAAACGGACTCAAAGTCTACCTCGCAAAAAATGATGACGCTCCCAGAATCCAGACTTATATCCCCGTAAAAACCGGTTCCAACAACGATCCAAGCGACAATACAGGTTTGGCGCACTATCTGGAACATATGGTTTTCAAAGGGACTTCGCACCTGGGAACAAGCGACTGGCCGAAGGAAAAAGCAATGCTGACGCAGATCTCAGATCTATATGAACAGCACAAAGCGGAAAAGGATCCGGAAAAGAAAAAAGCACTTTACAAAAAGATAGATGAGGTTTCTCAGGAAGCTTCCAAATACGCCATCGCCAACGAGTACGACAAAGCGATCTCTTCTCTTGGTGCCACAGGAACCAACGCCCACACGTGGCTGGACGAAACCGTTTACAAAAACAACATCCCATCCAACGAGCTGGAGAAATGGCTGAAAGTGGAGAAAGAACGTTTCTCAGAATTGGTTTTGAGATTGTTCCACACAGAATTGGAAGCGGTTTATGAGGAATTCAACCGCGCTCAGGATAACGACGGAAGATTGGTAAACTACGCGATGATGGAAGCGCTTTTCCCGAAACATCCAAATGGTCAGCAGACGACCATCGGAACTTCCGAGCATTTGAAAAGCCCTTCTATGGTGGCTATCCACAAATATTTTGATACTTATTACGTGCCCAATAATATGGCAGTCGTATTGGTCGGCGATCTTGATTTTGAGAAGACTATTAAAATGGTAGATCAGTATTTCGGGACCTTCAAATACAAAGAACTTCCGATGAAGAAAATGGTGTCGGAAGAGCCGATGACCAATGTGGTGGCGAGAACGGTGAAAAGTCCGTCTACCCAAAGAATGGTAATGGCTTGGAGAACTGATTCTTACGGAACTCAGGATGCAAGATTGGCAGATGTAGTTGCTGAAATATTAAGCAACAATGGCGATGCAGGTCTAATCGATCTTAACATCAATCAAAAACAAAAAACATTGGGAGCGGGCGCTTATGAATCGGCATTCAAAACTTATGGTGCGTTCGTTTTAAGCGTGGTTCCAAAAGACGGACAAAGCTTTGATGGCGCTAAGAAATTGTTATTAGATCAGATCGAACTGGTCAAAAAGGGACAGTTCCCGGACTGGATGCTGGATGCAATCGTGAATGATATGAAAGTCCAGCGGATGAAAGGCTGGGAAACGGCTGACGGATTGGCAACGACTTTATATTCAACCTACATCAACAACAGAACCTGGGAGCAGGAGCTGGACGAAATCAACCAATACGAAGGCATTTCGAAAGCGGACGTGGTGAAATTTGCCAACGATTTCTTCAAGGATAATTATGTGGTGGTGTACAAAGAAAAAGGGGTGAATGACAAACTTGTGCGAGTTCAGAATCCGGGCATTACGCCAATTAAACTGAATAGAGAAGCACAGTCGCCGTTCTTGAAAGAGATTATCAATGCAAAATCCGGTGACATCAAACCACAGTTTATTGATTTCAAAACAGCCATTGCGACTTCAACGATTAAAGATAAAAAAATAAGCTTTGTTAAAAACAAATACAACGAAGTAGCTCAGGTCAATTATGTGTTTCCTTTCGGGACAGATAACGACAAGGAATTGGCTTTGGGTGTGACGGTTCTTCAATACCTTGGAACGGAAAAATACACGCCGGAACAATTGAAGGAAGAGTTCTACAAACTGGGAATTACCAACCAGTTCAGAACTACTAATGACCAGATGATTATCGCCCTTAGTGGGTTAGAAAGTAATATGAAAAAAGGCGTGGAGCTGATGAATCACTGGATTAATAATGTGAAAGCGGATCAATCTATCTACGATCAAACCGTAAAAACAATCCTTGAATCGAGAGATGTTGCGAAGAAAGACAAAACCAGAATAATGGCAGCGCTTACCAATTACGCCAAATACGGAAAAGAATCCCGTATGACAGACGTGATTTCTAAAGAACGTCTGCAAAGCATTAATGTGAATGAATTGATGTCCAAAATAAAAACTTTGAACGATTATCCTTACGAAGTTTTCCTTTACGGAGAAAATCAGAAAGGTCTGGAAAAAGCTGTGAAGCCTTACATTCTGGCTACAAAACTTCAGCCTGCAAAAGCGAAAGAATATACAGAGTTGGCGACGGACGGCAAAGTGTATTTCACAGGTTATGATATGGTGCAGATGGAAATGTCCAAAGTTGCAAAAGCCGGAAATGTAAACCTGGCAAACTTCGGGAAAGCGAGTGTTTTCAATGAATATTTTGGACGTGGATTGTCGTCAATCGTATTCCAGGAGATTAGAGAAAGTAAGTCTCTCGCGTATTCCGCTTACGTTTCTTTCGGGAATGCGACGGAGATCAACAAGCCAAATTACGTGACCAACTACATCGGAACTCAGGCCAATAAATTGCCTTTGGCAGTTGCTGCAATGAGCGAACTGATGGCTGAATTGCCACAAATCCCGGCTCAGTTTGAGAACGCTAGAGGATCAGCCTTGAAGCAAATTGCATCCAACCGAATCAACAGAACTACGATTTTTTACAATCAACTTTCTCTTAAGAAATTAGGTGTAGATCACGACATCAGAAAAGATGTTTATGCCGAAATCCAAACTTTAACATTACCTCAACTGACCAGTTTCTACAACACCGAAGTGAAGCCGCTGACTTACAACACCGCCATCATCGGAAAGAAAGAAAACCTGAATATGGATTCTATCAACAAGATGGGAACCTTTACAGAAGTGAGTCTGGAGGAGATTTTTGGATACTAATCTTAATCAATCTAAAATAAAAAAAGTGGAGCAGAAGTGCTTCACTTTTTTTTTGACTGGCTGCAGATCTTTATTGGATGATAATATCTCTATTGATAAGATGAATGTGATCTGTCAAAAAATCCGCTTCTTCAGGATACGTAGATTCAAAGGTGATTTTGGTTTTAAACTGATTCCCTTCATAAAAACTGATATGGCATTTCTTCCCGAATCTCCCCAGATTAACGCGCTCAATTTGTATTTTGCTGATGCGGTGTGGAGGAAGTAAATATGTCCTGAAATTTTTAAAAATAAACAGACCTTTCTGCGAAATCAGAAATTTTGGAATCACGGGGAAAGATCTTCCGACTACAGTTCTATAATTCTGATATAATAAAGTAAAGTCAGCATTCAAATCCCTGATTTCGTGGATTGCGCTTCCAAATCTTTTGGATATGATAAAAATAAGTGGTGAAAAAGCGGCAGCCAATACCAGCTGAATACCGAAAAGTGTTGGAAAAACAGATGCAATAAAACTTCCTTTCAAATTCCTTGATTCAAAAACCTGATAAGATATGTATGCTAAAAAGCCGATTATCAGGATATTTATAGTAACAAGGAAACCGATTGAGAGAAGTCTCAGCCGTTTCAGATTTTGGATTTCACTGTTCTTGAAATTTTGCATCTTCGTGATTGGTAATGAATTATTTTCGACTTTTCCTTATTGTTCTTATCAATTCATCATTGCGTTGTGCAGCTCTTTCGTTGCTGAGGGACATCGCTGCCCAGATTGCCGCAGGAAGCCAGCCCAGAACAGTAATCTGCAAAATAAAACAAATAACAGCGGTAATGATTTTCCCTCGGAAGAAGAAGGATAAAAAAGGAAATATAATAGCTAATAACATAGTGTGACGTTATGATTAAAAATAAATTACAGATTTGATTTGATCGTTTTTAAGGACTTCCATTCATGTTCAATATTAGTCATCAAAATAGCATTGTCGAATTTGATAGAGCCTTCAGGAAAAACATTGCTGTCTTCAAAGAAACTGGATTTAACATTTGAAACATACAAGGGTTTAACTTCCCATTTGTAGGCTTCAAGCTTTAGTCCTTCAAAGTTATTTCCATTTGGCGAATAACCAACCGAACCTTTCTCAAAAAATTCAGAAACATCTTCTAAGGATTTGAAAATCGAGTTGGAATTAAATTCGCTTGCCAGCTTTGCATCAATTTCAATAGTGGTATGATCTGAACTCTGGAAATCCAGATGATAATCGTTATTTTCTTCCCTCACATTGAATTTTGCATAGTAATGTTTACCAGGAAAAATCCTTCCGCCAACAAGTGCATTCAATTTTAAATTGCTATCTCTCCTCGGGATATAAACGCCTTCTTTCGTCTCTCCATTTTCTTCCCATTCTACAGCAATTCTATGAGCGCCATTTTCTGAACTAACTCCCATAAAATCTGGAAAACCTTTTGGCTTAATGTTCTTCAGTCTTATTAGGCAAATGCCAACAATAGCTTTACCACCATACAGTTTTGGTTTAAATGGCTGAGGTGTAATTTTTTCCACAACTTCAGGTTCGGCAATATAATTAATGAGCATTCTTCTTTCGATAATGCCGTGAATTGTTGGGATTTTCATTTTACGAAAATTAATTTTTGGTATGATTCAAATTTACGCATTACAAAAAGACAAATACACAGAAACCATATAAACTTTCATTTTAAAAATGGCGCACTTCTTGCAACTTTCTCGGAAATTTAAATTATGAACCCAAGATTGATCAGAACCGTTTTAACTTATGCAGCACCTTTTGTAATTGGTTATGTTGTAAAGAAGTTTGAAGAAAGACAAGCCAGAAAAGCACAGGAAAAAACAGTTGCTAAAGTATAAGAAGGCCACCGGATAAGGTGGCTTTTTTGTTGCTGTAACAATATTGTCAGATCTATAAAAATAAGGATTTACAGTTGTTTTTAACGTTTTGGCGCAGCATTTGGACTGAACTCAGAAATATTATTACTATGAAAAAATATATGAATTTCATTCCATTGTTTTTATTAGCAGGAATGTTGACAAGCTGCGAAGCAGTAGAGACCATTTTCAAAGCCGGTATGTGGTGGGGAATAATAGTCGTAGTCGGTATAGTTGCTTTGGTATTATGGTTATTATCAAGGGGTAAAAACTAAAAAAAAGCGTCTCGAAATTTTCGGGACGCTTCATTTTTTATAGATCTGCAACAACTATTATAAGTTGTCCAAAACCTCTTTCAAATCGGTATAACCGCCTCCGTTGTAGACGTCTGTCATTCCTTCAGATTTAAAATATTCTGCTGCTTTACCGGATCTGTTTCCGGATCTGCAGAAAAAGATCTTTGTTCCGCTAAGGTTCACCACTTCCTGTTTTCTGTCTTCCAGTTCTCCAAGAGGAATATTCTGTGCTTCCTCTATATGACCATCCATTTCCAGCTCCAAAGGTTCACGGACATCTATCAAATGGTAATTTCCGGCTCTTAATACATCTTCTAATGCCATAATTTCTAATTTTTACATTTTTAATAATAACAAAACTACAATATAAATTTTTAAAATATTGAATACGGTCTTATAAAAAATTTCAAATTTTAAACGCTAATTTTGCGCTGTAATGAGCATTAGAGAGAAATACAGCAGTTTGATCAAATCCAAAGCAATGGCTTTCGGGTTTCAGTCGTGCGGTATTTCCAAAGCTGATTTTCTGGAAGAAGAAGCGCCACGATTGGAGCAGTGGCTCAACAATAATTTCCACGGTGAGATGCGTTACATGGAAAATCATTTTGATAAACGTCTGGATCCCAGATTGCTGGTGGAAGGTTCCAAATCTGTCATCTCTCTCAGTTACAATTATTTTCCCGAAGAACTTCAGAATAATTCTGATTTCAAATTGGCAAAATATGCCTATGGTGAGGATTATCACGATGTTATCAAAGAAAAATTGAGAACTTTAGTAGCAGAACTACAGGAAGAAATAGGAGAGTTCGCTTTCAGGGTTTTTGTAGATTCGGCGCCGGTTTTGGAAAAAGCATGGGCCAAGAAATCCGGAATTGGCTGGGTTGGGAAGAATTCTAATTTGATTACCAAAAAAAACGGTTCATTTTATTTCCTTGCAGAAATTATTTGCGATTTGGATTTAAGTGAGGATTTTGAAGTCACAGACCATTGCGGAAGCTGTACCAAATGCATCGATGCCTGTCCGACTCAAGCGATCGTTTCCGACAAAATTATCGATGGCAGCAAATGTATTTCCTACGCTACGATAGAGCTGAAGGATCAGATCCCGGATTTTTTCAAGGATAAAATGGAAGACTGGATGTTTGGCTGCGACATCTGTCAGGATGTCTGTCCGTGGAACAGATTTTCTGCGCCTACTCTGGAAGAAAAATTCCGGCCCAATTCTGACATCAAAAAATTCACAAAGCAAGACTGGAAGGACATTACCCAGGAGATATTCTCATCTGTTTTCAAAAAATCTGCAGTCAAAAGGACTAAATTTTCCGGTCTTAAACGCAATCTGGATTTCTTATCAGAATAAATCCCTGAAGATTTACTTTCGTTTCTGAACTCTTTTCGGTGCCACTTTAACTCTGATTTTCCGCCGTTTATTAGATCGATTTTTTGACATATTTTATTTTTTTTTCGCTATTAAATTTCAAACTAAAATTCTGTAAAAACAAGATTCATTAAAAAAAATTAACAAATCCCAATTGTATTAATATTTTGTTTAACTTTATAGTTCTCACGATTTGGGAAACTTAAAAGATGAAAAAAACGTTAATTCTAACCTTCAAAATAATCGGCTTCATACTCGGAGCCGTTTTTTTATACATCATAATCGCTCTTTTATTACCTTTAATCCCTGTAAAAGCAGAGGAAACCAACGACCCAAAAGTCATAGAAGCTTACATTCTGACCAACGGTGTCCACACGGATATTGTAGTTCCTGTACAATCAGAATTTATAGACTGGAGTCAGAAATTACCGTACAGCAATACCAAATCCAAGCAGACCAATTTCAAATTTGTCTCCTTTGGATGGGGCGACAAAGGGTTTTACCTCAATACACCCACGTGGGCGGATCTCAAATTCTCTACCGCCTTCAAAGCAGCATTCTGGCTCAGCGACTCGGCGATGCACTGCACGTATTACAATGAAATGAAGCTGGGCGAAGATTGCAAAAAAATTATGCTGACAGAAAAACAGTACCAGGCTCTGATCAAATTTATTGATGACAAATTTGACAAAGACACTGCGGGCCATTACAAATTCATAAAAACCGACGCCGTTTATGAAAACAACGATGCATTTTACGACGCAAAAGGTGCCTACAACTTCACCTACACCTGCAATACCTGGACAAATGACGGGCTAAAAGTAGCCGGGCAAAAAGCCGCATTCTGGACCGCCACAGATTTTGGGATTTTCAGACATTACAAATAGTTTTAAACCCTTTATTATAAATATTTGGGCAGCTATTTCCGCCTTCCGTTCCCGCTTTTTTTGTCATTGCGAACTAGGTGACTACTTTAAAAGCAGGCTCCAACAATCGCAATAACAAAAAAGAGCTCCACTCAAGTCGGGCTGCGCTTCGCAGAGTAGAAACATTTAAGATCATTATGAAGTTTGTTTATCGTCTTTTATTTTCTATAATTATCGTGGGTTGTCAAAAAGAAAATTTGAACAACAAAATTCAGATTGTTGCAGATCGACCTGTCCTCAAAAAGCCTGAAATCAATCTTTCGAAAACCAATCAAAAAGCAAAAGAAGCGTTGGAATTTTGCAAAATCAATCATTTTAATCAAGATTTTTGCATCCTTATAGATATGAGTTTGCATTCCGGTGTAAAGCGATTTTTTATTTATGATTTTAAGAAAGGAGAAATTTCTCAACAGTATTTAGTTGGCCACGGCTGCGGAACTGCGTCGTGGAGTGAAGATTCTACCAAAGAAAAACCACGTTTCAGCAATGAAGACAACAGCCATTTGTCATCATTAGGAAAATATAAAATCGGGGAAAGAGGTTACAGCAATTGGGGCATTCACATCAAATATTTGATGCACGGATTAGAAAAAACTAACAGTAACGCCCTAAAAAGAATCATCGTTTTTCATTCCTGGGAGGAGATAAGCGATGAAGAAATTTACCCAAAAGGTTCACCGGAAGGTTGGGGTTGTCCAACGGTTTCCAACAATGCTTTTAAAAAAATTGATCCGTTATTGAAAAATTCTAAGAAACCAGTTCTGATGTGGATTTATGATTAACAGCTTTTTTAAAACCTACCATTCAACTTACTGACTTTAATACTTTTTTTGATAAAAACAGGCACGACGATCCAAAAAAAAGCAACAAAAAAAAGACTGCCTTTCGACAATCTTTATAATTATTTTTTATCCTTTGGAAGCGGGTTCGCATTTCTGGCTTCCTCAAAAATTCCTGGTTCTATGTGGCAATATCCGCCCGGATTTTTATCCAGATAATCCTGATGATAGTCCTCGGCTTTGTAGAAGTTTTTCAGGATTGTGGTTTCTACAACTACTTTTTTACTGTAATTTTTCGCTAATTTTTCAACTTCAGATTTTACAACAGCCGCAGTTTCATTGTCTGTGAAATAAATGCCGCTTCGGTAGTTATCGCCCACATCATTGCCCTGTCGGTTCAAAGTCGTGGGGTCGATGGATTTAAAATAAAGGTCAATCAACAATTTCAGATCTACTTCGTCTGCGTCATATTTTACTTTTACAGTTTCTGTAAAACCAGTGGTGTGGCTCACAACCTGCTCATAAGTCGGATTTTTGATCTTGCCGTTCGCGTAACCAACTTCAGTTGCCACCACGCCGCGGACTTGTTGGAAAAGATGCTCCGTTCCCCAGAAACATCCGCCGGCAAAATAAATTTCCTTGATGTTTTTACCTTTCAAATCTACTGGTTTTTCTGTGACTTTATTTTCCGCTTTTTGCTTACTGCACGCCATTGTAGATGTTGCAAATACACCGATTCCGAAGATAAAAGCGGCAAGTGTCAATATATTTTTCATTCTTTTAATATTATTTTTATCCATTAATTTTTAGATTAAATTTCAATACAAGTTTACTTACAAATTTTAAGCTGCAATCAAATTATAATCAAGTTTTTTTCTATTACAGTCATTTACTTTAGTCTTACTAACTTATATACGAAACGCTGACACGAATGGATTTCATTCGTTATTTAACATTGACTGTAATTAATTTATTTAAGACTCAATTAAATCTAAAAACAATATTTCACAATCACTGCAAAATCATTAAATTTGCCAACTATCAAAAAAAGCTAAAAGCCAATCACTTTCAGCCAAAAGCCCAAACTATGACATCACAAGAAATAAGACAGCAATTTTTAGATTTTTTCAAAAGCAAAGAACACCTTATTGTTCCTTCTGCACCAATTGTCCTGAAGGACGATCCAACGCTGATGTTTTCCAACTCCGGAATGACACAGTTTAAGGATTATTTCTTAGGCTACAAAGAACCGAAATCTTCCAGAATTGCCGATACACAAAAATGTTTACGGGTTTCCGGAAAGCACAATGACTTGGACGATGTTGGCCGTGATACCTACCACCACACGATGTTTGAGATGCTTGGAAACTGGAGTTTTGGTGATTATTTCAAAAAAGAAGCAATTACCTGGGCTTGGGAATTGTTGACTGAGGTTTATGGAATTCCGAAAGAAAATCTTTACGTCACCATTTTTGAAGGTGATGCAAAGGAGAATCTGGAACGCGATACCGAAGCTTACGATCTGTGGAAACAATTCATATCCGAAGACAGAATCATCAATGGCAACAAAAAAGATAATTTCTGGGAAATGGGAGCGAGCGGACCGTGCGGACCTTGTTCCGAAATCCATGTCGATTTGAGAACTCCTGAGGAAAAAGCGAAAGTTTCCGGCTTGGAATTGGTCAACAACGATCATCCGCAGGTTGTGGAAATCTGGAATCTTGTTTTTATGCAGTTCAACAGAAAAGCAGACGGAAGTCTGGAAAACCTGCCTGCAAAACACATTGACACAGGAATGGGATTTGAACGGCTTTGTATGGCACTTCAACACAAAGAATCCAATTATGATACCGACGTTTTCACACCTCTAATTGCTAAGGTTGAAGAACTTTCCGGTAAAAAATATACAGGCATTTTGACGGATGAAAAAGACATCGCCATTCGCGTGGTTGTGGATCACATCCGTGCAGTTTCGTTTGCTATTGCTGACGGACAATTGCCTTCCAATGGTGGCGCAGGTTACGTGATCAGACGAATTTTGAGAAGAGGTATTTCTTACGCTTACAGATTTCTGGACAGGAAAGAACCTTTCCTTTTTGAATTGGTTGCTGTTCTTCAAAATCAAATGGGAACATATTTCCCGGAATTGGAGAAGCAGGGAAATCTGGTAACAGAAGTGATCAAAAGTGAAGAAGAATCTTTCCTTAAAACCATCGAAAATGGACTAATAAGAGTTGAAAAATTAATTCAGCAGACCATTTCTGACGGTCAAAAAGTATTGCCGAGTGAAGAGGTTTTTGAACTTTACGACACTTACGGTTTCCCGGATGATTTGACACGAATTATTGCCGAAGAAAAAGGGTTGACGATTGATAAAGCAGGATTCGAAGCGGAAATGGCTAAACAGAAGCAACGTTCCAAAAAAGATTCCGCAGCCAAAGTTTACGATTGGGTTGTTTTGGAAGAAAAGCCTGAAACATTCGTAGGTTATGATGTGTTGGAGTCTGAAACATACATCACAAGATACAGAAAAATTGAAAATAAAGACGGTGAGTTCTACCAGATTGTTTTAAGCAATTCTCCGTTCTATCCGGAAGGTGGCGGACAAGTCGGCGACAAAGGCATTATCGAAAACGCCGTTGAAAGCTTCGAAGTTCTGGAAACCAAGAAAGAAAACGGACTGATCATTTCTTTGATTAATGGCCTTCCAAAAGATGCAGGCGCTATTTTCTATGCTAAAGTAAATATTGCTGACAGAAAAAATTCGCAGGCAAATCACTCGGCTACGCATTTGCTTCATGAAGCTCTCAGAGACGTTTTAGGTACGCACGTTGAACAAAAAGGATCCTACGTTGGTCCGGATTATTTGAGGTTCGATTTTTCTCATTTCAGTAAAATGACTGAGGAAGAACTGGCTTTGGTGGAAGAGAAAGTGAATGCCAAAATCAAAGAAAATCTGGCGTTGCAGGAATTCAGGAATATTCCGATTCAGGAAGCGCTGGACAAAGGTGCAATGGCACTTTTCGGAGAGAAATACGGCGATAATGTAAGAATGATCCAATTCGGAACTTCCAAAGAATTGTGTGGCGGAACGCACGTTAAAACCACAAGCGAAATTGGACATTTCAAATTGACTTCGGAAAGCTCAACTGCAGCTGGAATCAGAAGGATTGAAGCCATTTCGGGAGAAAAATCGGAAGCCTATTTTAAGAATCTGGAAACGCAGGTTTTCGAAATTTCACAGCTATTAAAATCAAAAGATCTCATCAAATCCATTGAAAAATTACTAGAAGAAAATTCAGTTTTAAAATCTGAAATTGATTCATTCAAAAAAGAAAAAGCAAAAGGCGAAATCCAGAACTGGAAAAATGATTTCGAAGAAAAAAATGGTAAAAAACTATTGGTTAAAAAAACATCTCTGGACGCAGGTTCTGTGAAAGATATCGTTTTCCAGCTTAAAAAAGAAACCCCGAATTCTGTCATTATTATTATCTCTGATGCGAATGAAAAACCAATGATTACCGTTGGCGTTTCTACAGATTTGGAATCCACTTACCATGCCGGCAATATTGTCAAGGAGCTTGCGAAAGAGATCCAGGGCGGCGGCGGCGGAAATCCGGGATTTGCGACAGCTGGTGGAAAAAACCTTGCTGGTATTGACAATGCTTATCAGAAAGCTTTGGAAATTTAGATTCAGATTTTTTTATATATTTAGGGAAAATTATAATCCATGAAAATTTTCCCTAAGCGAGAAATGTTAATTATTTCTCTTTTGCTCTTTTCCCTGGTTTCCTGCAAAAAATCAACCGATTCCAGAATTACAGAATTTGTCTTCGCGTATCGCAATTCCTTTGCGGCGGTAGCTAATTCTAACCCGTACATTGTCTCGTCGTCCGCAGAGAAAACCTCGGCAAATGAGGTGACAATCAGATTCTATACAAAATCTACGGAAGAAACGTCAATGGAAAGCGATCTGTTGAGAAAATCTCTGCCGGAGATTGTTGGAACTGCAATTTTACAGGAGCCAAGCAGCAAACAACTGATTAATGACGGCGTCAAATTCAACGTGAAGATTTTGGATGAAGGCGGACAAAATGTGCTTTACAGTAAGGTTTTTGATAAAGAGTCGGTCGGAAAATCGCCGGCTACCAATAATACCGGAACACCTGGCATTGCCCAGATACTGGACGGTTTTAATAAAAATCTGCCGGTAACAGATCCTTCGACAGGCATAAAAATTGTGAAAATAGAAGCAGGAGACGATCAGGATATTATCTATAAGGCCATCGTCCCGCCCAATATGGCAGAACTTTTCAAGTCTGACGGCGCTAAAGAGTTGCTAAAAGAAGAGCTGCTGAGAAGTCCACAAATCAAAGATATTTTGATGAGATCAGAAAATTTCGGAATATCAAAACTGAAATATAAGTATATGGACGAAAAGGAAAATCTGATTACAGAAATTTCCATTAGTAAAGCGGATCTCAAATTATAAATGATGAGTGAAAGCAATAATTCGTCGGTCTGGCGCATCATCCTAAGTGTGTGCATCACACTGTTTCTCGCAGTTCGCATCGCAATAAAATGCTCAGGTAATAACTCTGGCACTTCTAACAACAATTACGGGCAGATAGACGATATGCGACAGGTGCTGGAGAAGAGCAGGCAGCGAGCATCCGAAATGCGGCACGATGCATGGAAAGAGATCTTTTACAGATCATATCAGAAATTGGATAGTTTAGCTTCCGACGCCAGCAATCCGTATGGCATAACGAAGCTTTCACAAGATTCACTTGTCAGGATTGACCTTAAAAGTAAAATCAGAATCCCAAAAGAGAGTTTCTACATCAATAATTATGATGATACTTTAAGGTTTGCCGTCAAGTTTGTGAACGGAACCAATTTTCTGAGGCACGATGTAGAAAGCAATGAAAAAACCAACAGTATTTTTAAAACTATAAAAGGTTCTGCACTATTTGATTTAAAATCAGATGAAAAAACTTTAGCAGATCTGCAAATCATAGAATACAAATTGCGCAAGTCTCCAAGAAACTATAATGGCATTGCGGCGGTGAGCAAGAGTGAAGGCCTTATGAATTTTATACAATTTGAAAGTCCTGACAAAACTTCGGCAGAGTTAAAAGTAGAAATGACAAAGTTTTTGATGGATAATCTGGTCGAGAATAAATAGAATTTTGAAATCTTATTAACAACAAAACTCCCAAATAGTCTTTGGGAGTTTGTTTTATTTTGATAAAGCTTTTCGGTCTACTTGGGAAAATTCTTGGGAGAATAGAAATACAGAAATTTCTTTTTTGCTGTTGCAAAATCGTTCCACTTGTCACAATCTATCTGATAGCCTACAACGCCGGAAGTCGGTAGATTGACAATCTCATCTGTAAGAGAATTGGCGAAATTTGAAATACCGTTATTATGGGAAAATATGGCTACAGAGTTGATGCTGTCGTCCAAACCGTAGATCAGATTTTCGAAATTGCGCTCTTTTGGATTGTACAAGGTAGAATTTGTAGAAAAGTCCTTTTTAAAAACCTCTGAAAACAATTGACAAGTGTGCATTGCCCTTCTCGCCGGGCTTGTGATAAAGGTGTCGATATCTACGGACTTTTCCTTTAAAAGATGGGCCATTTTCGGCGCATTGATCATTCCCGTCTCATTCAGCGGACGGTCAAAATCTTCAACATCTACAGGCCAATCACTCTTGGAATGTCTCACAAGTAAAAGTGTTTTCATTCAGAATTATTAATATTAAATTAAAATTAAAGAATATTTCTGATACTTCGTCTTTTATTTTTGCAAAAAAGTAATTACCATTAAAATATCTCAATCATCTGCTGTTTTTGAACCTCGTTCACTTAAACAAAAATATTCAGAAAAATCCTCTGAATCCTTTGCGATAAGCTGCTAAAGCGCTTTTTGGCCCACAAATATTTTTATTCTGAAAAAATAATAACTGCATTCTGTTTTATTTTATTCTTAATCAATAACTGATTAGGATTTGTTTGTGTTTTTTTTAAAATATGTTATTAATATTTTTCCTATGCGTAGAATCATAGTTTTTGGAGATTGATGTTTCTAAATTTGCAAAATTATCCTGTTGACCCAGAGTAAAGGCACTAAACCATTGAAGAAAAATTGACATCATATAATACAAATCCCTTTAATAATAAGATTCAAAATCATTTTTTTATGAAATCAAAAATCTCAATGGTATTTCTGATTTGTGCAACGTATTTTTCTGCACAGGTTGGAGTAAATATTTCGAATCCGCATCCTTCTGCTGCACTGGATGTCAGCTCCGGCACAGAAGCAAGAGGCCTTCTGGTGCCACGTATCACTACAACGGCAAGGCTGGCAATCAGCAATCCTGCAGAAAGTCTGCTTGTGTTCGACACCACAGACAAGGCATTTTACTACTACAATACTTCGACAACTTCCTGGCTGAAACTGGCCACAGATACAAATCTCAGGCGAAATAATTTTAAACTGATTAAAAGTGTACAGGATCTTGCGCCGGAACTGGCAGCAGGAGGCGGATCCAGTTACCTGCTCAATACCAATACTTACTACGAAATCAACGGTACAATTTCGCTTGCAAACCCTATCAATCTCAATAATGCTTATGTTTCCGGGCTGGACGCCAATGAGGATGTTCTGTCTTTTCCCGGCGGCGTAGTTTTTCGGGGCAATACTGGCGGAAGTATCAGAAACCTTACTATCACAGGCGCAAAAGCTTTTGAGCTTACAGGACCGGGCGCCGCATCCAGCAGTTCTCTGCTGATTCAGAATACGATTGTGCAAGGAACGACTACCAGCGTCGGCAATATTTCCGGCTTTGGTCTGTATTTCGGCAACATCGTCAATTTTATTGGCAATGCAAATGGAATTTCCTATTCAAATATCGGTAATCTGTTGCTGAATACGCAAGCCTGGCCGGATAGCAACAACGGTACTTTTGAGACATTTTCGGGAACTTTTGGCCATATCCAGAAAGCAAGTGGTTTCAGTAATGTAAATGGATCCGACATTGCGATGGATGTGAGCGGAAGTCTGAATGTAGGGACAGGAATACTGCAAGGCACCGTATTTTCGGGAACTACGTCGGCGACTACCGGTATTATTAAAGGTTATACAACCGGCACCTATCCCGGCTATTATTTCAGTAGTGCTTGGACAGTAGATGCGCCGGGAATTCAACGTGAAAGCGATGACGCGGCGACAGGCGATATCAATCTTTCTGCTGCTGTCGGAACTGGTGCTACAACGACTTTCACTACTTCCGGCACTGCTGGCAGAAAAAAAATTGCAGGAACTACGACATCCAATAATCTGTTCCGTTTCACGAGAGACGGTGACAATATCATCACTTACCGAGGGACAAAAACGAGGTATTTCCAGGTCGCAGCTTCCGTTTCCTACCAGGGAAATAGTGATCTTACGGTGATTCTTTACATCGCAAAAAATGGCACCGTGATCACAGAAACAAAAGTGTACGGAAAGGGAACTACAGGTCTGTTCACAACTTCGGGAATTCTGGCACTGCCTATTATCGGAACTGTGCAGATGAAAAAAGATGATTATATCGAAATCTGGGCAGAGCGTTTCGACGGTACAGGCAATATGCAGACGGTATCACTGAATTTGACTGCGAGGTAACCGAGACGCTTTCCGACCGATAGAAAAAGTCCTTAGGTTTGGATAAAGTTTATCATAAAATACGACCGCTTTTTTAGTTGGTCGTTTTTTTATTAATATTTTGAAATTATTAATAGTAACATCGTATTCTACAGAATTATCGTAGAATTACTACAAATTAAAAAATAATCGTTTACTGTTGCGACTGTTGATTATTTGTTTCTTAATTTTAGTATTCACTAATTTTTGTATTAAATGGTTTCGGAGGTCAAATACATAAAGTTGGACGTCAACGGATTGCTGGATTTGGATAAACTGTCACAGGAATATCAAATCTCAAAAAAAGAACTGATACACTTTCACAACGAGCATTGTGCGATAAGTGAGCTTCTGCCGCTCGATCTCCCTAAATATGTGCCGCATATTTATCTTCCCAAAGATCATTATAATTCAAAAAAACTGAACTTACTGGTCACTAATATTCTCCGTTATCCTACCTCTAAAAGTGAAAAAACCTACGGCGTAGTAGTGAAATATCTCCATACAGATACACAGCTTCATTATGAAATCAATGTAAAACGTGATCATGGTTTTGTTGAAATCAGTAAAAAGAAAAATTACGTCAACAATGCGGAAGTCGACAATATAATAGAAAAACTGTACGAAGCTGCGGAGAAGACTTTATATCCGTTGAAAGTTTCTGTGGCTGGCAATGGCTCTTTATTGAGGATTGAAAATGAAAAAGAGATTCTTAAACGCTGGGAAAATGAAACATTTCCAAAATTAGAAGAATATTACGTCGGCTCTACATCTGAAGAGATTCTTGGGAAGATGAATTTGGTTTTTAAGAATCTGAATACCAGGAGAGATTTTCTTTTCAAAAGCAGTTTTTACAGGCTTTTTTTTCTACCGGTTTATCAGTCTTATTTGGGCTACAAAAAAGAAGGAAACCTAGACTTCTACTTTGCGGGTATTCAGCAATATATTTCTTATGATCTGGATTTTCTATTAAACAAAGAATATACGAGAGGAGCCAAAATTGCGTTGCAGATTACGGGAAATGAGTGCGACAGTATTTTCAATAAAAAAGATAAAAAAGGGTTGGTAGACTTGCTTTACAAGTTTAATAAAGATTCACACGAATTATATTCAGTGACAGGCTTTGTATCCACTTTTGATAAGGATAAAGAATTGAGGATTGAATTTCAATTATTTGAGATTGAAAAATAAATTAAACTAAATCGATGTTATGAGTGAAAAACATTTGGTTTGCCAAGGCGCCGTCTGCCGCTGCAATTTTGGAACAGCTCCCGACAAATTGAAGGTGCTGACACAGACACAGCGCTACATCAACGATAAAGAGGGCAGCAAAAAACTGATGGCCACAAATAAAGACATCGGTAAAACCTTCGAAAAAAATCTGTTCGGAAACTGTTCCAAACTAAACAATAATTCCTGCCAGGTCAACGTCACCCAATGGATTGGTTTTTACAAGAAAATAACGCTGGAAGAGAATAACGGAAATGCATTATTGGAAGACAGCAAAGCCACGTGTCCCATTGGATCGCCAGACTGTATCAGCATTGTGAATCACGGACAAACTGCAGAAGTATCGCAGAAGAATGTGAAAAATGCTGATAAACAGGTTTTGATGGAACTGTTTCCATTTACAGAAATGGGTGATTATATCCGCAAAACAGATCAGATAGAATCTTAAAACGTTAGCAGATGGGAAATAATACATTGACAGCCATTGTCTTGAAACCCGTAAATGCGGATTTTAATGAACAGTACAGAGCGCTTACCACCCAGGAAGGTGAGGGTTTTACTGTGGGTATCAGAGAATATATTGAAGGTAAAAAAACAATTCAGGACAAAATAAACGCGCTGCAATCCGAAAAGCAGGCCATCGATTCTGGACTTGCAAATGAAAGCAAACGCCTATTCGAACAAGCTAAACAAAGGTATAATGAAGGTGGCAAATGGATAGAGATGGAAAGCCACGAAGGCAAGCAGGTGACGCATGCTCAAGTGAGTATGGATGAAAACGTGAGAGTGGCCAAAGACAGAGCTGATCGTCTTAAAAAGTCCAAGGATAATCTGCTCAAAACACTAAGTGAAGAACTGGAAGCATTTGAAAAGACTTATGATTCTGTAGTCTGGGCCTGGAGTCTGGCGTATAAGCGCAGTGATGTACCCGACGGTAAAAATGAATCCATCGCAAGAGGTTTAAAGGAGGTTAACCTGGTTTTAATGGATCACTTGCATGGCGGAGGATTTGGCTGGCTCGAGCCTTTTTTTGAAAACAGCGCTCCAACGGGCAGTACAAGAAACGGGCTGTACATCCACACCGGCGGTCAAAATGCAAAAGTCATAACTGCTGAGTGGTACGGATATGATAAAAACAAGAATCCGGTAAAGATAGACCAACCCGTCGCTCCGGGGTCTCAGGTACAGTTGCACATCTATACCAAAAGTATGTATGGCCATAATATCCGCGCAGAACTGAAGGCTAACGGAAAGACTTTAAAATCTAACCGCTACGAAACCGTTTTTCACGTTTACAGCAACAAACAGAAAGGCCAGCCGGATACCACTTATGAGGTGGCAGATTCCAGAGATCTCTTTTATGCCGAAGTAGAAGTCTACGATTATTCTGATCCTAAAAGTATCCAGCCACCTGCAGGAACTATTACCGGCCATCTGATAAAGGCTGGTGATGACTTCTCTGACGGAACTATTTCTAGCCTTCCTAATGTTCAGAAAGCAGTTCTCAACTTGTATGTAGATCCTGCATGGTGCATAGACCAAAAACAGATCGTTATAAAACCAACCATCCATTTCAGCAATAAGAAACAGGATCTGGATGTAGGATTGACGGTCAATTGCCACCAAATACCCGATGTCAAAATTCCGGAAGCTGCCAATATGCCTGTTTTTGTAGATAAAATTGAGACCAACTTTCAAGCCTTCCATCCGTGCGGATATAGTAAATTTGAGATTAATGACGGAAGCCGTACCGTCAATCTTTTGGAAGATCAGGCTGTACCTCCTGTTAACCTTTTCGAATTGGTAGCCGGCCCAAACAAAAATACGCACGATATCACCATAGATCTTGATACAGACACTACCGAATGTTCTTTTGACGGTAAAGAGGGAGATCACGAAAAGCATGTCCTCACACTGATTGATTATCCTGAGAAGAAAATCGAGGAAAATGCTAAAGCTGAAGAAGAGGAGGGAAGTACTTCATTTGATAGCAAGTTCAAAGTTCAAATAGGAGGTGATGCAGCAAACATGAGCCACGAGCAAGTCATTTCTTTCAACGGAAAATTAGAAAAATATACTGCGGACGGCGACGATAAACAATTAAAGTTCAAAGCCAGATACATCTATAATTATACGCCTATAAGATTTGCAGGGATAAATGTGCATCCTATTTTCAGATATTTTTGGTTGGGAAATGGTGTTCCTACAAATACCTATCTGGTGAGAACCAATACCTGCCGATACCAGCAGAATGTAGCTGTCAAAACTTATCCGGATATTGCCTGGAGCTTAAAACTTTCTTACACCAATACTGCAGTTGAAAAAGAACTGTGGGGAAATCAGCGTTATGCAGACACCAAAAAGGCGAAGTTTAAAAGAGAACCTCAAAAGTGGATCAAATCCGGAGACAAAAGTATCGGCATCTCACTAGGGGCAAAATGGGATGAGGATAATGAGTACAATGCTACCGCAGACATTACCGAACAAGTAAAAAAGCTAATGGATAGCTTAGGCGCAATAGGAAAATTTGTAAACTCTGTTTTTCTTGGAGACGAGAATAAGAAAGACGACAAATACCAGGAGCCGGATCCAAAGCATCAGGCAGCGCTGGACAGCGTTGCAGACAAGAAAGAACGGGACAAGAAAAAAGATCTCGAGGATACCAGACGGCATTTGAACGATGCACGGAGAAGAATGAATACTGCCGTCACAGACAAAGAGAAGGAAAGGGCCCGAAAGGAAGTAGACAATCTTCAGAGGACAATGGACAGCAAATCCAAGGAGCACGAACTGAGCCTTACGAGATCGATCGGCTCCATAAGTATACAGTGGCCACAGATAGAGGCGCAGTTTGAATGGAGTCTGGAAAATATAGACCAATTAGGACCATACAACAATCAGACTGGTGTTGTGCTCCAGGGCGTTCTAGAACTGTCGCCACTCATTGGTATTACGGCAACTTTGGATTTTCTGGCGCTGGCGCAGCGTGCACATCCGGTGGCTCTTGCCCTCATCGCAGCTGCAGATATTACGCTGGCAATTATAGGTGACGGCAGTCAGATTACGTGCGAACTAAGTGCAGCAGGAACTTTTGGAGGAAAACTTCAGGGCTTTCTCAATACAAAGACCGGCGAAAACAGTTTTAACAAAAATGACAGGAATGCCAACGATAAGCAGATAGCAGAGCTTAAATGTGATCTGGAATTTAAACTTAAATTAGCCATCGAATTAAATATTGAGAAAAAGACTTTCTTTGTTAAAGTGGTTGTGACAGGGAAATTGGGAGCAGAAGCTACTGCAAAATGGACAGCCAAAGCACCAATCGACACTGATGACTATGGCTGGTTTCTGGATCCCGAAATGACCTTCGAAGGTTTAGAAATCAAAGGGGAAGCAAGTTTTTCTGCACAGGCAAGCAGCGGCAACGGAAAATCAAAATATGGATCGCTGGATAGTGATAGCGAATTTACTTGGCAAGCCATCGATGCATGGAAACAGCCTAAAAAGTGGGGCAAATTCTACTTTCCTGCTAAAAAAGAATAAACTAAATCATATGTACAAATACCTAATTTTAATAATCAGTCTCATAAGCTTGCAAAATTGTGGACAAAACAAAGAAACTATGGACGTAAAAGCAACAGAAACTCTTGGAAATCTATACAAAGATGTCAAACATCAGGACAAACGTATAAACTATCAGGCGATGATCTTTATTGGCGGCTGCAACTATGAGGTTTTCATCAATGATTATCCCGTAGACCGCTATTTTGGTCCCGGTGACGGTTCTGCTAGTGGCAGTTCTCCAATCAATATTGCAATTTTAAAGGCTGGTATCCAAACCTGGAAAATAAAAATCTACCCTGTACGAGACAGGGCAGAAGTGAATGGCGAGATCAAATTGGTTCCGCAGGAAAATATTCAGCCGGGCGCAAGAGTAGAGATGGATATAGAAGGCGTAAGATTCAATCCAAATGGCGGGATAGAGAAGAGATTTGGCAAAATCGTAGAGTTTGAGGCGCCTCTCAAAAAAGATAACAGCGGACAAAATGCGTTCAGTGATGCCGGCAAACCTTATATAGAGTACAGCGGAACTTTCCAGGCCGATGTGCCTTACACCATGTCGGGATGGGAAAATAGTACAGACCTTACTGCGATGGATCCCACAGTTCTGAAACAGCAGCTTCTCAAGGAATATCAGAAATTCCATGGCTGGCTGCAAAACGGAAATCTAGACCAGATTGCAAGCCATAAACTAAATGCTGAAAAAGAAGTTGCGCAGGCTTATTTTTATGACAAAAAAACAAATGAGGCCTTTCTTACAAAACTCCAGCAGATCTGGGGACAAAAAAATCTGCAGATGCAACCGCTGGAAAATTATAAAGTTGCCATCTATGGAAATGGTAAATTGGCAACCCTGATAGATGAAGTAGACAACGGATCACCACTATGGGGCAACTATGAAGTGGGAGACAATCAGTTCAAACACAATTCCTATTTCCTCTATTTCCATATCCCAAAAGGTAAAAAAGAGCTGGAAGTAATCAGATAACAGATGGCTTTGTATTAAATTTTAATTCTAAGCTGTAAGGATAAAATGAGCACCATTACCATCCGCCACGCACTGCCGTGGATGAATATTTTCTTTTCATTGCTCTATCTCAAAGAGTGCATAATTCCGGGAAAAGAGGCTGACGTTCTCCACCTGCAGATGGTGGCATATATTCCTTTTATGTATGTGCTGTGGTTTTGCAGCGCCTTTTTCTGGAATCTTTTTTCTAAAGAAAAAGGCCTTTCCAGAATTTTTCCGACTATTTTTATCATCGTCCTGTTGTCGGTCCCGGTTGGTATTCTGCTTGTGTCAAAGGATGTTTTCTTCTCACTTCCTATCCTTGCTGCAGTGTTGGAGCCTCTGAAAAACAGATTTCTCTTCGGATCACTGGAGACCAGTTTGGATTCGCCAAAAATCTTCCTGCTAATTGCAAGTTTCGTCCTCCTCTTTGCCGCCGCGTTGCTCAGTTTCTGGATTGGCCTGCAGCATGAGGAATATCTTTTTGGATTTTTATACTATCTGTTTCTCTTTTTTTTTGAGACGAGATGGGTGAAATATGTTATCGGTGACCAACCACAGCGCGATGGTGAGATTTGATCACGATCAATATTTCTCAAGATCAGAAAAACTCAGATCCTGGATTTTCCGCAAAGGATTAATCTTCAGTTTAGTCTGTTTTTTATTAAGAATATCGTCTGAACCCAATTCCTGATCGAAGGTGAGTTTGGTGCCTTTCAACAAATCTATTTCGGTTTCAGACGTGGTGTTTTTCCCGTCCCAGATCACTCTGGAGATGTGAATCAGTTCAAAATTATTGTTTTTAAATCTGAAAGTGTAGCTGCTTTTAAAACCCCGGATGTCCGTCAGCATCTGCAGATTACCATCTTCCACAAAGAAATCCGGAATGGTACCATCACTGTGTTCGCCTTTTTTATAAGTGGGATATTGGCTTTCTATCAGCTTTGTACTAGAGACCGCCAGTCGCAGATTTTTACTTTTAGGTTCCGAAAGATAGATCCGAAGTCTCATTGGCCTGGTTTCATCTGTAATGTCCAGTTCTACCACAATATTATCGTTTTTTTTATCGTAATTAAGGTCGCCTTCCTCTTCTTTTATCACAGTGAAGTTGTCTTTTTTAACGGTCTTTTGCGCACCAATTTGGATGCCGAAAAGTAGAAGAATGATGATGCTTAATAACGGTAAATTTCTCATTAAGATAATTTGATTAATAATATGTTATCAGTTTGATTAATGTAAAGATCATACAACTTCAATTAAAGACTGCAAAAATGACTTCGAATCTTCTATATCGTGAAAAGCCATTACCAAAGTTAGATTATAAATCGAAAATACTAATAACAGAAAAAGGATGATGATTAAAAAAGTTTTTGAAGATTTGTTCATCGTTTTTTTAATCAAATAATAAATCAAAAATAGAAAGGTAGCCGGAAAAATCGCACCAATCATTCCAACATCGGATATGGCTTTCACAATGTTTTCCGATGATGCAGGCGTTAAATAATGCAGCGAGAAATACCAGAAAGTCAGCGCAGCAACGCAAATAAGATAGATTGATACCGCAATCAGCAGCAGCTTTTGAGCATTTTTCATGGTATTATTTTAAATATTTAGGATTCTTCCCGGAACTGAAAGCGCCCCGCAGTCCGTCTTCTACATCTTTCCAAAACTGCGTGTGGCTCAGGCTGTGTGAGGCCATCGCCAGATAGGGAATAGAGCCTGGCCTTTTGTCCAGTTCTTTGATTTCTGCTTCGTCATTGGCTGTTACAAGATGCGCATGATATTGGTTGACCAGTGTATAATATCTTTCCAGATTTCCTCTCAGTATTTTTAGCTGCGCGTCCAGATCTCCTGTGACAACATACTCCGCATTGTTGATGTTTTCAGTGATTTTTTTCAGTTGTTCAGGCATTATAAACTGGCTGAACAGTCTCATCAGCAGATCCTGCAGATTGTTACTTTGAACCGCGCCCTGAGCACCTTTCAGGAAAGTCTGAAAGTTAGATTTTTTGCCTCTTGTGTGATAAGGATCTCGGGTAGTAATATTGACATCCTGTATGGGAAGGCCTTTCGTCTGCTTTTTTGGTGTCCATGCAGTTGCATCTATGCTGTCTGTAATTCCTCTTTTTTCTCCGAAAACATTAGCCAGAAGATTAAGGAGATAACTGTCCCGCACGCCGGTCCTGATGGCGAATAAAGTGTTGAGCGTTGTAATGCCCTGCGTAAGATTCAGATTGGTTCCAAAGGTGAATTTGTCGTGTTTTCCGCCTCCTGAATAGTTCTTATGGACGTCATAGCTCCATTGCAGCATATGTTTCAACAGCTGGATAAAGGATTGCTTTTCCTTTTGCAGCGTAGAATTTTCTATCTTAATAGAATCGATATATTTAATAAATTCTGAGATAATCAGGTTGATCCCAAGAAATGCATGAGACATTTCTTTCCACGCAGCAATCGCTTTTTTCTCGCTGTACCAACCTTTGAGATAGCTGGTGATCACATCTGCTTTTACGGCTTTTAAAATATTGATGCCATTCTCAAACTTCTCCATCTGGAAAGATTTCAGAAGTCCTTCCATATTCAGAAGACTGAAGTCCGCAATCAGCTGCTGTGTGAGGTCATACTCATTATGAACGTTGATGATTTTGCAGTTAGGATGCAGCTTTCCGTGATTCAACTGGTGTTTTTTCTGGAAAAATGGAGTAGAAAGGTAGGTGATGCTTTTGATCTTCCACGGCTTGGGAAACTCTGTGAATTTATTTTTTTTGAGAATGGCGGATTTGCCGATCATCTCTTTGCTGGTGATCAGTTCAGAAAACTGATTGATGACGTTGCCGCCGTGAGAATGGCCTATAAGATGCAGATGAACCTCCTGATTTCTCCAGAATCTGTAAGTTCTCAGCATTACATCCAAAAGCCGCTCTGATGCGAGATTCCTTTCCTTTGTATCATTGTCTCCGGACCAGCTGAAGAATTCCCCTTCGATATGCAGATTCAGATACTGTAATTTAATATCTTTGATTTTATGCCAAAAATTGTTGAAGCTTTCCTTTGTTTTTTGTTTAAGTTGAGCATCTATCGCCTGCCAATATTCTGTATTGGCCTGGTGTTTTTCGCCGGTCGTATTCACAGGATCCGTTGTTCCGGCAACAAACATAACAATGTCGATAATATTATTTTTCTTGGCAGGAGGCGTTTTGGGTGAGCCCAGAAAGACACCTTTTTCAGCACCTTGCTGAGTAACCATTTTTCCGGCATTGGATACGATACTTTCATTAGAATACATACTGTGTCCCTTCTCTGATATCTTGGTATAAGTGCCTTTTACGATTCTGGTCCTGCTCATTTTCAGTTTAATTTAAATAAATATGAAGTCTTGATGGAGTTAAATAGCTATAATGAATATCAATTGTTGATAAAGTGCTGCTCCCTTCTGCTTAAAACTTTTCCGCTATTGCCGTCCAGCTTTATGATTTCTTCAGAATCCGGTTTTTTCAGCCATCTTATTTCCCATTCAGAACCGGACTGTGCCGGATTTTCTTTTCTGAAAATTTGAGTATGATAACCTGTGCTCTGAAGAACTGGACCTTTGTCCACCGGGATGTTTTCTTTTTTGCAAAAGGCTAAAACATCCTCAAAATCAAATTTGTAATTTTTGTCATAATCAATTGTTGATGTCACTGTCCCTGATTTGTCGAAAGCATACCAGATTCCCAATCT
The DNA here is from genome assembly GCA_037033105.1 of Bacteroidota bacterium. Lineage (GTDB taxonomy): Bacteria > Bacteroidota > Bacteroidia > Flavobacteriales > Weeksellaceae > Epilithonimonas. The sequence goes on from JAZBLF010000007.1 coordinate 120,503, forward strand.
AAGATCATTAGCATTAAAAGTAAGGCCTTTTTCCCTCACATCGCCATTAGAATAATATATTTTCGTAATAGTGTAATAGGAATTCGGAGGTGTTTCCTTTTTTGCTCTAGAGTCTTTGCTTTGATGATATTCAACATAAGATCCGTCTTTGCGGCGCTCCGTCACCACCTGATCTTCCGCATTACTATGCTGTTTTTCAGTTTCGAACTTTTCAAATTGATTATCAATAGTGGGTTTCATAGTTGTTTTTTTTTGAGCATTGCAGGAGACAGAAAATAAAAATGTAAGTGCGAGGAGTAAATTTTTCATAAGCTATATTTTTTATGGAACACTGCCGTTAGCCTTTTCCCATTGCCATTTCCAAAGTGAATAGCGGACTTCCGGAATGTGGTGCGAATAATCGAGCAGATTTTCCGTCTTTTTGAATTCGTAAGTGAAAAGCGCATCAGAATCTGCCTCTTTATTTGTGAAAGTATGAGGAAGGTTGAAAGAGTGCAAAAACTCGTGTGCGGCAGTCTGATCATTTTTTGATGGAAAGAGTACAACATTCCTTCCCGACGCATAGCCATTGAGACCATTGATGTTGCCGGCAGCATCTGCATACCCGCCATTGTCGCCCATATAAAAAGCTTTAAAATACGTGTCAAATTTGTTCTCGTCAGCAGGATTTGCTGCCTTCAGCTGCGCCTTCAGTTTAGCGTAAAGATAAGTCTCCAGCACCTGAAAGCCAGCAGGAGCCAGCGTTGACGGTATATAATAGGCCGCAATCTGACTTCCATTTACATAAGCGCCACCTGTACCAAACTTGGGATCTGAAGAAACATCTACCGTCACTGTCTGAACATCGACCTCAATCAATGCCTGTTTCAAATACCGTTCGAAAAGTTCTTTTTGTCCTGTGGCAGATCCCTTTACGGTTGGTTTTGTGCGAACTTCTATGAGGACAATCTTTGCTTTTTTTCGCCGCGTCGTATGATTGGCCCAGACTTTTAATTTTCCGGCTACTGCAAGTGTTTCCTGGGTTTGCGGCGCTACTGGCTTTTTGACAGTATTAATAGTGATGGTTTGATCTGTGGCAAATTCCTTCAGACATTCAATAGTAATGTGATCTGTAAAACCGTGTTTGCCTTTGCCTTTCCCTGAGACGCTGATTTCTTTTGGCGTAATCAGAAAGTTCTCATTATCTTCAAAACGCAGAAGATCCGGTTCCTCTTCAATATCTATTATAAGACTTAAAGTGGCCTTGGTATTGGAAAATCCAGATGGTACGTTGTTCCCGGCGGCATTTTTTATCTCTTTAGGGAAAAGTGAAAGCCATGAGCAAAAATAGTCTTCAGCGATGGTTGCTCCCGCAGAATTAACTGCTGTCCGCCACGGAATAGTCTGCTTCGCGTATACATTTTTCAAACTGCTGAAAAGCGCAGAATCCGGTTTGAATTTGCCGTTGTACTGGTTGGGATCTGTTTCCATAACCGTGAAAGCGGTGTCACTGTACTGCTTTGCGACAATTGTTTCGTACCTGCTGTCTCCAAAAACTGCACCGCTGCCTGTGATCAGATTGGTATCACCCAACCGCATCCAGTCAAAACCAAAGTCTTCTCCCAGCCAGCCTTTTTTTGGCCTGAAGTGAACGATACATTTAGCAGGAATCTGCATAGAGGGCGAAGTGCCGGGATTGCCATAGGTGACCCCGATTTTCTCTCCAACTTCAGAAATCCAGTTCAGGGCATTGGTTATGATACTCTCGTTAGAATACATATGGTGGCCTTTCTCAGATACTTTGGTATAGCTTCCTTTTATGATTCTGGTGCGGCTCATTGCTAATTTGCTTTAGATTTTTCGCCACTATTATTCTGTACTTCCTTCTGGGCGTGTTTGTTGATGGATTCGTTGGAGTGGATGTTCATATCTTTTTCACTCACTTCTGTTCTTTCCATTTTCGTCTCGCTGTGTACATCACCTTCGATCATTTCTGTCAGTTTTCCGGTGATGAACATACTGGCGTCACCTATGACAGATGTTATTTTAGTGGCGCCTACAGTTTGGGTGGAGTTCATTCCGATACTTTGGCTGCTGTTCATCCCGATGCTTTCTGTGGCATTCATCCCAACAGTTGTAGTCATGCTTTCTGTCACATTGATGTTCATATTTTTGCAGTTCAGAGTCATTGTTTCCGGCGCGGTGATGTTGATATTGCTGCCAGTGGTATCCAGGTGGATTTCATTGCCCGACTTGTCTGTGATGATGATACTTTCGTCCTCCGTGAATACTACTTTATGTCCGCTTCTGGTCATAATGGATTTCACACGGTTGTCTGATCCGCCGCCCAATCCTACCTGTCCGTGGAACATTCCGCCCATCACGAAAGGCCTGTCCGGATGATTATGTACAAAACCGACCATCACCTGATCGCCCACTTCCGGGATGGCCACATAACCTCTGTTTTGAGTAATCTGATCTGTACCGCCGGCATCCGGGCTCATCATTCTGATAAAATTGGTAGTGTCGTGCAATTGCCAGTCAAACTTGACAGTCACTCTGCCTTGACCTTGAGGATCTGTATTGCTGATAACTGTTGCAATCTGTGGCTGCGCAGAAGGCACTTCGAACTGAGGTTTGGGAAGATAACCGGTGTCACTGGCAATGGCTTTGAAAGTGCCTTTGTAATGACCCAACGTATCTACGTCGTGCGTAGTTTCAGTCACCATAATTCTCGTAAAGTAGCTGGTCTGGTTGCTGTCCGGTTTTCTCATTTCCAGATCCGCAACGCAACCCGGATATAAAAACGGAATCGATATATTGCCCGTTACCGTAAATACTTCTACAGCTTTGCTTCCCGCAGTACTTTGCTGGGAGTTGACAACATCCTTGTCTGTGGTAGCTTTGATGGGCGCCACCTGCAATGCCCGTGTTTGGAAAACAGCACTCTGTGAAAGACTGTAGGCCGTTTTTGCAAGGTCACTTTTATGTTTTATTTGTGTTTCTCCTGAAGTAAGTTTACTGTGCTGACTGCTGTTGTAACCGTAGAATTCCGGTTTGGTGTGTACCGCTTTAAGTTCCACATTAATATCACTGACATTGCTGCCGTAGATCAGTTTCAATGGTGGATTCTGAGGTGGTAATTTACCGAAATGAAGCACCTCGCCGTCGTAATAAAACTGCTCGCCATATGCTTCTGCCATTCTAGCCAGATAATTATAATGCGTCTCATTATACTGCACGCTGAAAGGAATTTCTGAATAGTCATTGGCATCCACCCGAACGTCGTATTTGCTGCTTCCCAAACCTTCTTTGATCAGCTGCGATGCAATGATACTGAGGCTTACAGGCGTCTCACCGCCAAAACTCTGCACATTTGGTGCAGCATCCAATAATATGGTGGGACTGTAGCCGCCCAACACGATATTCGGAAGACCACCTTTCTCCTGACTGAAGCCCACTTTTGTAATGACACCTACAAACGTGCGCTCCGGGCTGTCCGGAATATCTTTATATTTCTGAACTACAGTGATCCTTTTTCCCAAAAATCCGTGACTGGATTCCAGATTGTGATCCTCCCTGTTTCCCAGCGTATCATGCGCCAGGACAAGCTCGAATTCGTGGTGGCTGGCTGTCTGTTGAGAAAGACTGAAATGTTTGTAATGGGAAATCACTTTTCCTTCTATCACAATATTGAGTTTTACAAGCCTGTTGATCCCGAAAATCTGACTTGCCGATATTGAACTGGCGCTGTTGTCTGGCTTGAAATGAGGACGGACAGGCGTATTGGGAGTTTCCATATTTAGTGATTTTTAGTATTAATCAAAAAGACAACTTTCTGAATATCATTATGAATGAAGAATATGCATTCCTGCGACATAAATCATTATGATTACAAGCAACAATAATTGTGCAATTGTTGTTTGTCATTTGATTCCTCTATTACATATTCCTGTTATGAAGCAAAAATCCTGATGAAAATTGCCAAATTGGATCTTCATCAGGATTAATTTTATTGATTCTTTGTAGAATTGATAATCATCAAGATTATTTTGCCCCTGGCCAGATTCCATCATACGCTGAGTTGCCGTATTCGATTTTTTCTGCGCTGATCACGAAGCTGATAAACATATTATCCTCGTTCAAAGCGTCATAATCTACCTCGTGCTGGATCACGTAACCGTTTTCCCATTTCAGATTTGTGAGTGTGCCTTCTTCGTGCGACTTGTTGAATGTCACTTCGCCGCTTGTGGGTTTGTATTTTCCGTTCAGTAAGCTTTCCAAAATACCGGAATCTTCAGTAGCTTCCACCGTGATTTTGATCAATGCATTGGATGGGTCGGATGCCACTCTCCCGGATACATCTGTGTTTCTAGAAACGCCGTAATTAAGTTTTAGGATCTTTTGTTCTGCTCCGCCGTTGAATTTTAAAACAGCTCTTGAATTGTTTGCCATGATTTCTAAATTTTAAATATTAATATTTTGTGAATTGGTTTTCTTGATTTCTATATACCAAAGATAAAACCACATCCCCAAATTCTCAATAGTAGTTTTACTACACTTTTTTAGAAAGTCGATGAAATATTTTTACTGTTTAAAGTTTGCTAGCAATTATGTAAGATTTAAAAACCAACGGCATACCGATGATTTAAAATAAAAATTAACATTAATAAACTTATTTTACTAGTCGGAATAGCCTTTCAGCAATTGCCTGTAGCTCATTAGAATGGATGATTTTGAGATAAATCCTACAAATTCATTATTCTGTTCCACAACAGGAAGATACCAAAAGCCTGTATCATCAAAAACCTGGAGGATTTCCAATGGTTTATCCTGAGGTTTGATCAGTGCTGGCGGTGCTTTCATAATTTTAGTAACAGGCAGCGATGCATTATTTTCCTGATTAAAAAGATACGGCCGGATATCATCCAGAGTCAGAATGCCTTTTAGTTTTCTGTCGGAATTCAGAACGGCGAAGAGATTTTTGTTGCCGTTTTTCACCAGCTCAAAGAGATCATTAATAGAAGCATTTTCATTGATGGTCTGCGCATTTTTATCAATAAAATCTTCGGTATGTAGAGAAAACAAAAGATTCTTGTCGTGCTCATTGGTGAAAATCTTACCCTGATCTGCCAAAGATTTCAGCTCCGGAGATATGGGCGAAAACCATTTGGCTATCAGGTACGAAATGACGGAAACAATCATCAGCGGGAGAAATAAATCGTAGCCAAAACTGGACTCTGCAATCAGAAATATAGCGGTCAGCGGTGCGTACAGAACGCCACTCATTGCACCAGCCATTCCTACAAGAACAAGATTGGTAACGGGAACTTCCTTGAAACCGATCTGCTGACAGATCACTGCGAACAGAAATCCTACGGACCCGCCGGCAAAAAGGGAAGGCGCAAAGTTACCGCCATTACCGCCACTGAAAATAGTAAAAGATGTGGCAAACGCCTTAAGCAGACAAACTAAAATCAGAAAAACGATAATCGTGTATTCGCGGAGTTCAAAATATCTAAAAAAACTGTTTTCAACTATGATATTGGCGTGGCCATTCGTAAAGGCTTTCACCGTATCATAACCTTCTCCGAACAGCGGCGGAAAAAGCACACAGAGAAAGGACAGCACCGCACCGCCGAGCATCGCTTTCCGGAGTCTTGACATCTTAAGATTCTTGAGAAAATGCTCCACTTTTTGGGAAACAATCAAGAAATAGCGCGCATACAAACCTGTTACAATGCCGAGAATCAGGTAGTACGGCACATTTTTATAATCAAAAGCTTCGCGCGTGTAAAATCGAAAAAGTACGTCTTCCTGCAGCATAATCCTTGACAGCAGACTACCACAAACTGCGGCAACGACAAGTGGTATAAAATCTGTAAAGACGACGCCTGTCAGCAGTATTTCAAACGCAAACATGATTCCCGCAATCGGCGCATTAAAGGCTGAAGCGATCCCTGCTGTTGCACCAGCCGCCAGAAGAAGTGTTCTCTCCTTATAGTTCAGGCGGTAGGTCTGCGCATAGTTGGAACCAATCGCGGCGCCAGTTACAGCAATCGGACTTTCCAGACCGGCAGACCCTCCGAGACCAACTGTGATTGCACTTTGGACAATCTGGGAGTAGGTTTTTACTGAAGAAACAATACTCGAATTCTGCGCAATCTCGTAGAGAATGGCTCCAATTCCTTTTCTGTCCTGACCTTTGAAAACCGTCAGAACAATGCTCGTCGTAAGAACAATTCCCAGAAATGGAAAAACCACATAAAATAAAATCTGGTATTCGAAATGGACTTTATTAGTGATGAAAAAATGGATATTATGAACAATCGTCTTAAGCAAAACACCTGCTAATCCCGCGCTGCAACCTACCAGGATTCCGGAAAGCAAAAGGAACTGGCTTCGGCTCAGCCTGTTGTTGAGCCAATGGAGAATCAGCTCGTAACTGCGGGCTTTTTCCAGACCGTATTGCTGAAAATCTCTTTTGAACTTTAAAAAACTGAGAAATCTTTTTTTATTATGAATGTTCACGTGCGTCTGTTTCGGTATGGATAAAATGGCAGTCAGAATGTTCCGTCTTCTGTTTTTTGGAACGTTTTACAAATATACCAAAACGAATCCGGAAGGCAGAATCCCTCAGACAGAAATCCCTTTTAAATATTTTTTGTATCTTACTAATGTTAATAATCGAAATCATTAATTAAAATAAATATATAAAAATTGTAATTATGAAAATAGGATTAATAGGATTTGGAAAGGCAGGAAAAGCTGTGGCCAGCGTGATCCTTCAGCATCAGAACTTCTCTCTGGAATGGGTGCTGAAGAATAATGACAAGCTCAATGGCCTTTCTGCCAAAGACATTCTCGGCATTAGTGCTACGGACAGTGCCACCATCTATTCGCAGCAATCTACAGATCTGGAAAGCCTCTTCAGCGACCATCCGGTAGACCTTATCATCGATTTTTCTACCGAAGCAAGCATCCACCATTATGGTACAACAGCGGCACAAAAGAAGATTAAAATTATCTCTGCAATTTCGCATTATGGAGTCAATGAGACCAAGCTTCTGAAGGAACTCTCTGCGGAGACCGTCGTTTTTTGGTCTCCCAACATTACTTTGGGCGTCAATTACCTTCTTTTTGCGGCATCTCTGCTGAAAAGTATTGCCCCGGCTGTAGATATTGAGGTGATAGAGGAGCATTTCAAGGCCAAGTCTGGCGTCTCGGGAACCGCAGTGAAAATTGCAGAAGCGCTTGACCTGGAAACGGAGAGCATCAACTCTGTGAGAGCCGGCGGCATCGTCGGAAAGCACGAGGTCATTTTTGGATTTCCGTATCAGACTGTACGGCTGGTGCACGAGTCTATTTCTCGGGAAGCATTTGGAAGCGGCGCATTATTCGTTGCAGAAAATCTGAAAAATAAGCTCAACGGTCTTTATAATTTTGAGGATATTCTCAGGCCTTACTTTTTCAGTCAATCTCAAAACAGTTTATCGTGAATTGAGTTTTTATCTTATAAAGCTGCCTCAATCGCAGCATAAACAATGCCGACATCTCAGGAAGTCGGCATTGTTTTTACCTTAAATCACCAGCTAATTATTGATTGACGGTATTTAGAAGCCTGTAAGAATTTGGAGACATTCCTTTGACAGATCGGAAATATTTTCCAAAATGAGAATTATCGCTGAAGCCCAGTTCGTAAGAAATCTGGATTACCGTCAGCGTAGAATGTATCAGCAAACGCTCTGCCTCCAGGATCACGCGGTTTTTGATCACCTGACCGGCCGGAATTCCGATAGAACCCTTCACCAGCGCATTGAGATAGTTGGGCGTGAGGCTGAGTTTCTCTGCATAGTCTGCCGTTGATTTTAGTTCTTTGTAATGCTGATTCACAAGATCCTGAAAACGATAGGCCAATTCTTTTTTGTGGTCTACAGATCTGCTGACAAGATTTTTCTTACTGGAATTTCTGATATATTTCAACATAAAAACTTTGAGCAAAAGGCAGATAACCTCTTTGCGGAACGCCTGAGAAGCAACAGACTCTTTATTTAATTCGTTGAAGGTGATTTCGATATCGGCTGTATTTTCATCGGTCAGTAAAATAAAAGGAGATACATTTTGGAGTGCAGTATCGCTCTTTATCATATTGTTGCCAGTGTAGACGTGGTTGTAAAAAGATTTGCTGAAGAGAAGAACCTTGCCGGACACCGAATGGCAGTCTGTCAGGAAATAGACCTGATGATAATTAATGAAAAAGAATTTGCCCGGCCGCAGCTCGTATTTCCGGTCATCTATCATGATAGATCCTGCGGCATCCTTTATAAGCAGGACTGCGTAGAACTTATTTTTGTAATGTAAATCCGAATCCAATCTGCCAATGAAAGCAGGGTAGTCTATAATCGCGAATTCATTTTTTGCAGCCGTGTAATCTTTAAAATGACTGAAGGTCAACGTATGAATATTGTGATTCATAAGCTTTTATTTTTATCAAATATAGAAATTAAATACCTGACTTACATTTCATCGGTTTAATTTCTAAACTCCAGTATTTTCAGATCTTTCGGCTGGATTTTGGTCTCGATGACTTTATCGACATATTCAGAATTCATAGCACGCAGAACGGCCATATAATTCATGTTAAACTCTATTTTATCACCAACCCGGTACTCGGAATCGTGACCGGAAACATCCAGAATCATCATATCAGAACTTGCTCCAATAATTTTGACACCGTCTTCCAGCGGACTGATCTGATTGGGATCTACGTCCAGAATCCCGATATCTACGATGGCACGCAGCGAGGTTTTCCCTTTGTTGGACTGGTCGTGCAAAGGCTTTTCGCCCGTCAGGTTGGTTCCTGCATCACCAGCCGGAATCATTGGCTTTTCTACAAGCTCTATGATCTCTGCCGTCAGCGTAAAAACATCCTGATACATTCCTTTTATAGTCGAATCATTATAAACATCCGTTCCGAAAAACAAAGATTCTCCGATGCGGAAATGATTGATCCCTTCCGGTATTTTATTTTTAAAGATAAGGGGAATCGTGACCGAAGAACCCGCAGAAATGTAAGGAATCCTTTGCTGGTGGGCTTCTTCAATGATTTCTTTGTAACGATTGAGTTTAAACAATTTCTTTTCGTCCGGCAGAATTCCGTTGAGGCAGTTCAGATTGGTTCCTATTCCGACGATATCAATATTAGGTAGATTTTTGACTCTGGCAAAGAACCTGGAAAGATTTTTGGCCATAATACCTTCCCGCAGTTCGCCCATTTCTACCATAATCACCACCTTGTGAACTTTGTTTTGAATCACAGCCTCATTGGAGAGAGCCTGGATGGTATCGATTTCACTGTTGAAACTGACGTCAGCATATCTTACAATACTTTTCACGAGCCTTTTAGCCGGCGGTTTTATGTAAACGGTCTGCGTCTGTGGCGACAGCTTTTTGATATGCTTCAGATTGGTCAGTCTGGAATCGCAGACCTCTTTGTCACAGAAATCAAGCAGGCATTGAAGGAATTTTTCATTCCCGCAAAGCAGTTTTGCAACCACGGCCCATTCAATGTGATGTTCTCTGAAAAGATCATTCAAGTAGTTATAATTATATTTAAGTTTCGTTGAATTTAAAGTAATGTGTGACATTTTATTTTTTTAATCGCATTTCAAGATATTTACTCGTAAAGCCAAGTTTTTTGTAAAGATGTATTGCCGGATTTTCCGGTTCGCAATGGAGTGCGATATCTCCCTCGGAAGATTCAATAGCAGTCTGCATCAGCAGTTTTCCAATGCCTTTTCCCCGGACTGCCTTGTCGGTAGCAATGTAGACCAGGATATTTTCGGGAATATAGCCGCCCATACCTGTTTTGTTGACTACCACTGCTCCGGCAATGTGGTCACTACTGTCATCTCTAGCAGTGATGATCAGTCCTCCCGGCTTATCTTCAATGCCCAGTGCATAATCTACTGCGTCAGAAATATCGGATTCGGGATCGCCGTACTGTTCCAGATGTTTGTGGAGAAACTGGATGATTTCAGATTTTTGCTGTTCAGTGGTTCTGTTTTTTTGGGAATATTGCTGTGTAGTTATCATAATATTTTATTATCCGGGAGACGGAAGCGTGATGTCAAATCCTGCATTTCCGTACTGCTTATCGGCTTTTTTAGTGTATTTATTTTTGAGGAAGAACAGGGGAATATCAGTGTTATTGATCACCTGTTTGAAAAAGTTTTCCAGGAAAAAGGATTTCCAGCTGTTTTCATCCTGATAATTGAGGATGATAATGTCTGCCTCATCTTCCTTAGAATATCTGGAGATCTGACTGGCCTTATCCCGGGTGAGCAAAAACTGAGAATGATACTCCTGCGCCTTATAATCCAGTGTCTTTTTTGCTTGCTGATAAGCATTTCTGATCTTATTAATATCATCGCCGCTGCTGATTCCGAGCAGGTTGATCACACCCTTATTTTTTTTGGCGATAGTGAGCGAGAGATCTATTTTGTCGAACAGGTCATCCATAACGCGGATTGGAACTAGGATTCTCTCAAAAGCATATTTTTCGCAAGACTCCGGAACCAGCAGTACAGAACAGTTGACACCGGTCAGGATCTCATAAGACATAGAACCTAAAACGACCTGCGTGAAATTTTGCTTCCCCGATGTTCCGCTGATGACCAGATCCACATCTTCCAAATCGACGACTTCATTGATGCCGTGGATGAGACTGTCATTTTTGATTACAGTTTCAATCAGAAGATCAGGATATTGCTCCTGGATTTTAGACTTCAGATTGGTAAGTGCAGTTTGCGCTTTTTCCAGATTTTCTTTGATGATATCAGATCCCAAAACCTGTTTTCCGGTTCTGTCTATCACAAAATAATTATTTATATTATGAAGAACAAAAATTCTGGAATGGTGTCGGGATGCAATATGCAAAGCCATCCTGACAGCATTATTAGATTTTTCTGTAAAATCTGTTGCTATCAGGATGGTGTTGATTGAATTGTGCATTATAATAAAGACTTACTGTTGAAAAATTACTAATGCAAATTTCAGCAAATGCTTTATAAAATGATGTCAGGATCGGGTTGGATCGTGGTATATTTTATCTTTTTAAATTTAAATTACCATAAAATCGACAGTGATCAATTGCCTCTGTAAGTAGAATATCCGTATGCCGAAAGCGTGATAGGTACGTGATAATGCATCTCATCCTTAATCTGAAAAACAAGTTCTATAAAAGGGTAGAAGCTCTCCGTATTGTTTTTCTTGAAATAGTTGCTGGTAAAATACGTAAGCTTATAAATACCCTTGTTACCGCTGTCTGCCGGCAAAAAGTCAGATATTCTGCCGTTGCTGTCCGTGTTTTTTTCATCAACGAAAGTCCATACTTTGGATTTGTCATTGTATTTTTCAAGTTTGATGCTGACGCCCGCTGCAGGAGCGCCCTTCGAGATGTCCAGGATATGACTGGAAAGCTGATAGTTGATTTTCTGTGCGAAAAGTCCTGTAGAGCTCAGTAAAAGAAGTAAAGTAATTGCTAATGTTTTCATATTTGTATTATTTGGTAAGTTGATTGTCTGTTGTAATTCCCACTTCCGGGATCGATGCCGATTTTGCAATCAGATCGTCGTTCTCTGGACTGCCACCACCTGCAATGCCAACACTTCCTATGATTTCGCCTTCAAAATAGACAGGCGTTCCGCCGCTCAAAAGCAGCTATTCAGGAATGGTATTCAGATTTCTGGTGTCAGCTTTTGAATCGGCATTTCTCAAAAGCTGAAGTGTGGCTGTCTTGGTTGACAATGATGTAAAAGCCTTTTTCCTTGCCGCCTCGGTATTATGCGGACCTACCGTTTCATCTTTCATGATCAGAACAGTGTTCCCTGAAGCGTCAACTACGGCAATGGCTATTTTTTTTCCTAATTTCGACGCCGATATCCTTGCGCGTTCAGCCATTTCTATTGCAGCGTTCAGAGTCAATGTAGGGATTGATTTAACATAATCTCTGGACGATAGCGGTTTTAAGTTATCAACTTTTTGCTGTCCAAAGTATATTGTGGAGCTCAGCAAAAGCAGAATGATAGAATATTTCATCTTTACTTTTTTGCAAAGTTAAATGCTGCGGAAACCAAAAACGTTGCTCCAGGTCAACGTTTTCACAGCTTTGATTTGATCCTGCTGAGGGTAGAAGGAGAAAGTCCAAGATAAGATGCCGCCATTTTGTTGGAAACCCGTAAGAGAAGCTGTGGCTGATATTGGATAATCCATTTTACTTTTTCTAAAGCGTCAAAGCCCTGGAATCCGTATATTCTCTTTTGGGCAACTATAAAACCCAACTCCAGAATTTCGGTATAAATCTTAGCAAATTTGGGAATGGTCTCCGTCAGATCATAAAAATCATTTCTGGAGATACACAAGAGTTCCGATCGCTCAATAGTCTGCAGATATTCGTACGCGGGTTTCTGATCAATAAAACTGGGTAAAGCTGTTGCAAAATTACCTTCAAATGCGAAGTAGCGGGAATTTTCGGTCCCGTCTTTATTGGTTGTAAAAAGCCGGATACAGCCTTTATTAATAAAATAATAGTGACTGCAGATCTGATGATACTCCAGCAAAATCTGATTTCTGCCGGCCTTCAGGACTTGGAAACGCGATGTTATTTCCTGTAATTCAGAATTAGTAAAAGGAGATTTTCCTGTTAGAAATTGGGTCAGCGTATCATACATCAGATCAGATTTATTGTTAATTAAATGAATGAGATCAACGCAAATCTTTTTTGATGACGAGGTATTTTAAATCGGTATTTCCGGCATTGCTGATGCCGTGCTCAGCATTTGGCGGACAGTATAGACTGGTATTGGGTCCTGCTTCCGCTGTTTTGCCGTCCAGATAGAATAAGGCTTTACCTTCCAGAATGTAAAAAAACTCCTCCTCGGGATGCCTGTGCGGTGCGTGTGTGGATTTTCCCGGCGATACAATGCTCATTTTCAAGGTATTCTCTTCGGTGAAATTTTTGTCAGCAAACCAATACTGATGGCCCGATTTTGTTTTGGTAGCCTTGCTCAGGTCAAACTCATTGACGCAATTTTCGATGGTGTATTCCGCTGCTTTTTTGCCTACAGCAGATGTTTGCGCATAAATAATATTTTGGAATGTAATGCTGATCAGCAATAATGTAGTCAGTCGGATCATTTGTTTCATCTGTCATTATTTAATATGGGAAGTTAGGCAATTATAAGCAGTTTGTGAAATTAGCATTCATATTAACTTAATCAAGATTATTATTCAAAAAAAGGCTGGGATAACTTCCCAGCCTTTTTAGATATATTAAGGATTTTTTACTTTGGTAAAGGCGTTAGCTCGCATGCCGAACTGTTTTGCTGCTCATCTGTAATAAAAAAAAACAGACTGTTGATAATTTATTCTTCGTCCTTAGCCTCAAAATTTATAGAATTGTAGGCTGAGTCTGTCAGTAGAGCGTCAGCTTCCTTTTCTTCCGCAAGCGTAGCTTCCAGCAGCGATGCAATTTCATCTTCTCCCAAGGTCTTCGCAAAGGCGGCGAGTGTGCCGTAAGATGCAATTTCATAGTGTTCTATTTTTTGGGATGCCGAGATGATGCCTGCGTCGCGCACTGGGCCTACAGCCGTTTCTTCCATAATACTTTCGCCTTCTTTAATAAGACCTTCCATCGCATCACATTTCTTTCCACGGCTGGATTCTCCCAGAATTTCGAAGATCTGCTCCAACCTTTGTACCTGACCTTCAGTCACGACTACGTGATCTTCTATAGCGGCAATCAGTTTTGGTTCAGAGGCATTTTTTGCCATTTTTGGTAAGGCTTTCAGAAGCGCTCTTTCCGCATAGACGATGTCCTTCAATTCATCAATAAACAATTCTTTCAGTCCTTCAGCAGCAGAAGATTTTGCCGCCACTTTACCGTTTTGGGTTTCTGTCTTTTTCATAATAAAAAGTTTAATAGGGTTAATTTGTATCGAAAAAAGTACAAATATCAGACCTTTTAAAACTCATATGTATCTATCAAATAATGTGTTATCAATTTAATCGCATATTATCATAATATTTAACGGAAAAATCTAAAATGAATTGCAGTCCTCATTTTGCTGATTTTTAGTTATTTAAAACAAGTGATATTAAGAATTTTTGAACAGAAATAATTTTGGTAGAATTTTATTAATGTTTAAGCAAATTACTTGAGCAGATACGAACAATTTCTTGCCGCTGCTTATTACTAAAGAAAAAACCGGGCAGAAAAAAACACAAATATTGATATGACTGAATCATAAAAATAACTGCCCGGCTAATAGTTTTTGGTGTCAGAAAATTCTCTGCCCATTCATTATTTCAATTATGGAATACCAAACTGTAATCTATTATTGATATAAATCTGATTAATGATTTAATTCAATAATTAATTCAGAACGTTCGACTACTTAAAAAAAACTTTCCCTGACCTATAAGTCCGGGAAAGTATGTGCTTTCATCAGTTGCGTTTTTATAGGATCATCTTGTGTTTCATAATTCCGGTGCAAAGAAATCGCTATAGAAACGACTTTACAAACTTTACAGTAGACGAATTCACGAAAATGAATAATAGTAATTGATTATCCTTAATATGATAACAGACTGATTTATATCTGTTTAAAAATAAAATTAACGAATGTATCTCATCAATCGATAACATTGGTCAAACCGAAATTAAAGATGTTTAATATCTATAAAAAAAGGCTGAAAACCTCGCTTTGTAGGGATTATTCAGATGTTTGTTGCAGCTAAATCAAAATCTTAAGTACTGCTGCAAACCTTACTTATCCTTTTTATACTGCTGCAAAAACTCGGACGGCGTGACGGATGTCACTTTCCTGAAGGCTGCAGAAAATTTACTTTGCGAGGAAAATCCTGTCTCCTCAGCCAATGCCGATATCTTATATTTGGAGTATTGTGGCTCGGTATTCAGCTTTTGAATGATGTATTTTACGCGAAGATGATTGATGTAATTGGTAAAATCCTTGCCTTTGTAGCTGTTGACAATGTGAGAAAGATATTTGGTATTTGTATGGCAGTACGACGCGAGAAAAGGAAGAGAAACACTATTTTTCAAAAACAATCTGGACTGTTCAAATTTTTCCAGACTTTGCAGTATTTTCTGTTCAGTTTCCGTCGTCATCATCGGCGTTGCGGACGATTGAGAAAGCTGATGAACGATGATTTTTTCTTTTTCAACGACATTTTTGATGGGAATTGGCTGCTCCCGAGTAGCGTTTTGCGACGAGAGTTTGAATTCTTCCACTACACGTTTGATGTTCTCTATATTCTTTTTTTGACGCTTTCTGTAAATCACAAAAAAGACCAATGTAGCAATTAGAATAAGGGTGACAATAGCAATTATCACATCATTATTTTTTTTCTCTTTGAGAATCAAGTCGTTACTTCGTGTTAAGTCTGTGAAGGAACTACTCACAAATTTTGCCGATTTATCGTCCAGTATTTTTGAAATAGAATCTTTTTTGACCTTAGAATTTTCAATTTTTTCGACATCTTTTGTTCCGGTATAATAATCTTCCAGGGTAATGTAAATCTCTTTTTTCAGACTCAGATATTTCGATTCTTCAGCAATTTTCAACGCCTGATCGATGTGTTTTTTGGCCAATTTAAAATCGCCTTTAGCAATGTAATTCTGGGCAATCCCATTCAGAACCAAACCTTTTAGAAAATTGTCCGGCATAGCGTTTAGCTTCTCAAGAGCATTATTGTAAAGCCTGAGAGATTCTGTATAATTTTTGAGATGATAATAATTCAGCCCAAGAAGTTGCTCATTATTGGCATCAAAAAAAGGGTTGCTCTGCCCGCTGAGCGCAAAATATCGGATAGCTTCTTTTACAGACGTGATGGAATTGTTGTAATTTCTCATCTCAATATCGTAGTAAGCCTTCTCCTGCATCACAAATCCCATCGTCTGGCTGGCCGTTTTGGGATCTTTTATTTCCTTGATATAACCGATGGTGTCGTCGATGTATTTTTTGGATTGCTCACTCAGTCCGAGATGCCGGTATTGACTTGCTAAAAATCCCGATATCTTGGCTTTCCAGGTATATTCTTCAGAATCCTGAAGGATCTGATCTGCCTTAAGTGCAAAGTCCACAGCCTTTTTTATTTCTCCTGCCTGCTGTAGGAGAGAGGCAGAAAGCATCAGGCTTTTGGCTTGCAGTTTTGGCGTTTCTGAGATGGAGAAGAGGGAATCTGCAATCTTTAGAGCTTTAGGAAAATCTTTTTGTGAGATTTCAAGATAAGTTTTGGTGTAAATCTTATTGTATTCATCAGGGTTCTGTCCTTTGGCCGGGCTAAAAAATGAGAAAAGGAGTAGTAATAAAAGAGAAATTTGAAACTTCGGTGTTCTTTGAAAATTGATCATTGTTTGTGCTGGTAAATTTTATTCAAAGATACTACTGTTTATTATAATGTAGCAACGTTAATAACTGTCATTATTCATTTTATCATCATTAATAGTTGTTTATCTTTAAATGAACTGCATTCGAAATGAAAATTCTATAATTCTTGAAAACAGCTGAAAATGAATTTTATAGTCGCTAACCTAATTCTTTTTTCCAGCGGATTTTCATCAAGGCATATTTTTGATCTGCTTCTGCCTGCTGCCACTTTTCATAAAAGATTGCAGCAGATTTTGCCTTTTCCGGATCTCCCGTTCCGCGTTCCAAATGCTCGTAATCTTTATCCGAGTCATATTTTTTGCCACCTTTGTAATTGAAATACCGCCGCGCCCTGGTGAACCCCATCTGCAGATATTTTCTTGCCATGTCGGCACCCACAAAATCATCGTTGACGAGATATTCTAAAAACATACTGAAAATTTTTTCTGAGCTTTCTTCAGCAATTACAGCGTCTTTGAAACGCCAGTACTGTCCGATTTCTGACTTGTAAGGCTGACAAATTAAAACGCCTTGCTCACCTTTGCCCACACGGTATTTTTCCGGGTGATTGCGGTAATCAATATTGGGCTTCCACGGATAGGACTCCGAATCGAAATTAAGATAGCTTGGCTTATTGCTGCTCATAATTGTTTATCACTACATTTTTTTCAAAGCGGAAGGTTTGTGAACTGCGCTTTTACCTGTTTTTTCACTCATCACTTCATATTGCGGACTTTCTTCAGAGGCTCTTCTCTGTCTGTTCATAAAAACAAAATCGGTGATGTGTACCTTGGTGATTACGCCTTGGGTTTCACCATTCTGAAATTTCCATCTCACTTTATCGCCTTTTTTGAGCATAATTTTACTTTTGATTAATAATAATATTCCTTTCAGAAAAATCGTATGGTTTTTTTGCATCCAAAAACTATACCTGCCAGAGATTCAATTTAATACAGCGGTGCCGGTTTCCGGAAAAAAGCCACCGAAGCGCCCTTTATCAAATCCTTAAACAAGATTAGTCTAAGACGAAAGCGGCATAATTCAAATTAATTTGTATTTTCGCAACTCGATTATGCAGAAATCACTCAGAAACTTTTTTGTTTTATCATTAATGCTGGCACTTTTTTATAATGTGAGCGGTCTGAGTTTATGTATCGAACACGCTCAGCACAGCAAAAATGCATCTTCGAAAATTAAAAAATCAAAAACAGAAAAAGAAACCTGCATTTCTCAGGACGACGATTGTCAGTGTGCACTTCATATGCAGATGAACCACGTCGTAATTCCAGAATCACTAAGCATAGATTCTTATGCTTCAATTTTAATCAATTCTGAAGTACCACACAGCAAAGCCACTGCTTACCGCTGTTTACTAGACTATTTTAGCTCACGGGCACCGCCAAGCAATTCAGCAGCGGCAGCATAATCTCTGGATTTTGCCACCGGAAGAAATACAGATTTTCTAATCTGTAAGGTGCTATCTGTGGATTTTTATCTATTTGATAAAGATAAAGTCCTATTATTAATAGTCGACATCAATAGAATGTCAGTTTTATCCTTATATAATGACAACCCATTTTTTCAATAATGCGGAATTACATCATGTTGTTTCCGGCAAGACAAAAAGGCTGTTGGCGGTCTCTTTTGGATGCTTTTCTGCCTTTATATACAGCCAGCAAATACCTCAGGATTCCGCCGAAGCCACGATACAAACCGTGGAAATCTTAGGCCGCAGATCCAAAGCGTACACCTCAGATTATTCTTTTGCAGCCACCAAAATTGCGATGAAGAACAAAGATCTTCCGCTCACTCTCAACACCGTAACAAAAGAGCTGATCAACGATCGGCAGGCCTTCCAGCTGGGAGATGTAATGAAAAATGTGAGTGGCGTTTCTCCCTCCAGCTATTATAATCAGTACAATATCCGCGGCATCAGCCAAAATGAAGAGGGCCAATTTATCAATGGTTTGAGGACCAGGCAGTATTATTTTCTCCAGCCTTTAACGGCCAATATAGAAAGAGTGGAAGTTTTCAAAGGGCCGGCCAGCATTACGATGTCGAGCGTAGATCCGGGCGGAACCATCAATATGGTGACCAAAAAACCGCTGGATGTTGCCCGCCATGAAGTCAGCATTTCTGCCGGAAGCTTTGACACCTACCGCACAACGGCCGATCTCACAGGACCATTAAACAAAAAAAAGACAATACTTTACCGCTTCAACGGCGCTTATCAATCGGCAGAGTCATTCAGAGATCATGTGGAAAACAATGGATTTCTGATATCGCCGTCGATCAGTTTTATTCCTAACGAAAAAACGTCTGTAAATCTCGAACTGATCTACAACGATCTACACGGAAATCTGGATCGCGGACAGCCAATTTTCGGAGCAGTAGCTGGCAAAACGAATCTCAAAAGTACACCTACAAGTCTCAATCTTGGTGCGCCCACAGATTATTTTAAAACAAAAGAACTGATCATAACGGCATCATTAGCGCACTATTTTACTAAGAATATCAGTTTCAACTTATCTTATATGAAACAGTTCTGGCGGGAAAATCTGGAGGAGCACCGCACTACCAACAGCTTTGTACCCGATATTGACAATTCACCGATTAATAATCTTGCGATGATGCAGTTTGTCCGCAGAAATCAGAAATGGGCAGTTGATAACGCTAATGCCTATTTTAATTTCAGTTTTAAAACAGGGAATGTCTCGCATCAGGCTCTGGTAGGTTATGACACTCAAATCTGGGAAAAGCGCGATGGTGGCAGGCAGGATGCAGCACGTGGTTTCCTGTTAAAGGATGGCTCTGTAGCTTCATCTTATAACCCGTTGCAGTCAGACCATTACCAAATCATTAATTATAATGGTGTTTTTTTGCCAAAGCCGAATGTCGCACCGTTTGATCTTTCGCCAGGCGCTGAGAATTATCAGAGCACAGATTTATATACGATGAACGTGAAGACGGCATTACCAGCCGCACTCACTACAAGCCACGCCGTATACTTGCAGCATCTGCTGACGTGGAAGAGATTCAAGATTCTGTCCGGCATTCGTCAGGAATGGTTTCGGGACGTTACCAACTATAAAAAGTCCGATGAAACGTCGTTTGATAATGCCAAAATACTTTACAGATTAGGCGTCACTTATAGCATTACAGAACAAATTAACATCTATGGGACTTACCTCACAGGCTATCAGCCGCAATCCAATACGGTAACGCTGATGCCAAATACAGGAAGTTTTTCCGGTTCCAATTCTGCTGCCAGATTCAAACCGTTGACTTCTGACCTAAAGGAATTAGGTTTGAAAGCCCAGGTTTTTGGAAAGATTTCTCTCAATATTGCGGTGTATGAAATCAATCAGCGGAATATCCTGATCAATGCCAACAACCCTGCGGAGCCGGACGAACTGATCCAACGCGGCGCCGACCGAAGCCGCGGATTCGAAGCAGAATTTACAGGTTACATTCTCCCACAATGGCACGTCTACGGCGGTTACAGTTATATTGACGCAAAAATCATGAACGATGCCAATGCAGCGCTGAACGGCTTGAGAAAAGAAAATACCTCAAAAAACTCGGTCAACATCTGGACTCGTTACAACTTTTCTAACAGCATACTTCTTAAAAATGCAGGAGTGGGACTCGGAATGCTCTACCAAAGCTCAAAAATCCCTTGGTTTACAAGAAGTTTTGAGCTTCCTGCGTATGCAACGTTGGATGCAGCATTATACTATTCAGCTTTCCGGTCAAAAGTTAATTTTGCCCTGAATGTCAATAACATAAGCAATGAAACCTATTGGATCGGTGCGCAGAATTATCTAAGGTTGTTTCCCGGCGCACCAAGGAATTATCTATTAACAGCTACTTATAAATTTTAAACAATGGCCACATCCATTTTACAACTGATCATCAGAAAGACAAGGCAGGATCTGATGAAAGGAAAACAAAACTTCGTCATTGTAGGGACGGTTTTGATATTTTGCATTTTAAGTATAGGCGTTGGCTTTACGAAGTACGGGGAAGTCGGTTCAAAAGTTGAGGAGTATCGCAAACAGGTCCGCGAACAGTGGGAACACAGGCCTGCAAAACATCCTCACAGAATGGCACATTACGGCTATCTGGTGTTCAGAATTGGACATCCGCTGAGTATTTTTGACAGTGGACTCGACGATTATCTGGGAAATGTTATTTTTCTCGAGGCTCACAAACAGAATTCTGCCAACCTTTCAGAAGCCGGAAGTTCCGGAACATTAATCCGCTTTGGCGCATTCAGCAGTGCATTTATCCTGCAGTGCCTGGTGCCGCTGGTCATTTTATTTTTAGGATTCGGATTGATTGCCAAGGAAAGAGAAGATGGAACACTGAAAATTCTAAGTACTCAAGGTGCTGCCGGAAGACAGATCATCTGGGGAAAAATAATTGGGATCTGGCAGTTTTCTTTATTTTTTCTGTTGCCTGTGATTCCCGTTGTTATCATCGCTGCAAAGCTTTCTCAAGCTGTCGTTTGGTCTGATATTGTCGGTAGAGTTTTTGCCATTCTCGTAGCATATCTTGTTTATTATTTCTTTATCAGCAGTTTGACAGTTTTGATTTCTGCGAAAAGTAAGACCGCTTCATCTGCTTTGGTAAGCCTTATCGGGAGCTGGCTTATTTTGGTTATCTTTTTACCTAAAGGCACTCAGTTTGCCGCGCAGAATCTCCATCCTACACCTTCCCGCATTGCATTTGAAACTGCTTTGGAAAAGGATGTTCTGAAAGCGGGAGACAGCCACAATCCTGATGATCCTCATTTCAAAAAAATCAAAGATTCGCTGCTTGCGAAATACAAGGTGACCTCCACAGATCAGCTGCCCTTCAACTACAGTGGATTTGTGATGAAGGAAGGCGAGAAAATCAGTTCCGCAATCTATACAAAACATCAGAATGAACTCAATGAATTATACGCCAATCAACAGCAGTTTTCCGATTGGAGTGCATTTGTAGATCCTGTGATTGCGGTGCGGAATCTTTCTATGATTGCTTCCGGAACAGATTATTATTCTTATACGCACTTCCAGGAACAGGCAGAACAATACCGTTACAAAATGGCTCAGAGGCTGAATGATCTGCAGATTGAAAAGATCAGTAATATAAAACCGGAAAAAGGAGGGCCGCCAGCAATCATTGAAGGTGATAACTGGAAAAAATTCCCTGATTTTGACTATCATTTCACCTCATTTTCCGAAAGTATTTCGGCCCAGTGGATGAGTGTGGCAGCTTTGTTCTTCTGGCTAATGCTTTCTGTCGTTTTCATTGAAATATCTGGCCGCCATCTAAAATTAATTTAAATGAAAAATTATTTATTCAAACAGTTTTACCGCAACAAGGCCTACATCATTGCGCTAATTTTTCTATTGACAGCCGGTCTTATGTCACTCTACACCGGAAAGAAATTCCTGGAAAGAACTGATGATATTATTTCCAAAAGCGAGCAGTTTCAAAAAGAAAGTATAAGCAAAAATGTGAAATACCACCACGAAGATCTTGGTCTGATTTTATATTATATCAAATTTAATCTCGTCAATGAGACGCCTGCACTTTCAGCTTTGGCGATTGGAATGCGTGATCTCAATCCTTCGATTCAGGGCGTTACGATACGGAATCTGGAGGAGCAGCGCTACAATTCTGACTTTTACAATCCGGCGAATGCTGCAGTCGGCAATTTCGATTTCAGCTTTGTCCTTATTTTTCTTTTTCCACTGATCATTGTTGCTTTTTGCTACAATCTGATTTCTGAAGAAGAGGAGAGTGGGCGGTGGAAACTGCTTTCTGTACAGAGTAGCAACCTTTCAAAATTGATCGATACCAAGATGCTGATTCGCTTTCTGGCCATTAGTTTAGTCTATCTGATACTGCTTTCGGTCGCAGCAGTGTGGCTGGCAATTTCTTTAGATTATTCATTTCTGATTTTTATACTATCAGGATGGTTGTATATCGCCTTTTGGTTTTTCCTTTGCCGATGGATCATCTCGTTCCGGAAGTCATCTGCTCAAAATGCATTAATTCTGTTGATCATCTGGGTCGGAATCAATTTTATCATTCCGATGAGCAGCAATATGCTGATCCAAAAGTTTTATCCTGTGCAGGAATCTCTGAAAGCTGTGATGGAGCAGAGAGAAGGCTATCACAACAAATGGGACGAAGCCAAACTGCCAACTATGGAAAAATTCTACAAAGTCTATCCTCAATTCTCCAAATATCAAGTGGCAGAAAACGACGCCTTCAGCTGGACATGGTATTATGCCATGCAGCATATGGGCGATATGGAAGCGGCATCATCCTCAAGACAGTACAACTCGAAAATGGCAAAAAGGAATGAAGCCGCTGAGCTTTTAGGGTATTTTCTCCCCAACATCCAGACGCAAAATGTCCAAAGCTCCGTGGCAAAAACGGATATGAAACATCAGCTGAAATACAGCGAGGCGCTAAGAAAATTCCATGAAGAAAAACGGCTTTATTTTTATCCGCTAATTTTCTCCGGGCAGACAAGTGACGGTGTAGACTGGAATCGGCAGACCATCCGATTTTTCACAGATGGGCAGGATATCTCTCTTTTGAAAGCCATTTTGCCTTATTTAATTATAATCCTTCTTCTATTCATTTTATCACAATCAAAATACCGGAAACTATGTTAAAGACCATTAATCTTCATAAAAAATACAATGAATTCACGGCACTGCAATCCTTAAATCTTGAGGTGGGAAAAGGTGAAATCTACGCACTGCTCGGTCAAAACGGTGCCGGAAAAAGTACCACAATTAATATTCTGCTTGGCTTGATAAAAGCTACTTCTGGCGATGCTTTTATTAATGAAATATCCGTGAGAGAGCATCCTGAAGAGATCAAAAAACATCTGGCCTACATCCCGGAAACCGTCTTGCTCTACCCAAACCTGAGCGGCATAGAAAATCTAGATTTCTTTTCGCAAATCGCCGGATTCAAATACCATTATGACGAACTGTCTGCTTTCCTGCAAAGAACAGGCTTGCAGGAAACTGCGCACCACAAGGATCTTGGCGGCTATTCTAAAGGAATGCGGCAAAAAGTTGGTATTGCGATAGCACTTGCCAAAGATGCAAAAGTGCTCCTGTTGGACGAGCCTACCAGTGGGCTGGATCCTATTGCCACAGCTGAGTTTACGGAAATCGTGCGCCAGTTTGGGAAAGAAGGAAGGACCGTTTTTATGGCCACACACGATATCTTCAATGCAGTGAGCGTTGCAACCAATATTGGCATTATGAAACAGGGAGAATTGGTTCAGAACCTGCAGTCAAGGACTTTCAATGCGGAAGAACTTCAGGAGTTATATCTTAAAACCATTTAAAGAAAAGAATCAATAAAGATCTTCTTAATTTAGAAATCCTGGTTGTCAACCGGGATTTTTTTAGTTTCGAAAACTATTAAATAACAGATGAAAAATCAACGAATGATCTGATGCAATCGATTCTTTTACTGTATTAAAACCAAGATTTTCGGATTGAATAAAAATTATTAATAAACGAATATTTTTAAATTATTTTCTACAAATGATTGAGGTCATAAGAAAAAGGTATTTCTTTTGCTAGCTTCGTTTGGCTGCAATACAGAAAGTGAACTGTGGCTCTAAAAAAGATCAATGACTTTATGATTCTAAAACCATCGCAGATTGCTGTTAGTTCGGATGAACTTTCTGTAAGATCTCTTATATTTTTTATTGTTGAACTGGAAAATCTGCTGGGTTACATCGGAAGGCAAATGCTGCATTATGATGAGACTATAGCCGTTGCAGAGAGCGTTACATCGGGCTTTTTGCAGTTTGCATTTTCACAGATGAAGGATGCCTCCCAGTTCTACAGAGGCGGTATGACCGTTTCCAACCTGGAAGAAAAGGTAAACCTTCTGAATGTCGACCGCCAAGAAGCGGAGAAAACCAACTCTGTATCGGCACTTGTAGCAGAAACGATGGCTCTGAATGTGAGCAGAATGTACAAAACCGACTGGTCTATCGGCG
The DNA here is from genome assembly GCA_037033105.1 of Bacteroidota bacterium. Lineage (GTDB taxonomy): Bacteria > Bacteroidota > Bacteroidia > Flavobacteriales > Weeksellaceae > Epilithonimonas. The sequence goes on from JAZBLF010000007.1 coordinate 144,968, forward strand.
TTACAGGCTATGCGGCTCCGGAAGAAAAATCAAACAGAAAACTGTACGCCTATTTTGCAATTGCCTACAAAGGAAAAGTGATCCTTTCAGAGAAACTGGATCTGCATTCCCGCACGAAATCTGTGAATGCTCAGCTTTATTACAGCGAATTTATCCTAGGATGCTTCAAGCTGGAGCTGGACAAGCTGAAACAAGAACAGATTTTTAACGACTAAAACTTTTCTGTTTTGTTTTAATTTTATTAAGCAAATTGACTATTCAAAATTCAAGAAAATATAAACTGTAAATAATTCTCTACAGAATCATAATTGTGGAGTTGCAGTTTTTTCTTGAGTCTCATTTTGCAGGCACGCACACTTTGCGGAGAAATACCAAGGATATTGGCCATTTCGATGCCGTTTAACTTTAAAACCATCAGAACTAGAATGCGGATTTCTGCCTCTGTAACAGCAATCTCCGTCTGTCTGATTCTGCTGAAAAAGTCAGGGTAGATCTCTGAAAATCGTTTTTTGAACTGATCCCAGCCGTCGTCTGTAAAGATCTTCTGCTCCAGCAATTCACTCACATCATAATCGATGTTTTTTAGCTCATTTTCTGGTTTTGTCAGCTGACTGATGATGTTGTTTTTATGGGTGAGATCTATGATGTACCGTTTCAAATCTTCCTCTTTAATTTGGATGATTTGCCGAGAATTCTCCAGTTCTGATTCCAGTTGTTTCTTTTTAAATTTCATTAATGAAAGATAACGGTAGACGAAAAATGCAGAAAGCAGAACGGCGATCATAACGCAGAATCCAGCCAGCAAAAACCGGTTTTTGGCAATTTCCTTTTCATTCTGAAGGTTTTTGATCCTGAGATTTTTGACTTCAATCCCCAGATTCGCCTGGTATTGAGAGAGGATTTTACTCTGATTGGCTTTCATAAGACTCTTTTCTACTTCATAATGTTTTTTGAAATAATAAAGTGCAGAATCCCTCCTGTTGAAAAGGTCATAATTTTGGGACAGTTCATAGAGAGCTTCGCTGATGCGGACTTTGCTTTTGATTTCATAGCTTAGTTTCAGACATTTCCGGGCTGCATCCAATGCTTTTTTGCTGTCGCCGAGTTTTGCGTATGCAGCGCTTAGATTTTGGTATGCGATGGCTTCACCTTCTTTATAATTAATATTTTTACACTCCGCCAGAGATAGAAGATAGTAGTCCAGCGCCGAACTGTACTGTCCGGAATATCTGTAAATCTGACCCTGATTATTGTATGCAATTGCGAGGTCCCGGGGTTTGTTAATCTCTTTGAACAGCCTGATGGCTTCGTTGTTTTGAGCAAATGCGCTTTCAAAATTCCGCTGTTCTTTCAGGATGAGAGCGCGGTTGGTATGCGTGAGACCCAGCAGCCTTTTCATTCCGTTTTTTTCTGCCAGTTCAGCGGCTTCTGTATAGCATTCCAGCGCCGCAGCATTATTTTCAAGGCGCCAGTGTACAAGACCAAGATTATTCAGAAGTGTTGCAGTCTCTGCCTCATCACCGGAAGCTTTTACTTTTTTGTAAGCTTTTGTAAAATAGTGGAGCGCTTCCTGATAATTTCCAAGATGCCACTGCTCGTCACCAAGATCTCGCAGGGATGCAAAAGATTCTTTCGCAGACTGACTTTTTTCACCGCTTGACTCCGCCTTTTTATCAGTACATGACACGTCCAGGAGGAGAATTATAAAGAGAAACAGGAATGATTTTAACTTGGATGGATACAGCATAATAATCAAAAGTAAATCATTATGGATGCAAAAACAAAAAAACGGCTCCCGATATTACCGGAAGCCGTTTTTTCTATTTATAAAAATTATTTGATAACCATCTTTTTGGCTTGCCTGATGCCAGATGATTCCAGCTGATAGAAGTAAATACCGGAAGGTAAATTTGTTATGTCAAACGTTACGATATTTTCTCCCGAAGAATAATTTCCGGACGCTATTTCCTGTACGAGACTACCTTGGGCATTATACAATTTGATTGTAAGCTTTCCACTTTTGTTAAGTCTAAAAGGAATCGTCGTTTTCCCGGAAACAGGATTGGGATAGTTTTGACCTAAAAAATCTCGATTTTCAGCAATATTTTGACCTTCAGAAATGCCAAGTACTGCATCGTGCTCGGTCTCAAAAAAGTAGAGTTCTTTATAAAAAGACTGGTTTCCAGCACTTCCAGCGAGGAGAAGTCTGCCATCATTATGCGGGACCAGCTTTTGCCCAAAAAACTCCGCATATTCCGGACCTGTAAATAGTGTTTCGCTTCTGTTTTGGCTGTCTTTATCCATTTTAATTAATGAAGAAATAGGGAAAGGCTCCTGAAAAATCTTATGAGGAAAAGGGTCTGTAACTATTTGGTTCATAATATAAACCTCATCAGACGCATCGATATGAAAGTCATTGTAGTAACGCAAATTCTCTGATGCAAAATTCCAAATCAGTTCGCCGGACGCACTGTATTTTAAGAGAACATTGTGTATATCTCCATTGATTGAAAGGCTGTAGCCGGATACTGCAATATCGCCGTTTCTGAACGGTTTGATTGTGTAGGAACGTTCGTTTGTATCAGCGTCACCAAATATTTTGTTCCAAATGGTAGCACCAGAAACATTTAGTTTCACCGTTATGATATCTTCAGAAAAAGTCTCATTATTTTTAACGTAACCATTGATATAAACACCGTTGTCCTTATCAATATAAAGATCTGTCCCATAAGACGAGGCACCTTCTACAGGCACCGTAGTCATCCAGCCGGCAGTACCATCGGCATTGAACTGAACCGCAGTCAGATTTACATTTTCAGATATAAAACTGCCGCTACCGTGTGCACCAGCCAGAATAAGGCGTTTTGCGGAATCCACTTTTCCTGAATTGATACGATAAATATTACTACCTGCTGTACCCGGAATCAGTGTTTTCCATTCTACGGAACCGTCTGCCGCCAGCTTGATACCTGCAAATGCGCTGGACGAACTTGTTTCACTTGCTTTTGCGGTACCACCAAGATAAACCGAACCGTCTGACTGCGGTTCCAGAATATAAATCTGTGGCTCGTAAAGCTGAATCTGCTGAGACCAAAGCTGGCTGCCTTCCGGCGAATATTTAATTACTTTCAGCTCCCGCGGATTCTGTTCCGCGCCCGGAAGAAGGCAGACATAAGAGTTGCCTATTGCATCTGCTCCAGCAATAATTCCTTCCGCTGCATTCCCATTTTCAGCATTGAAAACCGTATCCCAGGCTACATTACCTTCTGCATTATGCTTCACCAGGAAATAATTGTTATTCAGCATACCGTCGGAATAGCTGTAGTAAGATCCTGTGGAAAATGTATTGCCCAAATTGTCGCCGAAGGAATTGAGCATCGCAGCATCCTTTGTTCCCAGGTTTGAGTAGACTGCATTCCATTCTGTACTTGGAGCAGCAGTAGCAAATTTAGATTTTACGGTTTCAAAAACGGATCCCTTGTCTGTGCAATATGAATTGACAGAGAAATATACGTTGCCCTCATCATCTGTTCCCGTTCCTGCCATCTGTCCCATGGTTGCCATTCCGGTGTTTGTAGAGATGACAAACGCAGACTTACCCAAAAGGTTGCCGTTGTCAGAATATTTATAGGCACGGGCTGCTACATCCTGTTCCCACTCCTCGGCACCGGGCGTCATACCATTGGCTGACAGTACGATATGATCTTCCTTGTCAAAAATCATTGAAGCATTATCAATATCAATCAGGTCTGCCGTTTCCCTTGCCCAATTCCTGCTGCCGTCTGCTTTGTAAGAAAGCAGTATCGTACCGTCCTCTGAAAAACCTCCGGAATGGCTGCCTGCCACATATAAATTATTGTTTTTAAATGCGGTTTGCCAGCCTGTGGTTGCTTCAGTTTCGTTCCGGTATGTTTCTACCCATTGCTCTTGTCCGTCGGGATTATATTTAATGGTTCCTATACGGTTTAAAAAAATATCAAAAGTTCCTGTCACATAGATGTTGCCGTCACCGTCGGTTGTGATTGCGCGTGGAACCGAATTGGTTACATCAGCAGGATTTTCAGGATCTGTGCTTTTATAATTATAGGCTTTTTCCCACAATTTGGAACCATCGCTACTGTACTTCACCGTGTGGTAATTCAGCCAGCCTTCTGCATTTGGGCTGTAGCCGCTGACCAGAATATTTCCTTCATTATCGGTGACGATGGCGGTTGCTTCGTTCCAGCTTTCTCCGCCTGCGGGATTTTCAGTTCTGTGCCATTGTTCTGCGCCGTTGCTGCTGTATTTAATCGTCAAAAAATCCACAGAATTGCCGGACCAGGCGATTCCCGTGATGTAAACATTTCCACTGGCATCGGTGGTCATCCTGTTTGGAACCTCGAGACCATCTTTGCCGCTGTCATAGGTTTTTTCCCAGAGTTTGGTTCCATTTGTATCATATTTGATGACACGGATGTCCATATCTTTACCATTCCATTTGAGGCCGGATGCGATAATATTTCCCAAATTGTCAAATGCCAGATGCATTCCGTATTCTACAGCAAACTGTGCGGCAGGCTCCCGTTTCTGCCATAATATTTGTCCGTCTGGGCCTACTTTAATGGTAAAAAAGTCACCAGAGGATTGCTCTTCACTCGAACTGCCACCCGTAATATAAGTATTTCCTGAGCCATCGGTGACAGAAGCATATGGTACATTGTTGCCCTTATAAGCCTGCCCTCCGTAAAACTGATTTTTCTTTGATAAAGTCCTTTCTTCCGCTCCCGGCAAACCCATTTGTGATAGTAATTTCTGTTCAGGATTTATGGAAGATTTGGATGAATTTGGTTTGAATGAGTTCCAGCGGGAGAGCAATGCAATACTGCCATTTTGTTTGGAAGCAAGATAGCCGTTTTGCTGCTTAAGAGTTTTGCTTTGTGCAGCGGCCAGTGAGAATACTGCCGAGGCCAAAACAAAAATAGATTTGGTAGTGAGGTTCATCAGATACAATTTAATTGTTTAGGTAAATTTATCCTAAATACCACTTACAGATCGGTTTGCAGTGTTGACAATTGTGTTGACAAATGATTTATTATGTTAAATAACAGTCATCAAAGTCATCACATGGCTGGTAAATATCGATCTGTTTTCTCAAAATCTAATTGAGTAAGTTTTTCGGCTTTCAGAAAGTATCCGCCGCTGTCCAAGCACGCATTTGTTTTTGATTTTAATCGGAATTAAATCATTAAATTTGCAAAAAACAATAGGGTTCATGAATATCCTAAAAAGGAATAATGTTACGGTAAAAGGAAAAGGAGAACAGGTCATCTTCTTTGCTCATGGCTTTGGCTGTGATCAGAATATGTGGAGATACGTCGTGCCTGCTTTTCAGGACAGATATACCACGGTTGTTTTTGATCACGTAGGCGCGGGTAATTCTGACCTGTCGGCTTATTCCTTCTCCAAATATGATCAGCTGGAAGGCTATGCCGAAGACATCGTTGAAATTGCAAAGGAACTTAATATCACAAACGCTGTTTTTGTTGGCCATTCCGTCAGTGCATTAATGGGACTGATTGCATCAAAAATGGCGCCCGAACTTTTTTCGAGATTAATCCTTGTATCGCCATCGCCATCGTACATCAATGATGAGGATTACAAAGGCGGTTTCAGCAGAGCAGAGATAGATGAGCTGCTCGGATCTATGAATGACAATCACCTGGGATGGTCTGCTACTATGGCTCCTGTAATTATGGGAAATCCCGATAGGGCAGAGCTGGGACAGGAACTGACCAACAGTTTCTGCAAGACGGATCCCGAAATAGCAAAACATTTTGCAAGAACTACTTTTTTGAGCGACAAACGTGATATTCTTACAGACACGAAAATCCCTGTATTAATTCTGCAATGCAGCGACGATGTGATCGCACCCGTAGAAGTGGGACAGTATATGCACAGAAAAATGAATGGCAGTACACTCGTAATTATGAATGCCACAGGACACTGTCCCAATCTGAGCGCACCAGAGGAGACCATTTCTGAAATAGGAAAATTTTTAAATGACAAATAACCAATCTCGTGATCTTTCAGAGAATTTTGACGACTTTTTTGAATCCTCATTGTGTGGATTTGTCATCACCGATGGCCACGGGAAAATCACGAGAGTGAATAAATGTGCAGCGAACTGGCTAAACGGCATTCCCAGTCATTTCGTTGGCAAGCGGATCTCGGATATTTTCTCTGTCGGCAGCAAAATATATTTTGAAACACATCTCTGGCCTCTGCTCCGCATCCAGGGAGAGTTTGACGAAGTATCTGTTGAACTTGCCGATACCGGAAAAGGTAAACTTCCGATCTACATCAATGGTTACGAAAGGAGAGATGAGAATGAAAAGCCTGTCTTTATGCGCTATACTTTGTTCAAGGCTACAGACAGAAGGCTATATGAAGAAAATCTGCAGCAGGCTAAAAAACTCGCGGAAACCAAACTGAATTTAGAACAGGAGCAGGCCGTGGTGCGGGAACAGTTTATCGCAGTTTTGGGACACGACCTTCGGAATCCTCTCGGCGCCGTAATAAGTGCGACGGAGCTGCTGAAGAGATCGGAACACACAGACCGGCACAACAAATTACTGAACATCATCCAGTCCAGTTCTGTCCGGATGTACGAGATGATCAACAATATTATGGATATGGCGCGCGGCAGACTTGGCGGCGGGATCTCTATCAATCCCGTGCCTGTAGATCTTGAGGCGCTGCTGAAAGAGGTGAGCAATGAACTGAAAATCGCCAATCCCGAACGGTCTATACAATCTAATTTTAAAATCGATAATGTAATACAGTGCGATCCGGGTCGAATAGCACAGCTGGTATCCAACCTTCTTGCCAATGCTATTGCTCACGGCGATTCTGAATCTCCTATCTTGCTTTATGCAGAAACTTCAGATCAATTCTGGGAGATTACGGTAACCAATGAAGGGAAGCAGATTCCAGACGACACTGTAAAAGATCTTTTTCACCCTTTCCAGCGGGGCGGTACGGCATCAAACCACAATGGATTGGGACTTGGATTATACATCTCTTCTGAAATTGCAAAAGCGCATCAAGGATCTTTGACAGTGACTTCCACAGAAGGTAAAACATCCTTTATGCTGCGTGTAGGTCTTTAGGATTAAATATAAAAAAAGATTTCACTGCGACAGTGGAATTTTCTATTTTGGTTAAGTCTCAGATAGATTTATTTATCTTAAAAAAGTTTTCAGAAACGCCTTGGAATCTGTCCAATCAATTCCCGGATATCTGTCGTTCTCAAGCTGGCTATGATGGGTTTTAAACATAGAATACATATATTGACCCTGCTGAAATTTGGCGTAAAGTTCATTTTCGGATGCAGGATTCTCGGCTCTTTGCTTTATTATAAAGTCCATAAATTCTGCCAGACCGGAGGTTTTCTGAACTTTGAAATCGGTACCTGTTATCGCTCGTACATCTTCAAAAATCATTTTCGGGCTCACCTGGAAACTGGCAATCTGCAAGTTACGCGGTGCTGTGGCATCCAAAGCAAGCTCTGCCGTGAAAGATGCAGTATCATCCATGGTGGTAAAATCCAGCTTCCAGTCTTCTTTATCTCCCCAATATCCGATAGTTTTTTCTTTAAGGTTTAGGATAGGTGTATTGTACATCAGGATATCTGCAAAGCAGCCGTTAAAAACGGAAGAAAGCCGAATGGGAGCCTGATCTGCATACTCTTTGAATGTTCTCCTGAGATCAAAATTGCGGTTTTCTCCTGCATTCAGATCATTGTAATCTGTACAAAAATCTGAAGGTACAAATCTCTCTACTCCCGCTTTTACAGCGGCATCCAGAATTCTTTTCTGAAGGTCGACAATTACATCTCCTAATCCTGCAACTGCAGATACCACACAACTGATGCCCTCACATTCTTTTGAGATTGCATCGGTATTCTCCATATCCACTGTTGCAATTTGGACTCCTATCTTTTCGAGGGCTTCAATTTTATCAGGATCCGTGGAATGTCGTACTATGGCTTTAACCTCTGCACCGCGATTTCTAAGTTCTCTGCAGATTTTAAGGCCCAGATTACCTGTTGCGCCTGCAACCAGAATTTTATTTTTTGTCATACTATAATTTTAAGATTTTAAAAAAGGCAAAATAACGGCCAGAACTTTCTCCGGCTGCTCTTCAAACAGATAGTGTCCGCTGTCCGGAATACTTATAATTTCTACATTTTCGGCTACCATAGGCAATCCATAATTCATATAATTATAACTGATGTAACTGCCAATTCCCAAAACAGGCATCATCAGTTTATTATAGGTGCCGGCGTCCTCTATATCCTTGTCAAAAGTCTGGTACCAGGCGTTGGACGCTCTGATGCTTTCTCTGTCATTATATGCCTCTGCGTAGACAGCTCTTTCCAATTCGGACATTTTACTTTGGTCGATCATTACATAATCGAAAAGCCATTCCTGCAGAATTTTGTATCTGCCTTCCAATAATTGCTCGGGCAGGCCTTTCACTTGATTAAAACCCATCCACCATGCAAAAGGCATATTGCCGTCCATCTTTTCACCAAAGGTTCCAGGCTGCGGAATCAGTGGCATTTGATATAATCCTTCTGTGGGATGAGAACCATCCAGGACAACTAATTTCTCGGTAGTCTCCGGGAAGTTAAATGCGAAACTCATGGCAACCATTCCGCCAATATCGTGGCCGAGGAGGGAGATGTTATCCAATCCGAGTTCTGTGATCAGATGATGGACGTCTGTCGCCATCGTCTTTTTATCATACCCGGACGCTGGTTTTCCGGAGCTTCCCATTCCCCGCAGATCCAGAATAATGACACGGTAATGTTCAGCAAGCTGCAGAGCGACAGGACGTAGAGAATACCAAGTCTGTGGCCAGCCTGGCAAGCAAATGAGCGGTTTTCCGCTGCCACCTTCAACGTAGTGAATTTGGACACCGTTCACCGTGGTATATTTATTTGCAAATGCCGGCAGGTTTTGGATCAGTTCGGCGTCGGAGTATTTTTTTTTGGACGATTTTTCAGCAGTGCTCATAGTGATGATTTTGTATAGATACAAAAATAGGAGCTCTGCGGTCCCGCAAAACTACCATCTGGTAGAAAGTGCTACTTGATATTTTTCCGGATCCTGCTCAGCGCGTTGGGCGTAATTCCCAGAACACTGGCCAGTTGCTTTACCGGAATTTTCTGAAGCATCTCTGTGGTAGTCATAAATTCCAGATATCGCTCTTCTGCGGTAAGCGTCTGAAATTTTAAAATCTGATCAATCATCCGGACGGTTGTTTCTTCCCATATTTTGCGGCTGAACTCGTGCCAGACTGGGACGTGGGCGTACAGAAACTCCATATCTTTTTTGTCGATCACGATCAATTCTGTGTCTTCGATAGCTATAATGTTGAATCGCGTAGGCTTTTGAGGATTGAGGCTGGAAATTTCGGTCAGAAATTCATTTTCAAAAACGACCCACGTGGTGTTTTCGCCGCTTTCGTTTTCATAAAAAAAACGAAGTCCACCGGATACTATGAAAAAATACTGCTGCGCGATCTGGCCTTTTTTTAAAACCAATTTACCTTTCCGAACAGTCTTACTTCTGCATCTGGAACAGACGATATTGAGTTCGGTTTCGTCGATGCCTATGATGGTTCTGATGAACTTTATAAATTCTTCCATGAGCTTATTCTGATGCCTGCAATATTATATTTTTTATTTCAACAGTAAGGATTAAATCAGATTAATTATCGTGTTCAAATCAAAAAAGACGCGGTAGATATTTTTAACTGCTGTAAGCTTGACTGATAAAATGTGATTTCAGTCATAAATTTCTGTTTTGGATATGGCTAATTTTACTTTGTACTGTTGATATTTCAATTTGATAACGAAATTATTTCAAGAAACAAAAAAAACTAAACGTTCTATGATGACAGATGAGATTAGAATTATGCGCGGACCCAATATGTGGTCTTGCAGTCACCACCATCTTATTGCTCTTAAATATGATCCGCAATCTATTCCCAAAATAACCTCGCACGAGAATCTTATGATCAGCAATTATTTTTCATCAAATTATAATTTCACCAGCAAGTATGATGATTTTGGCCTTTGCCTGCTTGATTATACGCTCCGCTTAGCATCTCTTTTGCAGGGCGAGTCTCATTACCACGACATCGCTTCTCCTTCCAAAGGCACATTTTACGGTATTCTGGAATATGACATCGAGCAGGCCGGTCTGAAGTCTCTGAATTTAGCGAAAGAAATTATACAGTCACTTATAATTAATAGAATTCCTGTAGCTTTTGATCAAGCCAGGAAACAGGTTCAGGCTATTCGCCTTTTCCACAGTGAAGGTCCTTCAAGCGCCATGATTATTGAGGCCGCCAGAAAGCGGAATATTCCCGTCTGCAAAGGTCCTGCAGGCTACACTGTTTTGGGTTACGGAAACAAGCAGAAAAGAGTCAGCGCTGCCATTTCACACAATACGTCGTGTATTGCTGTAGATATTGCTTGTGATAAGGAAGATACTAAACTATTCCTAGAGAATGCCAACATACCTGTGCCGCGTGGCCGGTTGGTAAAAGACGAAAGTGAACTGGCAGAAGTGGCCGAAAAAATAGGTTATCCACTGGTCACCAAACCATTCAATGGAAATCAGGGGAGAAACGTCACCTGTGGCATCAGCAATTTTGAGGAGCTTCTGACGGGATATCGCTGTGCTGCAGAAATCTCAAAAGCGGTAATGGTGGAAAAGGAAATTAAAGGTTATGACTATCGGATTCTAGTTATCGGTCATCGGTTTGTTGCAGCTTCTTTACGGCAGCCTGCCTGCGTTTTGGGTGACGGCCGCTCGACAGTTTCAGAATTGGTAGAAGCTGAAAACCTGAATCCTTTGCGTGGAGAAGGTCATGAGAATGTCCTGACCAAAATTAGTATTGATTCTGCCGCAGAACTGCAGCTTCAGAAGCAAGGTTTTCACCTGCAATCTGTACCGGAAAAAGGACAGCTGGTTTTCCTGAAAGCTACAGCAAATCTAAGCACTGGAGGCACTGCGGAAGATGTGACAGATAATGTACACCCTTCCAATATTCTTTTAGCGGAAAAAGTGTCCAGAGTGATTGGGCTGGACGTATGCGGCATCGATATTATGAGTCCCGATATTTCCCTGCCACTTTCCGAGAATGGCGGCGCCGTAATAGAAGTCAACGCCGCTCCGGGATTGCGGATGCATAAATATCCGTCCAAAGGAATGCCGAGAGAAGTAGTTGAACCGATTATCAATTTGATGTTCCCGCCCGGGGACGAAGGCCGGATCCCAATTGTTGCAATCACCGGTACCAACGGTAAAACGACCACTACGAGACTGATGGCTCATCTGGCATCATTTGCCGGCCACACCGTAGGATTCAGTTCTACCGACGGCATTTATATCGGAAATGAGCGGGTGGTCTCTGGCGACTGCTCGGGACCGCAGAGTGCACATACCATTTTACAGGATCCAACGGTGGATTTTGCTGTTCTGGAATGTGCCCGCGGTGGTATCATCAGATCAGGTCTGGGATTTGACCAGTGTGATATTGCGATTGTTACCAATGTTGCTGCAGATCATCTGGGCCTCAAAGATATTAATACAGTAGAAGATCTGGCCAATGTAAAAGTGGTGGTGCCACATACCGTGAAAAAAGACGGCTGGGCCATTTTGAATGCCGGAGACGAGCATTCCTATGCTATGAAGGATAGGGTAGAATGTAAAATTGCTCTTTTTTGCGGCGACGAAAACAATGCCAAGCTTCAGGAACATATGCGAAATGGCGGCGTGGCGGTCTACGCAGACAGCAGCCGGGATATTTTCATTTGGGAGGGCAGCGGTAAACAATTCATCCTCAATGCAGCCGATGCCCCGGTGACCTGTGGCGGTAAAGCAGAATTTATGATCGAAAATCTGCTGCCTGTGGTTTTAGCAGGATATCTATCCGGAATACAGGTGGAGCAGATTGCAGCGGCACTTACGGATTTTGTTCCTGGTGCGGAGCAGACTCCAGGTAGGATCAACGAGTTTGAAATTGGTGGAGTGAATGTCATTGTAGACTATGCCCACAATCCGCATGGTCTGAAAGCACTCGCAGGATATCTCAGAAATCTTCCCGAGAAAAAAATCGGAATAATTGCGGTTCCCGGTGACCGTAGAGACGATGATATTATTGAGTTCGGACAGATAGCAGCCGGTATGTATGATGACATCATCATCAGGTTTGATCATGATATGAGAGGCAGAAGCGAGGCATCAATTGTTGAACTTTTGGAGAAGGGAATCCGTCAAGTAAAACCGGAAATTGAGTGCAAAGTCATTGCCGATGTACTTCCAGCAGTTCATTTTGCCATAGAACATTCAGAGCCGGGAGATTACGTGGTAATCTGCGCAGATAATGCAATCCAGACTGTGGAACTTATAAAAAATATCAATTTTAGTAAAGATTTAATTAAACCTGATTAAGAATTATTCTTTACAACTTCCAACATATGATCGATATCAAAAGGTTTTTCGATAAAATCATCTGCATTGCAGTTTTTGGATAACTGCTCCAGATTTTTGGATGTAGAAGTCAAAACAGCAGATAAATCTTGGGTATCGGGATCAGATTTCAGTTCAGAAATAATCTCCGAGCCTTTTTTAGAACCCTTCAGATGATCGTCTACCACCAAGACATCGGGATCTATATTCTCGATATCCTGAATGGGCTCGGTCGTAAGTGACGAGGTTACATCAAAACCCTCATCCGTCAATACGTCATCCATTATATTTAAAATATCCTCATTATCCTGAATGAGAACAACTTTTTTCTTCATGATTATTTATATTCTTTTATAAATGTAAGGAAAAATATTTAATGTGTTAAATTACCAGAGATTACCGGGAAAAGATATTGCAAATTTGACAAAATATCTGTATTTTTTTCCTTAATAAAATCAATTTTATAACTTATTGATTTTATTAACGAGGTAGCTTATCATCTCAGCAATCTGCCGCGACGGCTGAGAAAAATCATTTTCTACCCAACTTTTGATGACTGCAATACTGCCTTTTTCCCCAAATTGATAGGCCATTTCCAGGAGTGGCTTTGTTTGATCTGTCAGTTCTATTTGATTTTCTACAGGGAAATTTTTTCTCACGCAGGTCATGATACGCGCCAGAATTCCACTGCCGTCGGCTTTCGTGAATACGATTTTGCTCATCTCCTTATCATCTTCCAGAAGCTGACAGCTGAGGAGAATTACTTCGTCCATTTTATGGCTTTTACGCAATACCTCAGAGAGTTTTTCATAAACTTCCTCTTCCAGTTCCAACAGGATATCCAGCGGAATATTGTAATGTCTGTAAAATGAATTTCTGTTGACATCTGCCATTTTGCACAATTCTGTGATAGAAATCTGGCTCAGTTCCTTATCCTTCAGCAAATCAAATAAAGCCTCCCGCAGCAACTTTTTGGTATATTGAACGCGTCTGTCTTTTCTTAAATCCATCTTAATTTTATTTTTTTACGCTACAAAAGTGATCCGAATTGTTCGCTATTGTACAGAATCCTGCAGATCGGAATCTCCATTTTTATTCCATTTGAATAGTTTTACAGTGCAATCATCAATTGAAAATGATGAAAATGCACAGAAAAGCTGCCACGAATTTATGGCTTATTTCGTACGGGAAATGTCGGAATAATTATTTTTTAAAATCAATAAAATGAAAGAGTCGAAAATTAATACGAAGAAAAGAATTCTTCTGACCGGCGCATCCGGAACAGTCGGATTTGAAACCTTAAAACACCTTGTCAAAAATCCCGATTGTGAAATCACTGTTTTTGATATCAAAACTTCAAAATCTGTACGGATGTTGACTCCGTTTCGTGACCGGGTTGACATTATCTACGGCGATATCGGCGATGCAGAATTGGCTGATAAAATCAGTTATAATAAAGATGTGGCAATCCATCTGGCAGCCATTATTCCTCCGCTGGCAGACCTGGACACCCAATTGGCTTACAGAGTAAATTTAAAAGGTACTGCAAACCTGACTGCTGCCCTGGAGAGAAATTCACCAGACTGTTTTTTACTGTTCAGCTCCAGCATATCCGTGTACGGTGACCGGGTAAACGATCCGCAAATCCTGGTGACAGACAATCTGCGTCCCAGTCCGGGAGATCGATACGGCGAAACTAAAGTGCTGTGCGAGAAGATCATCACGGAGTCAAAACTGCAGTGGTCTATCTTCCGGCTCGCTGCGATTATGGGCAATCACAAAATGTCCCGACTTATGTTTCATATGCCTCTGGATACGGCTTTGGAAATCTGTACGCCGGAAGATACGGGCCGTGCATTTGCCAACGCTGTGGATGCAGAAGCACCGTTGAAAAATCAGATTTTTAATCTCGGCGGAGGCGAAGGATGTGTGATCAGCTACCGTACTTTCCTCAATAAAATGTTTGAGTCCTTTGGGTTGGGCGGTCTCAGCTTCCCCGAAAAAGCTTTTGCAGAGAAGAATTTTCATTGCGGCATTATGAAAGACGGCGGTCAGCTGGAGGAAATCCTAAGGTTCCGCAGGCAGACTTTAGATGATTATTTTGAGACAGTGAATCAGAAAGTGTCGCCTTTTCAGAGGAATATTACTTTTCTGCTCAAGGCTGTGATTAAGCGACGGCTGCTTGCTCAGTCAGAGCCTTACAGGGCTTACAAAAATGGAAATGAGACAGAAATGAATCACTATTTCAATTCAGGGAACGGCATTAATAAAAGAGTATCTTAGTCAATTAATAAAACAGAACATATGTTACAGAAAATAATGGGAATTGTATTGCTGGTATCCATCAGTACAGCTCTCAGTGCACAATATCAGTTTACAGTAGAAGTGACACGGCTGGTGCCGGGGAAAGGTCACGTCTATCTTGGACTTTACAACAAGAAAAAAGGATTTCTGGACGAAGGTGCCGCCTCTGCCAATGGCAAAGTGCGTGCAGTAGGGAACAAAGTTACCTATACTTTTAAAAATCTTGCTCAGGGCGAATATGCTGTTGCTGTGTATCAGGATGTGAATGACAATGGGAAATGCGACAGAAATATGATTGGCTATCCCACCGAAGGTTTCGGCTTTTCAAAAAATTATAGACCCAGATTTTCTGCTCCGAAATTTGATGAGGTCAAAATTGCCGTCCGCGAATCTACCAATGCAAGTATTGCATTGATTGGTAAGTAGTTTACTGGCGCGGATCTTCGCAAGTTTATGATTTTTTTTATTTTTCGGTTTTTTAAATTTCTGTAGAAAATTCCCTTTGCTTAATAATTAAATAACTTTTGTTATCATTCAATTATCATTAATTGATCAACACTTGTTTATATTTGTTTAATAAAGCATTATCTTTATGAATTGAGGCAGATGATTTTGCTTAAGTATTGATCCCGATCATCATTATCGGTAGCTTCAGTCAAAATAGATGTCCGAAAAAATTTCACCGAATTAAATTAATCTCTTAATAAAAACTAAACTTATGAAAAATCCAGGATCGATTGCAGTTTTAATTCTGTTGTTTGCGTTTTCATTTACAAATGCTCAGAAAATCGGGGACGGGGAAACTGTTGACCTGAATGGTCTGGCGGTGACTTTCAGTATTCTGAATAAGGAATCTGTGACGGTAGGCGGGAAGACTTTTGACCGATACAAAGTGTCGGCGCGTGCAATCAATAATTCGCCGAAAGCTTACAATATTAGGTTGAGCAATGCGCCGCAAATCGTTACCAACACTGCGCTGGTAGAGCTTAACTGCATCAATGCAACGGGTGCAAAACTGACCTCTAAAAAGCTGGATCTGAAAATGAAAGCGCAAAACGTAAATGTTACTTATTGGGCTTACACGAAGGAGGGCAAATACCAAAGTTCTGTTGTTCCCATTGTAGCTTCCTATTACCTGGATATCGGAGACTCTGTAGATGACAATGCAATTTTCATTGTTCCGGCGGGCGAACAGCCCAATGTTTCTGTAAGGAAACTTCAGTAATCTTAATTTAATTAAGATCCGACCTAACTACCATAAATTTCCGATTAATATCTTGGAAATATCATCGTTTAAGTTAAATCTCTGCAATCGGCAAATAAAATATAAGCTCATAAAAAATCCCATCTTTTACACAATTAAAAAGATGGGATTTTTTTTGGTTTCAATTGCTTAATGAACTTAAAAATTGACCCTGATATCGTAGGGTTTTTTCATCCTGATAGTTACTGTAGAAAGCTCATCCTGAACTTCGTAGTCCGCTTTAGAATAATGACCGTCTTCCTGTTTTGCATGAACTTCAACTTCGCCAAATCCAACTTCTACTTTAGGAATCTGGATGAAAAAGTCGCCGGTTGTGTCATCTTTTGTAAAATGTTCTTCTTTAAATTCTATAAACTGCATCTTATTTCGGTATTGGTTAGTTTTAAGTCTGATCAAATACTGTACAAATCTAACTATGGCAGATTATTATTTTGAGCCAAAAAAATGCGATTATTCTAAAATGAAAAGCAACTTATTGATTATCAAATAAAGACAATTAAGTATTAATTTTTATGACTTCTGTTTTACCCGTTTGATAATTTATTATTAAGAAAGTCTTTCATTAATCCACAAAAGTTGAAAAATGTTCATTCAAAGTTAAAATTCGATTTCTGATCAAGTCATATTTCAATGATAGTTTTACCGCAAATCTATAAAAGAAATGAAATCAATTTTACTCTTGGCTGTGATGCTTTGTTTTGGCATCACATCTGCGCAGGAACTCTTTCCTTATTTGCAGGCGCCATCACCAACTTCCATCTATGTCAACTGGAAAACTGCAGGAAATGCTGAAACTACCGTGGAATACGGCACTTCTCAAAGCCAGTTGAACACCACAAAAACAGGTACCAACAAAATCCTGTCAGACACTGGTTATCCGGCCAATTATTATTACCATTCCGTCAAAATAGACGGTCTGACAGCGAATACCAAATACTACTACAGAATCAAAACGGGCAACAGTACTTCGCAGGTTTATTCTTTCAAAACTTTGCCTTTGCCGGGACAGGCTGCAACGGCTGACGGCCATCTCAGATTCTTGGTTTTGGGAGACAATCAGATGAAAAGTGTTCCGAGATTCGACTCTCTGGTTTCTGCTGCAAAACGTCAGATTGCCAAGAAATGGGGCTATGACAAAGATCCTTCAGACAATATTGCAATGACTGTGATGGTGGGCGATCAGGTAGACGTCGGGACGCTGGATCATTACGAAAATGTACATTTTTCAAAGAACAAAAAACTGTCCGGTTTCCTTCCGATCCAGACGTTGGTTGGCAATCATGAAACTTATGGAACTTTGGGAATGCAGGCTTATTACGATCATTATATTCTGGATGATGTCACTTACAAAGGCATCTCATCAGGTTCCGAAGCTTACTACGCAAGACAGGTTGGGAACACGCTTTTCGTTTGTTTTGATACAGAGCATCCTTCAAATGATCAGATTGTCTGGCTCAACAAAATTTTGCCTCTTGCTGCTCAGGATACTACCGTTCAATGGATTGTCTCTCTGGGTCACAGACCTTATCAGGCAGAGCAATATGTGGGCGATATTTCGACTTGGATCAGAAATACGGTAATGCCGATTATGAATACAAGTTCAAAACATATTTTGCACATTGGAGCGCATCACCATCTCTATCACAGAGGTCAGCTGAAGGATTTTCCTACATATCAGATAATTTCCGGCGGCGTTGCCTGGGATCAGTATTGGGGAATGTCGTCTGAGCAGGATTTTGAGGATGTTCAGAAAACACTTTCCAACTGGATTTATCAGATTATTGATGTTGATACCGTAAATAATACGTTTGATGTAGAAGCCTATTCCATTGGGAGCGCTTTTGAATGGAAGGATAATGTATTGATGGACACTTTTCACCACGCTAAAGGTAAACCGGCTCCTCAAAAACCAACCATCACGAACAATTACACCGGTCAGGAACTGGAATTGCCGATCATGATCGAAAGTTCGCCCTATCAATCGACTTCCGACGAATTGCTTAATACCACGGAATTTTTAATCTCAAAAACTCAGGATTTCAGTATTGTTGAAAATGATATCTACAGAGACTTTGAAAACCTTTACGGCAAGTTGGGCAGCAGAACAGATGAATCCACTGACGTTAATAAAAATGTTGACATTACAAAAGCCACGGTTATCAAAAATGCTTTGACCAACGGTACTTATTACGTAAAAGTAAGACATAGAGACAGAAACCTGCAATGGTCCCCTTGGAGTGACATCAAGTCTTTCAAGGTGATCAAAAGTACGGTTCTCAACACCCAAATTGTTCCCGACAAAGCGGAGTATGAGCAAAACCAACCCATTAAAATCAGTTTTACAGATACGCCAGGAAATGCAAAAGACTGGATCGGTATTTACAAAAAAGGCCAGAATCCGGGCTCAGCCAATCCTTCCCAAATCTGGAAGTATACCAACGGACAGGTGAGTGGAAGTATGACTTTCACAACCGGCTTAGCAACTAAAGGCCAGTATTACGCCACACTAATGGTGAATGACGGCTACACGGAAATCGGAACCAGAAAACCTTTTTATGTTGGTCCGCCGGTTACGCTGGCAACAGATCAGAATACCTATCCTGTCAACGGAACGGTAAAATTGAGTTATGCCAACGCGCCAGCCTTATCAAAAGACTGGGTCGGCGTTTACAAAGTAGGTACAACACCTTCTTCTGCAGTGACTTCTCCAAAATGGACTTACGTGACTTCGGCCAATGGTACTTATAGCTTTACAGGACTGCCAAAAGGTTATTATTTTGCACAATATTTCCTCGAAGATGGCTACACAGCGGTTGGCAGCAAAATATTCTTCCAGATTGGTGATGACATCACGCAACTGATGATCAACAAGACAATTTATAACCTTAATGAAAATATCATGGCCACCTGGACAGATTCGCCGGGAATCGTCAAAGACTGGCTGGGAATTTATCATAAGAATGACAATCCGAATATCGATCCTTTGGTAAGTTATACTTATTTCAATGGTGTTGCCAACGGAAATACGGAGATTCCTGATGATAAATTACCTACAGAACCGGGAAGTTATTTCATCGTTATGTTTACAGATGATTCTTATAATGAAGTGTCCAACAGAGTAGAATTCGAAGTGGTGGGAGAGACGCTCGGAACCAACACCAATTCTTCCGAAAGCGGCATTCAGGTTTATCCAAATCCTGTAAACAGCGGCGATAGAACGTATATCAAAGCAAAATATCCGATAGAGAAAATTGACGTTTATGATATGACGGGAAGTTTATTTTACACTTCAAAAAACATCAACAACAACGCAACATCCATCATCAATCAAAGCTTGCCGAAAGGGGTGTATGTTCTCAAAATATTCTCTAATAAACTTTATACTGTAAAAATGATTGTAAAGTAAACGCTAGAGTTTCATCAAATTAAAATCCCCGAAGACCAGCTGGTTTTCGGGGATTTTTTTTTTAAAAATTTACCATCATATTGGTATTGAAGTTTGAGCGGAGGCTTTCTTTTGAACTTTTATTAAGAATTAAACAAATGATCACCCTGTCGGCGACCTGCCAAATTTCTTTTTAAAGGCCGATGAGAAGTGGGAAAGGCTTTCAAACCCCAGATCCAGATATATGGCTGATGGCTTCCTGCTTTTATCTTCGATCAGATGGCGCGCTTCCTGGAGTCTTTTGTTTTGCAGCCATTGTCTGGGCGGCATTCCGAAAACCTTCTGGAAATCCCGCTTGAAACTCGCCAGACTCCTTCCCGTAAGCTGGGCAAACTTTTCAGTCGTCACATTGAAATGGTAATTGCTGAGCATAAATCTCTCGAGATCTATCTTATAAGGCATAGAAAAGTCAAAAAGGAAGTGGCGGAGTTCCGGCACTGCAAGCAGCAGAAGTTTGACGCCTTCCTTCACTTTCAGGATTCCCAACTCGTCTGTCATAGCCGCTCCGGAGCTTCTGGCGTACGGAACAACCGACTGGAAATAACCTTTCAGAAAATCGTTGTAAGGAATCAGTATATTGGATGGTCCGGAATACTTTCTGTCGGGTTCCAGATTTTCTTCCAAAGCTATTTTCCGGAGAAGATCGTCCTGAAGCGAGATGACGATGGTTTCATAATTTCCTCCGGCAACCGGCGTTTTGCTGAGCGTTCCCAATTGATTTTTCCCAATCAGAAGCATCTGTCCGCCGGTCATCGAGATATTTTCCACAGAAGTTTCCATAGTCAGTTGCCCCGAAACCTGAAGGATCAGTGTATGCTGATTCCAAATGCAGACCTTCTCTTTTCGCTCTGCGGAGAGGTAAGAATAGAAGATTACGCCGGGTAGGATTTCTGCTGGACTTTCCATTTTATCTTTGTAAATAAGTGCCGCCTTTTATGGCACCTGTTGCAAATGTAGTATTTAAAACAGTCATCTCGTCTGCTTCAAATTCAATATCCATTGCTGCGATATTTTCCGCGATTCGGGATCGGCGGCTCATGCTCACCAGCGGCATTATGTAATCGCCTTGCGCTCTTACCCACGCGATTGCAAGCTGAGTTGGCGTGCAGCCTTTTTTGTTGGCCAGAGCTTTCAGGACTTCCACTTTCCCCAAATTATGAATTAAATTTTCACCCTGAAAACGTGAAAAATGATTTCTGTAATCGTCTTCTGCAATTGGTGCTTTCAAATCGCCTGTCAGTAAGCCTTCAGCAGTGTTAGCAAATGCTATGACACTAATTCCCAATTCTTTTGCTGTGGGAAGCAAGTCATCTTCAATGCCGCGGTCTGCCAGAGAATATCCGATTTCCAAAGCACTTACAGGATGGATGCTGTGGGCTTTACGAAGCTGCTCGGCATTAATTTCAGATACTCCTAAATGGCGCACTTTGCCTTCTGTAATAAGATCTGCAACCGTCCCGATAATATCTTCTACAGGAACACTGCCATCCATACGGCTGGGCTGATAAAGATCTATCGTTTCGATTCCCAGGCGGGTAAGAGAATAGTTGATGAAATTTTTGATAGAAATGGGCCGTAAATCCATTCCCAGCCATTGCCCGTTGTGGAATACTGCACCAAATTTAACACTGATAAAAGCATCGTCCCGCCTTCCTTTGATGGCTTTTCCGATGAGCATTTCGTTGTGTCCGGCACCATAGAAATCACCGGTGTTCAGAAAATTAATACCCTGGTCCAGGGCTTCATTGATCGTTGCTATACTTTCTTTTTCGTCTGGTGTAGGGCCGCCCCAGATAGAGGACATTCTCATACACCCTAAGCCAAGACTGGAAACGGATGCGTCGGATTGTCCCAGTTGAATTTTTTTAATTGTTGCCATTTTAATGTTGTTAATGATTAAACAAAGGTCAATGTTTAATTGGCAATTTACTGTCGTGTGCGGCTCAAATTACTTGTCTGTACGGCTCATGTTTTTAATGATTTTAATGCAAAATTGAATCTTGATCATTTTAGCATTAAACAAATAGCTATGATTTTCTGAGAACGGATGCATTTATTTATCAATAAAAAATGTGTATGATCGACTGTCATGTACCATCCTGTATATACTTTCCGCAAAATATGTATACATTTAAAAAGTTGGAAAACATACAATTATTTACATTTTTTCTGGCAGCAACCATTCAGATTTAATCCTCACCAACCGATGAATAATAAACCTTTCAAAGACTCATTTTCCTCCGGGCAAGCGAAAAGAAATTACGGTGTTCCTTTGATTCTAATTACGAGTCTGTTTTTCTTCTGGGGCTTCATCCATAATCTGGATCCTATTCTGATCAAACATTTGCGGAGTGCCTTTCAGCTCAATCATTTTCAGGCTTCGCTGGTAGATTCGTCCGTTTTTGCAGCGTATTTTTTGCTGGCCATTCCCGCCGGACTTGTCATTCAGAAATATGGTTATAAAACCGGAATTCTGCTTGGTCTTTTCTTTTTTGCGGCCGGCTGCTTTCTGTTTGTTCCGGCCGCAAATGCGATCAGTTATCCGTTTTTTCTGGCAGCTCTTTTTGTGCTTTCGTGTGGTCTTGCCATTCTGGAAACGGCCGCCAATCCTTATATTACCATCTTAGGTGCGCCCGAAAAAGCCCCTCAAAGACTTAATTTCGCCCAGTCCTTCAACGGTTTGGCTGCATCTGTAGCACCCATTGTTGGCGGAATTTTCATTTTGGGCGACGAACCGAAATCGCAGGAAGAAATCAACGGACTTAGTAAGGCGGCAAAATTAGCCTACATTCAAGCCGAAACCTCGCTGGTAAAAGGACCGTATATCATTCTTGGGGTCATCATCCTTTTGGTAATGCTTTTATTTCTATTCGTAAAACTGCCCGAAGTAGCGGCGTACAAAGAAAAATCAACAAAGAACTTTCTACAGGTTTTAGGTGTCAAAAATGTTGGCTGGGGCGTTCTGGCGCAGTTTTTTTATATCGGTGCGCAAATTTACATCTTCAGTTTTCTTTTGGTTTTTGCTGAGGATGCCATCGATATGGAAGGTCAGAAAGCCAAATATTACGCTGGTGTTGCAGGGTTTCTGTTTATGATTGGACGTTTCGCAGGCACTTTTCTGATGAAATATATGGCGCCGCAAAAACTATTGACCATTTACAGCATCATCAGCATTATTTTGACAGTCTACGTCACCGCAGGATCAGGAATCTTCACTTTATATGCACTTGTTGCACTCACATTTTTTATGTCCATTATGTTCCCGACTATTTTTGCTTTGGGAATAGAGGGGGCCGGATCAGATACAAAACCAGCTTCCAGTTTGCTGATCATGTCTATCGTTGGAGGCGCCATTATACCGCCTGTTGCAAGTAAAATCACAGATCTCTCGGGGAATATCCATTATTCATACGCTGTTCCTGTGTTGTGTTTTGTGGTCGTTCTTTTATTTTCATTAAGGTTCAGAACTAATCAAACATCAAAATAATCATTACTGAAAATGAGCTATTCAATTTTAAGAAGACCGAAATCATTTACGAAGCCGTTGTATTCAAAATTACAGAAGCGATCAGAAACTCAAAAAATAGTCAATCTTTACACATTTTAATCTTTTAATTAAATATAAATGTTTTCATTAAAAAATAAAAAAGCCGTTGTCACCGGTGGCGGAAGCGGAATCGGGCAGGCAATCGCAATTCAGCTTGCAGCCAATGGCGCAGAAGTTCATATCCTAGAAATTACCGTCGAAAACGGGCAGCAAACGCTTGAAAAAATACAGTCAGCCGGCGGCAATGTTAAGGTGTATGCGTGTGATGTATCCAAACAGAAAGAAGTTTTAGAAGTTTTCGATCAGATTGGACCGATCAATATTCTGGTCAATAATGCAGGAATTGCACACATCGGAAAAGCGGATACGACTTCCGAAGAAGACTTCGACAGAATTTATAATGTTAATATTAAAGGTGTTTACAACTGTCTTTTTGCAGCGATTCCGCAGATCAGAAAATCAGCTGGCGGTGTGATTATCAATATGGCTTCTATTGCCGCATTGGTTGGAATCCCAGACCGTTTTGCCTACAGCACTGCAAAAGGCGCCGTAAAAGCAATGACGATGAGTGTCGCGAAGGATTATATCACTGAAAATATCCGTTGCAATTCCATTTCTCCCGCACGTGTTCATACGCCTTTTGTGGATGGATTTTTAAAGAATAACTATCCCGGTCAGATCGAAGAAATGTTTGACAAACTATCGAAAACACAGCCGATTGGCAGGATGGCTCAGCCGGAGGAGGTAGCTGCTTTAGCATTATTTCTTTGCAGCGACGAAGCCTCGTTTATAACCGGTGTAGATTACCCGATCGACGGCGGATTTACCACTTTGAATAATTAAAATTTAGATATGAAATTAATAAAATTCGGAAAACCGGGACAGGAAAAACCCGGCGTCATTATAGACCATAAAAGGTATGACGTGTCTCATCTGGTACAAGATTATGATGAAAACTTCTTCTCCGCCGATGCCATAGAAACTTTGAAATCTGAAATCAGAAACCATAATCTGCCGGAGATTTCTGCAGACGAACGGTTGGGATCTCCTTTGGCCAGACCTTCCAAAATCATCTGTGTAGGACTGAATTATAAAGATCACGCCGCAGAAACCAACGCCGAGATTCCTCAGGAACCCATTTTATTTTTCAAGGCTACCACTGCAATTGTAGGCCCTGATGATGATTTGATCATTCCTAAAACCAGTACAAAAACCGACTGGGAAGTGGAGTTGGGGATCGTCATCGGGAAAAAAGCGAGCTATGTTTCTGAGGACAATGCGTGGGAACATATCGCAGGCTACGTCCTGCACAACGATTACAGTGAAAGAGCCTTCCAGCTGGAGCGAAACGGACAATGGGCGAAGGGAAAAAGCTGCGATACTTTTGCACCGATCGGACCTTTCATCGCCACACCAGACGAAATTGAAGACGTTCATAATTTGCGCCTTTGGCTAAAGGTAAACGGGCAAATACTGCAGGATGGGAATACTTCAAATCTTATCTTCAATATCCCTTTTATCATAAGCTACATCAGCCAGTTTATGACCTTGCTTCCCGGTGATATTATCAGCACAGGAACGCCTGCAGGTGTAGGTCTTGGGCAGAGACCGGAGCCTTGGTACCTTAAACCCGGCGACATCGTAGAACTGGGAATCGACGGTCTGGGAAGCAGTATGCAGAAGGTAAAAGCTTACGGCGCATAATAATCCGAAATAAATCAATCACAGTAAAAATCTGTCAAAAATGATCATCGATTCGCACGTCCATTTCTGGAAATTTGATGCTGTCCGCGACAGTTGGATCACAGAAGATATGACTGTCATCAGGGAAGACTTTCTTCCGTACGATTATTCTTTATTAATGAAAGACAGGGTGGAAGGCTGCATTGCTGTACAGGCCAGCCAGAGTGATGCGGAGACCGCTTTTTTGCTTAATTTAGCTAAAGAAAATCATTTTATTAAAGCGGTCGTAGGTTGGATTGATCTTTCTTCAGACCGTATTGAACAAGTACTGCAGAATTATAAATCAGAAACATTAATCAAAGGCTTCAGGCACGTTGCCGAAGGCGAAGCGTCCGGTTTTCTACTGCAAAAAAAGGTGCTAAGTGGGATTGCGGCGCTTCATCAGCAAGCTTATACATTTGATATCTTGCTGCGGCAGAATCAGCTTTCTGATGCGGTGCAACTCTCAGAAAAACTACCCGATCAGCCTTTTATTATTGATCACTGTGGAAAGCCGGATCTGAAGTTGGGAAATCTGAATAAATGGAAATCTGATATGTCGGAACTGGCAAAAAATCCAAAGATGTATTGCAAAGTTTCAGGACTTCTGACGCAGGGCCACCGGAATATTATCAATGAAAAAGAAATTTTTGATGTGCTGGATTTTGTGTTTTCCCAATTTGGAATCAGGCGTTTGGTTTTTGGAAGCGACTGGCCTGTGATGCTTTTGGGCGGAAATTATGATGAATGGATTTCGCTGATTTCAAAGTATGTAAGCCAATTCCCATATGAAGAACAGCAGCTATTTTTCTCCGGAAATGCAGCCAAATTTTATAATTTATAATTTATGAATTTACATCTCGACCAAAAAATAATCATTGTAAGCGGCGGTGCAAAAGGCATCGGAAAAGCAATTGCAAAAATGCTTGCTCAGGAAAATGCTCATCCAGTCATCATCGGCAGAAATGAAGACGACAACAGAAAAACTGTTCACGAGATCCAAGATGCCGGCGGAAAAGCCGATTTTATCACTGCCGAACTTTCCCGACCTGAGGAATGCAAGATGGCCATTGCTGGTGTTGTCGAGAAATATGGCAGAATCGACGGAATCGTCAATAATGCAGGCGTCAACGATGGAGTAGGTCTGGAAAGTGGCTCGTATGAAGACTTTCTTGAATCCTATCATAAAAATGCGGTGCATTATTATCTTCTCGTGCATCACGCGTTGCAACATCTGAAGGAAAGCAGAGGTTCTATCGTAAATATCGGCAGCAAAACTGCGGAAACCGGACAGGGCGGCACTTCAGGATATGCCGCAGCCAATGGCGCTAGAAATGCTTTGACCAGAGAATGGGCTGTGGAACTTCTCCCTCACAGCATCCGTGTCAACGCCGTGATCGTAGCTGAAGCCTGGACACCACTATATGAATCCTGGATCTCGACTTTCGACAATCCCGAGGAGAAGCTTAAAACTATCACTTCAAAAATACCTCTGGAGAAACGAATGACAACCTGCGAGGAAATTGCCAATATGACAGCTTTTCTTTTGTCAGAAAAATCTTCGCATACCACAGGACAACTGATCCACGTGGATGGCGGCTATGTGCATCTGGACAGAAGTCTGATGTAAAATCTGATCAATATCAAAAAAAACGATTCTAAATAAGCTTTAAAAAATTAAAAATAATGACGATTTCCAGAGGTGTTAAAATAGTTGGTTTAATTTTATTAAGCTTGTCTGCACAGCAATTTTACGGACAGCAATTTGATCTGCTTTACCTGAAACTACCTGTTTCGGAAAGCAGTATCTCCTCAAAATTCAAAATAGAGGATCAAAAAGTTCAGTCGGTGAACTTAAGCCAGTTTCGATCCATGGAAAAAGAGGCGCTTACCTTCGGTGGACAGTCGTTGTACGGCAGTATTGATAACAGTCCCGACACGGCATACCTTGCTAATGTTGTGAGATTTTACATTAATAAAAAAACAAATCAGATTGAAGCTTATCGGCTGCAAATCAAAACTACAGCAGAAACTCATAAATTGGAAAAATCGCTGGAAGCAAAGTTTGGCAAGACTTTTTACTACTATAAAGATGACGGGATGAACTTCAGAATCTGGGAATACAACGGCAGTACCTATTTTCTGGAAGTGAATGCCACAACCGTTTACAATGGCCACGCCACCATTTCCGGCGACCTTTGTGTGATCAGCAATGCATCTGCAGCATTTTATGAAAATTACCTGGCAGGCGGTTTTGCTTATTACGCCGATTATCTCTCAGCCAAGAAAAAAAGCATCAAAAAGCACTATACCTACAACGATTTTCTGACAGAGATGAAAGCGGATGGCAGAGATTATTATCTGAAAAAAGCTGTGCGGTAAAATGGATCATTATGGAAAAACCTGATGTTTTTTTATTGATATTCATAATTTCCGCGGATCAACAATTTTATTAAAAATTATAAAATCAACGATATGATTGAGAACTTTCAGCGAATCGAAAAATGGCTAAATGATAATGCCTCAAAAATCTTAAACCAGTCTCTGCAGGATCCGGCCACTTCTGATGAATTATTCGAATTGGAGCAGACGATCGGCAAGAATATTCCTGATGATTTTAAAGCGCTTTATCTTTGGCATAACGGTCTGAGCGATGCAGAAAATTTTGGAAGTCTTTTCTTTGGGATAGATTTTTTTCCGATAGATCGCATCATCTCAGATTATATTGATAAAAAAGAAAACTACAGCACAGAGGCATTTCCACTTGACAAATGTGACCCTGAAATCGATCCTTCAAATATTTACAATAACAACTGGATAAAATTTGCTTTTGACGGATCTCATACCGGATTATATCTGGACCTTGCGCCGAGCACTAATGGAACTTATGGACAGATTATCTTTATTGATGATGAATATAGCGCCGGTATTCTTGTGGCAGAGTCTACTACCACGCTGATTGCGAAATTCGCAGAGGATCTGAACAAAAATCTTTACCATCTGGAAGAAGACGCTCTGGAAGATGGCAACCATTACCTGGCCACCGATCCAAAAATTGACATCGTCAACTGGGAAATGAGTGACAGATGGCGGCGCTAGATTGATTCCGTTTTATCTTTTGCAAATCAATCGGCTTTTAAATGATTCGTTTAATAAAGTTGAGAACCAATGCTTCGGTCCTAACGTTTTTGTCACCAACGATCAGAATGGGTTGGGATTTGCTAGTGATCTTAAACAGAGTCTTTATTATCAATCAACATTAAAAATAAAAGTATGAACTACGAAGAAGCTTTAATTAATAAAAGAGATCAAATTGCCAGTTCTGATGGCTCATTAAATGAAGAAAATACCTTCATCGTGCCCGAAATCCGTGAGGAAGCGGATGCATTTATACAGATCATCGTTCGCGGTATTGTGAGATATTCCGACCCACTATGCAAAGACTATTCGAGCAATGGAAAATTTGCTGTTTGGATTAACAAATAAATCTTTATTTCCCTGTGCGATCTGCGACATTTGCAAATTGAGCACATTTTAATTTTAATAAAAAAGCGAAGAGAAATAATCTCTTCGCTTTCTGTTTTATAGAATCAGAATCTTAAACTTAGTATCCGGGATTCTGCTTTAACTCTTTCGATGCATCCAATGTTGCCTGAGGAATAGGGAAGATCCTTCTGTATGGCTGGGATGCGGGTTTTGCAGTTCCGGCAAGATCAAATTTACCAAATCTGATCAAAGCTTTTCTTCTGTACATTTCCCAATACAGCTCGTAGCCGGATTCCCTCACCAAAGTGTTGGCATCCAGAGTGGTGATCGCCACGCCCGGTGCATTATTAAACAAAGCCTCACGCGTTCTGGAAGTTCTCAGTTTATTGATGTCTGCCAACGCTGCCACAAGGTTTCCGTTTCTAAAATACGCTTCTGCGCGCATTGTGTAAATGGTTCCCAATCGGTACAAAGGAACATCCATCCCGCTTGTGCCATTGTTTCCGTATCCGGGATCGAATTCAAACTTGAAGTTTCTGACGCCTCTGTTGATCTGAGCCTGCGTGAATACAGATTCCAAAGGTTTATCAAAATTAAGTTCCGGTGTAAAATCTACAGCAAGTGTGGTGTTTTTTTCAGTGAACAATTTGGTCACTTTTATTCTGCCATCTGCAGTCATTTCAAAGTTTCCACTCGCAAGCAATTTCGGTCCATATTGCTGTCCTGCCTGCAAACCGCGGTTGAAGTGAAACCATGGTTTCCCTGTCCCTTCCACTTTGCTTGTTGCTGGGACACTTACATCGGTTCCGTCATTTTTAAACCACGTCCCATCATCATACTGATAATATCTGTGAAAACGCGGATCTGTAAAATTGCCGTTCCAGGAGTTGTAGAATTCAGGTGTGATGCACGAAGCGTTTGTGCCTCTGTTGTCTGGAGACGGTTTCTGAATCCTTTCCATAGACATATAGGCCAAATCATTGTCCGCATTTCTATTGGAATTTTTCTTTTGAACGATTGAGAAAATCATCTCTTTACTGTCGCCATTATTGATATCAAAATTGTGGAAATAGTTGGATTCCAGGCTGAAGAGACCAGAGTTAATAAGAAGGCCTGTGTACTGAATGACTTTGTCCATGTCATTTCCTGTGCCGCCAACAGCCGGTTCTGTGAAATCAAAAGAAGCAGCCTCACGTTTTTTCAGAACAGCTCTGTTGAGATACATATCTGCCAGTAACGCGTAGGCAGCCTGTTTGGTGAATCTGCCTGCATGTGTATTTTGTGATTTGATATCGGCTAGATTCGGAATGAGATTTTCTACTTCTGTGATCAAAGCATCTATTGAAGTGTCTGCTTTTTTCACTTCTATTGGTGCATTAATGTCATTAGGATCTCTGTATGGCGCCTGTCCGTAAAGGTCCAGTGTGTTGTAGGTATAATACGCTAACAATCCTTTTGCTTCCGCAAGGAATAAGCTCTTGTTGGCTATATTGCTCTTATTGATACTTTTGATTGCCGTCAAAGATTTTGTGATTCCGGAAGTCAGTTGATCCCAGGTATTTTTCACCACGTCATTGTTAGAATCCCAGGTGAACTCGTGCATTGCGCGCCATTTTCCACCATCGCCCCAGTCGCTGCCTCTTGTTGGCAAAAGTGCCTCGTCTGTAGAATATTCCTGCAAAGCGAACACGCTTCCGTGGTCTACAAAAGTTGCATCGCCCAACTGCCCGTAAGCTGCCGCGATTGCACTTTCCGGATCTGCCAGATTTTCGGAACCCAAAACCTCATCTATTACCTGCTCATCAAGATTGGTACAGCCAATCATTCCTATGGTTAAAAAAGCAATTACAGCGCTATTGATATTTAAATATTTAGATTTCATATCTAGATTTTATTGTTTTTATTTGTCATATGTCATCGCTCTGTCCTCATTTGTTTGCTTTCGTTTCCGAATGCGGGCGAATTCATATTTAAGTTGATTAAAATTTAACAGTTGCTCCAAATAATACCGTTTTTGCAGACGGATAAGTGGTGTAATCGACACCTAAAGATTGGTTTCCGCCTACTTGTTTGTTGGTATCAGTCAGCGGATCGTATCCTGTATAATTGGAAATGGTCCATAGATTCTGGGCACTCACGTAAAGGTTCAGACTTTTCATCCACTTCAATTGACTGATGTCGAAAGTATAGCCCAATCTTACATTGTTCAGACGGATAAAGTCTGATTTTTCCAGGTATAAAGAAGATAGCTGCGGCTGATTGGTAAAACTTGCTCCGGAATCGGCAAAGTTTTTCAAAACATTTCTGTCAGACGCCAGATTGTTGATATTAAGGTTCAATGCGGTGTTATTTACCAAATATCCGCCGGCCTGCCCGATGAACGAGAATCCAAAATCAATCTTCTTGTATTTCATATAGGAATTGATTCCAAAAGTGAAATCCGGAATAGCACCTTCAAAAATCTTTTTGTCCTTCTGGCCAATTGTTCCGTCGCCGTCAACGTCTTCATAGATGTATTTTCCGTTGGCATCTACTCCCAGATAGTGGTACATAAAGAAAGATCCCGCCTCGTAGCCATTTTTGTAAATATTGGCAGTAACGCCGGACTGTCCGGGTCCGGAAATTTCTCCGGAATAGATGGCAGAAACAGGAAGGTTTTTCACCACATTATTCACCGTTGCGCCATTTACATCCATTGTCCAGGTAAAATTTTCCTTTTTGATGATATCTGAGCCTAAAGTCACTTCAAAACCTTTATTGACGATCTGTGCCTCCACATTTCTCCAGACAGTAAGCGTAGGGCTCAATACAGGAGAAGGAATATTCAGAATCGGATCTTTGGTTGTTTTGTGATAATATTCTACAGATCCGTAAAATTTGTTTTGCCACAAACTGAAATCTACCCCAAAGTTTGTCTGTTCTACAACTTCCCATTTCAGATTAGGATTCAACGTTCTTGCTATTTTGACACCATTAATCAAATTCAGATTATCATATAAATAATAGCCAGCATCTGCAGCCAGTGAGTAGCTGTCCTGGGTGATTTTATTCGGCACTTCCTGATTTCCGGTCTGTCCCCAGCTACCTCTTAATTTTAATTCGCTGACGGCTTGTGAATCTTTCAGGAAGTTTTCATTTGAAACCGTCCATCCTACAGCAACCGACGGGAAATAACCATACTTTTTGTTGTCTCCAAAACGCGTAGAACCATCTGCTCTAATGGAAGCGGTGAGGAGGTATTTCTGGTCAAAATTATAGTTAACCCTTCCGAAGTAGGACTGCAGCTCGTTTTCCTGCGCATATCCGGCTCCCGGAATAAAAGCTTCTCCCGAGTAGCCGGGATTATTTTCTGGCGGTATTCCAGTACCTTGAGCGACAAGCGAATTTCTAAGACCAAAATAAGTTCCTGAGGATTTAAATTTCTGATAGGAAAAACCACCTAAAATGCTGAAATTGTTTTTATTAAGGCTGAAATCATAGGTTAAATAATGCTCCAAAAGTACATTGTAAGAATCCAGATTGGCCTGTACGTACATTCCTTTCGGTGTTCTGTCTGTAATATTTGGAAACATTGTTGTGTTTCTTTCAGACATCGTTTTGTCGATTCCGATATTTAATTTGTAATTAAGACCGGGCATCAGTCTCAAAGTGGCTTCCGTATTTCCCAAAACGCGGAAAGTATTGGTTTTATCAGCATAAACGCTTAGCAGATACAAAGGATTGTAGTGCGCATTCATATTGAAATTGGTATAATTTCCTGACGCATCATACACAGAACGTGTCGGATTGGCCATCAAAGCATGGATGATGACCTGACCATCTGAACCGCCGTTGGCACCATTTGGAATTCCGGTTTCTTTGATATCACTGGCCGTGAGGTTCACTTTTACTTTTAAGCGCTTGTTATCAAAGAAAGATTCTTCAGCGTTGATACGCGCGGTTGTTCTTTTAAAACTACTGTTTTTGACGATACCGTCCTGGTCCATATGCGACATGGATGCAAAGTAACTACCCGTATCTGTAGATTTTGAAAAGGATACAGAATGATTCTGGGAAGCTGCCATTCTGTAGATTTCGTCCTGCCAGTCTGTATTGCCGCCGTGGTCGTAGGATTTGTCCAGAAGGGCAGATCTGTATTCGTCAGCAGACAGAAGATCCAATTTTTTGATGACAGAAGAATAACCTAAATACGTATCATAGGTAAACATAGGTTCACCTTTTTTACCTCTTTTTGTGGTGACCAAAACCACACCGTTGGAACCTCTTGCACCATAGATGGCAGCAGCAGAAGCATCCTTCAAAACAGTGATAGATTCTATGTCAGAAGTATTCAGAAAGTTGAGCGGATTTTTGGCCTGCGTATTTCCAAGACCTACATTTGGGCTGCCGGCACTCACGGCATCGTTACTCAAAGGTACACCATCTACCACAAAAAGCGGCGTGCTTCCACTTCTTACGGAACCAATTCCCCGGATAGAAACATTCACGCCGGCTCCCGGTTCGCCACTGGACTGTACGACGCGGACGCCTGCAACTTTGCCCTGCATCAGATTGTCTACAGAGATATTCATCCCTTCTTTGAACTGCTCTGCTTTCAGCTGGCTTATCGCACCTGTAAGGTCGGCTTTTTTCTGTGATCCGTAGCCTACGATCATCACTTCGTCTATCAGAGCGTCATTGGATTGTAGTGTTACGGAAACATTGTTGCCTGTAATTTTGGTCAGTTGGTCAGTTCCGTCATAAGAAACAGAGATAGTCTGCCCGATGTCAGCCGAAATGGTAAAATTTCCCGAGGCGTCCGTGGTTGCGGTATTTCCGGTTTCTACAACCGTTACTGTTGCACCTTCTACAGCAGATCCGTCCGCACGGAGTACTTTTCCGGTAATTGTCCCGTTGACCTTCGAAAAAACAGGATACTTTGCATTAAGTCCTTCTGCACTTGCCTGGTTTGCCACCAAAAAAAGTATTGCTACAGGAATTAGCTTTTTAAATTTAAATAAATTAATTTTGTGGTACATGTCATTAAGTAAAGTAATTGTTAGAGATTACATTGCTTAGTAAAAAAGCCGCTGTTGTTCCCGCAACAGTGGTTTTTATTTTTTAAAGCAGATGTTTAATTTTATATTTCGGAATACAAAGTAAATCGCTTTGTTTTGAATTCAGTTTAACAGAATATTATGTTAAAATAAATAATTTATAACAGTCTCAATTTAAGACAAAGAGGAAATTATTCGCTTTTAATTCTATATATACGCGCGTTTTTCGTCATTCACATATTCTTAAAAAACACTTAACGCAACGGATAAACTTCGGGAAAAACAGACTTCCTAATTTCGCCTCCATAAACTTTGAAAAAATGAAAAAGGCAGTTTCCCTCGCTTTATTTTTATCTTCCACCAGTTTTTGCTGGTCACAATCCATAAAACTTGATGATTTGAAAATCAATGAAATACAGGTGATTGGCTCCCACAATTCTTATAAAAAAGCAATACTTCAGGAGGTTTACAGTTATTTGTCCGAGAGAGATTCGATGAAATTTCTGCCCAGAATTCAATATGAACATATACCAATACCGGAACAGCTGGATCTGGGACTTCGCAATCTCGAAATCGATGTATATGCAGACAGCAAAGGAGGCAAATATGCGCATCCGAAAATTCTGGATCTTGTGAAAACAACGCAGCCGTTTGACCCGGAAAAAAAGATGTCAAAGCCGGGCTTCAAAATGATCCACATCACCGATATCGATTATCAGACCTGGTATTACACACTGGAAGATTGCTTGAAAGACCTTAAAAAGTGGTCTGATGCCCATCCTGATCACGATCCGGTTTTTATCACTTTGGAACCAAAGGACGGGAAAGCCAACAGTTTCGGAACTGAGCCGGAACATTACACACCGCCGCTTTTTGACGATCTGGACAATGAACTGAAAAAATATCTGGGCAAAAATAAAATCATCACACCGGATGACATCAGAGGAAATTACAAATCGCTGAATGAAGCTGTTCTTCATAAAAACTGGCCAAAAGTAAAAGACGCAAAAGGGAAGTTTCTGTTTGTATTAGACAACAACAGCGAGAACAGAGATCTGTACGCAAAAAATCATCCCTCATTAAAAGGCAGAATGGTATTCACCAATTCCGATCCCGGAACGCCCGAATCTGCTGTTCTTTTGCTCAACGAGCCACAGAAAGATCTTTCCAAAATACAGGATCTCGTAAAGCAGGGTTACATCATCCGCACGAGAGCCGACGCCGATACGATGGAAGCCAGAAGCGAAGATTACTCCAGATTCGAGAAAGCCAAAGAGAGTGGCGCGCAGATTATCACCACAGATTATTATTTACCTAGCAAACTCTTTAAGTCCCGCTACAGAATTGGTTTTGACAACAATTCTTACGAAAGAAAAAATCCGGTACTCACAAAATAACCTTTTTTCAATTAGATTTATAAGGAGAAGGCCGTCTAGTTTGCCGTCTAGTTTTGACGGTCTTTTCTGATTTTGATCTCATCACTAATTCTGTTCACGGTCTGTTTTTCCAGATCGATTTCGAAGTGATCTGACGGATCTCCTGTTGATAAAAGAGACCATATTCTGAATAAAGATTTCAGTTGAATAATGAAAGGATCTTGGGATTTGTTTGATTCAAAATAGTCTTCTAAACGTTGGTATTGCTGTAATCTCAACTTTGGAATATCAGTTTTTGCCAGCTCATCAGCCGACTGAAACTTGTACAAATCCAAAAGCAGATCATCAAATGTCCATTGCCTGAACTTTCTTGTTTTAAGTCCTTCTTTTTTTAAATATTTTCGAGCCTCTGAATCGTTTAAATTGAGAGATAACAAAAGAAGATCTTCGCCAGTTAGTTTACCTGCTTTTACCATAAAATCCTGTGGCCAATCATTAGGAATCATTCGCAGACGAACCAGTTCTTTCAAATGAAAAAGCATAAAATCGTGGTAAGATTTAGTCTTCAGAATATCTTTGTTCCAAAGTGTTTTACTGCTGCTTTTTTCAAGAGCTTCATACTCTTTTTCATACAAAGGGAAAAGATCGTCAAAATGCGGAACATCATTCAGCACCTTGGTTTCGACTTCCAATTTGCCTGATGATTTGATGGTGATGATTTTATAAGCCGGCAGATACGCTGCTAATGACGGAACCTGAACGTTCACCAGCATTTTGTCCCCAAACTTCCTGATTCCCGTATCATTAATATGCATATGTCCTGCAAAATGAATCTGTAAACCGGCATCGGCAAAGACTTTTGCAACATTTTCCTGAGGAACACGTTCCAATTGCCATTTTTTTTCGCCCAACAGTTTTTTAATGTCATCTGTGGCACCGTCATTAAAGTCGATCATCGGATAATGTGTAAACGCAATCAGGGTTTTGTGATTTTTCTTAGCCTCTTCCGATATTTTCTTCACCCAATCAATCAAATGTCGCTTGTTCGTCAAAACATTATTATATCCAATGCTTGCACCTTTGTAATTTGAAGGGTCCTCAGATTTCCCATTAATATTCTTCGGAATATAAGTATTTCCGTCAATGGCAATGATCCAGACATCTTTCACAGGTTCTGCAACGTAGCTCAGATCCGGAACAGAGAAGCCTTCTGACACTTCGTACATTCTTCTTGAATAATCTGCAGATTCCAAAGCTTTCTGATAACTGTAATCCTGAAACACAGCTTCATCAAAAGGTGTACTCCAAAACAGATTATCTTTTTGAGGATAAAATCCAAAATCTTTCAGTTCATGCAAAATATCCAGATAGCCGGATTCTGCAATGTCTTTGGTAATAATTGTTGGCGATGTCTCTGCCAGATTTGCTTTGCTGTAAATCCCAATGGGATTCCCGTCGTTTCCGAGAAAATCAGCTTTGCCGGCATCCTGACGAAACGGTCCGACAGGATCGTGATTGCCTGTGGTGAGGTAGAATCTGATCCCGAATTTCTGCTGGTAACGATCTAAAATACGTCGCAATCCGCGGAGATTGTACGCTTGTCCGTCATCAGAAAAGTCGCCTGGCATGGCAACAATTTTTATATCTCGGGACGCAATGTCGTCCAGTGCTGCTATCAGTGCAAAATAGTTTTCATTGAAGATCCTTGTCGAATGCAGCTGCGCATCCATAGTTCTTAAAATGGTTGATTTTCCGGTTTTTGGATTGGTGATTCCTTTAAAAATGTTATCGGAAAAGTCACCATAAAGATCCTGAAAATGGACATCTGACAGGAAAGCAATTTGAACAGGTTTTTGAGCAGGCACGAAAGTGATCGCAAAAATCAGAATGGCGAGGATAGTCTTTGTCATTTAAATGGTCTAAAATAGCGATAACTGCCGAGACCGGTTTTATGCAAACATTAATTAATTGTGAAAGAAAATGCTGAAACTATTTTAACAGAGATTTGCTTTCTTAAAGGAGCTGCTATTGCCATTTTGAAAGGCTTTATCCTATTTATTATCACTCAGCAATTCTTCTTTACAATATGGATCATATGATCGAGATCGAAGGGTTTTTCAATAAAATCATCTGCTTTGCACGCTTTTGAGATATCCGCTAAATTACTCGCGGTAGAGGTCAGAATAGAGGAGACTTCTTCGGTGTCGGGGTCAGATTTTAAGTCAGAAATCACCTCTGATCCTTTCTTCGTTCCCGGTAGATTATCGTCTACGACCAGCAAATCCGGTTCTATTTTTTTGATTTGCTCAATGGGCTCTGTGGTAAGCGATGCGGTCACTTTGAAACCTTCTTCCTGCAGCACGTCGTCCATCAGATTTAGAATATCTTCATTATCCTGTATAAGTACAATCTTCTTTTTCATGGCTTATTAGTTTTTAGTTGGTAATATGATTTGGTATAAATTCGATGACGCGGTAAATTTCTATTTCACAAGACAGAGATCATTTTTAAAATTTTGTGACCATCAACTTTCGTCTGCGAGCAGAGTTCAAATTTGTAATGTCTTTCTATAAAAGTACATTAACCTAAAAACAAATTTTATGACCTCGATCATATTTTATAGTTTTTCGAGTCTTTTGAAATCATGTTAGCAAAAAAATTCAGTGCTAAATCTGTTTTTTATGAATAAATTAACATTGTAATCAGCGTCAAAAAGCCCTTCATTTTATACATTTGCAACGAAAATTCTTTAGAGGTTTTCATGGTTATTAGTTTTTATCCCCATATTATTTGGGGATTTTTTTGTTTAATTATTTTAAACATCATTATTCTACAAAAAAAAGGCATCTGCTTGTGAGATACCTTTATTGAATGTGATAAATGAAATTGATTTTACCTGATGATTTTTTTAGTTTTTCGATCTCCGGAATTTTCGGTTTTAATGATATAAATACCGTTCGAAAGCGAAGAGACATCCACTCTTAGCTCTTTATTATTAGTATTTTTGAAGATCAAAATCCTGCCTGCCGCATCATAAACTTCTACTTTTCCGAGGATTTTTGAGGATCGAATGACGTAGTCTGTGCCATCTCTGTACACTGTAAAATCGTTAAATGTAGATTCATTAGCGTTGAGTACGGCATCCTTGTAAACAACTTCAAACCGGTTTTCATCAGTTCCTTTTGCCGCAAAAAACGTATAGCTGTGTGACTCGTTGAGATCTATCGTTTTCCTAAGGGTTTTATCCCTTAAATAAATTTTTTGATTACCGTCGAAAATGCCTTCCGAGGTCTGAAGTCTAATGGTATAATTGCCGCTGATAGAAAATACATTACCCAAAGGCACCACATCTTCCGTGGAAAACTGGTCAGACCTTCCCTGGATTGCTAACTTCCTGGCGCCTAAAATGGAGTAGAAGGAATCTGAACCAACCGTAAACAGTTCACCATCAAAATCGGTTTCGTACCCATTGCCTGCGCCCGGAATATATCCCACCAATATGGTATTGACCAGATTGGAAGGGCTGCTCATACTGAGCCAAAACCTGTTTTTCAGACTTTTCTGATAAAAACTGCCGTCATCCGTTACCCTGATGCCATTATTGAAAGCTAAGGGAAGGTCTTTTCCTGATTGTTTTGCCTGTATTATAAACCCTTGTCCCACTTTTATTTTTCCGTTCGGGATTATAGAACCATTATAAGGATTTTCAGGATTGTAAGTAGCCGGCGATCCTCCAGTACCATTGTAAACTGCATAATTATTACCACTGTAAGCAGATCCGGCCTGGGCTGCGGTGTAGCTGTTGTTGGTCCAGAACCAAACGGTAGAGTAGATTTTGCCGGAATTGGCAGAATGCAGCAAATCAAAATCGATGTTGGAAGGATAAGGATTGCCAACAAGGTTGAACCCGTGATCAGCATTGGTCCATTTCAGGTTTTGATACTGTAGATTGCCGTTGTTTGGAATTCCTGAAAAAGTATAAGTTTTAGAATAGCCGTTGGCGCCATTTTCCGCACGGATCGCATAAGCTTTTCCTGGCAGAAAAACAGGATCGTTGGTCACCGAAAATTTGTCGTTGGACTCATTATACTGCAGGTAGCCATTTGCCGGCGTATTGGGTGAAAATCCACCTGCACCCTTGATTATCTGTCCGCTGACGGGCGAACTCCAGTATACATAATCCATTTGTCCGGTAATGTTATTCATATCACTTACCAGCCTTTCCGCGCGGATGCGTCCTTCATTCACAACATTATCTGTCTGAATCAGATTGGCATCGCTTTCTACGACAAAATTGGCATCGCTGCTGTTATTAATGATTTTACCTTTGACAGTCACCGGATAATTTGGTTGGATTCTTATGCTGGCTCCCGCATTCAGAGTTAGGTCGCACACATTCAGCGTACCATTAACCTGAGTATCGTAATTTCCGTCAATAATAACCTGACTGCCCAGTACAGGCATTCCATTGGACCATACATTCCCGGCCCACGTATTCGCTGCTTCCTTGATTTGTGCTGCGTTGGTAGCAGTATAACACGTCTGCGAATTTTCTTTAACCTGACAGTAGTACTGATAATTGTTAAGTCCGCTGAGATCAGAAATACTGAGCGTTTGGGAAGTCGCTCCGGAATAGAGAGCATTATCTGAAATGGCAGTCCAGCTACCGGAAGTACCCAGCATATACCATTGGTATTCGAGTATATTGCCACCTGCATAACCTTCCGCGGCTGTAATTGCCAGGGAATTGGTGACAACACCGCAGTTGAGTGAAAATAGAGGCTGCACAGTGATTGTTGGGGAGATTTTTACTAACGGAGCTTGCGCAACAACTCCAGCCAGACATTCGCCTTCAGTTATATTCTGTACAGTCCATTGATTTTCTGTGTAAATTGTGCTCGGCGACAAGTATCCATTTTTCCTTTTTAGGTAGAAACCGATGTAGTTTGGCACTTTTACATCATCTACAGTCACAGAATTTTTCACCAGTCTGAAACCGTCATTAGCATTGAATCCTGCTGCTCCGAAACTTCCGTTTCCTGTAGATGTATAACCACATTTAGAAGAACTTACTGCTACAACTGCTACGGATTCCGGTGCTATACTGCCGCTCAGATTTGCGTACGTCGAATAAGTACCGCCGTAATCACCTGCTTTTTGAATAGCATAACCTGCCAGATTCACAGTAGCGCCTGTTCTGTTGTAGAGTGTAACAACGCCGCCGTTGCCGCCATTTTCATCATAGACTTCATAGATTAAAATATCAGAAGCATTTTGATTTCCGGCTCCTGCAGCGATAGCCTCGCAACCAGAAGTTTCTTTATTTATAGGCGTGAAAGAGGTTTGTGAGTCACAATCCACGTTTGTATCAACAGTAACAGTTTGCGGATCTGCATCGGTCGGGACAATTGCTTTGATCTGCGTAGCGCTGATATACTCCACGGCAGCTGAGACTGTCCCAAATCTCACTGCAGAAGCAGGTGTAAAATTGTTGCCTGTAATCGTCACCACTGTTCCGGCAGGTCCAGAAGTTGGAAATACTGTAATAGTTGCCGGTGAACAGGCAGGCGTGTAGCAGGTGAAATGAAGATCATCGATGGCGACACGGGCTCCGTTGCTGGTAAGCGTCACCACAGCACTTCCAGAAATGTTGATATCAGATATTGTCGTAGTCTGCACAGTCGCTGAGTAGGGTATTGTACCTACAGAATTACCATTGACCCGGACGGTCAGACTACCGGCATTATCACTGAAGGGCAGTTTTGTTGTCAAAGTGATACTGCCGATACCACTAGCAAAAGACGGAGAGGTAAGTACGCCATTTCGTATGGCCACTGCTTTGCCGGTGATCGTCTGATCTGTTCTGGCATCTGTGGCCGTCCAGCTTCCACCGTTATCTCCAGTCCAGGTTCTTGTTGCATAAGACGAGGCAACAGGTGTCAGTTTTTCAAATGTTTCAGAGATACAAGGCCCCTGAGTGACGGTAAGTGAAACCTCATCAGATATCTTGCTGTTGCAGGCATTACTCACAATAACCCGATACTGAAATCCTGTTTT
The DNA here is from genome assembly GCA_037033105.1 of Bacteroidota bacterium. Classification (GTDB taxonomy): domain Bacteria; phylum Bacteroidota; class Bacteroidia; order Flavobacteriales; family Weeksellaceae; genus Epilithonimonas. Next base: position 185,732 of record JAZBLF010000007.1, read on the forward strand.
TAATAAAGGAACTTCTGTTATAGTCAGCTTATTGCTGTTTGTTCCGGTGTTTGTCCAGCTTTCCTCCAGACCCGGCTTTTTTTCCTGCCATTGATAAATAAATGGTGGAGTACCTGAAGCTGCCAATGTAAATATTACATTACTGCCAGCCAATGCATTTTGGTTCGCAGGCTGTGAACTTATAGTTGTTCCCGAGCTGATGGAAATAGGCGTTTGTGTCTTGTAAGAACCCAGACTCCAGCAATTGCCATTGTAAGCGCGGATGTAATAATCGCCTGACAGAGTCACATTGTGAGGTTCGGAAATAACTGCTTCTCCCGAAAATATTACAGGATCTGAAATAGAAGTTCCGTTTGCAGCGTTTTGCCAGTAATAGCTGATTCCTGCCTGCGGTTGGCCGGCACCGTGTTCATAAGTCAAAACAGCTATTCCGCATGAAGGATTTTCTAAAGGGGTAATCTCGCCATTGGGATCGGACGGTATATCACATAGCGTAGCCTGGCTTCGTGGGCTATTTGTACTGGTTTGATTGCTGTAAGTGTAAGTCCCTGAACAAACATTATATTCATAGGCCCTGTACCAATATGTGGTAGACGGTGACAGCCCTGAGACTGCACTGCTGGTGCCATTACCCACGTAGATGATCTGTTCTCCTGTACCCGGATATACACCCGAGGCCGAAGGCAAAGAAGTGCTGTTTGCAGGATCTGTAAAGCTGTTGGTTGTGTTGATTTTGATAATCCTTCCAGATCCGTTGCCTGCAGCAAAATTCACGGTCATTCCTGCAGTTGTAATATTTGAGAACGGTAAAATAGATGACTGTATGCTTGGTGCCAGACAAGGCAATACCGTTCCCGTAAGGCTTACCTCTTCATAATCGGACTGAGAAGTACCACCGCCGTTGATCAGTATTGTGTCTGTATAATTAGTAGCAGTAAGGCCGGCTTTCAGTCTTACGTAAATCGTCTTCTCCTCACCGGCGTATGACGAGGCTAACTGAATATCATGCAACCACGGACCGTTATTATTTTCTGAAATTTCAAAATGATCATTGATTGTAACAAGCACAACCGGATCCGATGATATCAAAGTACTTCCGGACAATTTAAAGGATTGTACCGCAGATGGCCCGTTACTTTCGATATAACTGAAACCTGATAAATTGCCAGGTGTTGCCGTCAATAATGGTCTTGCCTGGGTAACATTAATCTGAACCGGATTACTGACAACAGCTCCGCAGCCCGAAAATGTAGCCTCGCAAACAACATAATAGGTGCCAGGTGTACTGAAATTTGGCGTGTAGCTTGCAGCTGTTGCGCCTGCAATACTATTATCATAAGGTCCGCCTGCAACTGTTGAATATTTCCATTGTCTCGCTGAGCTTCCGGCCGCAGATGAGGTCAGCGGGCTGCCGTTGGATCCTGTAAATAAATCCTGAGTTACTGCTGGTGAAACAGCCGATGTTCTCAGATTAATACTAAATACTGCCGATTCTGTAGCAGTAGCAGAAGCTGTGCTGGCGATGACTCTTACCTTGTACCCGGTGCCAGTTGCTGTTCCGGCGGGAATTATCGCTGCAATACTTCCCGCAGCTGATGAAGTTCTGGAACCTATCGCAAGAGGTGTTGTCGGGAAAACACCGGAGGCATTGGAGAGTTGCGCAGTAAAGATATTATTTGACGAAAAAGTGCCCGATATGCTGTAAGGAATATTGATAGCAGCTCCCGAAGAAGCGGTGACACAAAACGGTGATCCCGTAATTGAACCGGTGATAACTGATGGACCGGATGAATACGTAATTTCTACAGAATGCACATAGACACTGTTGGTAGTACAGGTCACATAAAGCTGTACAAATCCTGTAACAGCATTTGTGGGTGTAAAAGTCAGAGTACGGTTGGCTGTCCCGCCCGTGGTTGATATTGTTTGTGAGGTTCCGATCCTGGTACCGGATTGTGCAGCTGCAGTCGTACCAGTGACTGCAAATGCGTTGATTGTTCCCGCTCCGGATGATGCGTTGGTGGAGTAGTTGACAACCACTTTGGAAATGTTGGAAAATGAAACCGGGCTATTCCCAAATGCGCCTGTAGCACCTGTATTCACCTGAATTCCACGTCCTGAGAGATAAGCTAGTCCGTTTTTACCGGAAGTCCAGTCGGCAGGCGATGCACCCCAGCTATTGGAATCGAAAGTGTAAGTGGTGGTTTGACCGTCAACAGTGAGGCTGAGTATGAGAAATATTAAGATTGATAACAATCTGGAAGGCAATACATTATTCAAATGATTTCCAGCGAATAATTTTTTTTTCATAGCGTTTTCTTAATTGTGCACGCAAATATAACTTTAAAGAAAATCCAAAATATGAGGTGATTTATTGTTAATGAAAATGTAAAAACTGCTTTGAAAACGTCTCAAAATCATCTCGAAATCAGCTGTTTTATCATTCCTTGAGGTTTTGTTTAACATCCGCTTAATCTACAGTTCAACCTTTGGCGAAATATCTGATAAAGATCTCAAAACGATTATTCCAAAATTGGAGGATAAACCTAAAAGACCTGTTCATCGGGATGATTAAACATTCTAAAAAAATATATTTGCAAAATGGAACTAAAAACGAAACCGCTGCTCCAGAATAAATGGATGTCTCTCGCCTTACTCGCAACCGCTTTTTCTTTGATTTACAATCCGCTGACGAAGTTTCCGTATACCTTCTGCGTCATCATCCTTTTTATTTTAATCATAACTTATCTCCGGGACGGGAATTTGGAGGCGCTAAAATTCAGAAAACTTGGTTTCCGGGAACTTAAAATCATTATAATTGCTTATCTGGCTTTGGAACTGAGTGTCGATTTTCTCATTCAGCCGCTGGTCAACTGGCTTTGTAGTGAGCCGGCAGACTATTCAAGCTTCGAACGTATCAAAGGTGATGCACCGCAGTATTTTAAATGGCTTTACAGAATGTGGATCAGCGCTGCCATAGGAGAGGAGTTACTGTTCCGTGCTTTTGCGTTCTCACAGTTAAAAAGGGTTTTTGGCGACAGAAAGCTGATTATTGTCCTTCTCTCAGCCATAATGTTTTGCCTGCCACACCTTTACCAGGGAACAGCAGGCCTGATTATGACCTTTATATTCGGGATTGCTTTTGCGCTACTGTATATGAGATTTCAGAATATCTGGATCAATATTATGGTCCACGGCTTGATAGATACTGTTTTTCTCACCTTGAGTTTTATGGGATATTTAGAATTCTATCAGTTTGTTTGGTAGATCACTTATAACCCCAATAGCCGTCATCGGTTTACAAAAGACGCTGTGGAAAAAGCCGTATTCTCACCAATTTTCTCCTATGAATCCAGTGATTTTATCCCGAATTTCTCGGAATATAAAATCCTGTAGTTTTCGAAAACAACCACCCTGAATACGGGAAGTTTGCGCTTTTTTAATTGCTAATCGATATCCAGGCTGCTGGTAAGAAAACGGTGATCTTTGTGCTGAGCAAAAAATGTAGAATTCATTAATAATAGAAAAAGGCTGGCGTAAAGGATATTTTTCACTGTACCGTTATTTAAAGTTTGATTAATATTTCGATACAAAGATGTGGAAGCTCATTACAATTGATTGTTTTACAATGTTTGCAGCATTATTTTATCTCAAATAATTAATATAGAGAAAGAAGAGACTGAAATAAAATATGAGATTGAACCACTTTCAATTAGATCTAAAAAAAATCATTTTTTATTTTGATGAATTTTTAATCATTTCTAATGTGTTTTTTAATTGTGTTAATATTATCGACAAAAAATAAGGTTTTTCAAAACTTAGAAAAACCTTATTGAGACGGTGGTCAAGCATTTTGATTTCTGGGAGTTGTAGCAGTCGCCTTTCTGGAAAGCAGAACTGCTACAATCTCAAAAGCGCCTAAAATAACGTGAGGCAGATAAATCCGGTCGCTGAAACCGAAAAGCCACGGCGACATCAGCAAAAGGAGTCCTGCAATAAAATCGATGGTGAGGTGAATCTTGTAAGGAAGTACACGGACAATGCCGTACTCATAATTGGTAAAAAGGCTGTAAACAAGCGTTGAAGCGCCTAAAACAACAGGAACGACGGTTGCGGCCGTGCTGTCAGCAAATCCTAAAAGCCAGGGCGCGGCAATGAGCAGAATCCCGACAAGATAATCTAAAAGAGCGTGGGTTTTTGATGAAATCATAACATAAAATTTTTAGTGTTGTGGATCAGAATAAATTCAATTTGTATACCAGCGAAAACCCAAAAACGATATAAGTGATTGATTTTTAATATGTTTAAGGTGTGATGTGATAGAATAAAAATCTTACAAACTAACACGTTTATGATCTCAGTCATATTATGATTCAAAATTAATTTTATGAAGCATACAGAAAGTAACTGTCATTAAGCAATTAATTCATTTCACATTAATTTGCATAAGTTGCGTTCTTTTTCACAAAACTGATTTCGCCGGTCCTTTCGATATAAATCCTTTCTATATTGCTGAGGTTGTCTGTCTGAGCAGTTTTTCTAAGTTCCTGCATCACGTCCTCTGTATGAAGCAGGGCGCGATCCAGATTAGCTTTTATAAACTGATCGTTTTCAAAAATGATAATTCTCCGGCCTTCCACCAGTCTGAAGTAATTGCTTTTCATCTTGTACCAGCTCAGAAACCGATGCAGTAAAACAATGGCTGTACAAGTCGTCAGTACAGGCAGGAAAGGGGAGGCGCCAACCACGGCACGACTCAGGATTGCGCCCAACAGGATGACGATGATGTTGTCGATAGGCGATCCCATCCCAAAAGAACGTCTTCCGGAAATCCTGATGAGCACCAAAGCCAGCAAAAAGACGATAATACCGCGGACAGTCATCTGCAGCACACTCAGTGCGGTGCCGTCTCCCCAAAATTCTGTCATCATTTCATAAGTCAAATTCATGACAAATCATTTTTTATTAAAATTTTCGGCACAAAATATAAGAATCAAGATAAAATGTTTTATGATGTCAGTCATAATCTAGCGACAGTAATTCATCGTTACTTACAATTATGATCTTGGTCATAAAATGTTGAATAGCAATCTGCTAAATTTACTATTATACAAATGGGAGTAAACTTACACATCAAAAGTGACTTTACATAGATATCAGTCATAAGCGATTATGGATAGTTAAAGCTTAATGTGTAACTCAGTTTTAGAAAACAGTCAGATTTCAGGTCATTGGTATTAAACCAACTTGTCCAACTGTCGATCTTTTAATTCTCTAAAATCAAAGCATTAAATACCAAATAAATCATAGGATATGAAAAATAAAATTACAAGGCGAGATGCTATCGGTAAAATAGCTGCAACCGTTGCTGTGGCGGCAGTTGCTCCAGCTGCGTTGGCACAGTCAAACGGCAGCGAAACAAGAAGAGCGAATCAATTGAAACTCACAGATCCTCGAAACAAATATGCCAAACCACCATTTAAAAAGCAGTCACAGCCTTTTCCGGGACTGGCAGCCAGGATGACACCGGTTCCTGACCATGGTGAGAAAAGCTACATCGGCTCCGGCAGACTTTCAGGCAGGAAAGCCCTTATCACAGGCGGCGACTCCGGCATCGGCCGTGCAGCTGCCATTGCCTACGCCAGAGAAGGCGCCGACGTCGCCATCAATTATTTGCCTGCGGAAGAAGAAGATGCAAGGCAGGTCATCGATCTTATAAGAAAAGAAGGGCGTAAGGCTTTTGCCATTCCGGGTGACATCCGCAGCGAAGACTTTTGCCGCCAATTGGTCAATCAAGCTGTACAGCAATTGGGCGGCTTAGATATCCTCATCAATAATGCAGGTCATCAGAAAGCCAATCCATCCATACTAGACATCAGTACCGACGATTTTGACTGGACGATGAAAACAAATATCTACGCTCCTTTTTGGATTACAAAAGCGGCGCTGCCTCATCTGAAGCCGGGTTCTTCCATTATCGGACTGTCATCTGTACAGGCCTATGACCCGTCTGCGGATTTGTACGATTATGCGCAGACTAAAGCAGCGACCACCAACTATGTGAAATCTCTAGCCAAGCAGTTGGGTCCGAAAGGCATCAGGGTCAATGGCGTTGCGCCGGGGCCGGTTTGGACACCTTTACAGGTGAGTGGCGGCCAGACCCAGGACAGCCTTGAAAAATTTGGTAGTGATACGCCTTTGGGAAGGCCTGGCCAGCCTGCGGAGTTAGCATCAATATTCGTGCAGCTGGCAGCAGACGATGCCAGTTTTGCGACTGGGCAGATCTATGGAGCAGCGGGAGGCAATGGGCAACCTTAAAAAACGTGAGCTACATATCATTCAACTAGAACTTATCAGCTACGAATTGACTTTCTTTGAGAGAAAAATTAATTCCGTCCAATACTATTTGTTGGGCGGAATTGTTTTTTTAATCCATCAGTAAGATCAGTCCACATTTTCCTGATATTATGTCCGCTGTATTTATTGTAAAACATAAGGTTAAAGCTTTCTTAAGTGACGTTTTCGAATGATTTATCAATTAATATAAGATTTGGTATTTTGACTTATTTTGATCATTTCTTCTTTTTAAAGAACAATAATTCAGTCTCCATTGGTAAAATTTCATTAAAGGGAGAAATGTCCCGAGGTACTTTAACGGATCCCAAAAGTCAGCGTTTATGTTACAAAAGTTTAATAATGTATATTTGGTCTTATAATAATTGTTATGAATGTACCTAGACCATCGCGAAAAATCAAATTTACATTCGATAAAGGCGTTACAATTCCCAGCCTGATCTTTATTTTGGGCGTATGTATTTTGTCTGTATTATTTCCGGTTCAGATCAACGCTGCGCTGAATGTCATCAAGAATTTCATCTTCGTCAACCTCAATTGGGTTTATGTCTGGTGTGTGACGATTTTTGTTATTTTTCTGGTTTTTCTGATGATCAGCAAATATGGGAAAATCAAGCTGGGCGCCAATGACAGCCGGCCGGAACACTCTTTTTTTTCGTGGATTTCGATGCTTTTTGCGGCGGGAATGGGAATCGGGCTGATGTATTTCAGCGTTGCAGAGCCTATGCAGCATTATTCTACCGATGCATTTTCCGAGAGTCACATCATCAGCAGAGCCAAGAATGCGCAGCTGTATACTTTCTTCCATTGGGGCATCCACGCATGGGCAATCTATGGGCTTGTAGGACTGTGTTTGGCCTATTTCACCTACAGATACCGTCTTCCGTTATCACTTAGGAGCTGTCTTTATCCGCTTCTAAAAGACAGGATTAAGGGTAAATGGGGAGATGTTATCGATATTTTTGCGCTGTGCAGTACTTTTTTCGGCATTACAACCACCTTGGGTTTTGGCGTTGTCCAGCTCAACTCCGGATTGGAAACAGTGAAAATTTTGCCCGATACAGGCTTCATCTATCAGGTATTAATTGTGGTCGTTCTGGTATCTATTGCCGTTTTTTCTGCTACCTCCGGCGTCAACAAAGGCGTTAAAATCTTAAGTAATATCAACGTTATTATTGTAATTATCCTTCTGTTCTTCGTGCTTTTTTTGGGACCCACAGTCTATTTGATTGGAAGTTTCACTTACGGCCTGGGCAATTATATCAACAATTTTTTTGATCTCACTTTCAATACTCACGTTTATGAAGACAAAACGTTGCCGTGGTTTTACAATTGGACCATTCTTTACTGGGCGTGGTGGATATCGTGGTCGCCTTTCGTAGGTATTTTTATCGCCAAGATTTCAAAAGGGCGAACGATCCGCGAATTCATCGCTGCTGTTTTGATAATTCCTACGCTTTTTAATTTTATCTGGATGTCAGTTTTTGGCAACAGTGCCATCTGGTTTGATTTTAACGTCGCAAATGGTGCTCTCAGCGCTTTGGTTTCTGATCCGGACGCGTTGATGTTCAGGTTTTTAGAATACCTTCCGCTATCAAAAGTGTTGAGCTTTATTGTTCTGATGGTGATCATTATCTTTTTTGTGACGTCTGCAGATTCGGGAATGCTTGTGATGGACAGTATTTCGTCTAAAAACTCAGACAAATCGCCTAAGATTCAGATGGTGTTTTGGGGCATTCTTTTGGCCACTTTGGCGCTGATGTTGCTCAATGCAGGCGGACTGGAAGCACTACAGACGATGACGCTGATTACGGCGCTGCCATTTGCTTTGATAATGCTCTTATTCGTAGTATCACTGATGAAAGCTCTGGTGATAGACTACCGCTATTACGAAAAAGGCCTGTCTGTTTCCACAGTGCCCTGGTCCGGTGAATTCTGGAAGGAAAGGCTGAAAAAAATTGTTTCTTTTAAAACAAAAGATGCCGCCAAAATATTCATAGACGATCAGGTTCTACAGGCTTTTAAAGAGTTGAAACAGGAATTTGAACTCAACGGGATTTCGGCCGAAATCAATTATCAACCGGATATGATGAAGGTTGAACTCGAGATCCGCCATGATGTCGTCAATAATTTTGTCTATGGCATACAGGCTCACAAAAGAATTGTGTCCGAATATATGGTGGACGATGATAATCTGCCCGATCTTGAGAGCAATATAACGTATTTTCCTAAAACCTATTTCGGCGATTCCCGCGAAGGTTATGACGTCCAGTATTTCACCAAAAACGAATTGATCAGTGACGTTCTCAAACATTACGACCGTTTTCTGAAAATCATCGCAGAAGAGTCCAATGAAATGTTTATCAGCAGTAACAGTAATATCAAACGGCATTGAACCTACGGGAGCCAGTCATAAGTTCAGCTCAAAAATGAACATTAAATATTATTAGAATTCTTATCAGCCATTTCTACTTGCTACCTTGGTGGTTTAGCTCGATAAAACATCAGCATTTACCATTTATAATCCAGCATTTATTTACAGGAACAGCCCTTAATTTTTTTGGCTTTTTAAATCGTTCTGAAGGTTAATTTTTCTGATGTCGTCTTTGATTTCTACAAAAAGATTCTGGATACTGAGCTGCGCAAATTCTTCAGGTTCATATTCTTGTGTTGAAATACTGCAGGCAAATTCCCAAAGTTCCTTGATTTCTCTCAATGGTATTTTGTAGGGTTCGTAAAAATTATTGTCCGCTTTCACGCAGATGCCATCGGCTTCGTGAAACTGGAATCTTTTATAGGTGATACCATCATTGACGGTAATGAAAATATAGGTTTTGTCAGTTTTCAGCTCAGAAAGATCTTCAATATATTTCCCGACGATGTAGGCTCCGTCTTTGTAAGGCGGCATAGAATCTCCCTGTACGGGGAATGCACGGTACTTTCCGTTACGCAAAAAAGGCAGAGAAATCGTTTGCAGATTTTCTATATATTCAGGATCGGCATAGCCGTTGAGATAACCCATCGACGCTTTCTGAGGAATGATTTCAATCTGATTATTACCGGAAGAGTCCACCGTGATCGGAACTAATATCCGATTGTCTGGCAGGTTCAGCATTTCCTCCAGCGGGTATTTTCTGAGATCAACTGAATAAGATAAGCTGGAGTTGCCACTGAATTGTGGATCCCCCAGGTACGTCAAGAAGACGCTCAAGGTCAAGGAGCTGGCCTTGTAACTTACCCACGCATTGGCT
>JAZBLF010000007.1:195346-229671 GCA_037033105.1 Bacteroidota bacterium
TTGCTGAGAAAGCTGTTTCCTAGCCCTCAAAAATCTTAGATTATCTGACAGTTTTGACATTGGTATTATTTATACCAACAAATATAATAAAAATTGATACACTGTGTATCTTGATGATTGGAATTCAGATGAAAAATTATTTTACTCTGCTGCTAACGAGACTGTTATTATAGTTTTCAAGATTACTATATCCATTAACTGTTATTGCAATCCCATCAGAGGAATTTTTAGGGTTTAGTTTACTTTTTCTTTCCCATCGGTCTGGTATTCCATCTTTATCATTATCTTTTAGTTTTGATATTTCCATTCTGACTTCGGGCTGCCCACCGGCGGCGCTTTCAGTTTTAAAGATAAAGCCTTTTGTGCCCAGACTTTTAAAATAGCTGATGATGCGCTGATCCACCATATCTCTTTTTAGCGAACAGCCTGCTTCATCCATCACAACTTTCACTGCATCCTCTGCCGTCGTGATTTTTACGTTACTCTGTAAAATCGATGAAGGTGTTTTCACAAGGGTAGCGCTCTGTTTGATGAAATCTTCATCAGTGATCGTCCGCCCGTTTAATTTCCCGTCTTTATTCAGGTCTGCAAAATTATTTCTATGGTAGACGTGATCTGTTGCGGTAAACATACTTAGAAACTCTTCAGTAGAACTTGGTCCTGCAATAAAGTAGTTTCCCACCAGATCCTGATAATGATCCGTAGCAGAATGCCCTCCGACAAAAGCACTTTTGCCCCAGTTATAAACAACGTTGTTAATGTATTCAATTTTGGCTTTAGCTTTTGGATTTCGGCTCTGATTGCCGGTCCATAAAGAATGATAAACAGTGACATCTACAGGATTTTCTAATAAGGCACCAAACCGTTGCGGATCTATGCCTTCACCGATCAGGCAATACTGGAGGGTTACATTGCTGCTGTTTTTGATATGCAGATTATCCCATCGGCCCCATTCTATAGACACGTGGTCAAAAATAATATCCTTGAGATCATCGGCTACAACAGTACAGGCACCTTTAGGCATATCTATGCTCCCTCTGAACCTGATGTATCGTACGATGGTGTTGCTGCCAAAAGAAATCCCGTTGCCATAGACTGTAATGCCGGTTCCTGGCGCAGTCTGTCCGGCGATTGTAATTCCAGGCGCAGCCTTAATCTTATTCTTAATTCTGATCACGCCTGCAACATCAAACATGACCGTTCTGCCACTCTCGCTGACTGCATCTCTGAACGAACCTTCACCGTTATCATTCAGATTGGTAACGTGGTAGGTGACGCCGGCGCGGCCACCTGACGCAAAACGGCCAAAGCCTTGGGCTCCCGGAAAAGCCAGCTGCTGTGCACAGAATAAACCAGAGCAAAACAGTAGGACGGATAAAAAGTAACTTTTCATAATCAATAGATGTGTAGCTAAAATAGTAGGAAAGGCGTGGGAGAGCATCCTGTACTTTCGGTTGTAAAGAATGACGGTATATCGGTCACTTCAGGACGGCAACCTTTTTAATAAATTATGAATTTATCAAGCAATAAGCTTCTGGAGTAGCAACACTGCAAACTTTCAGTCTCGAAAAAACAGCATACGAATAAAAGAATTGTTGAGTTCAAAAGGTGATGGACAGGATTGCAATGGAAATTGTATGATGATAATTTTATAATTAGAAGGAAAAACAGCTCGGCATAAACTTGGAAACTGTAAATGCACATTGGACAAAAAAATGTGTTATAATTTTGCTCTTGGGGTTGTATGTTCAGAAATAGTAAAATTAAAATATGTATTGTTAGTAGTATGGTTTTTTTATAAACTTAAACTATCACAATGTGATAAAATTTCATTATTCGCAGATGTAGAAACAATTCTTCTTAGTTACTATTTAAATCAATTATTGATAGCAGATTATTTTCTTGGAGGTATAGTATTTGTTCTGTGGGAGCTAGAATTTTTACTTAACCAAATCACTTAAATTATGTCGAACAAAAATTTTTCCAATGAAAAATTGAAACAGCTCCAAGATCACACTACCGACAATTCTGATCAAGCGCTGACAACCAATCAAGGTTTAAAAATTAATAATAATCAGGATTCTCTGAAAGCAGGTGAACGAGGACCTTCTTTACTGGAGGATTTCATCCTCCGGGAAAAAATAACGCATTTTGATCATGAGAGAATCCCTGAAAGAATTGTTCATGCAAGGGGCTCGGGAGCGCACGGGACATTTAAAGTTACTAAAAGTTTAGCGAAATATACCAAAGCAAAATTCCTCGGCGAGGAAGGTAAGGAGACTCCTGTCTTTGTACGCTTTTCAACTGTAGCAGGAAGTGCAGGCAGTACAGATTTAGCAAGGGACGTTAGAGGGTTTGCTGTAAAATTCTATACTGAAGAAGGCAATTATGACTTGGTCGCCAACAACATCCCGGTTTTCTTTATTCAAGATGCAATGAAATTTCCTGACTTGGTGCATGCGGTAAAACCGGAGCCTGACAACGCCATTCCTCAGGCTGCATCAGCGCACGATACATTCTGGGATTTTATTTCATTGATGCCCGAGAGTATGCACATGATTATGTGGGCGATGAGTGACAGAGCTATTCCGCGAAGCTATAGGATGATGGAAGGATTTGGAGTACACACTTTTAAATTCATCAATGATGAAGGAGAAGTGCATTTTGTCAAGTTCCACTTCAAGCCAAAATTGGGTGTACATTCTGTAGCATGGGATGAAGCCACTAAAATTTCCGGTAAAGATCCTGATTTTCACAGAAGAGATCTTTGGGATGCGATTGAGAGTGGTGCATTTCCGGAATGGGATTTCGGTGTGCAGATTATTCCCGAGGCGGATGAGCATAAATTTGATTTTGACCTACTCGATCCCACAAAATTGATTCCCGAAGAAGAGGTACCTGTAGAATTGTTCGGAACTCTGACCCTAAACAGAAATCCAGATAATTTCTTCGCTGAAACTGAGCAGATTGCTTTCCACCCCGGTCATTTGGTTCCCGGTATAGATTTCAGTAACGATCCTTTGTTACAGGGGAGATTATTTTCTTATACAGATACTCAGCTTTCAAGATTAGGCTCGCCAAATTTCCATGAGATTCCGATTAACAGATCCATTAACACGGTTCATAATAATCAACGTGATGGTCATATGCGGCAGCAAATTGCAAAAGGCAAGGTTAGTTACGAACCAAATTCAATGGGTGGCGGCTGTCCTTTCCAGGCGATGATGAAAGATGGCGGTTTCGCATCTCAGGAAGAAAGGATTGACGGAAAAAAAATCCGTGCTAGAAGTCAAAGCTTTGTCGACCACTATTCGCAGGCAAAACTTTTCTTCAACAGCCAGTCTGCACCGGAGAAAAAACATTTACAGAATGCTTTGATTTTTGAGTTGTCAAAAGTGACGATTCCGGAGATCCGTGAGAGGACAGTGGGACAATTGGCTTTCATTGACAAAGACTTGGCGGCTAATGTGGCTAAAAAAGTCGGCGTCGATGTGATAAAACTGTCTCAGCCCAACGGGAGTATACCTGCAGATGCCGATCCGAAAACATTGCAGAGTCCTGAGAAAGAACCATCCACTAAAATATCAGAAAGTCTGAGCATGCAAAATACCGCTAAAAGTTCTATTGAAAGCCGAATTGTCGGTTTTATTATGGAAGACGGTGTAGATGCTGCGGATGTAAATAAACTAAAAGCACAGTTGGAAAAGCAAGGCGCTGTTGTTCAGATAATTGCCGGAAGTTTGTCAACCATTACTGCTGATGACGGCACACTCTACACGCCTAAACATTCCCTGACTAGTACAGCCAGTGTCTGTTTTGATGCTCTATATATCTGCAGTGGAAAAATTTCTGCTGATCACCTATTGAATGAAGACAATAAGCCAGGTACCATTCTTTTTGTCAATGAGGCTTATAAACACTGTAAAGCCATATATTTTGGGAATGACACTGATGCAGTTTTTCAGGCTAGCCAGGTCGCAAGCAAGAAACATAAAGATCCAGCGATTGTGACTTATGAAACAAAAGATGCAGATCAATCTTTCATATCAGCTATTGCCAAGCACCGTGTTTGGGAATTGGAGACCGAAAGAAATAATCCAGCTTAGTTAACGGGCTGAAATCACAAAACAATTAAAAGAGACCGTCCAAACGGTCTTTTTTTTTGAAAGATTGATTCTTATTTTCATTTTTATTCCATGTCATTGTAACCTATGAAGGTTGATGGATCTTGATTATTGGAATGGCAGTCTTAAGTTTTTATAGTAATTCAATCAATTCATCAAAATCGATGGTATCTAGTATGGAATTTGATAGAGAGCAGGTAACATGATCAAAACATACAAAAAATCCAACAAGAAAAAACACCTACTCCAGGAAGAACAGCTTTCGGATTTAATCGTTGCCTCCCGAGTGATCGGTAAATACGCGCTGGCAGAAGCAGAGGAAACTGATTTCATAACATCATTTCCCGAAAAAACCCTGATCCAACTGAGATCTACTCAGCTTTTGACTGCCAGCGTGCAGAAACAATTTGGTGGACATAATCTCGGACTATTGCCAGGTACAAATCTCGCTCTTCTGACCATTCTCAAAAATGTAGGAAAAGGAAATCTTGTCGTCGGCAGAATATTGGAAGGTCACATTAATGCCCAGCTACTGATTGCCCAGTTTGGAAATAAAAAGCAAAAAAAACGTTTTGCAAAAGATGCGTTGGACGGCAGACTGTTTGGTGTTTGGAATACGCAGGCAGGCGACGGAACCTATTATTCAAACGGTGAGAAAGGTTATTATGATTTGAGTGGTTCAAAAACTTTCGCAACAGGGACTGACTATGTTACCAGACCTATAGTGACGGCTGCCAAAAAAGACGGATCTTGGCAGATGTTTGTTGTCGCGCTAGATGAGGTCAAAGTAAAAAGTGACTCAAGCTGGTGGAATCCATTAGGTATGAAATCAAGCAGAAGTTTCAAAATGACTTTCCTCAAATCAAAAATTAAAAAAATAGATGCATTAGGATCCGCTGGCGAGTATTATCAGCAGCCTGGCTTCGGAGGTGGCGCGGTTAGATTTGCAGCAGTGCAGTTAGGCGCGGCCGAACAGCTATTAGAAGAAACAAAAAAATATTTGGTCAGCTTAGACAGAATAAATGACCCTTATCAGAAAATGAGGTTAGGGCAAATGGCTATTGCTGTGGAATCAGGGAACCAGTGGTTAGTCGGTACTGCAATGCAGATGGATTTATATATGAAAAATCCAAGCAGTAAGGGAGCTGATCACTTTATTATCTATGCTAATATGATGCGTACGGCTATAGAACAGATTTGTACTGATATTATGAATCTTTGCCAGAAGTGCGTAGGCGCCCGCGGATTGAATAAACCCTATCACTTCGAACGGATCATAAGGGATCTAAACACATACCTCCGGCAGCCAGCGCCTGATGCCGTTTTAGCAGATGTCGGCGGATACATTTTGAACTCAACTCAGTACGCCGGTCATTTCTGGGATGTAAAAGTCAGTAACAATTCTAAAGATAAATAAGTATGAACATATTAAAAAATAATCAGGTCCCTCTGGCACCCGAACATTGTGTCTCGGGTTTCGGAACAACGTTGATAGTCGCTCCGCACGCTGATGATGAAAGCCTTGGCTGTGGCGGATTGATTGCACTTCTCCAGAAATACAGGCAGCCTGTATATATTTTACTGGTTAGTGATGGAACGATGTCTCATCCTAACAGCAAAGAATATCCAGCTGAAAAGCTTAGAGATCTGCGTGAAAGCGAATTAATTTCCGCCGCTAAAATTTTGGGAGTACCAGAAGAAAATATTATTTTCTGCAGGTATCAGGACCGCTCAGTGCCCTCAAAAGGCAATGACACCTTTGAAAGAAGTGTGAAAAGTATTTCTGCAATGCTTGCTATGCTAAAGCCACAGAGCATCTTCGTTCCCTGGCGCAGGGATCCCCACCCAGATCATAGAGCTACTTACCAGCTGATTGACGCCGCTAAAACATCAGAATCAAAAATATACGAGTATCCTATATGGCTGCAGGAATTAGGATTGTCGGAGGATGAGCCATCGATTGAAGAGGCGATGCCTTTCCGATTAGATATCAGAAGTGTGCTTTCTCTAAAACTTGAGGCTATTGCGGAGCACCGTTCTCAAATTACAGATATGATCAACGATGATCCTGATGGATTCAGGCTTTCACAAGAAATGCTGGATCGATTTAAAATACCTTACGAAACATTTTTTATATCAAAATAATGGAAAACAAACACTCTCTAGATTCTAAATATTTCAAAGATGTCTATGACGCAAATGAAGACCCCTGGAATTTTGAAACCAGCGAATACGAAGCTTCTAAGTATGCTGCGACCATTGCAGCTTTACCACGGGCACAATATGACAATGTGCTTGAGATCGGGTGCTCCATCGGTGTTTTGACAAAACTTCTTGCTGAGAAAAGCAAGCATTTACTCGCAACAGATATTTCGGAGAAAGCGCTAAATCTTGCTGTAAAACGTTGTTCGCCACTTAAAAACGTATCTTTCGAAAAACTTAATTTCCAAGAGAGACTGCCTGATGATCAATTTGATTTGATAATGGTTTCGGAAGTAGCATATTATCTATC
The DNA here is from genome assembly GCA_037033105.1 of Bacteroidota bacterium. Taxonomy (GTDB): domain Bacteria; phylum Bacteroidota; class Bacteroidia; order Flavobacteriales; family Weeksellaceae; genus Epilithonimonas. The sequence goes on from JAZBLF010000007.1 coordinate 201,983, forward strand.
TTCGGAAGATTGGGTTGCGACAATCTCCAGATTGATTGAGCATACAAAAGAATCAGGACATGTTGTATTGGTACATTGGCTGCCTGAGGTTCACGATTATCCACAAACTGGCGACGAGGTCCATGACACTTTCGAAAAAACAGTGAAAGGAAAGATGTTGAATGTATTCAGTGACAGGGCGCAAACCTATCGGATTGATGTTTGGGAAAAGCGCGCATCAGAATAGTCATTTATCATTTCCTGTAGTTTTTCAATCGCCATATCGATTGTGTCCGTCTCTAGACCATTTTGATGTTCAATTAAAGTGATTCCCATCAAGTGATGATACCACTCGCCAAAATAATTACAAGACTTAAAAAAAGCGAAAGCTTGATCATCAAAAACAGTGTCTGGAAATATAGAAATGAGGATAGAGTGAAAGTCTGGTTCTGTTAATCTGCGCTTTAAATGCCACAAATCCATAAGACTTTTCTTTTTATAGAGCCTTTCTGTAATTGAAACAGATGATTCAACTTGATATTCCTTAATATTTTCTCCCAAATTTTGCCATACGTTGAGTTGCTGTGAGAGACCAATTGCAGTGCGGCCTGCGCATCTTGCAGAAGTGTGAACTTTAACGTTATAACTGTGTCGGATCTTTGCATCGATCAGTTGTAATCTGTCGAAGAAAGCGCAGTCTTCAAGATATTCTACCACAGGAACTCCTCCGGATTTCGCGTAGCACTCCGTCGTGATAGCAAAGCTGCCGTTAAAATGCTGGTGATGCCGGGGCGCAGCATCAAAATCGGGTTTAAGAATGATTCCTTCTAACTCAGCAATGAGCAGATTGTATTTTTCATCTTTGAAATGGTGCAGTCGTGTTAACAGATCCAGATCTTCAATTTCGTTCTCATAAAGCAGTATCCTTCCACCGACGACGTCTGCACCTTTTACGATTTCCATTTGTGTCTGTGCAATCCAATCGTTTGCAACGGTGGTGTCCCCATCTGTAGTCAAAATCAGACCTCCATTATTGCTACTCAGCCTAAGGTAAGCGCTTTCCATCAACATTCGGCGCACAAAACCAATATTCGCGGATTTTTTTGGTAGCTTAATTTCTACCAAGTAGAGGTTGAGTTCCGGATGTATGAGCTGGAATTTTTGAATTAATTCGACAGAATTGTCCGAACAATTATTGGCCAGAACCAAGATCTCAAAGAGTTTTGGATTGAGTTTCTCACCATTGATGTCATTCTGTAGGGCTAAGGCAGTAAGTGTGTTGGTAATGTAATTGGCTTCATTCTTTACAGGAATAACAACGCTGTATTTTATGCCGGGGCATACTGGGAATTCTGAAAAAAGAGATTTGTTTCCGATATATGGTTCTGACATTAGTTATTTTTTTAACAGGCACCGCCTTGTGAGATGCATTTTAATGCTCAACAGTCATAAGATGTTATAGCTTAATAATGATGATCAAGCATTTGCAATTCTGATACCAACAGCTTCCAAATATGGCTATAGCAAGTAATTTGTTTTACCGTTGTATATTGTCAAATTCCAAACAAGTTTAAAAGAGCAGTCGGGAAAGCTTTCAAGATCTTCCATATTCTAAATCGTTAGAATTTGTTTTTTTAGGACTAGTAGAGATAGAGCATTAATTATTTTTTTAGTAAATTTAATCAAAACAAATTCTTATGCAGCATTAGCAAAGCACCTGCACGATCTAAGATTAAAACTTATCTTTTCAATTACAATACTTCGTAAAATTACCATCATGAGCATAACAGTTAGGAAAGAGAAAATGAATGCCGTTTTTATGAAATACCATTTAAAAGGACTTCCATTCGACGCGGTGATCCATCAGTTCAGTGAGAAAGATAACAACGAGCATATCCATGATCATCCTTTTAGCTTCACGTCACATATTTTGAAGGGTAGTTATGTTGAGAGGATTTATGAAATCTCAGAAGATGGAACCTATACATCATCTATTCACAGGCGTGAAGAAGGAAGCTCCCATTTTGTGCCCGCATCTACAATTCATGAAATTATTGAATTACCCGAAGGTGAGTGTTTCACCCTAATAAGACCTGGACAATGGGAAAAAGAGACTTTTTTTTATAGATTTGAGGAGGGAAAAGCTTACAGAAGAAAATGGAATCAACGCAAATTTCGACCGGTTTGAAATTTTCCTGACAGTATTCTCAACAAATCACTGGACTAACCAAACTTAATATAATCAGATCAAGATTCGAATCTGTTATGTTGTTCGCGATATTAATAACCAGGTAGTTACAAAAGCTAAACTGGGAGGTTCTTTATCGACCATTTTCGAGGCTTTTATTTTATAGGCTACGATTTTAAAATTCGAACTAAATTATTCTAAAGAGCTAAATAAGCCAGTAATAACGCTAACTGTCTTTCGCTACGTTAACCAAATTATTGGTATCAAAAGGCTTTTAGATGAAGCCGTGTGTCTTGCATTATCTTGACAATTCTTCAAAATTATTTGATGTGAAGTCAAAAAAGCAGATACATTTTCCGTATCAGGATCCGATTTTAGTTTTGAAATGATCTCGGAACCCTTTTTAAACCGTTCAAGGTGATCATCCACAATTTTAAGATCGGGATCGATTGTCTCAATATTTTATAGAGGTTCTGTAGGTAACTACAAGGTGACAACAAACCTTCATTCTTAATACATCATATTCACAATATCAATATTATCTTGAATTAACACCACTTTTTCTTCATTGTTGTGTCGTATCCTTTGTATAAATTTACTAAAAATAGAAACAGAGGGTACATAAATCAGGTACGGGATTAGTGCTATAAATAGATTCTGCGGCCTTTCAATTTAATAGTCTTATTTGCTGCCATGTTTTTGATCGTTCTGATGACGGTTTCCACTCTAAAACCACTCATTGATGCTAACTGTACTCTGGTGAATGGCACCAGAAAAAGCTGATCTGCATCGACATTATCCAAATTTTTAAAATATTGCAGTATCCTCAGAATTCTCTCTTCCGATGATCTCAAATAGAAATGTTGCATCCAGAGTTTATTTTGATAGACCCTTCTGGCTAAGTGTCTTTCGAGTTTTGTTGAAACATCCTGATTGTTTTTTATAAGTTCTTTGAATCTGTACTTTGGAACTTTTATAACAGTTGTTTCTTTTACAGCAACCGCGTTAAGTGGAAATCTTTCGTCAGTGAGTGCCATTAAGTCACAGATGGTGTCACCTGCTGTCACTATATTTTGAATGCTTTCCTCATTTTGAACAATGTGATTAAGCTTAATTAAGCCAGACTTTATCTGGTAATAATGTAAAGCTTCCTCACCCACACTATATATTGATTGGGACGGGCTAAACACTTCTTCTACAGCGTCATATTTTAAGAGTAGATCGATATTAATAAGCATAAGTAATAATTAAAAAATTCATTTGTTTTGGCAAATATAGTTTGAATCATCTCACTGGATTAGATTAGCATTTGACAGAACAGCGCGGTAAATTATTTTTTAAGATAAATACAGAATAATGTTACTGTGCATCTCTGACATTGGATGAATATAGCATCCTTTCACTCAGTTTTATATTATAAATGTATATAAACTGCCATATATGTTTTATGATTTGACGCATAATTAGTTATTCAAGATAAACACCAAGTCTTACTTTGAGAATCCTATTCGTACTCAGGAAGGAGTACTTGACTCAGGGAAATTATTACAAGACAATGCATGCCATCAGATGTTTTATCAAAGTGCAATTTAATGAATTCACCAGTAATGATTTATAAGATACTAGTCAGACGACATATTAACAAGTGCTTAATTGCTTTTTTTGCCTGCGGTATGATTATAAAAAAGTGATTTCTTATACAGTTCTACCGGTGCCTTTCAGAATACGCAGTGATCTGTTAAGCGTTCGACAGCCGGCGAATGGAATCGAATCGTGATTATGTGATATGCGCCCAGGTGTGGTACGAAAAAAACTGTTTTTCTTTTGATGTAAGGCTCGTTCGGGCAATATTAATATGTTCTTATTCAATTAGAATTTATTTATAATAAAAAAGGATCTTCGCTGATGATTTCAATCATAAGAATGTGGGTCAGTAAATACATATATTTACAAAAAGCCCCAAGCATTCAGCTATTATCTTGAGCTTTTACTTCCTGACATCCGGACGGTTTCTACAATTACTTATAAGTCTTTAAAATATAATTATGATCGATGAATTGATTCTCAAGTCAAAACAGGCTTATATCCAAAAATATAAGGACGGTGAAGTTATTTTTGCTGCTGGCGATAGCCCTGTCTATTACTACCAAATTTTGAAGGGCGCTGTTAAATTGAAGATAGTAGATAGCAATGGAAAAGAAATTATACAGGAAAGTAGACATTCCGGACAATCCATTTGTGGGTTTACCTTATTTGTTGATGAATGCTATCCAGTCAGTGCCGTGGCATCAAAAGATTGTGAAATGATAAAGATGCCAAGAGCGGATTTTCGGGCATTACTAGACCAGCATTCTGAATTAGGGAACTTTCTGCTTGAAGACATATCCACTGAGCTGGTTCCTAAATACTTACTAGCGGGCATGTATTATAAGCAGAATACAGCGGATAAAATCATAATCCTGCTAGATTATCTCAAACGGAAAAAAAGAAATCGGGCTTTATATTCGTATAAAATACCCCTGACAAGGAGGGAGATTGCGGACTTTACCGGTCTTCGTGTCGAGACAGTAATAAGAGTAATTAAGGATCTGGAAAAACAAAATCTTCTCAGAATTATTAATCGTAAAATATTTTATTGAATAGTATAAAATTATAGCAGTAGTAGTAGTAAGGGCTTTATGATAGTGCTTGAAGTCTAACAGCTGATTAGATAAATATGGACAGAAATTGTTCCATCGAATTCTGTCACCCAAGACCAGGCAACAGAATATCATTATTTTTCAAATATGAAGTTCTAGGGTAGTTTAAAAAATACGGGTTTTTAATTATTCACTGCTAACAGCTTCTGCAAAGCCTGAAGACTTTCTTTGTGAAGTTTTCTTTCTAAAGTATCAACATTACTAATGTCCCACAATCCGCTTTGATGCCATTGTTCTGGGAAATCCCAATCAGGACGGTCGATGATGGGGTAGAGGCAACAACCATATAATGGGAGTCTTTTGTTAAGCACTTCGATGCACTCATTTGTGATCATGTTAAACCACTTCGGACGGTCCTCCTTTGGATGGCTGGTTTCAGAAATAACGATTGGCTTTTGAAACCTTAAAAATACCTCTTCAATAAGATGCTGAAGCTTACGCCATCTCGGATCTGGCGGGGTGTCATTCCACGGAATAAATTGATGCTCAGGATATGTCCACTGGTTATTGTAGTAAAAATTGAGACCAATGATGTCTAGATATTCAGGTTTTCCCCGGAGTTCAGGGCATATTTTTCCAGTGAGCATGTCCAAAACCTGGTACTGCTCATTATGTTTATGAGCTGCGTCGATCACAGAAGAAGTATTGTCAGGATCCGAAGCAATAATATTAACCAAAGGTTCTGTTGTCATTATAAGAAGATCAGGATCCACTGACTTCATCTGCTCAATGCCTTCTACGTAAGCTTTCATCAGCATATACTTTACCTCCCAACCCTGATTTACACAGTAAGGACTTGTTCCTCTGGCGTCTCCACCTAACCAGGACAAAAAGCTGACCTCATTGACAGGTGTCACAATCAATATCCCGTCAGGAACCAAACTTCGATACTTCAGAACAAAAGCTTTGCAAAGCTCCGAAAATCTTCTAGCAAACATGGGGTGGAGTGGTGTGAGATCATCCGGGAATCCGAAATGACAGATGTCCCATATGATCTGGATTCCAATGTTTTGGGCATTAAGAATAATATCCTCAACCTGTGACCAATCGTAGACAAACGGGGTTTTCTCAACAAAGCTCCACCTTATTCCCTCACGCACTGTGCTAATGCCGAGATGATGTATGCTGTTATAGTCGTCACTAATCAATTGGTCGTGCCCTGTTAATTGTATAAGATCAACACGTTCTCCAAAGGCATTCAGGTGATCTGCACACTCATAACCCGCCATTACAAAAGACTGGAACGGGTTTTTCACATAACTATCACGACTATTCTCCTGCATTCTGCTCTTTGATGATTTTACGGAAAAGTGCTAACGACTGCGCTACTACCTGATCCATATTGTAGTATTTGTAGGTACCCAATCTGCCTGTGAAATAAACATTTGGAGTTTCGTCCGCCAGCTTTTTATACTGATTGTAGATGTCCTGATTTTCCTTTCTTGGGATTGGGTAGTAAGGATCGCCATCGGCAGTCGGATATTCATATACAATTGTCGTCTGGTGGTGTTTCTGTCCGGTCAGATGTTTAAATTCAGTAATTCTCGTATACAGATTTGAAGTGGGATAATTGATCGTTCCGGTTGACTGGTAATTTTCCTGGTTCAAAGTTTCGAACTTGAAATCGATTGAACGGTATGGCAATCTGCCGAAACGGTAATCAAAATATCCATCAATAGGACCTGTATATATCAGTTTCCCGTGGGGAATGATATCCACAATATCCTTATAGTTTGTGTTTAGCATGATATGGATGTTTTTGTGCGAAAGCATTCTTTCAAACATCTCAGTATAACCATTCTTTGGCATCGCCTGCAATGAATCCGTGAAATAACGGTCATCAGCATTAGTTCTCGTTGGAACCCTGGCTGTGACAGAGGCATCCAATTCTGATGGATCCAAGTCCCACTGTTTTTTTGTGTAACCACGGAAAAACTTTTCATAGAGCTCTTTACCAACGGCGTTTAAAACGACATCTTCGGATGTTAAAACCGGTTTTCTCTGTTCAGCTTTCGATGCCAGAAATTCGGTTACTTGATCAGAAGTCAAGTCTTTACCATACAGTTTGTTGATTGTTGTAAGATTAATAGGGATGGGTACCAACTGACCATCTACACTCCCTAAAACACGGTGTTCGTAGTGCCGCCACTCCGTAAACAGACTCAGATATTTAAAAACATCTTCTGAATTGGTATGGAAAATATGGGGGCCGTATTTGTGGATGAGGATACCGTCATTATTATAAAAGTCATAGGCATTTCCTGCGATGTGGTTTCTCTTATCTACAATAAGAATTTTCTTTCCGTCATTTGCCAGCCTTTCTGCAAGCACCGATCCGGCGAAGCCGCAACCGATTATTAAAAAATCATACATAAATGCCTTTGGTACTTTTAATATTATTAATTAGTTGATTCATTTTTTCAAATGTGTTATCCCACGATTCATGGGCGAGGTAGGCATCTACTTTTGTCAGCCATTCTTTTTTTGAATCTTTTTTAAGCTCTTCTTCAGCATAAGCAATGAAAGATTCAGCATTGTCAGCAATATAAACCAGATCAAGTTCACCGTAGGGTTTAATCACATCTTTGATGGGAGTTGAAATGACAGGAAGACCGGCGGCAAGATATTCCGGGGTCTTGGTCGGACTGATAAATTCGGTGGATTCATTGATCGCAAACATGACCATTGCGATATCCCAGTGGCTGATATAATAAGGCAATTCTGAATAATTTTTAGGACCGAGATAATAAATGTTATTGGCTCTCGGAAGCTCATTTACATCAATCTTCACTACCGGGCCAATAATTACAAATTGCCATTCTGGCTTTTTAGAAGCCACTTCGCGGAGTAGTTCTATATCGAATCTTTCGTCAATAACACCAAAGAAGCCAAATCTTGGATTTGGAATATGTATCTGGTCCTCGGCGTCGACAGTGTTATACCGTGCCGCTTTAAAATGGTGCTTATCTATACTGCTTGGAAAAGGGTGGATATTATGGTGGCGGTCTTTCTTTGCCTGATAAAGAGTATGTCCTCCGGTGAATACGACATCAGCAATGCTAAATAATTGCTCTTCCAATTCCAACAGTTGTGGCGGCGCAAAACGGAAGGCTGAAAGTTCATCCATGGAGTCATAGATAATTACCTTAGGTTTTAGATGGCTGGTATACTCCAAAGCCATTGGAGTATAGTACCAGCACGAATATATTTTTATATTCTGATCTTCAAGAACTTTGTTTATCAGTTTTTCCAATCTTAAATTTCGATGATCCCCGGCGTTATCTAAAAAAGTTTTTATAATCGAAACGCCGTCTTGCAGACTGATTTCGTAAAAATCAGTGTTACCGGATCTGGGTTCTTCGAAATAAAAAATCCGATTTTCTTTTGCAAATCTTGTGAGCAGGTGTTGTGGACGCTGGTAAACGAAATCCCAGTGTAGGTGACTAAAGCATAAAATATTCTGCATAATGGTAAGGTGTGATCACGGTTTTAATACTGACAACTATATGAAAGGCCATTAGCGTGATCTTAGTCAATATCAGTGATTGTATTGGGTAAATATATGCTCTTGTACCTTCTGTTTGTTATGATCTGAATCATACCGGAATTTATTTTACAAAAAAAGTCGGTGCTGATTGTAATCCGAATATCTCAGTGAAAAATTAGGTTACGATTATACATACCTCGCCAATACTTTCTCAGAAGTAAAAGGGATTACAATTCAGCATTTTATTATTATCCACAAGATTGAAAGAGCCAAAGAACTGATGCTATACAATGAAATGAACCTCACAGAGATAGCATACACACTTCATTACAGCAGTGTGGCGCATCTGTCCAATCAGTTTAAGAAAATAACAGGCCTCAGTCCCTCTTTTTACAGACAACTCGGACTTAAAAGAAAACATAATCTTGAAGATATTTAAATTGAATAAGCACTATCCCACTACATTTACCATTATTTCTCCTTCCATTAATTAATTCTAGAGGTATCATCGTCGCTGTGCTTTCTTCCGCTGCGTCTAGTTTTTTAAATTCGAGGCGGCGATATTATTTTGCATCTCTTTTTAATTTATTGATAAAATCTGCCGGTCTTACGCCATTGATTTCCCGAAACAAATTGGAAAAATTTGTCCTGGACGCAATCCCGCATTTTTGCGCCAAAACTTCGATCTTATAATTGAGGTATTTCTTATCATTGTAAAGTTTCTCCGTGATGTATTTAATTCTTAATTCACCAAGATATCGATTGAAATTCATCCCTTTATATTGGTTGATCACCTGCGAGAGATAGGTAGAGTTTGTACAAAATTTGTCAGCTAATTTATTTATAGTCAGTCCAAGCTCAACAAAACCCAGTTTTTCTTCAAATTCATTTAATTTGGACAAAATTTTCCGAGCCATATCTTCATTAATGGGACATTTTACGTCTTCCTCAACCTGCTGACAATCTATTTTTTCTGATTGAATGGTAGTCTCCGAAATCGGATCGGAAATTATTTTAATATGATCTGAAACTTTCCTTTCATTTTTAAGCTTTTTAAAAATGATGAAGATAGATGCCAATGCCAATAGGGCCAGGCCTATAATTATTATAATTCCTCTCGTAGTCTTTCGCTCAAGCTTATCCCGCTCATTCACCAGATCTGCTGTCTCATACTCTCTGTGAATAGTGGAGGACAAATAAGCAAAATCTTTAGAAATCATTCTGTCGGCTTTTAACAGTTGATTTGTATAATAAAGCTCTTGCCGGTGATCATTTATTGATTTGTAGTGTTTGATTAAATGTTCAAAATTTCCGCGTAGCTCGGGAAGAATAAACCGGTGCTTTTGAAAAATGGAATCTACTTTTTGAAAATATTTGACGGCTTTATGGATTTGTCCTGAAGTCTCATAAATTCGACCGATGTAATAAAAACATACCGGTGTCCAGGCAAAATCATTATTCGTCATCATCGGTAAAAGGGCTTTATTTAAGCATTTCAGTGCTTGATCGTAATTCCTCAGTCGTAATTCCTCTATCCCTTTTTCCTTTAAAAAATAACCATATTCCCTGTCAAAATCGGGGTTGTTCTCTGTATGGCTAAGGCCTGCAGCAACCAATGAGTCAATTGGCTCAAACTGTCCCAGATTTCGGTAACAGATGATCATTCTGTGCAGGCTGTTGTAATAGATCTTTTTGCTGTTTAAGATGATACCATGCTCAGTACTGCTCTGCGTATTTACAGCAAAGTATGCTGCGGTCTTCTCGAAATCTTTCAAGGCAGAGTCATAGTAGCCCAAATGACTCTTCATAACACTCATATAGAATAAAAGTGTATTTTTAAGATAGTCATCGCTGGAATTTCGAGAGTATTCGTAAGCGTTTAAATATTCCTCCAGCGCAGGCTTATATTTTCGGAAGCTAAAATGGTAAATGTTGCCCCTGCAGAGAAAGGCTTTGCTGATCGTAATGTTATTTCTTGAAAGTAAAGCTGCAGTAACCGCGCTGTCAGCATATCTCAGTCTGTCCGGTCTTGAAGGCGCCGTAAAAGCAGCAATTGAATAGGAGTCTGCAAGATCCGGATATTTTTTTTTGGACTTGGCCTTGTGAATATTATGCTTTGCAACACTAAGTTTATTGGAATCCTGGAGAAATTTCTTATCAAGATTTATCTGCCCTTTCGAATGTTCAGATTCCTGAGCTTGATAGACGTCGAATAACAGGAGTACTATAAAAATAAATAATTTTCTCATAGTCAGTAGTTTCTTTTGGTAGTTAGTTCTAGAAAAAAAAGCTAAAATCGTGCTAGATCAAACGTAATTTAAAGCTGTCGTAATTTTACTATTCTGTCATTTATTCACTTAAAATATTGATCTTCTTTTCTAATCTCTTTTATACCGGTGCCTATTCTTTGATAAGTACAACAACAGTTTTCCCCACAATAAATAAGCTATTAGTTTTACTCTGACGATTTAACGAACCTAGTGATTCATTTGATATTCGTTGAGGTCTCTTGATCGGCCATTTATTTGGCTGCAAAAGTTTGAATAACACTAATTATCTAATAGATATGAAAAAATATCTTCTATTTTTGGCAATGGCATTTTCAGCTAAGGTTTACAGCCAGGTCGGTATTAATACATCAGAGCCAAAATCTACTCTAGACATCAATGGAAATCTTAAAGTCCGTAATGTACCTGTTATTAGCTCATTAAACAGTAATTATTCTATCCTCGTCAGAGATAATACCGCTTCCACGGGAGATTCTGAAATTAAAGAGATCAGTTGCGATATTTTCAATTCAAATGCTTATTATGCATCTAGAACAGGATCCGGATCTCTAATTGACCTTGGCTTGGGAAATTCCTGGTCCAAAGTTGGCCTTACAGGATCCACTGATACCAAGCTAGGGAATGCGCAATTATTTACTTCAGGCATTTATAAGGCGCCTCAGACCGGAATCAATCTAGCCAATTATGAGTTTCATTTTAATACAGGTGTAAGTTTAGAGGCTTTGGGAGGGAAAAGACTGAGTTTGATAAAAAATGGAATAATATGTGGGAGGAAAAACTTTTGGATGGAGTGCGTGTATCTCTGTCGGGGATTACCCTTGCTTCAGTTCCAATTATTTCAACGAAGTTAAGCTCACTGGTACAACCCAATGCTGGGGACACGCTTACTTTTGCAGTCAATGTTTCCGGTTTACTACCGGTTGATCTCGGGCTGCTAAACAATCCAAAAGTTAATATTTATATTTATAAAATTGCTAATTAGCACACATCTCATTATGATAAGAGAATCCAATGAAGATGATAAGTGAAGCACGAACTGTCAATATTCCTTCTCTGATTCAAGGAACTTATCTGATAAGAATATTCAGATAATGATATCCAGAAGTTTAAGCGTAGAAAAACTTTAGATTTGATAAGAAATATAAAAAAAGAGGCCATTGCAACTAGCAGTGCCGTCTTTATGATGTTAACAGCTTCTACCGTCAATTCTATAATCAGGCTTCAACATCACAAGGAAAATGTTCTACCAATACTATTTGACGCAAATCACGAATTATTTCTAACAACCTCCAACATCTGATCAATATCAAAGGGTTTTTCGATGTAGTCATCTGCATTGCATTCTTTAGATACTTCAGCCAGATTATTTGACGTGGAGGTCAGAATAGCGGATAGATCTTCAGTATTAGGGTCTGATTTCAGTTCTGCAATAATTTCTGATCCTTTCTTTCGATTCTCGCAGATGGTCATCGACAATAATAAGGTCAGGCTCAATAGAGTCAATATTTCGTAGTGGATCTAACGTTAATGATGCCGTCACTTCAAACCCTTCGAAAGTTAAAACGTCATCCATAATGTCTAGAATCTCTTTATTATCTTGGATCAGAACAACCTTTTTTTTCATCGTTTGGCAATATTTTCATTAAATGTACGAATGAATACGGCTATAGAAATTTTTTTATTTTTTAAAGTGAAATGTTTCTTAATGTTCAATGCTTACTTTTAAATAATTAATAATGTCTATCAAAATTATTGTATGGTATTAATTTTTTAGGGATCTTTTTTTAGCCATTATACTGTATATCTTTGCAGTCCATTGTGCAGTTGAAAAGTAGAGCTCGCCACGAAAATTGTATAAGCGTTTTGTTGATATGTCGACATTATTTCTGGCATAAGCTATAGAACGGATACGCCTTCTTGATAATCTCTGGCTGGATATTTGATAAATGACAGAAGCCTGTAGAGGCTATATTTCATTTCAGAATCCATAACCATTTTACATCTAAATCTTCCAATACTTTTATGGATCAATATATCCTCATTTTAGTCATTTTCGGTTTTGCCATTTTCAGCGTTGCCTGGATGCCTAAAATTTCAAAAAGAACAGGAATTTCTTACTCTATTTTTTACGTTGCATTGGGGTTCATTCTCTACGCTGCGGCACCTCAGTTTTTACCTGATCCCATGCCTCAACATAGTAAAAGCATCACTTTGCATCTCTCAGAATTGATTGTTATTATTTCACTAATGGGTACAGGGATTAAGATAGACCGTAAGTTTTCGTTCAAAAGCTGGTCTTCACCGCTCAAGCTGATATCTTTTACAATGCTGTTCTGCATCGCCGGCGCAGCGTTGATGGGTTACTATATGCTGAGTCTAGGACTGGCATCCGCCGTTTTATTGGGTGCCGTATTAGCTCCTACTGATCCCGTTTTGGCTTCGGATGTGCAGGTTGGTCCTCCAAATGAACACATCAAATCTGAGGTCAAGTTTGCCCTTACATCCGAGGCTGGACTGAATGACGGTGTCGCATTTCCTTTTACGTGGCTTGCTATCACAATCGGCATGATTATGACCGGAAAAGATACAAGTCTTGTCCACTGGTTTGCCTTTGATGTGATATACCGCATTGGTGCCGGCGTTCTTCTGGGATTCCTGTCGGGTAAACTAATGGGAATTCTGCTATTTACAGTTTCTGAAAAGTATGAAACCCTGAAGACAAGAGATGGTTTGGTAGCGGTTGCGGCGACATTACTGGTCTATGGTATTACAGAGCTTGTGCATGGTTACGGTTTCATCGCCGTTTTTATATGTGCTATTACTTTCAGGCATTTTGAAAAAGAACACACATATCACGACAAACTTCATTCTTTTACAGACCAGATAGAAAGACTGCTTTTATGTCTGCTACTACTCATCTTTGGCGGGACACTGGCAATGGGTATTCTGAAGCCCTTAAGCTGGGAGATGGTATTTTTTGCTGTGGTATTTCTATTTATTATCAGACCTTTATTCGGATGGATGGCGTTATACAAAACCACAATAAAAAACAGGGAGAGGCTGGCTATTGGCTTTTTTGGGATTCGCGGTATGGGCTCCGTTTTTTATTTAGCATTTGCTTTTACAAAATTTGACTTCGATTACCAGGATGAGCTTTGGGCTGTCGTATCGTTTACCATTCTGGTATCCATCTTGACGCATGGCCTCACGGCAACCTCTGTAATGGAATATTTAAAGCAAAAAGATAAATAGTGAAGTTTGGTGAACGTGTTTTATTGAGTTTCATTAATCCAACATGTTGAGGAAGGACCTTCAGTTTTAACCTCAGAATTCTCACAAACATTTTAGGTTTCCGTGATTCGGGAACTGAATTTTATTCTGCTTGCCTATTATCCGGGAATTGCAAGAGTTGTACATGTTTTTCATTCAGTCTTTTTTCCAGCCAGTTTTTAAGCTGTAGGCTGTTGGTCACTTTTCCGGAGTAAATCAGTACAAACTGCAGTTTTGTACTGTCGGTGTCCGGATATTGAGCAACCTTTCCGTACGAGACGTTTGAAAGATCCGGATAAAGTATCTGGATTTCTTTGCGTAAAGTAGAATCTGACACCTTATAACTATCCAGCTCCAAGCGAAGATTGGAGATAGCGATGTCTTTTTCAGACAGATTATTATTGTTTTTGTTGATTTCGCTAAGAATTTCCGACTTCAAGTCCGAATCATTCTGCCTGATCGTTAATTTCGTATTTGGAAGACCGTTGTCGTTCAGTGTTTTATTATATAAATCAATTTCAGCCGCCGTAAATTTTTTATTGAGGAATGCTACGTCAATAGTTTTCGGATTCGCATTGTAGTTTATTTTTTTGTAGATCAGTGTATAGCCATTCTTTTCGAACTCTTCCTGAAGAAAAAAATCTGCGGTTTTTGTAAATTTCTTCTCTTGGTAGAGATTATAGGCAAGGTAGGAGCTTGGGACAATCATAATCACAATTAAAAGTGAGATGCTGTATCTGATTCTCTTCTCATATTTACTGTCTACAATGGAGGATGGGTACTTCAAAAATTTGACTACCAAAAAAGTGGCAATGCAAATGAAAAAGCAGTTGATGGTATACAGATAAAACGCGCCGAAGAAATAGGAAAAATTAAATGTAGCCAGTCCAAACCCAGCGGTACATAGCGGCGGCATCAGAGCTGTAGCAATGGCCACGCCGGGAATAGGATTTCCTTTCTCTACTCTTGTAATGGCAATTACCCCAACCAAACCACAAAAAAAAGCAATCTTTAGCTTCAGTATGGTAATGATTTTCCTTAATCAGGCAGCCTCGCAAATCAGTAATCGTATCCTGGACAATCTAATAGGAAATCGTTTCCAACAGTCTGTATTGGGCGTTTACATTGGAACAATAGTATATGCTCTTTTTTTACTCAGTACAATAAGAGATATTGATTCTGGTATTTATGTGCCTGCGACCAGTACATATTTTCTGATTGCTCTCACAGTAGTTGATATTTTTCTATTTATATACTTCTTGCATTACGTCACGCAGTCCGTGAAATATGATACAATTATGCAGCAGATTTGTGATACCACAAGCAAGTCCTTGGAAGCAATTTCTATCATCAAAGACACTTACGTAGATCAAGATTTAGATAAAGTAGCAGAAATAGCATTCAGGGCTAGCAAATCAGGCATTTTTCAAGGATTTTTCCATGAAGATTTAGTGAGTGTCTGTAGGAGAGAAAACATTATTATTTCTTTTAAATACCCTGTGGGAACATTTATTATAGAAGGTATACCATTATTAACTGTTAATAGAAATTTCCGGTGAGCTGGAGGATGAAGTACGGAGCTTAATAAATGTACACCGAGGCCAGAATATAAGTTCCTCACACCATCATGGCTTACGCCAACTCATGGAGGTAGCTATTAGAGCGCTTAGTTCAGGAATTAATGATCCGGGAACTGCTATTTTGAGCCTCCAATCAATAACTGAACTTCTGGTTTTTCGCTTAAAAATTGATCTAGCTCACTATATTAGGGACAGTGACGGAAAAATTCGTGTTATAATGAAAGAGAGGTCATTTGCTGACCTTTTTAATAATTGCATACAGCCAATCTGGGACTATGGAAAAGAAGATCGTCTATTTATAAACGAAATGCATCACTTACTGATTCAGCTGCAAAGTTTACAAGAACTAGATGAAATTAGCAATTTATTAACAACTGTAGAAGCTGCAAAACTTAAAATAGATCTATAGATGAACTAAATTTTGCTTGCATTTTATGGTCAATTAATTAACTACGCTAAATAAGATTGACCTAACAAAACAATACTTACTAAAGATTTTTCTTTTCCTTCATACAGGAAATACGACAACTCTGGTTAATTAACGAATAAACAGCCTATGAAAAAATTAATTTTTATCTTTATAATAGCTACTCTTTCTTGCTGCAACTCTGGAGAAGCAAGGAGTTTTGAAAAAGTGCTGGATTCAGCTGATAAAAAGTCTTTCCGTATATTAGTCTCAGACGATCTGGAGGAAAAACGTTTGCAGGCATTAGTAGATAAGAAACCTGACGTAGCAACTTCAATTGCAAAAAAGCAAATTAAGGAGTTAACTGCATTAATAGATGACATAGCAAAAAAAGATGTTAGCGGATTGGAAGGCGGTGTTGTATTACAAGAGAAAGCACTAAACTATTACAGAGGCTACCTGCAATTAAAGAAGGTAGATTTGAATGAAGCAGAACTGATGACTATATCAATGGGAGAGGATACAACCATGGTAACAACTGCAGTTTCAAATATGTCTCATGTACCATTTAACCGAATGAAAATCTACAGGATCATCACCGAAAATGACCAGGCAATGCACACTGAAAGACAAAAGTTTAAAGAGACATATAATATACCCTGATCATCTGAATGATATTTTTTATAAAATTTAAAAATCGTTTATATCAGGATTTAATATGAAAATATTTTAAAATCTAACTAATCAATTTGCACTCACATCACCATCATCATTTTATTTATGAAGTGGTTGTATTTTAACTAACAACCATTCATCATTCTAAAGATTTTGTCCGAAAAAACAATACTGAATGTTTTAAAAATGAAAAGTTAGCGACCAGATTTATTATTTTTTATTGATAAGCCAATTGAATAGACAAATTTGTAAGCTATCTGTTGCAGAGTTCTCAATAAAAATCTATCTTTACCACAATTTAAATAATGTTTTTATGAAAAAAATCTTTACTTCTTTAGCAGTTATAGCTTTAACTGCAAATTCTTTTGCGCAGGTATTAACACAAAGTGCGACACAAACTGTTTCTCCGACGGGTTCTGTAGCTTGTGGAAGCCAGGCAAATGGTTATACCGCTGATAATTCTTACATCAGAGTTTTTAAATTGTCAGATTATGGTATCAATTATAATTATAAGATTACCAAAGTGGATTTTGGTGTTCAAACTGCTAATTCATCATTCCCGGTTGAGGTAAATGTTTACAACTGGACAGGTGGTACATTTCCAACAGGAACTGCCGCTTTGTTAGGGACAGCAAATGTTAACCTTACGACTGCAAGTCCCGGTACAATAGTGAACACAGGTACAGCTTTGACAGCAAATGTTCCTGCAGGTTCTACATTTGTTCTTGAAGTATATCACGACGGCGACGTTGAGCCACCACAAGCTTTCTATATGGGTACAAATTCTGGCGCGCAGACGGGGCCTTCATATCTTTCGTCTGAAACCTGTGGTATTTTGACGCCTACAGCTACTGGTACTGGTGGGCTGGCTGCTTTTTCTACAGCAAGATGGGTAATGTCCGTTACAGGTGTGAATGCGACTCTAGGCACTACAGAAGTGATCAACTCAAGACAATTGCAAATCTATCCGAACCCGGTAAAAGATGTTTTGAATTTTAAACTTTCTGATGGGCTGACAGCTGAATCCGTTGAAATATATGATTTTGCTGGTCAAAAAATTAATTTGAAAAATTCTAAATTTCTTTCTTCTCTAAACGTCTCAAGCTTGAGAACCGGGACATATATCCTACGTGTTAAGGCTAACGATGGTAAAGTTCATATTCAAAAAATCGTTAAAGAATAACTGGACCATTTTATATTAAAAAGGAGACCTTTGTCATAACAAAGGTCTCCTTTTTAATTCCATTCATTTAGTAAACAAGTCCATTTAAGATTTTCAGGAGACTTGTACAATAAAATTTAGCAAATTAACATTCCAGTTACCATCTGAACAATGAATTAATAGTACGATAAAATTTATGTATGCTTTATTGCCCTAGTTTTAGTATTACGGTAATCTGTTCATATTTTCAACTTTAACGGTCCATGTTCCATCCTGCGGAAATCCGGGAGCATTATATTCAGCACCATCATCCCAGCCAGCAGCCATGAGGGCCACAGCAGCCAGAAAAGCACTGTTTGCCGGTAGGTAGGCCGGACATGCTAACGGCTCCTTAGCACGTTGCACGTGTCCGTTTTTTAAAAATACAGCGCCGGGCAGGGTATTGCACAATATGTCAATGGCTTTATTTTGGTCGCCCAACCGTGCCGCTGTCATTGCTCCTTTTCCGAGACTCCAGCTCACAAAGCTCTTTAAACCATTTCTCTGATAGATTGTATTGAAAGTACTCTGCATTACCTTCGGATCAATCAGCGGTGTTTGTGGCAGATATCCTAGGCTCATTAGCATTGCTGAAGAATAGCCGCCTTTTCGATCGTACATATCAGGATCTGTTTCCATTTCCAGATATTTACCGTCTTTTATCGCAGGACGCGATAATTTTTTGAGCACTTCATCCCAATGCTCATTTCTGGACATACCGCTACGAACCCGCCAGTCCTGGGCCACTTTTAGCCCATAGTACCATTGAACCAGTTCAAAACTAGGATTTTGAGTGGTATTTTCATCTGTTTTCTCGTTCACACTTTTAAGCGGAGGTCCAAGAATATATATGTCAGTTTTTATATCGTAAAATGCATAAGAGGCCAGAAAAGCAGCAGACTCAAATACAATATTGCTGTACTTCTTCAATGTTTCTTTGTTGGGGTTCTTCCTATAAATAAGTTCTGCCAGATAGATAGGGTTTGGCTGATTCCATATGATAAAAGGGTTGATACCGCCGGGACTTGTTCTACCGTCCACACCTGCCATTTTAGGCCATCTGGCGCCTTGAAAACCTTCGGAAGCAGCTACCTTCATTGCGATAGGCAATATCGCTTTGTACCAATTGAAACTTTTTTCCAGTAAATCGGTATGGTTCCACTGGTAAAACTGTGCGGCGTGCCACCAATATACTTCGGAATTATGTTTTCCGTACCAGCTGATATGCGTCAATCCGGTCTCCTGCGGGGGAAATGAGCCGGCATAGTTGACTTTCATCAGGTACTGTGAAAGGATAATCCTTCTTTCAAGTTCAGAAGCACGCTTATCTTTACTCCCGGATAAGTCGACTGCGCCACCTTCCGTCCAGTATTTTTTCCAGGATGATGCACTTGCTTTTCTAATTTCGGTGAATGAAGGAGCAATATCCTTAAAAGGTTCTGGAGAAAATTGGCAGACGATTTCAATACTGTCAGAGCCGGTTGCATCTAAAAAGAAACGGTGAGGACCGTCGGATTCAAATTTTGCATTTCCTGTCCAGCTAACGGCCACGTAGTATTCTGTAGAATCAATAATCCTTTTCAATACAGCTTTGTTGGATTCCCGAGAGATCACTAAGGTTTGATGCCGTTCGGGATTATTCCATTGAAATGGCGGTTTATTTTTAATGGACAGATCGTAGGCGTAGGGAAAACGAAAGGCTTGTTTCAATCTGCCATTCTTTAATAAAGTTGACCTCATAGAAAAAGCAACAGTGCTTTGATCTGGACTGCTCACTGTTTCAACTGAAACCGGTTGACCTTCTATCGTATATTTACTGGATAACAAGCCCTGCCACAAATCGAGTTTTTGATTCACCTGACTGATTTCCTGGACGGATAAAGACGTACCGGATCCCCGGACCATGCTGATTTGTCCTAGGGGCACGGGATGTGGATTTTTCCTGAAATATTGTCCCGCGTCACCTTTTTCCATGCTTGCGTACATTATTTTACGGCCATGAAAGTCGCTTGCTTTCATAGCATTTTTTAGTTCTAGATTGCCGGTCTTTGGAAACGAATGCCATGCAAACGTTCCTAGCGTTTCCAGGGGAATTCCGTTGTCATAATAGTATTGTTCAAGGGACTGCATACCGGTAACGTCAGCGGTGTACGCAAAATCACCGTTGCCGACTGACAGAGGCGCAAGCGGATCGGTCTCATTTAATATCACATTGTGCCTGTTAACCAATGCAAAACGATCAATTGTTTGCGCTTTTACCGTGAGAGAAACGGTTATAAAACAGATGGCTAAAACCAGCGTATTGATGAGGCTTTTTGTAGGGACAAGATGCATGTCAAAAGTATTTGGTCAGAGAGTTTGCACTGAAATAGCATTATCTGTCTGAATGCCCTTAATGCGTTACTGCTAATTTAGGAGGAACATTTTAGCATACTGTCCTGTACTTTCTGTACTCTGTGATAAAACCGGAAGAATAGAATTTCTTGAATGGATGGAACAAAAGAGGAACGATTTTAAAACGCGAAAAAACAAGGGTTCAGATCTTTGTCCTCTGTTCATCTAATCGTCAGTTTATGAAAAAAATCCGTGCTTTGAAATAATGATTTATATGAAATCTCCAATAAAAACAACTAAAGCTGCTGACAGAAATAAAAGCTTTAAAAATTTTTTCTACATTTGTATTTCGCTTTAGGGGTATTCTAAAAAAGAATTGAGACAGTCCCTTTGAACCTGATACGGCTAACACCGACGTAGGGAAAAGCAATAGGTTATTATTAAACCAATGATAACTCTTGCCCTGTTGATCCTAAAGCTACTATTTAAAAATAAAATATTAGAATGGATAACACCCTTTGGCAACACATCCTACACGTAAGAAAAACCTCGCCACTTGTTCACAACATCACCAATTACGTTGTGATGAATACTACTGCCAATGCTCTTTTAGCAATTGGTGCATCACCAATAATGGCCCACGCAAAATCGGAGGTTTTAGAAATGGTAACTATTTCTCATGCAGTTGTAATTAATATTGGTACAGTCGACGAATATTGGGAAGCATCAATGCTTACGGCTGCAAAAAAAGCCAACGAATTACAAAAACCCTGGATACTCGATCCCGTAGGAGCAGGTGCGACGCCGTATCGCGATCTGGTTTTGGACAAACTGCTGGCTTTAAACCCAACAGTGATCAGGGGGAACGCCTCAGAAATTATCTCTCTGGCGAAAGTAAATAAAGAGAACACAAAAGGCGTCGACAGTACTGCAAAAAGTGACGAAGCCATTGAAGCCGCCCTGTTTCTGGCCAATACCTGCAAATCGGTAGTCTGTATCTCCGGAGAAACTGATATTGTAGTAAGCCACGATCAGTTTATTTATCTGAAAAATGGACATCCGATGATGACAAAGGTAACCGGACTTGGCTGCACTGCCTCGGCATTGATCGGTGCATTCATAGCTGTTGTGGAAAATAAGACTGAAGCTGTCACCGCTGCAATGGCTCTGATTGGTATTGCAGGAGAACTAGCAGCGAAGGCGAGTCCAGGACCCGGAAGTTTGCAGTTGAATATTACCGATAAACTTTATAATATCACAGAACAGGAATTTCAGCACCATTTAAAAATAGAGAAATAATGGGCTTTCATCCATTATTTCCCTATCGGTTGTATCTGGTCATTTCGGAAAAAGACTGTAAAGGGGCAGATTTTCTTAAGGTGGCAGAGCACTCCATTATCGGAGGGGTCGACATCATCCAGCTTCGTGAGAAAAATTGTGATCCAAAAGAATTTCTTTACAGAGCTCTAAAACTGCAAGAACTTACGAATAAGTACGATGTTCCGCTGATCATCAATGATGATACCTATTTGGCTAAGGACATAGGTGCGGCCGGGGTTCACGTTGGAAATAGTGATACAGCTCCGTCAGTTCTCAGAGATCAAAATTTTTTCAAACAAAAAATCATTGGATATTCGATAGAAGCGCTTTCACAGTTGAAAAGTCAGAATGCGGCCCTATCGGACTATCTGGGCATCAGTCCTATTTTTAAAACCAATACCAAGCAAGATACCATTATTGAGTGGGGTCTTGATGGTCTGGCCAAAATAAGATCTCTTACCGGCAAACCACTGGTTGCTATCGGGAATATCAATGTGTCGAATGCAGATGCGATCATAAAAGCCGGGGCAGATACTCTGGCAGTGGTGTCTGCCATTTGCGCTTCGAAGGATCCTGAAAAGGCAGCATATGAAATTAAAAATCAAATTCTGAAATGAAAAAATTTACTTATCCATCTGTAATGACCATCGCAGGTTTCGACGGAAGTGGCGGCGCCGGAATTCAGGCTGACATCAAAACTTTTTCAGCTTTGGGATGTTACGCAACATCGGTTCTGACCGCATTGCCGGTACAAAACACACAGGGTGTGAGAAAAATATATCCAATTCCCATAGAAGCCGTAAGGGATCAGATAGAAGCCGTTATGGATGATATTTTACCAAGTGCAATCAAGATCGGAATGGTGCATACGCCGCAACTTGTTGAGGTTATTGTAAGCACCTTAAAAAAATATCCACAGATTCCCATCGTGTTTGATCCAGTAATGGTTGCAACGAGTGGACATCGATTGATAGAAGAAGAGACAATCTCAACCATTGTTGAACAGCTTTTCCCTGTTTCGGATATCATTACGCCCAATATGGACGAAGCGGCAATTCTTGCGAATATGGAAGTCACTACTCTAGAGGAAATGCAAATTGCGGGAAGTATTATTTTGAAGTTTGGCTGTAAAAATATTTTGCTGAAAGGCGGCCATCAGGAGACGCCTACCGTTACCTCTTTATTTTTAGGAGCTGGTGGAATATCTCAAAGGTACGAAACTGAGAAATTTACAACCAATAACACCCATGGCTCGGGCTGCACCCTTTCGTCAGCTATTGCAGCCTTCCTTGCAAGAGGTGAGGACCTTTACAATGCAGTGGAGCTTGCACAACAATATGTGTTTGAGGCTATAGCTAATGGTTTAGATGTTAAAACCGGCAGTGGAAATGGTCCTTTAAATCATTTTTTTAACCCAAATAAATTAATTAAAAATGAGTTGGTCTGAAGATGCATGGAAACAAATTGAAGACAAATATCAATCGATTCTCACAATGCCGTTTGTTAGTGAACTGGCCAGTGGCGCACTGGTTAAAGAAAAGTTCAAGTTTTATATGGCTCAGGATTCACTTTATCTGGAACATTTCGGAAGAGCTCTGGCCCTGGTCGCGGCACGCGCTCATCATATTGGGCATACGTTAAGCTATTTGAAGTATGCAGAGACTGCAATTGTAGTCGAAAACACCCTACACGACTGCTTTTTTAAAGATTTTGGCGTGACTGAAAAAGGGACTATGCAGCCGGCTTGTCACCATTACGTCCATTTTATTAAAAGTACAGCATCCTTGGAAGCCGTCGAAATAGGGATGGCTGCACTGCTGCCGTGCTTTTGGATATATCAGAAGGTTGGAACGTATATTTCTAACCATCACGTGACAGACGCTAATCCTTATAAAAAGTGGATCGATACCTATGGTGGTGAAGAGTTTGAGAAGGCCGTTTCCGAGGTCATTACTATTTGTGACAAGGTTGCTGCTGAGACCACAGGCCATATTAGGGCACGGATGACAGAAGCCTTTATTACATCCTCACACTTGGAATATCAATTTTGGAACGGAGCCTATAATCTGAAGAAGTGGGATTAAACAAATCATCTTTAAGATAGATACACATGCTACTATTGGTTTTTATAGTGAATATTATGCTTAAGTACGAATTGCATAGATCTAGTTACGAAGTATCAGATACTTCAAATGTTTATAGGGATAATTTAGGATCGTCGATCTCTCAAGAAGTGCTCACAAAAAGATTCAGCAGCTTATTTAATTCAAATTTTAGTGAACTTATCCTTTGGGTACGGACTTTAATATTTGCTCACTCTCTTCATCAAAGCTTACAAAAATAACTTCTAAGGCAGAATTATGCATCAGAAATTCCCTGACTGTCTTGACAGCAACAACGGCTGCTGCTTCTTTTGGATAACCGTAAATGCCGGTGCTGATATTGGGGAAGGCTATTGATTGACAATTATTCTTAACGGCCAGTTTCAAAGAATTTAAGTAACAGTTCATGAGCAGTTCTTTTTCATTCTCCGAACCTCCATTCCATACCGGCCCTACAGTGTGGATCACAAATTCTGCTGGAAGCCTGCCAGCGGTTGTAATGACAGCTTCGCCAGTCTTACAGCCACCCTGTCTGGCTATGATTTTTCTACAGGCCTCAAGAATTTCAGGCCCGCCGGCTCTGTGAATAGCACCGTCGACACCGCCGCCTCCCAGCAGAGACGAATTGGCAGCATTGACGATGGCGTCAGCACTTACTTTGGTAATATCTCCTTTTATTACTCTGATCATTCTAATAAATTTTCAAATTCATCAAGTCTCTTCCCAATAAATCAGCTGTTCAACTTACAGGAAGGTATTGGTCTGTAATGCATTTCTCTCTGTGATTCTGCTAATCACTGTTGACACTTGGAAAAAACAGATCTGCGATGCCTATATCCCTGTCTTCGGCCACCAGTTTCGGATCATAATTGGGAAACGCGAACTCCTGCAGCGGTCTGCCTTCCAACCAGTCTTTGTCCATTGCTCGGTTGAGGCATACGGGCATCCTTTTTTTGGTGTTGTGAATTTCTGACATCAGATCGTTGGCCTCCGTTGTAAGGATACTGTATGTGCGGTAAGATTTGCCTGTGTCAGGATTCGTCCATAGATTGTAAATACCGGCAAGAGAAAAGATTTTGTGGTCTCGCAAACCAATACTGAATTTCTTTTTGACTTTACCTTTGCTGTCCTGCCACTGCCATTCAAAAAAATGCTGAACAGGAATAATGCATCGGTTACTGACGGAATTTTTATACGAAGCCAAAGTTTCTGCAGTTTCTATTTTTGCATTAAGGGTATTGGCTTTCTTTTGAAAATCGGGCTTGGCCCAGGAAGGAAATAATCCCCATTTTCCCACCACGATTTCTGTAGGCGCTTTGTCCATAATCATAGCAGTTTCGGGGTAGTTAAAGCCGTTCAGTTCATCCAAAAGATGATATTCATGCTCCAGCTCGTAAGCATTATAATATTCCTCGAGCTGTTTGGCCGTAAATTGGGTTGAAAATCTGTAGCACATAAGTTTACTTTTTTAAGATTCAATTTGTATAACTTTACACCAAAATTCATTCCTCCTTTCTATGTTTGCCCTCGTCGACTGCAACAACTTTTACGCCTCCTCAGAAAGAGCATTTCAGCCGGAACTGAACGGTAAACCCATTGTGGTACTTTCCAATAATGACGGTTGTGTTATCGCCAGGAGTAACGAGGCAAAAGATCTGGGCATCAAAATGGGTCTTCCGGCATTTATGCTCAAGGAATTCAGTGAAAACAAAGACCTCCATATTTTCTCAAGCAATTACGAACTGTATGATGATATGAGCCGAAGGGTAATGAATACGCTTTCGGCATTTACGCCTGAAGCTGAGGTATATTCGATAGACGAGATCTTTCTGAAATTTACAGGATTTATCAATAATGATCTTAACCGCTACGGGCAGGAAATGAGATCTGTCGTAAAGAAAAACTGTTGGATTCCTGTATCTGTTGGTTTCGCACCCACTAAGGCTTTGGCAAAAGTGGCTAATAAAATAGCGAAAAAATTTTCTGATCAACTGGACGGGGTTTATGTAATGGACAGCGAAGAAAAAAGGATTAAGGCGCTAAAATGGCTGCCGATTGAAGAGGTTTGGGGCATTGGCCGCCAGTTGTCAAAAAAACTAATAGGGTGGGGCGTTCGTACTGCTTATGACTTCACGCAGCTGGACGACTATACGGTGAACAAACAGCTCAGTATGGTTGGCCTTAGACTCAAGAAAGAACTGTCCGGACTCAATTATCTGGATTTGGAAGAAACGGAGCGAAAGAAGGCCATTGCTACAACTCGCAGTTTTGCACACGATGAGTACCTGTATCATCATATTGCAGAACGCGTTTCCAACTTTGCGACCCGTTGTGCAGAAAAACTACGGCGCGAGCAGTCTTATTGCAGCAAGATAGAGGTATTTCTTATCACTAACATGTTCAAAGAAAACGAACCGCAGTATTCCAATAAAGTCGTCCTGAACCTGCCATTTGCCTCCAATTCAGACATCACTATTGCAAAATATGCCAGGAAAGCACTTGATATCATCTTTAGAGAAGGTTATGGTTATAAGAAAACAGGTGTTGTGGTACACGGCATTTCCCCGCAGCCTTACAGGCAGGGCAATCTGTTTTTCAACGAGGATTTGCGGCATGAAAAGCTGATGAAGGTGATGGACTCAATGAATATATCCAGGATGGACCCGGTAGTCACACTCGCTTCTAATGATCTTAAAAGAAGAGAAAAAATGCTTAGGGAAAAACTGTCAAAGTGCTATACAACAAAGTGGGATGATTTAATTTCGATATCATGATTCTAAAAAAAGCAGACAATATTTACAGCGAAATCGAATTCTATCCTGTAAAAAAAGATGGTGAGAAATACTATGTAGAGCTTCACAGCAATATTGCCAATGGATTTCCGTCACCGGCAGAAGATTTCGCAGGCAAAAGGATCAGTCTGGATGAAAAGTTTCTGTCCAAGCCCGAGGCCACATTTATCGGAAAAGCCAAAGGAATGTCCAACTATCCGTACATAATGCCAGGAGACTATCTGGTGATCAGGTCAGACATGGAGGCTAAAGACGGTGATCTTGCCATTGTTTACCTGGCGGGTGAAGGCTTTTCAGCAAAAAAGATAGATTTACAAAAGAACTGTTTGACGCCGCTCAACAAAGAATTTCCAGAGATTCCAATCGGAACTGACGATGTTGTGGAGACCAGAGGCGTTGTCAAAACCATTTTCAGGGATATATCCTCATTGAATTTTTAGTTGGACCAATTTCTTATTACATCAAAAAAAATGTCATTAAGGACTTTATGATGATAGGCTCATAAACCTAAAACTCTGTTCCTATTTCCACATTCACAAAGACAAAATAATAATGAAACGACCACCGTACGAAATCTTTCCAGTCATTTCTAATGAACAACTATCGTTAAGAGAAATCCAGTCTGATGATATGAAGGATCTTATCGAAATCTCTTTTTATGATGCGATTCAGGCGACAACGATGGAGCAGGCAACAGAGATGCAAACCAGAATTAATGAAGATTATCTCAGTGGCAATTCTATTCACTGGGGCATTGCAGACCGATTTACCAACAGAATCTTGGGCACATGCGGCTACTACCGCGGATTTGACAAAGGTGAAGGAGAACTTGGGTGTGTTTTGTTATCCAAATACAAAGGGCAAGGTTATATGACGTCGGCGATGTCGTTAGCTATTGATTTTGGACTAAATGAAATAGGACTATCACGGATATGGGCTATTACAACAAAACAAAACCAAAAAGCAATCAACCTTATGGAGAAGCTTAATTTTCTTCAGATTGCAGAGCTGGAAGATGATCATGTTGAATACGAGTTAAAGATGTAAACTACAACAAAAACATGGCATATTAGCTGGAATCTCCCGGCTATTAATGATAGAGCTGATAACTTCTGCCAGCAAACGCTGATACATATAGTCACCTTTAATATCACCCTTTTAAAATATAAATTTCCCCACCTGGCAAATATTTGACTAATTTACAGGGAGAATAAAAGCACGACGTACTATTCGTAAAAATAAATTATGATAAGGAGATTTCAAATTTTAAATATGGTTGCTCTGGTTTTTACCATTATCATCAATTATCTGTCCAACACCGGACTTTTTAATAATGAAACAATGGCCACCATTTCAGCGAAGTATGAG